>NZ_KV392043.1:0-127664 GCF_001618145.1 Oceanobacillus damuensis
ATGTCTTGATTCACTCTTATTTAGTCTTCAAGGTATAAATAAAAAAACCTTGCATTTTATTATGGAAATGCATATAATAGAACTTGTCCTTGTTTTTAAGGATTGTCTGGTAGCAATAGCGAAGAGGTCACACCTGTTCCCATCCCGAACACAGAAGTTAAGCTCTTCAGCGCCGATGGTAGTTGGGGCTTTGCCCCTGCAAGAGTAGGACGCCGCCAGGCTTTAGTTTATTATTTGTTATTTAACATATTCCCTCATATCGCGGGGTGGAGCAGTCTGGTAGCTCGTTGGGCTCATAACCCAAAGGTCGCAGGTTCAAATCCTGCCCCCGCAACCAAAATATTTCAATTAACTACGTTGAATAGGCTTCTTTGATAATTGAAAATCAGTAGTACTTGAAGAGTACAACCAAATTATTTCAGTTAACCAATTCGGATAAACTCCTTAGTTAATTGGGATTTAAAAATTCCAGTGTCAATCTTGAAATACTGGATGATTAGCTTATATAATTGGTCCGGTAGTTCAGTTGGTTAGAATGCCTGCCTGTCACGCAGGAGGTCGCGGGTTCGAGTCCCGTCCGGACCGCCACTTTATAATATAACGATGATTATGCACATGATTTCGGTAAAGACGAAACGTGTGTTTTTTGATTTTTATAGGGAACATTTTTACCATACATACATTACGAAATGATTGACTCCTCGCTTCCATAACATCCTCTTACCCTTTTTATTTTTCCTTTTTTCCTATGTTTTTGCTATCATAGTTGTAGAAAGAATGGTGAATACTTATGGACGAATTCTCCTTTATAGATTCAATTAAACAGCATTCATACAGTCAGCCATCATTAGTCAAAGGTATTGGTGATGATGCTGCGGTTTTTAGAACTGAAAATGATATAATTACAGCAGTGGATACCTTTGTGGAAGATGTTCACTTTTCAAAAGAAACGATGGAACCATTTCATATAGGCTATCGTGCGCTTGCTGCAAATATTAGCGATCTTGCTGCAATGGGTGCGTTGCCTGCCTTTTATCTTGTATCAATTGTTATCCCGAAAGAATGGAATCAGGAACAACTTATTCAAATTTTTGATGGAATGAAAAAGTTAGCAGCAGAATATAAGATGGACCTGATCGGGGGAGACACTGTATCAGGCAGTGAACTTACAGTATCCATTACGGTGATTGGATATACAAATCGGGATAAAGCACGTTACAGAAGTAATGCAAAGCCAGGAGATATTGTTTTTGCCACTGGCACACTCGGTGATTCTCAAGCAGGATTTCATATTTTAACAAATCCCGGTAATTTTATAGAGCCGGAATATTTTATAGAAAGACATCGTATGCCTGTTCCCAGAGTGGAATTTGCAAGTAATTTGAAAAACCTGTCCAGAGTTGCATTGAATGATATCAGTGATGGAATAGCGAGTGAAGCTAATGAGATTGCTGACATATCAAATGTCAAGCTAACATTGAATGAAGCTTGCCTGCCAACAAGTCCTGATTATGATCAGTTCCCATTGGAATTACAGCAACAATGGAAATTATACGGTGGAGAAGATTTTGAATTGATTGGTACAGTCTCAGTTGAAGATTGGGAAGAAGTGAAGAAGATTGCTGCCCGCACGAACACAAAGTTGACTAAGATTGGCTATGTTACGGAAACTGAAGGTAAAGGTCAGGTAATTTTACAACGAAGTAATAAAACCGATGTAGTCCTGGAGAAGAAGGGTTACACACATTTAAAGTAGGTGGTTTGCATGGAAAAAATCCAAACGAATACAGAACATGAAACAATATCACTGGCAGAGAAGCTTGCATTACTGCTTAAACCAGGGGATGTAATTACTCTGGAAGGAGAATTGGGTGCTGGGAAAACGACATTTACCAAAGGTCTGGCAAATGGTCTTGGTGTAAAACGAAACATCAGCAGCCCTACGTTTACGATTATTAAGGAATATGAAGGAGAACTTCCTTTGTACCATATGGATGTATACAGGCTGGAGAACTCCGAGGAGGATATTGGTTTTGACGAATATTTTCATGGAAATGGAATCACAGTTGTGGAATGGGCACAGTTTATAGAGGATTATCTGCCTGAAGAGCGTTTAAATATAAGAATCAGCTATATAGACGAACATAAAAGAGAACTGGAATTTACATCAACTGGTACTCGTTTTAAATGGATTGTCAATGAATTGATGAGTTAGGAGTAAATGTAATGAATATACTTGCAATAGATACTTCCAATCAGGTTCTAGGTGTCTCCATACTGAAGGATGACCAAATCATTGGAGAGATAATGACAAATCTGACAAAAAACCATTCCGTAAGGTTAATGCCTGCAATCGAGAGACTGATGGGTGAGGTTTCAATGGATCCAGACCAGCTGGACAGAATTGTCGTTGCTAAAGGTCCAGGGTCATATACAGGAGTCCGGATCGGTATTTCTACTGCCAAAACAATGGCATGGTCCTTAAATATCCCGGTTGTCGGTGTATCCAGTCTGGAAGTACTTGCATACCAGGGACGGTTCTTTAATGAATATATCTGTCCTTTTTTTGATGCTAGAAGAGGGCTCGTTTTTACAGGCCTGTATAAATGGGAAAATAATAAGCTTTCGAAAGTCATGGATGAAAATAATCTATTGATGGACAACGTCTTGCAAAAACTTAAGGAAGAGCAAAAGAGAGTTCTTTTCTTAAGTCCCGATATTGCTGTTCACAAAGAAGCTATACAACAATCCCTTGGAGACCTTGCAGTGATTCCAGAAGGTCCATACCACGTTCCGCAGGCAGGGCATTTAGGATTGGCAGGGTTAGAAAAAGAAGCAGAAACTGCCCACGAATTAGTACCGAATTATTTGCGTCTTGCGGAAGCAGAGGCAAATTGGTTAAAGGAACAGAAGGAAAAGGAAAATCATGGCTAAAGTAATAATAAGGAAAATGGAACTTTCAGATGTTAATCAGGTATTGGAAGTAGAACGGGCATCATTTGCCACACCGTGGACGACAGATATTTTTTATCAGGAATTAATCGATAATAAGCACGCCCATTATTTTGTACTTGAATTGGATGGTATCGTGATTGCCTATATTGGTATTTGGATTGTTATCGATGATGCGCAAATTACGAATATTGCTGTGATGAAAGATTATCGCGGTAATAAACTGGGGGAGAAGCTTTTCGGCTATACGGTGCAGTATGCTCTGGAAATGGGCGTAAAACGTCTCTCTCTGGAGGTCAGGGAATCGAATATTCCTGCACAGCGGCTTTACAGAAAGTTTGGATTCGTACCTGGTGGGGTCCGCAAAAATTACTATACAGATAATCAGGAAGATGCTATCGTTATGTGGGTGAATTTAATATGAAAAAAAATACATTAATGTTAGGTATAGAGACGAGTTGTGATGAAACTGCTGTAGCCATTGTAAGAAATGGTACAGAGATAATTACAAATGTTGTAGCCTCTCAAATTGAAAGTCATAAACGTTTTGGCGGTGTAGTACCGGAGATTGCTTCAAGACACCATGTTGAGCAAATTACGCTTGTTCTTGAAGAAGCTTTTAAGGAAGCACAGGTGACTTGGGATGAAATAGATGCCATTTCGGTTACGGAGGGCCCTGGTTTGGTTGGGGCACTGCTCGTAGGTGTTAATGCAGCAAAAGCGCTCGCTTTTGCTAAGCAAAAACCATTAGTGGGCGTTCACCATATTGCTGGACATATTTATGCCAATCGATTAGAAAAGGAATTTGAGTTCCCTTTACTGGCCCTCATTGTTTCAGGCGGCCATACAGAACTGGTTTTAATGAAGGAACACGGTGTCTATGAATTAATTGGAGAAACACGTGATGATGCAGCTGGAGAAGCTTATGATAAAGTCGCAAGAATGCTCGGTTTGCCATACCCTGGTGGTCCGCACATCGACCGTTTAGCAGCTATGGGAGAAGAAACCATTGATTTCCCAAGAGCGTGGCTGGAGGACAGCTATGATTTTAGTTTCAGTGGACTAAAGTCGGCAGTAATTAATAAAATCCACAATGCAAAGCAACGTGGCGAAACGCTAAAAAGTGAGGATATCGCTGCAAGTTTTCAGGCAAGTGTTGTGGAAGTGCTGATAGAAAAAACGCTTAGAGCTGCTAAAGAATTCAATGTAAAACAGGTCATTGTTGCAGGTGGGGTAGCTGCCAACAGAGGGTTAAGAAAAGAATTGGAAGTGAGATTCAGCGAAACGGAAATTCCCTTGCTGATTCCGAACATCAAGCTTTGTACAGATAATGCTGCAATGATAGCTGCGGCAGGTACAATTGCTTTTGAACAGGGAAGACGTTCAGGAATGGATTTGAATGCAAATGCATCATTACTTCTAAAATAATCACAGGTTATTCACAGGTCTGTGGATAATGACTAGAACTAATGGTAGGGTAAACATTTTTATTGTGGATGAAAACTGTTAATAAACTAGATTTAAGTTGTGGATAATGTGCATAACCTTGTTAATAACCATATATTCAGCTATTTTTATGCTGCACTGGTTGTGGATATGTTTTCTGATCCTGAAATCCTGAGGAATGGACAATGAAATGAACTGGAAAGAAGTTTAGGTGATGATGTGATGACTAAAAAACAATCTTATTATATGCAAACGGATTTGATATTTTTATTTGTCCTGTTTGTCTGTGTAAGCCTCCTTGCGATCTATAATGCGCAACAGCTGGAGCAGTATGAGGGTACAAACTTTGTTTTGAGGCAGATACTGTGGTTCGCTGTTGGGGCGTGTATTGTAGCAGCTATACAATTTCTGGATTTGGAGCAGCTTTACAAAGCAAGTATATATATTTATGGTGCCAGCATCTTCATTCTTGTCTTGTTGTTGATAAGTCCAGAATCCATTGCAAGAACAATCAATGGAGCGAAAAGCTGGTTTACGTTACCAGGGCTGTCCCTCCAGCCGGCAGAGTTCACTAAAATTACGACCATTCTCTACTTGTCTGCCGTCATAAGCCGACATAAGGCTAAATATGAAGGAAGTAACCTGAAAACGGACACCTTTCTATTAGTAAAGCTGTTGGTGATAACTGCAGTACCGGTATTCTTAATTTTATTACAGCCTGATTTTGGGACCGCAATGGTTTACTTGTTTATAGTAGGTATGATGATAATATTATCTGGAATCAGCTGGAAAATCATTATGAGCCTGACCGTGATTATATCTACAGTTTCTGCAGCGGTTATCGGTTTTATTATAAAATTTCCGGAGCTTGCGCAGGATTTGATTGGAATTAAGCAATACCAAGTAAATCGTATTCTAACGTGGTTTGATCCTACTCAGCAATCCAGTGATGCTACCTTCCATTTTGACCGTGCGTATTTGGCACTTGGATCTGGACAGCTTTTCGGTAAAGGAATGGGCAGCCTGGAAGTAAACTATCCGGAGGCACATACTGATTTTATTTTTTCGGTCATCGGAGAGAGCTTTGGTTTTATTGGAAGTGCGCTTGTAATATTTTTATATTTTATGCTCTTATATAAGCTTGTAACACTAGGACTCAGTATATACAAAAATTCAACATTTGGTTCGTATTTCTGTTTCGGTTTTTTGAGTCTCCTTCTGATCCATGTTTTTCAAAACATAGGCATGACACTAGGAATAATGCCTATAACCGGAATTCCCTTATTACTGATCAGTTATGGAGGAAGTTCGATATTGTCCACCATGCTCGGGCTGGGGATTGTCTATCGGGTGGCAGTGGAGTATACGATACAAAATGATTATCTATTTAAATAGGCTGGTTTTCGAGGTGGGAACACCATCAGTTTGAAGATAAGTACAATTTAAATCTCTAGATAAAAACAGCAGTAGCCCTTGAGCTACTGCTGTTTTACTAAATATTACATTTCCTCTTGAAGAGATGTCCATTCCTCCATCATTTGTTCCACCTCTTGTTTGGTGCTGCTCACTTTGTCTGTGAGCTCCAGTGACTTTTCATGATCCTGATAGACTTCCGGTTTGGTCATTTCTTCTTCCATTTGGGAAATTTCCGATTCCAGCCGATCAATGGTTTCTTCAAGCTCAGTAATCCGGCGCTGGATTTTACGCTTTTCGCTTTGCTGTTGCTTTCCTTCTTTAAAGCTAAGCTTTTTCTTTTTTGATTCAGTGACCGTTTCTTTCTCCTGCTGAAGTCTTTTCAGTTCCGCTTCTTCTTCCTTTTTTTCCAAGTAATAGTCATAGTCACCAAGGTAGATGGTGATACCGTTTCGCTGCATCTCTGCAACCTGGTCGGCAATTTTGTTGATGAAGTAGCGATCATGGGATACGAAAATGATTGTGCCGGGAAACTCATTAAGTGCGGCTTCAAGGACTTCCTTACTGTCAATATCCAAGTGGTTGGTCGGTTCATCCAGTATAAGCAGATTCGCTTTTTGCATTTTTAATTTTGCAAGTGCGAGCCGTGCCTTTTCACCACCGCTTAACGTATGAACGGCTTTTAGTACATCCTCTCCCGAAAAAAGGAAATTACCGAGGATTGTACGAATATCCTTTTCGTTAATGGTAGGGTAGTCGTCCCATAATTCCTGCAAAATGGTTTTGGAAGAATTCAGCTCTGTCTGTTCCTGATCATAATACCCGATTTGTACATTCGTACCGATCTGAATGGATCCGCTGTCCGTTTTCAGTTTGCCCAATATAGCTTTGAGAAGTGTAGTTTTCCCTACACCATTTGGACCGACAAGTGCAATGCGGTCACCGCGGTTTGCATGTAGCTTTATATTGGAAAAGATAGGCTCTTGTTCATCTTCATAGCTAAAACTTAGCTGCTCTATCTTCAGAACATCATTCCCGCTTCTTTTATCGATTTGAAAGGAGAATGATGCAGAAGACTCGTCACCAAGCGGCCTGTCCATTCGCTCCATCTTCTCCAGCTGTTTTCTTCGGCTTTGGGCTCTTTTGGTCGTTGAAGCTCGTACGATATTACGCTGGATGAAGTCCTCCATTTTTTTGATTTCGGTTTGCTGCTTTTCGAATTCCTTCTGTTCCTGTTCATAATTTAAAGCCTTTTGTTCGAGATATTTACTATATGTTCCATGGTATTTACTCGTTTTATGCCGTGAAATTTCATAAACAATCGAAACCGTTTTATCAAGAAAATAGCGATCATGTGAAACAATGACAACTGCGCCAGGATAACTGACTAAATAGTTTTCAAGCCAGGAAAGTGTATCAATATCCAGATGGTTTGTCGGTTCATCCAAAATGAGCAGCTGTGGTTTCTGAAGCAGAAGTTTACCGAGTGCGAGCCGTGTCTTTTGACCGCCACTAAGCTCCATAATCGGTGTATTGTAATCATAATCTGCGAAGTTAAGTCCGGTCAGTACTGCTTTTATATCTGATTCATAGGTGTACCCTCCGCCAGTCTGATATGCAAGCTGAAGTTTATCATAATCCTTCAGCAGCTTTTCATACTCCTCACCAGTCAAATTGGATGTTTGTTCCATTTCTTTTTCCATCGAGCGAAGTTGTTGTTCCTGCCGTTTTAAATGTGAGAATACCTCCATCATTTCATCCCAGATGGTTTTGCCGGATTCAAGTGTCATATGCTGGGAAAGATATCCGAAAGTAAGATCCTTCGGTTTAAAGAAGTCTCCTTCATCATAAGTCAACTCGCCAGCCATAATTTTAAGCAGGGTCGATTTGCCAGCGCCGTTCCTTCCGACAATGGCAATTCGTTCGTTATCTTTTATCTCTATTTTTATATTGGATAAAATCTCTTCAGCACCGAAGGATTTTGATAGTCCGTTTAGTTGCATCAGTATCATATTTATTCACCCCATCATTCATAGTGTATCTTATTGTCATTTATGGTGGCAACTTAGTTGTGAAAAACATCACGACTTATCTGTGAATTTCTGTTAAAATAGATTGGAAACGTTATCGAATACAGGATTGAAAAGAGGAAATTTTATGGAACAGAACAAAATCCCCCAAGCCACAGCAAAACGCTTGCCATTATACTATCGTTTTATAAATAATCTTAATCAGCAAGGGAAGACAAGAGTTTCATCAAAAGAACTAAGTGAAGCAGTTAAGGTGGATTCCGCTACAATAAGAAGAGACTTTTCCTACTTTGGTGCACTTGGTAAAAAAGGGTATGGCTACAATGTCGAATATTTGCTTGGCTTTTTCAAAAGCACGCTGGACCAGCATGAAATTACAGAGGTTGCTTTAATCGGAGTAGGCAATCTTGGTACCGCATTCCTTAATTATAATTTTCTGAAAAATAATAATATCCGAATCACTATGGCCTTTGATGCCGATGATGAAAAAGTGGGCACAAATATAGGCGAAATACCAGTTTATCACATTGACGAGCTGGAAGAAAAACTGAATGATATGAAGGTTGCCATCTTGACTGTACCTGCAGCAGAAGCGGATACGATTGCAAATAAACTTGTTGGAAAGGGAATATCCGGTATTTTGAACTTTACACCCGCCAGGATTACGGTCCCTGAACATGTAAGGGTACATCATATTGATCTCGCTGTTGAATTGCAGGCATTGGTTTACTTCCTGAAGCACTATTCACTGGAAAAATAGACTTTTTAAAATAATGCTGTTGAAATTTAAGATTTCAATGGCTTATTTGTTTTGTACTGATCGACTAACAATTTAAGTAAAAAAGGGGGACCAGGAATGAAAAGGAAAAGTTTTTGGGGCATACTATCTCTATTATTGATCTCATTGTTATTTACCGCTTGTGCAAATGATGCAGACAATGAATCAGTTGCTGTGGAAAATGAACAGGAAATTCCAGCAGAAGATGTAAAAGAAGAAAAAGATGTACCTGCCGATGAGAAATTAGTTGCAGCCATTGAAGAGAATATGGAGGCACTGGTAACCGGAGATTATGAAAAATATAGGGATACAGTACATAAGGAATCTCCGTTATATGATTTGACAGGAGAAACAATTGACCAGTTATCCGATTATCAGCTGGATATGAAGCTTACAGATGTTTTTGTAGATGAAAAAACAGAAGAAGAGGCAACGGTATCTTTTACACAGACAACAATGAAAGTGGAAGGGCCAGCGTTCCAAAACAATGAAACTGCAGGTGTACATCTATTAAAGCCGGAAAACGGTGAATGGAAAATCTTTCACACGGAAGCAACTGAAGTCATCGCTCTAGATGTGGATGGGAATGTAATGGAGAATGTATTCCCTGAAGAAGCCACAATAGAAGGTTCCTATGCAGCCGCAATTACTAACCTGGAAGTGCCTTTTGAAAGCGATGATTGGCAGCTGGCAAATTATCAGGAGGTAGAAGGGGAAGCAATAGCAGAATCTCTTCCAGCTGGAGAGGACTTCAGCAATTTCACCGAAATGGTAACCATTCACTATTACCTTGATGGCAATGAACGGATCGGTACGGAAAACTTTATTTCCATGATGGAGACTAACCTTTCGGAGATGACAACAGGTAACTTCATCTTTGAAACGCTGGAACATTCGCAGGAAGAAGGCTCTTTCCAATTTTCCCTTGCAGGGGATGAAGTGCAGCAGGATCAGGAAGAGGTCGCAACGGTTTTCATACAAGATAATGACTTGTTTGCCGTACGTTATACGGCGTTGGGGAGAACAATAGAAAATAAAGAAGAATGGCATGAAAAACTGGACAGTATAAATTAAAAGGAAAAAGGAGCAGAACGTGAAAATTCTACTCCTTTTTCTTTTTGATTCGAAAATACTGTGATAGCAGTTTGAGGACTAACCAGAAATCCATTGCTGCAACTGCAGCGAAAATAAGTGTAACGGGATTCCAGACAGTATCGACTTTACTCTGGATTCCAATGTAAATAAACGCCACTCCCATGATGGAATACACGATAGCCTTTATTAAAATTGATTTCCCCATTCATTAACCTCCAATAAAAATCATCTGTAATTGCTCAAGCTGTCTTTGTATTTCTTCGGGAGAAAGGGAATATTGTGCAAGCACAACCAATGTATTCATACCTGCATGAACGATGATCGGAACAAGAATCCGTTTTGTTTTCACATATAGGAACGCGAATACAAATCCCATCGAAGCATATATTAAGATGTGCTGTGGCTCGCCGTGTATGAGTCCAAAAATAAGGGCAGAGAGCATCCCGGCGAAAAAGAAATTCATTCGCTTGTACAGGGAGCCAAAGATAATTTTTCGGAAAATCAGTTCTTCCAATATCGGGGCAATAATTGCCGGGATGATCATGAACAATGGGGCGGCCCTCGTAATATCCATAATCTGCTGGGTGTTCTCCGATCCGGGATCAATGCCAAGCAATTCCATCTCGATTGTTGCGGCAATACCTTGTGCAAATAAAGCCATAAATACACCGAGTATGGACCAAAGAATAACAGATCCTGCTGATGAAGCATCACGGGTGCTTCCCATTTGCATGTCCGGTTTCATTATATAAAGGATGACAATGAGACCAACGATAAAGCTGAAGATCGTCCAATAAACGACAGCGTCAAAAGGTGATATTGGGAATAAATTTAAAAGCAAAGGTGCACCTAGAATTCCCGAGAATTGAACTATTATATAAGTAAGGATTACATACCAGTATCTTTTAGCCAAATTAAAACGTCTCCTTCTAAATGCAAATCATTTTACTCATAGTAACCATTTTAACATAACTTGGATAAGTAACTATAATAGAATGGCGGAGGTTTCAATCTTTTCCTCTGCCTGATTGTATAAAAAAAGTGGAAAAATAAAACATACATTGCTTGCATTTTTAGGAGTGATTAATTATTATATTAATTAGGAGTTAGCACTCACCATGTGAGAGTGCTAATAAAATAAAAATGATATGGAATTAAGGAGGCATTCTACATGATTAAACCATTAGGAGATCGTGTTGTTATCGAACTTGTTGAACAAGAAGAAACAACTGCAAGCGGAATCGTACTTCCAGACTCTGCAAAAGAAAAACCACAGGAAGGCCGCGTTGTTGCAGTAGGATCAGGTCGAGTAACGGAAAATGGAGAAAAAGTGGCACTTGAAGTTTCTGAAGGTGACGTTATCATTTTCTCTAAATTTGCTGGTACTGAAGTGAAATACCAAGGTTCAGAATACTTAATTCTTCGTGAAAATGACATTTTAGCTGTAGTTAGCTAATTAAGACACAATATAACTACTTATAAAAATAAATACTTATGATTTAAATTAAAGGAGGACTTTTTTATGGCTAAAGATATTAAATTTAGTGAAGACGCTCGTCGCGCCATGCTGCGTGGTGTGGATGTTTTGGCAGATGCAGTAAAAGTAACTTTAGGACCTAAAGGACGTAACGTTGTTTTAGATAAGAAATTCGGTTCACCACTAATTACGAATGATGGTGTGACAATCGCAAAAGAAATCGAATTGGAAGATGCCTTTGAAAACATGGGTGCTCAATTAGTTTCCGAAGTAGCATCCAAAACAAACGATGTTGCTGGTGATGGTACGACTACTGCAACTGTTCTTGCACAGGCATTGATTCGTGAAGGACTTAAAAACGTAACTTCCGGAGCAAATCCTGTTGGGATTCGCCGAGGAATTGAAAAAGCTGTAGCAACTGCAGTTACAGAGTTAAAATCGATCTCTCAACCTGTTGAAAACAAGGAATCCATTGCACAGGTTGCAGCAATCTCTGCATCCGATGACGAAGTAGGTAAACTGATTGCTGAAGCGATGGAACGTGTTGGTAACGATGGTGTTATCACAATCGAAGAGTCCAAAGGGTTTAACACAGAACTTGAAGTTGTTGAAGGTATGCAGTTTGACCGTGGATATTCTTCTCCATACATGGTTACTGACCAGGATAAAATGGAAGCTGTTTTAGAAGATCCATATATCCTGATCACTGATAAGAAAATCGGTAACATCCAGGAAGTATTGCCAGTACTTGAGCAAGTCGTACAACAAGGCAAACCACTTCTATTGATTGCTGAAGATGTAGAAGGCGAAGCACTTGCAACATTGGTTGTAAACAAACTTCGTGGTACATTCAACGCTGTAGCTGTCAAAGCCCCAGGATTCGGTGACCGTCGTAAAGCAATGCTTGAAGACATCGCTATCTTAACTGGTGCAGAGGTAATTACAGAAGATCTTGGATTAGATCTTAAATCTGCAACAATCGAGCAATTGGGTCGCGCATCCAAAGTAGTGGTAACAAAAGAAAACACTACTGTTGTTGAAGGTTCCGGAAGCCCAGAAGCAATCTCAAGCCGTGTAGCACAAATCCGTGCACAAGCTGAAGAGACTACTTCTGAGTTTGACAAAGAAAAATTACAAGAACGCCTTGCTAAATTAGCTGGTGGTGTAGCAGTAATCAAAGTAGGTGCTGCAACTGAAACAGAATTGAAAGAACGTAAACTACGCATTGAAGATGCATTGAACTCAACTCGTGCAGCAGTAGAAGAAGGTATTGTTGCAGGTGGTGGTACTGCACTTGTGAATGTTTATAATAAAGTAGCAGAACTTAACCTTGAAGGTGATGAAGCTACTGGTGTAAGCATCGTGCTTCGCGCAATCGAAGAACCAGTTCGTCAAATCGCGCACAATGCAGGTCTTGAAGGATCCATCATTGTAGAACGTCTTAAAGGCGAAACTGTTGGTATTGGTTACAACGCAGCAACTGGCGAATGGGTAAACATGGTTGAAACTGGTATCGTTGACCCTACAAAAGTTACTCGTTCTGCATTACAAAACGCAGCATCTGTCGCAGCTATGTTCCTGACTACAGAAGCAGTTGTCGCTGACAAGCCGGAAGAAAATGAAGGCGGCGGCGGAATGCCTGACATGGGCGGCATGGGTGGAATGGGCGGCATGATGTAAGTTGTCCCTAGAAACCTTGATATATAAGGGTTATGTGTAAGAAAAAGGTCATTTGGCTAACATTTGGTGCATTATTGTAGGCTTCTCATCAGTTGACCAAACTTTTGAGAAGCCTCTTTTTCAATTCTTTTGTTACATGTAAGTAAATATTTCTGGTGGTTTTATCTTCTGTATGACCTAATCTATCCATTATTTATTCTAGACCAACTCTTGCTTCTGCAAGTAAGGAAGTATGAGTATGTCTTAACGAGTGGGGCGTGAATTCTTGATTTAACCCAGCTATTTTTAATAACCGTTTCATTCTCATTTCTACCGTTTTAATTAAAATGGGATATCCAGGATACTGGCTCGTCTTTGCAAAGATAAAATCCTTATCATAGTATGAATCCCCAATTTCCATTTTAACGTTATCTTGCATCTCTTTGTGTTTTTTTAACGCGTTAATTACTATATCTTCGATGATGATTTTTCTTACCGAACCTTTTGTTTTAGGAGGTACTAAATGGTATTTAACCGTATTGTTAGAAGGGTTATAGTATGTTTTTATAATTCTTATGGTATTTTCTTTAAAATTGATGTCATTCCATTTGAGAGATACTAGTTCGCCTACTCGCATCCCTGTATAAGATAGTGTCAAAAAGGCCAAAAAGTCCATTTCTAGCCCTTTATTAACAGCAGTTTCTAAGAATAATGCCAGTTCATCTTTCTCCAAATACCTCGGAACCTCCGGCATTTCTAATTCCTCAATGGTTTTCTTTGCCTTTTTTATAACAGCGAATTCCGTTGGATCTCTTTTAATGATTTCCATCTCGACGGCTTTTCTAAAAATCATCCTACCAGTTCGATGAATTCCATCTAAGGTGTTATCAGCGTATCATTAAGAGCATCTTGATACTGCTTTAAAGTAATGTCCTTTAGTTTTAAGTATGCAAAATAAGGCATTAATTTATCTGTTTCATGTTTTCTTACTCGAACGGTACCAGGTTTGACATCCCGACTCTGACTATAGATTGTAAGCCATTGCAATGCAAAATCTTTAAATAAAGTACTTTTTTCCTCAATGTATGTTCCTTGATTTAATTCATAAAGTAATGCGTTTGCAGCTCTTTCTGCTTCTTCCCTTGTTTTAAATCCACTTCTTTGTTTTTGTTTTCTTCTGCCTGTTTTTGGATTGGGACCAAGATTTATAGTAAAAGCCCATTTAGAACCACAAACACATCTTTTTTTCTTACAAGTACATCTTCTTCTATAAAATGATCCTTTCATCAAATGCATCTCCTAAATCTTATTGAAATTCTTTGGTCGTTTTTCATGAAAACTTATATCTTTAATTTCTGTAACCTTTATAATCCTTTTCATTATCAAAATTAAATTTCTAGGATATAAGGGGGTACCAGATTCTGTACAAAATACCAAATTTTGATCTTGATATGTTTTTCTTATTTGTCTTTTTAATTCTGCCTTCTTCTCTTTATGAATAAGTAATTCTTTTTCCACTAAGTTTGAAATGGGTATCTTTCTACTCGCATTTTTAGTTTTAGGAGTTGAAAATACTTTTTTGAAACATATGAAAAAGAGAACGATTCACTTGAAGATATTTGTCATTGAAGTTAATATCGCTCCATTTTAACCCTAGGATTTCTCCCTCACGCAGTCCTGTGTAAATAGCTAGGAGGAATGCTAAGTAATGTTTTTCATTCCTATAAGCTTTAAAAAAACGACTAATTTCATCAAACGACCATATTTTCATTTGTTCCTGTTTTACACTCGGTGGGTTAGAAGTGGTAACAGGTTGACAGGTATTTCATTCCATCTAACAGCTTGTTCAAAAAACTGATGCAACATCTGATGTATTTTTATATATAGCTAGTACTATACCCTTTTTCAAGTTTCATGTTATAAAGGTTATCTATATCATCAGTAGTGATTTTGATACCACTTTATTAGAAAAAGGGTTTTCTTCAATTAAATGCTTTTTGAGGATGTATTCTCTGTTAGCTATAGTTGTCTCCTTGATACTCTTCCGGTAGTGAGAAGCAAACCAAAACTCAATAAATGTAGAAAAAATTTTCTTACTTGGTTCAATATATCGGTTTTCATCCATTTCTAATATTACCTTTCTTAGCGCAGCCTCAGCATCTTTTTCTTTAAAATCCTCCCACTTTTTTGCTTCCTTTTACCAGTTCCTAGATCTTTTAAGTAAAATGTTCAATCGTTCAAGATGAACACTGTTCAAAACATAAATATGCAGTAATACCAGTCATTAGACCTCACACAAGAGGGATTTTTAATTAATTGTCAAAGGTAATTAGTGAGTAATAGTTAACAAAATAAAAAATAAATGCAACACAGAGCCTATAGCTTAACCAAGGGAAGCAACAAATCGTAAGTTAATTGATGGTAAAGGAGAACTGATGATAGGAGCTTTTCTTTGTACAAATTAAGTAATCAATTAATATCTAAAAAATTAAAACAATAATAAGATACTGAATGTTGACAAAAGATAGAAATTATAATATTATTCTGAATAAGCAATAAAAACGATTCAATGAACCGTTCAAAAAAAGATAGGAGGTCATTATTTTGATAATCTGAAATAAAAAAAACAAATAATGAAGTTTTCTAAAAACATTATTAATACTATTGTAAGGGGGTTGGTTGCTTGCTATTTGAAAAAATTGGTGAAAAAGTAGCTTCTCTTGATAATATTCATATTCCTGAGAAATTTGGTCCTATTAAGCGTTTAGTTGATGAGCATAAGGTGAAAACATATGCTTTTACACAGGATTATTATCACTCATGGACATTTGGTAAATCACCCTTTGGGAGGAGGACAGCTCAAGCTGGAATTTTATTAAATGATCTAGCAGCACTTTATTATTTAAACTATGATCCCAACACTAACAGAGGACTTCATACAGAAGAAGAGATATGGTTTCATAATCCCGTGTTTGTAAACGAAGAAGTTACTCTCTCGGCAGAATATGTAGAAAAATATAATAAAAATAATAAAGGTTACGTGGTTATGGAAGCAGAGGCAAAAGGTGAAGATGGCAGGAAGATAATTACCCGACGTGGAACAGAGATATTTGGGGATGAAACCGGATTGGAGTCAAAGGGAGCTAAAAAGGAAAAGAAAAATGCTATAGATAAAAAAAATATCGTAACTGGTGAATATGATAAAAGTCTCGAACCAATAGAAAAAGCGAATGGCGAGATTCGAATCGGCCGATCATTATTTCCTGTAAAGAAGCAAATCACACCTGAACAAGCAGCTGTTTATTCTTTTGTGGGTGATTATCTTGAGAATATTCATAATAACTTAAATTACGCTCGAAAATCAGATTTAGATTTTCCTATAGTTCAAGCCTTACAACAAGTTGGCTATTTAATAGAAATGTTAGTGGATTTCTTTGAATGTAATTGGTTTAGTACTGGGTGGATGAAGGTTAAATTTATCCGTCCGGTAAGAACGGATGAAAGTGTGTTGGTCCGTGGTGTTATAAAGGATATTATTAATAACGGTGATACCAAAACAATTAAGTTGGAGGTTTGGACAGAGAATAATAAGGGTGAACTGACAACTGTTGGATGGGCAAGTGCTAAGATATAAAAGTTAATAGATAGTGACTTTGTTTAAAAGGCTACACTTAAGTATATTATTTTATCTACTTTTTTGATAAAAGGAGGAACTATGTTGAATGGGGCTCTAAATGGAATTAAAGTAGTTGATTTATCTAGACTTATTGCTGGTCCTTATTGTGGTATGTTACTTGCGGATATGGGGGCTGAAGTCATTAAGGTAGAAAAATTAACTGGTGAAGATACTAGACATGTACCACCGCTTGTAGAGCAAGACAGTCTTTATACTGTTGCTTTAAACCGAAATAAAAGAGCAATTACCTTAGACTTCCGTCACCAAAAATCAAAGGATGTTTTAACAAGGCTCTTTAAGTGGGCGGATATTATTATAGAGAATTTTCGTCCTGGTACGCTTGAAAAAATGGGGTTTAAAACTGATCAAATTCATGAAATTAATTCTAGTGCGATAATTGTACGTTGTTCTGGTTTTGGGCAGACTGGTCCGCTAAAGCACCGTCCTGGTTTTGATCCTATTGCTCAGGCTATGAGTGGGTTGATGAATATGACTGGAAGAAGTGAAGACCCACCATTATTATCTGGTACATCAATTATTGACTATTCTACGGGAATGCATGCAGCGATTGGAGCACTTTCCGCACTCCATCACAGAAATAGAACAAATAGGGGACAAGTAATAGATGTGTCATTATATGAGAGTGCTGTATCAATGCTTGTAAGTGCTATACCTAACTATCATTTGAATCAAAGTATACCAAAACGAACAGGGAACCAGGATAGATATTCAGCTCCAGCAAACACATATCAGACTAAAGATGGCTGGATTTACCTAAATGCTTTTAATGATAGACTTTGGTTGAAATTATGTAAAGCGATGCAAATGGAAGATTTGGCAACAGATGAGAGATATGAAAATGTGAGTCTTCGTGTACAAAATGTGAATGAAATTGATGATATAATTCAGCAATGGTTAGCAGAGTACAATCGTGAAGAGGCCGCTGAATTGTTAGATAAGTACGGTATACCATGCGGCCCAGTACAGAGTGTGGGAGATTTATTGAGTGATGAGCATTTGAGGGAGAGAGAGCAAATTATTAATGTAAATCACCCAACTGTAGGGGAGATTCCTGTGAGCGGAATTACTATAAAATTATCAGATACCCCTGGAAAAATTCGTTATGACCCTCCATTAATTGGTCAACATAATCAAGAAGTTTATTTAAATGAGCTTGGTTTTGAAGAAGAGGAGTTTAATAAACTAAAAGAAGATGGTGTTATTTAAAGTTATTTTTTATAGCTTATTGTTACTAAACGGCTATTTATAATATAACAATTAAACTAGAATGGTAAGGTTTTTGCAATCTTTATACAAAGCTTCATATTTTTTTAGATTAAAATGGAAACGCATTCATGTGTTGAGAGCTAAAAGATAGCAGACATAAATGGAAGTATACTTAATGAAGGGAATGGATTTTAATGACAAAGTGGAAATCAGGTTTTTACTCGGAGAAATTCACACCGAAACTTGAACTTGGTTTGGAGATGGCGGGTTATACAGAACAACGGACTGCAGATAGTGTTTTAGATGATTTATTTATTTCAGCAGTTGTTCTTCAGGAATCAAAGAACCTAGTTGCTTTTGTTGGAGTTGATGTATTAGCCGTTACTGGTGAGTCTGTTCGAAATGTTAGGACATTAGTTGAACAGCAAACAGGCATCCCGGGACCTAATATCATGATTGCGGCATCGCATTCGCATACAGCACCGACAACTGTTGAAATATTTAATACGGTTCCCGACTTTAATTGGTTGAAAGATTGGGAAGCACAAATTGCCAATACTATTATAGAAGCTTATAACCGATTAAAGCCTGCTAATGTTTCTGTAGGGGAAGGATCAGATGATTCGTTTATGTTTAATAGACGTCTTTTGAACTCAGATAATCAAGTAGAAATGACTATTGATCAAAAACACGGAAAAACAGATTTGACCCCTGAAGGACCAATTGATCCGTCCGTTAACGTTGTAAGAATTGATGATGAAAATGGAAAACCAGTTTCTGTAATTGTAAACTATGGGAATCATTTGGATATCCCAACAGGAAGGCGATATTCTGCAGACTACCCTGGTGTTATGACAAAGACTATACAAAAACTACTAGGGGAAGATGTAGGAGTAGTATTTCTAAATGGAGCTTGTGGAGATATTCAACATTTAAACTATTTCAATTCTGATGATATAAGCACGCGTGGAAGATATTGGGATAGTAAAGGTGAAGAAAAGATGAATAAATACGGAACTGTTCTGGGATGTGAGGTAGTAAAAACTGCTCTTACAATGAATGATCGTTTACGTGGTGGGTCATTAGTTAGTTATAGCAAGAAGATATCTGTTCCAATCCGAAAAGTCGATGAAGAAACTTTGGCATGGGCTAATGAAACTATGAACAATCCTAATTCAACTTACCGAGAAAAAACCCTAGCAAAAGAAGCTTTACAAGTTTATTCCTTAGAGGGAACAAATGTAGAGATGGAAATACATGCAATTTCCATTGGGGATTCTGCAATTTTAGCAATACCAGCCGAAGTATTTGTGGAAATTGGGTTGCAGATTAAGGAACAATCTCCTTTTAACAATACGATGATTTCTGAACTAAGTAACGACTGGGTTGGGTATTTACCTACTGAACGTGCTTTTGAACATGGAGGCTATGAAACCAGAGTTGCACGCTCAAGTAAGTTAACTGAATCTGCAGACAAGATAGTTATTGAAGCTTCATTAAAACTACTACAAGAACTAAAGGAATTAGCTGCAGACAAAGTAGCAAATAAATAATTTAGTTAAATAGATTATTATTCTATCAAATAAAAAAACTGGGGGTTTTTAAAATTGAGGTTATTAAAAATGATGTTGTTCTCTATTTTAATTTTGTCATTAGTTGCTTGTGGTGGGGCTGACGAATCTTCTACTAGTGAAGGTTCAAGCGACTCGGGGTCAGAAGAAGAGAAAATTGTAATAAGGGCTGCAAATTATAAAAACGAAAAGGAAATAACAAGCCTTGCATTAGATAAGTTTGCTGAAGAAGTGGAGAGGTTATCGGAAGGAAGAGTTGAGATAGATCCTTATCATAATGCAGAACTAGGAGACGAGGCTGACAGTATAGAGCGAATTCTCGCTGGATCAATTGAAATGGGGGAGGTTGGAAGTAGTGGCTTATCTCAGTTTGGAATGAATGCTACACCAATTAATGAACTACCATATTTGTTTGATGATTTCGCAGATTTTAGGGAAATTCTAAACAATGAAGAAGTAAGAGGGTTACTAAGTGAAAATTTAGAAAATAATGGGATGAAATTACTTGCTTTTAGATACCATGGCGCGTCACATATAATGTCTACTTCTCCGTTAGAATCCATTGAGGACTATAAAGGTAGAGATTTTAGAGCGCCTGAATTTGATATAACAATTGAATTGTTAAAATCATGGGGTGGTTCTCCTAATGTTATTCCATATACAGAAGTTTATAATGCTCTCCAAACAGGTGTTGTTGAAGGGTATACAGCAACTTTAACAGCAACATTATCAGAAAGAACATACGAAGTTGCAAATAATCTAAATATGACTAATCACATGTATACTCCGTCATATCTTGTTATGAATAAAGATTACTTTGAGAGTTTTTCTTCAGATGTTCAGGAAATACTGCTTGAGGCGGCGAAAATTTCTGAAGACTACCAAATAGGATTAGCAGAGGATCAGGAAGAAAAGGACTTACAACAATTGGAAGCTGAAGGTGTAAACATTGTTAAGTATGATGATCTTACTCCATTTAAAGAGGCTATAGCTGATAAAAGACAAGGCCTAGCTGAAGCGATGGGACCAGAGGCAGTAGAACTCTATGAAACTATCTTAAAAATAAACGAATAATGAAATCGCCAGGGCAACTCCCTGGCGAATTCAGGTTTATCTTTTGATACGAAAAGACTGTTATATTTTTACCAAAGTCAAGATTAGAAAGGAGCGTTACATTGAATTACTTTAATAAAATTAAAAGTGTGTATACAACTTTCGTGGAATATAGTGCCTTTATTCTTTTAACTACAATAGTAGTCTCGGTATTATATGGTATTTTAAGTAGAACCCTTACCTTTTTACCATTTGTTGTTTGGACAGAAGAGTTATCTAGATTTAGCATCATCACGTTGGTTTTCCTGGTTTCGGGTTTGTCTATACGAAAAGGAATACATGTGGGTTTAGATTTACTATTAGAAAAGATAACCGGGGTATGGAATAAAATAATAACGACAATTATAAACATTTTAGTTATCGCATTACTAAGTATTATAATGATCGTTACATTTGAATATATGGGTACTACAAGTCAAATTTCACCGGCACTTAAAATGCCTATCTCTTACCTTTATATATTTGTTGTTATCGGTATGGCGCTAATGATCATTGAATTATTCTGTCTTACAACTTTGAAATGGAGGGAGGAGTAGTTTACATGGAATTATTATTGTTATTTGGGTTAATGTTAGTGCTTATCTTTTTTGGGATGCCTGTGGTTTTTAGCATTGGATTATCTGCATTTGTTGTAATACTTTTATTGGGTAATATTCCACTATCAATTATTCCTTCTTTACTTATTTCTGAATTAAATTCATTTACGTTTGTTGCAATACCACTTTTTATTTTAGCTGGAGAATTATTAAATGAAGGTTCACTTACGGATAAAATTGTCAGTTTCTCAAAAGCATTAGTTGGAAGTGTGCGTGGAGGACTAGCACATGTTAACGTTGTAGCAAGTATGTTATTTGGTGGAATTTCAGGTTCTACAACAGCTGATACAGCCGCAATAGGTCCTGTTTTGATTCCTTCTATGGTAAAGTCCGGTTACCATAGAGATTTTAGTGTTTCTCTAACAGTAACCTCTTCTACTATAGGTGGTATCATACCTCCTAGTATTATGATGATTATACTTGGTGCTCTAACAGGACAATCTATAGGTCAATTGTTTTTAGGTGGAATAATACCCGGTATCATAATAGGTGCAGGTTTACTAATTACAAGTTACTTAATCTGTATAAAGAGGGATTATAAAGAGAAAGAACCTTTTTCTTGGCCAAAAGTCAAGGAGACAGGTAAAAAGGCAATTTGGGCAACATTAGTTCCTTTAGCTATCATTTTAGGAATCACTACAGGGACAACAACCGCATCAGAGGCAGGGGTCTTGGCTGTAGTATTATCCTTATTTATAGGAGTTTTTATATACAAAGAAATTAATTCCTTTGCTAAATTAAAAAAGGTATGTGTTAATACCGCACTAACTTCATCCATGGTTATGTTACTGTTAGCATTCTCTACATTATTTGCAGAGGTCCTATTTAGATTGAGGTTTCAAGAACAAGTATCGGCCTTTTTGCAATCTCTTACGACGGATCCATTTCTGATTATTTTATTATTAGTTCTTTTTATTTTCATAATAGGTATGTTTATTGATACAGTAGTCATCCTAATGTTATTTTCTCTTCCATTTATGCAGATAGCGGTGGACTTTGGATTTGATCCGATTCATTTTGGGTTAATCATGATTATGACGTCTTTTATTAGTGCGTTAACTCCTCCGGTTGGGGTGCTCTTATTTTTAGGATGTGCAATCGGAGAAATAAGTGTAATGAAAGTGCTGAGAATACATTCAGTATTTATCGCAACACTTTTTATAGTAGTGTTACTAGTTGTTATATTCCCTGGTCTGGTTACATTTCTTCCTCATAACTTTATGGATTAACTTTAAATGCTTCTTAGAGTTACTAATTTATATAGGAACACTTTTTTAAGAAATTAATTCCATCTATATATCCCTGTCTCCCAACGTTAAAAATAAAAGGAATATATTGAAAGCAACTAATTAGAGGTAAGGTTAACTTTACAATAATTGTAATATTAAATCTATAATACAATAAACTATTAAATTAATACTGATACTGTACCTATTCAATATTGGAGGGTGAGTTATGAATGCATTTAATAAAGTACGTCTTGGAATTATAGGTACTGGTTCAATAGGCACTATTCATATGAAACAATTTAGTGAATTACCTGATGTTGAATTAACAGCAGTAATGAATAATACATTATCTATTGCTAGGGAACGTGCAAAGAAATTTGGTATTAAAAAAGTCTATTCCAATAGTAGGGATCTTATTCAAGATGTACATGTAGATGCTGTTATTATTGCAACGCCAAATAAGTTTCATTCAGAAATGGCGACTCAAGCACTTAAAGCAGGTAAACATGTACTATTAGAAAAACCTATGGGGATGAATGCTGATGATTCAAAAGATATTGTACATGTATTAAAGGATTCAAAAAAGGTCTTCATGTTAGGACATCATAGAAGATGGGATCCCTTCATAATGAAAGCAAAAGAGTTTATTGATAAAGGAGCATTAGGTCATATTTATTATGTCAAGACAGGATACATACGTCGTAAGGGAATTCCGGGGTGGGGAAGTTGGTTTACGCAGAAAAAAGATTCCGGTGGCGGCGCTTTAATGGATATTGGTGTTCATATGCTTGACCTAGCAATTTGGATGATGGGGGAAATTAAACCTATTTCAGTTTATGGTACTGTTTTTTCAGAACTTGGTACTTTTAAAAAAGGAATAGGTTCTTGGGGAAAGCAAAATTGGAATGGTTATTTTGATGTTGATGAATTAGCTTCTGCTCAAATTAAAATGGATAATGGCTCCGTTTTAAATTTAGAGGTAAGTTGGGCGGCGCATACAGAAACCGATAATGCTCCATTTATACATTTAATGGGAACAAAGGGTGGAATCTCCGTGAGAGAACACAAGGGCGTTTTCATGACAGAGTTATTGGACCATAAATCTGACATTAACTTCGAACTCCCCAAATTAGACGAAGGACCACGAAAAAGAATGAGCCAACATTTCATTGATTGTATTCGTAAAGAGGAAAAACCTATTACATCTGCAATGTCCGGGTTATTGAATAACATGGTTATTGACGCAATTTATCGGTCTTCTTATACAGGGAGTGAAGTAAAATTAAATGTGGATATGTAAGAAGTAACAAAGTTGATTAGTTATTGGAGGGTTTCATATTTAATGGGCGGAGGGATAAAAGTGAAAAAAAGGCATACTTCATACGGAGATGAAGGCTTTAGTAAATTTATTAAAATGGCTTTTCAGAGAAACCTTGGATTTGATAAAAAAGACTTTGACAAGCCGATTATCGGAATTTGCAATACTTACAGTGAAGTGAATCGTTGTCATTCACATGTACAACCAATGGTCCAAGCGATAAAAAGTGGGGTATTAATGGCAGGAGGAATCCCTCTTGAATTTCCAACTATCTCTATAGGGGAGATGTTTACAAGTCCGACTACAATGTTATACAGAAATTTAGTTGCTATGGATACAGAAGAAATGATCTCTGCTCAACCAATTGACGGAGTGGTATTAATAGGAGGGTGTGATAAAATGGCACCCGCTCAATTAATGGGAGCTGCTAGCGCGAATAAACCTGCAATTTTATTTACTGGTGGTCCAATGGAAAATGGCGAATATAATGGCACAACTTTAGGGGCGTGTTCGGATTGCCGTTATTTTTGGCAAGAATACAAAGCAGGTCAAGTTTCAGAAGAAGAAATTAATAATATTAATTCACAATTAGCCCCTACATCAGGTCATTGTATGGTAATGGGATCAGCAAGTACTATTTCTACTTGTGCAGAAGCAATGGGAATGATGTTGCCTGGTGCTGCAGCTGCTCCTGCAACGGTAAACGAGAGAATGAGGTTAGCGAAAGAGACAGGGAAAAGCATTGTGAATTTAGTAGAAAAAAATATCAGACCTTCTCAGATACTGACAAAAGAAGCATTTGACAACGGTATTCGTGCACTTATGGCAGTTGGGGGTTCTTCAAACACCGTTATTCATTTAATAGCGATTGCAAGAAGGCTAGGAATTAATTTGAACCTAGAACGTTTTAATAAACTCAGTGAAACGACACCTTTCTTGGCAAATTTAAGGCCTGCAGGTGAATATCAAATGCAAGACTTTTATCATGCTGGTGGGGTTCAAACTCTACTAAAAGAAATATTTTCGTTATTAAATTTAGATGAAATGACTGTAACTGGTTCTGCTTTAAGGGAAAATCTCAAAGATGTAGAAGTCAACCCTGTTTATAGACACATTATTAAACCTATTGATAAGCCAATACATAAATATGGTGGAATCAAAGTTTTATATGGAAACTTATCACCACAAGGTTCTATTATAAAACCTAAAGCTATTATAGATCAAAATTTACTTAAGCATAAAGGAAAGGCTGTTGTTTTTAAATCTATTAACGAAATGGAAAGTCGCATTAATGATCCTAATCTTGATGTAGATAAAGAAAGTGTACTGGTTTTACAAAATGCTGGTCCGGTTGGTGCGCCGGGGATGCCTGAGGCTGGTATGATTCCAATTCCTGAGAAATTATTAAAAAAAGGTATTAGGGATATGGTACGCATTTCAGATTGTAGAATGAGTGGTACAGCATTTGGTACTGTCGTTCTTCATGTAGCTCCTGAGGCAGCTGTTGGAGGGGTAATTGGATTAGTTAAGGATGGAGATATTATTGAACTAGATATCGATAAAGGGCAATTGAATGTTTTGATTACAGAAAAGGAATTAGAAAGTCGAAAAGACCGTTTCATTCCTCCTAACTTCAATGACTTTGATAGAGGATATCCATTGCTATATAGAAAACATGTGTTACAAGCAGACCAAGGTTGTGACTTTGATTTCCTCCTCCCTCCTCCTTCAAAGATTAAAGGAACTTAAAGTACATTCAATGTTTGTGGAAACACTTTTTGTAGTTGTTTTATTAGTTATGTATTACTGAACAATTTGCACAATTATTTTTTTCAATAATTTAAAACAAAGAAATAATCAGAAAATTGCTTGACAAATAATCCCTAGTATACTAACATAAAAATTAACCGATTGAATCGTTTCAATTAATCGGTAAAAAGAAAAGGAGAATGTAAAATGAAGAAGTTTAGCTTTAAGGATGGAATTATTGGTGCAACAATTACCCCTTTTGATAATGACTTTAATGTTGATGAGGTTAGTTTAAGGAAATTAGTTGAGTATAATTTAAAAGGTTCACGTGTTAAAGGTTTAGTATGTAATGCATTTGCGGGTGAAACGTTTTATTTAACTTCAGAAGAAAGAAAAAGAATTATTGAAATTATGGTAGATCAGGTTGATGGTCGTGTTCCAGTTGTAGCAGGTATTTGGGCGGAAGGAATTAAAGATGTAATAAGAGAAACTGAAATAGCAGAAGAGGCAGGGGCTGATGTAAGTTTATTATTCCAACCATTCTCTTTTGCAAGAGGGGTAGATCAAACACCTGAGGTATCTGTAAGGTTTCACAAGATTATTGCAGAATCTACAAATTTACCAATTATTGCTTTCCAAACTCGTGTTAATTCCGGTACCCATGTAGATTCTGAAACACTTGCAGAAATAAGTAAAATAGACAAAGTAATCGGTATCAAATATGCACAGTTTGATATGGAAAAATTCAATGCAGATGTTAAGGCGGTTAAAGAAGTTGGTCATCAAGCAGAAATACTTACAGGTATTGATACAGTTCTAGCACCAAGTATGTATCCATCTGATGGAGGTCTGCTAGGGTTAACGAGTGCGACTCCTAACTTTCTTAGTGAATTAATGGATTTAGTAAAAGCTGGGGACATGAAAGCTGCGATGGATTTAGAGGCAAAATATTACGACCTTGTTTCTTCTATTTATGTAAATCCAAAAACGGATATCCCGGCAAGATTAAAACAAATTCTTGTTGAGTTAGGAATTATTGAAACATCACATGTTAGAGAACCATTTAATCAATTGAGCGAGGAAGAGAAGAGTAAGTTCTCTAGGCTTGTAAAAGAATTAAATAAAGAGGAGCTTTAAAATGAAACCAAACATTGTTTCTGCCAAAGAAGCTGCGGAAATGATAACGGATAATTCCACTATTACAATATGCGGATGTAATCAGTACGTTGTTCCAGAAGCGATATTAACCGCCCTTGAAAAACGTTTTTTAGAAACAGGAAAACCGAATAACCTGGTTGACTTTCATACCGTTGGGGTAGGTAGAGCTCCTGGGGCAGGGCTGGATCACTTAGCTCATGAAGGTTTGATTCGTAAAACAATTGGTAGTAGTTGGGATGCGGCTAAGCTAACGAAAATGATTGAGGAAGGCAAAATAGAGGGACATCAACTTCCTATGGGTGTTACGTACCAACTATTACGAACTTTAGCGAATGGTAGTAAAGGATATTTAACTAAAGTTGGGTTAAGTGTTTTCCCTGACCCTCGAGTAGAAGGAACGGCACTCAATGAAAAAACCGAAAACAATATGGTTGAGATAGTAGAAGTTGATGGTGAGGAATATTTATTCTACAAGGCAACACCGATAGATTTTGCAATTATTAGAGGTACAACAGCAGATACTGAAGGTAACATTAGCATGGAAAAAGAAGTGTTGTCTTTAGGGATTGTAGCACAAGCTCTTGCAACGAAAGCAAGTGGTGGGAAAGTTATTGTTCAAGTAGAAAGAATAGCTGAAGCTGGAACTATACCTACTAGATTGGTAGAAATCCCTGGCATGCTTGTAGATGCTGTTGTAGTAGATCCAGAGCAACGTCAGTTATTAACACATGACGGTTATGATCCTTCTTTTGCTGGAGAAATTAAATCACCAGTTCCTGAAATATCAAAAGTACCTAAAGAAAAGCCTGCTCGTTACATTTTAAAGAGAGCAGCTAAGGAAATGGAAGGGTATAAGGTTGTTAATTTAGGTGCTGGAATGCCAAGAGAAATGCCACGAATTTCGTACGAAGAGGGAACTGAAAATGAACATATCTTTACCGTTGAACATGGGGCTTTAGGAGGAGTGAATCCAGGTGGATTATTCTTTGCATTACAACATAATCCAAGAATGTTAATTGATTCACCATCTCTATTTGATTTATATGATGCAGGTTTTCTAGATATTTCATACTTAGGTTTTGCAGAGATAGATAAAGAGGGGAATGTAAATGTATCCAAATTTGGAGGCAGAGTACAGGGCTGTGGGGGGTTTGTAGATATAACGTACAAAACAAGAAAAATAGTATTCTGTGGGACATTTACCGCTGGCGGATTAAATGCTAGTTTTGTGGAAGATAAAGTAACAATTAATCAAGAAGGAAAACACCAAAAATTTGTTGATCAAGTAGAACAAATAACATTTAGTGCAAAAAATGCAATAGAAAAAGGACAGGAAATTTACTATGTAACAGAAAGATGTGTATTTCAATTAACGAATAAGGGATTCGAATTGATAGAAATTGCACCTGGAATATCTGTTGAGGAAGATATTTTACCTCATATGAGATTTAAACCAATCATTTCAGAACAATTGAAGACAATTGACTCATGTATTTATAGATAATGGAGGTGATTTTATGTCAGAAAACTTATTAGTTGAGATTCAAGGTTCAGTAGGGATCATTACTATTAATAAAGAAGAACAGAGAAATAGTTTAAACATTGAAACGTTAAATAATTTAAAAAATGTTTTGCAGTCTTTTTCGGATAATAAAGAGGTTAGGGCAGTTATTATAACTGGAAGTGGACCTAAAGTTTTTGCAGCAGGTGCTGATCTTAAAGAAGCTATCAAGTTAACCAAGGAAGATAGAAAAACACAGACTGAATTAGGACATGAAGTATTTCAGATGATTGAAAACTTTAGAGCTCCTGTCATAGCTGCAGTAAATGGGCATGCTCTTGGTGGTGGGTGTGAACTTGCTTTGGCATGTGATATTCGTATCGTTGAAGAACGTGCAAAAATTGGCTTAGTAGAAGTGGGAATTGGTACGATCCCAGGATGGGGTGGTACGCAAAGACTATCCAAAATTGTTGGATTAGGAAATGCAAAAGAAATGATATTAACAGGAATTCCATTATCAGCCCAGGAAGCGAAGGAAGTTGGCTTGGCGAATAAAGTGGCGGAAAGTGGAACAGGATTAGTGCTTGCACTCGAGTTAGCAGAAAAAATAAGTAAAAATTCGCCATATGCTGTTCAAGTCGCCAAATCTTTAGTTAACCAGTCTAGTTTAGGTACACTACCTACAGGCATTGAGTTAGAGAAGAAGGCAAGTGATTTAATATTTATATCTCATGACAGAACAGAAGGAATTAAGTCATTTTTAGAAAAGCGTAAACCAAACTTTACAGGGGAGTGAAGGAGTTATGATTACTAATAAGTTATATATTAATGGTGAGTGGATGGATGCTTTATCTAAAGAAACTTTTCCTTCTATCAATCCATCAACAGGAGAAATTATAGCTGTTGTACCGAAAGCTGGGGGAGCAGAGACAAAATTGGCAATTGATGCTGCGTATAACGCATCAAAAGAATGGGCTAAAACAACGGTATTCAAACGATCTGAATTGCTCCATAAAATTAAAAATCTAATACTTGAAAATTCCGAGAGTCTAACACGCTTATTAACAATGGAACAGGGGAAACCGTTATATGAGGCTGAGATGGAAGTGAATGGTTCTGCAAAGATATTTGAGCTGTATGCTGAAGAGGCTAAAAGAATAAATGGTGAAACCCTTCCAAATGTTGATAGTAAGAAAAGAAATTTTGTTAATAAAGTGCCAATCGGTGTTGTTGCTGCAATAACTCCATGGAACTTCCCTCTACATATTTTATGTAGAAAAATTTCAGCAGCTTTAGCTGCAGGGTGTCCAGTTCTTGTTAAGCCAGCTAGTGACACTCCATTAATTGCACTTGCACTTGCTAAATTATTTGAAGAAGCTGGATTTCCGAAAGGAGTAGCAAATTTCATCGTAGGAGACACAAAACAGATTGGTAATGAAATATTTAATAGCCCAAAAGTAGCGGGAGTTTCATTTACTGGTTCGACCGCTGTAGGCAAAAAGATTATTGAAGCTTGTGCCTCTACGGTAAAACACGTCTCAATGGAACTGGGTGGGCATGCGCCTATCATCGTTTATGATGATGCTGATATTGACTTAGCTGTTGAGGGTACATTAATTAACAAACTAAGAAACTCTGGACAAACGTGCGTATGTGCGAACAGAATCTATGTACACAAAAACGTAGTAGAAGAATATACAACAAAACTAGCTGAAAAAATGAATAAAAAAACTCAAGGAAATGGTTTAGATAACACTGATTTAGGTAGTTTGGTAAATGAAGAAGCAATCTCGAAAATAGAAACGCATGTAAAAGATGCCCTTGATAAAGGTGCAACTCTTGTAACAGGTGGATCCAGGAACAAAGAAATGCAAACGGGATACTACTATTTACCTACTATTTTACAAGATATTCATGAAGAAATGGAACTAATGAAAGATGAAACATTTGGACCTGTTGCACCAATTATAGAATTTGATGATGATGAAAAAATTATCGAAAGAGTAAATAATACACCAAATGGCTTAGCTGCTTATTTCTATACAAATAACTTGAAGAAAGTTTATGAAGTAAGTGAACAACTTGAATTTGGAGTTGTTGGTGTAAATGATACAACACCTGTTGTTGACCATGGTCCATTTGGTGGCGTGAAACAAAGTGGAATTGGAAGAGAAGGCGGAAAAGAGGGTATTGAGGAATTTCTTGATTCAAAAGCTGTATCTATTCGTCTAGAAAAGTAATTTATTTTAAATAAGATGGGGGATTTTTATATGAATGGAATATACAATGCATCACCAAATCAATTTGAATTTCAACAAGCATTTCATCAATATATTATTTTAACACGTATTATTTCTGGTCCTGGTTGTGTTAGTGAAGTTGGAGCTCATGCAGAAAAATTAAAAGGAACACATGCCCTAGTTGTAACAGACCCTGTGATCAGCAAATTAGGATTAACGGAACCGATTATTGAGTCTTTACAAAAGAATAATATTGAAACAATAATTTTCAATGAAGTAGAAGAAAATCCACATTGGCAAACAATTGATAAAGGTGGACAAATCATTAAAGAAAACAATTGTGATATTGTCATTGCGATAGGTGGAGGTAGCTCCATTGATGCTGCTAAATCAATGGCAATGATGGGAACTAACGAAGGTTCTATTCTTGATTGGGAAGGTATTGATCTATTTCCTAATGATCCTATTCCATTTATGGTAGTCCCGACTACATGTGGTACAGGAAGTGAAGTAACGAGAGGTTCCGTCATTACAGAAAGTTCTCGCTCTAGAAAGTTAAATGTAGGTAGCGACAGAATGCGTGCAAATGTAGCATTTTTAGATCCTTTAATGCTTGCTAATATTCCAGCCTCTGTTGCATCTGCAACTGGAGTTGACGCATTAACACATGCTATTGAAGGATATGTGTCAAATATTGCAACTCCACTAACAGATTCATTACTAATTGGGGCTATTAAACTCATTTCTGATAATCTTAGATCGGTAGTAGCCGACCCTAAAAATGTAACAACAACTTTAAACATGCAGTTTGCAGCAACCATTGCTGGAATGGGATTCAATAATGCGCAGTTAGGAATTGTCCATGCGATGTCTGAACCACTTTCACCAGTAGCCGGTGTTCCGCATGGTGTTGCAAACGCAATCTTGTTACCACACTGTATGGAATTTAATTTAAATGGACGAATTGAGAAATTTGCACAAATAGCGGAAGCGATGGGTGAAAATGTAGAAGGTCTTCCAAAGCATATTGCGGCTGAAAAATCACTAGATGCAGTAAGAAAATTAGTTGAAGATGTAGGAATACCATCAGGTCTTGCGGATGTGGGAGTGAAAGAAGAACATATATCCCCAATGGTTGATCAGGCTAAAGTTCATGGACTACTAAACTTTAACCCGCGTCGTGTAAATGCAAAGGAAATTGAAGATATATATCGTAAGTCTCTATAGAAATTGCCAAATCACAGAAGATTGGTAAAATGAATGAAGGTGATATATTTTAAGAGTGGAGGATAATATATGGTTACAATTAAGGATGTTGCTGCAGCATCAGGTTATTCTAAAGCGATGGTCTCTTATGCATTAAATAATAAAGGTAATTTAAAGGAAGAAACAAAACAGAAAATATTACAAGCAGCAAAAGAGTTAGGTTATGTTCCTAATTCTGCTGCTGCAGCATTAAGATCAAAAAGGAAAAATGTTGTTGGACTAATATTAAGAGATATTTCTAACCCAACCTTCGTACAATATGCAAATTATATTGAAAAAACTTTGGCTGAGTATGGTTACAGGTTATCCATTTTCACAACATATGGGCAAAAAAGGGTTAACGATGCAATTATATCGTTCTGTGGAGGGGGAAGGTTAGATGGGTTAATTTATTCTGTTGTTGCTTTAGATGAGAAAACCCTAACCTCCATTAACCAATATAGCACAAACAGTGTTGTACTTTCAGTTTCTGAAGTGAGTAATGTCGAATACGGGGCATATATCGCAACAGAACATTTATTGGGACAAAATCATTCTATTGTAGCACACATTGGATCTCCGGGAAACCATCCAAATTCAAACTTTATGATAAATGGCTATAAAAGGGCATTAAAAGTACACGGGAAAGCATTTTCGCCAGATTTAATTGTACAAGGTGGTTATGATCTTGAAGATGCAGAAAAGGCAGCAGAAAAGCTAATCAGAAAATGGGGAGTGCCATTAGCAATTTTTACCGCAAGTGATTATGCTGCTTTTGGAGTATTAAATTATTTACGTCGTGCTAAGCTCAAATTAGGAAAGGATGTTTTTTTAGTTGGATGGGATGATATTCCTTTTGCAGAGTCAGTAGGGTTAACTACGATTGCAATAGACCATGAAGCTATTGCGCGAAAGTCAGTATATGAGCTATTAAATGAACTTGAACCAAATATAGAATTACCATCCATAAATATACCAGATTATGAACTGATAGTACGGGAATCTTGCCATGAGGAAAGTGGAAATTTATTAAAAAATGGTTGCCATTGATTATTGGTATTCCTAAAGAAGGAGATATATAATGTATACCATTATCTTGAGCCACACACCAAAAGAACTAGAAATGCTTTACCCAGAAAAATCCCTAAATAAGCTTAAGCAATTAGGAAATGTTATACTTAATCCATATGATAGACAGCTAACAACAAAAGAAATGATAGAAAAGGCGCATGAGGCAAATTTTATTATTACGACAGTAAGATTTGAAGGTAATGAGGAGCTATTTGAAAACTGTCCTAACCTAATAAGCTTTATTCGGTCTGGTGTAGACATAAGAAATATAAATATGGAAGCAGCTGCTCGAAATGGGGTGTTAGTATGTAATTGCCCCGGCATCTATGAGGCTCCAGTAGTGGAGTTAGTTATTGGCTACTTATGTGCAATTAGTAGGGGCATCATTAAACACCATACTGAATTAAAAAATGGCGTTGCCCAAAGATATACGTTACCTGATTTATGGAGGAAATCTCTAGGTTTAATTGGATATGGAGCAATTGCTAGAAAAGTTGCTAAAGTTGCAAAAGCATTAGGTATGAAAATTCTAGTCCACGATCCATTTATTAATGAGGTTGAATCCGATGAGCAACTTTGCAGTATGGAGGAACTCTTAAAGAACTCTGATTTTGTCTCACTGCATGCCGTTTTAAATAGTGAAACAGAAGGTATGATGGGGGAAAAGGAATTTTCATTAATGAAATCAACTGCATGGTTCATTAATTCTGGACGCGGTTTACTTGTTCAAGAGAAAGCGCTATATGAGCATTTAGTTGAAGGTAAAATTGCAGGAGCAGCATTAGATGTGTTTGCAACAGAACCTAATATTGTAGAAAATCCACTAGTGAAATTGGATAATGTTATCGCTACTCCACATATTGGAGGCTGGTCTTCAAGAGTTTATGAAGAACTCTCACTACGCACAGTGGAATTAGTTGAGATGATGATCTCAGGTGAAATGCCAGACTCAACCTATAATAAAAATTTAATTAAGGAAAATGGTAGACTAGAAAAACTAATTCATACGTAATATGAATTTTTGTTTCCTGATTTTCAAAACTGATATATTGATAGATTCTTTGTCACAACTCTTTACTTCTGTGCTCTTATAAGCATAAATTACTCAAAGGGTGTGACAAGTTTTTATTTTAGATTGTTATTAAACTAGGAAAGGATTAACTAAACAAATGATTGAAAAGAAAATGGAACAATTAGGATATCCGCTACCTAATGCAAGAAAACCATTATATGAATACGTTCCTGTTGTTATTCATAATAATTTAGCGTTCGTGAGTGGCCAATTACCGCGCGTTAGCGGTCAACTCAAATATTGTGGAAAAGTTGGTGAAGAGATAACCATTGAAACAGCACAGGAAGCTGCCCGCATTTGTATTGTGAATGCTTTGACTGTATTAAATTATGAGCTTGGCTCCCTTGATAAAGTGAAGCGGATTGTAAAAATGACGGGTTTTGTTAATGCGAGACATGGATTTAAAGATCAATCTACTGTAATTGATGGCGCTTCAAATCTTCTTGTTGATATATTTGGAGAAAAAGGTCAACACGCCCGGTCAGCAATCGGAGCTGGAGATCTACCAGGTCAATCTCCAGTTGAAATTGAACTAATTGTTGCGACTGAATAGATATACACTTAGATAAAAATAGCTTTTAAGCTAAAATTTCGAGTTAAGGAGAAAATCTAATGGTAAATCTTAATAAAATAAAGCAGGCTAGAGAAAATATCTCCAAAATTATTAATGAAACCCCTTTGATGACATCGGAAAGTATATCATCAGAAGTGGGTAATCAAATATTTTTTAAATGTGAGCACCTACAAAAAACAGGTTCATTTAAGATTAGAGGTGCCTCAAATAAAATTATAAATGAAGCTAGTAAAGGTGCAAGGTCGATTGTTGCTGCATCATCCGGTAACCATGGCCAGGCTGTTAGTTATATAGCACGTAAATTAGGTCTTACCCCAACTATTGTTGTGCCTGCCAATGTTGCGGCTTGTAAACAAAAAGGAATTCGGGCTTATCACGGGAACATAGAGTTTTGTGGGGAAAGCTCTGAAGAAAGGCTTGGAAGAGCTAAGCAAATTTCCAAAGAGGAAAATGCACCATATGTTCCACCTTACGACGACCCTTTAATTATGGCAGGTCAGGGAACAATCGGCCTTGAAATTTTAGAGCAATTAGATTCAGTAGATGAGGTTTATGTGCCGATAGGTGGAGGTGGACTTATTTCTGGTGTAGCAACAGCAATCAAAGAAATAAAACCACATGTTCGCATTATTGGTGTTGAACCAAAACTTGCAAATGATACATACCTTTCCATTCTAAAAGGTGAAAGAGTTAATATTGGGGGTTCTACTACGATAGCTGATGGGTTAAGGACTGCAACACCGGGTGAATTAACTTTCCCTATCATTCAGAAGTATGTAGATGAAATTGTATTGGTTGATGAAGAAGAAATAAAAACTGCATTTACGATTGTTCTTACAAGAATGAAGCAAGTAATTGAAACATCTGCCGCTGTTGCAGTTGCAGCAGCTATGACAAGGGAAGCAGAAGGAAAAAAGATTGTTGCACTTTGCTCTGGAGGAAATGTTGACACTTCTGTTGTTTCTTCCATTTTGGGTTAATAAGTATTTTATATGTAAAAAGGTTTAAGGGAGCACTTCGGTTTTATTATTAAACATTACAATGTTTAGAGAATGAAGTTCTTCCTATTTTATTTACAATTAAAGGTTTAAAATTATAGTTTATTTGTCCCGTCATCATTTAAATTTAACTTAATATTGAAATATATACTCCTTATAACCCATATAATGTCTTAATATTATCGTTGTTTATAAGGATGGTTATACTCATCTTCTCTTTTAATCTCCGGTGTTGACCAATTTTTGATCAAACCGAGATTTTATAACGTTGAGCTCCGTGACTACGTAAATGATTGGCTTTTTTCTATAACTTTACTTCTCTTATGTCATATTTTCCCCTTTGTGGACAAACCATATAATATATAGTTTGTCCATTATGACATCTCCTTATATGATTTATTGATGGGTATTGTCTTTTATACATAAAAGTATTTTGAGGATTCATTTTTATTTATGTTGAATCTGAGTACACTTATTTAGAACAAACGGAAATGTGATACTATCAAGCTAACGATATGTTCAAATAGACTTGTTCAAAGTGTAGGGTGGAGATTATATAATTTTTGGTTTTGCAAGAATAAGTTCAAAGGGTAAAAGTTTAAATAGGCAACTGAAGGAGTTAAAAGCTTATTGAGATCCAAGATGCGATTTTTGTGATGTGTTAGATGTTCATGATCTTAGTTTGTTTTGGTCAGAATAAATAAGAGATTCGTAAAGATCGTAACGAGTGGTAAAACGCTTATTGATGAAGAGATTGATATTGTAGTATGCCTATTCTTGATACACGAAAATACAAAGATTTAGAAGGAATGGACAGTTTGGTTTTTAACTTTGCCGTCATGGATGGTTGAAGAGGAAGGGAACGAATTAGAAATGCACAGTGTGAAGGAAAGTTTAAAGCTAGAACGAAAAAATATCATACTAGGCAACCGGAAAAGATAAAGTTATTTATAATCGAGAAGTTAGGGAGGCACGAAATACAATTTATAGGATTAAAAAGGATGTGGATTTTGCAGTGAATAATGTATAGTTAGTAAAAAGTGTTTTCGGTTCATTATATTGTGTTTCTCACTAATTGAAAAGAGGCTGGGACAAAACCCCAGTAAATAAAAATAAGCGCGATACCATTCCATGAAAATTGGAAAAAAGGTATCACGCTTATTTTTCTGTTTCTATTTATTATTTTAGTGAACAAAAGGACACCATTTGATAAAATTAAAGTGACCAAACAATAACCATCGGAGGTGTCCTTATGTTTAAAGATTATAACATGAATCAAGTAGTTTTGCTTTAGATTTAGAAGTTAAATTAAAAAAAGATGATGTTGCCTTTTCCATAAATGAATTAGTAGAAAGTATACCTAGTAAAGCTTTCGAAGGCTTTATTCACCAAACTGGTTGTCCCCCATATCATCCACGAATGATGATGAAAATTATTTTATGTGCGTATACACAATCTGTTTTCTCTGGAAGAAAAATCGCAGGATTATTAGAAGATAGTGTACGCATGATGTGGCTATCTCAAGGTTACGAACCAAGCTACCGGAACATCAATCGCTTTCGTTCTAATCCACTAGTTGAAGAAATCCTTCGTGAATGTTTTGTGCAGTTTCGTAGCCAACTCGTTCAAGAAAATTTAATTGAGGAAGAAGCGATATTTATTGACGGGACAAAGATTAAAGCGAACGCAAATAAATTCACCTTTGTTTGGCGCAAATCCGTGGAGAAGTATAGTGATAATTTAATGGAGAGGTCCAATCAAATATACGATGAGTTATTGGAAAAGGAAATTATTCCGGCAATCGAACTGTTTGTATTTATTATTTAATTTTACTTGTATTTTTCTTTTTTTTATATAACCCATACTTTTATTTATATTTTCTGTCCTAATACTTTAGATGGGCCAATCAGGAAATTTCAAACCATGATAGACTTAAGTAAATTGATTGAAAAAGAAACACAAAAGATTTACTATACAAACTTCCAAGACCAAGTGATTGAAGTAAAAAAAATGGTCCGATGTTCCATGTGTCTCGCAATCGCTATACAGGTAGATATTGCAAACCACCCTAAGGTGCTGTAGTCAAAAGTTATGGTATTGAGCGGTAGGGAAAAGGTAGGACTAGACTTTGTTAGGTGAGTATTAAGGAGACAAAAACCATTGAACCGCTGAGTAAGTATCGAAAGCGTAACGATGTTTTGCCCCGAGCCCGTAGATCTTTATTCTCACAAAATCAGGGAATAAATCGTAAGTTTTTATTTTAGTTAGATATAGGGAAAAGAAAAGTTATCTACTTAGTTTTTCTGTTTTAATTCTCTTCCTTATATCCCCTTTGTGATAAGCGGTCATTTTCTACTTCTATTAATTACAAAAATTATGGATATTTGCAGGTTTTTCGTTTATCTTAGAGTAAGATGAATATTAATTGCAATATAACGAAATAATTGCATGGCTTGGAGGGATAAAATTGTTAGAACTATCTATAAAGGAACCAGGTAAATTAAAAATAGTTGCACATGCATTATCTTCTGAAGTTCGTTTAAACATAATTAGTCTCTTAAACAAAGGAAATATGAATGTACATCAGTTGGCTGAGACGCTTAATATTCCTATATCTACAACAGCTTCGCATATTAAGGTATTGGAGGAATCTGGTTTAATTTTAACAGAGTTACGCCCAGCAAGTAGGGGAGCAATGAAAGTAGCTACAAGAAACTTTGATGATATTCACATTGAGTTAAACAGCCAAAATCAATTTTCAAGAAAGTATAAACACTTTCAAATAGAGATGCCTATTGGGCATTATGTTGACTTTGAGGTTGCGCCAACATGTGGTATCGCTAATCATGATGGATTTATCATTCCTGAAGATGAACCCGTTCACTTTTATAGTCCCCAACGTTCAAAAGCTCAATTAATATGGACAAGAAAAGGCTTTTTTGAATATAAATTTCCGATAATAGGGATCCCTCCAAAATCAGAAATTAAAGAAGTGCAGTTTTCAGTGGAGATTTGTTCGGAGGCACCGAACTATGATTCTAATTGGCCATCTGATATCACAGTATGGATTAATAATGTTGATATTGGAACATGGACTAGCCCTGGAGACTTTGGCGATCGCCCTGGTAAGCTAAATCCCAAAAAATGGAGTGAAAAAACTTATACGCAATACGGTAGTTTAAAAACATGGAAAGTGACAAGTGATCAAACTACGATAGATGATATTGTACTATCTAATACTACTGTTCAAGATCTTAATATAATGGAAAGAAATTATTTAACGTTTAAGATAGGAATTAAAGAAGACGCAATCCATAAAGGTGGAATTAACTTATTCGGCCGAGATTTTGGTGACTATCCGCAAGATATAAAGCTTCATATAGATTTTGAGTAATCGATTTGGTATATTTACATAAAGTTGTTAAAAGAGTATGATTCTATATTCTTTTAACAACTTTTTTGTTGATTAATAATTTATTTTAAAACAAAATTTACAAAACTTTCATTGATTCAGATTAGGGAAGTGTATATTCTATCTAGTGTAGTCACAAAAATACAGTAATAAAACAGATTTTCTGTATTAAATGATTGCGGGAAAATTAAAGGAGGAATTGACATGAGAAAGTGGTTGATTGTTGTAAGCTTAATGCTAGTCGGAGCGTTGTTTTTAACAGCTTGCACTGGCGGATCAGAAGAGCAAGCTGATGGTCAGTCCGAGAATGATAAAGAAGTTATAGAGGTTGAAATGTGGAATCTCTTTGCTGCTGGTGACGCGCAATACATGCAAAACATTGTAGATAAGTTCAATGAAAGCCAGAGCGAAATTTTTGTTAACAATGTTACTCAGGAAAATGCTCAGTATTATACAAAGCTAATGACAAGTGTCAGTTCTGGAAAAGGCCCTGATTTAGCTATATCACATATGCACGTTTTACCGGAGCTAGTTAGTCAAGGCCTTGTAACTGAGTTGAATGACTTAGGGAAAGATGTTGGAATAGTGTGGGAGGATTTTAATAAAAATATTCTTGATGCTACTATTTATGATGGCGTTCATTACGCGTTACCAATTGATATTCATCCTCAAATCATGTACATAAATAATGAACTTGTAGATCAAGCCGGACTGCTAAATGAAGACGGTACTATCAAAATGGACAAATCTCCTGAAGGATATATTGAATTTTTTAAAACTCTAAAGGAAAGACTTCCTGAAGGTACATTACCATTTGCTTCTTCTTCAGCTGGTGGTAATCCTTATTGGTTATGGTGGGGATTTTATACCCAGCTAGGAGGAGAAAATATTGTATCAGAAGATAGTCTCGAAAATCCAACATATAATATTGATTTGGATAAAGCAATTCAAGCAGCAAATTTCCTAAAGGACTTATATCATGACGAGGAGATAATTAGGCTCAATGTAAGTGACTACTACCCAGATTTTCAAGCCGGAAATGCAGCAACAATAACTGCAGGAGTGTGGGCAACAGGCACTTGGGAGATTACGGAGGGTCTTGATATTACCCCAATGCCGATCCCGAATGTTTTTGGTGAAAAAGGTGCATGGGCAAACTCTCATACATTTGTTTTACCTTACTACCAGGATACAGATCCAGAAGTTCAAAAAGCAGCTATAGAGTTTATGGACTTTGCTACTGATAATGGTGCTATGTGGGCGCAGGCTGGACACATACCAGCTAAAAAAGCAGTTATTGAATCGGAAGAATTTAACGAACTTCCATATCGAAATCAGTATGCAGAGGTAGCGAATTATGGAAATTTTGCCGATCGGAATATTTATGCCCGTGGGATAGAAGAAATATTAATAGGCCACTTGGATACTGTGTGGTCAGGTGAAGTTACAGCAGAAGAAGCTTTTAAAAAAATTGAAACTGAAGTGAAGGAATTAATAGGAGAATAATAGTGAAGTAGATGTCTTTAAATTGACTCTCCGATATTTTAGAGGCATCTACTTTTAACTTATTAGTGAAAGAGGCCTGGTTATGAATAAAAATCTTTGGATGCGCGACATAAAGGTAATACCTTTTCTTCTTCCTTTTTTGGTAGTGTACATAATCTTTACTATTCTTCCAGTATTTAAGGGCTTGGAAATGAGCTTTTATGATTGGAGTTTAATTAGGAAAATAGAGTTTGTCGGATTTGAGAACTATCAGAAAATGCTTTTTGATCCCCATTTTTGGCGTTCACTTTGGAACACAACTCTATTTGTGATTTTAACGACACCAACGATGGTGTTACTTGCTTTAGGGTTAGCGCTACTGGCAAACTTGAATTCAAAGCTAAAAACCTTTTTTCGTACGGCATTCTTCCTGCCAAGCATTTTATCCGTAGCAGTTATTTCATTTCTAGCTATTTTTATGCTTCAACCATATACAGGACTATTAAATACCGGTCTGCACAGTATTGGTATTGAAGCGGAACCATTTTGGATGGCAGATAAAATACTTTCATGGGTGAGTATTGTTGTTGTTACGTTATGGTGGTCAGTTGGCTTTAATATGGTTTTATTCTTAGCTGCCTTGCAGGAAATTCCTGAATCTTTATACGAAGCAAGTGAAATTGATGGGGCAACTCGTTGGGAACAGTTCCGTTATATTACTATCCCACAGCTAATACCGATAGGAAGAGTAGTGATACTACTGCAGATTTTAGCCTCCTATAAAGTATTTGCTCAAATCCTATTAATTACGGGTGGTGGGCCTGCAGGGGGAACAAGACCATTAATCCAATATATTTATGAAGTAGGGTTTACCCAAAATAATATGGGTTACGCAGCTACAATGTCCTATGCATTGTTTTACATCCTATTAATTATATCGATTATCCAACTTAGAAGTCAAAGATTGAAGGAGAGTTAAAATGAAAAAAAACAGTGTGCTTGATCGGAATCGTGATCCTTTACGCAATGTTAAAAAAGCAATAGGATTGGTTGTTGCAATAATATTCATATTTCCAATCATTTGGATGTTATTCGTGTCTTTGAAACCAGATGGATTTTCTACAACTAATCCATTAGATTGGTTTACACCTCCGTTTACTATTGCTAACTATATTGACTTGCTCTTAAATAGCATGATATTAAGGTGGGTATTTAATAGTTTCATTGTAGCGCTGATTACCACGGTTTTAACATTATTCATTACTTCTCTGGCAGCATTTGCGATATCACAAATGAAATTCCGATATAAAAATATCATTTATATATTTTTTTTAGTGGGATTGATGATCCCCGGTGAAGCAACGATTATTCCACTCTATGAGATTGCCAAAAATCTTAATCTGATAGACAGTTATGCTGGACTCATATTACCAATGATTGCCTCGCCAATTGGTGTAATAATACTAAAGAGCTTTTTTGATAGTGTTCCTAAGGAGGTTATTGAAAGTGCAATAATGGATGGATGCTCCTATTTTAAGCTCTATTACAAAATTGTTTTACCCCTGGCTAAGCCTGCGTTGGCAGCAATTGCGATATTTACATTTATCGGGTCGTGGAATGACTTTTTATGGCCGTATTTATCGATTTTGTCTGAAACATTATATACCTTACCAGTTGGATTGCCGGTATTCAATTCAACCTATTCACAAGCTTATGTATTACCTATGACGGCTAACGCAATAGCATCCCTACCTGTAATTATTGTATTTTTATTTTTTGAAAAACAGATTGTAAAAGGGATCAGTTTTACGGGAATTAAAGGTTAATACTAGCGGAAAGGAAAACAACAATGAAAACTAATGCAATGTATCAACGAACAGAATACCCACGACCTCAATTTCAACGGCATTTGTGGGTGAATTTAAATGGAACTTGGGAATTTTCATTTGATGATCAAAATATTGGAGAAAAAGATTTGTGGTATGAGAATTCCTCTTTTTCTAAAGAGATACAAGTACCTTTTACCTATGAATCAAAAGCTAGTGGGATTGGGGATGAATCCTTCCATCCATATGTTTGGTATCAGAGAACATTTGAAATACCGGAAGAGGAGTTGGGGAAGCGAGCTATACTAAGGTTTCAAGCGTCGGATTACTTAACAAAGGTATGGGTTAATGGAAACTATATTGGAAATCACGCCGGCGGGAATGCCGCATTTTCTTTCCCTATTACCCATGCCATTGATCCCACGAAGGAAAACATATTGGTTGTGAAAGTGGAGGACAGTCAAAGCTGCTATCAACCAAGAGGCAAGCAACGTTGGAAAGATGAGAATTTTGGATGCTGGTATGTCCAAAATACTGGTATATGGCAAACGGTCTGGATGGAGTTTCTTCAGGAGGAAAGTATAGATAATGTCAAAATCACCCCAAATGTTGATCAAAATTCAGTTATTTTTGAATACAAGTTTAATGGTATCGTTAAGGAAGATTGGAAATTAGAAACAATTATTAGTTATGAAGGTAGGAAGATAAAGCGTTTTTCAATAATTCCTGATCGAGCAAATATTACATTCGAAGTAGATCTGCTTTCAGAATTGCATGAATGGAAAGTGATGCATTGGACACCAGAAAACCCACACTTGTATGATGTTACTTTTAAACTTTCTGTAAATAACGAAGTGGTAGACGAAGTAAGATCTTATTTTGGTATGAGAAAAGTATCTATTAAAGATGGTAAAGTTCTCCTTAATAACATGCCAATTTATCAGAAACTTCTACTTGATCAAGGATATTGGCAAGACACCATGCTTACTCCTCCATCAGATGAAGCCATGATTGAAGATATAGAGAAGACGATACAGATGGGATTCAATGGTGTTCGTAAGCACCAAAAGATTGAGGATGAACGATTTCTGTATTGGTGTGACAAAAAAGGTTTAATCGTGTGGTCTGAAATGGCTGCCACATATGAATTCTCCGATGAAGCTGTTGGAAACTTTACCAAAGAATGGATAGAGATAATGGAACAACGATATAACCATCCTTCCATTATTACGTGGGTACCATTTAATGAATCATGGGGTGTCCCAAACATATTTACAAATAAAAGACAACAAGCTTTTACCGAATCTATATATTATCTGTCTAAAACAATAGACCCAGAGCGGCCAGTTATTGTTAACGACGGTTGGGAACATACCGTTTCCGATATTATTGCGCTTCACGATTACGAGGAGGATGGGGAAGTATTTTACGACCGTTATATTAACAAAGAAAAAATACTGACTAATGAAATTCCTCATAATACACGTAAATATGCATTTGCAGAGGGTTATGAATATAAAGGTCAGCCTGTTGTTATAACGGAATATGGTGGCATTGCTTTTAATAATGATAGTGGTTGGGGGTATGGAAACCAAGTGAATACAGAAGAGGAGTTTTTGAAACGGTATCGTAAAATTACAAATGCAATTAAATCAATACCATATATAAGTGGTTATTGTTATACACAAACGACCGATGTTCAGCAAGAAATTAATGGTTTATTAAAAGAAGACCGAACACCAAAAATAGCACTAGAAAAAATAAAAGAAATTAATGATTCTATTAACTAGTAAGAAGCGAATTCTCTTATTGGATGCCTACCGGACTTTATTGGAATTTGCCGAGAGGATTAAAAGGAGATATTGTGTTAACTGTAGGAGGGGGCTGCGGGTCAAGCAACCCCGCTGGTTATCGGCGAATTTTAGAATTTAACAGCGAATAGAGTTCCCCAAACCCAGGAACCGTGGAAAGGAAGCAGAAGAACCGCCCCCACGCTTGCTATTCAGCAGATTGAATCATATTTTCAAAATTACAAATCTATGCTCAGAAAGCTACGTCACTACTGCTTTAGGGTTTGGGTTGGAAAGGAATCGGTGGCTTTAGTTTTAGGTACTACTTAATCCATTTGTGCAAACACTTTATAGTTAAAGTCTATTTAATCTTGTTAATAAATTGGAGTAACAAAAGAGTAACATAATCTTATTAAAATCAATTAATTATCATTAAAGATGTTACAATTCTAATTCTAAAGAATGTCTATAGGACGCGATTAAATAAACCCTCATATACTCATATTAAATATATTACAAAGCAGTGGATATATGGGCGGCATTATGTAATCACGCCCCCAAACCCTTTAAATGAGTCGGTTTTAAAGTAAGATGAGAGGGAAATGCCAACATTTTGTTAACATTGAGGTTATTAATAGAGGCTTTTCAAAAGTTCACTGAACTTTTGGGAGGCCTTTTTTGAATTTTTCCGTTACGTGGAGGCATCTTGTAATTCCTTACTTTAAGGATTTGTTAAGTCTTCAAAATCTTCTAAAGACTACTTTACATAAGGTCGTTTCTATGTAAAATAAACATTAACACGGAAGGAATAATTGGTATTACAATCAGAAAAGTCTCTAGTCGCTTAGGAAGCTCTATTGCACCGAATTACGTTAATTTTATGGATGTTGAGGAACTAAATGAGGCAGTAGTAATGAAAATTGTCGAGATTAGTAAACAAATGTTAATTGAACAAGATACTGGAAAAACCGTTTCATGACATGGGTGTAGCAAGTATTCTCAGAAAAATTGAGTGAGCAAATGACAATCGAGTTATTAGACAGTGCTGCTGATGATGTCATAGTCGGTGCCCGTTTTCGAAAAAAGGATATTTGAAATAAACACTTCAAAGTCATTCTTTTACGAAAAGCGCAAGAGAATAAGATTGGACAACTCAATCTTTACATCTATTAGATAATATACTTCAAGCGGGAAAGCAGATGGCGGACTTAGACCTTCCAATTCTCCTTTGTAGCAAGCACAACATGAAACCTTATTCCACACAATATTGTAATAGTGATGCCTGCCCCCTTCTAAAGTGGACTGAAGAAGTATTCAAATATGATAGTAGAGGAGAGTAGCCGCTTGTGGTTTGCTTCAAGTTTTTATTAAAAGTCTTATTAATTGTTAGTTGTTTCACAGGTTTAACAGTGTTTTCTAATCCCTCCATCGCCTCTGCCATCTTGATAGATTCCCCTGATATAGAGGCATTAATGGATAAGGTTTTACAGGAGAAAATGGAGAAATCCCACATTCCCAATGCAACAGTTTCCGTTGTGAGCGATGGAAAAGTGATTTTTGAAAAAGGTTATGGACATGCTAATTTGGAAGATCAAAAAATGGTTGATGCAGAAAAGACGATGTTTCGGATGGGTTCGGTCTCTAAACTATTTACGTGGACAGCAGTCATGCAGCTTGTAGAGCAGGGGAGTCTTGATCTGAAAACCGACATCAATGAGTACCTTGATTTTGAAATCCCTTCTAAATTGAAAGGTGGCGGTCTACGTGAGGCAGAGCCGATAACGCTTTTTCATTTAATGACACATACACCAGGATTTGAGGACTACGCGGATTCTATTTTCAAACTTTCCGCTGATCAATTGCTTCCCCTTAGAGAATATGTACGGGAATACATGCCAGCCCGCGTATTTCCTCCAGGAGAAGTAACAGCCTACTCCAATTATGGGACCGCTTTGGCAGGTTATATTGTAGAACAGGTTTCAGGATTACCTTTTCCGGAATATGTAGAAAGAAATATATATGAACCATTGGAAATGAAACAAAGTACATTCCGACAACCCCTGTCTGAGGAACTTTCCTCCAACATGGTGCAGGCCTATCGGTTTGTTGATGGTGAATACCGTAAAGGCGATTTTGAATTTGTTCCTGGACCAGCAGGGGGTATGAGCAGCACAGCAACGGATATGGCTAAATTCATGATAGCTTATTTGCAGGGTGGAAAAAATGAAAATGGTCGAATTTTAGAAGAAAGAACTGTTCAGCAAATGTTTAAGCAACAGTTTACTCAACATCCAGAGCTGGATGGAATGACCCTCGGCTTCATGGAGAAAACCATCAATAATGAACGGGTCCTATTTCATGGTGGAAGCACTACGCTCTTTGATACTGGGGTTTATCTTTTTCCGGATAAAAATGTCGGACTGTTCATTTCTTACAGTGGCAGCAATTATCTCACCCACACCGATATTTTTCAGACATTTATGGAGCAATATTTTCCTTCCGTTCATACAGCAACTCCAATACAAGCAGAAGGTGCGTTCAATCGTTCAAAAGAGTTTGCAGGCGAATACCACCCAAATCGTAAGAGTTTTACTACATCGGAAAGTCTCGTGAGCTTAACAACAGGAATAATGATTGAAGTGAATGAAAATGGCGATTTATTGGTGACGTATGCTGGTGTAACAAACAGGTTTGTGGAAACGGGAGAAGGAATCTACCTCAATACAAGGGAAGGAACCACACCGGATGCATACGGAGAATTCCGGACAATTGCTTTTAAAGAGGATCCTTTTGGCAACATTATGCTAGCAGTTGATGGACCTATGACCTATACGAAAGCGCCTTGGTATGCGACAAGCGGATTCACATTCTTATCAATCATTGTTCCTGTATTGTTATTTGCCGGAAGCTTGATTTTTTGGAGTGTCGCTTCAATTGTACGAAGAATTAAACATAAAAAAATCCAACATCCAAAAGATGCGATAATAGCAAGAAGCGTTGCCATTGCATTTGGTCTATTTACTTAGGAGTGATTGGCGGAGTTGCAATAACAGGTGAAATAGATCCTGTATATGGATTGCCAAAGACCGCCCTGGGTATCTTGCCTTCGTGGAGCCCGATTGTAGACCTATTTCCATATGTACTGTCCCTATTGGGAGCTGTATTAATAATCTTCACTGTGCTAGCCTGGCGGAAAAGATACTGGCGAATTCCTGGCCGTATTCACTATACGCTTTTAACGATGGCGGCGTTGAATTTAATTTGGATTTTTTGGTATTGGAATTTAGTTTGAACCATAATGGTTTAAATACCACTGTTAAAGCTTGATTATCAGTTAGATAAGCATTATTTGGTTATTGTGAATTTCTATGAATAACCATGGGTGAAAATATAAATCCCTTCGCTTTTCCGCAGTTTATTTTACAGAGCTCAACATGGGGAAAGTGAAGGGAATTTCAATTAAGTTGGAATAATGCAGCATGGAGCAACTAGTTTTGCTGCATATTTAGTTGACGGAGTTTTTTTTCATGTTGGACAACCTTGCTGGCTGAAAAATCAACCGTCTCTTGTGTTTCAGTTAATTCAACGCGAAGACCATCAACCTTTTTCCCTAAATGATCAATCTTTTGGTTAACTTCAGCAAAGCCCTTGTCCATTTTCGTTTCTAATTCAGACTTCATGTTATCCATTTTGGATTCTAAATCGGATCTCATTGTATCCATCTTTTCATCGATATGATTGGCATGAAGTTTAAAGGCGTTTAAGACTTCTTTTAAAACTGTTTCTTGTTCCACATTTTTCACCTCCTTTTGTATCATTATTATAACTGATACGAGGCTTTTTTAGAAGGTGCTGTTCTCTGAGAAATTCGGTGTCAGTCCACTTCTATCAAGAAGGGGTTCCCATAAATGCTTGTTGATCTAGAAATCCTTCCACACTAGAGGGAGAGGTTCTTAAAATTATGAAACAACTAGAAACTTATAGCTATTTAAGAAGTTTTGTTGGTCAGCTTTACTGTACACCAGGTTTCATACGTTAACGATCTTTGATTCGAAAAGATTCCGTTGAAACCAGCATCAGCTCTACTACTTGCTTGGACATTTCGCTTTGCGGAGTTTTGAAGTCCTCCTCAATCCACCGAATGATCATTCCCGCGATACCGTGGGAGCGGTAAATATATAACCATTTCAAATCAAGCTCTTTGGAGGAAATGTCGTATTGATATTCTTTAATAAACAATTCTTCAATGGCAAGAGCCAGCTGATACCGGAAATCAACTTGTATATGATCACTTAAAAGAAGTTTGTACAAATCGGCATGACGCTGGAAGTATTTAAATAATGTAATATCCTCAATATTTAATTGAGATAGATGAACTTCTGTATTTTTTATATATGGGACGCGGATTTGCTCAATCATTTCTTGCAGTGTATCATCAATGATTTCCTGCAGCAATTGTTCTTTTGAATCAAAATGTGCGTAAAAGGTGCCACGGTTATAATTGGATTCACGAATTATTTCTGTTACTGACACTTTTTGAAACGGTTTTTTGGTTAAGCAATTTATAAAAGCAGCTTTGATAGCCTTTGTAGAACGTTGAATGCGTTTGTCGGTATAGATTGCCATATAGACACCTCCTTCTCTATTATTTCCAAGTGATTCACAGAAAGCAATTTAAATGAACAAAATATCCAATTTTGTCTGATAATGAACAATTTTGTATGTTCTATTGATTGTTTTTTGAAATTTCTTGAACTAAAATCAAGATAGAAAATAAGGGAGGTAGGACATTATGGTATTTCCGGTATTAGAAGGTAAAGTAGCAATCGTAACAGGTTCTGCAATGGGTATGGGAGAAGCGACAGCGAAGCTTTTCGCAGAGTCAAAAGCACAAGTTGTAATAGCAGACTTCAATGAAGAAAAGGGTCAAAAAGTAGTTGATGAAATCAAAAAAGCAGGTGGCGAGGCTGCGTTTGTAAAAGTAGATGTTTCCAACTCAGAGCAAGTTCAGGCAATGGTGCAATTTGCTGTTGATACATTCGGTAAATTAGATGTTGCGGTAAACAATGCAGCATTAACCCCTGACGATAAACCAGCTGATTCATTTGATGAAGAATACTGGGATCGCTTAATGTCTGTTGATTTAAAAGGTGCGGCATTATGCCAAAAATATGAACTGCAACAAATGAAAAAGCAAGGAAATGGTGGTTCAATCATTAATATATCATCTGTAAGTGGTTACCGTCCCCAACCGAACAACATCGCATATGTGGCAGCAAAACATGGTGTGGTAGGGATAACAAAAGTAGCAGCCTTGGAGAACGGTAAATTTAATATCCGCGTCAATTCCGTAGCACCAGGCGCAATTGATACGCCAATGCTACGTGGGGCACTGGAACAATTTGGCTTAAGTGAAGAGGAATATGCACCACAATTAAGCTTGCTAAATCGCTTTGGTCAGGCAGAAGAGATCGCACAAGCTACACTTTGGTTAGCATCTGATGCATCATCATATGTAACAGGTACAACCATACATGCTGATGCTGGTTATACTTCACGTTAAGGATTAGGAAGAACCACGGGGACAGGAACCTCGGTCCACATTTAGGTAGATTAAATATTATCTGGACCAGTGTTCCTGTCCCCGTGGACCACTCCCGTGGACCGGACCAGTGTTCCTGTCCCCGTGGACCGGACCAGTGTTCTGTCCCCGTGGACCACTTACTTCACAATGTTTTGGCACATTCCCAGTGATTCATGTTCCAATGGTTTTGAAAATGTAACAGCAGTATCTTCGAGTAAAATAGATTTTCATTAAAGCTGAATGGGTTTTCAGAGCACTTATTAATGGCGTTATTTACGGTAAAATTCTTCGTTTCTGGACCGTCTGAGCCCTCTTGCGCTGTTTTTACGGGTATAAATTCAGTATGTTCTTTATCGTATTTTTTATATTTCGGATTGATACGGATAAAATCCTCTACATAATTAATAATGGTATTTGTAGAAAGAGCTTCTTTATTTTCCTCACTTAATTTATTATAAGTTACATCATATTCAGAACCAGAATTACTGTTTTTCCAAGCTATAAATTGCATTGGCCGCGGTATATCTTCAAACACATTATTTTGGAAGGTAGGGTTGATGGTACCACTTGCCAAGATTCCCCTATTAGCGTTATCTTCCCCAGGGTCAACACTTTTAAAAATATTGTTTTCTATCGTAGCGTTACTCCAGTTCAACACGCGAACGGCATCCTCACGCATATTCTCTATTCTATTATTCCTGATAATGACTTGGTCATGAAATTTCCCCCCAGAATATTTATGTGTGCCGATTGCTCGGTCCAGGTCATAGAATAAGCTTTTTTCTATCGTCATATTGGAGTTAGGTGTTTTATCAAACTTACTCCACTTAGAGCTCCAGCCATTCGTTAGCTTGTCGGGTGTATCGATATTGATCGCTTCTTTGATTTCGGATGACGAAGGTTTTGAATACATAAATTTATTGTTGGTTATAACAGCATCCTTTGTTGCATCAATCTCAATGAAATGGCCGGAATACATGTTTAGAAAATTAATATTTTCGATTCTGATATTTTGATTATGGCCAGCAATAATAGCAATACCATCTTTTTCGAAATTCAAATCAATTGTCGCAGTACCGGATCCAATGATGGAGATGTTTTTTTCACCATTGTATCCGCCATAGACACCCTCTTCTTTCCCAAGAGAAGGACGGATCAATTGAAAAATCGATTTATCTGCATCGAATTTAGATGTACCTGTTTCATTACCATTTACAATCCTTGCACCATCTTCTAATTTAATCGTTACATTTGAAGGTATGAATAATACGTTTGACACCGTATACGTTCCTTTTTCTAATACGAGTGTGCCTCCACCTGTTTCTTCAAGTTGTTCAAGATAGGAACGAATTAAATAATAATGTTTCGTATGCTTATTATAGGTTGAAGCATTCATGAAATCGCTATTGTATGTATCGCTATTTGGTGTAATCGTATATGTTTCTGTCTTAGCTTCGATTGAATTTGTAGGAAAGATAACCCACAAAGTCAACAAAACTAAAGTCAATAAAAGCTTTTGCATGATTCAATGTTCCTCCTGATAATTGTTTATAAGTATACTTAGTCGTTTACCTAAGTATTGATTATATAGGTGAGTAAGTTTTTAAACATTCTTCCTTGTTAGATTAAATCAGGAATTAATTCCGATTTTAATCTATGTTGGCTAGTATTTAATTTCTTTTGCTTTAAAAATGGAGTTTGTTTACTCTCTAAATTATTTACCCTAAATAATTTTATGTAAAACTTATTCTGAGTGCACCGCGGGGACAGGAACCTCGGTCCACTTTTAAGTAGATTAATTATTATTTGGACCAGTGTTCCTGTCCCTCTGGACCACCTCTGAACCATAATAGTAAAATTAATGTTATAGTAGAAGGAATAATTAAAAAGTGAGTAGGCGATAAGCATGATTGAGATAAAAACATCTTCACTAAGTGATGGGGAATTCAATAGAGGGGTATTTGCTGTACGTGACATAAAAAAAGGAGAGCTTTTACATGAAGCACCTGTGATTTCTTATCCAAATGATCAGCATCCACACATTGAGAAAACCTTACTTGCAGATTATGCGTTTGAGTATGGGATAAATCATTCTGCTATCCTTCTTGGTTATGGAATGTTGTTTAACCATTCCTATGAACCGAATGCAACGTATGACATTAATTTTAAGAATCACACATTTGAATTCTATGCTTATACAGATATAAAAGCAGGAGATGAGATTCTGATCAATTACAATGGGGATACCGATGACAAAGAGCTATTGTGGTTTGATCAGGACTAAAAAAGTGAGTAACTAAATATAGTATATTACAGGCGCATTTCTTATGAATGCGCCTGTTTTTAAATGGAATAATTATTAATCTGGACCAGTGTTCCTGTCCCTCTGGTCCACCTGAAGGTAGATATAGATGAACAGTTTCTTGTCTATAATGTATAATAATATTAAAAGGTGGTGCTATCGTGCGTTCTGTTAAAAGATCACAGGTTAACGATAATATAGCTGATAATCGGAAAAAGGTAAATGCAATGCTTTATAAAGAACGGGGTCAGAATCCACGTATTAGACGTTTTCGACCACGTTCTGCGGATGAACGCAGGGCTTTAACTGAAATTACAAGGGCAAGCGTGGAGAGGGCAAAAAGGGAAGGCAAAATGAAAATGATCGGAAAGCGGAGAATGTACTATGATCCCTCTGAATGAATTGAAGGATAGATTTGATAAACTCAAGCACCTTTCAAAGCATGAAAGAATGGTGCATGTTTGTGGATTGTTAGCTGCTTATTTTCAGAAAGATAATATTCAACCGATCATAGTCGGTGGATTATCTGTCGAGATCTACACCAGAAATAACTATACAACCTATGATATTGATTTAGTAACGGATGGAAGAGACCAATTTGATAAATTACTTACGAATGAACTTGGCTTTACCAAAGAGGGTCGGAGTTGGTATCACGAGGAATTGGAAATTTCTATAGAGATACCAGACAATTATTTAGAAGGAAGTAAGGATAAGGTTATTGAAATGGAATTGGAAAATGAACTCGTGATTTATGTTATTGGTGTAGAGGATATAATCATTCACAGGCTGGAGTCCGCTATCGTTTCCCACCCAAAAACCCTGAGTGGTCTGATGATTATGATTGGGCTCAGCGTATGTATCAAATCCATCAACACGACCGGGAAATGATGGATTTGAATTTAATTATAGTTATCTAATTGAATCATTGGATTATAGTCAGATCACACTGCTTTTTACTCCCGCCATAAAGTAGTATCTTAGAATTGAAGATTATTGAAAGGGATGAAACAAATGGTAAAAAAGAACAATAAGTCTGATTGGGCAGAGGCTAAAAAACGTTGCCGCTTGAATCAAGCAGATATACAAATGGCAAAAGAACTAGGGTTGAAACCAAAAAGCTTAATTAAAAATATACCAGCTCCCAATCAACAGTGGAAGGCACCTGTTAAAATATGGATTAGAGATTTATATGAAGACAAGTTTGGAAAGGTAATTGAAAATGGAATTAACAGTAGATGAAAAGTTGGCGATATTAAGAGCTGCTGATGAACTCATTGCGCAAGGCGGTCGCAACCTTCTTGCTAAGATTCTAAAAGGTTCACGTGAGAAAAAAATTCTGGCATTAGGATTGGATAAATGCCCTGTCTACGGTTATTTCAAATCAGAAAAAATAGCTGATATTGTAGATAAAGTAGATTGGATGATCGATTATGACTTTTTGGACATTCAATACTTTGGAAAGTTACCAAAGATAGTTTTTACGGAACGTGGTTGGAAAATTGAGTCTGATCAGCTTTCAGATGAATTTTTAGCGGAATGGGATACATGGATAGAAGAGGATAGACCTTTGCCAAATATGGAATACTTAAAAGACCGTAACCGAAATCTGATACTTCTGTTTCTGGAAAAAGTAAAAGAGACTGGAGATCGAAAATATATTCCTTATCTTAAAGCGTGGGAAAAGATAGAATATAAAAAGGTAAGGGCAAAAATTCGCTCGAGCATAGAAGCCATAGAATCCAATCAAGAAATTGATCATATGGCCATACAAAATAGAGAAGCAGAAATCCAGGAAGCATTATTGGGTTCAGCACCACAGGATATGCTTCTTAAATGCTGGGAATGTGGCAACAGGTTTACATTCACGGTCGGTGAGCAACAGTTTTATAAACAGAAAGGCTTTGATTTTCCTAAAAGATGTAAGGAATGTCGAGATAGACGAAAGTATGAAGAGTTTTATGAAGAGTTTTATTAAATGAGAAGGAAGAACCACGGGGACAGGAACCTCGGTCCACCTTTCAGCAGGTTAATTTGGACCAGGGTTCCTGTCCCCGCGGTGTTTTTCCTTGTACCTTGCTTTAAAGAGTTTGTTTGGCAGAATAATGCCAAACAAACTCTTTAATTATTTCCCCTTGATTCTCCAAATAATCTAGAAATTTCATCACCTCAGACATGACTGTAAAAAAATTGTTTTTCATATTTAGCTGGATGTCTTTGCTTGGCTATTTTTCTGCCTTCATATGCATGGAAAAGTTCCTTATGTTTTTCAATTTCAATTAGTTTTACCTTCTGCAATGCTAATGCACCAGCAGTACCTTCAGCAAAAGCTTCCATACCAGCTCTTGAATAGATGAACGCGTCACTTTTCAGCGATTGCTGTCTTATCCATATTTTAATAGCCTAGGAAACTTTGTTATATTTTTCCTTGACAGTCACACAAGGTAAGTGATACTATTCAAATCGTAATCATTACGATTTCTGAGAGGGTGTTATATATGAAGATTTCATTTGCAAAATGGTTAAGCGTATTAGCTATCAGTTCACTACTAGTAGGGTGTCAGACTTCAAACTCATCTGAGAGCGATTCTGCTGATGAAACAGAATCATCCTCATCAGCTGTAGAAGGTTCTTCTGAAATGCAGGAGCAAACCTCTGAAAGTCACACACATGAAAGTGATCATGACCATGAGTCCGATCATAGTCATGCACATGATGAAGAAACAGGAAAAATCTATGACGGTTATTTTGAAGACAGCCAGGTGAAAGATCGTTCGCTTTCCGATTGGGAGGGAGATTGGAAATCTGTATATCCATATCTTCAAGATGGTACGCTTGACGAGGTGTTTACTTATAAAGCGGAGCATGAAGGTGACATGACAGCTGAAGAATATAAGGATTATTATAATGAAGGGTATCAAACAGATGTTGATCGCATCGTGATTGAAAAGAATGCTGTAACATTTTTCAAAAATGGTGAAGAATATTCTGGTGTGTACATCGAGGATGGGTACGAAATCCTAACATATGAGGCTGGAAATAGGGGAGTAAGATACATATTTAAACTAGCAGAAGAAACGGAGGGGCTTCCTCAGTATATTCAGTTTAGTGATCATAGTATCTATCCGACGGAAGCTGATCACTATCACCTGTATTGGGGTGACGATCGTGAAGCTTTATTGGATGAAGTCATCAACTGGCCAACTTATTACCCATCAGAAATGGATGGACATGATATTGCCCATGAGATGATGGCGCATTAAATTAGGAACCAAGATTATTATTTTCATAACTATGCATAATTCAAAAGTTTCCAGTGAGGCTTGGCGAATGCATAATCTAGAGGATGTGAAAATGTTACGTCAACAATATTAAAATGTACTGATTGGAATAGAGAAATTAACCAAGGATGGTAAGTTTGATTATATTCTTATTGAAGCTACAGGTATTATCGAACCTGTAGCCTAACCCTTTTCCTACTTGGACGGTCAATTAGGCATTGAACCATAACTTAAATACAAACTAAGAAAAAAGGGTGGAATACGGATGACACAAAAATCCAAATCAAGGAATCACCTTTCGATACTTGAAGACAAAATTCAATTAATAAAAATGGAGAAGGGCGCCATCTATTTAGTTGGACCTATAAAACTACCTGTTAATTTGTATGGAGAGACAGTTAATTTTCAATGGTACTGTTGGCTGAATTATGAGGAGGTAACGGAGGACTTCAATCGGCTTATTGAAAAGTTATCTTCAGCTAATTTAGCTGAATTACAGCAATCCAGTGTTTTAACCTACGGTGATTTTAGTTATGGCGATGATGCCCTCATTAGAATGCATTCTATCTGTCATACAGGAGATATTTTCGGGAGCAAAAGGTGTGATTGTGGATTTCAATTAAAGCAATCAATGAAAAAGATTGTCGAACAAGGAACAGGTGCTTTATTTTATATAGCAAATCAGGAGGGAAGAGGAATAGGTCTATTCAGCAAATCGATGGCTTACATTCTTCAGGAGAATGACTACGATACTGTTGAGGCAAATGAAGCGCTTGGCTTTGTTGATGATTCTAGAGATTACAGTAATGCGATTAATGTTTTAAAAGCATTAAGAAGTAAACCTGTTACCGTAATGACCAATAACCCCAAAAAATTAGAGGCTTTAAAAAATGCTGGTTTATTGGTATCAGGAAGAGAGCCATTATGGGGAAATCGTTCAGAGTTTAATGAAAAATATTTAGCAACAAAAGTAAATCGTTCGGGTCATATTGGAGAAGAGGAGAAAAGCAGTAATGACTAGTCATTAGTACATGGAAGAACTATACAAAACGTAAGGGCAAGGAAAGGGCAGACAGACTCCAATCCTTTAGTTGGACCAGTAATTGTTAATGAGAGATGGCACTGTTTATGTCACGCTTCAGTCTTATTCCCATTTGTCACCAACTGGCCAACTACTACCCATAAGAAATGGATGGACATGATATTGCCCATGAAATGATGGCACATTAAATTAGGAATCACGAAGCTTAATACTTTAACAACTATGCATGATTCCTAAGTTTTCAGTGAGGCTTGGAGAATGCTTATTCTAGGAGGCGCAAAAATGTTACGTCAACATAAAATTCCCGTTACCATTCTAACAGGGTTTCTAGGAGCTGGAAAGACAACGTTACTAAATCGGTTATTGAGAGATGTTCGGAATCAGCATGCTGGCGTTATTATTAATGAGTTCGGTGAAACTGGTATAGATGCTGAGCTCGTAATTAAGACGCAAGAAGAAATTATAGAGATCAATAAGGGCTGTATTTGCTGTAATGTACGAGGAGACTTGATTCAAATACTCAAGGACTTAATTGTCAAGGTTAACAAAAGAGATATACAACTAGATCGCATCATCATTGAAACGACTGGTCTAGCAAATCCAGGACCTGTTATTCAGACCTTTCTAATGGACGAAGTGATGTCATTTTGGTTTGATATCGACAGTGTTTGTACGGTAGTGGATGCGAAACACTTGCCTCTTCATTTAGATCAGGAAGAAGCACAAGAGCAAATTGCCTTTGCAGATTTGATTGTTATGAACAAGACGGATTTAGTTTCTTCTCAGGAGATTGAAGATTTAAAGTTTCGGCTAAAACAGATGAATGCGACTGCTGAAATTATCAGTACAACAAACAGTGAAATACCTTTAAATAAACTGTTAGGCATAGCTTCGTTTCAACTGAGTGAGAAACTAAAAATTCGACCAAACATGCTAACCGACAATCATCACCATCACGATGACAAGATTAATTCTGTTGTTCTAAAAGCAGATAGAGCCCTCTTAATGGATAGAGTAAATGAATGGTTTTCCTACCTTGTTCAAATAAAAGGAGAGTCTCTGTACCGCTATAAAGGAATATTAAATGTAAAAGATACGGACTATCGGGTGGTTTTTCAAGGAGTTCATATGCTTTTTGCTGGTACGGAAGATCGGAAATGGAAAAATGATGAAACTAGAAAAAGTGAACTCGTTTTTATCGGGAGCAAGTTAAATAAGGAAGACTTTAACAAGGGGTTCCGATATTGCATGGGTGAGGATTTCAACCTTCGTAAGGAAGGTAATTTTTTTAATGTTTAAATCGTAATGATTACGTTCTATAACTGATAAAGGAGGAGTATTATATGAAAAAGAAGGTACCAGTCACCGTTTTAAGTGGCTATTTAGGATCTGGTAAAACAACGCTGCTTAATCATATTCTACATAATAAGGAAGGAATGAAAGTTGCTGTTATTGTAAATGACATGAGTGAGATCAATATTGATGCAGGTCTCGTCGAAAATGAAGGGACACTATCCAGAGTGGATGAGCAGCTGGTAGAAATGTCTAATGGATGCATATGCTGTACGTTACGTGAGGATTTACTGATTGAAGTAGAAAAATTAACCAAGGATGGCAAGTTTGATTATATTCTTATTGAATCTACAGGTATTAGCGAGCCAATCCCTGTAGCGCAAACCTTTTCGTATTTGGACGATCAATTAGGAATCGATCTTAATGAACACTGCACTCTGGACACGATGGTAACCGTTGTGGATGCCAGTCGCTTTTGGCATGATTTTGGTTCTGGCGAAAGTTTAATAGATAGGAAGGAAGCTATTTCGGAGGAGGATGAACGGGAAATTGCAGATTTATTGATCGATCAGATCGAATTTTGCGATGTACTCATTCTAAACAAGTGTGATCTTGTTAGTGAAGCTGAGTTAAATAAATTAGAGAAGGTTTTAAGAAAGCTTCAGCCAGAGGCTAAATTTATTAAAACATGTTACGGAGTAGTTGATCCAAAAGAAATTTTATTGACAAAGTCTTTTGATTTTGAGAAAGCAAGTGCATCAGCAGGCTGGCTGAAAGAGTTAACCAATGGACCAGAACAGCACACACCTGAAACGGAAGAATATGGGATTGGTTCGTTTACATATGAACGCAAGCTTCCTTTTCATTCTGTTCGATTAATGGAATTTATAGAAACGATGCCTGAAAATATTGTGAGGTCAAAAGGAATTATGTGGTGTGCGACCCGAAATGAATTTGCGTTACTGCTTTCGCAAGCAGGCTTAAATGCAAATATCGAACCGGCTACTTATTGGGTGGCAGCCCTGTCGAAACAAAGACAGGAAGAGATTTTACAGGAAAACCCAGAAGTAGAGCAAGCGTGGGATCCCGAGTTTGGGGATCGTAAGACGCAACTCGTTTTCATCGGCATAGATTTAGATAAAGAAACAATTGTCAGTGAGCTGGATCAATGCCTGTTAACACCGGAAGAGATGGAGAGTGATTGGAGTTCTCTACCAGACCCATTCAATTGGAATATCCAAAAAGGCTAATAGAAAAGGTTTAGACCGTCAGCACGGGTTTAACTCAATTAAATGAAGGAGGAAGCTAGCAATGGCAAAGAAATCAAAAATAGCTAAAGCAATGAAGCAACAAGCTATGGTAGAAAAATATGCAGAAATTAGAAGAGAATTGAAGGAAAAGGGTGATTACGAAGCACTGCGTAAACTGCCACGAGATTCTTCTCCAACACGTTTGAAAAATCGTTGTGCGGTTACCGGCCGTCCTAGAGGTTACATGCGGAAGTTTGGTATGTCTCGAATTGCTTTACGGGAATATGCGCATAAAGGACAGGTGCCTGGAGTGAAAAAATCTAGTTGGTAAGGTGAACCATGGGGACAGGAACCTCGGACCACTAATAAGCAGGTTAATCTGGACCAGTGTTCCTGTCCCCGCGGTGTATTCCGGTTTGTACATGGGGAATCAGAAAGGGTGTACCAAAGATAGATTTGATACACCCTTACTTTTGTATAATTGTAATCGTTTATTTTAAATTTTTACTAATGTATTGAATGATTTTTCTTAACTCAGTTGGAGTGGGTCTTCCAAATGGGCTTGTTTGCCTTTGCTGATACAGAAGATTTCCTAGCTCATCAACTAGGAAGTAGGCCGGTTCCCCGTGAATCCCATGATCTTCATAAGGTGCGTTCTCACCATGGTAATGTACTTGATACTTTTCTAAGACCTCAAGTTTTTCATCTGCAAGCACCTGGAAGGTATAATTGTGTTTCTCCACCATGTTCTTTAAAGCATCCAGGTTATCTGTAGAAATCGTTGTGAGATGAATGTTTTTCCCTTCAAAGTATCCTTTACTTTTTTCAAGTTCTTCCAATTCGCCCATGCATGCTGGGCACCAAGATCCTCGGAAAAAGATGATTAATTGCCAACCACCTGTTTGTTTTCGGTAATCTTCAAAGTGATAATTGTCTCCAGACACTGCTGGAAGCGTAAAATCTGGTACCGGTTTACCAAGTTTAAATTCTGACATAAAAATTCCTCCCTTAATGAAATGAACCACGGGGACAGGAACCTCGGTCCACCTTTCAGCAGGTTAATTTGGACCAGGGTTCCTGTCCCCGCGGTGTATCCTATTCCACCTCTAAATAATGAACACTAAACCATTTGTTTTTGTCGACAAATACTTCCACAGGTTTAAACCCGCATCTCGAACCGATTTTTTGAAAAGAATTAATCGAGTATTTGTAGGAATTTTCTGTATGGATGGTTTCGCTCTCTGCAAAATCTATTTTTCGGTCTCCTAGATGTACAGTTTGATTAACTTTACTTACCAAATGCATCTCTATTCTACTTTTTGCTGCGTTATAAAATGCATGATGGTAAAAGTTTTCCACGTCAAAATCGGTGTTGAGCTCTCTATTCATTCGTGTTAACAGATTCATATTGAATGCAGCTGTAATTCCCTGTTTATCGTTATAGGCTTTTTCTAACATATCCTGGTCCTTTTTCAAGTCCACACCGATTAGTAATCCGTCTCCTTTATTCAGTGTATTGGAAAGTTGCTTTAAGAACATAGCTGCCTCAAAAGGTTCAAAATTTCCAATTGTTGATCCTGGGAAGAAGACAACTCTTTTATTTCCTCCCAGTTCAGGTAACGAAAAGGATTGTGTGTAATCGGCAACAATGCCATGTATTTTCAGCCTAGGATAGTCTTTCTCTAACTGACAAACCGTCTTTGTCAGCATTGTTGAAGAGATGTCAATGGGAATATAGCTGTTCAAGTTAGTTTCGTCTAATAGGACGTGCGTTTTCGTGCTGCTGCCACTTCCTAATTCAATTAAATCTGCACCTTTTTCCATTAATTTAGCGATAGATGCGTGAGATTGATTTAAAATATCAAACTCTGTGCGTGTTTGGTAATATTCTTCTAAGTCCGTAATTCTTTCAAAGAGTTTCGAGCCTGACTCATCATAAAGATATTTAGCGGCAATCGTTTTTGGATTTGATGTCAGGCCATTAATAATATTCGTAAACATATCATCCTGCTTAGGGGAAAGGTTTGTAATATTGGAAGACTCTTGGTTTACGACACTCATTCGCCATCCTCCGCTAAGCGCAATCCGCTAAATTGCCATCTCATTTGTGGATAGAAGAAATTTCGGTAAGTCAGACGTATATGAGATTCTGGTGTCGCACAGGAACCACCTTTTAAGACCATCTGGTTTGCCATGAATTTGGCATTGTATTCCCCTAGAGCACCTTTTAGTGGTTTACTTCTTGGGTAAGGGGAATAGGCGCTTTGGGTCCATTCCCAAACATCGCCAAATCCTTTTGAAAAGGGCTGTTCTCCGTAATTTTCTGCAATTGGCTGAAAATATCCTTGTTCAGCAAAGTTCCCTTTGATAGGGGTTTGTTTTAATCCGTGTTCCCACTCTTCTTCAGTTGGGAGGCGCTTCCCAGCCCATCTGGCATATGCATCTGCTTCATAAAAACTGATATGGCTGACCGGCGCGTGCTCGTTGACTGGTAACAAACCTGATAACGTATAAACAAACCACTCACCGTCATGCTTTTCCCAATACTGTGGAGCCTGCCATTTATAAGTCTTAACAGCATTCCAACCATCGGATAGCCAATATTCTGCTTGTGTGTAGCCCCCATCCTCGATGAATTGCAGATATTCACCATTTGTGACAGGACGATTTGCTAAGCGATAAGGGTCCAGCCATTTTTTATGTCTCGGCCCTTCATTATCAAAAGAAAAGCCCTCCCCATCGTTCCCAATTTCCACTAATCCTCCGTTTATGTCCACAAAATTCAAGTCTTGAGCAGAAGAGTTACCAAACGTGTCATTGGTTATGTAAACAGGGTTAGTTGGATTAAAAGAGAAATTGTATTTTAAGTCGGTCAGCAGTAACTCCTGGTGTTGTTGTTCGTGGTTTAAACCAATCTCGATCAGCTGTCTGATTTTTTCAGCATCCACTTGGTCTATATCTTTTATTAATGAAAGAATATGGTCATCTACATATTTTCGGTAAGAAAAAGTTTCTGAAACAGTCGGACGTGTGATTAGGCCTCTGGATTTTTGCGGGTGAAATTTTCCAACGGTTTCATAATACGAATTGAATAAATAATTATAATCCTTATGGAAAACAGTGTAATTTGAGAGATAGTTCTTTAAAAGGAATGTTTCAAAAAACCAAGTGGTATGTGCTAAATGCCATTTCGTTGGACTGACATGCGTATCGGCTTGGACAATAAAGTCTTCGATCTCTAGCGGCTCAACTAATTGTTCGGAGTACGAACGAATACGTAGGTACTCATCTTTTAATTTGTCAGCTGTTATAGTCGTCATTACAAAAACCTCCTCTTTGAACTATAAAAATGTATTCCCTAAATGTTCATTAATCAATCGTAAAAAGAAAGATTGAAATTTTCAGTAAGCTGTCTTCTGTTTACTAGTTTATATTATTTTCAGAAAGAGGTCCACGGGGAAGGTCCACGGGGACAGGAACCTCGGCCACTTTTTGGTAGGAACAAGGGAAAGGTGCGAGAGACCAGAGAAGAAGTCTTCTTCAAGTGTATGAGGGTGCCAAAATTGGATGCACGAGAAAAGATCCACATCGATGATAATGCTTATTCTGTTAGCCGGGATAGGAAAACTTGTCCACTATTTATATAGAACAATTGGACCAGGGTTCCTGTCCCTGTGGTCCCTCTCCCTGTGGTCCCCGCGCTATTTAAATAGAATAATTGGACCGACGTTCCTGTCCCCGTGGTCCGATTGTTTTCTTTGTGCGCATTAAAAAATTAATGATATTATGCTTTATATATGTTCGTCATGGGATTTACACTGAAGAAACTTATTATAAAATATTTCTTCCCTATATATCTCATTTCTATAATTAAATATTACTGGGGGAAATTAGTGTGGGGTTCTTTCGAAATTTTTATTATGGATGGGTAATCGTTTTAATTGCTGGGCTGGGAGTATTCTTTTCGGGTCCCGGCCAAACCTATTCCAATTCGGCATTTATAGATCAATATATAAATGAATTTGGCTGGTCCCGTTCTCAGGTATCCGGATTATATTCCACCGCAACATTAATTGCAGGGATAGCAATGATTTTTGTTGGGAAATTTATTGACAGATTCGGTCAGCGGGCCATGATGGTATCAATAGGTACACTTTTTGGGCTTGCCTGCTTTTTTAATAGCATGGTTTCCAGCATGTGGATGCTGATGATCGGTTTCTTTTTAATCCGCCTGTTGGGGCAAGGCAGCATGACGCTTATTCCAAATACATTGGTGGCACAATGGTTTGTCAAAAACAGAGGTGTTGCCTTCAGCATTATGACATTAGGGAGCTTTGCGAGTGCCATGTCCCTTCCAATCATTAATACGTGGCTGATTAACACCTGGGATTGGCGGTTTGCTTGGCAATTTTGGGGGATTTTATTACTCTTTGTATTTGTGCCGATCGCTCTTTTCGGTGTGCGTAATAAACCGGAGGACATGGGAATGGAACCAGATGGATGGCCAGCTGATGAGAAAACAGTGAAAAGGCCAGTAACAGGGTTGAAGGTTAAAGAGGCCGAGCAGGACTGGACATTGCAGGAAGCAAAGAAAACAAAAGCATTTTGGGCGATTCTTGTATGTGTTGGTATACCTGCAATGGTCAATACAGGCATTACATTCCATATCATCTCCATATTCGGTACAAATGGTTTATCCCCGGAAATAGCCGCAATGGTCTTAAGTTTAATGGCTGTTGTGGGAATTCCAATGTCTTTTGTATCAGGTTATATAACGGATAAGATACAGACCAACTATCTGCTGGTGGTTATTTTCCTGATAGAGATTATTTTACTATTGATGTTACTGGTGACAAACCGTTTTTGGCTGGCTATATTATTTGGAATTATATGGGGGCTTGCAAACGGTCTGGAACGGATAAGTTTGAATGTCATATGGCCAAACTATTTTGGGAGGAAGCATATAGGAAGTATTAATGGTGTTGGTGTAACGATTACTGTAATAGGTTCGTCACTGGGACCACTTCCTTTTGGGATAGGATATGACCTATTCCAAAATTATACACCCGTATTGCTCGCTACATTAATATTTCCAATCATTGGGGTGGTTTGTTCCTTGATTGCTAAAAAACCTGAAAAATCCCAGATTGCCGAAACGCATAGCTGAACAAATAAGACCCTTCATTAGATTGAGGGTCTTTTGCTTGGCAGACAGGAAAGTATAAAACTTTCCTATCTGCATAAGTGCAACTAAGGCTGTCACCGAAAGGCTTGGTGACAACCAAGTTTTCTAATGTTTAGATTCGTTCTGCCTTTTTCAGTTTTTCGATGAACTCATTTAGATCTTCTTTTTTTACTCTCCAATGCCTTCCGATTTTAAATCCGGGAAGCTTTCCTTCTTGTACTAATTTATATGTCGTCATTTCACTTAACTGCAGATATTCCGCAACCTGTGAGATGGTCATTATTTCGTGCGTCATAAAGGATGCCTCCAAACTGTTAACTTACGCTAATCATATCATAATTGTTAAGTTTTTTATGAAATTTTATAGCGAAATACATTCAAATATAATTGATTATATTCAAATATAGTATTTTATACCTTTTGTTGAAAAAGGTAGGTAATTGATGTTTAAACGAGTAATGAAGAGTATTAATACAATGGTTGCGTTTTCTTCAGGTTTTGTAATTGTGAATTTCTGTGATATGATTCGTTTTGTTGAAAACGGAACTTAACTTTTGTGAGAGTCAAAAGTTACTATAAAACTATAAAAGAGGTGCTGAATTGAAAGTACAAGAATTAAAACAGGAATGGTTTGGAAATGTGCGAGGCGATGTATTAGCGGGAATTGTTGTTGCTCTGGCCCTTATACCAGAAGCGATTGCTTTCTCAATTATTGCAGGTGTTGACCCGATGGTGGGCCTATACGCTTCATTCTGTATTGCGGTAGTTATTGCCTTTGTGGGTGGACGACCGGGAATGATCTCTGCTGCAACAGGGGCAATGGCGTTACTCATGATAGATTTAATTGCCGATCATGGACTGCAGTATCTATTGGCTGCAACCATCTTAACAGGAGTTATACAAATAATATTTGGAATATCTAAAATGGCAAAAGTGATGAAATTCGTCCCACGTTCCGTGATGGTTGGATTTGTGAACGCACTTGCCATTATGATTTTCACATCACAGCTACAGCATTTTGTTAATGAAACATGGGTAATGTATGCACTTGTCGCGTTGACATTGGCAATTATTTACCTTTTACCTCGAATTACAAAGGCGGTACCATCGACACTTGTAGCGATTGTAGTTGTAACAGTAGTTGCTGTTTTCGGTAATATAAATGTGGGAACAGTTGGAGATATGGGAGCCCTGACACAACAGTTGCCTGTATTTCTGTTTCCAAGCATCCCATTTACATTTGAAACATTAATGATTATTCTACCTTATTCTTTATCATTGGCAATTGTCGGATTGCTAGAATCCTTGTTAACAGCTAATATCGTTGATGATATGACAGATACAGAGAGTAATAAGAATAAAGAGAGCCGTGGACAAGGAATTGCGAACATCGTATCCGGATTTTTTGGCGGAATGGCCGGTTGTGCAATGATTGGACAGTCAGTTATTAATGTGAAATCCGGTGGAAATGGTCGTCTGTCTTCATTGGTAGCAGGTATATTTTTAATGTTTCTTATTATTGTACTAGGTGGAGTGGTTGTTCAGATTCCAATGGCAGCATTGGCAGGCGTCATGATTATGGTCGCCATCAGTACATTTGACTGGTCATCGGTTAAAAACCTGGCAAAGCTTCCAAAAACAGATGCGATCGTCATGGTTGCTACCGTCATCATTGTTCTTGTGACGCATAATTTAGCTATCGGTGTATTAGCCGGTGTATTATTGAGCGCCATTTTCTTCGCAGCGAAAATTTCCAAAGTTAAAGTAACCGAGGAGCTGGTATTACGGGATCAGAAGAAAATCTATCGTGTTGAAGGGCAACTGTTCTTCGCATCTGTGAGTGATTTTCCGGCTAAGTTTAACTTTGAAGACTCGGTAAAAGAAGTAGAGATCGACTTAACAAATGCACATCTTTGGGATGATTCTGCAATAGGGGCATTGGATAAAATAGAAATGAAGTTTGGGCAGAATCATGTTAAAGTTATTTACACGGGGGTCAATGCAGAGAGTAAGCAATTGAAAAACAAAATCGGCGGCCTCTCAAACGCTTCCGGACATTAATCTAATTAAAAAAATAATAATAATAGCTAATGGGGTGGGTATTTGTTTAATCGAATATTATTGGCGGTAGACGGATCTGAGAATTCTTTACGATCAGCCCGGTATGCAACAGAGCTTGCTGAAAAGTTTAATGGAACGATTGATGTCATTTATGTGGTCGATAGCAGTACAGCGAAAGAAGATGTTCTGCATGCAACGAATAAATTTGAAATTGAAAAAAAGCGAAAAGAGAAATTAAAACCGATGAGGGAGTTATTGGAGAAATCAGGTACAGATTTCTATACTCATGTACTGCACGGAGAACCAGGTCCGGAAATTGTTGAATTTGCAAATGAAAACGCAATTGACTGTATCGTGATCGGTAGTCGTGGGTTGAATGAATTACAGTCCTTTATACTTGGAAGTGTCAGCCATAAGGTGGCCAAAAGGGCGGATTGTCCGGTTCTTATTGTGAAATAAGACAGTAATCAGATATGCTAAACAAAAAACCTGAGTTCACCTATCGAACTCAGGTTTTTTAGTGTGTAGAGGGTTTCCAATATTCACCTTCCGGAAAAAGCAGCAAATCGCCGTAAATTAGCGTATCCGGTTAACCTGATAATTTTTCAAACTGTTCCTGTAAGGGATTTTCTGGATGATTTTGCTCTTCACTCAACGTTCCTGGGACTTTCTCTTTTTCTCCACTGCAATTTTCCCTCGTTCTTCCAGGATAATTAATTTCGGTATATATTTCTTCATCTTATCGATATTATCTGTTTCCTTTAGTTCCTTCGATAGCCGTTTATACCTGATCTGGTCTTCTTTCGATAAGCCTTCAAAAAATTCCTCCATGGCAGTCCCCTTAAAGTAATTGTTTTGATTACTAATTATAATATATTATAATTGAAGATAATTTGCATGTATATGGTATAATTATTCAAAACAAAATATACTGTTTAAGGACAAGTAATGGCTGAGCGGTGATAAGGGATGGGAAAAAGGTACTTATAAATGATAGCGCATTCATTAATTGAATAAGCAACAATTGACGTTTTGGGGGGATGCTTTATTTCACAAAAATCCAGTCTTAAGTAATAAAAAGTAGCCGGATTACCAAAAACTTACAGATATTCCGCCGATTTCTCTACACATACTATTATTGGTACTTGTGGAGGGATTAATATAAAATGACTAAGATTACTTATGCACACACTTGGCTTGGAAATATGAAAGGGGATATACTATCCGGTCTGGTCGTCGCTCTTGCTTTAATACCGGAAGCGATTGCCTTTTCCATCATCGCGGGTGTTGACCCTATGGTTGGCCTATATGCTACTTTTACTATTTGTATCGTGATTGCGTTTGTTGGTGGAAGGCCGGGGATGATTTCAGGTGCCACTGGTGCGATGGCTTTATTGTTTATTGACTTAGTTGCAGGGCATGGACTTCAATATTTATTGGCGGCAACGATATTAACTGGTATAATTCAGATCCTATTCGGTATATTTAAGTTAGCTAGGTATATGAAGTTTATTCCTCGTTCGGTTATGGTAGGTTTTGTAAACGCTTTAGCCATCATGATTTTTATGCCCCAACTGCAGCACTTTGTTGGAGAATCTTGGGTAATGTATGTTCTGGCAGCAGTTACTTTGTTGATTATATATCTGTTTCCATATATCTCTAAAACGATACCCTCAACCTTGGTTGCATTGGTGGTGGTAACATCGATTGCGATTTTTATGAACGTTAATGTTCGCAGTGTAGGCGATATAGGGTCTATCTCACAGACCTTACCAATATTCCTGATTCCACAAATTCCGATTAATTTGGAAACGCTATCAATCATCTTCCCTTATGCCCTTGCTCTAGCTATCGTAGGTTTGTTGGAATCTTTGTTGACGGCTTCCATTGTGGATGATTCTACCGGAACAGAAAGTGATAAGAACGTTGAAAGCAGGGGGCAGGGGATAGCAAATATCATAACTGGATTTTTTGGCGGAATGGCGGGTTGTGCCATGATCGGACAATCTGTAATTAATATAAAGTCTGGTGGAAGAGGTAGAACTTCTTCATTATTAGCTGGAATTTTCCTTATGCTATTGATTGTAATACTCGGAGATATTGTAGTTCAAATCCCCATGGCTGCCTTGGCAGGAATTATGATCATGGTTGCGATCAGTACATTTGATTGGAATTCCATTCGAACGATCCACTTGGTCCCAAGAAGTGATGCAGCTGTAATGATTGTGACGGTATTAACAGTGGTTCTTACACATAATTTAGCGATAGGTGTTTTTACGGGGATCATATTAAGTTCGATCTTCTTTGTTTCCAAAATATCTCGTGTACATGTGGAAAGTGCATTGGAAGGAAATAAGAGAATATATAGCATTCGGGGTGAACTGTTTTTTGCATCTGTTACCGAATTGCTGCCAAAATTTAATTATGAGGAGGCCAGTATTACAGAGGTGGAAATAAACTTGAGCCGTTCCCACATCTGGGATGACTCAGCGGTTGTTGCGATAGAGAAAATTGCAGCCAGGTTCAGAGAAAACGGGAAAAATGTGGAAGTCACAGGCATGAATGAGGCCAGTACCGAATTGGTAGGTAGGTTGCACAATAAACTGGGATCACATTAATAAGGGGGAATACAGATGTATAAAAATATTTTACTTGCCACAGACGGATCGGAACATTCAAAACGGGCATTGGAGAATGCAATCAATATCGCCAAATGTACTGAAGGATCCAAAGTTGATGTTGTTTATGTGATAGACGCCAGTAAAGCAAAATCAGATGTACTGAACAATTGGAATTCTGTCGATGTAAATGATTCACGGATGAAACAACTCAAAAATGCAGAAAAGCTTGCCAAGGAATCAGGAGTATCTTATGAAATTAAAATACTGCATGGAGAACCAGGCCCTACCATCGTAGATTATGCGGATAAAAGCGGATCGGATATCGTAATTATCGGAAGCAGAGGACTAAATGGATTACAGGAATTTATGCTTGGCAGTGTAAGTCATAAGGTAGCTAAACGAGCAAATTGCCCTGTGCTGATTGTGAAATAAATTTGAAGGAAAGCTAACTGATAAAAGCTGGTTAGCATTTTGGCAGGTAGTATAAACTTACCAACCTGCATAAGTGAAGCATTTATAAGAAGTGGGATTGCTTTTTCTAATGTTGGCTTTGATGTGATGGGGGTGGTTTTGAACAGTAGGTTTTCCTTCACATCATCGAGAGGAAATGATAAAACCTTTTCCAAGTAACAATTACAAAAAAGAAATTATTCCTGATTTAACGAGGGGTTCAGGCATAAGCCGGAAACGACTTTTGGGAATATGAAAATAAGAATCTCTGCAGTTGTATAATAAATTCGCCATGGCCAAAATAGGAACAACATCCCATGATCATAGATTGAATCGTTGCAGAGATTGGTACTAAAATTCCTGCACATTAGAGATAAATTTATAGAATAAGTAATTGCAAAAGCCGGATTCAAATTATCGGTTTTTTTCTTGGTTTAAAAGGGCCAGTCTCCTAATGTGAAACCACAAAATCAAAAAGAATCAATTGGCAGGTTGAGCGGTCCCTGAAACAGGGAAGCGACACGTGATAAATAGCAGCATTACCGCCAGCATTTATATTTATGATGAATGTTTTAAGAAATATAACAGATGGTATACATAGAATGATTTCATTTTATTGCAATTTGATAAAAAGAAGTGGTACTCTGATTAAATATCAAATACAAAAGAGACTAATTTATTTATCTTGAGATGGAGGAAAAACATGAACCCTAAATATGCTGCGCTATTTGAGCCGTATCAATTACCAAATGGAATTGAACTAAAAAATAGAATTATGATGGCGCCAATGACCAATTATTCTTCCAATCCGGATGGCTCGGTTACAGAAGATGAGGTAGCCTATTATGCCCGTCGTTCAAAAGGAGTGGGGACCGTCATCACGGCTGTTGCCAACGTGACTGCCAGCGGAAAGGGATTTCCTGGAGAAATAGGTTGTGACCGGGATGAATTGATTCCAAGTTTGGCAAAGTTAGCAAAGGCAATTAAAGGAGAAGGCGCGAAAGCTGTTTTGCAGATTTTCCATGCAGGACGAATGAGCCCGCCGGAACTTGTTCCAAACAACGATGTAGTTGCACCAGGATCTATCCCTGCTGAGCAGGGGGGAAATCCGACAGTGCCCAGAGAATTAACTGTTTCTGAAATTGAGGAAATTATTGAAGCATTTGGCGAAGCGACTCGTCGTGCGATTGAAGCAGGATTTGATGGCGTGGAAATTCATGGGGCAAATGGATATCTCATTCAACAATTTTTCTCCCCACATTCCAATCGTCGGGGCGATCAATTTGGTGGCAGTGTAGAAAAACGAATGTCGTTTCCGCTGGCAGTAATTGAGAAAGTTCAGCATACCGTAAAAGAATATGCGAAAGGACCATTCATGATTGGTTATCGTTTTTCACCGGAAGAGCCGGAGACACCAGGGATTACTATGGGTGATACACTCCAGCTGGTAGATGTACTGTCTGATAAGGGGCTTGATTATCTGCATGTCTCATTAATGGACTTCTGGTCGAAAGCAAGGAGAGAAGCTGATACGTCGAAAACACGTATAAACTTACTTCAGGAAACCATCAACAATCGTGTTCCACTTGTCGGTGTCGGGTCACTCTATACAGCAGACGATGCGGCCAAAGCAATGGAGACAGGAATAGAATTTATTGCGCTTGGAAGAGAACTCCTAATCGACCCGGAATGGGTTCAGAAGATTGAGCAAGGAAATGAAGCACAAATTAATACGGTTTTAGATTTGAACGGGAAGGAAGCACTGGATTTTCCAGAAGCATTGTGGAAAGTCATCACCTCTGTTCCAGGCTGGGTTCCTGGAGTGAAATAAACTAAATTAAATATAATGGGGAGACAGCCTTTTCTTTTTAGGAAAGGCTGTCTTTTTGCTCTTTCCAACTGGCAGAGATTGCTTTATAGTAGCTGAACAAGTATCAAGACAAGGGTTGAGCGAAAATTTTTATTTCTCCTAAGTAGAGACTGGAGTTATTAAAACTGGATTGTTCCTAAATTTTTATATCTGATTCTCAGCTTTATAAACGAAACCCTTGTAACAATACCGCAATCCCGAATGACTTACAGTTGTATTATTGTTAAAATAATGGAATAGATATTAATATATAAATCTCGGTCCCTTGTTTCTTTTTGCCTGAAGACTTAAGAAGAAGCCAGAAGTCTATTAGAATGGAACCGATAAAAGGAGGATATATGGAATTTAAAAGAAACATAAATCGTAATCAAATGAAAAAGTTACAAAAGCTCGGCAGTTGGTCTGGGGTAATTATTGTAGTTCTGTTTCTTCTTTTCATTTTAGGTACTGTCGCTTTCCAGTGGGTCACAGAGTATATTTGGATGGATTCCATTGGTTTTAGCACTGTTTTCATGACTGTTTTGGGCAGCAAACTTATGCTTGGTGCTGCTGGTTTTGTCATCTTTGGTATCGTAACCTGGCTGACCGTGTTTTGGGTGCGCAGATCGTATTTAAGCCATTTTGACCCGAATCAGCTTCCGGCATTTTTCTATCAGAAGAAAATGGTCATGAATGGGATTATAATCGTAATTGCTGTTTTCGCAGGCCTTATTGGCAGTGTGATTGTCCAGGGTGTAGGCTGGGAACCACTTTTAAAAGTCTTAAACTATGAAACATTCGGGGAAAGCGATCCTATTTTCAACAGAGATATTTCTTTCTATATGTTTGTTTTGCCATTTTTAGAAATGATCATTAATATTTTACTTGGATTAGGTTTCTTCATGTTATTAGTTGTGGCTGGAGCGTATTCGGTGTTTCATATTTACCGGATGAACCGTTCGGCACAAATTCACCTAGGGCTGACGATTGCCGTTATCGGTGTGCTGTTAGCTGGCTCTCATTTGCTGACACCATTTCAAACGCTGCTGTCCAATCAGGTGAATATTTTTCAGGGAAGTGTGGTCCACGGCCTGAGTTACACCGACCGCATCATTAATATTCCTGTTTCCTATATCTTAGCTGCCGTATCGATTATCGGTGCTGTTTGGGTCATTCTTGCATTAAGAAAAGGCAATTTCAATTCCATGCTGATTCCGATTGTTGCTTATATTGCCCTCGTTGTTCTTGGGCAAGGGGCGTCCGTGCTGGTGCAAAACTATCTTGTAGAGCCAAATGAATTTCAGCGTGAAGAGCCTTATTTACAGCATAATTTGGATTACACAAGGCAAGCCTATGATCTCGAAAATATCGATGTTTCGGAACATCCGGGAAATCAGGATACACTGGATGAAGATATGATTGAGAATAATGAGTTAACAATTAATAATGTACGGATCAATGATGCACGACCATTGCTTGATATTTACAACCAATTACAGACGTTCCGTACCTATTATCAATTTAATGATATTGATGTTGACCGGTACGAAATTGACGGAGAGTATCAGCAGGTGTTTCTTGGTGCTAGGGAACTAAACACAGCTGACCTGCCGGAACAAGCCCAAACCTGGGTGAACCGTACATTACGTTATACGCATGGATACGGGATAGCGATGAGTCAAGTCAATGAGATCACTTCCCAAGGACAGCCAGAGTATATTGTAAAGAATCTCCCGCCAGAAGGGACTGTGGACGTTGAGCTTCCACAAATTTACTTTGGTGAAATGGATTATCCAAATGTCATCGTAAATTCAGAAGTCAATGAATTTGACTATCCGTCTGGTGATGAAAATATGACCAATCGCTATGAAGCGGATAAGGGGATTCCGCTTAGCGGCTGGAACCGTCTGTTATTTTCTATAAATGAAGGATCATTCCGTATGCTCGTCTCAGACCAGATTTCGGGTGACAGTCAACTGCTCGATACCCGAAATATTGTGGATCGGATCAATCGAATTGCACCATTTTTCGACTATGATGAGGATCCGTATATCATTGTACGTGATGATGGCACATTAGCCTGGATTATTGACGCTTATTTAATAGATCAAGGCTATCCGTACGCGGAAAACTACGAAGGCAACAAAAACTATATTAAAAACGCAGCGAAAGTTCTGGTTGATGCGTACACCGGAGAAGTCAATTTCTTTGTTACCGAACCGGATGATCCACTGCTTCAGACATATCAAAATATATTCCCTGATTTGTTTACAACAGAAATTCCGGAAGATGTGGAAAGCCATTTCCGTTATCCAGAAGGGTTATTTAAGATTCAAGCAGACAAATATGGTACGTACCATATGACCAATCTGGAGATATTCTATAATCGGGAAGACCGGTGGGAATTCCCAACAGAGCATTATTTTAATGAAGATATTGAAATGGAACCATATTATGTAACCATGAAACTTCCAGAATATGAGGAAGAAGAATTTATCCTCATGATGCCATACACACCTAGAAACCGTCAGAATATGATCGGGTGGATTGGTGTACGGAATGATGGCGAACATTACGGGGAAAAATTTGTCTACCGTTTTCCAAAACAGGAAAACGTCTATGGTCCTCAGCAAATCGAAAATCGTATTAACCAGGACAGCGTTATTTCTCAAGAGTTAAACCTCTGGTCGCAAGGTGGTTCCCAAGTCATTCGCGGAAACCTGCTGTCCATCCCGATTAACGATACAATGCTATATGTGGAACCAATCTATATTGAATCCTCCAATGAAACATCATTGCCGGAAGTAAAACAAGTGGTCGTTGCTTATCAGGATTATATCGTCATGGAAGCAACGTTCGATGAAGCATTGGATCGCATACTTGAATTAGCCGGCGGGGAAATCGATCAGAGTGACCTAGAGCCTGAAGGACCATCAACAGAAGATATCGAAGGAGAACCGGAAGAAGAGGAAACACCTTCACAAGTACCATCCGGAGATTCAGATCAAATACTGCAGGAATTCTCTGAGCTATTTGGTGACTATCAGGATGCTCTTTCAAATGGGAACTGGGAAGAAGCAGCCGAAATTATGTCAGAAATTGAAAGACGACTGGAACAAGTGAAGTGAACCATGGGGACAGTGAACCATGGGGACTGAACCACGGGGACAGGAACCTCGGTCCATTTTTGAGTAGATTAAATGGACCAGTGTTCCTGTCCCTGTGGGCCTCAGCGTGTAGTGGACTTACACCACCTAGTTATAGCCCATGCCGGGCACATCAAAAAGGCTTTGTAGAGATTCTTCTCTACAAAGCCTTTCAATGAAAATCCGTGTTTCTTCTCGTTAGATTCTACAAATTCCCTGTTTTACTTTTTATTCTTCTGTAACCCGTACATCGTCAAAGTGACTACTCGCATTTCCCCAAGAATATAAAGCTATCGTACCAGTCGAATGTGAATCATCTATAATGGGCTCTCCAAATATGTCGATTCCGTCCTGGAACGCCTGAATCTCATTGCCAACGACCTTAATTTCTAGTTCAAAATTGGCGCCTACAACATATCCTCGTCTTTCTACATGAGCCAGTGTAGTTTCCACTCCATCGACGACTTTGAAAAGCTTGATGAATGAACGCTGATGGTCTAAATCTAATTTATAGTAGTTATCGGGATCCTGATAGCGGAACATTAAGCCAATTCCGTCATCATCGGTGGAGCGTACATTAGCTTTAAATGAGTAATCCTCCCAAGCATTGAGCGCGCGACCATGATCGTAATATGCAAAGGTACCCTTACGATTGTCAACAGCAGGAACATTCGGACCATAGATATTAGAAGACTGTACTAATTCGCCTCTCACTATCGACCAATTGGATGGTGCATCAATCGTTCCTTCATCTACTGTAGTCCATCTTTCCAAATTCCCATTACAGTTAAATTTCTTATGTTCACTTTTACAGTATGACGCTTCTTCAATATCGAAGTCTTCCTTCAACATATAATTTGGAGCTTTAACATCTGAATCAGGTGTACCAAGATCAACGTTTGTAAATTCAAATTGATTTTGCCAGTCGGTTTTGTACTCATCAAGATGAGGAGAGTAACTAGTTGCATTTATAGTCCCTGCTTCTGGATCAATTTCCAGTAGACGTAGAAAACCTTCTCCTCCATTTGGTAGCATCTGGTAGTTAGAAAGCATTTGATAGACTTGATTACCATAGTCTCCTTCAGATACAAGACGACCTTGGCCATCATTCAACACGTGCCCACTCAATACCATTGAGATATTCGGATGTTTTTTAACGAATTTATCCCACATTTCACCCCCGTCATTAACCCCAGCTGGGTCTGAACCTACACCATAATTATGCGGATTCCAGGCATGTCCTTCACCATAACGAGTCTCATCAGAAAACATATAAGCGTGCGTTACTACAATAACACGGTGTTCGGGATGAGAAGAAACTACCTCATTAGCCCAATCTAATACAGAATCTCTAGGTCCGAATTCTAGCGAAAGCACTAACCAATCAGTTCCTCCAGCATGGAAGGTATGAAAATTGTTATCATAGTTATCTGGTTCTGCTGGATAAACCCCACCAAAAGTCTCTGTTCCAGAATAATCGCTTACCGGAAAATACGTATTATATAAAGTGGTATCTCGTGTATTTGCTGAGCCGTTATCACCCATATCATGATTTCCAGGTGTAACAGAATAAGGAACAACTCCATCTAAAGCTCGCATTGCATTATATGCGAACTCCCACTGGGGTACATTATTATTGTTAACAATATCTCCCAAGTGAGCGACAAATTCGATATTCTCTTCCTCATGATTGTCAACAATCCACTGCGTTTGAGTGTTAAAGATTTCTAATTCCCTTGATGCATAGTTTTGAGTGTCTGGCAGGATAGCAATTTTAAAAGCTGAAGAGCTAGCCTCTGCCTTTGCCTCTGCATTGTTTAATCCTGGAAGATAAGGAATTACCAATAAACTGAAAATCATCGTCATAACAAAAACGAAATTAATTGTTTTCTTCATGTACACCATTCCTTTTTAATTTTTTGGATTAAATTCACCTGATTATCTTACCATGTCAATAAATTCGCAGGAGCTATAATAGAGTTATTTATTATAGGTCTTCTATCCCAGCCAATCACCTCCTTAAAAATACACTTGGTTATTATTTACGTTTATAGCATTTTAGTAATTTTTCCTGATTTCGTTTTTCAACGAAAGTTATTAAATACTCTCTAATTGACGTTTAATAAATCTAGTAAAATACTCTATGGAAATAATCATTAGAAAGATTACAAAAGTAACTCCTAGAGCAAGATCATATCGAGAAGACTGTGTTGCAGCCATTAATTCCCACCCGATTCCTCCTGCACCAACAACACCAAGAATTGATGAATACCGGACATTAATATCAAATCTAAAAACAGACCATGAGATTAATATACTTACAATTGATGCAAACACCCCTTGGAAAATAACTTGAAGGGGAGAAGCACCCGTGGAACGAATCGCCTCGATGATTTCGACGTCCATTTCCTCAATCGATTCAGCATAAACTTTTACAAGCATCCCTATACTATTAACAGCTATCGCTAAAATACCAGGTGTAGGTCCGAAACCGACAGCAATAATGAATAACATTGCCCAAATCAGAGCAGGTACAGAACGCACAAATGCAGCAAAGGCTTTAATGACATAGCTTACCAAAGGATAAGGTGATAGATTTGATGCGGCAAATATAGCTAGAATCAAAGAAATAATAATTCCAAGAACAGTCCCAACCACCGCAACCTGGAGCGATTGAATGACAGCCTCAAATAAAATCATAGGTTCAGATATTTGTGGCGGGAACATTCGATCTAACATATATTTCCCTCGCTCAAAGGATTCGAAAAACTGTGTAAATGTTATATTCAATTGTGAAAAACTAAATACGAAAAGGATTGCAATGATGATTAAAGCATTGGGATGTCTAATATGTTTTATCCAACTGTTATTTTTCGCCGTCATAACATGTGTCTCCTTAATTTCAGGGTAATGTATTCAACAATAACAATCAGAAGGAATATCATTAGAATTGCAGTAGCTGCTTGCTCATAGTTAAATAGGTTAATACTAAGTTGCAGAGAATAACCAATCCCTCCTGCACCAATCATACCCAGGATTGCTGCTTCACGAATATTAAGATCCATTTTGTAAAAAGACCAACTCACAAACCCAGGTTTAAATTGAGGCCAGATTGCTTGACCGGCAATCTGTAACCAATCGGCACCTGTTGCTTTCAAAGCTTCTACCTGTCTCATGTCAATTTCTTCAAGTATTTCCTTATAAGATTTGCCTAAAATCCCTATACCAGAGATCCCAAGAGCAATAGCTCCAGCAAAGCTCCCTAGACCGAATGACCCTACTAAAAACATGGCTAGAACTATTGCTGGTATAGAACGTAAAAAACTAATAATAGAAGTAAATATATGAGCTACGACGGGATGTACGGATGTTGTTGTTGCTGCTAAATATCCGAATATAATAGAGAAAAAAATTGAAATAACAACGCCAACTATACTCATATAAATAGTTTCCATTACAGGGATTATTAATGTTCCTAGTACTGAAAAGTCTGGAGGAGACATATCAAAAGCAATGAAATTCACAATATTGCCTATCCCTGTAATAAAGCTCAACATTGTAAATTCTGTTCCATACCAAGCCCATATGACAACAGCAATTAAAAACGAATAAATAACAGCTTTCTTTGTTGTTCTTATTCTTTTTCGCTGTTTATAATCCTCAAATGGAGATGATTTTGATTGATAAAAAGTCTTAACATCATTTTTTGAGGAAAGTATTTTTTCTGAATTCCCCATAAGAATCCTCCTCTTCTTTTATCATCTAATTGTAGATTTGAAATATTTTTGCTTCCATTAATTCATCAGGGGTACCATCAAAAACAATTTCACCGGATTTTACCGCCACAATTCGATCAGAAAACTCTTTAGCAAATTCAACCTGGTGCAGGTTAATAATTGCTGTAATACCGTCCTCTTTACATATGTTTCGTAAATACTCCATTACTGTACGTGATGCAGATGGATCCAAACTTGCGATAGGCTCATCTGCCATAATAATGGACGGTTTTTGACAAATAGCACGAGCAATCCCAACACGTTGCTGTTGTCCACCACTTAATTCATCTGCTCTTTTGTATGCAAACTCTTCTATACCAACTCGATTCAAAATCGAAAGTGCCACTTCAACATCTCTTTTTTCAAACATACCTAAACTGCCTTTGATGCTTCCCGTATAGCCAAGACGACCATGTAGCACATTTTGTATCGTGTGAGCCCGTTTTATTAAGTTATGGCTTTGAAATACCATTCCAATTTTACTTCTAACTTTTCTCAAACTCTTTCCACGTAATTTCATAATTTCTTTTCCTTCAAATTCTATCGCCCCAGATGTTGGCTCGACTAAACGATTGATACAACGAATTAAGGTGCTCTTCCCTGATCCACTAGGGCCAATAATAGATACAACCTGGCCTTTCGTAATAGATAAGTTAATTTTTTTTAATGCTGCTGTTCCGTCTTTATAAGTCTTTTGTATATTTTTAAGGACGAGTATCGATTCATTTTCCATTTTTTCGATCCCCCATTACGAATTAAAAAGCTATCCAAATCAATTTTGTGAATCAGAAGGATTATAAAATTAATTCAACTATATAGATCGAGCTGCTGAATAACTCCTGCAGACTCAATCTACTATCTAATCACATGTTTTCAATCATTAATCTAACAATTCCTCTGGCGACATTCCAAGTCCATCGGCTGTCATACGAACGACTTCAAAGTCTTCATCACTTACTTCTACATATCCTCCACCGTGTCCAGTATCCTCCAGAAACTCTTGTAACTCAGGTACATTAATCGCATCATAAAATGCATCTTTTATGGTTTCCTTTAAGTCTTCAGGTAGGTCACCACGCACTGTGAATGGAGGCAAAGGAATCGGGTCGGTTTTTTCGATAATAACTAAATTATCAATATTTGGATGATCTGCGTTCTCTCTAAGAATCATATTGTAAGTAACATCATACACAGCAGCTGCACTAACATTTCCATTTAATACAGAAAGCATAGATGCTTCATGATTACCTGAGAAAGCAACTTCACCAAACATATCATCAACTTTGTCTACTTCAATCCCCAACTCATTCACTAAATGTGCTTTTGGAAATAGATGTCCAGATGCTGAAGTCGGATCTGCCCACAAAAACGATGCTCCTTCTAAGTCTTCGATGGACTCAATACCCGAATCTTCAAGGGTAATAAAGTATGATTCATAAGTTGGTTCTTCATCAGGTTCTGTAATTCCACCTGCAAATGCTTCAGCGTTAGCTCTCGATTCTGCATGAATATAAGCAAAAGGACCAAAGTAACCAAGATCGGTGTGGCCATTACGCATAGCTTCTACAGTCGCTGCATAGTTTGTAGCTGGATAGATTTCAACCGGAATATCTAACACTTCCTCTAAATATTCAGCAAAAGGTTCATATCGATTGGTTAATTCTTGTTGATCTTCTAATGGGATAGGTGTAAAAACTAACTTTTCAGGCCAATTTCCGCTAGCAGCTTCTTCGTCACTTTCCTCATTTGAAGTTGCTTCTGCCCCACAAGCAACTAACACCAAAATCATTACGAGCATTGCAGCAAAAAAAACAAGATTTTTGACAAACATCGATTTCATTTTCATTTTCATTTCTATTTCCTCCTTTTTAATTAAAAATTATTCACGCTAGTTGTGAAATAAAGAGATGTTGTTTTCCTTACAATAAAAAGAGCACCAAATAAAAAGATAGGACTACAAGTGCCTAATCTTTTTATTTAGTGCTTACTCTAGGTCATCACGCTAAACAAAAATTGAATATTTCAATTTCGTATTTACTTATATTTTAATTATAACGTCACAATGTTAATCCTCTATTAAGATAATATCAAATAATTATAAAAGTTTTGATGAATGATATATTTCTATAAATTCTCGAATTTCATTGATAATGATTGTCGGTTTTACATTAAAAGCAACAGATGATTTAGGGCCTCGAGGTATACCACTTACATTAATCCATGCTGTCTTCATGCCTGCAAAATATCCTCCTGTAATATCCGTATTGTAATTGTCACCAATCATGATGCTCTGTTCTGCGTTTGAAGAAAATTTTTTCATCGCATAATTAAATATGAAAGGTCGCGGCTTTGCAATATGTTGTATTTCCATTCCGAAAATGTATTCAATAGCAGCAGTTATTGATCCTGTTTCCGGGATAATCTCGCCCTTAGTGCCTGGGTGATGCGTATCTACATTGGTACTAATAACCTTTACCCCTGACTTTATTGCATTGACAATATATTTTAGACTGTCATAGTTAAAGGTAGTATCCCTTGCGATGACAATCATATCTGGATTTTGTTTGCTTAATACAGGTAAAACCGTATGCCCTTTTGATTCTATTGAGTCTTGAAGTGCTTTAGTTCCAAACACTTTTAGCGTTAATGAACCGAAATTATCAGCTAGATATATTCCCATATAATCTGTAGCTGAAATAATCTCTTCCTCGAATGCAATAATATTCATCTTGTTTAATTTTTCCTTTATTTCTCTTGCTGTATGCGTGGAGTTATTCGTTATAAATCCAATTGTTTTATGATACTTTCTAAGCTGATTAAGCAAGGGGATAACACCTTGAAAGGGTTCTGCTCCACGATATATGGAACCATCTAAATCAAAGAAAAATGCTTTTAGTTCCGAAAGTGATATCATTTATTGACTCCTTTAAATTAGTTCATCAAAAGTTAAATTCCATAAATCACCATTACTCACTGCGAGTGCAGTAGCCCCAGCATCCAAACTAATCTTTGCTTCTTCAACAGTTTGTATTAATCCACTAGAAATAATAGGGATATCTATAAAATCGGTTGCAAATTTATTAATTATTTTTGGAATAACCCCAGGCATAAGATCGATTGCATCTGGTTGAACAGATTCAACAACACTCGTCCCATTCATCATTGAAAGCGAGTCAAGAATAAACAAGTGAAATATAGCATATAGTTCATGTTTGTTTGCCTCTCGGATTAAGTGCTTTTTAGGTGTAACAATACCATCCGCTTGTATATAGTGTTTAATAAATGAAATGGTTTCTTTATCCGTATTGGATATGCCTTTTATTAAATCGATGTGTATAAATGAACGTTTGTTGTGCTCTTTCGCAAGTCTAACACCTTCAATAACCTGTTGGACGTCTCCTCCCATGTAAAAGATATTATCCACATTACTATCTATTGCTTTCTGAAAATCATCGATATCTCTTAATGCTGCAATAATAGGTTTTTTTCCGATTAAATGTAAGAGACTCATTTATTTCCCCCTTCTAAATAAGAAAAACACTACATAAAAAGTTGGCACTTCACACTTCAAGTGTCACTTTTTATTTAGTGCTTTCTCTAGTTCATCGCGCTAAACAAAATATGAATTACTTTTATATAATTAAACTAATTATTTTTCTTTCCTTAATTTTAACTGTATATTGTGAACTCGGTATTAACTCAAGATTAATAGGTTGTAAATGTTTTTTTGACTTGGTTATCGACAAAAAATAAGACCGAATAAGCGCACTTTACCTAGGTTTTAATACAATAGAATTTAGTTCAAATACTAAGTTGTAACCGTATCAGCATAGCGATCCTCCATAATAAAGATAACTAAAATTTTATATCCTTACACGTAGGTCATCCGATATATCAAATAATATGTAAATGAACGTCTAAAAATGGGATAGATTAAATCAATTAAACAAGACGTCGACCCTGACTTAGCATGTGTTTCAAATCCACCGAAATTACAGAGGAATTTTGGGTTTCAATTACTTGTTTAGATGTTCCGAAAAAAGCCCGGGTTAACCAAATTACCAAGTGAACCACGGGGACAGGGAAAAAGAAGCAGAGGGACGGTTCTAGTGCTTCCATTGTGTAGGTATTTTAAAATAATTTTTCACTGTATGGTATCTACTCATTAGATGCAGAACCACGGGGACTATGTACCTCGGTCCACTTTTAAGTAGATTAATTAGGACCGATGTTCCTGTCCCCCTGGTTCTGGACTAAAAGTGGACCAGTGTTCCTGTCCCCCTGGTCCACTACACTCCGCGTTTGTTCCCCCAGATAAGGGCATGTACTTGCGGGAGGACACGAACATGATTCAACTTAGTTGATGCAACAACCTTGTCGATCAGCCATTCGTACTTGGTTAAAAGTTTGTTGGCAAGGTTGGGTGCTTCATTTTCTGTCAGGTCATCATTTCCAACCTGTAGGAAAAAGGAAAGCTCTGGATATCGTTCATGCACCATTTCTGCATAGGATATATCCTCATCATTAAAAATGACAACTTTTAAACTAGTATTTTTAAGGCGATTATTGATTTTTAATTTTTCAATAATAAAATCAAGCGTTTCAAAATTTGTGTTCATTTTGGAGCTTGGCGGTTTAGGAGAAATGGTGAGATCATCAATTGAAAGAAACCAGTTCTGCCAGCGGCTGCCCTGTGTTTCAAGGGCGACTTCCATGTCTAACTTGTGTAATGCTTCCACTAGTTCATTTAAATTGGCCAGAAGTGCCGGGTTTCCACCTGAAATGGTTACGTGATCAAAATGCTCTCCCCCCGTTTGTTTAAGGCGGGTAATAATTTCGTCGGCGGTCAATCTTTCAATTTCTTCTTTTGCACTGCCGTCCCATGTGAAAGCGGAGTCACACCAAGAACAACGATAATCACAGCCGGCCGTTCTTACAAACATTGTTTTTCGACCGACGACCATTCCTTCCCCTTGAATGGTTGGTCCGAAGATTTCAAGTATCGGAAACTTATTCATTTATCATCCACTCCCGTCTTGCTTCGGCATAGCTTGTCGGTGTTTCATAGAGTTTAACGAATTCTACTCGGCATTCATTTGAATTATTGATGAGTGCTTTCTCCATCTCTTCATAAATCCAGACGACCATATTTTCGGCCGTAGTATTCATGTTTGGAAGAGTATCATTTAAATAGCGATGGTCAAGGTGAATTTCAATTTGTTCTTTCCAAATTCTCTTAATTTCGCTAAAATCGATGACAATGCCAATCTCGTCGGGAACCCCGCTAAGTCCAAAAATAACCTTGTACGTGTGTCCGTGTAAGTTCTTACATTTGCCTTCATAGCAGTGCAGGTGGTGGGCTGCATCGAACGTGAATTCCTTACTTACCAGGACACGTTTCTTATGATATTTTAGCTCATGCTGTTTAATGTCTTTGTCCATCTTCTGCAAGTTCTCCACAATGGTAAATCCGTACATCAGGAATTCTCCTTCTTTTGCAGATAGCTATCCAGTCCATTTTTCCGCAGCTTACATGAAGGACACTCCCCACATCCCTCGCCACGAATACCATGGTAACAGGTAAGTGTTTTTTCCCGGACATAGTTAAAGGCACCAAGCTCGTCGGCAAGTTCCCAGGTTTCTGCCTTATCCAGCCACATTAATGGTGTATGGATTACAAACTGATCATCCATTGATAAATTCAGTGTTACGTTTAGTGATTTAACAAAAACATCACGGCAGTCAGGGTAACCGCTAAAGTCTGTTTCACAAACCCCGGTAATAATATGCTTTGCCCCAATCTGTTTTGCCAAAATGGTGGCAAAAGAAAGAAAGAGCAGGTTACGGCCTGGAACAAAAGTAGAAGGCAGGTCTCCATTCTCCCCATCTTTTACTTCGATTTCATCACGTGTTAACGCATTTGGAGCCAATTGACTTAAAAGCGACATATCCAAAACATGATGCCGTACGTTCAGGTCAGCAGCGATCTCCTTTGCTACTTCGATTTCTTCTTTATGCCGTTGATTGTAATCAAATGTCACCACTTCTACTTGATCATATTTTTTCAAGGCCCAAAATAAGCAGGTGGTACTATCCTGACCACCACTGAATACGACGACAGCTTTATTTTTTCCCATAAAAAAATTCCCCTTTCATATAGAAAAAGAGAATCTGCTCACCCAAATAAAAAAAACCATACCTATAAGGGAGGTACAGTTCCAACCTTAGTTTTTTATAGAGGGTGTAGCTAGAACCTCTCCTGCAATTATTGCAGACTTTTTATTATGTTTCCCTTTTGATTGTAACAGATATTCCTACCTCATGCACAATCATTCATTTTTCCATACGGCCAATTAAAATATCCTCTTAATCTTGTACTTCTGCTCTTCCTTCTCAATAAAATCTTTTTGGATTAATTCATTGACGTTCTTTCTGACTTTCCAATAAACCTTTTCGTCGTTTGTTATTTCTTCAATTGCTACTGCCTGTGGGTATCTTTGTTCTAGCTGAATAAGTATACTTACCTCAATTAGATTAAGGTTATGTTTTTGTGCGATTTCCAAGTAGTTCATCTATTCGTCCCCTTAACCAAATTACTATTGTGAATAAGCATAATTGTAACAAATTAAATTAAGACGCAAAAATGTATAAATTACTATCTTACACTTTTTATATATAACTTTTTCCCCAGGTTCTCTATAGATTTACCCGCGTCTAAAACTGGTAGCAGCCTTGTATACAGCCAGAAGAACAGGGGTATATACCCTCCCAAAGTGGAATAAACATAGAAAACTTAGCTGTCACCAAGCCTTTCGGTGACAGCCTTAGTTGCACTTGGATGCAGGATGGAAAGTTTTATTATCCTATCAGCCCAAAAAAACCCCCAACCTTAATTGGCTGGGGTTAGATTTTAGCTTTTCTTTTTACCGAAATAAAATAGTCCTGCCAGTAAGCCGGTAAGGCACATGATGCTTGCGAGAATGAGAAATGGCCATGGTCCAAACTGGAAAATAAGTGGAATAGACAGGGCGGTTACAAGTCCGCCACCAAGAAATGGTTCAAAAACAAGCTGCTTATAACCAAACCCTTCGAAAGCAGGGGTTTCTGCCTTCGGATCGGCAACACGCATTAAAAGCAGACCGGTTGCTGTAATTCCCATTGATTGTCCAAAATCTCCAATCCCTCTCTCAAGCCAATAGGTTGGTATAATTCTTGGTGCAAGCACAAAGAATGCAATTACATTCCATGCAATGCCGGCGATGGCAAGTAGAAGGAACGGAATGAAGTGGCTTCCAATAACATCCAGTGATACAGTTCCAATTGCCGCCAAGATCAGTACGTCCAGAGAAAACCCTTGAATCCGACTGACCATTTGTCGATCTAATACATCGGTATTATCAATCTTATTAAAAAATAACTGTACGAGTATTCCACCAATCATTGCAAGGGGGAATAACGGTACATATGTCATGAAGTCCGAACCAAATACAGTTGCTTCAACCCATACGAGCGTTTGGAGCAGCACATAACCTACTATAATTGCGACACCAATTACAGCGAAATGTAAGGAAAGCGGTTCAATCGATTCGGGACGCACGGTCATTTTTGCTGCGGGTTCTCTATTTTCAAATTCAACGATTCCAGCCTTTTTTAAAGCGGAAAAGCCTTCTACATCTTTTATGACAGCTGTCTTGTTTCTTCGGACAGCCCAGTTTATAATGATAATTCCTATGATGACACCTGATAAAATACCTACCGTTGCGAGTCCGATTGCAAGATCATAGGCTTCCGGAAAACCCATTTCTTCAAACGTTCCCTGAAGACCTGCAGCTGTACCGTGACCACCTTCAAAAGATACTTCAATGAGGGCTCCAACCATTGGTGGCATCCCGAAAAACGGGGTCAGCACCAATAATGTCAACAGAATCCCAACGACATATTGTCCCCAGCCCAATGTCCATCCAAAAGCAAGCTGAGGTCCACCGACTCTCCATATTTTTGATAGACCGGGGAGTACGGTTCCTAAAAATAGACTAGCAAATACGACATTGATCATCAGACCCGGCAGTTCGCCCCACACATCCATGATTTCCGGGGTAATCATGCCTGTGGCCCAAAATGACTGCTCTCCCAAATAAGGCTCCAATACTCTGCCAAGAACCTGTGGGCCTAGTATTAAAGCTATAAATCCACCAATGACAGAGGATGGCAGAAATAGATTTTGCAGCCATTTTACCCGAACTCTCACCCATTTTCCGATTAGAAGAAACAACCCAAGATACAGCAGCGCGAATCCAATCTCATTCGGGTTCATTTTACTACTCCTTTTCTAAAAGGTTTATATGGTTTTACCCCAGATTCCTGTCACTCAAACTAAAGCAATAGATAAATAGTTTTATTCCTTTCAATAATGGTTTACTATTTATTGTATAAGGGTGACTATAAAAAAAGAGAGTGAGGTCAGAATGTTGAAAAGCGATGTGCAGGAAGAAGTTTATTATGGGCGAATAGTTGCGGATGACTGGTCTATTTATATTGCGGCAACAGAAAAAGGGCTTTGCTTTGTTGGTTCCTATAATGAAGGTTACGAGGAAATGAAAAGCTGGTTTGCGAGACGCAGGCCCGACGCGAGATTAATTGAAGATGCGAATAGATTATCAGATTATAAGGAACAGCTGCTGGAGTACCTGAAAGGCGAGAGGGAGCATTTCAATTTGCCGATTGATTTAATCGGAACTGCTTTTCAAACTGCTGTTTGGGAAGAGCTGCAAAAAATCCCATTTGGAAAAACAACGACATACTCCACTATTGCAGAACAAATCAAAAGGCCTGCTTCAGTCAGGGCTGTAGGAACGGCAATCGGATCTAATCCTGTGCTGATTGTTGTACCTTGCCATCGGGTAATCGCCAAAAGTGGAAAAATGGCCGGTTATCGTGGAGGTATCCCGATGAAGGAGAGACTGCTTGAACTGGAAAGGTCGCTCGATTAGCGGAATCCCAATCTGACTTGGCGATAAATAAAAAAGCTTCTCGCTGCATTGGTGCCGGAAGCTTTTTATTCTACTTTCTTTATAGGCCAGAACAACACTTTTATCGATGGGGCATAATGAAAGAGTGGATTTCCGATATCAGTATCATCCGGTAAAAATGGCTTCATATTTTCTTCCTCGATATAAGTCTCAACGTCCTGTATTTTCCATTGCTTATGGTGTATGTCCACCCTAAACAGTGAGTTATTGCGATAGGACTACATATAATACCTTTCAAGCAGCCAGCTGCTCAGGCTTTCCTTATCCGGATAATAGGGTTCGGAAATTGGCCGGTAAGCCCCTTTAAAATTGGCCTTTGTTTTTCCTTTGCGTATCGATTCGTAATGAAAAAATCCTTTCTTTTTGTTCATCTTCATCTTCGCATAATGATAAGGTATCGTTGCTATTCTGGCTCCAATTACCGCAAGCAGCTGATTTGCGTCCAGACTGAAAAAGTAAATTCCCTTCACACCATTACGTTTTACATATGTGCGAACGTTAAGCTCGAGATAAGAATGCAGGAAAGGAATCGGTGGCATTGAACGGAGCCGCATATGATTAACTTGAAAAGGGATAATGGAAATCCATGCTTTATCATGATACGTATCCAACTCCAAACCGTCGGGAATAAATTCTTTGATTACTTCCCTTGAAACAGGAAGATGCATGAATAATAAGTGTTCCCATTTTTGAGTCATTAACCATGCTCCTTTTGGCAACCGATCGTCACGATGTTCAGTGGTGTTCAGAATATCGTTGGACATTTTCCCTCTCCTTTAAAAACAATCTTTTCTGAAAAGCCCTGGTATTTCTGCCAGGGCTTTTGATCAGTAATTACAGTTATCATTTCCTTAAGGCAAGCAATCTATTTTTGCTTGGGTCTGGAATTATCCTCCCGTTGTGGACTGATATCACGCTCAGGATCCTTTTCCTTTATTTTCTGTTCTTTTGAATCGTCATTATGCTTGTTGTTTTTAGTTTCGTCAGCCATTATTTCACCTCCAGTTTAACGAATATTGACTATGTAATTTAATTAACCTATTTCTTTCGCTTGCAAACATGACCTTTCTTGCAGGTTTCATTTTACTGATTATCCAGGTAAAAAATTCCACATAGAGGAGTAAATTTATGTGAAGCGGGAATGAGTATGATGTAAGAAGATTCCAATATAAAGGAGGAAATACACGGTGAATCATGGAAAAGCAATTGCAGTTAAAGGGATTATGACACTTGTCGTTCTGTATTTGGTATTGGGACTTGGCTTCGGAATATCCTTTTGGAATGTTTTGTTGCTCACAGTTATTCTAGGTGTCATTTCCTACGCACTTGGGGATCTATATATTCTGCCGAAAACATCTAATATGACGGCTACAGGAGCCGATCTGGGGATGGCTTTTCTGGTCCTTTGGCTGTTGGGAATACCCCTTACAGGTCTTGATGCAGGGACAATGGCTGGAGCGGCAATTATCTCAGCTCTGATTATGGCAATCGGTGAATATTTCTTCCATGAGTATATTAGGAAGAAAGATTACGGTACGAACCGAAGATATGAAACTTCATCCGATTTTTAATAAGTATTAGCAAGGACTGTCCTTACCAGTTGGACAGTCCTTTTAAGTATAAACTACCAACCTGCAAAAGTGCAGCTAAGGCCGTCACCGAAAGGCATGGTGACAACCAAGTTTTCTAATTTCAATCCAGAGGAGCAAGGGGTAGATATCAAATGAAAAACAAGGATATGGAGGCGATTCAGTATGTTTACATTTCTGCCGAGCAGGGATCCCCATACAATTCCAGTAGAGATTGAAGGGAATGCGACAAAAGAGGATGCACAGAGACTTGATCAATATGTGAAGAATGAGTTTGGGGATGATGCTCCTTTTAATATTTTGGCGGTAATTAAGGAAATAGATGGTACGACACTGAAAGGCTTTACGGAAGGCGTGAAATTTGATGCGAAACGGTGGAAGCAGTTCAGGAAATTCGCCATTATCAGTGATGAAAATTGGATAAAAACCTCAGTGAAAATAGGTGATTATTTACCTGGCGTCACTACAGAACATTTTGCTTCAAGTCAGCTGGAAGAAGCCTGGTCGTGGATGATGCAAAGATAGTTTTATCCCGCATGCAGCACGAATAACCTCCAGTCAAAAATTTGGTTATTCAGGGAAATATCAGATGTGGGATGTAAAATTGTCTAATTGAAATTTCACTTTATTACAACCGGAATACAGTTTATTAAAACAGGTTTTCTTTTACAATATGAGGCTAATACATATTGTAGAGGTGAGTAATATGTATTCCCTGCAAAAATGTAAAACAATCAATAATCATGGGTTAATTAATCTTCCAAAGAAATGGCGGGTTGAACTTGGATTCGACTGTGGAGAATTGGTTGAAATCCGTATGCGGAGAAGGCAAATATGGATATGTCACTGTCAAAATGATACGACTGAAAATCAACGGTATATTTCACCATATGGAACAATTACGATTCCTGCCGAATTTAGAAGGTTACTCGATATTAGCGATAAAACAGAGCTGTGCTTGTATGTGGAACCGGAGAAGAATGCTTTCGTGATCATGCCTGATTAAAAATATTATAGTAAGATTGTTGAAATCAAAAACCTCTCAAAGAATGAGAGGTTTTTGATTTCTATTCAGAAACATTGCCTTCAGCAGGGATAGGGTGCTCCTGTAAAATTTTTGCCAAATGAACAAGGTTGTGGCTCGCCATTTGAATGTTTGATTGGGTAAAGTCACTTTTATATCCTTCCGCTTCAATATAGGAAGGCCTCGGTCCGGCTTCTCCAACCCAATATGCAATGGGATTTGGCGGGATGGCAAATCCAAGCTGTGCAAGGCCAAAAATAAGATCGCCAGCTGCATTTTTCGCTCCATCCTCATTACCGGTAACAACGGCTCCAGCCACTTTATTATAAAAAATAGGCTGGCCTTGTTCATTTGTTTCACTGCTGGATCCGTTTAAACGTTCAAGAACTTTTTTTGAAATACTGCTTTTTTCACCGAGCCAGACTGGTGAAGCCAGTATTAAAATATCGGCCTGTTTGACTTTTTCGAGTAATTTCGGCCACTCGTCACCATTGCCCATGTCGGCCGCAATCCCATAAGCGACATTATAATCTGCTACACGAATTACCTCTGACTTCATATGTTTGCTGTCAAATACATTCGTAAAATCTTTCAGCATTACATCCGTATTTGACTGTTCCTCAGATTTCTTTAAAGAACAATTCAAAATTAAGGCTTTTAGCGTTTCCAAGAAGATCACTCCTTTTTTTAATTATGTAGGTTCTCTACCCCGAATCTCCTTCAAATATGCGTTTGCTCGGACAATCATCTGATCATATCCAGAGGGCAAAGCATGCTATCATCCTATTCCTGTATAAAAAAAGACCGTTATGGGAAAGAAAAGGGGTAGAATCTATCTTACTTAATCGAGGGGATTACATGGCGAGATCTTTTTTCAGCAGAAAGAAAAAGAATAAGCAAAGTAACCAGGACACACAGCAACCTAAGTTTAGTGCAAAACTAAAGAAAAGCCTTGACGATAATCTGGAAAATATGAAAACAATGCTTGGGAACCCAGGTGACCTCGTTGTTCGCGAGCTGATGATAGGTGGTTTGGAAACAAGAGCAGCAATCATGTACATAAATGGATTAACAGATAAAAATCTAATTAACAATAATATTTTAAAGACCATACAGCTTAATCTTAAGCAATTTGAATCAAATGTACTGGATAAGATTTTTGAGGAAGTAATAGCGATTACAGACACTAAAAAAGCAAACTCGATGGACGAGGTATCTTTAGCTCTTTTAAACGGAGGCACAGCTTTTTATATAGATGGAATGGAAACCGTTTTACTAATGGGCACTTCAGGTGGTGAAACCCGTTCCATTGAAGAGCCTGACTCAGAAACATTGATTCGGGGACCAAGGGATGGATTTGTTGAAAGTATCGAAACGAATCTTGCGTTGATCCGCCGTGATATTAAGGATCCAAATCTGCGCTTTAAACAACATGAAGTCGGAAGAAGGTCAAAGCAAAAATTAGTTGTCAGTTATGTGGAGGGAATCGTAAACCCTGAAATTGTAGAAGAAATAGAGCGCAGACTGAAGACGATTGATGTCGATATTGCTTCCGATTCAGCATATGTAGAACAATGGATAGAGGATAGTTTTTTATCGATATTCCCGCAATTCTTGAACACAGAGCGACCAGACAAAGTTTCAGCTGTATTGCTGCAGGGGAAGGTTGCGATTTTAGTGGAGGGAACTCCTTTTGTCCTCCTTGCTCCAATCTCACTGGGAGAAGCATTATTCTCGATGGAGGACTATAATCAACGTTGGTTATCGGCAACATTGCTGAGAACGCTTCGCTATTTCTCGGCCTTTATTGCCATCTTCCTGCCTGCCATTTATATTGCGCTTGTTTCCTATCATCCGGGAATGCTTCCCAGTACACTTGTGTTTTCCATTGCAGCATCGCGTGAAGGTGTACCTTTTCCGGCAGCCATTGAAGCAATATTAATGGCGGTGACTTTTGAAATCCTGCATGAGGCTGGGATCAGACTGCCAAAGGTGATCGGGCAGACAATCGGTATCGTCGGTGGACTGGTAATTGGGGAAGCGGCTGTCAGCGCTGGAATTGTTAGTACACTTATGGTTATTGTTACAGCTTTGACAGCAATCGCAACCTTTAGTGTTCCTTCCTATAGTGTTGCAATTACATTCCGGATGTTACGATTTGCTTTTATGATAGCAGCCTCCATATTAGGTCTGTATGGCATTGTCCTTATTTACATTATGGTCAATATTCACCTTGTTAACTTGAAAAGTATTGGTGTCCCCTACGTTGCACCATTTGCTCCGATTTTTGTTACTGACTGGAAGGACTTGATTTTTCGTGCTCCTGTTACAAAATTGACACAGCGACCGGCTTTCCTTAAAACAACAGATGATCAGTCAAAAGAGACAAAATCGAATTAAAGGAAGGAATAGGGTATGAGTACTTTTAAATACGGCGATGAGAAAATTAAATCACGTGATATTATGATCGCCGTTCCTTCTATGGTGATTGCAATAGGAATTATTGTTTTCCCAAGAGAGCTTGCTGATAAAACGATAGCAGCGGATGGATGGGTTTCTATCGTAATTGGGGGAGGAATAGCAATTCTGTTAGTTTGGCTTGTCGCAAAATTGGCTGCAAACTTTCCCAACCAATCCTTTCTTTCTTATGCATCCTATCTGGTGACAAAACCAGTAGCAATCGTCTTAACTTTTATGTTCGCTATTCAAGGAATCATCGTTTCAGCTTTTGAAGTCCGTGCTATTTCAGATATTTCGCATCAGTACTTATTTGATCAGACACCGCAAGAAGTCGTCTCATTGTGTTTTTTACTTGTCGTCGTGTATGCTGTTTCGGGTTCCCGAGCAGGACTGTTCCGTCTCAATGCCATGTTTTTGCCGATCATTTTTGCTGCAACCATATTGCTGATTTTTTTTTCCTTAGGGTTTATACATACAGAACATTTATTGCCTGTCTTTAAGACAGATGCTCGAGGATATTTACAAGGAACGTTGGCCAGTACAACATCGTTTACCGGGATTGGGATCTTGTTTTTCTATATTTCATTAGTAAAGAAGCCTGAAAAAGCACCTGCCATGGCCGCATTCGGCATGTCATGGGCAGTCGGTCTATATATATTAATTTATGTAACCTGTATAGTTGTATTTGGGGAAACGGCAACCGCGAATATTCGCTTCCCGCTTATCGAGTTAGCCAAAACGGTAGAAGTTCCAGGTGGCTTTTTCGAACGGATAGAATCGTTATTTTTTATCATCTGGATTATGGCAATTTTCAACACTGCTGCGATGGCGTTTGATGTTTCTGTAATAGCCTTGAATTCTATTTTTTCTAAAGTAGTTAAAATAAAAATAATATTAGTGTTATCGCCCTTCATATACTTTATTGCATCACTTCCAAATGATTTCCTGGATATTGGGAAGGTCGGGGATTTCGCGAGTTATTATGGCTGGGGATTAACAGGAATGGTGGCACTTGTGTTTTGGATAATAGTTAAAGTAAAAGGAGTCAAACAAAGTGGTAAATAAAAAGTACATCCTGATACTTATACACGTTTTACTGGCTATGCTTATTTCTGGATGCTGGGACGAAATAGAAGTGGAGGACCGGGCGTTGCTGTCCGGAGTTGCAATTGATTTTGCAGATGAAAAAGGAGAAGGGGATAGACCTGTATATGAAATGACACTTCAATTTGCTGTACCTAGTGCAATAGGTACAGCATCAGAAGGCGGGGGAGGGAAGGCGTTTCGTAATTTAAGCCAAACCGGAGAGAGCATATTTGGGATTAACTCAGATATCTCCAGGCAGGAAAATCGTCGGATAAATACAGAGCATTTGGACGTGGTACTTGTCTCCGGGCAGATTTCAGAAAAAGAGGGTTTATTTGTTGATATTATGGATGTTTTCCTTCGACAACCGGGCATGAGAAGAGGGATATTGCTCGCGATTGCGGATGGCAATGATCAAAAGGCTAAAGGACTGCTTGACATCGAACCAGAACATGAGAAAATACCCGCAAGATATATAAGTGAATTGATGGAAAATCCTGCAACACCAGAAACAATTGAACCGTTTCGAGTTGGGGACATACAAGAGAAGCTGTTGAATAACAGAAGTTTTACAATACCCCAACTTGCCATTTTTTCGGATAACAGTATCAATTATGATGGAGTTGCAGTCTTTGATGGCCATACAAGTAAGATAGTAGATACACTTAAAGGTGATGAAGTCAAGGGACTGAACTATATTACTGGTAAGGAGCAATTAGGAAGTGTCACGGCAGAGCTGGAAGGAGAATTGGTGGGATTTATAGTGCTGGAAGGCAGCAGCAAAATTAAGCTTACAAATAAAGATAAACAAAATTTACAATTTCAGGTGGATGTCGAAGTAGAAGCCCAATTGACTGAATACCGAGGGAACAAGGATTTTTACAAAAAAGGAAATCTCGAAAAGTTTGAGAAGGCGTTAAAGGATAAAATTGAACAAACAGCTACAGATACGGTTAAAAAGGTGAAGGATGATTTGCAGGTTGATGTTTTAACTTTCGCTGACCACCTTCGAGGCCATCACTATGAATTATGGGAAAAAGTGAAAGATAATTGGGATCATGGAGAAAACTATTTTTCAAAAAGTGATGTCACCTTTAATGTCACTGCAACTCTGAGAGAACCGGGGAATACCATTCAGTTAAAAAAAGAGGGGGATAAGGAATAACATGTGGAACTGGCTGATGGAGAGATTGCCGGGTACAATTGGATTTATTTTCGTATTCCTGGCTTTTTTTATACCATATATAACATACAAAATAAATACGATGCTGCACAAGGATGGGGATCCCCCTTGGAAAAAAGAGGAAATGGACAAGCAAGCCAAGGATCAGCAGCCACTAAATTAATGCTTACATGCTAAAGCTATCAATCATTGCACTTGGGTTTTTGCAAGCAGGTAAAATACTGAAACTATTTTTGCTTCGTGATAGACTGAATGGTAAAGACCATGTGGAGTGATGTACATATGAATTTAGAAACATATTTAAAATTAGATGCGACCGAAATGGCAAATTTGGTGCGGAAAAAAGAAGTAAACTCAAGAGAATTACTGGAAATCGCCTTCAAGCAACTGGAAAAAGCTGATCCACTCTTAAACATTGCCACACATACAAGAATGGATCAAGCCCTTGAAGAAGCGGAGCGAATATCGATAGAGAATGCGCCGTTTAATGGTGTCCCTATATTGATGAAAAATATTTCCCAAAGTGTTGAAGGGAAACCATTGACTTCCGGTTCGAGGCTTCTTAAAGAAAGTCGATCCAAACATGATTCCTATTTTGTGAAGAAATTTCGTGATGCCGGTTTCCATTTTATGGGGCACACGAATGCACCGGAATTTGGCTTAAAGAATATTACAGAACCAAAGCTGTACGGACCAACCAGAAATCCGTGGAATGCAGAGTATTCACCGGGAGGATCAAGTGGCGGAGCAGCCGCTGCAATTGCAGCAGGAATTGTCCCGATGGCAGGGGCGAGCGATGGTGGTGGATCCATACGCATTCCAGCTTCGTTCACAAGTCTTTTCGGTTTGAAACCGACAAGGGGACGTACACCCGTTGGTCCTGGAGTCGGTCGGCAGTGGCAAGGTGCCTCCATTAATTTTGTATTAAGCCGGACGGTGCGTGACAGTGCTGCAATGCTGGATATCCTTCAAGTTGTCCAGCCGGAAGCGGCCTTTCAGGTCCCATTATTTGCAGGTAGTTATAAAGATGCCATGCAGCAAGACTTTGACAGACCACTACGTGTCGCTTTTTCCACCAAGTCACCGGTCGGTACGCCTGTGTCTGAAGAAGCGAAAATGGCTGTGGAGAAAACTGTCCAGTGGTTGGAAGGACAAGGCCATCATATAGAGGAAAAAGAAAATGATGTGGACGGAATCCAACTGATGAGGGATTACTACATCATGAATAGCGGGGAAATGAATGCAACGATCTTAGGTTTGGAGCAAATGATTGGCCGTGAAATTACTGCCGAGGATGTAGAAATTGAAACATGGTTGCTGCACGAAGCAGGAAAATCAATTTCTGCAGCTGCGTTTTCGGCAAGTCTCGCATCATGGGACATTGCGGCGGCACAGATGGCTCACCTCCATCGCACATATGATTTTTATATTACACCTGCCACAGCAAATACAGCACCGAAAGTAGGGGAGCTGACGTTTTCTGAAAAGGAACAGGAGCAATTGCTGTCATATATGGAAAAAGCAAATAGGAGTGGCAAGCAGGAACTGATTTATGACATGTTTTTGCCAAGCTTAACGTATACACCGTTTACCCAGCTTGCGAATCTGACCGGACAACCAGCAATGTCTGTACCACTGCACCTGTCTCGGAATGGTCTTCCTTTAGGGGTGCAAATTTTGGCGCAGAAAGGGGAAGAACATCGGCTGCTTCAGTTGGCCGATAAATTGGAGCAATCAGGTTTATGGATCGGGATGAAAGGGAATCCGTATTTTGATAGACAGTAAAACTACAAACCTACCAAACACATAAATGCAACCGAGGCTGTCGCCCGAAAGTCCTGGACAGCCAGGATTTCTAATAGGATTGGAAATACATATAGTTTTTTTGATGGATGGCCCTGTCTATATAAGCCCTTCTTTTTCAGTTTTTCCTGATTTTCAAAGAAACGCTCCCAGCCCTGATCTTGGAGAAACTTTCATTGATATATCCCTTTTGGGAAATTTAGTCTTTAGGATTAGGAATGCATAATGGAAACGTTTCCGATTACGGATAATTTTATCAGAATATTATATCTTCAAAGGTGAGAAAGGAGTTATTGAAATGGCAAACGGTAGAAAGGGAATATTTCAACGTTCATTGGATGGTGTTGAGCTCGTCGGGAATAGGCTGCCTCATCCGGTTACATTATTTGCGATTTTAGCGTTGTTTGTCCTCTTGCTTTCAGCTGCATTGCAGCCGCTTGGGATAAGTGTTGAACACCCAGGTGAAGAAGGAACGATGGTGGAAATAAAAAATCTGCTGAATGCAGAGGGGATCCAATATATATTCGGAAGCATGACAGATAACTTCATTGGCTTCGCACCTCTTGGTGTTGTTCTGGTAACAATGCTTGGGATTGGGGTAGCTGAACGTACAGGGTTAATTAGTGCTTTACTGAGAGGTTTTGTTTTATCAATACCTAATCGTTTTATAACAATAGGTTTGGTTTTCGCCGGTATCATGTCCAGTGTGGCATCTGACGCAGGTTATGTGGTATTGCCGCCGCTTGGTGCATTGATATTCGCCGCACTTGGACGCCATCCATTAGCAGGACTTGCAGCCGCATTTGCTGGTGTGTCAGCAGGTTTCAGTGCGAACTTGCTCCTATCCGGTACAGACGCAATGCTTGGGGAAATGACGATTGCCGCAGCGGCTATCATAGACCCGGCTTATGCTGAAACAATGAATATTGCAATGAACTGGTTCTTTATTGCTGCTTCTGTATTTGTGCTTACCTTTATAGGTGCATGGGTTACGGAGAGAGTCGTGGAACCTCGCCTTGGTTCATATGACGGTGATCAGAAGGAAAGCTTGGAAGGTATTCAGCCACTTGAGAAGAAGGGGCTGACTTGGTCGGGTATTGCACTTGCAATAGGATTGATTTTAACGGCATTGCTCATTGTCCCTGAAGGTGCCCCGTTACGTGGGACAGAGGGTGACACGATGGCGCAAATTGTTCAGTCTCCGTTTATGAGCTCATTAGTGCCGATTATTGCTATTCTGTTCTTAATCCCAGGACTTGTGTATGGTATTGTCACGAAAGTAATTAGAAATGACAAAGATGTTGCCGGGCAAATGTCGGATACGATGGCATCTATGGGAATGTTTATTGTTCTTGCATTTACGGCAGGTCAATTTGTAGCTTACTTTAATGAATCAAATATGGGGATTGTTCTTGGAGTATATGGTGCAGAGTTCCTTGACAGCGTGAACTTGACAGGTATTCCGCTGATATTATTATTCATTTTAATCACTGCATTCATAAATATCTTTATTGGAAGTGCATCTGCAAAATGGGCAATGATGGCACCGATATTTGTGCCGATTATGATGCAGCTGGGCTATTCACCGGAGCTTACTCAAATGGCTTACCGTATTGCAGATTCAACAACCAACATTATCACACCATTAATGACATATTTTGCAATCATTATCGCTTTTGCGCAAAAGTATGATAAGAAAATGGGAATTGGAACATTAATTTCTGTTATGCTTCCATATACCATTTACTTCCTGATAGGTTGGACAATTATGCTGATCATTTGGATGCTGGCTGGAGTACCACTTGGACCAGGCGGACCACTCACATATTAAACAAATCTATAAACGGAAATGGCATTACTCAGCAATTGGGTAATGCCATTTTTTTCGACAAAATTCGGGGAGTGACAGGCACCTGATCGGGGAATAGGTTGGTGAGGGGAGGGTGGTTAGTAATGACTGCAGAAGTTGCGATAATGAATAAGCTTGGGATGTCATTGGCTGCAGATAGTGCAATTACTAGTGGTCGTGATGGTGTACAGAAGGTTTATAATTCAGCAAATAAACTGTTTTCCTTATCGAGCGATCATCCAGTCGGGATAATGGTATATGGTGCCGCATCCTTTATGGAAGTACCATGGGATGTCATCATCAAGTCCTATCGAGATTATGTTGGGGATCGTAAATTTTCCGATCTTACATTATATTTGGAGGATCTTCTCAATTTTCTTCGTCAGGATGATAGATTCAAGAACACTGCATTGGAAGAGATTATTGTTTACCGCTCATTCTCGGATATTTTGAAGCGTATCGTAAGAGAAGTTGAGGATGATATGGAGAATGAGAAGAACAGTGGTAGTGAAATGACCAATGACGAAGTAACCGAAATGCTTTCAGGTTATATCGGCAGAACTTTGGCCGTGTACAGGGAGAAAGAGGAAGTATTTCTAACCGTGGAATATAGCCGTTTCAAGGAAGAATTCGGAGCGGTTGTTAAAGAAATTAAAGAGGAATTAATATCCTTCGAGCTTCCTGATGAACTTATGGAGAACCTTCATGAGCTGGCATATGAAGTTACGAGAAAAGATTATTTCAGTCTTGGCAGTACGGGAATTGTCATTGCCGGTTATGGGGAAAAAGAAATATTTCCACACCTGTTGAATTACCGGTTGGAAGGGTTTGTTTTCGGTCAGTTGAAGTATAAGAAGCTAAAGGAAAAGAAAATCAGCTATACGAGTGATTGCAAGGATGGAACGGCTGCCATTACCGCTTTTGCACAAAGGGAAATGGTAGATTCGTTTATTGGCGGGATAGAACCGAATATGGAAGATACCATATTTAATATAATAAAAAAGGTGTTAACAGGTTACCATGTACAAGTTCAAAAGTACTTAAATATTAAATTTACAGACGAGCAGGTTAAGGGAATGGAAAATATGGGTAATGACTTATATCGGTCCATTGAAGATGCTGTAGAGGAATACCAGGAAAAGAACTATATTGAACCGTTAATGGGCATTGTCCGTTCATTGCCTAAAGAGGATCTAGCAGAAATGGCCGAAGCGCTTGTTAATTTGACTTCCTTCAAACGCAGAGTTACAAGGGCGACCGAATCTGTTGGCCCTCCGATTGATGTTGCGGTGATTACAAAAGGGGACGGATTTGTTTGGATGAAACGGAAAAATTACGTTGACCCGGTGATCAATGCCAGATTTTAAATTCAGGAAGGGATGAAGGGTATGCCTCTAAAAGAAGATAAGCCAAAGAAGGAGTACTTTAATCTGCCAAAGAATGACAAGTTGGATTTTGATTTGGAGGAAGAAGAGAAAGCCGAAAAAGACCAGGTTGCAGAGAAGGTATTTGAAAAGTTAAATGAAAAATACGGTAAATAAAAAACACTTCATGGAAGTTACTCAATATTACAAAAAGATTAAAAGACGTTCTACATGTTTATTTAAATGTACACGTGGAAAACAATAACTGTAAGCGAAGACGCTTAACACTATTGAAAAGGAGCTGTTTTAAAATGGCAAAAAACAATAATAATAAGATGTCTCGTGAAGAAGCAGGTCAAAAAGGCGGTAACAAAACTGCACGAAACCATGACCAGGAATTCTATGAAGAAATCGGTCAAAAAGGCGGAAAAGCTACTTCCAGAAACCATGATCAGGATTTCTATGAAGAAATTGGCCGCAAAGGCGGCAAGCGAAGCAATGGTGGACATGGAAGCAACAATTCCTAATTGAAAAAATGTGAAATCAGTATAGCGCAGCAAACGTGAAAGATCTTAAATCGAAGTGCAAGATGCTAACTAATTCCGAAAGGAGAGGTTAAGAATGGCTAGAAACAATAACAGCAAAATGTCTCGTGAAGAAGCAGGTCAAAAAGGTGGCAATCAAACAGCACGCAACCATGATCAGGAATTTTTTGAGGAAATAGGACAAAAAGGCGGAAACGCCACATCCGACAATCATGATAAAGACTTTTACGAAGAAATCGGTCAAAAAGGTGGAGAAACCACTTCCAATAAATATGACAAGGATTTCTATGAAGAAATCGGTCAAAAGGGCGGAGAAACTACTTCCGATAAATATGACCAAGATTTCTATGAAGAAATTGGTCAAAAGGGTGGAAACGCAACTTCCGATAACCACGACAAAGATTTCTACCGCGAAATCGGTCAAAAAGGCGGAAATCAGCGTAACAATAATAACTCTTAAGAAAAAAACTATTAAATATAGATTCGTAAAAGGAGAGGGGTGTAAACATCCCTCTCCTTTTTGGGTGTATGAAATCTGGCGCTCTCATAAAGTTAAGGGATCCACCTCCATCGCCCCTCAGCCTCTTTGGAATTCTGAGGTGGGGGTAATATTGCCCGTTGGATATGTAGTAAAAAGGTTCGTATAAGAAGGCGGCTATATGTTTATAATAGTTCTAAATGTCTTGCAATTATCTTTAACTTAACTGTTTTTTCTTGTATAGTTAAAGTAGACAGAGAACGTATTAGAGGTTCTGAGGGAGAGGGCGATGTAATTGATACATGGTACAAAAGTCTATAACGAAAAGATAGAAAGAGTATTGAATAATATTAATAAAGTAATGATAGGCAAAGAGGATGTAGCGACCCTGAGCCTTGTAGCTTTACTGGCCGAGGGACATGTGCTGCTCGAAGACGTGCCAGGTGTCGGAAAGACAATGCTCGTTCGAACACTAGCAAAATCACTTGGCTGTGATTTCAAACGAATTCAGTTCACACCAGATTTACTTCCTTCCGACGTCACCGGGGTTTCCATTTACAATCCAAAAGAAATGGAATTTGAATTCCGTGGCGGCCCAATCTTTGGAAATATTATACTTGCAGATGAAATCAATAGAACTTCCCCTAAGACACAGTCATCACTCCTTGAATCAATGGAAGAGAAAAACGTAACTATTGACGGGACAACAAAACCTCTAGAAAAGCCTTTTTTTGTTATGGCTACCCAAAATCCTATTGAATATGAAGGAACATATCCATTGCCAGAAGCACAGCTCGACCGCTTTATTTTAAAATTGAGAATGGGGTATCCATCCTTTGCAGATGAACTTAAGATGCTTGAGAGGACTACAGGAAACCATCCTATCGAAACAATAGAAGCAGTTACAAGCAGAGATGAATTGGTGGAAATGCAAGAAGAAGTAAAGGAAATATACATTGATAGAAATGTACAGCAATATATCATTAATTTGGTTACGAGAACGAGAGAGAACAGTGCAATTTATCTTGGAGTCAGCCCAAGGGGTTCCATCTCTCTGATGAAGGCATCCAAGGCATATGCATACATATACGGCAGGGATTATGTTTTGCCTGATGATGTGAAATTTCTTGCGCCATTCGTACTTTCCCACAGAATCATTTTAACTTCTGAAGCAAGATATGAAGGAGTAACACCTGAAGACACAATAGCGTCCATTGTAAAATCGACACATGTTCCAATACGAAGGGATTTTAGTTGATGAGAGATTCACTCCGGAAGATATGGAATGTTGTGTTCGTTTTAACACTCTTTGCTATACTGTTTTCCTATGCAATGTTTCAGGGGGGATTTGTCAGCTGGTTTCTGTTTTTCAGCTTTTCGCCAATTTTTCTCTACCAAATAGGATTCCTGATGTATTCATTGAAAAAATGGAATGTATCAAGGGATATCTCACATCCTATCATCGAAGCAGGGGGTAGTGTCTCCGCAACTATCAAACTGGAAAGGTCGTTTCCATTTCCACTATACTACTGCATTATTGAAGAGGTTTTTCCTGGATCATTAATGAAGGTCGACAGTGGCAAAGAAAAATACCAATATATAAATCAACCTAATAAGATAAATGTAGAACGTTCGATCAAAAAGATGATTTTTCCTCTTTTCAGGCGCAGTATGAATTTCACCTATTCCATCCAGCAGGTGCCGCGGGGTGAACATCGTTTGCAGGCAGTCCGGATCAGAGCCGGAGATATTTTCGGCTTTGTAATAAAAGAGCATTTATTTGAAGTATCCGATGAAATCATTGCCTATCCAAATAAACGTATACTGAAAATCGCGGAGAAATTCAATAGCTTTGAACAGGGTTCTGTTGCTTCAAATTCTCTTAGCCCGAACAATACAAATGTGACTGCAGGAATTCGTGAATATGCACCAGGGGACCGTTTTTCTTGGATTGATTGGAAACAGACAGCCAGAAAAAATGAAGTGATGATAAAGGAGTTCGAAAAGGAAAAAAGTACGGACGTTCTGCTGGTTCATGATAGTTGTCACGTTGAAGGCATGAATCCTCTTGCTTTTGAAGCCACCATCGAAGTTTGTGTTGCGCTTATGGAGGAATTTCGGAAACAGGATCTTCAGGCGGGTTTGCTTTCCATTGGAGAAAAGACAGCATATTTTAAACCCCACCATCGTATTGGGAACAGCTCCCCAGTAAACCAGCATTTGACTCGACTGCAGCCTGGAGGCACCATGCCATTTTCCGTAAAAGTGAAAGAAGAGATCATGCGAATGGATAAAGGGGATTTGGTTGTTTTCATTATTACGCAACTTGATGAATATTTAAAGCAGACGATCCAACAGTTCAGACTTCGAACAAAACATGTTGTCATTGTTTTAGTAAAGTCCAGTGACTCACTTTCCGTGGAAGAACGACATTTGATCCAACAGCTTCATTATGTCAATGTGGGGATTCAATTGCTGAATGAGACAAAATTAAGTAAGGATCCAATAGAGGTGAAAATAGGATGAATGAGCAAAAAAATATATCGATATTCTTTTACACTACTATTCTATACCTTTGCGGATTCTTCCTGTTTCTTGAATGGCTGTATCCCCTGGAACAGGTTTCAGACACGACTAACAGCATAATTTTTGTCATCTATACATTTTTTTGTTTTTTCATTTCCCTTTTTAAATTACGATGGTGGATTGGTTTGGTTCTTAAAGGATTTGCATTGCTGTTTATCTTAAATGGCTTATATTTTACGGAAGCAATGCTAAGTCCCTTATGGATGGAACAACTATTAATGGAAGTATCATTCAATCTGCAGGTATTATTTTCTGCAGAATGGTATTATCTGACTCCCATGTTTCGCAGCTTCTTGTTCCTGCTGTTGATTTGGCTCATGAGTTACTTATTGTACTATTGGTTTGTCCAAATGAAGCGTGTATTCCTTTTTATCCTGCTGACCTTTATTTATTTGGCTATCCTTGATACATTTACGGTGTATGATGCCTCCATTTCCATCATCAGGGTGTTTGTCATTTCCTTTACAGCCCTTGGAATAGCTAATTTGATTAAGGAAATGGACAGGGAATTTATGCGCTTTGGCTGGCTTAAAAATTCATTCGTATGGTTAATGCCGCTCCTTGCGATTGTTTTTTTCTCTGCCATGATTGGTTTAGCTGCACCAAAGGCTGAGCCGCAGTGGCCCGATCCGGTTCCGTTTATACAAAGCACCGCTGAAAATGCTGGAGGTGGCAATTCAGCTGTTCAGAAGGTTGGTTATGGTGAAGACGATTCCAGACTTGGAGGCTCCTTTATCCAGGATGACAGCCCGGTATTTAATGCGTATACCTCAGAGAACCACTACTGGAGGATAGAAACGAAAGATGTGTATACGGGTAAAGGATGGATTTCTTCTTCAGAACCAAATTATGTCGAACAAAATAATGGTTCCATCGATTTAGATACCTTTGGTGAAGGTGTGGGTGTGGAAGCAGAGAGTGTAGATTCTTATGTAGAGTTTTACGATAATGAAGCGCTTAATAAGCTGGTTTATCCTTATGGAATCAATGAAGTGACTACTGGGGATGAAGCGCAATTTTTCCTTGATACAAATACGGAAGCTATAGAGGCACGGATCAATGGAGCGGTGGCCCATTTGGCAGGATATCATTTGGAATATGATCATCCGTCCTATGAAATGAATACGCTGCGTAACAGCACCAAGGGTGATCCAGAAGAAATTATGGAGCAATATACACAGGTCCCGGATACACTTCCTGGACGTGTCGGTGATCTGGCAGAGGAGATTACTTCAGTCCATGAAACCAGATATGATAAAACAAAAGCAATTGAGCGTTATTTCGCAAGCAATGATTATGTTTACCAAACAACCGATGTCCCCGTTCCATCAGCGAATGAGGATTATGTCGATCAATTTCTTTTCGATTCACAAATTGGATACTGTGATAACTTTTCGACATCGATGGTTATTATGCTTCGCACTCTCGATATACCTGCAAGATGGGCCAAAGGCTTTACCAGCGGAGTTGTAGTTGATGAAGACGGCTCAAACACTATTTATCAGGTAACAAATGCAAATGCTCATTCTTGGGTGGAAGTATACTTTCCTGAGACAGGGTGGGTGCCATTCGAGCCTACGAAGGGATTTTCCAATCTATCTGATTTCCATGTAGATGTGGATAGCAATCCGGAAGAAGGTGAGGGTGATCTCCTGGAAGCGCCCGAAATAGAAACACCCGAACAGCCTGAGACTGATTTACCGGAAGAGGCTGAAGCGGATACTGCCGCGTCAGAGGAAACAGCTGCAAATACTGCAGGCAACATTAATTGGTGGCTGATATTACTGATATTGTCTGTGATCACTGTACCGTCCATATTTATTTATAAAACCAGGTACCGTTGGCAGACGAAGGTGCTTACAGCAAAACTTCATAAAAATAAAGATGCAGAAACGTTCCAGGATGCCTATCATTATCTTATTAAGATACTTGGCGATCATGGATATACAAGGGATCCGGATCAGACGTTACGAGAGTTTGCAGAGCTGGTTGATACAGGGTATTCCACAGATGAAATGGGGCAGCTGACGGGGTATTATGAACAGATGCTTTATAAAAATGGTGCAAATCAACCAAAAATAAATGAAGTTACTCAATTATGGAAAAATTTAATTTACCGTATAATGGGTTGACCTGCCGGAGCTTGGTTAGTAGAATAAGACTTGTGAAAAAAGTAATGTACTAAAACATACAGTATGCTAACAGATGCTTTATGTAGTTTAAATATGCAAATAATAATTATGCCGTTCGTATATCCTCGACAATATGGGTCGAAAGTTTCTACCGGGGCACCGTAAATGCTCTGACTATGAAGGCAGAATCTGGTTTGAATACCTGGATTTCTGCCTTTTTGCAGCTATCTATATGTTATTTTATATAGAATGCAAGAAGGGAAACCAGGTTTTTTTAATAAGCACTTTTCGTGAGTTTTGTTGCATTTAGTTTTTTGCAGTGGATATAAAGTGCGACGCAGGTGTTTTTCCAAGAGCGGTTCATTAGAACTGCTTATCCCGCGTCGCACGTTACATATATTGTTTTTAAGAACAGTTTTTTCTCTGGGACGAGTAAGCGCAGTCCCAAACTTTTAGAAACACCCTTTAATAAAGATAGCACGATGTGGGGAATACTGTACATGAAGCTAATTGCCCGGTACAGCTAAACGAACATCACAAAGCAGATAGGAGATCAATCCATGGAAAATAATGAATTAATCCTCGTACTAGATTTTGGCAGCCAATATAATCAGCTGATCACAAGACGTATCAGAGAGTTTGGCGTATACAGTGAATTGCACTCGCATAAACTGACCGCTGAGGAAATTAAGGAAATGAATCCTAAAGGAATCATTTTATCCGGTGGTCCGCATAGCGTGTACGACGAAAATAGTTTCAGATGTGACCCGGCAATTTTTGATCTCGGTATTCCTATCCTGGGAATATGTTACGGAATGCAGCTCATGGCATTGCATTACAGTGGAACTGTGGAAAAGTCAAAAATTCGGGAATATGGAAAAGCACTTATTGAATTAAATCTTGACCCAACATTATTCAAGGATACTCCAACGAAGCAATCCGTTTGGATGAGCCATGGAGATAAAGTGACTGCAGCACCTCCTTCATTCAAAGTTGATGCAACAAGCGCTTCAACACCGATTGCGGCTATGAGTGATACAGAAAGAGATTTGTATGGGGTGCAATTTCATCCGGAAGTACGACATTCCGAATATGGAAATGATGTATTGAATAACTTTGTCTTTGATGTCTGCCATTGCAAAGGGGACTGGAGTATCGAAAACTTTATCGATATGGAAGTGGAAAACATCCAAAATAAAGTTGGAGACCGTAAAGTGCTTTGTGCATTAAGCGGTGGAGTTGATTCTTCTGTAGTAGCGGCACTTATCCATAAAGCGATTGGTGATCAGCTCACATGTATTTTTGTTGACCATGGTCTGCTTCGGAAAAATGAAGCAGATGATGTAATGAAGGTATTTGCTGAAGATTTCCAGATTAATATTATCAAGGTGGATGCGAAAGATCGTTTCCTTTCCAAACTTGCAGGAGTAACTGATCCGGAGAAAAAACGTAAAATCATTGGTAATGAATTCATCTATGTGTTTGACGATGAAGCTGCGAAATTAAAGGAAATTGATTTCCTTGCACAAGGTACACTGTATACCGATGTGATTGAAAGTGGAACAGAGACAGCGCAGACGATCAAATCACATCATAATGTTGGTGGATTACCGGAAGATATGCAGTTTGAACTGATTGAGCCATTGAATACATTATTTAAAGATGAAGTCCGTGAACTGGGATCACAGCTTGGTATTCCAGACCGGATTGTATGGCGTCAACCATTTCCAGGTCCTGGACTTGCAATCCGGATATTGGGTGAAGTAACTGAAGAAAGACTTAAAATCGTGCGTGAGTCGGATGCTGTGTTACGTGAAGAAATCGCAAAAGCAGGTCTTGACCGTGACATTTGGCAGTATTTCACTGTTTTACCAAATATAAAAAGTGTCGGTGTAATGGGTGATGCCAGAACGTATGATCATACAATCGGAATCCGTGCAGTCACATCCATTGATGGGATGACCTCTGATTGGGCCCGTATACCGTGGGATGTACTCGAAAAAATATCAACTAGATTGGTTAATGATGTCGAGCATATCAATCGTGTTGTGTATGATGTTACGAGTAAGCCGCCAGCGACGATTGAATGGGAGTAGGGGAAGTGCCTTCAGCCTTAGGTTGAAGGTATTTTCTTTTTGATTAAATTCTAGAAAAGTCCCATAAAACGAACAAATCACACGTTATTTCCGTTTATTGTTCGTATTTTATTGACATGGATTAAAATGGTTAGTAATATAGTATTGTAATTTAATAAAAAAGCGTATAATTTCGGGGATATGGCCCAGAGTTTCTACCAGACTGCCGTAAATGGTCTGACTACGCGGAATAAAGTGATTGGCCATTCGGTTAAGCACTGCTTGTTCTGTATAGTAAAAGTAGCACTCCTGGGGGAAATCCAAGGGTGTTTTTTTAGGCAGGTAGGAAAGGATAAACTTGCAAACCTACATAAACTAATGTATAGGAAACATTTCTATTGCGTGAATGCAATGAAGACTCGCCCTTCAGCAGGCATGGGCATTTGCCAAGTTTTCCGTGGATTTATCCCGTATGTTACAGGAAGTTATTTAAAGTGCACTTTATATTAATTAGGAGGAGTTTCGAATGAAGGAGTATTTTCAGTTTGAAAAACTTGGTACAAGCTATAAAACGGAATTTATGGCTGGTTTGACAACATTTCTAGCTATGGCTTACATTCTTTTTGTCAATCCATCCATTTTAAGTGAAGCGGGAATGGATGATGGGGCAGTATTTGCAGCAACTGCGATTGCAGCAGCAGTCGGTTCTATCCTGATGGGACTTATAGCTAAATACCCTATCGTTCTTGCACCGGGTATGGGACTGAATGCATTTTTTGCCTACACGGTTGTACTAGGCTATGGAATCCCTTGGGAAACAGCATTGGCTGGTGTTTTGGCATCTGGACTTATTTTTATTGTATTAACATTAACTGGAATTCGGGAAAAAGTTATTAATGCCATTCCAGCTAGCTTGAAAATGGCTGTTGGAGCAGGGATTGGACTATTTATTGCATTTATTGGCTTACAGAATTCAGGTATCGTCGTATCAGATCCGGCAACAATGCTTGCTTTGGGTGACCTTACTTCTCCAACGGTACTATTGGCTGTTTTTGGTGTAGTTGTCTCTGTTATCTTACTTACTTTTGGTTTTAAAGCAGGGATTTTCTACGGAATGATCATTACTGCTATTACAGGGATGATTGTTGGATTGATTGGTGTTCCATCTGGAATTGGTGGCATTGTAAGTGGTGTTCCAAGTGTGGCACCAACTTTCGGTCAGGCTTTCCTGCATTTTGGTGATATTTTCACGATAGAAATGTTGGTTGTCATTTTAACATTCTTGTTCGTAGACTTTTTTGACACCGCAGGGACACTTGTTGCAGTAACATCTCAGGCTGGTTTGACGAAGGATAACAAACTGCCGCGTGCCGGAAAAGCGTTATTTGCAGATTCAGCTGCAACTGTAGTCGGTGCAACTGTCGGTACATCTACTACAACCTCTTATGTAGAATCGACAGCAGGTGTCGGTGTAGGTGGTCGTACTGGATTCACAGCAATCGTTGCTGCAGGATTTTTCCTGCTTGCACTATTCTTCTCACCTTTACTGAGTGTTGTCACGTCAGAAGTAACTGCACCAGCATTGATTATCGTCGGTGTCATGATGGCATCCTCGTTGAAACATATCGAATGGGACGAGTTTGAAACTGCAGTGCCAGCGTTCTTGACGGTATTGATGATGCCATTAACATATAGCATCGCTACAGGGATTGCAATCGGATTTATTTTCTATCCAATTACAATGATTGTAAAAGGTCGAGCAAAAGAAATACATCCGATCATGTATGGCTTGTTCGTAGTCTTTGTTCTGTATTTTATATTCTTGAGCTAGAAATATTATTAGGGGCTGAATCCATGTGGGTTCAGCCCTTTTTTGGCAAGTAAGAAAGTACAAACATTCTTTCTTGGATAAGTGCAACTAAAGCAATTTATCGTTATCATACGATAACTTCAAGAGAGAATAAAATAATTCCCCTTGGATACGGGCCATTCGACAAATTCCAACAAAAACCGGGAAGTGACAGGCACCTAATCGAGTTCTTTGCCGTAAGGGAGGAGGTGGTAGGTTAGGAGTAGGGCTGTTCCTGCAGCTGCTATCCATCCCATATAGATGTACATGGTGTCTCCGCCAAAGTTTTCAATGATTGGACCACCGGCAAGGGAACCAATGATTCCAGATAAACCGAAATATACGGAGAAAAATACAAGATGTCCGGTTGATTGCAATAACTTTGGAATCAACCTAGTCACATAATCGAACGCCGCTGTGTAGAATACACCAAAGGTTAATCCGTGCATGAATTGGAGTGCGACGATATACATCGGATCGCTTACAGTGGCATAAAGGAACCAGCGTACCGTATACAGGAAGGCAGCCCCAATGATAAATATCATGGCATGGTACTTTCTAAACCATAAACCAGCCAATGCAAATACTGCTGCTTCTGCAATAACCCCGGCAAACCAAGCTATTCCTACCATGCCCTCCGTTCCGCCGAGCTCTGTTATATAAATTGCCATATAGTAATCATTCATCCGGTGTGTAACGGTGATGAACACGATAACTGCCAAAAAGATAAGGAAAGGTTTATTTTTGACAATTCTGCTCAAATCTTTTAATTTAATCGGTTGAGCATCAACCTTTACATCTTTTAAAGGCAACAATGTAATTAAAGCAAAAGATCCAAATAACAAATAGACCCAGACCATATATTCAATACCGAACTTGGCAAATATTTCTCCGACAAGCAGGGATGACAGGGCAAAACCGACCGATCCCCACATCCGGATGGAACCAAAAGATACGCCTAGTTCGGTGGACCTGCGTTGTGCCAGACTGTCTGTAAGTGCACCAACTGGTGTGGCGAAAAAGTAGAATAGCGCACCCATAAAAAGAATGGTTGGCAATGTGTCCATTTGAAAGAAAAGCGTACCTCCAATGAGCAATCCGATTATGCAAACAAGCAATATTTTTTTAACTGTTTTATATTTATCACTTAAATATCCCCAAAATGGCTGTGCAAGTATCGATGCAAGTGATTCAACAGCAAGTACCCAGCCGATCTGTGTACCATTTAAGCCGCGAAACTGCAGATATAAAGGTAAAAAACTAATGAGAATCGTATTTGATGCATGATAGCTAATAAATAAGGTTTTTAACGGTATTAATGATTCCTTTTTTGACAAATTCGTTCAGCTCTCCTGACTTCTAAAAGCGGTGGCTTTCATCGGAATAGCACATCCGCACAAATTATTTTACTTACTAACTATATCACGATTGTTTGCAGTTAAATAGAATAGATAAGTAAAACATTTAAAGATTAAGCCAATCGAACTGGTTATCGATTGAAAAATAAATTAAACTGATGGAAGATGATATGGAAAGAGGGAAGTGTGATGAAACCGATTATTGGTGTTACAGCATCCATGGAAACGGATAGAGCCTATTATGCAGTTGCAAACAGGAATATGAAAGCTATTATGACAACGGGAGGAATCCCGATGATTTTGCCTTATTTTAGAGATGAGGCTGATGCAGACCACATAGTAGATCGAATTGACGGGTTGTATGCTACAGGAGGATATGACATCGATCCAATTCTTTTTGATGAAGAGCCCCACCCTAAACTTGGGACAATTATTCCTGAGCGGGATCAGACGGAACTAATCTTAATGAAAAAAATGCTTGAAAAGAACAAACCGATCCTCGGAGTATGCAGAGGAAGTCAGGTTTTGAATATCGCTGCCGGCGGTGATATGTATCAGGATATCTATTCTCAAATTAACGCCGATCTATTGCAGCATTCACAAAAAGCCCCTTTTGATTATTGTTCCCATTTTGTGGAAGTCCAAGAAGGCTCATTACTGCATCGTTTGACAGAGCGAGACAAATTTCGAATAAACAGCTTTCACCATCAGGCGAACAGATCTGTTCCAGAAGATTTTCAGATTAGCGGAAAAGCAAGTGATGGCATTATTGAAGCAATTGAAAGTAAGTCCCACTCATTTGTGCTTGGCCTGCAGTGGCACCCGGAAGCTTTAATTCATGATGAAAGTGATCCATCCCTTAAAATCTATCAAGGTTTTATTGAAGCGTGCAGGAAGCCATCATAAAGAAACGGGACTGGGGCATCACTAAAAACAACCTAAGCAATCTTTTAAAAAACCCGAATCAATTCGAATTCTGACATTCGAATTGGTTCGGATTTTTCTATTATTAAACCACTCTTATCCTAGCTCCGTTCCAACCTGAATGGTGGATTATTTCCAAACGGTATCAATAAATTCATCTCTTCCGGACTCTGCGCGATCCTCTTCGTATTCCTTCTTATTTTTCTTGTAGAAGTCCTGATGGTAATCCTCTGCTGAATAAAATACTTCTGCCGGGATCACTTGTGTTACAATCGGTTTCGAAAATTTGCCACTTGCAGCAAGCTCCTGTTTGGAAGCCTCGGCTAGATTTTTTTGTTCTTCATCTTGATAAAAAATTGCAGTTCTGTACTGGTCTCCTCTGTCGGCAAATTGCCCACCATCATCAGTCGGGTCGATTTGTTTCCAAAAAAGATCAAGCATTGTCTCGTAGGAAATAATTTGCGGATCATAGGTGATCTCCACTGCTTCCAAATGTCCTGTATTCCCCTGTTTTACTTCTTCGTAGGAAGGATTTTCTACATGGCCGCCAGTATATCCTGAAATTACACTGTGGACACCATCCCACTGATCAAATGGTTTAACCATACACCAAAAGCAGCCGCCAGCGAATGTCGCTTTTTTTATTGTCATAATTGTTTTCCCCCAAAGTGTATTTAGTATGTTTCGTATATTTTTTTTAGTAGAATAAAATTAATATAACATATATGTAAAGCAGGTGACATAGTGGAAGAGCCATATGTACATAAAATTTTTCTTGTAAAACAGGAACTCAAAGGTCCTTTCCTTTTAAGAAAGCATGGATTCTTGAACGAAATTGATATTCATAAATCGAAAAGCCTTGGAATGGACAAGGCTGTGTTCACGTATCCAATTAAACATTATTCAGAGGACCATACAGAAGGAAGAAACTCCGAGGACAGCATGGGGACCATTGGAGAAAATTTTGCAGTGCTTGAAATGGATGAGTTCACCGTTTTTATTGGTGATACATTCCGAATGGGTGAAGCAATTATTCAAGTATCACAGCCTGGGCCTGTTACGGCCAAACATCTGCAGAACGGGTTGAACACAGGTTGGTACTTCCGGGTTGTCCAGGAGGGGGAGATTCGTGGAGGAACAGATTTGGAACTGATTGACCGCCCATACCCGCAATGGTCGATTGCCGCATGTACGGAAGTCATTTTTTTGGATAAGCATAATTTACGGGCAGCAGACGAGTTATATTCCTGTGAACTCCTCGGTGGAATTTGGAGAAATTCCCTACGGAAAAGACTGAGAGGTTTTTAAGACGATTTGTTCACATACATAAACTGCCACATCCATTTTCATAGTAAAGAACTCGTGACGATGTTCCATCAGAATAAGTTCGGCAAAAAACATCCCATGCCACAGAAAGAACTGATTGTAAAAATGAATAAAGGGTATATAAACATTAAATATGTGAAAATAACCATTATATAATAGAGGGCAGTGGAATATTTCCAACCTATTTCAAATTCATGTATGCTTATAGAATAGACACTAGGAGGGATGACGTTGTTGGAAAATGCATTCATAATGGTAGCAATCATCTTTGTCATCAATGTCGTATATGTATCATTATCGACGGTACGTATGATTCTTACATTGAAGGGACGCCGGTATATAGCTGCATTGGTAAGTATGTTTGAAGTTGTGATCTATGTTGTCGGGCTTGGCTTGGTGCTCGATAACTTAAATGAAATTCAGAATCTGATTGCCTACGCTGTCGGTTTTGGAACTGGTGTAATTGCAGGTACAAAAATTGAAGAAAAACTGGCACTGGGTTATATAACGGTTAATGTTGTTTCAACAAATCCAGATCTTAATTTCACTCGGAAAATAAGGGAAAAGGGGTATGGTGTAACGAGCTGGTCCTCCTATGGGATGGATGGAGATCGGCTGTCCATGCAAATCCTGACGCCGAGAAAATATGAACTCAAACTATATGAATTTATTCAGGAGATTGATCCAAAGGCTTTCATCATATCCTACGAACCAAAACAAATACATGGCGGTTTCTGGGTGAAGCAGGTGCGTAAAGGCAGATTGATGAATCCAAAGAAAAAACCTGCCGGGAAAAGTAATCCAATAAAACCGGAAACGGAAGTTCAACCCGAAACAATGCCAGGCAAAAAAGAATAACAATGAGAATGAGCATATCTGAATTAAAGGTATGCTCATTTGTTTGCAGACAGGAAAGTATAAAACCTTTCTTTCTGCATAAGTGCAACTAAGGCTGTTTTCTAAGCAGGCCAATCATATTCTATTCGATCGGAAGTAGGAATAATATTGAATATATTAGATAAAACCAATCAAATCAAGTGAATTTTGTGATAAAATAATAGAAGATTAAGACAAATCAAAAAGGGGGGTACAGCATTTGAGGACGATACCAATCATTCAAAGTCAGCTTGCACCGCCACAGGTGAGAGAACGATTTGTACAGCGGAGCAAATTAAATAAAAAGCTGGTGAACATCCAGAAATATCCTTTGACACTGCTATATGCTGGTGCTGGTTATGGAAAAAGCACAGCATTATCCTTGTTTGTTCAAACGATAAATAAAGATGTCTGCTGGTATTCTGTTTCTCGAAATGATGCCGCTATCCTGCCATTTTTAAGCAAACTTGCCCAATCGGTCAGACAAAGCCATGTTGATTTTGGTGATTCGATTTTTCAAGAACTGGAAAGCCTCGATAAATATGTTGAATTGGAACATATTTATTCACTGGCGACATCCTTTATCAATGAAATCATTAATTTGCAGGAAGAAGTCATTCTTGTTTTGGATGATTTTCATTATGCTGCAAATTCCAGCGAGATTGAAAACTGGATGCTGTATTTATTTGACCATATTCCTTCAAATCTCCATATTATACTGTCCAGCAGGAAAAAACCAAGGTGGGAAATACTTCCCAAATTGAAGGTGAAGGGGGATTTACTCGAAATAACGCAATTGGATCTAATCTTTTCCCCTGAAGAAATGCATTACATTCTGGAAGATGTACACAACGTGAAAGTGACAGAACAAGAGGCAACTAAAATCTACCAGCTGACGGAAGGTTGGGCGATTGCATTTAATATGCTTATCCAGCAAATCAATGCGGGTACATCGCTGGAAAAGATCTTTGCGAATCAAAAGAGATCATTGAGGGATCTCTTTGACTACCTCGCTGCGGAAGTATTGACGAAGCAGTCCTTCATCATTCAGCAGTTTCTCATGCAGTCGAGCATATTCGACGTTCTCACTCCTGAAGTATGTGATGAAGTATTGCGTATAAACGGTTCAGAAGATATATTGTCAGGCCTGGTAGAGCAGAACTTGTTCATTGTTGAAGGTGAGAGCGGTTATTACAGGTATCATGCACTTTTTAAAGCTTTTTTGGAAAATCTTTTAGTGAAGAAACATGAAAGCGAATACAGTGAATTGCATTTCCGTGCAGCCAGCTATTTTGAAAAAAACGATGATATGGAATCAGCACTCACCCATTACCAGAAAGTAAAGGAATATCCGGCGATTGCACATTTGCTGAAAGATAATGGAATGGACATGCTGCATTCGGGGAGGATTAAAACACTCTATGATCTATTGGTGGATTTGCCGGAGGTTCATAAAGCCCAGCATCCGGTCCTTTACTTTTATCAGGGGGAAATTGAACGCTACCACTCATTATATGAATTGGCGGTGAATCATTATGAACAGATTCTTCATTTACTGCCTCAGCAATCAAAGGAGAACCATTATCTCCGCAGTCTGGCGTTAGAAGGGATGGCACGTATTTACCTTGATACAATCCAGCCAGATAAAGCAGAACGATTTGTGAATCAAGCAATCCAGTACCGTGAGAAAGCCGAGGCACTGCCGGAGGATATGGCACAATTGTATTTGCTGATGGCAGAAAATTTGCTGAACGCCGGTAAAGCGTCCAAAGCAGAAGCATGGTTTGAACGGGCAAAGCGGCTTAATCTGCCGATAGAGGAAAATAATTTACAATCAAGAATTTACCTCCGCACCGGGCGGTTGGATAAGGCAAGAGCGAATTTACTGGAGAGAAAAAAGGGAGCAAATCACAATGAGCAGAAGCATTTGCCTCAATCCCATCGTGAGACGGATATAATTTTAAGCATTATTGAAGCTTTTATGGGCAATGCCGAGATAAGCAAGCAGCTTGCTTCCGAGGGGATTCAATTAGGTCTCTCCATACAGGCACCTTTTGTGGAGGCTTGCGGCTGGATGCGAATGGGTCATGCGGTTCAATTGACAGATCATTATGATCCGGATTTGGCAATTCAATGTTATGAAACGGCACTTGAGATTATGGGTAAAATAAATATTTCGAGAGGGAAAGCTGAACCGTATATGGGACTTTCCATTCTGTATGGCAAAAGACAGGAATATAACAGGGCAAGGGATCATGCCGTTAAAGGGTTGAAAGAAACCGAAAAAGTAAATGATCGCTGGCTAAGTGCACTGATCAAGCTTGGGATGACGATAACCGAGGTTTATAATCATAATTTTGAACAGGCCTGGTTAATAAATGAACAAGTACGGTCTGATATGAAATCCTGTGGAGATCGCTATGGAATGATGGTAACCGCTTTTTGGGGTGCTTACATCGCTTTTGAAAGAGATGAGGAAAAACATTTCAAGAAAGAAATGGAACGTTTTCTCCATGACGTACAGACCGAGGATTATGAGTTTTTCTTAAAGCGAAAAACAATCTTTGGGCCGGCAGATATGCAAAATATTGCACCGATGCTATTGAAGGCAAACGAGCTTGGTATTGCACAGCAATATGTTTCCAGGTTATTGTACGAGCTTAATTTAAGTGAATCCGTTAAAAATCACCCAGGTTTTACATTAAGGATCAGTACACTTGGACAATTTAGAATATGGCTTGGCACGAAACAAATAGAACCACAGGATTGGCAGAGAGGAAAAGCGAAGGAATTATTGGAACTGCTTATAACGAACCGCGATAAATTGCTGCAAAAAGAAGAGATTTTCCAATTCCTATGGCCTGATCAGGATGAAGCAAATGTAAATAAAAGCTTTAAAGTAGCTCTGAATGCTTTGTTGAAAGTATTGGAGCCTCACAGGAAGGCAAGGGAGGAATCATTCTTTATAACGAGGGAAGGCAGTGCCTACGGATTAAATCCGGATTCGGGATATGAGTTGGATTGCATGAAATTTGAGGGCTGGATGCTGAAAGGTCTGAATGAAAAGGACCCAAAACATGCAATGGAATTACTTGAGAAGGGACTGAAGCTATATCAGGGGGATTTCTTGTCAGACCTCCGCTTTACAACCTGGTGTCAGGCAGAGAGGGAACGTCTTCAGCAGCTGTTTTTGAGAGGTGCGGAGAAAATGGCTCAGCATGCAGTGAGGCTATCGCAATTTAATGTTAGTATGGCTTGGAGTGAGAGAATATTGGTCATCGATCGCACATGGGAAGAGGCCTATCGTCTGATGATGTATAGCTATTATCAGAACAATAACCGCCCACAGGCAATTAAGTGGTATGAAAAATGCTGTGAGGCACTTTATGCAGAGCTTGGTGTCGAGCCGATGGAATCTACAGAAGACATGTATCAGCTGATTATGGAATCGGAAGCATTGGATGCTTACTGAAAATGCCTTAATTTGAAGAAGGTGTCCCGAGAACAGGGGGACTATTCAAATTAAGGCATTATGGGTTAACACTCCTCATGCTGGAAAAAGCAATTTTCTATTTAAAACAGTTTAAAAGAGGAGTTATGCTTCTAAGAAAAAAATTTTTAATAACGCTTGTTATTTATCTGAAAGTTTTGTATAATCTAAAACTGAGAGGTGATTCATATGTCAGAAATAAAAGAAAACCAGTTAACATCAAAAGGTATGAAAACGAGGCAGAAGATTTTGGATACTGCCGAAGAGATTATCGGGGAAAAGGGATATTTTGAAACATCCATCGTTGAAATTACTGTAAAGGCTGGTGTTGCACAAGGTACTTTTTATAATTATTTTCCTACGAAAAAATCAATTTATGATGAACTCGTCTATCAAATGAGTTCAAGCCTGCGCTATCAGATCAAATTAGCAATGGAAGAAAAATCATCATTCGAAGAGAAACAGAGAGCTGGATTTCTGGCGTTTTTTGATTGGGTAATTAATCATCGCAATTTGTACAGCATTATTCAACAATCGGTATTGGTTGATAAGAATCTATATCGCTGGTATTACGAAAAGATTGCGAATGGCTTTATTAAATCGATTGAGGAAGCGATAGACATTCGGGAATGTAAACCTCTTAATCCTGAAACGATCGCATATTGCTTAATGGGGATTGGTCAATTTATCGGAATGCGCTGGGTTTACTGGGAACAGCAACCAGTCCCAGATAATGTTTTGGATGAGGTTATGGAAGTAATCTTCAATGGACTGAATCGTGAGGGGGAAAATTAAGTGGAAGCCATTTCTTACTGGATTCATAAACGAGCATTTATAACACCAGATCGAATAGCATTAATTAGTGAGAAAGATAAGTATACCTACAAAGAACTTTCCAAAAGGATTAATCAGATGGCCGCAATGCTTCAGAAAAATTTTACCCTTCATAAAGGCGACCGAATAGCTATACTTTCCCAAAATCGTGAAGAATATATGATTTCCTATTTTGCCATTGCTCAGCTGGGATTGGTTGCTGTCCCGCTAAATATTCGTCTGACGGCAGCGGAATTAGCATTTCAACTAACGGACAGTGGGGCAAAAACAATCCTTTTCGAGGAGGAAACAGCTGAATTATACAATGCCATCTGTGAACATGTTGTTTTCGAAAACGCTTACTGCTATGACGACGGAAATAACATTAGTAATGTAAAAGTAGAGGGTGTACATGTCGATGCTGCAAACGATCCGTTTATTATATGTTATACCTCTGGAACAACCGGAAGACCTAAAGGAGCAGTATTGACACAAGAGAATATGTTTTGGAATGCGATCAATTGCCAGTACGCCATAGACATCACCTCTGAGGATCAAGTAATTGTCCTTCTGCCTTTGTTCCATATCGGTGGGATTGGGTTATTTGCATTTCCCACATTACTTACTGGAGGTACGGTGATTATACCTGGAAGATTTGACCCTGGTTATACGATCCAATTAATTGAAGAATTCAGTGTAACGATTGTGATGGGAGTCCCGACAATACTCGATGCTATGCGCAAACATGCATTATTTGAAAAAGCAAACTTTGCATCTGTGAGGTGGTTTTACAGTGGTGGCGCACCTTGTCCGAAAGAACTCATAGATGCCTATCTCGATAGTGGCTTGCCTTTTGGCCAGGGAATGGGGATGACCGAAGCAGCACCGACGATTTTTATGCTTTCCAAGGAGGACTATAAAACAAAAATAGGTTCGATCGGAAAGCCAGTCTTGTTTTGTGACATTTCTATCGTTGATGAAGACGGCAATCAAGTTAAGCGTGGGGAAATAGGAGAGCTTCTCATAAAAGGACCAAATATCATGAAGGAGTATTGGGGACTACCCGAAAAAACGAATGAAGCGATCCGAGACGGCTGGTTTCATTCGGGTGACTTAATGAAACAAGATGAGGAAGGGTTCATTTATGTAGCCGGCAGGAAAAAAGATATGATTATTTCTGGTGGAGAAAATATCTATCCATTAGAAATCGAACAGGTACTTAACGAAATGGCTCAAATTAATGAAGCTGCTGTCGTCGGAGCAGAGGATGATAAATGGGGAGAGGTTCCTATTGCTTTCGTCTCGTTAAATCACAGCGAAACGATAGATGAACAAGAAATAAAGTCCTACTGCGGGATGAAACTAGCAAAGTACAAAGTACCTAAAGAAGTGGTATTTATCGATGAGATTCCTAAAAATGCCACAGGCAAAATCAACAAGAAAGCATTGAAAATGAAATGGAAGGGGGCAGAGAGATGATTGGTATTCAAGCAACTAGTATTTATGAACCTGAACAGAAAGAAAATGCAGCAGTGCTGGCACGCAAAACAGGCATCCCGGAACAGGTAATTATAGATAAGTTCGGCCTCTATGAGAAAAGGATTGCACCTGATCATATGCATGCGTCCGATCTGGCGATTGCTGCAGGGAAGAAGATTTTAACGGAAGTAGATCCGAAAACAATTGATGTTGTCATTTACTTTGGAAGCCCTTTCAAAGATTATCAGATCTGGACGGCTTCATCGAAAATCCAATATGAGCTACAGACCACCAATGCCTATTCGTTTGAAATGATGAATGTAAGTTCATGCTTTCCAATAGCCGTCAAGATCGCAAAAGATATGCTTCATTCTGATGAAAATGTAAGCAATATTTTACTTGTCGGAGGATCGAAGGAATCGATGATCGTCAATTATGACAATCCTCGTTCAAGGTTCATGTTTAACTTTGCCGATGGTGGAGCAGCAGCCTTGATAACAAAGAATGCGACAAAGAGCGAAATACTTGCTTCGTCAATTATAACCGATGGCTCATTTAGTGAAGATGTACTTGCCCTTGGGGGTGGATCAGTACATCCAATAAGCTCAGAAGTAGTTCAACAAAAAATGCAATATATTGATGTTCCTGACCCAGCAAGTATGAAAGAACGCTTAGACCTTGTGTCCATGGAGAATTTTACAAAGGTCATCAAACAATCACTAGAGAGAAGTGGATTAACGCTTGATGAATTAAAGGTGCTCCTGCCGCTCCATACGAAAAAATCAATGTTTACGGAAATGCTTGAGAGAGTAGGTTTAAAAGAAGAGCAGGCTATCTATCTAACACATCATGGGCATATGTCGGCTCTTGACCCTTGTTATGGATTATATCTGGCTGAGGAAAGTGGGATGCTGAAAAGAGGTGATATTGCGGTCATCGTCTCTGCTGGAACTGGTTATACATGGGCAGCAACAGCAATACGTTGGTTTGGTTGAAGTACCTTTTGTAACTTTCCTGTAACTTGTTCTTTTTATGATAGCAGTATGAAAATGATTAATTTTATGAGGGGGAAAAGTAATGAAGTTTAAACGGATATGGTCAATCTTGATAGTTATATTCTTTATTGGTATGTTGGCGGCCTGTAATGACAGTGAAGAGGCTTCGAGCAATTCAGAAGGTTCATCGGAAGAAGCAGAACCAGCAGGGGATACACAGGAAACGATTAAAATTGGTGTCCTGGCTTCATTGACAGGTGCATTGGAAGCATACGGAGATCAGACAAAAAAAGGTTTTGAATTAGGGCTGGAATATGCAACCGATGGAACGATGGAGGTTGCGGGGAAGGAAATCGAAGTTTTCTTTGAAGATACAGAAACAGACCCTACCGTTGCAAGACAGAAAGCAATCGAATTACTGGAGGATAAAGAAGTCGACTTTCTCGTTGGCTCATCCAGTTCAGGCGATACACTGGCTGTAACTCCTTTGGCGGAAGAATACGAGAAAATTATGGTTGTGGAACCAGCGGCGGCAGACAGTATTACAGGGGCTGAATACAATGACTACATTTTCCGGACAGCAAGAAACTCAGCACAGGATGCAGTTGCAGCAGCAGCGGCAATTGCAGGTGAAGATGTCAAAATCGCAACCCTTGCACCGGATTATTCGTTTGGACATGATGGTGTAGCAGCATTTGTGTCAGCAGCGGAAGACTTGGGAGCAGATATTGTTCATGAGGAATATGCTGATCAGGCTGCAACCGATTTTACGGCAAATATCCAAAAAATAATCGAATCAGATCCAGATTACTTATTTGTCGTCTGGTCTGGTGCGAACTCACCTTGGAATCAGATTTCTGATATGAGGTTACAGGAACAAGGTATCCAAGTTACAACAGGTGCTCCAGATATCGCAGCACTTGCTACGATGAGCCAGTTAATAGGGATGGAAGGATTTACGGTTTACTATCATACATTGCCAGATAATGAAGTGAATGATTGGCTGGTAGAGGAACATACGAAACGGTTTGATGGAGCGGTTCCTGATTTATTTACACCGGGTGGGATGAGTGCAGCTATTGCCATTGTGGATGCGCTTGAACAAAATGATGGCGATGCAGATGCGAATGCCTTAATTGAGATTATGGAAGGAATGAGCTTTGATACGCCTAAAGGGACGATGACATTCCGACCTGAAGACCATCAGGCATTGCAGGAAATGTACTCCATCACATTGGAGGAAAGTGATGACGTTGATTATCCGGTCCCAGTATTGAATCGCGTACTGACACCGGAAGAGACAGCACCACCAATAATGAATCAGTAACAATTGATTGGGAACATTGCCCTTACCTTCCTGTTCGTTGGTAAGGGCATGTTCTGCATCACGCATTGGAGGAGGAATACGATGAATGCAATTCTGGAAACAAAAGACTTATCCATCGCTTTTGGCGGGCATGTGGCTGTTGATTCCGTGTCTGTACAAATAACGGAAAAGAAATTCACCTCGATTATCGGTCCGAACGGGGCTGGAAAAACCACTTTCTTCAATCTGCTGAGTGGGCAATTATCTCCAACAAAGGGTTCTGTGTATTTTAAAGGGCAGGATATTACAAAGCTTCGGGCAACAGAAAGAACACGAATTGGCATTGGAAGATCCTTTCAAATTACCAATGTTTTTCCTAATTTGACGGTACTGGAAAATGTGCGATTGGCAGTACAGTCACAAGCAAAGGTACGTTACCAGATGATTGCCCATTTTCTGCATTACAAGCAATTTGAACATAAGGCATATGAGCTGCTCGAACGAGTTTACCTGAAGGATAAGGCAAACTCAATTGCCGTAAATTTAGCACATGGTGAAAAGAGAAAGCTCGAGATCGCCATGCTGCTCGCACTGGAAACGGAACTGCTGCTGCTTGATGAACCTACAGCAGGGATGTCGCTTGAAGAGGTTCCGGCAATTATTGAGGTTATTAAGGAAATTAAAGAGCAGGAGGACCGCACGATAGTTCTGATCGAGCACAAAATGGATATGATTATGGGGATGTCTGATGAAGTGCTCGTTTTGTACCATGGTGAATTGATTGCTCAAGGTACTCCTGAAGAGATAGTTGAAAACGAGACGGTTCAGTCGGCATACCTAGGAGGTAGTTACAATGAGCAGCAGCTTACTTAAATTAGACCAGGTCGAAGCATATATCCAGAAGTTTCATATTTTGCAAGGAGTCTCTTTTGAAGTGGAAAAAGGCGGAGTAACCGTATTGCTTGGACGGAATGGTGCCGGTAAGACAACGACATTGCGGACAATCATGGGGCTGAATCAAGTCGGTAAAGGTACGATAACCTTTAACGGTGAAAATATTGGAGATTTGCAGACCCACCAGATAGCAAATAAAGGGATTGGGTATGTGCCTGAGGACCAAGGTGTCTTTGGAGATTTAACAGTCGGTGAGAATATGAGAGTTGCAATGAAGAAAGAGGACGAAGAAACAACAAGGCGGATGGAATGGGTACTTGAATTATTCCCCGATCTGAAAAAGTTTTGGAAAAAGCCTGGAGGAGCATTGAGTGGCGGGCAAAAACAGATGCTCGCTATTGCACGTGCATATGTTAATGAAAATGAACTGCTGCTGATCGATGAACCTAGTAAAGGACTGGCACCAATCATTGTAGATAAGGTAACCGAGTCCATCGAACAAATGAAAGAAAATACGACCATTCTGCTTGTGGAACAGAATTTTATGATGGCAAGTAAAATAGGAAACCAATTTTTTATTATTGACGATGGAAAAACCGTGCATAAGGGACAAATGGAAGAATTGAAGCAAGACAAAGTCTTAATGAAAAAATACCTTGGCATTGCGTAGGGAAGGAGGATGCATGGATGGATTTGATCATTAGTTTAACAGTTAATGGACTTGCAACAGGTATGCTGATTTTCCTTCTTGCAGCAGGTTTGACATTAATATTCGGTTTAATGAGCGTATTGAACTTTGCGCATGGAGGCTTGTTTATATGGGGAGCTTATACTGGTGTATGGAGTTTTCAGATGACTGGCAGCTTCATCGTGGGGATAATTGTTGCCATCATTACCGGTTTATTGCTTGGTCTCGTGACGGAAAGATTGATCATACGACCTGTATATGGAAATCATATTCAGCAGATTTTGATTACGCTCGGTTTTATGCTCGTCCTGCAGGAATTTATAAAGGTTGTATTCGGACCTGATCAGAAGGCTGTTTTCCCTCCTGAAATTTTACAGGGAAGTTTCCTTGTCGGAGACATTGTACTTATCAAATACAGACTGTTTATTATTGCAGTAGGATTACTTATTTTTATCGTTTCCTCATTTATTTTAAAACGTACAAGAGTTGGATTGATTGTTCGGGCGGGAGTGATGAACAAAGAAATGGTTCAGTCTCTCGGCATTAATATAAAACTTGTATTCATGCTTGTGTTTATGGTTGGAGCTGGTCTGGCTGCATTAAGTGGAATCATGCATGCGGTGTATTCAGGTGTTATTTATGCCGAAATGGGGCTGGAATTTTCCATACTTGCTTTTATCGTAGTGGTCATCGGTGGTATGGGCAGTTTCTCAGGTTCTCTTTTTGCAGCGATTTTGGTAGGCTTGGCACAGGCATTTATGGCTTATTACGTCCCTGCGCTTTCACTGGCTGTAAACATGCTGTTAATGACAGTTGTTCTGATTTTCAGACCGCAAGGATTATTCGGAAAGGAGTGAGGAGTAAATGAACATTCGTCGTATGGAGAAGAGTACGTGGATTTTTATCATCATCAGCTTATTGTTATTTATCGTTCCGTTTATTGTAACAGGGCGCAGCATGCAATTTACCATCATACAAATCTTCATCTTTGCGATTTTTGCTATGAGTTATGATATTTTGCTCGGTTTTACTGGAATAATTTCGTTTGGGCATGTGATGTTTTTTGGAATTGGTGCATATTCGACAGCTGTTATTATGGACCGTATGGATGCTACGGTAATGTCTTTTTTCGTGGCAATATTGATAGCTGTTTTTATAGCTGTCATAGTAAGTTTCATTGTCGGGGTATTGACACTTCGGCTGAAGAGTCACTTCTATGCGATGCTGACGTTGGCACTTGCAGGACTCTTTCTGGTGGCAGCTGAAAAATGGCGCTCCCTTACAGGGGGGAATGATGGGTTTACGTTCCGGTTGCCGGAAATATTGCGTGATTCCCATAATCTATACATGCTCTGTCTGGTATCATTACTACTATTCTTTTTTGGATTGAGACGATTTACAAAGTCGCCCTTCGGTAGAGTATTGATGGCAATACGCGAAAATGAAGCACGGACAGAGTCATTGGGATATAAAGTATTGCATTATAAGGTTATTGCAAGTGTCGTAGCTGGTGTGGTGGCGAGCATTGCAGGTGTTCTATATGCGCTGTCCCTGCGCTTTGTCAATACAGGTGTATTTGCAACAGATCTTACAATCGATGTGCTGCTGATGACAATTATTGGTGGAGTCGGAACATTGGTTGGCCCGATCCTTGGTGCCGGTCTGGTAGAGTTCGCGCATCACTGGCTATCCGGCTTATCCGATGTTCATTGGATATTTGATCGTTGGATCATTCTCTATGGAACTGTTTATATATTGGTGGTTATATTCTTCCCATTAGGAATCGTTGGTACTATCCAGTCTAAGTTAACGAATCGTCCGGTCAAAGGATTGCAGGATAATCGTAAAGCTGTTGGGAAATAAAAGGAAGTGAATGAGCATGGATACTATTGGAATTGTCGGTACAGGAGTCTATCTGCCTGAAAAGCGAATGACTTCAAATGAATTGGCTCAGCTTGCAGGAATTCCGGTCGACGTTGTGGAACAAAAGCTAGGTATAAAGGAAAAACCGATACCAGGAAAAGATGATCATACTGCCTATATGGGGGTTCGTGCTGCAAGGAAAGTACTTGAAAAGACTGGAATCCAACCTGAAGAAATTGATCTCGTTATTTATATTGGCGAAGAACACAAAGAATATCCAGTCTGGACAGCAGGCATAAAACTGCAGCATGATATTGGTGCAGTAAATGCATGGGCCTTTGATACAGCATTACGATGTGGTACGACAATCATGGCCTTGAAGTTGGCAAAAGATCTGATGATTGCCGATGAAGAAATTAAAACGGTGCTGTTAGCTGGAGGTTATCGTAATAGTGACTTGATCAATTACGAGAATGCCAACACAAGGTTTATGTTCAATCTGGGAGCGGGTGGAGCTGCCATTATTCTTCAAAAGGGACATCCTGAAAACCAGCTATTACAAACACATATGATTACAGACGGTTCCTTTTCTGAAGATGTTATTGTACCTTCTGGAGGCACGAAAAAACCGATTACAGCAGAAACATTGGCTGCCGGCCTTCATCAATTTGACGTGCCGGACCCTAAAGGTATGAAAAGTCGGCTGGATCAAAAGTCGATGGATAATTTTATTGCATGTGTTGAAAAAGCGTTGGAAAAAAGCGGGTACACGAAAGAAGATATCACTTATGTTGCCATGCTGCATATGAAGCGCTCTGCCCATACATATGTCCTTGATAAACTTGGTGTAGACCATGATAAGTCTATCTATCTTGAAAACTATGGGCATATCGGTCAGATGGATCAGGTTATTTCACTGGAGCTTGCCGAACAGCAAGGGAAATTGAAAGATGGAGATATTGTTGTGCTCGTTTCTGCCGGCATTGGTTATGCCTGGGGAGCAAATGTAATCAAGTGGGGTAAATAATAGGAGGTCTGCAGAATGACAGAAGTAGCTTTAAAAAAAGTAACGTTATCCAATGGAGAATCAATCGCTTACAGGGAACGCGAAGGCGGCGAGGAGATCGTGGTACTCGTTCACGGGAATATGACATCCTCTGTTCACTGGGATTTAGTAATTGAAAACCTTCCAGCGAATTATAAAGTATATGCGGTAGATTTGCGCGGGTTTGGTGAATCCAGCTATGAAAGCCCAATCTCTGAGATTAAAGATTTCTCCGACGATTTGAAGCTCTTTGCTGATGAATTGCAATTGAAAAACTTCGCTTTGGTCGGCTGGTCTTTGGGAGGGACGGTCTGTCAGCAGTTTTGTGCTGATTATCCCTCTTACTGTAATCGGTTATTTTTACTCGCATCAGGGTCTTCCCGTGGATATGCTTTCTACCCGTTAGGTGAGGACGGATTGCCGGATATCAATAATCGTCTGAAAACATTGGAACAAATAATGGACGCTGATAAAACAAAGATTGTGCAAACGGCTTACGATACATTGAATTATGACTTTTTAAAGCAAGTATGGGATATGAGCATTTATGTAAATAAGCAGCCGGATCCGGAAAGGTATCAAAAATATTTGGAAGACATGACAACACAGCGTAATCTTGCAGAGTGCTATCAGGCATTGAACAAATTTAATATCAGCGATGTCCATAACGGACTGGTTGCAGGCGAGAATAGAGTGAAAGATATCCATATCCCGGTCATGATTGCTTGGTGTGAGCATGATATGGTCGTTACAAAACAAATGACAGACGAACTAATAGAGGATTTTGGTGATCAAGCTGTTTCTAAAGAATTGAAAGGCTGTGGACATTCTCCTATGATCGATGATTTAGGACAGCTGCTGCAGGGGATGGAGAATTTCTTGGCGGGGGAACGAACAGGAGAGGAGAATCTTAAATGACAAGACTGCAGGATAAGGTCGCAATTATAACAGGCGCAGCTAATGGGATCGGTCTTCAAGCTGCACGAACATTTGCAGGAGAAGGAGCAAAGGTGATTATTGCTGACTTCGATCAGTCAAAAGGAGAAGAAAGTGAAAAGGAATTACTTTCGGAGGGATTTGAATGTAAGTTTATTCAAGTCAATGTAGCGATTAAAGAGAGTGTAGACCGTTTGGTTGAGCAAGTAATAAAGGAGTTTGGCCAAATAGATATATTGGTAAATAATGCGGGGATAACAAGGGATGCGATGCTTGCAAAAATGACTGTAGAGCAATTCCAGCAAGTGATTGATGTAAATCTGACCGGTGTATTCAACTGTACAAAAGCAGTATTGCCAACGATGGTGGAAAAAGGTAAAGGAAAAATCATCAGTACTTCCAGTGTTTCAGGTGTCTATGGAAACGTTGGTCAGACCAATTATGCAGCAGCCAAAGCAGGGATTATCGGTATGACCAAATCATGGGCGAAGGAGCTTGCCCGTAAAGGAATCAACGTGAATGCCGTCGTCCCGGGCTTTACGGAAACAAGTATGGTTGAAGCAGTACCTGAAAAGGTCATTGAACAAATGAAAGAAAAAATACCGATGCAGCGTCTGGGCCGTCCTGAAGACATTGCCAATGCATATTTATACCTCGCTTCCGATGAGTCCGACTATGTAAATGGCCATGCCCTCCATGTGGATGGCGGTATTATGATGTAACACGTAGGAAGGAGCCTTTTCCCGTATCTTGGGATGGCTTCTTTTTTATTACGGATAAGCCTCTTCGGCAATCACTCTAGGAGACAGCAGCTGGTATGCCCTCCTAGTAACTACCTTCTCACCTATACCCCTCTTCCAGCACGTGCTTCAAAACCCCGCATTGGTGGTTTTAGATGTCAGAGAAATGTCTTTATTAATCTGATGACAGCTCCTAATCGCCCTGTGAGGACGGAGAAAGGATCTTCATCAAGCCGATGAACGTCACTTTAGCCCAGAAATCAAAGAGAAATGAACTTCATCAAGCTTATGAACGTCATTTTAGGGCTGAAATCAAAGAGAAATGAACTTCATCAAGC
>NZ_KV392043.1:127725-193786 GCF_001618145.1 Oceanobacillus damuensis
GAGAAATGAACTTCATCAAGCTTATGAACGTCATTTTAGGGCTGAAATCAAAGAGAAATGAACTTCATCAAGCCGATGAAGTTCACTTTAGGGCTGAAATCACTGAGAAAAGAACTTCATCAAGCTTATGAACGTCATTTTAGCCCTGAAATCACAGAGAAAAGAACTTCATCAAGCTTATGAAGATTACTTTAGCCCTGAAATCACAGAGAAAAGAACTTCATCAAGCCGATGAACGTCACTTTAGGCCTGAAACCACTGAGAAATGAACCTGGAAGTCAGTAGTATTAAAGGAAATCGACAATGCAATAGCCTCTGAAGTGTTTATCTTACAATTAATTGGTCCCCAAATTAAAATGTAACTGTGCTGTAACTATTGATTTCTATAATTGATTCAAACAATAAGTATGTCAAAGTTTTTTGAATTGACGGGGGAGGAATCGGGAGCATGAAGTCTGACATTAATTGGTTTGAAAGTCGGGTTAGCCTGACACCAAATGAAATAGCAATTATCGATTCACATACAAATGATTCCTGGACATATGCAGCGCTTCATCGACGTGTTGCTGAAGTTGCCAATTATTTCCACTCAAAAGGAATCCGTAAAGGGGACCGGGTGGCGATACTCGCTCCAAACCATATCAGCTATTTTGATTTCTTCTTTGCTGTAATGAAGATCGGAGCTATTTTTATCCCACTCAACTGGAGATTGGCTGAAGCTGAGCTAGAGTACGTGATAAAGGACTGTGATCCCAAGATAATTGGGATCGATCCATTGTTCGCAGACAAAATAAAATCGATGGATGGGAATCCCGAGCTGATACTCATCGAGCATAATGATTATTTAAATGAATTAATAACAGAGAAGCAATTCACAATCAAACCACAATTGAAAGAGGAAGACCCTTTAGCGATGATCTATACAGGAGGTACAACAGGCCGGCCAAAAGGTGTTGTCTTATCCCATCGATCCATTTTATGGAATGCATTGAATACGACAATCAGCTGGGACCTGACTCAAAATGATACGACATTGACATGCCTGCCGATGTTTCATACAGGAGGACTAAACGTGTACTCCTTGCCGTTATTGCTTGTTGGTGGAAGGGTAGTGATTAGCTCTGAATTCGACCCGGAGAGAGCGGTCGAGGATCTTATCACATACAAATGTACGGTTGTATTATTTGTGCCGACAATGTATCACATGATCATTCAGACAGATATATTTAAGCGGTCAAGTTTTCCGGATATGAAGGTGTTCGTATCGGGTGGAGCGCCTTGTCCGCTTAAAATATATCATGCATTTTCTGAAAAAGGATTGGCTTTTAAGGAAGGGTATGGTCTGACGGAAGCAGGTCCGAATAATTTTTATATTGATACGGAAGATACCTTGCGTAAGCTTGGCTCTGTAGGAAAGCCAATGATTTTCAATGATATAAAAATTATCGGGGAAGACGGTTTGATGACTGAACCAGATGAAGTTGGCGAGTTATTAATACGAGGAAATCACGCATTCGAGTATTATTGGAATAAACCGGAGGATACAAAAGAAACGATCAAAGGAGGGTGGATCCATACTGGTGACCTGGCTAGAAGGGATAAAGATGGATTTTTCTATATTGTCGGCAGAAAAAAAGATATGATTATAACTGGAGGGGAAAATGTATATCCGCTTGAAGTCGAACATTGGCTTGAGTCCCATGAGGCTGTTGGTGAAGCGGCAGTTGTAGGTCTGCCTGATGATAAATGGGGAGAGGTGGTCGTGGCATTTGTCGTTACCAAGCGTGACATTACACCAAAGGCACTTGAAATGTATTGTGATCAGAAAATAGCCCGTTATAAGGTTCCTAAGAAGTTTTACTTCTTGGATGAGCTGCCTAAAACACATGTCGGTAAAATAAATAAGGCAGCCCTAAAAGAAAATATCAGATATACTAATGACAGCACAGTATCCTAATGGAAACTGTGCTTTGCTTATGATACTGAATCGTACCGATGGATAGTCTTGTACCTATATATCCCTTAAAAAGTGAATCGTTTTCATCAAAACCCGAACATTAATTTAATATATTAAAAAATCGTTCGTTATTTTGTTGATTTTTCACCTGCTATTTGTTATGCTTAATCCGACAAATAAATACGGTACCTCATATATTTCCTGAGAATATGGCTCAGAAGTTTCTACCCAGCACCGTAAATGCATGGACTATGAGGGAGGATGAGTCGTTGCGCGTACGGGCAATGATCTGTTTGAATATGTTTTTCGAAGTATGTTAAGTCTATTCATCTTCTCTCGTTATGAGGAAGACGAATAGACTTTTTTAATGAAAAAGCGAAGGGACGCTCGCTTATGCCCGGGTGATGCAGCTGACTTTATAAAGCTTGGCAAATCCTCAGCTGCCCTTATGCAAGTATGAAAGTCTTATACTTTTTACTTGCCAGCAAAAGCGAAAGCGCCCAATCAGAGACGTTTGAATGTGATTTATGACATAATCAGAAAGAAAAGAGGGATATAATGGCACAGGTTGGCGTTATTATGGGAAGCATCTCCGATTGGGAGACGATGGAGCATACGTGTAAAGTACTTGATGAATTGAACATTCCTTATGAAAAAGATGTTATTTCGGCACATCGTACACCTGATGAGATGTTTGCTTATGCAAAATCAGCTCGTGATCGCGGATTAAAAGTGATTGTCGCAGGAGCGGGTGGAGCGGCACATTTGCCAGGAATGGTCGCATCACAGACTACTCTTCCTGTCATTGGAGTTCCTATACAAAGCAAGGCGTTAAATGGGATGGATTCCTTATTGTCAATCGTCCAGATGCCTGGAGGAGTACCAACTGCCACCGTTGCGATCGGCAAAGCCGGAGCAACAAATGCAGGAATTCTGGCAGCTCAAATCATAGGTGCTTTTGATGAATCAATAGAGGAAGCTCTTGAAAATTATCGTAAAAAAATGAAAGCAAATGTTGCTGAAATGAGGGATGAACTTGAAGAAAAATAACACCCTTCTTCCACCACAAACAATCGGAATTATTGGCGGAGGACAACTTGGCAGGATGATGGCTATTGCAGCCCGCTATATGGGATATAAGATTGCGGTCCTTGATCCGACACCTGACTGCCCGACAGCGCAGGTAGCAGATATTCACATCACAGCTGCCTACGATGATATGGAAGCGATCAAGGAACTAACCGAAATCAGTGATGTTGTCACATATGAATTTGAAAATGTTGACCTCAACGCTGCAGCGTATATTGAAGAAAAAGGAAAGCTTCCACAAGGTGCATATGCACTTGAAATTACACAAAACCGTGAAAAAGAAAAACGGTTAATGAAAGATACTAACCTCCCGATTCCTCAGTTTGCCATCGTGACAAATGCTGAAGAATTTAGTGAATCCATAAAAGAATTTACCTTACCGGCTGTTATTAAAACCTGTCGTGGAGGGTATGATGGGAAAGGTCAATTGAAGATAAATTCAAGCGATGATATGGAACTTGCTCGAGAATTTGCAGATAAGAACGGACATTGCATTATCGAGCAATGGATAACGTTTGATAGAGAAATATCTGTTGTTTTTACTAGGTCTGCTGACGGAAAGATTACCTTTTTCCCAATTGCTGAGAATGAACATCGCGACCACATTTTATACAAAACAACGGTTCCGGCAAAAATAAATGCTGCCATTGAGAAAAAGGCATACGAAGCGGCACAATCACTCGCAGACAAGATGAATATTGTTGGAACGTTTGCCATTGAGATGTTCGTTAAAGGAGAGGAAATCTTTTTGAACGAGATGGCTCCAAGGCCTCACAATTCCGGCCATTATACGATAGAGGCATGTAATATTTCGCAGTTTGCACAGCATATCCGTGCGATTTGCGGACTTCCTTTGACAGATATAAAACTTCTGATGCGGGCGGTGATGATCAATGTTCTTGGTGAGGACCTCAATGGTACATTGAAAGCAATGTCTCAAACCGGAGATGGTTTTATTCACCTGTATGGAAAATCAGAGCCTAAAGAGAAACGCAAAATGGGTCATATAACATTTATTGCAGAAAATGAAGAAGCATTGGAAAAACAGATAGAGAACTTCAAGGAGGCAACACGATGATCGGACGTTATACAAGAGAAGAAATGGGCAACATCTGGACCGAAGAAAACAAATTCAAAGCATGGCTTGAAGTTGAGATTTTAGCATGTGAAGCATGGAGCGAGTTAGGAGTCATACCTAAAGAAGATGTCAAGAAAATCAGAGAGAATGCATCTTTTGACATTGATCGCATTTATGAAATCGAAGAAGAAACACGTCATGATGTAGTTGCCTTTACACGTGCAGTATCCGAAACGCTTGGAGAAGAGCGGAAATGGGTTCACTATGGATTAACTTCTACAGATGTGGTGGATACAGCATTATCCTATTTAATTAAACAAGCAAATGAAATTATCCGTAAAGATTTGCACAACTTTATCGAAATTTTAAAAGACAAAGCTATCGAGCATAAACATACCGTAATGATGGGACGTACACATGGTGTTCATGCCGAACCAACCACTTTTGGGTTGAAAATGGCACTCTGGTACGAAGAGATGAAACGTAACCTGGAACGCTTCGAAGCTGCTGCGAAAAATATCGAATTTGGCAAAATGTCCGGAGCTGTCGGAACGTACGCGAATATCGATCCATTTATCGAGCAATACGTATGCGAGAAGCTTGGCACTTCACCTGCACCTGTATCCACACAGACATTGCAGCGCGATCGTCATGCAGCCTACTTTTCTACATTGGCATTAATTGCTACGTCCGTTGAAAAATTTGCAACTGAAATTCGTGGTTTGCAAAAAACAGAAACTCGTGAAGTGGAGGAACGTTTTGCTAAAGGACAAAAAGGTTCATCGGCCATGCCGCATAAACGTAATCCGATCGGTTCGGAAAATATGACTGGTATGGCACGAGTGATCCGTGGCTATATGCTGACATCCTATGAGAACGTATCGCTTTGGCATGAACGTGATATTTCCCATTCTTCAGCCGAACGTGTCATCTTACCTGATGCAACGATCGCACTAAATTATATGCTGAATCGCTTCAGCAATATCGTTAAAAATCTTACTGTCTTCCCTGAAAATATGAAACGAAATATTGACAGAACCCATGGTGTTATTTTCTCTCAGCGTGTTCTGCTCAAATTGATCGATAAGGGAATGGCCCGTGAAGCTGCATATGATCTCGTTCAACCGAAAGCAATGGAGGCATGGGAAACGGAAACCCATTTCAAACAGCTGGTGGAAGCTGATGAGGTCATTACCGAACAACTGAGCCAGGATGAGATTGATGATTGCTTCGATCATACGTACCACTTGAAAAATGTGGATGTCATCTTTGAAAGAATCGGACTATAAAAGGAGTGGATCACATGAAAGCCGAGCTATTATATGAAGGTAAAGCAAAAAGAGTTTATCAGGCGGAGGGAAAAAGCGGTCAGCTCGTATTGTCATATAAAAATGATGCGACTGCATTCAACGGAGTAAAAAAGGATTCCTTTGACGGAAAAGGCAGACTCAATAATGAAATATCATCACTTATTTTCACAGCATTGCATGAAAAAGGGATTGAAACCCATTTTATCGAACGATTGAATGAGACAGAACAAATGGTTGTCCAAACGGAAATTATCCCATTGGAGGTTGTAGTTCGTAATGTTGCCTCTGGCAGTATTACAAAACGTCTCGGAATTGAAGAGAAAACCCATTTTGATAAACCTCTTATTGAATTTTTCTATAAAAATGATGAGCTCGGCGATCCACTGATCAATGATGAACATGCATTATATTTAACAAGTGCAACGCCAGCGGAAATAGACGAAATAAAAGAAAAGGCGCTGGAGATCAATAAACAATTAATGGATCTCTTTCAATCCATAAATATTACATTGGTCGATTTTAAGCTTGAGTTTGGACGTAAAGCTTGTGGAACAATTGTACTCTCTGATGAAATTTCTCCGGATACATGCCGATTATGGGATGCTGCAACAGGAGAGAAGCTTGATAAAGATGTTTTCCGTCAAGGTACGGGAGATTTGATTGAAGTGTATAAAGAAATTTTAAAACGGCTGGAGGCAAAAGCATGAGGAAGGTTACTGTCTATATTACATTAAAGCAAGGTGTTCTTGATCCACAAGGTAAGGCAATCCAGGAATCATTGAACTCACTCGGATATAACGAAATTGAAGATGCAAGAGTTGGTAAATATATTGAACTGAAGGTTGAAGATGGACCGAATTTGGAAGCACGTGTGACAGAGATGTGTGACAAGTTGCTTGCAAATCCGGTGATAGAAGATTACCGCTTTGATGTGGAGGAGGCTGAAGGCTTGTGAAATTCGCTGTTGTAGTTTTTCCGGGATCAAATTGTGATCGTGACATGTACCATGCAGTAAAAGAAGTATTACAGGCTGAAGCAGATCTCGTATGGTATGAAAGTAATTTGGAAAAGTATGATGGAATTCTAATACCAGGCGGCTTCTCCTATGGAGACTATTTGCGTTCGGGAGCAGTTGCATCCACTTCTAACGTAATGAAGCAAATCAAGGAACATGCAGCACAAGGTAAACCGGTGCTGGGAATTTGCAATGGGTTCCAAATTTTGACAGAAGCGGGATTACTACCTGGAGCTTTAATGCGTAATGAAAAACTATCCTTCATGTGCCATCAGGAAGAATTGGTTGTAGAAAATGAAATAACTCCTTTTACTTCCGGTTATGATAAGGGTGAAGTTGTACGTTTTCCAATCGCACACGGCGAGGGAAATTATTTCTGTGATGAGGAGACACTTGCCGATTTGAAAGCGAACAATCAGATTGTATTTACGTATAAAAATAACCCGAACGGATCAGTAGAAAATATTGCAGGAATAATTAATAAAGAAGGTAATGTACTCGGTATGATGCCGCACCCAGAACGAGCAGTTGAAAAATTGCTTGGCAGTGACGATGGCTTAAGATTATTCCAGTCAATGGTTCAGAATTGGAGGGACACCTATGCTAAAAACGCATGATATCAGTCCAGAGCAAATAGAACAGGATAAATTATATCGTGAAATGGGCCTGAGTGATCAGGAGTTTGACATGATTAAGGATATTATGAAAAGACTTCCGAATTTCACAGAGACAGGGATTTTTTCCGTCATGTGGTCGGAACATTGCAGCTATAAAACATCAAAACCGCTTTTAAGAAAATTCCCGACAAAAGCCCCCCATGTACTCCAAGGACCTGGTGAAGGTGCAGGAATCATTGATATTGGCGATAACCAGGCAGTTGTATTTAAAGTGGAAAGCCATAATCACCCTTCTGCAGTAGAACCTTACCAAGGTGCAGCAACAGGTGTTGGCGGGATTATTCGTGACGTATTTTCTATGGGAGCTCGTCCAATCGCTTCAATGAATTCCCTTCGTTTCGGTAATTTAAATACGGATCGTACGAAATATCTGTTTTCTGAAGTTGTCGGTGGCATTGCCGGATACGGAAACTGTGTCGGTGTTCCGACAGTTGGCGGGGAAGTTCAATTTGATGACAGCTATGAAGACAATCCACTCGTTAATGCAATGTGTGTCGGATTGATCAACCATGATGAAATCCAAAAAGGAATTGCAGCAGGAATTGGAAATACGATTCTTTATGCAGGTCCTCCAACAGGACGTGACGGAATTCATGGTGCAACCTTTGCTTCAGATGATTTAGGTGAGGATGCTGCGAAAGATCGTCCGGCAGTTCAGGTTGGCGATCCATTTATGGAAAAACTCCTGATCGAGGCCTGTCTTGAGGTGATTCATTCCGACGCATTGGTTGGGATGCAGGACATGGGAGCTGCCGGGTTGACTTCATCTGCCAGTGAAATGGCAAGTAAAGCTGGAACAGGAATGGAAATGAATCTGGATCTTGTTCCACAGCGCGAGCAAAACATGACAGCATATGAAATGATGCTTTCCGAATCACAAGAGCGTATGCTGCTCTGTGTTAAGCGTGGGCGTGAACAGGAGATTATTGATATATTTGAAAAATATGGGTTGAAAGCTGTCCCTGTCGGTGAAGTAATCGAGGAAAAAGTATTCCGAATCAAGCATCATGGGGAAGTAGTTGCTGATATTCCAGTGGACTCTCTTGCAGATGATGCACCAGTATTCCATATGCCTTCACAGGAAGCGGCATATTTTAAAGAATTCCAGCAAATGGAAAACAGCATCCCGCAAGTAGGGAACCACAAAGAGATGTTGAGAACATTACTCCAACAACCAACAATCGCAAGTAAAGAATGGGTTTATGATCAATATGATTCGATGGTACAGACGAACACGGTTGTAACACCTGGTTCTGACTCTGCTGTAGTCCGGATTAAAGGAAAAGACAAAGCCCTTGCAATAACGACCGATTGTAATTCACGTTACATTTATTTGGATCCGGAAACTGGCGGGAAAATTTCTGTTGCAGAAGCAGCCCGCAATATCGTGTGTTCTGGTGCTCGACCACTAGGTTTGACAGATGGGTTGAACTTCGGCAATCCGACTAACCCGGAAGTATTCTGGCAAATGGAGAAAAGTGTGGAAGGCATGAGTGAGGCATGTGAAGCGTTAGGTACCCCGGTTATCAGTGGAAATGTATCTTTATACAATCAATCAAAAGGAAAATCAATTTTCCCAACTCCTGTAGTTGGTATGGTTGGGCTTCATGAATCATTGGAACATATTACACCAAGCCATTTCCAGACTTCTGGAGATGCGGTTTATGTGATTGGTGAGGCGGAAGCTGAATTTGGCGGAAGTGAGCTGCAGAATGTGGTCCATGGAAAATATGAAGGCAAGGCACCAAAAATTGATTTGAATATAGAAGCAGCAAGACAGAAGCAATTATTGGATGCAATCCAGTCCGGTTTGGTTGAATCCGCACATGACCTTGCAGAAGGCGGGCTTGCAGTAGCATTGGCAGAGAGTGTGTTTACAGACAGTGGATTGGGTGCAAATGTAAAACTTACCGGTGAAGCGACTGTTGAACTTTTCAGTGAAACCCAATCAAGATTCCTTGTTACTGTAAAAGAAGAAAATAAAGCTTCTTTTGAAAATAAAATTGCAGATGCCAAGCAAATTGGTGTCGTAACAAATGATGGAACGTTGGAAGTATCGGTTAATGGCACAGCAGTTATTCATGACGATGTAAAACAACTTGAGAACTTATGGAGGGGAGCTATCCCATGCTTGCTGAAATCAAAGGCATAAATGAAGAATGTGGTGTGTTTGGAATATGGGGACATGAGAAAGCAGCAGAATTGACTTACTACGGTTTACATTCCATGCAGCATCGCGGACAGGAAGGTGCCGGAATTGTAGTCAGTGATGGGAAAGAATTAAAAGCACATAAAGGCATGGGGCTTGTCAACGATGTTTTTAAACATGCCAAGTTTGATGATTTGAGCGGGCGAGTGGCTGTCGGACATGTGCGCTATCCTACACAGGGTGGCAGAGGATTAGAAAATATTCAACCTTTATTATTCCGTTCCCAAACAGGTGGTATGGCACTCGCTCATAATGGTAACCTCATGAATGCACATAAACTGCGGGGGGAGCTGGAGAATGAAGGAAGTATCCTTCAAACCTCTTCGGACACAGAAGTGCTTGCCCATTTGATTAAGCGGAACGGCAATAAAACAAATGAAGAAACCATTTCAAATGCATTGAATCAGGTTGTTGGTGCCTATGCCTACCTGATTCTTAAAGAAGATAAAATGTATGCAGCACTTGATCCAGCTGGTATTCGACCGTTATCTATCGGGAAACTTGGTGATGCTTATGTAGTTGCATCCGAAACATGTGCATTTGACCAGATTGGGGCAACATTTGAAAGAGAAGTCTTACCTGGCGAACTTGTGACAATCAGCGATGAAGGCATAAAATCAACGAGATTCGCTCCACGTTATGGCAGGAAAATGTGTGCAATGGAATATGTGTACTTGTCCAGACCGGATAGTGATTTGAACCATGTTAATGTTCATGCTTCCCGTAAACGAATGGGGGTCGAACTGGCGAAGGAAGCTCCTGCAGATGCGGATATGGTAGTCGGTGTACCGGATTCGAGTATTTCGGCTGCGATCGGATATGCTGAAGAGAGTGGCTTGCCATATGAGATGGGTATTATTAAGAACCGTTATGTTGGAAGGACATTCATCCAACCTTCCCAGGAACTTCGAGAATTAGGTGTTAAGATGAAGCTTTCACCAGTTCGCGGAATTGTGGAAGGCAAGCGCATTGTCATGATTGATGATTCGATTGTAAGAGGAACGACAAGTCGACGCATTGTGCAGATGTTAAAGGATGCAGGTGCAAAAGAGGTTCATGTACGTATTGCCTCCCCATCTATTCAGAACCCATGTTACTACGGCATCGATATGTCCACAAGAAAAGAATTGATCGCTGCCAATAACACGGTGGAAGAAATTTGCGAAATCATTGGAGCTGACAGTGTTGCCTATTTATCGGCAAAAGGTCTTGAAGAAGCAATTGTAAAAGATAAAACAATTAATCAGGGTGTATGCATGGCATGCATGACAGGAGAATATCCTGTGATGGAAGAAGGAGAAGCGGAAATCAACTATACCAGATGTTAATCAGCAGTTGTTTTCTACCTATTGAATGCACATTTTGTGATGATTGTTGCTTTGTAATTGCAGCAGTTGATATAAAGTGCGACATAATAACTATGTTAGATATCTAACCTGATAATGAAAATAAGTTACTTCGGCAACCGCAGCCCGTATACACTTCGCTTTCCGCGGGCGGCTGGTAAGCCCTCCTCGTGCTTTCGCACTGCGGGGGCTCACCGATGCCTCTCTTCCCGCAGGAGCTTCGTGTATACGGGCTGCTGGTATGGAGTTTTTAAAAAAGAATTCTGCGCAAGAACGATCAATACATTTGATTTACTTTCAGCGCATCCAGCATTTTTAAAAAACGATAAAAAATGCTTCATCATTAGCTACTGCAAGGATAGTAAATGGTAGCCGAAGTTGCCTATTCCGCGTCGCAGTCTATCATTTTTGAACAAAAACAACAATCTTTTCGGTGGGGCGTATCGCAATCCCATCTTCAAGAAAACAGCCTTGGAAAAAAGCCTGCTAATTAATAATCAATCATAGAGGATGTGTCAAGCATGTCAGACGTATATAAAAATGCTGGAGTAGACGTGGAAAAAGGCTATGAAGCTGTGGAACGAATGAAAAAGCACATAGCCAAAACCACTCGACCAGAAGTACTTGGTGGAATCGGATCGTTTGCCGGATTATTTGACCTTTCCGGATTTAACTATAAAGAACCAGTCATGGTTTCAGGAACAGATGGAGTAGGAACAAAATTAAAACTTGCCTTTGAATCGAATAAACACGATTCAGTTGGGATTGATCTTGTGGCAATGTGTGCCAATGACATCGTTGCCCAAGGAGCACAGCCTTTATTTTTCCTTGATTACATTGCATGCGGGAAAAACGAGCCACAAATGATTGAGCAGATTGTAGCTGGAATCTCTGACGGATGTGTTGCAGCAGGAGCAGCGCTCATCGGGGGAGAAACAGCTGAAATGCCAGGAATGTACAAGGAAGATGAATATGACCTGGCTGGTTTTGTTGTAGGAATTGCCGAAAAATCAAAGCTTGTGACCGGAGAAACGATTGAAGCTGGAGACAGTGTAATTGGTCTAAGCTCCAGTGGCATTCATTCAAATGGTTATTCTCTCGTCCGCAAGATTATTGAAGATATGGACTTGAAAGAAAGCTACGAAGGTCTATCAGATACGCTTGGCAATACGGTAATGACACCTACAAAAATTTATGCGAAGCCAGTGGCTGCAGTTTTAAAAGAAACGAATGTAAAAGGTATTTCCCATATCACCGGCGGCGGATTTTATGAAAACTTCCCAAGAATGATGCCAAAAGGTTTAGGTGTGGAGTTGGCGAAGGAAAGCTGGAAGGTTCCCGAGATTTTTAGCTTCCTCCAGGAAAAAGGAAATATTCCTGAAAAGGATATGTATGGTGTATTCAATATGGGAATTGGAATGGCGCTTGTTGTTTCGGAAAAAGATGTCAATCAGACACTTGAAATCCTGCAGGAAAATGGTGAGGATGCAGCAGTAATCGGCAAAGTTGTTGCAGACGAAGGAGTGCATTTTACATTATGAGTAAAGTGAAAGCAGCAGTGTTTGCTTCGGGGACAGGGAGCAATTTTCAGGCGATAATGGAAACGGATGATCTCGCCTGTGACATTGTACTGCTAGTCTGCGATAAACCCAATGCAAGCGTGCTGGAAAAAGCAAAAAAGTATGGTGTGCCATCATTCGTATTTGAGCCGAAACAGTTCGCTTCCAAATCGGAGTATGAAAAACTGATCGTACAAAAGCTTCAAGAGTCAGGGATTACATGGATTTTCCTTGCTGGCTATATGCGGATTGCAGGTTCAACATTACTGGAAGCTTATGAAGGGAAAATCGTAAATATCCATCCATCCCTTCTTCCTGATTTTCCGGGTATGGATGCTGTTGGACAGGCCTTTAAAGCCAATGCTGACGCAACCGGAGTGACGGTTCACTTCATTGATGAGGGAATTGATACAGGACCCATTATTGCCCAGGAGCCAGTTGACATATTGAAGGAAGATACAGAGGCATCTTTAAAGGAACGAATACAAAAAGTGGAACATGAGCTGTATCCACGTGTAATCAATCAACTTCTACAATCAAAGTGAGGGATTTGCAATGAGTAAAAGAGCACTGATCAGTGTTTCTGATAAAACGAATATTGAGAAATTTGCCAAAGGCCTTGTTGAAGCAGGATATGAGGTTATTTCAACTGGTGGTACATTACGTGCATTGGTGAATGCCGGTATCGAAGCGAAAGCAGTAGATGAAATTACAGGTTTCCCGGAAATTATGGATGGTCGTGTGAAAACATTGCACCCATTAATCCATGGTGGATTGCTTGGAAAACGTTCCAATCCGGACCATATGAAGCAAATGGAAGCAAACAATATCGCACCAATCGATATGGTTGTTGTTAATCTGTACCCTTTCAAGCAGACATTGGAAAAAGAGGGCGTATCTAAAGAAGAAATTATTGAAAATATTGATATCGGCGGTCCGACAATGCTTCGTTCTGCTGCAAAGAACTTTGAAGATGTAGCTGTTGTTACAGATCCATCTGATTATGAAAGAGTACTTCAGGCAGTGCAGGCAGGCAAATTGGAATTCGATCTATTACAAGAGCTTGCAGCGAAAGTGTTCCGTCATACTGCCAATTATGATGCGATGATTGCCCAGTATTTCATGGGAGAAACGAAGGAAGAATTCCCTGAAACGTATACCGTTACATATGAAAAGGTACAAGACCTGCGTTATGGTGAAAACCCGCATCAGCAGGCAGCATTCTATAAAAATCCAATCAATAAAAGTATGAGTCTTGCTACTGCGAAACAATTGCATGGCAAGGAACTTTCTTATAACAATATTCAGGATGCAAATGCAGCATTGGAAATTTTAGCGGAATATGATGACCCGGCGGCAGTAGCTGTTAAACATATGAATCCTTGTGGTATCGGTGTTTCTGAAACACTATCCGGTGCTTTCCAGCGTGCATATGATGCCGACCCAATTTCCATTTTCGGAGGAATCGTAGCATGCAACAGGGAAATTGATACTGCCACCGCAGAGAAATTAAGTGAGATCTTCCTTGAAATTGTTATCGCACCAGGATTCCAGGAGGATGCACTCGAAATTTTGACAAGAAAGAAAAATATTCGACTGCTTGAACTGGAATTGAAAACTAGTGAGACAGCAACGAAGAAGCTGACTACTGTCAATGGGGGAGTATTAATTCAAAACAGTGACAATGGAACCGTTACTGCAGAAGATTTGAACGTTGCCACCAAACGTCAGCCGACAGAAGAAGAAATTGAAAATCTGTTATTTGCCTGGAAAGCTGTTAAACATGTAAAATCAAACGCAATTTTACTTGCGAAAGATAACCAGACAATTGGTGTCGGTGCTGGACAAATGAATCGAATCGGTTCTGCCAAAATTGCAATCGAACAGGCAGGGGAGAAGGCGAAGGGCGCTGTATTGGCTTCAGATGCATTTTTCCCGATGCCGGATACAGTGGAGGCAGCTGTAGAAGCTGGCATTACCGCTATCATTCAACCAGGCGGCTCCAAGCGCGATCAGGATTCCATCGATGTATGTGATGAACATGGAATTACAATGGTATACACAGGGATGCGTCACTTTAAACATTAAAATCTACATCAGGAAGTTACCAAACTGGTACTTCCTGATGCTTTGAAAAGGAGGCTTTTCCATGAATGTGTTAGTAGTCGGACAGGGTGGACGTGAACATAGTATTGTGATGAAACTTGCCGAAAGTGACCAGGTCAGCAAACTTTATGCTGCCCCAGGGAATGGCGGGATTCAGGAGCAGGCGGTTTGCGTAAACATTGACGAAATGGATATCGACGGGTTAGTTGAATTTGCCAAAGAAAATGCAATTGATTTAACGGTAGTGGGCCCTGAGAATCCACTGAATGCGGGCATTGCCAATCGCTTTAAGGAAGCTGGTTTGCGTGTATTTGCACCAACGAAGGAAGCGGCTCTTCTTGAGGGAAGCAAAAGCTTTGCAAAAGAGTTTATGAAGAAATATGATGTACCGACTGCGGATTATGCGGTATTTACCGATCCACAGGAAGCGAAGGCATATATTGAAGAAAAAGGTGCACCAATTGTTATAAAGGCAGATGGTCTTGCTGCAGGAAAAGGTGTTATCGTCGCGTTGACAAAAGAAGAAGCACTGCAGGCTGTGGATGATATGCTCGTTTCGAAAGCTTTCGCAGGTGCAGGGGCAACCGTAGTCATTGAAGAATTTCTGGAAGGAAAAGAATTCTCTCTGATGGCTTTTGTACATGAAAATCAGGTATATCCGATGGTGACCGCAAGAGATCATAAACGTGCATTTGACAATGATCAGGGGCCGAATACAGGCGGGATGGGTGCCTTTGCCCCAGTTCCGGATGTAACGCGTGAACATCTGGATTTCTCCATGGAGTATATTTTGCAAAAGACTGCTGATGGAATGATGCAGGAAGATCGTGCCTTTACCGGAATCCTCTATGCTGGATTAATCATGACTTCCAGAGGGCCAAAAGTTATTGAGTTTAATACACGGTTTGGTGACCCGGAAACACAGGTTGTCTTGCCATTATTGAAAAATGACCTTTTCCAGGTTTTTGCAGATGTACTGGATGGTAAAAATCCAGAACTTAGGTGGGAAGATCAGACTTGTGCCGGAGTGGTACTGGCTTCCACTGGATATCCGGAATCCTACGAAAAAGAGATTCCGATTCCCGAATTTAATCAAGGTGAGAATACATTTATCGTTCATGCAGGAACAAAACAGGCAGGTGCCACCATTGTTTCTGATGGTGGGCGAGTATTGCTTGCAGGTGCCAAAGCGGCTGACTTAGAAACTGCTGCAGATCGTGTTTATGAAATTCTTGAAAGTGCGACGATTACCGAGGAATTTTTCTATAGAAAAGATATTGGCAAGCAGTAAATCATACATGGAACCATCTTCTCTTCTTAGGGGATGGTTCTATATTTTTGGGCAGAAAAGTGTAAGTAGGGTGAATTGCGGGTAGACTTATGTAGTCACGGGAAAATAGGAATAGTTTGCGCCAATACATTTTAATCAGAACATGCAACAGTTTCTTCGCCTCTAACCAGCATGCACTTTATTTAAAAAATTTAATTAATTTGACAAAAACTTTACCAAATGGAAGCGTAACTTATGATAGAATAAAGAAAATGACTTATTGGAGAGTTGGCTTATGATAGAGAATGGATTGAATTGGAGAAATCGAGAACTTAGACAACATGTTAAAGTAATTGATGGTCTGGAAGCACCAACACTTGTACTGACCAATACGACTTACTTGAATGTATATACAAAGAAATGGCTGAAAGCGAATATATGGATTTTTAACGAACGGATCGTATATGTTGGTGATAAATTGCCGCAGAATATGGAAAACGTGGAAGTGGCAGATTGTGCTGGAAAGTATTTAGTGCCTGGTTATATTGAACCCCATTCACATCCGTTTTTACTGTCAAATCCGGAGGAAATTGCTCTGAATGCTGCAAAGTATGGTACAACTGCATTAATAAATGATAATTTAACATGGGTTTTTTTGTTGGACAAAAAGAAAGCGTTTTCTATTTTGAGCGAGTTTAGCAGACTTCCAGTTTCGATGTACTGGTGGGCGAGATTTGATTCGCAGACAGCATTGCATGATGAGGAAGAATATTTCAATACGAATGATGTCCTTTCCTGGCTTTCACACCCGAATGTCGTGCAGGGGGGAGAACTGACTGACTGGCCAAGTCTGCTTGATGGAAATGACCGATTGCTGTATTGGATTCAGGAGGCAAAAAGGCTCGGAAAACCGGTGGAAGGACATCTTCCGGGAGCATCGGAAAAGACATTGACAAAAATGAAACTGCTTGGTGTGAGCGCCGACCATGAATCGATGACAGGGGAAGAGGTTTTAAACCGGCTGCAGATGGGATATAGTGTAGGCTTGCGGTATTCTTCCATCAGAGCGGATTTACCGAAGCTTATTGAGGAAATTTTGGAAGCTGGTTTGGAAACATTTGATAATCTGACGATGACAATGGATGGTTCACCACCAGAGTTTATGGAAAAAGGCATTATGAATGTCTGTCTGGAAATTGCAATCGAAAAAGGAATACCACTGGAGGATGCATACCGCATGGCGAGTTATAATGCTGCAAGGCATTTTCATCTCGATGAACAGATTGGCAGCATTGCTCCGGGTAGAATCGCTCATATAAACTTTTTAAAAGATAAATCCAACCCACATCCGGTGAGTGTACTGGCAAAGGGGCAATGGATTGTGAAGGATTCCGAGGCAAAGGATTGTCAGGCAACAATCGACTGGAAACAGCTTGGTATGGGGCCAGTAAATGTCGACTGGGAACTTGATGAAGGTGACCTGCAGTTCTCTGCCCCTGTAGGTATGGAGATGGTCAATAATGTTATTGTAAAGCCATATACGGTCGATACGGATATCGCAGTGGAAGATTTGACAGGTACAAAGGGAGATCAATTTTTGCTTCTTATGGATAGTAATGGGAAATGGAGAGTAAATACAGCTATCCGTGGATTTGCTCCAGGGTTGGGGGCGTTGGCCAGCACATTTTCTGCTTCCGGTGATTATATATATATTGGCAAAAATAAAAGAGATATGTTACTTAGCTCAAAGCGATTGAAGGAGATCGGTGGAGGAATTGTGCTTGCTCATGAAGGAGAGATTCTGGTGGAAATCCCTCTTAATCTTGGTGGGACAATGTCAGATGATAGAATGGAAAACATGATAGACAAAGAGAGAAAGCTAAAAAAATGCCTAAATGAATTTGGTTATGCGTTCGATGATCCTTTACACAGCTTGCTGTTTCTGTCAACAATACATTTGCCGTTTTTACGTGTCACGCCACAAGGGTTAATGGATGTAAAAAATAGAGAAATTCTCTTCCCAGCGACAATGAGGTAGCATATAATGGAATAGGTCAAACTATAAAAGGCAGTTTAATGTTTAACTGCTTTTTGAACATACACTACAAAAGAGAAAGCGTGTTGGGATGAGAAAGTTATTTTTGATGTTACTTGCAGTTTTTGTTGTTTTACTTGTCGGCTGTTCGAAAGATGAACTATCCACAAGTGATAATGAAACTAAAGAAAATGACCGTGATGGTGGAAAAACCGTGACGGAGACTGATGAAGTGGTCAAAGAAAATGAAAATGTTTTTCCGCTTACAGGTATTGGAACAGATGAAACAGTTGATAATCGTATCATAAGTGTTATGATAAACAATCATTCAGCAGCCAGACCACAGTCCGGATTGTCTGAAGCTGATATTGTGTTTGAGATTCTAGCAGAGGGTATGATTACACGATTGCTTGCTTTTTACCAGAGTGAGTTGCCGGATGTTGTTGGGCCGGTGAGAAGTGCCAGAGAATATTATTTCGAACTGGCAAATGGATATAATGCGCTTTATGTGTATCATGGAGCTGCAGGTTTTGTAAATGACATGATCAAAAGTCGCGGCATCAACTATCTGGATGGCGCGACCTATGATAATGATGGTAATCTATTTAAAAGGGAGTCCTTCCGTAAAGCGCCCCACAATTCCTATTTGCTTCTCGATGCGGCCTATGATGTTGCAAGTGGAAAAGGATATGAAACCAAAGTCTCCCACGAACCAATGGAATTTTTGACGGATGAAGATGTCCAGAATCTGTCAGGTGATGCGGCTGAGCATGTCAAGATTGTCTATAGCAACAACCCCTCATGGATTGTGGAATATTCCTATGACGAAACGAATGGAAATTACTTCAGATCCAGTGATGGGGAACGGACAGTTGAGCTTACTTCAGAAGACCCCGTTAAAATAGAAAATATATTTATAGTGGAAACTCACCATGAAGTAATAGATGATGTCGGACGAAGAGCAATCGATTTTGAAACAGGTGGAAATGGCTATTTAATTCAAAACGGTCAGGCTCAGGAAGTCCAATGGGAGAACAGGGATGGAAGAATTGTTCCAGTGAAAGATGGCCAGACTGTTGGCTTTGTTCCTGGGAAAACATGGATCAATGTTGTACCGACAAACCCTGGAATGCAGCAATCCGTAACTTTTTCAAACTAGTATAACAATCAGGAGGGTTTTCTGTGCAAATCGATAAATTACGCGGAGAGCAGCTGGATCAACTGTTCGATGCTATCCTATCATTAAAAGACCGGGAAGAATGCTACCGCTTCTTTGATGATATAGCGACAATGTCTGAGATTCAGTCGATTTCGCAGCGGTTACAGGTTGCGAAAATGCTGACAGAAGGCAATACCTACAGTGCAATAGAGCAAGAGACAAAAGCATCCACTGCCACTATTTCCCGTGTCCGCCGCTGTATTAATTATGGAAGTGATGGGTATCAGATGGTATTGGGAAGAATAAATGGAAATAAATAGAAACCGCAAGCCCAACCGGGTTGGCGGTTTCTAATTTTTATGTGAAATTACCTCTGGATGCCAGTTTCGCCGATAAATGGGAAGGAATCGCCGATAAATGCACTCTATCCGCCGATAAACCTGCCTTATCGCCGATAAATGCAGTAAAGTCGCCGATAAATAGAAAAAACCGCCGATAAGTTGCGCACGTATCGCCGACAGATCATCAAACTGCAATTACGCAGGCAGGAAATACTAAACTTTCCTGCCTGCCAAAAAAGATTAACCATATCCCTAAATTCCGCCAGATATTTTTGGTATAATAAACGAATGAATGACGTTGATGGAGGATTAAACTTTTGAAAACAATAAACGAATGGAAACATATATTTAAACTCGACCCGGCAAAAGATATATCGGATGAGCATTTGGATATGATTTGCGAATCTGGAACAGATGCTGTGATTGTAGGCGGAACAGATAATGTTACATTGGATGGTGTGCTTGATTTGCTGTCACGCATACGTCGCAGACACACCGTTCCATGTATTCTGGAGGTTTCGGATGAGGAAGCACTCACTCCAGGTTTTGATTATTACTTTATTCCGATGGTGCTGAACTCCAGGGAAAAGAAATTTATGATGGATATCCAGCATAAAGCAATAAAGGAATATATAGATATGATGGAATACAGTGAAATCTTTTTTGAAGGATACTGCATATTAAATGAAGATGCCAAGGCTTTCAAACATACGAACAGCTATCTTCCCGATGCAGAAGATGTTAAAGCTTACGCATATATGGCAGAGCATGTATTTCACCTTCCGATTTTTTATATGGAATATAGCGGTACATATGGCGATCCTGAACTTGTCCAGGAAGTGAAGGACAGCCTTGAAAATACGCTGCTTTTTTATGGCGGCGGAATTGAGAACAGCGAGCAGGCAAAAGAAATGAAAGAACGTGCGGATGTGGTGATCGTTGGGAACAGTATTTATACAGATATTAAAGGAGCTTTAAAAACAGTAAAAGCAGTAAAATGATTCAGAGGACGGTGTAATAATGAGTCAGACGATTGACGAAATGATAAATGGATTGAATAAAGAGCAGCAGGAAGCTGTCAGACATACAGAAGGCCCACTATTGATCATGGCTGGGGCAGGGAGCGGAAAAACAAGAGTATTAACACATCGTATCGCGTACTTGATGGGAGAAAAAGAAGTTTCTCCAAGAAATATTCTTGCCATTACATTTACGAATAAGGCTGCGAGAGAGATGAAAGATCGTGTGAGCAGGCTTGTCGGCCGACAGGGAGAGAATATGTGGGTATCCACCTTCCACTCGATGTGTGTGCGGATTTTGCGCAGGGATATCGACCGGATCGGCTACAACAGCAGTTTTACCATTCTCGACAGTGGTGATCAGCTGTCTGTTGTGAAGCAGGTGCTTAAAAATTTAAATATTGACCCGAAAAAGTTTGACCCTCGTGCCATGCTCGGGCAGATCAGTGCGGCAAAAAACGAGCTGATTACCGATGTGGAGTTTACCAAGAATGCTGGTAACTTTTATGATGTACAGGTTGCAAAGGTTTATGAAGGCTATCAAAAGATGCTGCGGAAAAATCAGTCCCTCGATTTTGACGATTTAATCATGCAGACGATCCATCTGTTTGAACGAGTGCCTGAGGTGCTGGAATATTACCAGCGGCGTTTCCAGTATATTCACGTTGATGAGTATCAGGATACGAACCATGCGCAATATTTCCTTGTCAAGCAGCTGGCAAGCCGTTATCAGAACCTATGTGTTGTCGGTGACTCGGATCAGTCGATCTATCGCTGGAGGGGTGCAGATATAGCGAATATCCTATCTTTTGAAAAGGATTATCCGAAAGCACGGACGGTCTTCCTCGAACAAAATTATCGTTCGACGAAATCCATTCTTGCTGCTGCAAATAAAGTAATTGGAAATAACTCCGGGCGCAAGCCTAAAAATCTTTGGACCGAAAATGCAGACGGGAAAAAGATTAATTACTTCCAGGGGGCGACAGAACAGGAAGAAGCCCTGTATGTGACGGATAAGATACAGGAACTGATGAGAAACGAAGGGTACACCCCCGGTGACGTAGCCATTTTATACCGTACAAACGCACAATCCCGTGCGATAGAGGATACCTTTTTAAAATCCGGTATTTCCTACCAAATGGTTGGTGGACAGAAATTCTACGACCGCAAAGAAATCAAGGATATGGTTGCATATCTCCGGCTGATCACGAATCCGGATGACGATCTGAGCTTTGAGCGTGTCGTCAATGTACCGAAACGCGGGATTGGGAAGACTTCTGTGGAGCGTCTTCGTGCACATGCAGCACAGCATGATATTTCAATGTATGAAGCAGTGAAAGAGGTCGATTTTACGGGAGTTTCTGGGAAAGCGGCTAATGCACTGGCAGAGTTCGGTAACTTAATTAAAACATTAACACAGCAGCAGGAATTTCTTACTGCGACAGATATGGTTGAAGCGGTCCTGCAACGGACAGGCTATGAGGAAATGCTTAAAAATGAGAAATCAATCGAAGCACAGAGCCGTTTGGAAAACCTGGAAGAGTTTATGACAGTAACACAGGATTTTGAAGAAACAAGCGAAGACAAGACACTGATCGCATTTTTGACAGATCTCGCTCTAATTGCAGACATTGACCGTGTTGATGAAGAAGATCCTGAAAACGCGGAAAAAATTACTTTAATGACATTGCATGCAGCTAAGGGATTGGAGTTTCCGGTTGTCTTTTTAATTGGTATGGAGGAAAATGTTTTCCCTCATAGCCGTTCCATGATGGATGATGAAGAAATGGAAGAGGAACGCCGCCTCGCATATGTCGGTATTACCCGGGCGGAAAAGGAATTATATCTAACCCATGCCAAGATGCGCACACTTTATGGTAGAACGAACATGAATCCAATCAGCCGGTTTATCAATGAAATTCCCGAAGAACTGATAGATGGTATTGAACAGGCAAGAAACTCCATGTTCGGAAGGTCGATTGAACGGCCTAAAGACAAACCAGCCCCAATAAAGAGAAGGGCAGAACGTATGCATAAAACAACTGGCACCGAAAGCAAGGATTGGTCTGCGGGGGATAAGGCGAACCATAAAAAATGGGGTGTTGGAACGGTTGTTAAGGTACAGGGTGAAGGGGATAAAATGGAATTGGATGTCGCATTCCCGGCTCCTGTCGGCATCAAACGACTCTTAGCTGAATTTGCGCCAATCACGAAAGAATAGGGAGCTGCCTTGGTAATGGATAAACAAAAAGCAGAAAATCAAATAAAAGCATTAGTAGAACTACTGAATCAATATGGGTATGAATATCATGTTCTGGACCAGCCAACTGTCCCCGATGCAGAATATGATGAGAAACTGCGGGAGCTTCAACGGTTGGAGCAGGAATTCCCAGAACTCATCACAGACGACTCACCGACCCAGCGCGTTGGTGGGGAGCCATTGGATGCATTTAAAAAGGTACAGCATAATGTACCGATGATGAGTCTTGGAAATGCCTTCAATGAACAGGAACTTAGAGATTTCGCAAGACGGGCAAGCAGTGGAACAGATGAGCCCGTGACATTCGTTTGCGAACTCAAGATTGACGGTCTTGCCATCTCCCTGACCTACGAAAATGGGAAGTTTGTCCGCGGGGCAACACGCGGTGATGGTACAACAGGCGAAGATATTACCAATAACCTTAAAACAATCCGCAGTATTCCATTAACAATCAAAGAGCAAGGTACACTGGAAGTACGCGGTGAAGCTTATATGCCACACAAGTCCTTCCTTGCGCTGAATGAAGCTAGAGAAAAGAATGAGGAAGAACCATTTGCCAATCCTAGAAACGCTGCAGCGGGATCATTAAGACAGCTTGATCCAAAAATCGCTGCCAAGCGGAATCTAGATATCTTTCTGTATGGTGTCGGTGAATGGGAAGGCAGCACGATTTCTACCCATAGTGGACATCTTGAAAAGCTGAAAGAGCTTGGCTTTAAAACAAATCCGGAATGGAAAAAATGTGAGACAATTGAGGAAGTTCTCGAATTTGTGTCTTATTGGACAGAGGAACGTCCTAAGTTATCCTACGAAATAGATGGGATAGTCATCAAAGTAGACGATCTCGATCAACAGAAAGAATTGGGATTTACCGCAAAAAGTCCCCGCTGGGCAATTGCCTATAAGTTTCCTGCAGAGGAAGCAATTACAAAACTAAGGGACATTGAGTTAAGCGTCGGCAGAACCGGCGTGATCACACCTACTGCAATCCTTGATCCGGTAAAAGTGGCAGGAACGACTGTCCAGCGGGCATCCCTTCATAATGAAGATTTGATCCGTGAACAGGACATTCGAATCGGCGACACTGTCGTGATCAAGAAAGCTGGAGACATTATTCCAAAAGTGGTGCGTGCAGTAACGGAAAAGCGAACAGGTGAAGAACAGGAATTCCATATGCCAACCGAATGCCCTGCATGCGGCAGTGAATTGGTCAGACTTGAAGAAGAGGTGGCATTGCGTTGCATCAATCCAAACTGTCCTGCACAATTAATGGAAGGCCTTATTCACTTTGTTTCCCGAAATGCAATGAATATCGATGGATTGGGAGAAAAAGTGATTATTCAGCTTTTCCAGGAAAAGCTCATCCATACGATTGCAGATTTGTATCGTCTAGAACGTGAAGAACTGCTGCAATTGGAAAGAATGGGCGATAAATCTGTCACGAATTTGCTTGAGGCAATTGAAGCATCGAAAGAAAATTCTCTTGAAAGGCTATTGTTCGGTCTTGGAATCCGTTTTATTGGAGCGAAGGCGGCGAAAACCCTTGCTATAAAATTTGAAACAATGGATAAGCTGCAGCATGCGACCTTTGATGATTTGATTGCAGTTGATGAAATCGGTGATAAAATGGCTGATTCGATTGTACAATATTTCTCTGAAGACAAAGTTACGGAACTTTTGAATGACTTACGCGAACTGAAGATTAACATGGAATACAAGGGTCCAAAAAAAGCGGAAATGGAAAGTGATTCGATTTTTACCGGAAAAACAGTTGTATTGACAGGTAAAATGGAGGATTTTTCACGAAACGAAGCAAAAGAACTGATTGAATCCATGGGGGGAACCGTTACTGGTAGTGTCAGCAAGAAAACAGACATTCTGATTGCCGGGGAAGATGCTGGTTCCAAATATGACAAGGCACAAAAGCTGGATATAGAAATATGGAATGAACAGCAACTGAAAGAGGCTGTGGAAGGGTAAGGAGTGTTTCACTTGAAAAAAATAAGTGCGTTATTATTAGGTACACTCCTTTTTATAACAGGCTGTGTACAAGATTCAAATGAAGAAGTTCTGCAAAATGATACGACGGAGCAGGAAACGTCGATTGTTCCGAGTTATCAATTATCTGATGAAAACTACCGAATGATCCTCCCTTACAAAACAAGTCAGGCAAGGGGAGTAATTGTTAACCAGATGGCCAACCGTGTCGATATTGACGAGATGGAAGAAGGTCTCCGGAGATTGTCCAAAGAAGTATATGACCCGAACGAATTATATTTTCAGGAAGGACAGTACTTAGATTCAAGTACAATATACTCGTGGATCGATGAGCTTAACCCGGTAGTGGAGAAGGGAGCCGATGAAGATACGTATCGGGAAAACCCTCGATATCTATCCCACATCCTTGAACAAAATTACATGAGACATAATGAAGACCAAACCGTGGAACTTGCAGGCCTGTCCCTCGGGATTGCTATGAAATCTGTTTATCGTTTTCAGACGGAAACAGGTGGGCCATATTATTATGAAAATATATCTGAACAAGAAATGCTCTCCCAGGCAAATGAGATTGCCCAAACGATTGTCCAGGAAATCCGCCAAATGGATGGGATGATGGAAGTACCCATTATGGTTGCCATCTACCAGGAAGAAGAACAGGCTTCTCCCGTACCAGGGAATTTTGTCGCTAAAGCGAACGTTCCAGGCGGCAGCAGTGCCGTAGAGAATTGGCAATCTGTGAATGAAGAAAATATTCTATTCCCATCCACTGAAGGAAGAGAAAAATATTATGATGATCAGGAAATCGTTTCCAGCTTCGGAAACGAAATTGCACAATTCTTTCCTAATTACGTTGGATTGATTGGCGAAGGGTTTTACATTGATGAAGAACTCCAGAAACTTACCATTGAAATACCGATAGAATTTTATGGAAAAGCTGAGGTTCTTGGTTTTACCCAATATGCATATGGACTCGTTCAGGAGATGTTCCCGAATTACTATGATCTTGAAATCAATGTCACTTCGAGTCAGAAGGTGGAAAGCCTGATTTACCGTAATGCAGGTGATGAGACACCTACTGTACACATATACCATTAGATTATAAGGAGCTGTTCAAAAAGGCCGGTAAAAAGGATAGATTGAATTTCGCAGGATGCTTGCTTTCTTTGTTCCTTGGAAAAGCAATACACTTTCCGAGGTGGTCGTTTGTTCACGCTAAAACAGTCAAGCAGCTTGTGATTATTATCCCCTTTTTGAACAAGCACTATAAGATGAATTGAATGCCGTCTGGTTTAACGCGGCATTCATTCGGCTTTAATTATTTTAATATTCCGCCTTTGGTGGTGTGATATACATCATATTACCAATTTACCATTTTTCAGCTTGAAAATTCGTAAAATCGCTAGGAGTTTTCCTATATCAGGAAAACAGGAAACTTTTTTATGACTTAAAACACGGTTAACCCCTATGATTTTCCCAATATGAATTCTTGGAAACTATGATATAATGAGGTTAATTAAAATATTTCTGAATTTGATGATAGGGTGGGTATTTTGATAGAGATAGGGTCATTTATAAAACTGCAGCGTACCAAACAGGAAATGACTTTAGGTGAACTTTCTGAAGGGATTGTATCTGTATCCTATTTATCAAAAATTGAAAACCAAAAAACCCAGGCAAGCCCAGAGATCATACAATTACTGTGTAATCGCCTAGGTATTGAAGTGGACAACAATCAGGAAGAAGCTATTAAAGAGAAATGCCAGCAATGGTACAGCATGTTGTTTGAGGTTAGTGACAAAGATGAAGTTATTGCAACATATAAAGAAATCCAGGAAATGATGGATAAAAACCTTTCTGACAGCCTGATGATGTTTGAGATTCATAAGATCAGGTATTATCTGATTCTGGGTGAATATGATGAGGCACTGAAAAAGATCAATGAGCTGAGTGAGATTTCAGGTACATTCGATAATTTACAGCAGTATTATTGGTTTAAGTTTAGAGGGAATTATAACTCTTCTTCGGGAAATCAAAACCAAGCAATGTATTATTATAAGCTAGCTGAAGAAAGAATTAGCAGACTAGAGATAGAAGAAAATGAAATTGCCGATCTTCAATACATTATAGCAATCACTCAAAGTAAATTGAGAAATACATTAGAAGCTATAGATTATGCTAATAAGTCTTTAAATATATTCATGAAACAATATAACTTTATTCGATGTGCACAGTGTCATAACGTTCTGGGAATTTCCTATAGAAGAATAAAGTTATATGATAAAGCAATCAAAAACTTTAACTTGGCACTCCATCTTGGAAAACTTGACAAAAATAAACAGTTAATTCAGCTTACCAACCAAAATCTAGGCTATCTATATTCAACAAAGGGAGATTCTGTTGAAGCAATTAAGCATTATAAAGAAATAATATTTGATTGTGAAGTTGATATTGTTGAAAGATTAGCTTCAGTATCTTCATTGGTAAGGGAATACTATAATATTAAAAATTACCAAGAGGCACGAAATAGTATCAAATATGGATTAAAATTGATTGAGGAAGTTCAAGATATGGAGCCTTATAAAATTTTTTATTATGTAATTTACACATACAATTATTTACTTAGCGAAAAATTTGACAAGTTTGAAACTCTAGTAGCCAAGGAATTTATCCCTTACCTAAAACTTCATAAGGATTATGCCAGCATAGTGATTTATGCAGAATTATTAGCTAAACATTATGAGAAGCTATTCAAATATAAGGATGCAGCGAAATATTACAAAGAGGCTAACTTTGCCTATGAGCAAATTTCTAATATTTAATTTCACTTGGAAAGGGGGGAGTAAAATGAAGAAGCTATTAGCAGGACTATCATTAGTTGCTCTATTGGTTGGTGGATTTGCATTCGTACAGGATAATAATGCAACAGATTTAACAATGGATAGAGAACCAACTATCTACGGAACAAGCAGTACTACTGTACAATTCTAATCAGTAATAATCAGTTTTTAATCAATTTGTTTTTTACCCTATTACTATATGATGGATTGACCTGAAACGGCGTGGAACCTGTTTCAGGTATTTTTTTGCATTTTTAGGGAAAATTAAGCTTTGCAGGATATTTTTTTAAAAAAATTTTTTTCACTTTAAATGTGTAGGTAAAAGCAGTTATATGGATGAAATTGTAGCATTTTATGTTATCTGCGACTTCTATCCGTATAATGTCGCTATATCCAATTTTATAAAAATATATGGCTGAATATACCCAAATTATAATTGTGAAAAAGCTTGTAAATAGCGGTATATCAACTTTCTCCGCTTGAAATTAATCCTAATCTGTGAAATCATAGTTGGGTCCCACTCGCGGAGAAGTCAAATAAAAATAGAAAAAGAATTTAAATCATGGGAGGTAGAAAGGATGGAATATGCAATTAGGGGAGTAACTTGGTTTTGGTTATTTGTACCAATGCCGATCGTATTATTATTATCCATCATTACATTGTTTACAGAGAGGAGAAAATAAAGAGTGAGTCTTACAACATTAATTACTTTTATCGTATATTTACTTGGAATGCTTGTAATTGGTTTAGTTATGTATTACCGAACTAATAATTTATCGGATTATGTTCTAGGAGGCAGAAATCTGGGGCCTGGTGTAGCGGCATTGAGTGCCGGTGCTTCGGATATGAGTGGATGGCTCTTGCTTGGTTTGCCTGGTGCGGTATATGCAACGGGGATGGCAGAGGCCTGGATGGCAATAGGACTAGCGATTGGTGCCTATCTGAACTGGCAATTCATCGCAAAACGTTTGCGCGTCTATACAGAGGTATCGGATAATGCCATCACACTTCCGGATTTTCTCGAAAACCGTTTTAAAGATAAGTCACATATTCTCCGCGTTTTATCTGCGTTAGTAATCTTACTGTTCTTTACATTCTACACTTCTTCAGGGATGGTAGCGGGAGCGAAACTCTTTGAAGCATCTTTTGGTCTTTCCTATGAATCCGCATTGTGGATTGGAGCTATTGTCGTAGTAGGGTACACATTACTCGGAGGTTTCCTTGCTGTAGCTTGGACTGATTTCATTCAAGGGATACTGATGTTCCTTGCATTGATTGTTGTACCGATTGTAGCTTTAAATGAAATGGGAGGTTGGGACGCAGCAGTACAAGCTGTGGGAGAAATTGATCCAACTCACCTGAATATGGTACAAGGTGTAAGTATAATTGCCATTCTTTCATCGATGGCATGGGGACTTGGCTATTTTGGCCAACCACATATCCTGGTAAGATTTATGGCGTTACGTTCAGCGAAAGATGTACCTAAAGCTCGCTTTTATGGTACTGCATGGATGGTACTAGGTTTATATGGTGCAATCTTTACCGGGTTTATCGGTTTGGCATTTATCAGCACACAAGATGTGTCAGTATTAAGCAGTTTCGGAATTCAAGTTGGAACTGAAAACGGAATCCAAATGCTGGCTGACCCTGAAAAAATATTTATCGCATTTTCACAGTTATTATTCCACCCGGTAATTGCCGGAATTCTATTAGCGGCAATCCTTTCAGCTATCATGAGTACAATTGACTCTCAGTTGCTTGTATCATCTTCAGCTGTAGCGGAAGATTTCTATAAAGCGATTTTCCGTAAAAAGGCTTCAGGCAAAGAGCTTGTTTGGGTCGGACGAATTGCTACAGTAGTAATTGCATTAATTGCTGTTATTATCGCAATGAATCCAGAGAGCTCAGTACTTGATCTTGTAAGTTACGCTTGGGCAGGTTTTGGTGCAGCGTTTGGACCATTAATCATCCTTTCCCTATTCTGGAAAGGAGTAACGAGAAATGGTGCGCTTGCAGGTATACTTGTTGGTGCTCTTACAGTCATTATCTGGGGAGATATGCTTGAAGGCGGGATTTTTGATCTGTATGAATTGCTTCCTGGGTTCATCCTTAGTCTTATCGTTACCATTATTGTCAGTCTCTTGGGCAAACCTGCTCCAGAAGTTGAAGCAGAGTTTAATCAAGCAGTCGAAATCACTAAAGAAAGATAATCAAAGAACCACTTCTATTAGTAATAGAGGTGGTTTTTTGCTTTACTTAGTCAAAATTTGGGATTCTTATGACATGATTTGCCTATAAGTGACTATCTCTGCTATTATCAATAGTGTTATAATAGTGAAATGAGAAAATGAAGTAACCTATATAAAACTTCGATATGGAGGTATAACCTAATGGCAGATATATCAAAAGAGCAAGTGAAACACGTGGCACATCTGGCAAGGCTTGCTGTTACAGATGAAGCAGTCGAAAAGATGGCAAAAGAATTAAGCTCGATCATCGATTACGCTGAACAGCTGAATGAATTGGATACTGATGGTGTCGAGCCAACTACACATGTACTTGACCTGAAAAATGTTATGCGCAAAGATCAGCCAAAAGAGTGGATCACACAAGAGGATGCACTGAAAAATGCACCTGATCAAAAGGACGGTCAGTTCCGTGTTCCATCGATATTGGCAGATAGCTAAGCATGTAACTTCTATCTGCAGAAGGCATTTGCCGAAAATGCATACATATGCCAAGTTAACTAAGAAGAGGGAGGGTCACATAGATGCCATTATTTGACCATACGATTAAAGAATTGGAAGAAAAGCTACATAATAAAGAAATTACGGTGCAGGATCTGGTGGACGAGTCCTATAAAAGGATTCATGAAGTAGATAGCCAGGTTCATGCTTTTTTAACGTTGGATGAAGAAAATGCACGAGAAAAAGCCAAAGAACTGGACGAAGCTCAGAACCAATCGGCAAGTCTGTTTGGCATGCCGGGCGGAATCAAAGATAATATTATGACGAAAGGCTTGCGTACTACTTGTGCAAGTCAATTTCTAGATAACTTTACCGATCCATTATACGATGCGACCGTTGTTCAAAAGCTCGATAAAGAAAAGATCATAAACATTGGGAAACTGAATATGGATGAATTCGCAATGGGGTCTTCCAACGAAAATTCCAGCTATAACCCGACAAGAAATCCATGGAACACGGACCACGTCCCTGGGGGCTCCAGTGGAGGTTCCGCAGCAGCAGTGGCAGCCGGAGAGGTACTATTCTCACTAGGCTCTGATACTGGTGGATCAATCCGCCAGCCTGCAGCATTTTGTGGCGTAGTAGGCATGAAGCCTACATATGGCCGTGTATCCCGTTTCGGTCTTGTTGCATTTGCTTCATCATTGGATCAAATCGGACCGATCACTCGCTCCGTAGAGGACAATGCACGTGTGCTTGAAGTAATTTCCGGGCATGATGAAATGGACTCGACAAGTGCAAATGTAGATGTGCCAAAATATACAGAGGCACTTACAAACGATGTAAGCGGCCTGAAAATCGCCGTTCCGAAAGAATACTTAGCAGAAGGTGTAGCACCGGAAGTAAGGGAATCTGTGCTTGAAGCATTAAAAGTATATGAATCACTTGGCGCTACATGGGAAGAAGTATCCCTTCCGCATTCCAAATATGCTGTAGCAACCTATTACTTATTGTCATCATCCGAAGCTTCTGCCAACCTGGCCCGTTTTGACGGTGTCCGCTATGGTGTGCGCAGTGAAAATGCCGAAAACATGATTGATATGTTCAAAAAATCCCGCAGCCAAGGATTCGGTCCAGAGGTAAAACGCCGAATTATGCTTGGAACATTTGCATTGAGCTCCGGTTACTATGATGCGTATTACAAAAAGGCGCAAAAAGTGCGTACATTGATCAAAAATGATTTCGATAAAATCTTTGAAGACTATGATGTAATCATCGGACCTACTACACCTACTCCAGCGTTTAAAGTAGGCGAGAAAACCGATGATCCTTTAACGATGTATGCAAATGATATTTTGACAATCCCTGTCAATCTTGCAGGTGTACCGGGAATCTCCATTCCATGTGGATTATCTGAAAAAGGTCTCCCGATCGGCTTGCAGATTATCGGAAAGTATTTTGACGAAAGCACAGTTTACCGTACTGCACATGCATTTGAGCAGGCAACAGACCATCATAAAAAACGACCTCAGCTTGGAGGTGCCAACTAATGAATTTTGAAACGATTATTGGACTAGAGGTTCACGTAGAATTAAAAACGAATTCTAAAATTTTCAGCCCAAGCATCAATGAATTTGGTTCAAACCCAAATACAAATGTAAACCCGATTGATCTTGGGTACCCAGGAACATTGCCGGTATTGAATGAAGAGGCGGTGAACTTCGCTATGAAAGCTGCAATGGCACTAAACTGTGAAGTTGCAACTGACACGAAATTTGACCGTAAAAACTATTTCTATCCGGATAACCCGAAAGCATATCAGATTTCACAATTTGACAAGCCGATCGGTGAACATGGCTGGATTGAAATCGAAGTCAATGGCAAGAAAAAGAAAATTGGCATTACCCGCCTTCATTTGGAGGAAGACGCAGGTAAACTGACACATGGCGAAGACGGTTATTCCTATGTCGATTTTAACCGCCAAGGGACACCATTGATCGAAATCGTATCTGAGCCGGATATGCGCTCACCAGAAGAAGCATATGCCTATTTGGAAAAACTGAAAAACATCATTCAGTATACTGGTGTTTCCGATGTGAAAATGCAGGAAGGTTCACTAAGATGTGATGCCAACATATCGTTAAGACCGATTGGACAGGAAGCGTTCGGTACAAAAGCAGAATTGAAAAACCTGAACTCCTTCTCCTTTGTACAAAAAGGTCTTGAGTTCGAAGAGAAACGTCAGGAAAAGGTATTGCTTTCAGGTGGAGAAATCTTACAAGAAACACGCCGTTACGATGAGAAAACAAAAGAAACCATTCTAATGCGTGTCAAAGAAGGTTCTGATGACTATCGTTATTTCCTTGAGCCAGATCTTGTTCCATTATATATTGATGAAGAATGGAAAGAGCGTGTACGCAGTGAAATTCCAGAGCTTCCGGATGCCCGAAGAGAGCGTTATGTTTCCGAGCTTGGATTATCGGAATACGATGCAGATGTACTGACAGCATCCAAGCAAATGTCTGATTTCTTTGAGGAAGCCGTTGAGCACGGAGGAGATATCAAACAGGTTTCCAACTGGTTGATGGGCGAAGTCTCTGCATACATGAATAAGCATTACAAAGAACTGCAGGAATTGGCTATTACACCGGACGCATTGGCTAAGATGATTAAGCTGATTGAAGATGGAACCATTTCATCCAAGATTGCGAAGAAAGTATTCGCAGAGCTGGTTGAAAAAGGTGGCGATCCGGAACAGATTGTAAAAGATCAAGGTCTTGTCCAAATTTCGGACCCTGAACAGCTGAAAGAAATCGTCAATAAAATTCTTGATGAAAACGAGCAATCTATCATCGATTTCAAAAGTGGGAAAGGGAAGGCCAAAGGATTTCTCGTTGGTCAAATCATGAAGGCAACAAAAGGCCAGGCAAACCCGCCATTGGTAAACAAAATCCTTGCAGAAGAATTGGAAAAAAGATAAATCATTTTTCTAGGCTGCCATTTCTTGGAATGGCAGCCTCAAATATGTCAGTCTCAAACTTTTCAAATCGATGGAAAAGGTCTATGATATGGATAGACATTAAGAAAAATTAACATCAAAGTAACCCTTCATTATATTTGGGGGAGGAAATAAAATGAAAAAGGCCCGAATAATATATAACCCAACATCTGGGCGCGAAGCAATAAAACGAGCACTGCCTGGTATTCTGGAAAGGTTGGAAGTAGCTGGGTATGAAACCTCTGCACATGCAACCACCTGTGAAGGCGACGGCATTAAAGCAGCAAAAATCGCTGTGGAACGTGGCTATGATCTAGTGGTGGCAGCTGGTGGAGACGGGACAATCAACGAGGTTATAAATGGGCTCGCAGAACGGGAAGGTCGACCGAAGCTTGGGATCATTCCATCTGGGACAACAAATGACTTTGCCAGGGCATTACATATTCCAAGAGATATAAAGAGCGCAGTTGATATTATTGTCTCCGGGAAATCAATGTTCCTTGATATTGGTAAAGTGAATGACCACTACTTTATAAATATTGCCGGTGGTGGAAAATTGACCGAGTTAACCTATGATGTACCAAGTAAGCTGAAAACAATGCTTGGACAGCTGGCGTATTATATGAAGGGAATTGAGATGCTCCCATCCCTGAAGCCTACCAGAGTTAAGATTGAGTATGATGGGCAGGTAATGGAAGAGGACATCATGCTGTTTCTGGTTTCCAACACAAATTCAGTAGGCGGTTTCGAAAAACTTGCTCCTGACGCAAAAATGAATGATGGATATTTTGATTTGCTGATTTTACGCAAAATCAACCTTGCAGAATTCATCCAAATAGCAACCCTCGCTGTTAGAGGGGAGCATTTAAAAAGCAAGAATATCATCTACACACAGGCAAGAAATATAACAGTACACAACGATGAAAAGATGCAGTTGAATATCGACGGAGAATACGGTGGCCTGCTGCCAGGCAAATTCACAAACCTCCAGCGCCATATCGAGTTTTGTGTCCCCGAAGCGTTCATCGAGACAGAGGAAGACTGAGTAAGAGGTCTTCCTTTTTTGGTGCCTGTCACTCCCCGAATTTTGTCAAAAACCGAACAGTGCCAGGCACCACCCGAAATTTGTCGAATGGGATCCAAGCGGGTAATTTATCAACTTCCCGGAGAAAATATGGTAAGATAGGTACCACATAAACTTGTACGTAAAAGGAAGATATACAAATGGCTAAACATACAGCTCCAGTAAATAAAAACGATACATTAACATTCACCTTCGAGGACTTGACCCACGAAGGAAATGGCGTTGCGAAAATTGATGGCTATCCATTATTTGTACCAAACGGCTTACCCGGTGAAGAAGCGATTGTTAAAGTAGTTAAAGCAAATAAAAATTTTGGCTTCGGCAAATTGCTTGAGCTCAAAACCGAAAGTCCTGAACGTGTCACAGCTTCCTGCCATGTCCACTGCGGCGGGTGTCAGCTTCAGCATATGAGCTACAAGCTGCAGCTGGAAATGAAAGAAAATCAAGTGAGAAACGTGATGAAAAAGGTTGCACATCTTGATCATGTCCCAGTACATCCAATAATCGGAATGGAGAATCCACTGAATTACCGTAATAAAGTACAGATTCCTGTCGGGGAAAAGAACGGAGAACTCATTGTTGGGTTCTATCAAAAACGCAGCCACCGAATTCTCGAAAATATGGACACCTGCAGCATTCAGGATGAAACTATCAATGAAATTGTGAAAACAACCAGAGAGATTGCAAATCGCCTCGGCGTCAAAGCATATAACGAGGAAAAGCACAGTGGCGAATTGCGTCATATTATGGTGCGGACAGGCTATGCGACGAACGAAGCAATGGTTGTATTGATTACACGATCTAATAAGCTACCTGGTAAAGAATTAATTATCAAAGAACTGACAGAGCAATTCCCGCAAATCAAGTCAATCATCCAAAATATCAATGATCAGCGTACAAGTGTCATTTTAGGAAACAAGACAAAAGTACTCTGGGGCGAAGAATATATATATGACAAAATCGGTGACATCACATTTGCAATCTCGGCAAAATCCTTTTTCCAGGTAAATCCTGGTCAGACAAAGATACTTTATGACAAGGCATTGGAATATGCCAAAATTGGCAGCGATGATACCGTTATTGACGCTTACTGCGGTATTGGTACCATTTCATTGTTCCTTGCTCAAAAGGCGAAAAAAGTATATGGAATAGAAGTAGTCCCAGAGGCAATCAATGACGCCAAAAACAATGCGAAGCTAAATGCTATAGACAATGCCGAATTCTTTGTGGGCGAAGCGGAAAGCGTAATGCCGGAATGGAAGAAAAACGGTTTTGATCCAGATGTTATTGTCGTCGATCCACCACGCAAAGGCTGTGACGCAGACTTTCTGCAGGCAATGCTTGATATGGAGCCGAAGCGAATTGTATACGTGTCCTGCAATCCATCAACATTGGCCCGTGATCTCCGGATTCTTGAAGATGGCGGTTATGAGACAAAAGAAGTCCAGCCTGTTGATATGTTTCCCCAGACACCTCATGTTGAAGCTGTAGCGTGGCTGGAGAAGCGGGTGTCTAGTTAATTTAAACATCCCGCAAACATAATAAACATTTCCGATTCCAACCCTGATTTTCGTAAAAATAAACATTTTCGATTTTCTGGGTTGGATCCTATAATTTCCCGGTTCTTATCAATTGAAACCCGGGATTTTCCATGTCCCCTTCAATACTTGTAAATATTAAAGTGTATAATGATTAAAATAAATATAGATTGATAAAAAGTGCTTAAGCATGGTATAAGTAAAAGATGCAAAGATATCTTTGCTTATTAATTTTGAGACTAGGTTTTGACCAGGTAACATAATGAGAGGATTTGGATTGAATATGATAGATAATTTTTGGCGTGATTTACCAAGGCCATTTTTTGTATTGGCACCGATGGAAGATGTGACAGACGTTGTTTTCCGCCATGTGGTGAGTGAAGCTGGCAGACCTGATGTGTTTTTTACCGAGTTTACAAACTCTGTAAGTTATTGTCACCCAGAGGGGAAAGAAAGTGTGCGTGGGCGCTTGACTTTTACAGAGGATGAACAACCAATGGTAGCCCATATATGGGGAGATCAGCCTGAACACTTTCGGCAAATGAGTATTGGTATGGCCGAGCTTGGATTTCGAGGTGTCGATATCAATATGGGCTGTCCAGTCCCTAATGTGGCAGGGAAAGGGAAAGGGTGCGGTCTGATCCGCCGTCCGGAAGTAGCAGCAGAGCTAATAGAAGCAGCGAAAGCGGGAGGGTTGCCCGTAAGTGTGAAGACAAGACTTGGTTACACGAACGTAGACGAATGGCACGACTGGTTAACGCACATATTAAAACAGGATATTGCGAATCTTTCCATTCATCTTCGTACAAAAAAGGAAATGAGTAAAGTAGATGCTCATTGGGAACTGATTCCGGAGATAAAGAAACTTCGTGACCAGGTGGCACCAAATACTCTTTTGACGATTAATGGAGATATCCCTGACCGTCAAACCGGCTTACAGCTCGCTCATCAATACGGTGTGGACGGGATTATGATTGGGCGTGGCATTTTTAAGAATCCATTTGCCTTTGAAAAGGAGACGAAAGATCATAGTAGTCAAGAATTGCTTGATCTCTTAAGGTTGCATTTGGATCTCTTTGATAAATATTCGAAATTAGAAGCCCGTCCGTTCAGGCCCTTGCGTCGCTTCTTTAAGATATATGTCCGTGGGATTCGAGGAGCGGGTGAGTTAAGAAATCAGTTGATGAGTACAGAGTCAACAGATGAAGTGCGTGCATTGCTTGATAACTTTGAGCGAAAGAATGTTGACGTGGCGGGGGGACAGTAGAAGCTTCCCAATTCAATGCAAGGTGAAATCACAGATCGGTAGGAACGTGGGATTCCACAGTGCAAGCTTTAGCAGGAAGACTTAAAATACGCTAATAATAACGAAACAAATACAGAGGAAAATAGAAATAAAAATTAAATAAGGAGAATCATATGGGGAGCTATTATTACCTTATTACACTTTCTGCTGGAGCTTGTTTAACCTTTGTATTTCCTAATCAAGCAAATGATTCTACATGTAAACGATTATATTAAATACAAATTACATTACTTTCATTATATCCAAGATGGGATAATAATTGGGGTTTTAGTCAAGAACAAATGAAATTGGTGGAAGAGTTAAACTAGGAGATCATAAATTTTCATATAATAATGATTTATGGTGGCTGCGTAAACAGAAGGGCAAATTACTTTATAACTTTTTTATCAATTAAGCCAAGCCGACTAAGAATGATTGGAAAAAATAGGAAATAGATAAAGCTTTTGGTCCCGAAGATAATGTGGAATATTCTTTTCTCTATTTTTTCGTTACTAGGAAGTGCCATACCTATAAATTTATCTCTTGCTTTTCATCTGATGTTTCTGCTGTTTTTATAATTCCCACTAGAAGTATTATCCACAAAGGGGCATTCCCGATGGCATGAACCGCAAAAGAAGCCCACGTAGATTCAGTATATTGTGCAATTAATGGGGCTGCCATCATACTAGGAATCATTCCGATAACGTGCCATTTCAGTGCAATATGTAACACCCAAGCCCATAGAAACCCATTAATTACCCAAGCCATATTTCCAAACATTATTTCTTGTATCGGTAAAAGATATCCTCGCCACATCATTTCTTCACTGAACATTGCCAGTAAGTGAATGGGTATAAATAATATTAGTAGCTTCCAGTTACCTTTTAATGGAACACCAAAAAACTCTCTTGGAGGAATATCGAATTTTTTTAGGGGGTTAAATGGTGCAGGTAGATAGCTGGGTGGTGATAATAGTTTATACTTTGCTAATACCTTTCCTATTGGTTCCAGAACTTGGTCAAAGACGATAGTTAATATAACGGCCAAACCAACCCAAAGCCAATCATTTCTGCTTATAGGATTTAAACGGAACCGTTGCTGAATGGTTTCAATGGTTAAAGTTCCACCTTCGAGAACGATATACAAACCTATGGATAAAGGTAATAACAGCAGAACTGGGATCCACAACCAAAACCAGAAAGAATAAATTAAAGGGATACCTTTCCTCACCATTTTCGGAGTACCATAAAAGACACCATAATATACGAGAATGCCTGGTATTGCAAACAACAAAATCTGTATCCATATTGACATCTGGTAACACTCCATCTTTAATTAATTCTTAACCCCACACGCAGGAATTTTTTTGGTTACCTTTTGATAACTGTTTCAAATCTTTGATGCTTAACTTTTCTTCTCTATTATAAGGTAAGCTAGAATATTTTTTCCACACAATAATCCGAATATCTTGAAACTTTAACTTATATTTATACTTGTAAATAAAAACCGGAAAGGAAAAGTTATTCATACATTCATCCAAAAGATTGATATTTCTCACAATATTTTTTCTCTATGATATAATAGGTTCATAAGTTTAAACTTATTGACGTTAGAAGGGAATTAGCATGGTAAGCCCAAATAATAGATCACTCATGGATATTTTTAGAGAAAACACAGCATTGTTACAGGCTTTAGGTGATCCGATAAGACAAAATATAATTATTATTTTAGGAGAAAGAGGAAAACTAAATGTAAGTGAAATAACCGCTTTAGCTGATATTTCGAGGCCAGCAGTATCACATCACCTTAAAATTCTCAAAGATGCAGAAGTTATCAAAATGGAAAGACAAGGGAAAAATAATATTTATTATTTAGATGCAAGGAAAAAATTACAAAGTTTAAAAGGTTTAATCGAAGAAGTAGAAAGGCAGATGAATATGGCTTGAATCAAAAAGGGAGGAAGTTTCATGGCTCGATTCAGTAATACATTGATGATTTCATCCGATGCAAAAGACGTATTTCATTACCTTGCAAAAATGGAAAACTTCACCGTCTGGAATTATGCAGTTCAACAAATAACAAAAGTAAAATCAACTGAAGGTATTGTTGGTTCCAAGTATCATTTGTTAAGAGGGATGGGTTTACAGTCTTTTGAGGAAATAGTAATCACCGAATATGTGCCAAACGAAAGATTGACTTTTGATGCATCTGGAAAAGTCTTTTCTTATAGGATGGCGTATGAATTGGAACAGCAAAGCCAAGGGACATTATTAACCAACAAGGCCGAAATTATTTCATCAGGAATGAAAGGCATCATGATCGGGATTATGAAAAACAACATAAAGAAAGCCGTAAATCAGAACTTACATGTCTTGAAAAGTCTTTTCGATAATGAAAAGTCTGAATTTATCTAAATGTACCTCCCATTTTTAGTTATCCCCTTTAGTGAAAGATTGGGCAACGCGAATATTAAAGATTATTGGAAATCGACACCGAACAGTGAGCGAGCATATTCTGATTAATCATTTGCAACGACAAATCCAACCGGTTGTGCCATCGCCAAATCAATTTGAAATCAGACTGAATTCACTAATGGGTTCAGTCTTTTTTCTTTATATAGCACTTATCCACACTTCTGCCTGTTCTAGACTCATGGTGAAATTTCCATTCAGTTGTTTTCAGTTCTTATATCAAAGAATCTCTTTCCTTTTAAATCTTTTTTCCCTGTTATAAAAGAACCTGATATAAGAATTAAGAAGGAGCAAGCATGGATGGATTCTATCATAAATTTGGGTTAGGCTGTTAAAAAGTATTTTGAATATATGGTAGACTGGGTATATGTTATAGATATAGTGAAACTGTGTACTTAAATGGAACAGGTTCAATAAAGCTAGCATCAAATAGGTATATTTAAGTTTTGTAAAAAAAGGTGGAAAAATTATGACCAATAGATCATTACCCATAAATATAACTGGCACAGATGCTTTAAATAGTATTGGAGAAAATATTATTATTGCTGATGTGAACTATAAAATTATTTGGTTAAATTCATATGCCAGACAATCACTTAATAAAATTGCTCCTTTGTATGGTTCTTCCAACTCAGATGACTTGATTGGCTTAAGCATGGATTTCTTTCATAAAGAACCTGCACACCAGCGTCAAGTGATGTCCGGATTGGAAAATGGTCATAGAGCCAGAATCAATATTAAAAACAAATTTATTGCTGATATTGTAGTGACACCAATAAAAAGCTTACAGCACCAAAATGAGGAGATTGAAGGTTACATGGTGATGCTTATGGATGTTACTAGCCAAGCGGATGAAGAAAAGAGGTTACAGGAAAAAGTCAGGGAATTATCTGCTCCAATACTGAATATTTGGGATAACACTATAGCTCTTACCCTAGTGGGGGAATTTGATGTAAGTCGGGGAGAAACAATAATACCAGCTGTGTTGGAGGAATGTATCTCAAACGAGGTAGAATTTGTTATGGTCAGTCTCAGCGGGATAAATAATTTTGATGACAGTGTAAGACAAACACTTCAAAAATTATACGAGTGTTTAAAATTAATAGGAGTGCAATGCATTATAGTTGGTATTAAGCCAAACTTAGCAGTTAGAATTGGTGCGTTAAGCAATATAGCTACTTTTAGTGATGCCCACGATGGGTTGAAATATATTATCAACCTACAGGAAAACAGCTCCATTAACTAAAGTACGTAAAATCTGAATGACCTTTTTTCTGACAAAAGATAGACTTATAATGTGATTTTCCAAAGACTGTACAACTTATCCAATCGGGTAAATTGTGACTTACATAGTATAATTTGTATCTTAGCAGAAGGGAGGGAAATCATTTGGAAAAAAAACGACGATAATGTAGTTCTGCAAGAAGAGCAGGAGTGTCCAACATGCCCTGAAGGAACTGTTTGTGAAGATAGTGACCTTCTATGTATAAACATTCCGTGTACGACTACGGTTGTACTTTTAGGGTTAATCCAATTGAATATTGGTCCTTTGTGTATTCGAGCTGGTTCAGTAGGTGACTTGGATAATTTAACAGATGAAGAAAAACTAGCACAATTACAGCAAGCTTTCGGTGCACTTAAAAATACGCTTCCAAACTTCACTGCGTAGAATAGCCATTGGGTAATGAGGCTGGGACAAAAGCAGCTTAGGTATATAAAAATCCGAAGTCTGATTCAGAATTCTTTAGTTAGAATTCGAATTAGTTCGGATTTTTTCTATTTTAAAGCTTGCTCATCTTGTAATCATACACATGTTTTTTTCTGGAGACTCATGGGAACAAGTATGATAAAGCACTTATGCAGGAGGGATACCCAATGGGTAAAACTGTTTTTATTACTGGGGCAGGCAGTGGACTTGGGAGAGGCACCGCACTCGGCCTTGCAAAGAAAGGTCATCATGTCATTGCCACTACGGAACTGACTTCCCAGAAGACCGACCTGATGCGGGTAGCGGACGAACAGAATGTGGAAATGGAAGTATTCAAATTGGATATTACAAACGAACGCAATCGTGATCAGATAAAAGCATATGATTTCGATGTATTTGTGGCAAATGCTGCAATCAATGAGGGAGGGCCACTTGCGGAAATCCCAATGGACCGGTTTCGTGCGTTATTTGAAGTGAACGTGTTCGGAACGCTTGAGACCGTACAAATTGCTGCTCAGAAGCTGGTGGAAAAAGAAAGTGGCAAGATTATCTTTCTGAGTTCCATGGCAGGTATTTCGGCAACACCATATGTTGGTCCATATACAGCAACAAAGCATGCTATTGAAGGGATTGCCCAGACAATGAAGAAAGAGCTGGAAAACTTCGGTGTGCAAGTGGCTACAATCAATCCAGGTGCATTTGACACAGGTTTTAATGACCGCAGCGGAGAAGAGATATGGAAATGGTATGATGAGGAAAGGAATTTTACCCGTAAAGAAGATATATTAAAACAACAGGAAGGATTGAAAGATCAATTTAATCCGGAAGATATGATTGAAAAGATGATCGAAATTATTCCAGCTGATCACCATAAGTTCCGTACTGTCTATCCTCAGGAAACGGAAGACCAACTGAAAAAAACAGAAAAAGAACGATGGGATATGGGAATCTAACAATAAATAACAGAAGGCACCTTTTCTTAGGATATACTCCGTTAAGATAGGGTGCCTTCGTTTACAGGATGAATTAGCTTTCACTGACCCAAACCTTAAAGATTTAGTTAGGCGTTTCTTTTATTTTTAATCAGATTATCCAATGATAGCTGATTGCTCTCTGCAAGAATCATATAAATGGAGATAGCGAGTAATAACAGGTCAAGTTCATATCCTGCACCTTGGCCATCACCAAGAAATCCTGCAGACAGTTTGGCTATGAAAATTCCTCCCAGCATAATAACAATAAATAATACGGCAACAATTTTTGTTCCGATACCAAGTATCATTGCAAGTCCACCTATTAATTCTATCAATGCAACAGCATATGCTAAGAATCCAGGAATACCAAGAAAATCAAAATATCCAACCGTATTTTCTATTCCTCCCTGAAACTTGTCTAGTCCATGAATGAAGAATGTCAACCCTAGCACTACACGTAAAATAACTGTACCAATTTCGCTTTTAGTCATGTTCGTTTCCTCCTTTAAGTATGGTTATTTTATGTAAGTAACTATATAATAATTACTTAATCATGTCAAGTAATCATTTGATTTAAAAATAATAGGATACCAATTTTTTGATTAATAGAATGAAATAGTAATAAATACCCAGCTTTCTGCCGATATAATATGTGATTAACATTCTAGGAAGCAGGAAAGGGATAAAATGGAGAAAAAAACATACTTGTTATTTATACTGGTAGTTATTGCATGCTTAAGCGCATGCGGTACAAAAGGGATTGCAGTTACGGTAACGGAGGAAGAAGCCCCATTGGAAATTTCCGATGTGAAAACAGAAGAAGGTCAAGTTCAGGAAACGGACGAAGAAAAAGAACAAGAGATTCGTAAAAACCTCAAACAGGTTGAAACAGAAGAACAACAGGAAGCAACCGAATTTCAAGAGAGGCAATTAAAAGAACAAGAATCAGAATCAGAAATACATATGAGAGACGATAAGGACGAGTCCATAAGTGAAAAAGAGAAGAATATATTGAGTGAAGCAATCGAAACTGAACCAGTGGAAAATGAGGTGGAGGAGGAGAAGGGGCAGCAGGAAGTTTCGGCAAAAGAGACTGTGAAGGCAGGTGTCCCTGTTGTAGATGCTCTTCTTCCTGAGGAAAACTCGAAGGAAAGAACAGAACCTATTACACATGTGGTCATGCACTTTTCAAGCAATGTACTCGAAAACCCTCATCAACCATATGAACTGGAAGATACCCGTGATATTTTTATAGCGTATGGTGTCTCTGCGCATTATATCATTGGAAGAAATGGAGAGATTTATGAATTAGTCCCAGAAGACAGGGTGGCCTTCCATGCTGGGAAGGGAGAACTGCCAGGTTACCCAAATTATAAAGACCGATTAAACGACTACTCGATCGGGATTGAGATAATGGCAATCGGTACAAAAGAGGAAATGAACACAATGATGTCGGATTCATTCTATGATTCCATTAATCTCGGGCATATCGGTTATACAGATGCACAATATAAATCTCTTCAGCTGTTGCTGGATGACATATTGCTACGTAATCCAGCAATTGAAAAGGACAGGGAGCATGTTATCGGTCATGATGAGTATGCACCGAACAGAAAAACAGATCCAGGGTCTTTATTTGATTGGTCAAGCATCGGTTTCTAAGCATGAAAAAGCCCGGTCCCAATCTTTACTGAGAAGGACCTGGCTTTCTCTATACCGCTAAAAATTAATCGACAAAATTCGGGGAGTGACAGGCACCTAATGGATATGCTGGGCTTGGTAGCCTTGTTCTTCCAGGATTGATATGATATGTGGTTCGAGGATTAGGTGGAGGCTTCCGACGATTACAAAATATGTCTGACCGTTATCTTCTTTAAGAAATTCGGTGATAGACGCCGCCATTCCTTCGTTGCGCTTATCGTTTAAAGCCTCCATAAATGCTTGATCTTCCTCTGTTGCTTCTTCACCATCAAGCTTTAATGTGTTTAACAGGTTATCTGTATCGCCTTCTTTATAGAGTGTAAATAACTCCTGCAATTCTTTATCATACTCCTCAATGTCCATTAAAGACTCATCAAGCATTTGGATTTGATAATCCTCAGAAGTATCCGCAAAGATATTTAATTGATCCTCTGCAGTTTCCAAAGCTATTATTTCCTTTCCATCCTCGGCTGCCCTAACTAAAAAGTATTCGTCAACACCGTAAATATAGCCGAGCTGCTCCGTCATTAACTGCTGGACAGTAGAAGATAAAATCCAAGGTTTATACGTTTCAAATAATTGTAAAGGCACCTCCAATTCTTCCATCGTCCTATCCAGCTCAGAGTATAATTCATCGCTAATATGATTTTTTATTGTGCTTCCGTCCTGGTACACACCGATTTCCATTAAGATATTCTGCATTTCAATTGGATTGATGGTTGTAATATCAATCTCAGGGACAATTACATCAGATTCGTTGTAAGCTTGTTCAATCTTCTCATGCAGAGGATAAAAATCCTCCGTGCCTGCATGTACGGTACCTTGCAAATAGACAGTCGTATCCCCATTTTCCACCTTCCATAAAAAACCGCCTGGTCCATCAGGTCTGCCGACTACTTCGGCCTTTTCCGTATAGTGGACAGCAATTCCCTGCTCTCTAAGTTCTTCCAGTATGGCTTTCTGTCTTTCATCGCCATCGATTGGATTACCGGACACATCGACTTCTTCCATACTGGTTAATCCCTTTAATGCAGTAAAGTCGGAAATCTGATTATCCTGAAGTGATAATGTCTTCAAATCATCGAAATGCTCCATATCATTAAGCACTTCTATTCCTGAATCAGATAGGTCAAGCTCATCAATTCCTTCAAAATCCGATGGGTAAAGCACACCTTCTGCTTTACCGATTTCTTCCCGTAATGCACTCTCCAATTGCTCGTCAGAAAACGTAAGTGCTTCTTCTACCTGGCAAGCAGCCATAACGAAAACCAGTAAAACCATCAGCAAACTACGTAATTGCCACATTCATTCCTCACCTTATTCCTCTAAAATTATGTAAAAAGAATCAGCTCAATTCACTGTCTATTATGAATTATTTTTCTGCTCTTAACAATAGTGGAAATAGGAGGAAGCTGGTTTTTCAGTTATAAATGCTGCCATACGAAGTTAGATGGTTTCTAGAGTGGCCATTCGTGAGTAAAATCAACTAAGACATGAAAAAACCTGCAAGCATAAACATGACGTTCATACTTCCAGGTCCCAAGTCGTGCTATTTCTTCTACATCCAACCATTTTTGAGTGCGAGCAGCATGGCATTCGTGCGATCATTGACATTCAATTTCCGTAACACAGAGGTTACATGATTTTTAACCGTTTTATCTGAAATATCAAGATTCGCGGCAATCTTCTCATTACTATGCCCTTTGGAAATTTCTGCCAATACTTGCCATTCGCGTGAGGTTAATAATCCTTTTGGTCGATGCTTGAGTGTGTTGGATAATCTTACATATTCCTTGTGAAGCAGTGTAGTTAGTCGAGGATGGACGTATGTATAGCCAGTTTCTATAAGTTTAATGCCTGCCACAATCTCCTCGACTTCCATATCTGCAAGAAAATATCCATCTAAATTTAACCCGAGCAAATGGGTTAAATGCATTACTTCGACTTCAGAGAGAATCACACCGATTTTTACTTTTGAATTTGCGTAATGTTTAATTAGGTTTTCCAAGTCTATGTCACTGCTCATATCCAAAAGAATAAGATCATTATCAGCAGTATACTTTTCTTTATATAAAAAACTAATATTTGATGGCCCTAGAAGGGTGATATTGTAATTGGTGTGATTGATTAAAGAGTTATTAAAATTACATCCCAATAATTTCTTTCCCTCTAAGATAGTTAATTTACACAAATTTTTTCATCTCCTATGTATTATTATGTAATGCAATGAAAAAACCATAGTAGTATTCTTATTAATTTTATCTTTAAAAAATCCAGTTCTCAAGGTTCTGAGCGATTTCACTTTAAATTAACATAATCCTGTAACCTAAATATAATATATCTTTATTTTTGAAAAATTAAAAAGCTGTCGGTTTATACGGAGTCCATTAGTTTAGGATAGTTGAAATGCTGTCGAAGTCGATCCTGACGGCAATAAATTTCCAACCTGAAAAGAATGGCTTTCTACTTTTAAGAAAAGTTTTTGTTGGAATCACAGTAATATGTATAAAAGTGAAAAGGCGACTAAATGAAGTTCTTGTATCCTTCAAATAGCCGTCCTCCATGGGGTGCTAACACTTCATCTATCATTGTGATAAAGGGTTTGCTTTCTCCGTTTTTAATAAGTATGTTGTAAGTCTCCAATATTCTTTCCGAAAAAGATGCATCAAAGTTACGTAAAGAACGGTACATCCATTTACCATGGCCGAGCCACTGCCCATTTACTTTTAACGTATATTCAGTGACTAAATCAAAAAGCTTATTGGCGGTAAATACCTTCTCTTGATTACTGATTGAGCTGTCTAAATCGTTCAGCAAGTCGGTAATGGTATACCGCAAATAGTTTTCTTTTTCTTTATTTATCGGTGCAGGACCATCTTGCAAATAATTTTCAGCTTCATTTCGGATTTCCTCTGCCGATCCATCATCCCTTATAATGGTCCCCTCCACACACATATGGGGTATCGTCGGTAATCCTTCAATACGGCAAATGTCAAAAAAGAAGGATAAGGAAGCTCTATTAAATACAAACAGTTCCATATCCCAATCGCAGAAGTGAAGACAATGAAGATAGGAGGAAGACTGTGTTTCGTCGATAATGACAATATCTAAATCGGAATGCTCCGTTAACTCTTTTCGTACACTGCTGCCTGCCAAAAAAGCGACGTGGCAATCAGGGAAAAACTGCTCAATGCATCTTCCTGCAGCTGATTGTGCAGACATTTTCATGCTGTAGACCCTCCTGTAAGTCAATTCAAAATATATATCACATTGTATTCATCCTCTTTTATAAAGTGACATAAACAATTTGGTTTGACTCTGCAGGATGGTACATTACAAATGAAGACCGAAAAAGCCGGAAAGGGGGGAAGAATGTCCGGAATCCAAGCAGTTTTAGCAAGATCTAGCTAATTAACGATTTCCAACTTTCCATTTTCTAAGTCGTACCTTGCCTTTATACTTTCTGCCGGGAAAATAAACGCCCAAGGCATACTCGTTTCCGGAGCCAATGTTAGCTGTGGTATCGTAAATGGATGCTCTGCGATAATTTCTTCGTTTTCCATATATCGTAATTTTGTCTGATTGAAATTGAATACTTCATCACTGAAATTATGAACAAGTACAGTAATCAATAATTCGCCTCGGTAATTCTTTGTCTGCCATAAAGGCACAAAATCAACAGCCGTTTTGCTTGCCTGTTGGTTCTTTGGACTTCTCCTTTCAGCTTCACTGTAATGAGGGTATTTGCCTGAAGGCTCTGAAGGACTGGCGGCCGCCATGTATTGTGAAAAAGCGTTCTCAATAGCTTTGCGGTCTCTATCTGGTAGGGCTTTGTCCCATGATGCTTCAAACCGAAGTTTTTGCATACGATCTCACCTCTTCTATTTTTTCCTGTAAGTTCTTTATAACATGGATCCATAGAAAAGTTTATGAATAAGCAGTAATATTTCCATATGGAATCGCCAATATATAAAAGCAACACGTGATAACCAGAAAATTAATATGTCGAAATGACAGTGATATGTAAATTTATGTTAATATTGTTAGAGGTGAATCAGGAATTGTTCGTTGTGGAAGGATAACAAGAATTGAAATCATCAACGATAGTACATCATTGGCAAGGAGGATTAAAATGGAAGAAGAAAACGTAGAGGTAAAGAAGAAAGCTATAAAACAAGCGGATGTGGGCGAAACGATTCAGGTAGTCAAAGGCGAACAAAAGGGAAAAAAGGGGACAGTTTTGACGGTAAGGGAAAATTCTGTAATCGTTAAGATTGGGACCCATCCTGTAACCGGAGAGCCAATCAAGACTGTTGTTAATCATAAAAATTATAAGAAGCAAAAATAGTGAACAATAGCAAGTTCGATAGCTGCAGCACCTCCAACCACAGTGATTCCACTAGAATTGCATATTAAAATAAAAATCAGAAAGACCCTTCCACATAAGCGGAAGGGTCTTTCTCGACTATATTGCCTTTAACAACAGCTTTTTCAACAGTGGGGCAAAATGAGCCGGCAATTCGCCAACACCTGGAACCATAACTCGTTCTCTTCCATAAATATTTTTCATTGTCTCATCTTCTCTTTCACCGATCTCCCCATTTGCCAAGAACATTCCAATAACATCGATTTGCTTTTTTCGAGCTTCGGACACTGCAAGATGTGTATCGACAATACCGTTTTGGTCATAGCCTGAAGCTGCAGGCTCCCCATCTGAAAAGACAAGCAGAAATTTATTTTTTTCCCTTCTTGAGTCGAGTTCTTTCGTGGCAACTCGAATACTGAATCCGTCCCGATTATCTTCCTGGGGTTCCAATTGCATTATCTTAGGTCCATTATTTTTATAAAGGGAATCTGAAAAGGAGTGAATGACGTGAAAGTGATTTGGCTGGTAATTTTCCTTCACTTCATTTGCATCCTCCCAAAAACCGATGATAGAGTGGGGAATTTTTAAATCCTTTAACACCTCATGAAATAAAACAATACCTCTTTTCGTTTCCTCCATTTTGTCTTTCATTGAAGCCGAGCAGTCTACAAGTAAAGTGAATGCTGCATCAAAGTCCTTTGATTCAAGATCTTTTTTATAAAAGATCCTGTGGTCTTCCTCGAGGACGATAGGGAGCAGCTTTTTGGATAGGCGTCCTGCCAAAAGGTCTTTTCTTGGTGTGTTTTTCTTATGCTCAATTGTCTTTTTGATCGTATTTGCAAGCTTTCGTTTGTATGACTCAATAGCCCGTACAAATTCCTGATAGAGCTGCCCGTCTTCATCCGATGGGAAGCTTGCATGTTGGATGATATTTACCGCATCATTGTTTTCTTCCCCAAAAATATTCTCGTTGCCTTGATCGGTTGCCGACTCCTCCTTTTTATCCAGAGCTTCCATTTTGGAGTAATCTTTTTCCTTGCTTTCTCCTGAAGCGCCCTGAATGGATGCCATTGCCTGATCTGCATCCTCCGTTTCTCTGGCTCCGCCACCCATCATGCTTGTTTTCGTGCCTTGCTCCAGCTCGAATTGCAGGAAGTTTTGTTTTCGTTCACCGTTCTTATTTTCCCGATGCCAAGTGGAAAATTCCTCATCAAAGTATTCGCTGTTCTCTTCGTCAATATCTTCCTTGTCTTGGTTGACCAATTCATCTGTCCGTGTAAGTTCATCAAATAGCGTATTTTTTGTGTAACTTTCAATATGACTGATTGGAAAAATAAAGTATTTATTGACGGAATCCTCGTAATCACGGCTAATATGGAATGTGATTTTTTCGGCAATGCGTACAATATCTTGCGTTGCTTTCGCATCAAAGACCGAATAGATGAGCGATTTCAAGCTATTCAGCTGATGAATTTGGCTTTCGTTGGCGCGTGGGAAAACCGGGTCTGGGTTATCAGACTGGATTGATAGGTAGAGCAGACAAAATAACTCATCTGTTGCAAAACCTCTCGTAACATTGGCAGATAACTGGTTTTCAAAATAATGCTTCAAATGTTGTCGACGGATAGCAAACCACTTTTTTGTACCTGGGCGCTCTTTTTTAACAATTTCCTCGAGACGTATATCCTCGAGAAGTGCAAATAATTGACTGGAAAATTTCGGGAGTTTGAGTACACTGATGTTTTCCAAATAGGACTTCATCGAGGGCACATTTGAATAATGCAGCGTCCCGATCGTCCGTAAAAGGACATCCGTTCTTAGCCCTGCTTCCTTTATCTCTTCTTTTGATTTATCCCAAAACCTGCTTCCGGTTATTTTGTGATTAGTCAAATCAATAAATGATCCATAATTATGTTCAAAACTCAGCTCTGGATTGCCGGATAGAACTGTAGTCAAGTCTTGCAGCTGCATAAAAAGATCTGTGTCCACCTTTGCATCATGGAAACGATACATCCAGCATTCTCCTAACTAAAATAATGTTTCTGTCAGATTCATTACAAATTCTTTTTCTCGTTCTTCCTCCAATTTATCAGCAATAGAACGGCGAATCGCTCTTTTTGGTGGTATGATGACACTCAAATCACAAGCATCCAATAAGGCGCGAATCGATGCAGCATCTTCGGATAGTTTCCCTTGATGAACAGCAGTAATGAGGTCTTTGGATAATTTGACAAATAAGTTTATCGCCGTTTCATCAGCCAACCTTGTATTTGTCTGAATTAATTGCTTCAACTGATCCCCTTCGATATAAGGAATCTCGATAACGATAAAACGGTTTTTAAGTGCTTCGTTAAGTGGAACAGTTCCAATATAGCCTTCATTAATAGCGGCTATTACACCAAAACCATCTTTTGCTGTTATGATTTCATTTGTAAACGGATTGGTTATCGTTCTGCGGTAATCAAGCACACTGTTAATTAGGGGCAGCGTTTCCGGCTTTGCCATGTTTATTTCATCAATATACAGGAAATTGCCATAATTCATGGCATTAATTACAGGGCCAGGTATAAATTCTATCACCTGTCTTTCTTCTTCATATGCTATCGTTTTAAAACCAAGTAAACTCTCAGCGTCCAGGTCGACCGAGCAATTGACACTGAACATTGGCTGGTTGAATAAATAAGACAATGTCTCGGCAAACTTTGTCTTTCCAGCCCCGGTTGGACCTTTAAGTAAAACATTTTTCCCCATACTTAAAGCAGAAATCGCATCTATTAATAAATCGATCACAGGAGGTACATACCCATCCTGTCTGATCAATTCCTCGAATGCACTTGTCTGATAGTTGCGGTTGGTATCCAATAGCTTACTTATATTTGTTGGTAAATTATAATTAATGTCCATCATAAAACTCCTTTCATAACCATTGTAATCCTCCTGCTGTTTTAAAACAAAACACTGAATTTTCGCGGAGTGATATTGACAAATAAACCCTGTAAGAATTAGAAGGATTGGAGATACACTGCTTGAGATGATTATGGATTAACTATAAGACTTTTATATGCTTTGATTTAAAATGCGAAGTAACTGGAGATATATCACCGAAACTGTCCTCTTGTCGCCGTCCGGGATCGCTCTGGGCGGATGCGCATCCTTAGGGCACGGCCTCAGCCCCGAAGAGAAAACCACTCTGCGGGGTCTTCGGACACGTGCTATTCCCGCAGGACAAGGAAAGCTTCGTTAGCTTTCACATCGCACGAAGGAAATTGATTTGTATTTCCGAGGAGTCACCGCCCGGAGCGATCCCGGACTGGTATAGGCGTATGATTTTATTTTAGCTGTTACTAGTGTAGTAATTATAACAAATCCTCTAACCAGCTCTGGGAAATACACGGAGACACCTTGAAAATGCATCCGCATTTTCTGCGTGCGATGTAAAGCTTCCGAAGAATTCCTTGTCCTACGGGAAGAGAGGCATAGGTGAGACACTGAAATGCGTGATTCTTGAAGGGGCTCACCAGCCGCCTTAGGATGCGCGCAGTGTATTTCCCAGAGCGGTCGCCGAAGTAACTTGCTTCCATTGTTCTTGCCAAGGTTTTAACACAAATGGTAGTTAGTTCGCATTTTACACAAAATGCGAGGCTGGAAAAGTCGAGCAAAAAATTAACACTCTTTCTAGTATTGAAGTGTGATTTGTTAATGGATAGGGTAATTGGTAATATTAAGGGAATTTTTTGTGACTTTAGAATGACTAGTTAAAGAAGTATAAAGAAAGAGATGCAATGCTATGCAAGGTCTCATCCAAAATGCGAGAAGAATGGTGGATTATTGTCGAGGATATCGGGGAAAACTTTCACGGATATTATTTTAGCATGTAGCATTAACCTACCAGTCTGCATAAGTGCAACGAAGGCTGTCACCAAAAGAGCTGGTGACAACCAAGATTTCTAATAAAGACTGCACATGTTTCGCTTATAAACGTAAATAATACGAATGATCGCACGGTAGATAGAGGTGACATAATGAATTCAAAAAACTATGCGAAAACGAATATCTATTTAGGCAATGTAAAAGTGTACTGCGAAGTTATCCTTAACGGTAAACCACCGCTTGTATTGATCCATGGGTTTGTCTCCTCGACTTACACATTTAATCAACTTATTCCAATGCTGGAGAAACATTTTTCAATTATAGCTTTAGATTTACCCGGTTTTGGAAAAAGCGAGAAATCTACATCGTTTGTTTATACGTATGAAAATTATGCTAAGTTAGTTGCTGAGTGTATTGATTATTTTAATCTTGAAGACGTTTGCATTATTGGTCATTCAATGGGAGGACAAATTGCCTTATATACTGCAAGGATCATACCTGAAAAGGTAAAAAGGTTGGTTTTACTGAACAGTTCCGGATATTTGAAAAGTGCAAACCGATTAATGATCTACTGTACTTATTTGCCATTGTTCAATCTGGCAATTAAACGAAGAGTCAGAAACAAGACCGTTAGAGAAAGCTTGCAAAATGTATTTTTCAATCATACATTGATTACGGATGATCATATTAGGGAGTATGAAAGTCCATTAAAAGAAGAGAATTTCTATAAATCACTAGTAAGATTACTGCGTCATCGGGAAGGGGATTTAAGCACAGATCAATTGAGGGAAATCAAAACACCTGCATTGTTGATCTGGGGAGAGGAAGACAGGGTTGTCCCGATTGGGATTGGTAAACGTTTAGCAGCAGATTTACCAAATGCACAGCTGATTACTTACGAGAAAACCGGACATTTAGTAACGGAAGAGCGAACGGAAGATGTTTATGAACAAATTTTGATCTTCAATGGTATGGAAATCAACACTTAACTGGAAATACGGTGCCTATAAAGCAACAAACATTTCCAAAGCCGGTTTTATTTGCACTAAAGTTAGCAAGGCGATTAATGAATATAACGGGTTAACCTATTTTATTGGTACGAAAACTAAGCCCCCAGTAAGAGCCTTATAGCTAGACGGCTCTTACTGGGGGGCAATTGGAACCATTGGATCAATCCACATTAAATTGCTTGGTAATCTTTGACAGTGAGCTTGATATATTCATCAGCTTTAGTCCAATTTCATGAGTGCTTTCTGTTTGTTTGTATTGATGCTCACTGCTAGCAAGCATTTCTTCAGCGCTGGCTAACGTTTCCTGTGAAATGGAAGCAAAATCTTCAGCCGATAGTTCCAATTTAGGTAGTTCCTTTTTCAATTCTTTCAGTTCTTCCTGTGTATGATGAAGTTTACTCGTTGTTTCTGTAATTTTGGTCATTAATTTGTCAAAGGAAGCTTTTGAATCAGATGCAATCGATAAATTAGTACTTGTCTTTTTAAGCATTTGCTTAAATTCTTTGGTTGCGTCTTGAGTAATTTCTTCCATATTGGTGATCGCACTGGTAATTTCATACGCCGCAGTTGAAGACTGTTCAGCCAGCTTTCCAACTTCATTTGCCACAACTGAAAAACCTTTACCAGCCTCTCCGGCCCGTGCTGCCTCTATGGCCGCATTAAGTGATAATAGTTTTGTTTGTTCAGCAATCCCCTGAATCAATCCAACCAGCTTTGATATCGATAAAGAGTAATCATTTACCTGCTGGACTGTTGCAGTCAGATCATTGAAGTCTTTTTCAAATGTTTGAAAGGTACTGATTAATTTCGATATGTTTTTATCGCCACTCTCTGCATAAGTACTCATGTTCTCTGCATTTGCAAAAACGCTGTCCATATTTTCCATCATAATCTCTGTTTTATGTTTCATCGCCATGGAACTGGTGACATTGCTTTCGGAACTGCTTGCGGTTTGTTCTGCACCTTGCTTGACAACATTAATCGATTCGGTCAGATCTAGACTTGACTGAAGGGCGCCATTTGAGGAAGTTTTTAACTCTTCCCCTGTATGGTTTAATTCAACCGTTGTACCCTTCAGTTCATTTAACATAGATCGCATTTGATCAATCATGGCATCATAGCTTTTATGTAAGGAAATGAATTCCGGCAGGGTAGTTTTGGGTTTTGGTGCTTGCTTCAGATTGCCATCGCGTACCTCGCGCATCGTGTTCCTCAAGACGGTGAGCGGTTTCGTCAATGTTCTGACGAAAAGCGTAAGCAGTAAAGTTGAGATAAGCACACTTGCAATAATGATTGAAATGATAAAATAGCCCATATTATCTACTGGTGCCATGAAAGAACTGTTAGGTACAAGCAGCACATAAATACCACCGACTTCCTCCATTTCCTGGAAGGATATGGTATATTGTTCGCCTTCAATCTCTCTGGTGATCTGCCCATTTTCGATTTCTGCAATATCTGCAACAAGCTGTTCTGATATCTGGGGTAATGAATCTGTACTGACTGTAAACGGGATCGCCTCGTTTTCAACAATATATAAAAACTCGGACTCGATTCCATCCTCTTCCAGTTCTTTTTGCTGTGTCCGGATATTTACATTTAGCTGTTGAACTAAATAATCGGGATCGCTAACATATAAAAATTGCAGATTCTCTGCTATATATCCCATTAATTGTGTCTCTCTCGTCAATCTGTCCTCCATAGTATTCAATGTGAGATTTTTTGCCTGTATGTATGTAACGGTCCCCACTGAGACAATTGAGATAACAATTAAAGAAATAAATAGGATTAATAATCGAGTACGCAATGTTGCCTTTGAAAGAAAGTTACTGGAAAATCGTTTCATAATTGCCGTTTTCTCCTTTTTGAGTAGTTCATTTGTACTGTTACTAATTAATTATATCAGAAGAAATATTAAATTACTGTTAAGTTTTTAAACTATTTGAATAGGTGGTTGGAGAAAAAAGGAAATACAAGATAATTTACACCCATTCCAATAATAGAAAAAAAAGAGTATAATATATAGATGATTCTCAATTATTAGGAGGAATAACATGACTATTATAAACAAAGGGGCAAATAAATTCTATGTAGGGGATAACATAAAGAATCCATTGGCAGAAATAACTTTTGTGGAATCTGGAGAGAAAAGAATAGTCATCGATCACACCTATGTATCGAATGATCTTCGCGGCCAAGGTATAGCAGGGCGTCTAGTGGAAAATGTCGTACATTATGCAAGAGAAGCAGGAAAAAAAATACTGCCTTTATGTCCTTATGCTAAGGAAAAGATAGAAAAAAATGAAGAATATCATGATGTTTTAAGCAAATAATAGTTTTGAATCCAAAATTACAAAAAAATGATGAAAGGTGCTGAAGGTCATGTACCTAACTGTTCAGGAAACCGCAGAATATTTATCCATGGACGAAACGAAAGTATCTGCTTTAGTATTGCAGGGGCGTATTCGCGCGATTCATGATGGTGAACAGTACCTTATCAATAAATCACAATTTACCACCCACTTTGAACAAGTGGAAAAGTATCGACTGATGATTGAAGAGTTCTTGAGTGAGCCGATACCTGATGATATCGATGTGAAAGACGAAGATTGATGATAGAGTAACATTTGCATTTCAAATAAATTCCATCTAATGTTAAGGTTAAGCTGGACATAATACCGGCATAATCTTAACATTTTTTTAAGGAGCTAACTAGTATGGTTAAGAAAAAATACACAAACTACAGAAAAGAAGCAAAGTCATTAAAATATGAAGTAGATGAACCGGTTGAACTGCTGACGTTTTTATTGAAGGTAATGTCCAATAGAAGCAGAAATTCAGTAAAGTCTATCTTGGCAAGGGGTCAAGTGACTATTGATGATCACATAGAAACGAAATACAATTATAGGCTGCGGCCTGGTCAGACTGTAAACATTCTGAAGAATAAAGCAGCTATTAAGGAAAACGTTTTAATTGGTATGTCGATATTATACGAAGATGAGGATATCATTGTTATTAATAAAGAAGCTGGTTTATTATCGATTGCGACGGAAAAAGAAAAGAAGCAGACAGCACTTCACCAATTAATGGAGTATGTAAGAAGAGAAAATCCGGAAAACAGAGTATTCGTCGTTCATCGGTTGGATAAGGATACTTCAGGTGTAATGATGTTTGCCAAGAGTGAACAGGTTAAAAGGAAATTGCAGGATAACTGGAAAGAGATTGTTAAAGAACGCACTTATGTTGCATTGGTTGAAGGTCAGGTAATGAAGGAAAAAGGTTATATTTCTTCCTGGCTGAGAGAAAGCAAGACGCGTTTGATGTATTCGAGTCAAACACCTAATGATGGAATGCACGCAATAACGCATTATACACGTATCCAGTCAAATGAGGAATTCTCTCTGTTGGAAGTGCAGCTTGAAACAGGACGCAAGAATCAAATTCGAGTTCATATGCAAGATATGGGCCATCCTGTTGTCGGTGATAAAAAATATGGATCGAAGCGGCGTAATGCTATTGGAAGACTTGGACTGCATGCAAAAGTATTGTCATTTAATCATCCGGCGACAAATAAATTTATGCGGTTTGAAGCGGATGTTCCTTCGTCGTTTTTGGCTAAATCAAGATAATTAAAACGAGGCTTGGAGATAAACGGCCTAAGTTGACTTTGAATTAACCGTTAGGCTTACTTCGCATTTGAGATAAAGTGCGAGCAAAGCTAAGACAAGTGGCTTCGGCGATCTCTCGGGGAAATACACTGCGCGCATCCTAAGGCGGCTGGTGAACCCCTTCAAGAATCACGCATTTCAGTGTCTCACCTATACCTTTCTTCCCGTAGGACAAGGAAAGCTTCGGCAGCTTTACATCGCACGCAGAAAATGCGGATGCATTTTCGAGGAGTCTCCGTGTATTTCCCAGAGCTGTTATATTGTCCAAATAATGAATTCGCTCTTTTATGGCAGTTCATAGGAGCGGAGGACAGTTGACTCCTGCGGGAATAGCACGTGTCCGAAGACCCCGCAGAGTGGTTTTCTCGAGGAGGCTGAGGCCGTGCCCTAAGGTGCGCAACTGTCCGCAGCGGAAATCAACCAGCAGTTACTTAAAGTTTACACAAAATGCAAGGCTTATATAGTAAAATAATTACGCCGTTTGATTTTTTTAATGTTGCAAAAGCTGAGTTATTAAAAGAAAAATCCGGAACTAATTCGAATTCTGACTCAAGAATTCTAACCATAGTTTCGGATTTTTCTATAACTGACCACTTTTGTCCCAGTCCGTTATAATGGAGCTTTTTCGAGCACTCTTCCTTTTCTGCCCTTGGTTGTATCAGCATGTTTCATTGAACTGATAATTGCTTCTTCTGTTGATTCTGCGACTGCTTGAAATAATTGATTCATGATAGGGTGGTCATCGCGTACAAAGGATAAAGATTCCAAAACTGTAGAAGAATGGTGATCGTACTTGTTTGCTGACGAAAAGGCAATTGCAATATCCCCACTACCATGATCAATATTGCTTCCGGTTCTGGCAAGTCCTGCAGCACAACGCTTGGCGAGCCGGTTTAACTGGCGATCATATAGCGGAGCGTCGGTAGCGATGATCATCATGATGGAGCCCTCAGGCGTGTCCTGATTTTTCTTGCCCAAGTCTGCAAATAAGGCATCATCGCTTTTGCCGAAATTACTTAAAACAAGGCAGCCTACTGTATAACTCACCCCATCTGCGGAAACGATCCGGGAAGCGGTCCCGATGCCTCCTTTATAGCCAAAGCATTGCATCCCTTTTCCTGCCCCTATCGCACCTTCTTTGACAGGATGGCTCACAGCACTTTTAATAGCTTCAATGGCATGATCTGGTGTGATTGCCTGTATCCGAATACTGTTCAAAAAGCTGTCATTGCATTCGCCCACAACAATATTAATCGTACCTGTCGTATCGCCTATCTCTTTATTTTGCTCCAGCATATATTGCAGTGTACCCTGCTTAACGTAGCCTACGCTGAATGTATTTGTTAACATGATCGGAGATTCCAGGAGTCCGAGCTCATCAATTTGGACAAGACCGGCTGTTTTTCCGAACCCATTGATAACAGAGCTTCCAACCTGAAGCTTCTGCCTGAACAGATTGCCGGAATGAGGAAGGATGGCAGTTACTCCTGTACATATCGTATTTTCTTCATCGATTTCCTCATACAACGTGACATGACCGACTTTCACATCATGAACATCGATAATGCAATTATGTTTTCCTTTTTGCAATTTCATAACGTTTCTCCTTTAGTGGACATGGAATGGTTGTAAACTTTCTATTATTTTCCCCTTTTTGCATGGCTTATTCATTTAAAGCAGCTATTTTCTGTATTATAGCAAATTCTCAGCAGGTATTTAGAATGTTTTTGAATGTTATTGAGGAACTATGGGAAACTATAGGCAATATTTCTTTGGAGGCAGGATAATGAAAAAGTTATTGGTTATAGTGATGATTACCGGCATATTTCTTTGGGGAGCAGAAGCAATTTCAGCAGATAATGAGGGGACGGAGATCGGCAATAAGGCACCTGATTTTGAATTGATGTCGATGACAGGAGAAACTGTCAAACTATCCGATTATACCGGTCAGCGAGTGATGCTGAATTTCTGGACAACCTGGTGTCCGCCATGCAGGGAAGAAATGCCTGATATGCAGAGATTTTACGAAGACAAGGAAGCGGTCATACTGGCGATCAACTTAACGGATATGGAAAAGAACAGAACTCAGGTGACCGAATTCGCGGGGGAGTATGGATTAACCTTTCCAATCTTGATGGATGAAGCTGGTGAAGTTTCAACCCTATACAGAATAAGCCCAATTCCTACAACATATATGGTTGATTCAAAAGGGATCATTCGTCATAAAGCATATGGAGCGATGGATTATGAGCGGATGGTATCCGAATACGAAAAAATGGAATAGGGGCAAAATAATGTAATGGTAATTATTTGTAAGTTAGTAACTTTTGAAGATATATTCTTGTATTTCTTCATTAACTGATGTATACTGATAATAATTTAATACGTATATTCCTTCGGGGTCGGGTGAAATTCCCAATCGGCGGTGATGAAGCAAATGCTTCAAAGTCCGTGACCCGTGCGGTTTTCTAACCAAGCGGTGGATCTGGTGCAACTCCGGAACCGACAGTTAAAGTCTGGATGAGAGAAGGGATTTTAGGAAAGCAGTTTAATAGTAGCTGTTGTAATTTTTGCATATTGTTATCATTGTGCAAAAATCGCAGTAAACTTTATGCCAATTAAAATTCTGACTTAAACCCCTGAAGATAGCTTCAGGGGTTTTTTGATACGCTACATAACCGATAAGAAAGGGTGAGAGTGATGTTTACAGGTATTATTGAGGAAATGGGCACTGTGGAAAAAATGCAGAAAGTTTCCCAACAAGCGGTTCAACTGACGATCGGTTCAAATAAAATAATTGAAGATATGAATATTGGTGACAGCATTTCAGTAAACGGGATATGTCTAACCGTAACGAATTTTTCCAAAACGAGTTTTAATGTAGATGCAATGCCGGAAACGATTAAGGCAACCTCATTGCAAATGTTAAAGCCTGGTTCAAAGGTAAACCTTGAAAGAGCGATGGCTGCAAATGGGCGGTTTGGCGGCCACTTTGTTTCAGGCCATGTGGATGGTATAGGCACAATCATTGATAAGCATAAACAGGAAAACGCAATCTATTATGATATTGAAATTCCTGAAGAATTAGCTGGATATTTACTCCATAAAGGGTCGATTACAGTGGATGGTACAAGTCTGACACTGTTCGGAGTCAACAAGAATGTGTTTACCATTTCTCTGATTCCTCACACCGTATCAGAAACCGTACTTGGAGGAAAAGATAAGGGTGACATCGTAAATATTGAATGTGACATGCTTGCAAAACATGTGCAACAGATGCTTAGCGGCCAGCTTGACAAGCAACAAAAAGGTATTGACGAAGAGTTTCTTAATAAAAATGGTTTCATGTGAGGAGGTAAATAAAATGATACATGCAATTGAACTTGCGATAGAAGATTTAAAAGCCGGAAAGCCCATTATCGTTGTTGATGATGAAAACAGAGAAAATGAAGGCGACTTTATTGCATTGACAGAAATGGCAACCCCAGAGGTCATCAATTTTATGATTACCCATGGAAAAGGTTTAGTCTGCACGCCAATTCAAGCTGAGCTTGCTGAAAGACTCAGTTTTCCGATGATGGTGGATAAGAGTACGGATCCTTTAGGAACTGCATTTACGGTATCCATTGACCATAAAGATACAACTACCGGCATCAGTGCGGAAGAAAGATCAAAAACGATTCAGGCATTAATCGACCCAAATGTACGAAAAGGGGACTTCAAGCGGCCTGGGCACGTCTTTCCGCTTATTGCAAAAGAGGGAGGGGTATTGACTCGTCCCGGTCATACGGAAGCGGCTGTGGATTTGGCACTATTAAGTGACAGCTTCCCATCGGGTGTTATTTGTGAAATTATCAAGGAAGATGGGACAATGGCACGGTTGCCTGATTTAGAAGAAATGGCCGATAGATTTGACCTTAAATTAATTACGATTGCAGATTTGGTTGCCTATCGGAAAAAACAGAAAAAATTGATTTATAACTAGGCTAAGGAGATGGAACAAATGGGTAAAACTTATGTGGGAAATGTTGTAGGAACAGATTTAAAAATTGGGATCGTAGTGGCTAGATTTAATGAATTCATTACAGGTAAATTGCTGGATGGGGCACTGGATACGTTAAATAGACATGGAGTCGTTGAAGAAAATATCGACACTGCATGGGTACCTGGAGCTTTTGAACTGCCATTGATCGCACATAAAATGGCAAACAGTGATAAGTATGATGCTGTCATCACCTTAGGAACTGTTATTCGTGGCTCAACACCTCATTTTGACTATGTTTGTAATGAAGCAGCAAAAGGTATTTCCAGTGCATCCATACAAACAGGTAAGCCGGTTGTCTTCGGCCTATTGACAACAGAAACGATCGAACAGGCAATTGAACGTGCTGGAACAAAGGCAGGGAATAAAGGAGCAGATGCAGCTGTTACCGCAATCGAGATGGCAAACATGGTAAGGATGCTGGAAAACTAAGAATATAAGATGAAGCAGTAAGTAAGCCGGAAAAGCGTCCATAGCTTTCCCGGCTTTTTAAAGTGAAAAAATCATATCTGGAAACAATTATCCTACCAAGGAAATGCCACATCTATAGGCTATCGTACAACAACCCAGGTCCTATGGGTGCAGCCCATCCGTCGGTAACGGCGCTTGCGCTCTTGTTATTGGAAAATTATATGTTAGTAGGATAAACTATAAATCAGGGAATTTTTAATGGACGGGGGAGATTACAATCAAATTATTAGTGGCACAACTCGTTATCATAGCTGTAATATGGGCAGGGATGGCGTCTTTCTTTTCAGATATGAACGAAGTCAGCAGGCTGATTTTCTATTTGGTTACATCCTGGTTATTATTTTTAATCGTTATTATCATAAAGATACTTATTAAGAATCGGACAGGTAAAAAGAATTAATCGCTATAAGAGGATGTTCAAAAAGTCCGGTAAAAATGACACATCGAATTTCTTCGTTAGCTTGCTTTTCCGTTGCTCATGTATTAAAAGCATACATTCCGCTACTCAAAGCTACGCTGCCTCGAACTTCTCGGTCCTTTTTATCCTCCTTTTTGAATATGCACTATAATAAAATGCGAGGAAGGTTTTACGATGCTTACAATAGAAAATTTACATAAATCCTATGGAGAAAAGATCCTGTTTAATAATATTACATGTACCATTGCCGATCGGGAAAGAATTGGGTTGATCGGTGTAAACGGTACAGGAAAATCAAGTTTCTTAAAGGTTATTGCAGGGCTGGAATCACCTGAAAAGGGTACGATCAAACATCCAAAAGATTACCATATCGAGTATTTGGCACAGGAACCCGCTTTAGACCATAATCTGACTGTCATTGATCAGATTTATGAAGGGGAAGCAGAAATAATGAAGCTGATGCGCACCTATGAAGCAGCATTATTAAAGCTTCAGCAGGATGCGGAAAATAGTGTGTACCAAACACATCTTATGGAGATCCAGCAGAAAATGGATGAAGCGGAAGCATGGGAAGCGAACACTGCTGCCAAGACCATTTTGACCAAACTTGGCATCACAGACTTTGGTAAGAAGATTACGGAGCTATCGGGCGGACAGCAGAAAAGGGTCGCCATTGCCAAAGCTCTTATTCAACCAGCCGATTTACTGATTCTCGATGAGCCGACAAACCATTTGGATAATGAAACTGTCGAATGGCTGGAAAAATATTTGCAATCCTACAAAGGATCCTTGCTTTTGGTAACGCATGACAGATATTTCCTGAATCGGGTCACAAATCGCATATATGAATTGGATAAAGGGAATTTGTATATATATGAAGGGAATTATGAAGTTTTCCTTGAGAAAAAGGCGGAACGTGAGGCATTGGAAATCAGCAGCGAACAAAAGCACCAAAATACGTTGAAGCGTGAATTGGCATGGCTTAGACGAGGAGCTAAAGCAAGGTCGACAAAACAGAAGGCGAGAATCGAACGGGTTGAAGACATGAAGAAGGAAACGTTCGATACAAAGAAAGATAATGTTGAATTCCAAGTAGGGTCGACCAGGTTAGGAAAGAAAGTCATTGAACTTAAAAATATCAGCAAGTCCTACGAGGATAAAGTCCTCTTGCATAATTTTAGCCATCTGGTAGTACCTGGCGAACGTCTTGGGATCATTGGTGCAAATGGTTCCGGTAAAACCACCTTATTGAATATCATGGCAAACCGTATCGCGCCTGATGAAGGTGAAATAGAAATCGGCGAAACTGTAAAAATCGGTTATTATACACAGGGCGATGAAGAACTCGATGGAAGCATGCGCATCATCGACTATATCAAAGAAGTAGCAGAAGTTATCCATACAAAAGATGGACAGGTGATAACTGCAGAACAAATGCTGGAAAGGTTTCTGTTTTCCCGTGCGGAACAGTGGACCTATATCCGAAAACTCTCGGGTGGCGAAAAGAGAAGGCTCTATTTGCTTAAAGTGCTGATGACGGAACCGAATGTGCTCTTTCTCGATGAACCTACAAATGATTTGGATACGCAAACATTGAGTGTCCTGGAAGAATACCTCGATCACTTTCCAGGAGTGGTAATTACCGTGTCCCATGATCGATATTTTCTCGATCGGGTTACACAGAGGCTACTCGTGTTTATTGGGCAGGGCAGGACAGAGCTATTCTATGGCAATTACAGCGACTATCTAAATCTTCGTGAAAGCAGTGTAAGCAATGATTCAGCGCCTGATAAAACGCCGGATCGACCAAAGAAACAGAAGAAAAAGCTATCCTATAAAGATCAACGTGAATGGGAAACAATAGAAGATCAAATAGCCGAACTTGAAGGAAAAGTGGAAGAGCTCCAGCAGGGAATTATAGATGCCGGCAGTGATTCGGAACAAGTGCAGAAGCTTTTTGCCAAGCAACAGGAGACGGAAGCAGAGCTGGAAGCAAAAATGGAACGCTGGGAAGAGCTTTCCCTATTGATAGAGGATTTGGAGAATAACTAAATAGGACATTATCCATAAACAAGAACCACACAGACAATCAACCTATAATCTCTGTGTGGTCTTTTGTTTAAAGTGTATTGTTTTAGGTTACGTTCCATATTATCGATAGGTATAGGGAAGTATATTGATAACAATATTTAATTAGAGAATGATTGAAATGGGGTAATGCAAGTGAGCGAGGATATGAATCGAAAAGAGGAACAACGGCGAGTAGATGATATAATTCGCGAAATTAACCGAAAAGAAGAACGTTTATATGAGAAATCTTCCGGTTTAAAAGAAAGTGTGATCGAACTTCGAAAGAGCTTTTGGGATGATGTCACCGTTAACGTGGACGAACCGGATGATGTGATTGAAACAGAAGCCAGCATTAAACAGCAGGCTGAACTATTGGCAGAAATTGAGAGATCTCATGGTAAAATTGGAGAACAATTGAAAACGCTAATAAGGCTAAAAGATTCTCCTTATTTTGGCCGAATCGATTTTTTGGAAGAGCAAATAAATGACAAGGATCAGATATATATTGGTATTTCATCATTGATGGATCAAACGGATGAAAACTTCTTGATCTATGACTGGCGTGCCCCCATTTCCAGCCTTTACTATGATTTTTCACCTGGAAGAGCAGAATTCAGGACCGTTGAAGGGAAAATTACCGGGGAGATAACATTAAAAAGGCAATTCATCATAAAAGAAGGCCGGATTGAAGGAATGTTTGATACAGGGGTAACCATTGTCGACCAATTATTACAGCATGCTCTCGGGAATAATGCGAGTACTGCGATGCGTAATATTGTTGCAACGATCCAGAAGGAGCAAAACAAAATTATCCGTAATGAGAAAAGTGATTTACTGGTAGTGCAGGGTGTGGCCGGCAGCGGAAAGACATCAGCAGCGCTGCAGCGCATAGCTTATTTGATGTATCGGTACCGTGAGGATCTTCATGCAGATAATGTAGTGTTGTTTTCGCCAAACCCGCTATTCTCCAGTTATATTTCCCATGTACTTCCGGAGCTGGGAGAAGCGAATGTCAGGCAAACAACATTCCTGGATTTTGTTGAAACAGGGATTGGCGATATGTTTGAAATAGAGTCACCATTTGAACAGATGGAATATGTTTTGTCAGAGGAGTCAGCAGATAAACACTATCGAATCCGCATGAATAGCATCGAGTATAAGTCGAGCTTGGATTTTAAAGAACTGATTGATGATTTCGTTCTGCAATTGGAAACGAGTGGTCTTGAATTTAAAAATATAACCTTTCATAACCGGATTCTCTTTTCCAAAAAACAAATTGGAGAGTATTTTTATTCGCTGGATAAGGAAATCGCGATACCAAACAGAATGGAGCTTGTTTCAGATTGGTTATCCAAAGAATTGCTCAGATATCAAAAGGAAGAGAAAAACAAAGATTGGGTAATGGAAAAAATAGAATTGCTTGATAAGGAAGATTATCTGAAGGCTTTTTATAAATCGCAAAAGCAGATTGAAAAAATGAATTCGAAAGTGAGATAGAAATGGAGGAGGAGTTTCTAAGGAAAGAAGTTGTGAGAAGAACCTTTTCCAAGATTAAAAAGCGTGTGAAACGTTTGGAGTTTGTTCATGTATCTGCAGCTTATCGCAGGCTTTTTACAGACTGGCACTCTCTAAAAACACCGGAATTTTGGGATGGGATTTGTATGCTGACGAAAAAAGGGTTATCAAATGGTAAATTGACCTGGGAGGATGCCACCCCATATTTGTATTTAAAAGGAAGGATTTTGGGTGACCAGGCTGATCGGTCTGTGAGGCATTTATTGATTGATGAGGCCCAGGATTATTCGGCATTTCAATTTGCGTATATGAAGCATATTTATCCGTATACAAAACTAACTTTACTCGGAGATATCAATCAGTCAATCTATAACTATGCAACGAAGAAAAATCCATTGGTTCGGGAAGAAAACCAATTAAAGCATGAGAGAATTACATTGACCAAGAGTTACCGATCCACCAGAGAAATTGTAGAGTTCACGAAACACTTTGCACCAGGCAAGGAATTAATTGAACCCTTTGAACGTAAAGGGGAAAAGCCAACGCTCCTAAAGCTGGATGGAAAAGAAGGATTAACCGTTGCATTGAGAGAAAGTGTGGTGGCACTTAAGCGTCAAGGTCATGAAACCATTGCAGTAATTTGCAAGACAATGCAGGAGAGCGAAATGGTCTACCATCAATTACAGGATAAATTGAATGTACTGCTTATAAACGAGGAAACGTACTCCTTTGAGAAAGGATTGCTTGTGCTGCCGGTTTATCTTGCCAAAGGGATTGAATTTGATGCAGTCCTCATTCCGGATGCTTCGGAGGATTGTTATTACAAGGAGTCAGATAGGGCGATACTATATACGGCATGCACTTATGATAAGTCATCTTATTGTATAGATTAATAGATTACTAACAGTATATATTTT
>NZ_LQNF01000009.1 GCF_001618145.1 Oceanobacillus damuensis
CTTCCCGTAGGAGTCTCCGTGTATTTCCCCGAGCTGGTTAGAGGATTGCTTATTATTTTTTCATTTATAACAGCTAAAATAATATCTTACAACTACACCAGTCCGGGATCGCTCCGGGCGGTGACTCCTGCGGGAATAGCACGTGTCCGAAGACCCCGCAGAGTGGTTTTCTCGAGGAGGCTGAGGCCGTGCCCGCGGAAAGCATCCGCCCGGAGTGATCCCGGACGGCAGCAAAAGCGCGTTTTTCGGGAATAGAACTACAGTTTCTTCGCATTTATATCAACTGCGAAGTAAGCCTAACAGTTAATCCAAAGTCAACATTAGGAGGGTGTTTCGAATCCTCCTAATTTTAACAGGGCTTGTTTGTCAAATTCACTCTCAGTTGAGATATGACAAAATAATTTATAAAAAATTAAATAAAATTTCAAAAAATAGTGATTTATCGGTATAATGATTATAGTATAACTATAAGGAGGAATGCAGAATATGGAATTTACCCGTAAATGGCATGATCACTATCCGGATGAAATCCCGCCGTCTTTGGAATACGATGAGAAACCGTTACATGCTTATCTGGTCGAAAGCGCTAAAACATACAAAGAAAAGAAAGCGCTTTACTTTTTGGGGAAAGAGATGACTTACTCAGACCTGTATGCCGAATCAAAAAAGATGGCCAGCTATTTGCAGTCTCTCGGTGTAAGAAAAGGGGATAAAGTAGCCATCATGCTTCCAAACTGTCCTCAGGCAGTAATCAGCTATTATGGTATTCTTATGGCCGGTGGTATTGTCGTGCAGACCAATCCTTTATATAAAGAAAGGGAATTGGAATATCAACTGAATGATTCCGATACATCTGTCATCATCTGTTTGGATATCCTGCTCCCGCGAGTAACAAATGTAAAAATAAAAACCAGCCTGAAGCATACGATTGTAACCGGTATAAAAGATTATCTGCCATTCCCTAAAAACCTGATCTACCCGTTTATCCAGAAAAGAGAATACAACATGGTGGTTAAAGCCGAGCAAAGTGCGGATACCCATGTATGGAAGCTGCTAATGGAGAAGTCTTCCGGAGAATACCTGGAGACAGAAATTAATCCGAAAGAGGATCTCGCACTGCTTCAATACACGGGTGGTACGACTGGATATCCGAAAGGGGTCATGCTGACACATTTTAATCTTACTTCCAATGTTCAAATGTGTGAAGCGTGGTTGTACAGATCAAAAGATAGTCAGGAAGTAGTTCTAGGTGTCCTGCCATTCTTCCACGTTTACGGAATGACGACTGTTATGAACTTTTCAATTAAACAAGGTTCCAAAATGATTCTTATGCCCAAATTCAGTGCTGGTGATGTACTTAAGACGATTCACAAACAAAAACCTACCCTGTTTCCAGGTGCCCCAACCATATACGTTGGTCTTTTGAACCATCCTGATCTGAAGAAGTATGATCTGTCCTCCATTGAAGCTTGTCTCAGTGGTTCTGCCCCATTACCTCTGGAAGTACAGGAGCAATTTGAGAAGGTTACAGGCGGGAAGCTTGTTGAGGGATATGGTTTAACGGAATCTTCTCCTGTCACCCATGCAAACTTTATATGGTCAAACCGAGTGAATGGAAGTGTTGGTGTACCATGGCCGGATACAGACTCCAAAATCTTCAGGATGGATTCTGCTGGTGAAGAAGAGGAAGTTGGGGAAGTAGGAGAAATTGCTGTGAAAGGTCCTCAAATTATGCAGGGATATTGGAATAACCAGGAAGAAACGGATAATGTGCTTAGAGATGGCTGGCTGTTTACAGGGGACTTGGGTTATATGGACGAAAATGGTTACTTCTATGTAGTCGACCGGAAGAAAGACATGATCATTGCTGGAGGGTATAATATTTATCCGAGAGAAGTTGAGGAAGTTCTTTATGAACATGAAGCGATACAGGAAGCTGTTGTAGCAGGGATTCCAGATCCATACAGGGGTGAAACTGTAAAAGCATATATCGTTTTGAAAGAAGGAGCTGCAATTACGGAGGAAGAATTAGATGAATACTGCAGGAAACACCTTGCCGCATTTAAAATCCCAAGATTGTATGAATTCCGTGATGAACTTCCAAAGACAGCTGTGGGTAAAATACTCAGAAGAAAGCTGATTGATGAAGAAACAGAAAAACAGAAAGAAAACACGACGATTGTCTGAGCCTCGTGCTCTTTTTCCTTCAATTTGGGGACAAGCTTTCCATTGACAGAATTATCTGGTGAATGTAGAATAAAATTATGAATGATTATTCACTCATTTATGGAAAGATTGGAAGCAGCTAAGGAGAAAATCATGAAAAATAATAAACCGAAATATAATCAAATTATTGAAGCGGCGGTTAAAGTTATCGCTGAAAACGGGTTTCATGCATCACAGGTTTCAAAAATCGCGAAAGCTGCACGGGTGGCAGATGGTACAATCTATCTATATTTCAAGAATAAAGAAGATGTTCTTGTATCCGTGTTTGAAGAAAAAATGGGACAATTTATTGATAAAATAGCAGAAGCGATAAGTCAGAAGCAAAATGCGGAAGAAAAGCTGTACTCATTGATTGAAATGCATTTCAGACAGTTGTCGGATGATTATTATTTGGCCATTGTTACTCAGCTGGAATTAAGACAATCAAATTATACTCTTCGTCTTCAGATCAATAAAGTTTTAAAACCCTATCTAACGGTTATTGACAGCATAATTAAGGAAGGGATGGAACAGAAGCTTTTTCGCAGTAATTTAAATATTCCACTGGTAAGACAGATGATATTTGGAACTATCGATGAAATCGTGACCAATTGGGTAATGAAAGAACAGAAATATGATCTGATGAGTCAGGTACCAGAGGTGCATGCTTTACTTATTGGAGCACTATCGTCAAAAGGTTAATGAATAATTACTTATCAATTATTGATAAAGGGGGATTTATGATAAATGGGAAAAGTTGTCTATGAGACAGATGGGAACATAGCTTACTTAACAATTCAAAGCCCGCCGGCCAATGCTTTATCGAGTACGCTTTTGAAGGACCTTTACGAGAAATTGGATGCGATTGAAGAGGAAAACAGCATTAAAGCAATCGTATTGAAGGGAGAAGGCAGATTTTTTTCGGCAGGTGCTGATATAAAAGAATTTACCAGCCTTCAGAAGGATTCCGATTATGAAACACTCTCGTTGAATGGACAAAGGATATTAGACCGAATTGAAAAATCCTCAATCCCTGTCATTGCAGCAATACATGGTGCAGCTTTAGGTGGAGGACTCGAACTTGCGATGGCATGTCACATACGTATCGTGACTGAAAACGCGAAACTCGGCCTGCCGGAAATGAGCCTCGGCATAATACCTGGCTTTGCGGGAACCCAGCGGCTTCCAGGTTATGTTGGAACCGCAAAAGCCTACGAAATGATCCTTACAGGTGAACCCATAAGTGGATCCCAAGCTGCAGCTTATGGACTTGCAAACAAAGCAGTAGCTGAAGATGCTTTAATTGCTGAAGCTGCAAAACTGGCAGAAAAAATAACCGCTAAAAGCAAGCCGGCAATCAATCATATAATGAACCTTATTCCATATGCAAAGACAGAACAATTTTCAGTCGGCGTTCGTGAAGAAGCGAAAGGTTTTCGCGACGTATTCGGTTCTGAGGATGCAAAAGAAGGTATAGCGGCTTTTCTGGAAAAACGTAAGCCGAATTTTCAGGATAAATAGATTATAATAGTTTAGGAGGATGCTAGATGAATATTTATGTACTGTTGAAAAAGACATTTGATACGGAGGAAAAAATATCTGTTTCAGGTGGAAGAATTGAAGATGATGGCGCAGAATTTATTATTAACCCCTATGATGAATATGCAGTGGAAGAGGCGATTAATCAGCGCGATGCACACGGTGGAGAAGTTACAGTAGTGACGGTTGGAGATGAGGACTCCGAGAAGCAATTACGAACCGCTTTGGCAATGGGTGCGGATAAAGCTGTATTGATCAATGCCGAAGAGGATGTTGAAGAGGGGGATCAGTATACAACAGCGAAAACTCTCGAAGCTTTTTTTGAAGATAAAAATGTGGACTTAATTCTTGCCGGAAACGTAGCAATCGACGAGGCAAGTGGTCAAGTAGGTCCAAGGTTAGCTGAACTATTAGGTTTCCCATATGTTTCTACAATTACAAGCCTGAAAATTGATGGTGAAACAGTAATACTGGAAAAAGATGTAGAAGGCGATGTTGAAATCATTGAAACCAGTCTTCCCCTATTGGTTACTTGTCAACAAGGATTGAATGAGCCTCGCTATCCATCCCTTCCAGGAATAATGAAAGCTAAAAAGAAACCATTGGATGAACTGGAACTGGATGATTTGGATCTCGATGAAGATGATGTAGAGCCAAAAACAAAAACAATCGATATTTTTCTTCCACCTGAGAAAGAAGCAGGCAGAGTTCTGGAAGGAGAAATCGCAGACCAGGTAAAAGAATTGGTATCTTTGCTTAAAAACGATAAAAAAGTACTTTAAGACTTGCTGATGAAAGGAGTAACGTTATGAGTGATAAAATATTAGTTATTGGTGAAGTAAGAGAAGGGGAGTTACGGAATGTTTCTTTTGAAGCTGTCGCTGCTGCCAAAAAAATCGGTCCCAATGGAGAGATTATTGGTGTAGTGGTAGGAGAAGGCAGCCTGAGTGGTTTGGCAGAAGAAATGATTCAATACGGGGCTGATCGGGTTACAACGGTATCTCACGAAAATCTGAAAACGTATACATCTGAAGGTTACGGACAGGCTGTAATGGCAGTCATAAATGATGAGTCACCAACAGGAATCGTGATGGGGCATACGTCCATTGGAAAGGATTTGACGCCAAAACTAGCCAGCAAATTGCAGTCCGGTTTAATTTCGGATGCTGTGGATATTGAAACAGACGGCGATCAGACAGTGTTTGTTCGGCCAATATATTCAGGGAAAGCATTTGAGAAGAAAATTATTACAAATGGAATTACGTTCGTGACAATAAGGCCGAATAATATTTCGCCTTTAGAAAAAGATGAATCCCGCAGTGGTGAGATTAAGACAAAAGATGTAGATGTTGCAGACATTCGAACAATTGTAAAAGAAGTTATCCGTAAAGCATCTAAAGGTGTAGACTTATCCGAAGCAAATGTCATTGTTGCTGGTGGCAGAGGTGTAAAAAGTGCTGAAGGTTTTAAACCGTTATATGAGCTTGCCGATGTTTTGGGTGGTGCCGTAGGAGCATCCCGTGGTGCATGTGACGCAGAATACTGTGACTATGCCCTGCAAATTGGTCAGACAGGGAAGGTAGTTACGCCAGACCTGTATATTGCAGTAGGTATTTCAGGTGCCATCCAGCATCTTGCGGGAATGTCCAATTCCAAAGTGATTGTTGCCATCAATAAAGATCCCGAATCGAACATTTTCAATGTGGCCGATTATGGAATTGTCGGCGACCTGTTTGAAGTAATACCACTACTTATAGAGGAAATCAAGAAAATAAAATAACAGCATGACATGATGACCTGATACAAGAGAACAAATACTTTCCTTCCACAAGTATTGTACTTAAAAAGGATGTTCAGACAGGGAGGTAAATGCCGATTCTGTCCAGAGTCCTATAGGCCAGAGCATTTTGATACCAGCAATCATAAGGAAAAGACACCCACTGAAGTTTTGCCGATATAAAAAAGTGCAAGGATGTCAGCATTTCATATATGCACGTTAGCAGACACATCTTTACTGACTAATCAGATGTCCTGAGCATTTGTCATGAGCAAACTATTAGGAAGTATATACGGACGGTGATATACTCTTACTAAGCTTCACTTAATATGGATTTTTTAGGAGGTAAAAAATAGTGGCTATTAAAAATGTTACTGACCAGAACTTTACGGAAGAAACATCTAAAGGGCTTGTATTAGCGGACTTTTGGGCACCTTGGTGTGGACCTTGTAAAATGATTGCTCCAGTATTGGAAGAAATCGACGGAGAAATGGAAGAAAAAGTTCAAATCGTGAAATTGGATGTGGACGAAAACCAGGAAACTGCAGGCAAATATGGTGTTATGAGTATCCCGACTTTACTATTGTTCAAAGATGGTAACGTTGTTGATCAAGTTATTGGTTTCCAGCCAAAAGAAGCATTAACAGATCTAATCAACAAACACGCATAAAACAGCCAAAATTTTTGTACATTCTTTCAAAAAGTGTATAATATGAACAAATATGTAAATCCCTTGTTACTGATGTAACAAGGGATTTTCTAAAGAAATAAAAGGATTTGAAATGACTATGAATGATAAAATAGAAGAGAAGCTGGCAATAGTGCCAGGACAGCCCGGCTGTTACTTGATGAAGGACAGGCATGGCACGATTATATATGTCGGGAAATCCAAAATGTTGCGAAATCGAGTACGTTCCTATTTCCGTGGAGCCAACGATCGAAAGACACAGCGACTGGTTCAGGAAATAAATGACTTCGAATATTTTGTAACCTCTTCTGAAATGGAAGCACTTATTCTCGAAATGAATCTGATCAAAAAATATGATCCGAAATATAATGTCATGCTTAAGGATGACAAAAGTTACCCATACCTAAAAATTACTTCGGAAAGACATCCTCGGCTGCTGATCACACGGAAGGTTAAAAAGGATAAAGGAAAGTATTTCGGTCCTTACCCGAATGTAATTGCTGCCAGGGAAACAAAGAAGCTGCTCGATCGTATGTATCCACTAAAAAAATGCAATAATCCGCCTGGAAGACCATGTCTGTACTACCATATGGGCCAATGCCTGGCATGCAGCAAGCAACCTCCTGCTGTTCAGGAGTATCAGGAAATCGTACAGGAGATCACATCTTTTCTTCAAGGTGGCTATAAAGAAATACGAAAAAACCTGACAGTCAAAATGCAGGAAGCCAGCGAACTGCTTAATTTCGAACGGGCGAAAGAGCTCCGCGATCAGATCCAGCATATAGATGCAATCATGGAACGTCAGAAAATGACGATGAATGATTTGGTGGACAGGGATATCTTTGGTTACAGTTATGACAAAGGTTGGATGTGTGTTCAAGTTTTCTTCATCCGTCAAGGGAAACTGATAGAAAGAGACGTCACTGTATTTCCATTCTTTGATGACCACGAAGAAACGTTTGTAAGCTTTATCGGTCGCTTCTATTTACATGAAAATCATTTGAAGCCGAAGCAGATTCTTGTTCCGATTGGCACGGATGGCCAATTATTGCAGCATCTGCTCGAAATCAACGTTCATACCCCACTTCGGGGACGAAAAAAACAGTTGGTTGAACTGGCGACCAAAAATGCAAAAATAGCATTGAATGAAAAATTCCAATTGATTGAACGTAATGAAGAAAGAACCATCAAGGCGGTGGAGGAACTTGGCGAACGCTTAAATATCGAAGTTCCACATCGGATTGAGGCTTTTGACAATTCGAATATTCAGGGGACAGATCCTGTTTCCGCGATGATCGTTTTCATTGATGGGAAACCAAATAAGAAAGAATATCGAAAATATAAAATCAGGGATGTAAAAGGTCCTGATGACTATGAAACGATGCGTGAAGTTATTCGCCGAAGATACTCCAGAGTGTTGAAGGAAGATCTTCCATTACCTGATCTGATAATGGTCGATGGGGGAAAAGGCCAAATGTCAGCCGCGGCGGATGTCTTGGAAAACGAATTGGGCCTTGATATCCCGCTTGCAGGTCTGGCAAAGGATGATAAACATAAAACAAGTGAGTTGTTATATGGGGTCCCCCCAGTAATTATACCACTGGATAGACAATCTCAGGAATTTTATCTCGTTCAGCGTATTCAGGATGAGGTCCATCGGTTTGCAATCACTTTTCACCGTCAACTGCGGGGAAAAAGCCTATTCCAGTCCGAATTGGATAAGATTCCTGGTATAGGGGAAAAAAGAAGGAAGCTGTTACTCACACATTTTAAATCCGTCACAGAGATTGCAAAAGCATCCGTACCAGATATCACGAAGCTGGGAATACCGAAGAACACAGCAGAAGACATTATCAGTCATCTAAATAATGAAAAATAGAGAAAGGCAGAAGCTCCCCCTTATGGAACTTCTGCCTTTTTCTAAAAATAAGAAAGCATATTTAACAGCAATTAATTCTTATTCATAAACAGTAACGTCCAGTACCAACGCTTTTGTTCAGTAAATTACATATCTGCATGCCGCTTGATCAGTCGGTAAATACTACCGAGAATTCTATTTGATTAATGCGCTGATTTATTTCTTCCAAGCATTCACATTCAATTCCTTCCACTGACTGGAGAGCCTCCGATAAAAAACCAGCTTCCATCCGGAATTCCGTTTCAAAAGGAGCCTTTAATCGCAACACGACAGAGTCAGACAACAAATGAAAAATCAGTTCCTTTCTCTTTCGTTTCACCAACTCAAGCCGGCCCCAACCTAACTTATCAAACAGATAATATATATCTTCCACAGTATTGAAATCGAATTTTCTTGCCAGGTTTTTCCCCATAAAATAGAGTAGGGTGTCTTTCTCCTCTCCCATCATTTCCGGTAAGGTCACATAACGCAGGATGTCGTAACCCGCCCCTGTGGTATTTAATTCTTCCAGATCTGATAAATCCAATGTTTGATGCTTCTTTGACATCCTTTTCATCCTTTCCAACAAAAAACTGCACCCATTTCCATTCGTGCTGGAAAAACGGCTCCAATGCTATTATCATTATCTATATAAATAAGGCAATAATCAAGTGTTCTCCTGATTTAATATTATCGGATCATCCTTTTATCTCTATTAATCTATAAAATTAGTGTCATGTTTTCTTGACGCTTTTACCAGTAAGAAGTACAATAAATATGTTACAAATTTGGGCTATTATAAAAAGTTACGCTATTTGGTATTAAAGCGCTTTACTTTTTTAATAGGCTACATATCTCAGACAATACGAATCAGACTAAGGGGGGTAAACATGGCAGAGCAACGTGAGTTTTTCTACAGAAGACTGCATTCATTCTTAGGTGTTGTTCCAATTGGTATATTCCTGGTGCAGCATTTAATAGTGAATCATTTTGCTGTGTATGGAGAAGAAAGTTTCAACCAGGCGGCAGGATTTATGGGAGGGCTTCCATTTGTACTGTTGCTGGAAATATTCGTAATCTATCTGCCAATTTTGTTTCATGCAATTTTAGGGGTATATATTGTTTTCACTGCAAGAAACAATGTAAGCAGGTACGGATTCTTCCGCAACTGGATGTTCAAAATTCAGCGTATTACCGGGATCATCACACTTATATTTATCGTATGGCATGTATTCGAGACACGTGTTCAAATCGGTCTTGGCAATGCAGAGGCTAACTATACTCTAATGGAAGGCATTTTAACAAATCCTTTTATGTTCTGGTTCTACGTTATCGGTGTAATATCTACAGTATTCCACTTTGCTAACGGACTATGGAGCTTCCTGGTTACATGGGGAATTACACAATCTCCGAAATCACAACGAATTTCTACGTATGCATGTATCGTTGTTTTCTTTGCGGTCAGCTATTTGGGAATCAGAACGCTGATCAGATTTGCGTATGGTGTTTAATAGAAAGAGAAGGAGTGAGTAAAGCAAAATGAATAATCGTAAAGTCGCTGTTGTCGGTGGCGGATTAGCCGGGTTAATGGCAACCATAAAAGCAGCCGAAGCAGGCGTAAAAGTAGATCTGTTTTCTATCGTTCCTGTCAAACGCTCTCACTCTGTATGTGCTCAAGGTGGTATTAATGGAGCAGTAAATACAAAAGGGGAAGGAGATTCTCCTTGGCTTCACTTTGATGATACAGTGTATGGTGGGGACTTCTTGGCAAATCAGCCACAAGTAAAAGCTATGTGTGATGCAGCTCCAGGTATTATACATATGTTTGACCGTATGGGTGTTATGTTCAACCGTACGCCGGAAGGATTGTTGGACTTCCGTCGTTTTGGAGGTACACAAATGCACCGTACAGCATATGCAGGAGCAACGACAGGTCAGCAGTTGTTATATGCACTTGATGAACAAGTACGTCGTTTTGAGGTTGAAGGCCTGGTTACGAAATATGAAGGCTGGGAATTCCTGCAGGCGGTAATTGATGAGAATGGTGTCGGCAGGGGAATCGTTGCACAAGACGTTAAAACACATGAAATTAAAGCGTTTCGCTCTGATGCAACCATCTTTGCTACTGGTGGACCGGGAATTATTTTCGGTAAATCAACAAATTCCATGATCAATACGGGATCTGCAGCAAGTGTCCTTTATCAGCAAGGAGCTAAGTATGCTAACGGAGAATTTATCCAAATTCATCCAACTGCTATTCCCGGCGATGATAAATTACGTCTCATGAGTGAATCTGCTCGTGGAGAAGGCGGACGTATTTGGACTTACAAAGATGGTGAACCGTGGTATTTCCTGGAGGAAAAATATCCTGCATACGGAAACCTTGTGCCGCGTGACATTGCAACACGTGAAATCTTTGATGTATGTGTCAACCAAAAACTTGGCATCAATGGAGAAAACATGGTTTATCTAGACCTTTCCCATAAGGATCCTAAGGAACTTGATATCAAACTTGGTGGAATCATCGAAATCTATGAAAAATTTGTTGGTGAGGATCCACGCAAGGTTCCGATGAAAATTTTCCCTGCAGTCCATTATTCCATGGGCGGTCTATGGGTTGATGAAAGTCAGATGACAAGTATTCCTGGTATTTTCGCAGCTGGAGAATGTGATTATTCACAGCATGGCGGTAACAGACTTGGAGCTAATTCACTGCTTTCCGCAATCTATGGAGGGATGGTCGCTGGACCGAAAGCTATCGAATATATTGACGGTCTCGACCTGCACGCAGATGATCTCAATGAAGAGTTATTTGAATCATTGGAAAAAGAAGAGAAGAACAGCTTCGAACAGCTAATGAATATGGAAGGTACGGAAAACGCATACCAGATTCATAGAGAGCTCGGAGAATGGATGACTGATAATGTTACAGTTGTGCGTGAAAATGACAAACTGCTAAAGACTGATGAGAAAATCAAAGAGTTACTTGAGCGTTGGGACAATATCAATATTAATGATACTTCCCGCTGGAGCAACCAAGGGGTAATGTTTACACGGCAACTGAAAAATATGCTCCATTTGGCCAGGGTGATTACCATTGGAGCCTATAATCGTAATGAAAGCCGTGGTGCACATTACAAACCGGAATTTCCGGAACGTAATGATGAAGATTGGTTGAAAACAACGATTGCCGAGTTTGATGCTGCGGCAAAATCTCCTGTATTCAGTTATGAGGAAGTTGATGTATCGTTGATACCACCGCGTAAACGTGACTACACATCAAAACACTAAGGAGGAGTAAATATATATGGCTGAACAAAGTAAAGTTACCTTTATTATAACTAGACAAGACGGCCCGGAATCTGCTCCTTACGAGGAAACGTTTGAAATTCCTTACCGGCAAAATATGAACGTTATATCCGGCCTTATGGAAATCAGACAAAATCCTGTCAATGCAAAAGGAGAAAAGACAACTCCGGTAATGTGGGATATGAACTGTCTCGAAGAAGTTTGTGGAGCCTGTTCCATGGTCATCAACGGGACTGCCAGACAATCCTGTGCAGCATTGGTTGATCAGCTGGAGCAGCCGATTCGTCTCGAACCAATGTCAACATTTCCGGTAGTACGTGATTTAATCGTTGACCGTGAGCGCATGTTTGACGCATTGAAACAAGTGAAAGCATGGATTCCGATTGATGGTACGCATGACCTCGGACCAGGACCTCGTATGCCTGAGAACAAACGCCAGTGGGCTTATGAGCTATCTAAATGTATGACTTGCGGTGTATGTTTGGAAGCATGTCCAAATGTAAACGATAAATCAAACTTTATCGGACCGGCAGCAATTTCACAGGCACGCCTGTTCAATGCGCATCCAACTGGCGAGATGAATGCTAGTGATCGTTTGAATGGTTTAATGGAAGATGGCGGAATTGATGGATGTGGAAACTCACAGAACTGTGTGCAAGTTTGTCCTAAAGGGATTCCTTTGACAACTTCCATAGCGGCAATGAACCGTGCTACAAATATCCAGGCATTCAAAAACTTCTTCGGAAGTGACAGCGCATTATAATAATGAGAATAATAGCAAGAATGACCCTTACCTTTTCCAGGTTAGGGTCATTCTTGTAATAGGCTGTTTCTATAAGGTTGATACTGTGCTTACTCGCCCCAACGAAATAATTCTGCTTGTGTATAAAATGTGTAGATTGCGACGGAACTTAGGCTTATTCCCAGAGATATATGCTTCTCCCGCCGTCCGGGATCGCTCTGGGCAGTCGCTTTCCGCGGGCACGGCCTCAGCCCCGAAGAGAAAACCACTCTTCTGGTCTTCGGACACGTGCTTTTCCCGCAGGACAAGGAAGGCTTCGTCAGCTTTCACATCGCACGAAGAAAATTGGTTTTTATTTTCGAGGAGTCGACTGCCCGCCGCTCACCCGTACTGGTAAAGCTGTATAATTAGATTTTGTTATTAAGGATGCAGTTTATTAGCAGCAAACTTAACCAGCTCGGGGAAATACACGGAGACTCCGTGAAAATGCGTCCGCATTTTCTGCGTGCGATGTAGCGCTGCCGAAGCTTTCCTTGTCCTACGGGACGAGAGGCATAGGTGAGCCACTGAAATGCGTGATTCTTGAAGGGGCTCACCAGCCGCCTTAGGATGCGCGCAGTGTATTTCCCCGAGCGGTCGCCGAAGTATCTCGCTTCCATTATTCGTGCCAAAGTTCTAACACAAATAGAAGTTACGTCGCATTTTATATCTACTGCGAAGATTCTAATACTGAATATATAACGATAAGAGCCTTATGAAAAAGGAGGAAAGGTAAGTGCGAACAATAAATTACATAGAGAATATGGAGCAATGGCGTTCAGAGTTCACGTTTCATATTCCTGTAAAAGTGCGATTTTCAGAAACGGATATGTACGGCCATGTTAATAATGTTTCTCCCTTTATTTATTTTGAAGAAGCCCGCATTGATTATATCAAGCATACAGGACTGCTGACAGACATGGCAAGCAAGGATGGGGCTGTTATTGTTGCGGATTTGCAATGTGATTATTTACAGCAAATATACTTTAGTGAAAAGTTAAAAATGTATGTGAAGACACATTCTGTTGGAAACTCGTCCTTTGAACTTCATTATATGGCGATCAAAGATAATGGTGAGATCGCACTTACAGGTCGCGGCAGGATGGTATACTTCAACCCACAGACAGGACGACCTCAGCCATTGTCAGAGTCAAAGAAAAAGCTGCTCGTGAAAAACTAAATTTCCTTTCGGAGACAGCTCTCGTTCAATTTATACAGGCTGGTTAGAGCATATTACTTTGCCAAGACAATCAAAACCGACCCCCTGTTAAGGGAAGTCGGTTTTGTTAGAGTTTTAATTCCCCCATGCGAAGAAGCTCGACTACGGCTTGTGATCGCCCCTTGACTCCCAATTTTTGCATAGCATTTGAAATATGGTTCCGGACAGTTTTTTCGGAAATAAACAATTCTTGTGCTATTTCTTTTGTTGTCTTATCCTGCACTAATAGTTCAAACACTTCTTTTTCGCGTTTGGTTAATAATTGCTTCGGTTTGTACTCTTTGTCCTTCAAATGTTACCCCCTCCTTGCTCTATAGAGCTGCAGTATGAAGGGAAATTATTTAGTCAATATAGCTTATGAAATGTTAAGCAAATAGTGCGCACATTTCAGTCAAATATAGAGCGTTTTTTCAGTCGAATAGTTTTCAATTTAGAGGATATGGTTTACTATTAAGTTGATATTGAAATACATAAGCTATCCGTTTTCCTCTGGATGGGCAAAATCAGTAATTTTGAATATACTGTGAAGTACATGATAACTCTATATAGTACAATGTTTTTACCAGGGTATGTTAAACTGTTCGTTAATGATAATTGTAGGGGGTAACACTTTTGGGAAAAGATGCAACAATGGAATCCGTTAAGAAAATGGAGAAAAGACTTCGTTATATTTCCGGTATTATTAAGCAAAACGGCCGGAAAATATTAAATAATTATCCTATAACATCACCGCAATTTGTTGCATTGCAATGGCTGTTGGAAGAAGGGGACCTGACAATTGGCGAGTTATCCAATAAAATCAGTTTGGCCTTCAGTACGACAACTGACCTTGTTGATCGGATGGAAAAAAATGAACTTGTTGAGAGAGTCCGAGACACAAACGACAGAAGAGTAGTAAGAATACATTTATTAAATAAAGGAAAGAAGATAATTCGTGAAGTAATCAAAAAACGCCAGGAATATCTTGGTGAAGTTCTTGAAAAGTTTAGTGATGAGGAAAAAGATTCATTAAACTACCTGCTTGATTTTCTTTATGAGGAAATGAAGTCTGTAAATGAAAAATAACAACAAAGAGGAGACAGTATTTTGGATAGAGCGATCGGTGTTATCGATTCGGGGGTGGGAGGCTTGACCGTAGTCCATGAATTGATGAGGCAATTACCAAAGGAAAAACTTATATACCTGGGTGACACTGCCAGATGCCCATATGGCCCCAGAACGAAAGAAGAAGTACAAAGATTTACCTGGGAAATGGTAGAATTCTTATTGACCAAGGATATTAAAATGCTTGTCATTGCCTGTAATACGGCAACTGCTTTCACACTTGAGGAACTAAAGGAAAAGCTGGATATTCCTGTCATTGGGGTTATTCATCCAGGTGCGAGAGCGGCGATAAAATTCACAAAAAATAATCAAGTTGGAATTATTGGTACGGAAGGCACGGTGAGAAGTGGTGCCTATACGAATGCATTAAAAAAAATTAAAACGGATATCCACGTTAGTGCACTTGCGTGTCCACTATTCGTTCCGATTGTCGAAAAAGGTATACTGTCAGGAGCGCAGGCAAAAGAAGTTGTTAGCAAGTCATTGAGTCCATTGAAGACCGATAGGGAAATGGATACATTGATACTAGGCTGTACGCATTATCCGCTACTGAAGGATACGATCCAGGAGGTTATGGGTGACCACGTAACCATCATATCTTCGAGTGAGGAAACAGCAAGGGAAATAAGTACCATTCTCGATGTTCAACAGTTATTGAACAAGGAAGAATTAAGTCCTGTCCATCAATTTTACACAACTGGAGATTTAGAGATTTTTATTGAAATATCGAAGAGCATTTTTAAAGAATCAAAGTTTCAAATGCTGACAATAAAGAAAGCAGCTATCAGCAAACAACAGGTGTCCTAAAACGGGCACCTGATTTTTTTGTTTTTGTTTTTTGTTTTTGTTTGGTCTATTTTTTTCTGAGGCTCGTATATATAGTAGTACAAACCATCGTAGGGGGGAATGACATGCGTAAGCGAGGAATGCTTTTGATTGGGACAATGAGTATTTCTGTAATACTTTCAGGCTGTTTTCAGGGGGAGCAATCTTTAGAAGAAATAGATCCGCCTCAGGATGCTGAAGCTGTGGATAATTTGGAAAATATAGCGGAAGAGGTAAATGAAGATACTGAGGTAGTAGCGGAAGAGACGGTTCCAAGGCAGCTGTTTTTAATTGATTCAAACGGAATGGTTGCTTCACAGACTCTTGAACTGCCAGCTCCGAATGCTAATGAGGTTGCAGCACAGGTGTTGGAGTATCTTGTGAAGGGCGGGCCGGTCACACCTATGTTACCAAATGGATTTCAGGCCGTTTTACCGGAAGGAACCGAAGTATTAGGTTTGAATCTTCAGGAAGATGGCACCATGATTGTGGATGTTTCCGAGGATTTTAAAAATTATGAGGGTACGGAGGAACTCAAGATTCTGGAATCCATGACACACACATTGACACAGTTTGAGAATGTGAGCAAGATCAAGTTAAGAATCAACGGGCAAGCACTCGATGAAATGCCTGTAAACGGGACTCCGATAGGTGATGGCTACTCCCGTGTGAATGGAATAAATATCGTTGATACGGATACATTGGATTTGCTTGAAAGTAAACCTGTAACGATGTATTACCCAGCAGAGCATGATGAAAACCGGTATTATGTTCCGGTTACACAATATATTGAGGTTGATGATAACAATGAATTCAGTTCTATTATACAAGGATTGATAGATGGACCAGGCTTCCAAACAAATGTTGTGCATGTATTTAATTCGGAGACATTATTGGCGAGTGAACCAGTATTAACTGATGGGGTGCTCGAGATTGTATTTAATGACGGAATTCTAAAAGATAGCGACCAATCCGTCATATCAGATGAGGTAATGGAGACGATCGTACGGACATTAACAGAGCAGCGTAATGTGGAAGCAGTAAATGTAAAAGTTGAAAATGTTAATCAGTTAGTAAATGAAAATGGGGAAGCGTATTCGGAACCTGTAACGAAGGAAACATTTACCCCGACGGAAAGACTATAAAAATAGGCTGAGCTCATCAGCCTATTTTTTTAGCTATTTTACAGCAGAACTTTTTGATTGGCACCTCACATATATCCCATGTCTGTTACGGACTTGAAAATCTATAACTATGTAGTAACTGCCAGCTGATCTCCACTGTGGAGAATAGCGCACCTTAGGGTTCGGACTCAAAGAGCGTATGAAGTAATTTGCTTCCAGTATAGAGTGCCACCGATCTAACTCAATAGAAGTTACGTCCATAGTTACTGTGAAAGTCAAAAATCTGAATAGCGGTAAAACTTACGGAAAGAGCCAAATTAAAGGGTATCAGCGTGTCTCTTTTGTATAAAATATGATAAGCTATTGATTGTACGATGAGGAGGAAATAGTTATGAGAAACGACCAACGAGAAGTCAACAATCTGAGACCGATGAAAATTACTGCAAATTATATTAATCATCCGGAAGGTTCTGTCCTGATAGAGGCCGGTAATACAAAAGTAATCTGCAATGCTAGTATAGAAGACAGGGTTCCGCCATTTATGCGCGGTCAGGGGAAAGGCTGGATAACAGCAGAGTATGCCATGCTTCCGCGTGCAACTGCGCAACGTAACATAAGAGAATCCTCTAAAGGAAAAGTAAGTGGAAGAACAATGGAGATTCAAAGGCTAATTGGCCGTGCACTACGATCTGTAGTTGATTTGGACAAAATAGGCGAAAGAACGGTATGGGTGGATTGTGATGTGATCCAAGCTGATGGCGGTACGAGAACAGCATCCATAACAGGGGCTTTTGTTGCGGTCGTTCTTGCTTTCGGCAAGTTATTGGAGAATAAGTCCCTTACAAAAATGCCGGTAAAAGACTATTTAGCTGCAATTTCAGTCGGAGTATTGCCTGATGGGACCGAGGTTCTTGATTTGGACTACGAGGAAGATTTCAAGGCACTTGTCGATATGAATATTGTCATGACTGGTGCAGGGGAATTTGTTGAAATACAGGGAACCGGGGAAGAAGCTACTTTTTCCCATAACCAGCTGCAAAATATGTTGAAACTTGCCGATGAAGGTTTGCAGGAGATTGTGGAAAAGCAAAAAACGGTGATTGGCGGACTAGCTGAACGCATCGGCGAAACGAAGTAATTATCTGATAAGGAGAAAATTGCAATGAAGCAAATAATAATCGCTACGAAAAACAAAGGAAAAGCCAAAGAATTTAAAGAATTCTTTTCAAAACACAATATAGAGGCAATTTCATTATTGGATCTGGACCAGGATATCCCGGATGTGGAAGAAACCGGCTCCACATTTGAGGAAAATGCAGCACTAAAGGCAGAGCAAATCGCAGCGTTACTAGACACCCCAGTGCTTGCGGATGATTCCGGTTTGATGATTGATGCATTGGATGGCAGACCAGGTCTTTTTTCCGCCAGGTATGCAGGAGAACCCAAAGACGATCAGGCGAACATAGATAAGGTGCTGGAGGAGATGAAGGAGATACCGGAACCGGAGAGGACTGCCAGGTTTATTTGTGTATTGGCAGTTGCCATTCCAGGAGAAAGAACCATTTTCCGAACAGGTTATTGTGAGGGTAAAATCAATTTTACCGAAAGAGGTGAAAACGGTTTTGGCTATGATCCGATCTTTACGCCGGAAGGTTATGAAGTAACCATGGCTGAGTTGACACCGGATGAAAAGAATCAAATAAGTCACCGAAAAGATGCGATTAGTCAATTGGAAAAATGGATACATACTCTATAGACAGCAATATTCGGAGGGGATTAAATGACGAAGGTTCTGATTATGAGTGATAGCCATGGTTTGACTGAAGAAGTGTCCATGATTAAGGCCCGTCATGATATAAAATTCATGATTCATTGTGGTGATTCGGAATTAGATCTTGATGCGGATGAAATGGACGGATTTTATAAGGTGGCGGGAAATTGTGATTTTGATGCCAGATATCCAGACGAACAGACGATCCAGTTAAATGACCTTACTTTTTATGTTACCCATGGGCATCTTCATCATGTAAAAATGGGGCTATTGGGATTGTCCTACCGGGCAGCGGAAGAAAAAGCAAACGTAATATGCTTCGGACATACCCATATTGCCGGTGTGGAACAGATTGATAAACAGCTCTTTATCAACCCGGGAAGTATCCGTTCACCTAGGAATCGGCAAGAAAAAACTTACGCAATAATGGAATGGGACAGTCCAGCTTCGGTAACAGTAAACTTTTATACAGTTAATGGAGATATGCTGGAAGACCTTGCCTTTCATGCCACCATATGAGAGACGAACAGCTGATCAGGAATCATATGGAAATGGTTCCTGATTAGACCTTTAAAAATTAATTTAAATTTACTGTTGACAAAAAAATATATTTTGCATATAATAATTCTTGTCCGCTAATTTTGGACACTAAAAAATACTTCACATAGTACATATATGAACGTCGTTAGTAAGGGTGGCTCACCTGCAGGTTATATTTATGTAGCAGGGATTGAAATATTTCATAACATAGTAGTGGCTTGAGTGCATTTATGGTAACCGAAGTTGCGTGAATCTAATTAAATAATCTATCATACACCGTGCGGGTGTAGTTTAGTGGTAAAACCTCAGCCTTCCAAGCTGATGATGAGGGTTCGATTCCCTTCACCCGCTCCAAACATCATATGTCCCAGTAGCTCAGCTGGATAGAGCAACAGCCTTCTAAGCTGTGGGTCGCAGGTTCGAATCCTGCCTGGGACGTCTAACAAAGAGAAACCTAAGGGAGTATATTAGGTTTCTCTTTTTTCTTAGTTGCAGAGCAGGTTGCGAATGTACGTACAAACGCTATGTAATGTTTATTTATTAAAAATACGGGAATCCATAGTTACTAACGTATTTGAAATTACTGTGCAAGGGGAAGAGGTGAATAAATGGAACCGAATTCAGATAATATCATACTTTTTCCAAGATTAAAGAAAACACTTGAGGAAGACAGTTTAAAAGCACTTCAGGAAAAAAAGTATGATGAGGCTCTTGGGAAATTAAATCAACTGATAAGCTATGGTGAGGACAGTCATGAAATTGTGATAGGGAAACTTATTTGTCTGATGGAACTGGGGAGGCATGAAGAAGCACAAGATCTTTGTGAGGAACTGATTCAACACAAGAATGAAAACTATTATCATTATGTACATATTTATTTGACCATCCTGTTTCAGACTAGCCAATATAGGCTTTTAATGGAACAGATTGAGTATGAGTTTGAAAATAATCAGGTTCCGGAGCCATTACAGGAACAATTTAAGCAGTTGTACGATATGAGCGAAAAAATGAAACTTGACTTTGTTATGGAAAAGTCCGACACTAAAGTCGAGGAGTTATTTACGGCTGTAAACCAGGATAACCATATAGAACAATGGCGGATTGTTGATCAGTTGAGAAGCATGAAGGTACAGCCGGATACTCAAATATTGTCTTTATTGAAGAGTGAACATGTGCATCCCGTTATCAAAACAGCGATACTTGCCTGGATGAAGGATGCAAGCATAACAGATGAGGTGGAAATACATAAATTTAGTTTAAGTACGCATGTGAAACCAATTGAAATTCCACCGATAAAAACAAACGAAGTGTACAAACAGATTATGTTACTGCTGAGTGAGGTCGAACAGAATAATCCGACATTATTCCAGCTGCTAGACCAGTTACTTTATCGCTACATATATGTGATCTATCCATTCATGCCGCCAAGTGAAGATGTGGAATCGATTATGCAGGCAATCAAAAATATAGGAAATCAGTATTTACATATACAAATTGAGGAAAGCGATGAAACGAGTGACGAAGTTCAGCACTATATGAAAGAAATCAGAATGTGCGACTCTTTATATTTGAGTATCATAGAGGAATAGGGTTTCCGGCAGCAGTAAATGCTTGAAACCACTATTAATTATGTTATAATGAGATGGTTGCAAATTTGATTATATATCAGAATACGCATGAAAAGTTAAAAAATGAATGGAAACAATAGATTTTGGAGGGAATTTTATGACAGCAAAATGGGAAAAGCAAGAAGGCAACAAAGGAGTACTTACATTTGAAGTAACATCTGAAGAATTTGATAAAGCATTGGATCAAGCATTCAAAAAAGTTTCCAAGGATGTTCAAATCCCTGGATTCAGAAAAGGTAAAATTCCGCGCGGACTATTTGAAAAACGTTTTGGTGTTGAATCACTTTATCAGGATGCAGTGGATATTGTGCTTCCTGGTGCATATACGCAAGCAATTAATGAGACGGATATCTTCCCTATCGCTCAGCCGGAAGTGGACATTGAGCAAATTGAAAAAGGAAAAGACCTGGTTTTCACTGCTACTGTTGAAGTGAAACCGGAAGTAACTTTAGGTGATTACAAAGGCCTTGAAGTTGAAGAGCAATCTGTAGAAATTACAGATGAAGATGTAGATAAAGAACTCGAGCAAATCCGCGAGCGTCATGCAGAGCTTGTTGTCAAAGAAGAAGGTAAAGCTGAAAACGGCGATACTGCTGTAATAGATTTTGAAGGATTTCTTGATGGAGAAGCTTTTGAAGGCGGAAAAGGAGAAAACCATTCATTGGAAATCGGTTCAGGACAATTCATCCCTGGTTTTGAAGAGCAATTAATCGGTAAAGAAACGGGCGATGAATCTGAAATTGAAGTTAATTTCCCCGAAGATTACCATGCAGAAGAGCTTGCTGGTAAAAAAGCCGTTTTCAAAGTTAAAATACATGAATTGAAATTCAAAGAACTTCCTGAACTGGATGATGAATTCGCTAAAGATGTTGACGAAGAAGCAGAATCTCTAGAAGATTTGAAGAAAAAGAAAAAAGAAGAGCTTGAAGCTCAGGGAAAACAGAATGCAGAAAATGAAAAACGCGAAGCACTGATCCAAAAAGCATCTGACAATACGCAAGTTGATATTCCAGATGCCATGGTTGATACAGAGTTGGATCAAATGGTGCGTGAATTCGAACAACAATTGCAAATGCAGGGCATGACAATGGAAATGTATGCACAGTTCTCTGGCCAAGATGAGGCAGCATTGAAAGAGCAGATGAGAGAAGATGCAGCTAAACGTGTTAAAACGAATCTTACTTTAGAAGCTATCGCTGAAGCTGAAAATCTTGAAGCTTCTGACGAAGATGTTCAGGCGGAGCTTGAGAAAATGGCTGGCATGTACGGTGCAGAAGTCGATCAGCTAGTACAAATGCTTGGTGGCAATACAGATACGATTAAAAATGATTTGAAAATGAGAGCGGCTATTGATTTCCTGGCTGAAAACAGCAAAACTGTCCAATAAATCAAACATTAACTAAAATGTTCTCAAACAAGGTGCGATTTATGTCGCACCTTGTTTTGCTTTTTTGAAGTAAATCATGCTATTAATTTGGTTTACCTCATATAGTAAATGTAAGACGTTTCCAAAGTTATAAGTTGACTTTTTTTAATATTTATCCATAATGGAAACAACAACCATTTTTAAATGCAGCATTTCTTACGTTCATCACATAAAAGGTTTATTGTTTTGTTTTTTAAATTGTATCTGATATGATGACTATAAAAGTTGAAAGCTGATATAAAATTCAGCATGTTTAGGGGTGAGATGTAATGTTTAAGTTCAATGAAGAAAAAGGTCAACTGAAATGTTCATTTTGTGGAAAGAGTCAAGAACAAGTACGTAAGTTAGTCGCCGGTCCTGGCGTTTATATATGTGATGAATGTATTGAACTCTGCACAGAGATTGTTGAGGAAGAGCTTGGTACGGAAGAAGAAATGGAAATGGAAGAAATTCCGAAGCCAAAGGAAATCTGTAATATTCTTGATGATTATGTTATCGGGCAGGAAAAAGCCAAAAAGAATATGGCAGTGGCGGTATATAATCACTATAAACGTATTAATACTACAAAAAGTACGGATGACGTTGAAATATCTAAAAGTAACATAGCGATGATAGGACCAACAGGAAGTGGTAAAACATTGCTGGCTCAAACATTGGCTCGTATCATTAACGTACCTTTTGCAATGGCAGATGCGACATCATTAACGGAGGCAGGTTATGTCGGTGAAGATGTTGAAAATATTCTTCTCAAATTGATCCAGTCAGCAGATTATGATGTTGAAAAAGCTGAGAAAGGGATTATCTACATCGATGAGATCGATAAAGTTGCCCGGAAATCAGAAAACCCTTCCATTACACGAGATGTATCGGGGGAAGGGGTTCAGCAGGCGCTGCTGAAAATTCTTGAGGGGACAGTTGCTAGTGTTCCGCCACAGGGTGGACGAAAGCATCCACATCAGGAATTTATCCAAATCGATACGACAAATATCCTTTTCATCGTCGGTGGCGCGTTTGACGGAATTGATCAGGTAATCAAACGACGTCTAGGTAAAAAGGTAATCGGTTTTGGTTCAAATGAAAAACAGGAAGATCTGGATATGGGACAGCTGCTTTCAAAAGTATTACCTGAAGATCTGCTGCGTTATGGTCTGATTCCTGAATTCATTGGACGTATTCCAGTTATCGGGAGTTTGACCCCGTTGGATGAAGATGCATTGATTCAGATTCTGACGAAGCCTAAAAATGCACTGGTCAAACAATACCAAAAGCTATTTGAAATGGATAATGTCGAGCTCGAGTTCGAAGAGGAAGCCTTGGTGGAAATCGCCAAAAAAGCAATTGAACGTAAAACCGGAGCTCGTGGTCTGCGTTCGATTATAGAGGGCATCATACTGGATGTTATGTTCGATCTCCCATCCAGGGAAGATGTTGAAAAATGTGTCATAACTAAAGATACAGTTACAGAGGAAGATGGCAGTCCGAAACTGATTTTTAATGATGGAACGGTTAGAAAAGGAAACGAAAAGCTTCCAAAAGAAAGTGCATAGATAAAGTATGAGACTGACTCGGGGCAACTTCTTCTTTTTGAAAGAAATGCCTTTGGTTGGTCTCTTTTTTTGTTTATGAAAGCAAATTACGGTCATACTAACGGAGATAAAATAAAACAAAAGGTAATAAATGGATTTACAAATGGCTGTTTTTTCATTAGACTTAAGTGATACATAATAGAATTAGTTTCAATAATACATATAAAATGGAGGTACTGATAATGAGTGACAAGACAATACAAATTCCCCTCCTCCCTTTGCGTGGACTGTTGGTGTTTCCATCAATGGTTCTTCATTTGGACGTAGGCAGAGATAAATCAATTGCGGCACTTGAAAAAGCGATGATGGAAGATCAAAAAATCTTTCTCGCCGCCCAGAAAAAAATCGATCTGGATGATCCGGAGCCTAAAGACATATATACAATCGGAACGGTGGCGACCGTAAAACAAATGCTGAAATTGCCAAACGGAACCATACGAGTATTGGTTGAAGGGTTATCTAGAGGTGAAATTCAGCGCTATATTGATTCGGATAACGAATATATGATTGAGATAAACCTGTTGGCGGAAACCCATGGTGATAAGCACGAAGAAGAAGCTTTAACACGCTCCTTGCTGGAACAATTCAAGCAATACATAAAATTATCCAGAAAAATAACACAGGAAACTTATGAAACAGTCGAAGATATCGAGGAATCGAGCAGGCTGGCCGATATAATCGCATCCCATCTGGCGCTTAAGGTAAAAGATAAGCAAGAGATTCTGGAATTAACAAATGTGACTGACCGAATTAAGCTTCTGATCAAAATTATCTCGAATGAGAAAAAGGTTCTCGATCTGGAAAAGAAAATCGGACAGCGTGTAAAGACATCCATGGAAAAAACACAAAAAGAATATTATTTGCGTGAACAGTTAAAGGCCATCCAAAAGGAGCTCGGTGAAAGGGATGGAAAGTCCAGTGAAGTTGAAGAACTGCGGGACAAGATCGAGCAGTCAGATATGCCGGAGCATATTATGGAAGTTGCCCTTAAGGAATTAGGAAGGTATGAAAAAGTACCTCAAACTTCTGCTGAGAGCTCTGTGATCAGAAATTATTTGGAATGGCTGATCGTGTTGCCATGGACGAAAAAGACACAGGATCAGATTGAGATCAAACATGCTGAAAAGATATTGAATGAAGATCATTATGGTCTGGAAAAAGTAAAAGAGCGTATTTTGGAATATTTGGCCGTTCAAAAACTGACGAATACGATTAAAGGGCCCATTTTATGTCTTGTTGGTCCACCAGGTGTAGGTAAGACTTCACTTGCCAAATCAATATCCCGGTCAATTGACCGTAATTTCGTTCGTATTTCACTTGGTGGTGTCAGGGATGAGGCAGAAATAAGAGGTCACCGAAGAACATATATAGGAGCCATGCCAGGGCGAATTGTCCAAGGTATGAAAAAAGCAGGTACAATAAATCCGGTCTTTCTTCTGGATGAGATTGATAAAATGTCAAATGATTTCCGGGGCGACCCTTCTGCCGCGATGCTCGAAGTGTTGGACCCTGAACAGAACAGTACATTCAGCGATCATTTTATCGAAGAAAACTATGATTTGTCCAATGTGCTTTTTATTGCAACAGCAAACAATGTAAACAGTATCCCTGGACCGTTATTGGATCGGATGGAACTTATCTCAATCGCTGGTTATACCGAGGTGGAAAAGCTTCATATAGCGAAAAAGCATCTATTTCCAAAGCAGCTGAAAGAAAATGGTCTGAAAAAAGGCAATATGCAGATCAGAGAAGGGGCCATCCTGAAACTGATCCGGACCTATACTCGGGAAGCAGGGGTACGTGGTCTTGAAAGGCAATTGGCCAAATTATGCCGGAAAGCAGCGAAAATAATCATTTCAAAAGAAAAAGATAAAGTGATTGTAACTGAGAAAAGCCTGGAAGAATTACTCGGCAAGCCTATTTACAGTTATGGCCTTATGGAACAGGAAAATCAAGTAGGAACTGCAACAGGTCTGGCTTACACATCTGCTGGAGGCGATATCCTTTCGATTGAAGTCAGCCACTATCCGGGTAAAGGTAAATTGACGCTTACTGGAAAACTTGGAGATGTCATGCAGGAATCAGCCCAGGCTGCATTCAGCTACATTCGTTCCCGTACAACAGAATTTAAAATTGAACCGGATTTTCATGAGAAATATGATATCCATATTCATGTGCCGGCCGGTGCCACACCTAAGGATGGGCCATCAGCCGGAATTACAATTGCTACCGCACTCGTTTCTTCATTAACTGGAAGGGCAATTAAGAAGGAAGTTGGAATGACAGGGGAGATTACACTTCGGGGACGAGTATTACCGATTGGCGGATTAAAAGAAAAGTCGTTAAGCGCACATCGAGCGGGCTTGACTACACTGATTGTGCCGGAAGAGAACGAAAAAGATATAGAAAATATACCAGAAAGCGTGCGAAACGAACTGACATTTATCACTGTAAAACACCTTGATCAGGTTCTCGAGCATGCATTAGTGGGGGAGAAAAATGAAAGTAACAAACGCTGAAATTGTAATCAGTGCCGTAAGTCAAAAGCAATACCCGGGTGACATGCTGCCCGAGATTGCCCTTGCTGGTCGTTCCAATGTTGGTAAATCGTCATTCATTAACAAGCTGATCAACCGCAAGAACTTGGCACGCACATCCTCAAAACCAGGGAAAACACAAACACTAAATTTTTACAAAATCAATGATGGCTTCTATTTCGTTGATGTTCCTGGATATGGATATGCAAAAGTTTCCAAAAAGGAACGGGAAAAATGGGGAGTTATGATGGAAGAGTATTTCCAGACAAGGGAAACGTTAAAAGCTGTCTTACTTATTACGGACCTTCGTCATGAACCGACCAAGGATGACCTGCAAATGTATGAATTCTTGAAATATCATGATCTGCAGGTCATCATCATTGGGACTAAACTTGATAAAATACCTAAAAACAAAAGGGCGCAGCATATAAAGCGTACAAAGCAGACATTTCAGGCAGGGCCAGATGATATTGTCATACCATTCTCTTCCGAAACCGGAGAAGGTAAAGAGGAATCATGGTCTGTAATTACTGCGTTTTTAAAAAACTGATAAAAGCTCACTTGCCAGTATCTGCACATGGCAAGTGAGCTTTTTTAACAGGAAAGAGATGTATAAATTGCAATTTATTCATCTCTTTCTGAGAAAATAGATTCCGACAAGGATGAGTGCAATCGGCCAAAAGCTTTCTAATACATCAACAATCTCGTATATCCAATCCAAATAATCCGGCAGATTAATAGAAAAGATCATCAGGACAGCAAGAGCAACGAGAAACAGCCCCGGAAGCAATCCATTCTTCGTTTTGCTGTAACGAACGATGAATGCCAATCCGATAATCAATAGAAATACTGCCCAATGATCAATCCAGAAGCTGTAATGCTGGACTCCATGCAAGTGAATTCCTATCCCAAGAATGATTGTTCCACCGAATAAATTTTGATAGCCTTTTGATGTGTAGCTATGTATTAGAAGTGAAAGGCCGATAATAATGAGTAATGTCTGCCAGGAATAAAAGTCTGTAAGAATTGGAATCTTAAGCTCTCTTAAAAGAAAATAGATACCGATTCCAATGAGTAGATAGGCGAGTAATGAATTTTGTTTTTTCATTAATGAATGTCCCTCCGGAGTATGAGTCGATTTGTTGATAACCCGTCTACAGTATGGTAAAGTACAGACGAGTTGTTATTATACGTTTTATACTAACATATTGTTTCAGAATCTGTTCACAATTTAATGATAAAGACTACCGCAATACATGTTATACTAGTAGACAGGTAACGTAAGTATGGGGATATATCCGTAATTTATCTAGAGGCAGGAAAGTACAGGCTTGCCTGTCTGCCTAAGCGAAATGAAGGCTGTCACCGAAAGACTTGGTGGCAACCAAGTTTTCTAATGGGGGTAGAAAAGTGCATATTTTAAAAGTAGGTTTCAATTATAAAACAGCCCCTGTAGAAATAAGGGAGAAGCTCACGTTTGCAGAACAATCTCTTCATGAGGCGATGGTTGAATTGAAGAGACAGAAAAGCATTCTGGAAAATGTGATTGTTTCAACATGCAACCGGACAGAAATCTATGCCGTGGTCGATCAATTACACACCGGCCGTTATTATATAAAGCAATTTCTGGCTGATTGGTTTCAAATGGATAAGGAGGAATTTTCCTCTTATTTGCGTATTACGGAAGATGATGGTGCAATGGAACACCTTTTCCGTGTTTCTACAGGGCTTGACTCTATGGTACTTGGTGAGACGCAAATCCTTGGTCAGGTAAAACAGGCATTTTTGACCTCACAGGAAATGCAGACGACTGGAACGATCTTTAATGAATTATTTAAACAAGCGATTACATTTGGAAAGCGTGCCCATAAAGAAACAGAAATTGGCGAGCATGCCGTTTCAATCAGTTATGCTGCCGTGGAATTGGCAAAGAAAATCTTTGGTGATCTGCAGAACAAACATGTAGCAATTCTCGGGGCGGGAAAAATGGGCGAGCTTGCTGCCAAAAACCTGCAAGGCTCAGGGACAACGGAAATTACGGTTATTAATCGTACATTGAAAAAAGCAGAAGAGCTGGCAAATAAATTTAACGCAAAAGCCCAAAGCATGGACAACTTACTGGATGTTATTCAGAAAGCAGATATATTAATCAGCTCCACTGGATCTGATTCTATTGTACTGACGAAGGAAATGCTCGAGCCAATTCAGAAAAACCGCAAAGGAAAAGTTCTTTTCCTCGTAGATATTGCCGTTCCAAGAGATGTCGACCCACAAATCAGCAATCTGGATGATGTGTTTCTTTATGATATCGATAATTTAAAAAACATCGTTGATGATAACCTGGAAGCTAGAAAAGCAGCTGCCAAGCAAATAGAAATAATGATGGAAGAAGAAATTGTCATGTTTAAGGAATGGATGAAAACATTGGGAGTAGTGCCTGTCATTTCGGCATTACGTAAAAAAGCACTATCCATCCAGGCGGAAACGATGAAAAGTATCGAAAGAAAAATGCCTGATATGACAGCCCGTGAAAAGAAAGTGATCAGCAAGCATACAAAAAGTATTATTAACCAGCTGTTGAAAGAACCGGTTACACAAGCGAAAGAGCTTGCCGGGAGCGAAAAGGCAGAAGAATCATTACAGCTTTTCATCGATATTTTCGGTATTGAGGAGGAAGTGAAGGAAGAATTTGAGAGACAGGCAAAAAAAAGTGAATTGATGCAGACACTTGCAAAAGATGAAAAAACTTCCTTTCCGGTCATTGAAAAATTATCTACCAGTTAACACCAAAAAGGTTGGAGCATCAGTACAGAATAGAGGCATGTGACTATAACCGGCACGTTTAGCCCACCTATTTTCACCGCATCTATTTCCTTGTGTCGATGTGCACTTCTTTCTCGAACGAAAATATGGAAAGTGTATTAGGCGATGGACACTGTGGCTGGATGTGGATAGCCATTATGCCCTTCGTTATCCAGGCCGCCAATTACAGTTTCCTAAGAATGAAGAAAGGATAATACGATGATTGAAATGAAGTGGCTTTATGAAATTATTCTTATTATATACGGCTTCAGTTTAATCGGTTATTTTATAGATTTCATTCATAACAGCCGGAAAGCAAATAGAATTGCTTTCTGGTTGCTTAGTATGGTTTGGTTTATTCAAACTGTTTTTTTCGTTTATGAGATAATCGTTCAGAAGAGCTTTCCTGTTGCGACCGTCGTGGATAGTCTGCTTATGTATTCATGGGTCCTCATTACGTTTTCGCTCATCATCAATAAACTGTTTCCTGTTCGTTTTATAGGAATGTTTATAAATATATTCGGATTCTTTATTTTGTTGATGTATGTGGCTGCAAGTGCTGCCAACCGTTTTCCAAGTCAGGCGATTGCTTTTGTACATGAAATTCTCATTGCCCATATTACACTTGCAATCATTTCGTATGGTTTTTTTACATTGGCGTTTTTGCTATCCATTATGTATTTAATTCAATATCGTTTCTTAAAAAAGAAAAAAGGTTTAAAATGGATGTGGCGGCTTGGTGATTTAGGTGTGCTGGATAACTATAGTTTTAGAGCGGTGTCGGCAGGGGTACCATTATTATTAATAGCGATTATACTAGGTGTCGTCTGGGCCAATGTCTCCACATCAGCATTTTTTTGGATTGATGCTAAAACGATTGGTTCCATCATTGTTTTGATTGTTTATACAGTGTATTTAATTTTAAGGATCATATTCGGTTACAAAGGAAAGTTCCTATCATCTTTCAACACAGTTGCTTTCCTGATTTTGCTGATCAATTTCTTTTTATTCAGCTCATTATCGAATTTTCACTTTTAGGAGGATCATATATGCGCAAGATTGTAGTAGGTTCAAGACAAAGTAATTTAGCCCTGACCCAAACAAAGTGGGTAATTAATCAGCTGAAAGAAGCTGGAGTTAAAAATGATTTTGAAATAAAAAAAATCGTAACAAAAGGAGATCGGATTCTTGATGTTACGTTATCAAAAGTAGGCGGTAAAGGTCTCTTTGTAAAAGAGATTGAGCAGGCTATGTATGATAAGGAAATTGATTTTGCAGTACATAGTATGAAAGACATGCCATCAGAGATGCCAGAGGGACTTGTGATTTCTTCTATTCCTGTGAGAGAAGATCATCGTGATGCCTATATTGCAAATGATCATGTAAAACTTGCAGACTTGCCAAAAGAGGCGATTGTTGGAACAAGCAGTTTACGTCGAGCAGCGCAAATACTCGCTGAACGTCCGGACCTAAAGATTAAATGGATCCGCGGCAATATTGAAACACGGATTCGAAAATTACAGGAAGAGGACTACGATGCGATTATTCTTGCTGTCTCCGGGCTTAAACGGGTTGGATTGAGTGAAGAACTAATTACCGAATACTTGGAGCCGGAAATCTGTGTTCCAGCTGTTGGGCAGGGCGCTTTAGCTATTGAAAGCCGTGAAGATGACGAAGAAATCCGCGGGATTCTGGAAAAAATCAACGACGACTTAACAACAAGAACTGTAACAGCAGAAAGAACATTTCTGAACTTACTTGAAGGCGGATGCCAAGTACCAATTGGCGGATACGCTTACCTTGAAGAGAATGATATTGTCCTGACCGCATTAGTCGGAACACCTGATGGAAAAACAATACTCAAAGAAATTGTCCGAGGAAGTGATCCGGAAGCAGTCGGAAAAGAGGCGGCAGAATCATTGATCAAGCAAGGTGCCAAGGAGATTGTGGAACAGGTAAAAGAGGAGCTAGACAAGTAATGGATCTATCATTGCATGGATGCAAAGTTCTTATAACAAGGGAAGCGAAGCAGGCAAATGTGCTTGCAGAAAAACTTGCAGCCCTTGGTGGCATACCTGTTACGGTTCCATTACTTAGAATTTCATGTAAAGATGCAAAGGAAAATCAGCAAATCCTTGCCAAAATCCAGACCTATACATGGATTTTTTTTACAAGTGCCAACGGGGTGGATTGTTTTTTTCGTCTAACTGAAAAATATCACGTGCATACTTTTGGACAACTTAAATTTGCCACTGTGGGTCAGAAGACAGAACAGGCTTTAAATGCATATGGTTATCAAACCTCATTTGTTCCTTCTACCTATAATGCGGAGAACATGGCCAAGGAATTTGGGAATGAATTCAGTGAGGAAGGTCCAGTCCTCTTGATTCGCGGCAATCGTTCAAGGGATGTTCTGCCGGTGGAATTTTCCAAAAAGCAGCTAGCCTTTGATTCCATGGAGGTTTATGAGACATCTGTTAATAATGATGCAAAAGAAGAGCTCAATCAAATCCTGTCAAAGGATGACATTGATTTTATTACTTTTACAAGCCCTTCAACTGTTGAGGCATTTCTGGAAATGGCTGAAGCGATACCTGAGAAGAATATTGTCTGTATTGGTACCACAACAGAACAGCGGGCAAGGGAACTTGGTTTCAGTGCCATCATTACACCACATAAGTTCACTACAGAGTCGATGCTAGAAGCAATAAGCAATTACATAAACAGAAAGGAAGGATCATATGTCTCACCCGATAAACTTTAAGCGCCACCGAAGATTACGTTCATCCTCGGGCTTGCGTTCCATGGTACGTGAAACGCATTTACGTACAGAAGATTTTATTTACCCGATGTTTGTCATTGAAGGCCAAAATGTAAAAAATGAGGTTCCATCAATGCCGGGGGTATATCAGCTTTCCTTTGACTTATTGCTTGATGAGGTAAGGGAAGTGTACGAGCTTGGAATCCGCTCTGTTATTTTCTTTGGAGTAATCTCAGAGAAAGATGAAGTCGGTTCTGGAGCATTCGCAGAGGACGGCATTATCCAAAAAGCGACACGTCTAGTCAAAAAGGAATTTCCTGAACTGCTTGTAGTCGCTGATACTTGCTTATGCGAGTACACTTCACACGGTCATTGCGGTGTTATTCACGATCATGACGTCAATAATGACGAATCACTGAAATTACTCGCCAAAACTGCAGTTTCCCAAGCCCAGGCAGGTGCAGACATTATTGCACCTTCCAATATGATGGATGGTTTTGTCGCAGTTATCCGGGCAGCATTGGATGAGGCCGGATATTTACATATTCCAATTATGTCTTATGCTGTAAAATACGCGTCAGCATTCTACGGTCCATTCCGTGATGCAGCAGACAGTACACCACAGTTTGGTGATCGCAAAACATACCAGATGGACCCTGCAAACCGATTGGAAGCACTGAGGGAAGCTGAAACTGACGTTGCGGAAGGAGCAGATTTTCTTATTGTAAAACCTGCAATGTCGTACCTTGACATCGTTCGTGAAGTGAGGGACAACTTTAATTTACCAGTAGTTGCCTATAATGTAAGTGGTGAATATGCGATGGTAAAGGCAGCAGCGCAAAATGGCTGGATTGATGAGAAATCATTGGTAATGGAAAAGCTAACTTCCATGAAACGTGCCGGAGCAGATTTAATCATCTCGTACTTTGCAAAAGATGTTGCCATATGGCTGAAAGAAAATGACTGAAGGGGTGTAAATGGTGAGAAGCTATAATAATTCTATGGATGCATATAAAGAAGCAGTAAATTTAATGCCTGGCGGAGTCAATTCTCCCGTACGAGCATTTAAATCAGTTGGGATGTCTCCTGTTTTTATGGAAGCAGGAAAAGGTTCCAAAATTTACGATATCGATGGCAATGAATACATCGACTACGTATTAAGCTGGGGACCATTGATTTTAGGGCATGCTGATGACCGTGTGGTAGCAAGCTTAAAGGAAGCTGCCGAAAAAGGGACGAGCTTCGGGGCTCCAACCGTACTGGAAAATAAACTTGCACAGCTTGTGATTGAACGTGTACCTTCAATTGAAATGATCCGTATGGTCAATAGTGGTACAGAAGCTACAATGAGTGCCATTCGACTTGCAAGAGGATATACGGGCAAAGACCTTGTCTTAAAATTTGAAGGTAGCTACCATGGGCATGGAGATTCTTTATTGATAAAAGCAGGCTCAGGTGTTGCGACGCTAGGTTTGCCGGATAGTCCGGGAGTTCCGAAATCGATTGCCAGCAACACGATTACAGTACCGTATAATGATATGGATAGTGTGAAGGTTGCATTTGATAACTTCGGTGATAACATTGCGGCAGTTATTATGGAACCTGTGTGTGGTAATATGGGCGTTGTCCCACCACAGAACAGCTTCTTGCAGGAATTAAGACAAATAACAGAAGACCATGAGACTTTATTGATCTTTGATGAAGTTATGACTGGATTCCGTGTAGACTACAATTGTGCACAAGGTCATTTCGATGTTACACCAGATCTTACTTGTCTCGGTAAAGTGATTGGCGGGGGACTGCCAGTTGGTGCCTATGGCGGAAAGCGTGAAATAATGGAGCAAATTGCCCCATCTGGACCGATTTATCAGGCTGGAACATTATCAGGTAATCCATTGGCCATGACTGCAGGCTATGAGACATTAGCAGCTTTAACAAAAGAATCATACGAAGCGATCAGTGAAAAAGTTGATCATCTTGTCGATGGATTCCGTGCAGCCGCTGCGGAATATGATATACCATTGCATATTAACCGTGCTGGTTCTATGGTTGGAGTATTCTTTACGAATGAGGAAGTAACGGATTTTGAAAGTGCCCAAGCATCAAACCTTGATTACTTTGCACAATATTATCGGGCGATGATGGACGAAGGTGTCTTTCTTCCGCCATCACAATTCGAAGGACTATTCCTTTCCACAGCCCATACGGATGAAGATATTGCAAAAACAATCCAGGCCATCCGTACAGCATTTTCTAAAATAGAAAAGCAGTAATCATCATAAATTAGACATAAGCTATTCCGTTATTGAAAACATCTGTAAAGGTGAGATTCAATGAAGGAATAGCTTTTTTCATGCATATACAATTGTTGCTGTTCATATAGATTATAAAGACATATCGGCATATGGATATATGTTGAAGGGAGGAATTTTTGTGACAGGCGATTCCAAGGCATTTACCTTTGAACTGGAGGAGTCTCTGTTTTTCGAAAAGGGACAGGAAGTTGCGGAAATGAGAGCAATAGCTTTAGAACCTGAAATCTCTATTCAGTCCTATGATGAGTACATTTCCATTAAAGGAATTATTGAACTGCGTGGAGAATATGAAAGATCACCGTCTGCAGAGAGCGAAGATGAAGTGCTTGATTTCGACGATTTCCAGGCAAAACGTTATGTGGAAAAAGTCATTGAAGAAGACGGTACAGTTGTTTTCTCCCACTCTTTTCCGGTAGAGATTTCCGTACCGCCTTACCGGGTTGCAGACTTGAACGATGTGACGGTGAATATTGAATCATTTGATTATGAATTACCGGAATCAGGTAAATTAAAGCTCTATGCATCCATTGAAATCCATGGAATCAACAGTGAGGAAGAAAAACCACGGACAGAAAAAGAAGAACAAGTTCTGGATGAGTTTGCAGATGATGAAGAAGATACCTTTGAATTCGAAATCAGAAAGCAAAAAGAAGAATTTGCTGAGGATAGGGAAGAATCGAAAGAAGCAGAAACGGAAAATCCTCCTGAAGTAATAGAGCAGGAAAATCAGGATATCCAAGCTGAAGAAACGGAAGGCGAAGCTATGGAGAAGGAAGATCCAGACCGTTGGAAAGTAAAGTCCCAGACATTAGCGGAGTTTTTCAATAAGTTACCAGAGGAACAAGAAGATAAGGCAGAAGATATGGAAGAATTGGTGGCACAAGAATCGGAAGTTAATTCAACAGACGATAACAGCACTTCCGATGGTGAGCAATCTGTTGAGGTTCATCCTTCGGGGTATGAAGAGCAAACCATGGAGGACGCTACTTATTTATCGGATATTTTTCGAAGCACTGAGGAAGAAAGCTTCACAAAAATGAGACTTTGCATTGTTCAGGACCAGGACACAATTGAAAGCATTGCACAACGTTTTTCGATCAGTCCACTGCAATTGATAAAACATAACGATTTGGATACGGATTTTGAAGTATATGAAGGCCAGCTGTTGTATATACCGCACAACAGTTAAGAGATTTAACCCCTTGTCTATTTATATTCAGGGGGTATATCATTTTAGGGGTGGTGAATGAGATGGATAAGATAAAGAAAGTCATGGAAGCCTATAAGGTCTATCCAATCCGTACAGAAAAAATAACCGAGCGATTATACCGAGTGAATGACGGCCAACGCGATTACGCCCTGAAAATGAGTAAACTAAATGAAGCGAATATTGAAAAATGGCAAAATGTATATTACTTGGCGAATGAAAAAAACCTCTCGGAAATAGTACCAGTATATTTAACAAAAAATGGCAAGCTATTCGAGAAATTCAATGAAGCGTTCTTTTACCTGACTCCATGGATAGATATTCCTGCCCGTGGAAATGATGAAAACACAATAAAGAATACAATGCATCGTTTAGCAAGTGTACATGAGAAAACCAAAAATTCCCAGCGTATTTCCAGTGAGAAATTAAAAGAAAACTTTCATACATATCAAACCTTTTGTAAGCAGTTGCCGTCAGAATTGCTTTCCATTATAAGACAGTTTGAAGGTAATCGGTATATGTCGCCATTTGAGCTCCTGGTTTGCACGCAGTACAGAGACCTCGAATATGCAACCAATGCAAATAATGAGTTAATTAATGACTTCCTTGAACAAAATGAAGCACATATCCCATGGAATCGTTGCCTCTGTCACGGTAATTTGCGAAAAGAGCATATTGCAGATCGGCATCTTTTGAATTGGGAAAATGCTGGGTACGATTTACCTGCAACGGATCTGGCTGTTTATTTCAGTCACTTGACCGGAAATTATGACCAACCCGTCGAAACGATAACAGAAGGGTTCAAAATCTACAAAGAAAAAAACGACCTTTCTGGACCGGAAATGCAGCTGCTTTCGATTTATCTGTTTAACCCATCTTCTTATATAACAATCGTTCGTGATTACATGGGGCGTTCTTCCACTAAGCCAATGACAGACCAAATCACAGAATTGCAGCAACAATACAGAAAAATCCTTTTCGCAATAAAATGGAGGAAGTTCATCAGGGAGGAATATGAGAGCATCTCTTTTGACAACTCTGCTACCTAAATCCATTCCAAATAAAATGCAATAAACAGACCGATAAACAATCCAAGCAACAGCACATCAAATGTTGTAGGAATAAGTAACGTACGTATTAATTGGAAAATCAGGATTGGCAATGTTACCTTTTCCAGAACGTAGAGACAGTGCCTCCCCCATGGAGGAAGCTTATACCGATAATAACGGGCCACTGAATACACCTCTTTTTGGTAAAATTATGCTCACATCTTCGCTTTTGCTTATATACTATGTATAAACACCCCACATTTGTGCAATACAATAGTAAAAATAGTTGACGTTGCAGGTTGTTACGGATAAAATAATAAGCATACTAATAAGTAAACCAATATACGAAAGCGATGACAGGGAAGAGTACAGAGTAAACGCCTAAAAGAGAGGGAAATCAAGTGCTGAGAATTTCCCAGGCAGGTTGTTCTGGAAGGTCGCCCAAGATGCAGCTTCTTTGAAATTGTAGTAGAGGAAGCCGGTCATTGACCGTTATCAATACATGAGTGTACAAACTCTTTCATAGTGCAGATAAGCAGGTGTAAACCTTCTCTATTTGTATTCATGCAAATAGGGCATTTGCCTGAATGCATGGGGACTGCCAGCATATTCCGAGTTTGTAAACAAAGGTGGTACCACGGAAGCTTACCCTTTTCGTCCTTTATTTCAGGATGAAAAGGGTTTTTTAGTATAGTTAAAATAGGAGGCATACAAAATGAGCGATCAGGAAAACACATCACTTCCATCAAAGTATAACCCACAGGAAGTGGAAAAAGGACGATATCAGTTTTGGGTGGAAGGAAAATACTTTGAGGCTACCGGTGATCCGGATAAAGAAGCCTTCTCGATTGTTATTCCACCACCAAATGTAACCGGGAAACTTCATCTCGGTCATGCATGGGATACAACAATGCAGGATACGATATCCCGTATGAAACGGATGCAGGGCTATGATGTATTGTGGCTTCCCGGTATGGATCATGCCGGAATTGCAACACAGGCAAAAGTAGAAGCAAAACTGAAGGAACAGGGTACAAATCGATATGAGCTTGGTCGTGAGAAGTTTTTGGAAAAGGCATGGGAATGGAAGGAAGAGTATGCGGATTTCATTCGTTCGCAGTGGGAAAAAGTTGGTCTTGGCCTTGACTACTCCCGTGAACGTTTCACATTGGATGATGGCCTGTCAGATGCGGTTAAAGAAGTCTTTGTCAGGTTATATGAAAAAGGGCTTATCTATCGCGGGGAGTACATCATTAACTGGGACCCCGAGACCCAAACAGCTTTATCCGATATTGAGGTGATTTATGAAGAGGTGCAAGGTAAATTTTATCATATGCGCTATCCAATCAAAGACAGTGACGAAACAATTGAAATAGCAACTACACGTCCCGAAACAATGCTTGGTGATACCGCAGTTGCCGTACACCCGAAAGATGAACGTTATAAACATCTGATCGGCAGAACGGTGATCCTGCCGATTGTAGGTCGTGAAATTGAAATTGTAGCCGATGAATATGTGGATATGGAACTTGGATCGGGTGCAGTTAAAATAACACCTGCTCACGACCCTAATGATTTTGAAATTGGTAATCGGCATGATCTGAAACGTATCCTTGTTATGCATGAAGATGGTTCCATGAATGAGAACGCTGGAAAATACGAAGGGCTTGACCGCTTTGAATGCCGTAAGCAGATTGTGAAGGATCTTCAGGACATGGATGTTCTGTTTGAAATAGAAGAACGTGTGCATCAGGTAGGGCATTCTGAACGAAGTGGCGCAGTTGTGGAACCATATCTTTCAACACAATGGTTTGTTAAGATGGAACCCCTCGCAGAAGCTGCAATAGAGATGCAGCACGGGGAAGATAAAGTGAATTTCGTTCCGGAACGTTTTGAGAAAACATACTTTAACTGGATGGAGAACATTCGTGATTGGTGTATTTCGCGCCAGCTTTGGTGGGGACATCGCATTCCGGCATGGTATCACAAAGAAACAAAAGAGGTCTACGTTGGAAAATCAGCGCCAGCAGATATCGAGAATTGGGAGCAAGATGAAGATGTGCTTGATACATGGTTCTCCTCTGCATTATGGCCGTTCTCCACAATGGGCTGGCCGGACACGGAGGCAGAAGACTTCAAACGCTATTTCCCGACAGATGTACTTGTAACGGGATACGATATCATTTTCTTCTGGGTAGCGAGAATGGTATTCCAGTCGAAGGAATTTACTGGAGAAAAACCGTTTAAAGATGTACTGATGCATGGACTTATCCGGGACGCCGATGGCCGTAAAATGAGTAAGTCATTAGGTAATGGCGTTGACCCAATGGATGTAATAGAAAAATATGGGGCCGACTCATTAAGATACTTCCTTCTGACTGGTTCTACACCAGGTCAGGATCTGCGTTTCCAATGGGAAAAAGTGGAATCTACCTGGAACTTTGCCAATAAAGTATGGAATGCATCGCGCTTCTCATTAATGAATATGGAAGGATTGCAATATGAAGATATTGACTTAAGCGGAGAGCTTTCCCTGGCTGATAAATGGATTCTTACACGCCTGAATGAAACGATCGAATCGGTAACGAAGAATACCAATAAATATGAGTTTGGTGAAGCTGGTCGTCATCTATACAATTTCATCTGGGATGAGCTTTGTGACTGGTATATTGAAATGGCAAAACTTCCACTATATGGTGACGATGAAGAGAAGAAGCAAACAACAAGATCTGTTCTTGCCTATGTACTTGATCAGACAATGCGTATGCTGCATCCATATATGCCGTTTATTACTGAAGAAATCTGGCAGCAGCTCCCACATAAGGGAACTTCCATTACGGTAGCAAAATGGCCGGAAGTACGCAATGAGTTCCATGACGAAGATGCCTCCAAGGAAATGAAACGATTAGTGACCATCATCAAGTCGGTACGTAATATTCGTGCGGAAGTGGATACACCGATGTCGAAACAGATTAAGATGATGATTCAGGCAGAGAACGGGGAGATTGTTCGTGAGCTTGAAGGTAATCGTGAATATCTGGAACGCTTCTGTAATCCTAGTGAATTAATGATTGCTGAAAAATTGGATATACCTGAAAAGGCGATGTCTGCTGTTGTAACGGGTGCAGAAATATTCCTGCCGCTTGAAGGACTGATTGATTATGAAAAAGAAATTGAGCGTTTAGAGAAGGATTTGACCAAATGGACAAAAGAAGTTGAACGCGTTCAGAAGAAACTATCCAACCAAGGTTTTGTCAGTAAAGCACCACAATCAGTTGTAGATGAAGAAAAACGCAAGGAACAGGATTATCTCGATAAACAGGCCAAAGTTAAAGCACGATTATCGGAGCTTAAGGGCTAACATGAAAACAGCGGAAATCTGATCAGATTTCCGCTGTTTTCATGTAATTTCAGCTTTGATAAATGCCATATACTTTTCAAGAATATTGATGTCACTCGTTGCACTTAACGTTCTGGAGCCTACCACATCTTCTATCTCATTAAATAATAATTCACCATTATGGCCAATTAAAAAATCGATTCCAACCATCCCAAAATCAAAGTGTACGATAATCTTATATATCTGTTCTTTTTCGTGCTCCTTCAGATTATAAAGTTTGGCAGATCCACCGAGTTTATAATTAGCTCTGAAATCCGACGAGCTTTCGCGCAGCACGGCACCAACAATCTCTTTACCGACAATGAACACACGAAGATCCTTACCTAGCTGCACGTCTGCAGATTGAAGGATGATATCTGTCTGAATCGTTGTTTTGCATTTCATCCAATCCTTTGGGTTTTCGATATAATATACCTGCTTGCCGCTTCTGCCGCTTACTTCCTTCACAATAAACGGGTATGAGAAGGGGGGTGTATCCGGAATATTGTCTTTGCTGCTGAAAATTGTTTCCACCATCGGAACTCCCAGCTGATTAACATGAAGATGGGTCAAAGCTTTGTTATTGCAGATACGGGAAACCTCTGCAGAATTAAATACGGGTATTCCCATCGCTTCCAAATGAAGGTTCAATAATGGTTCAACACTTCTGACAATAGTAAAATCCGGTTGGGGTACAGTCTTGTTATTAACCTGTATGCTCATATCATTGTTTATGATTCCAATCGTCATTTCTTCACGAAGGATTAATGACAATAACAGATCTTGTTTGTTTGCTTCGTCCATAAGCCACTTAATATAAGATGCGTTTTGCAAGGCATCTGTTTTACTGTAAATAAGCCAGCCATTTTTCACGACAAAACCTCCGTAATATAGTCTATTATGTATTCGGCAGCGTTTATACCAGTACAGTCAAGAAGGTTTCTAATATGTGCATTTGAATTAACCTCACAAATCAGGCGGGTCTGCCCAGGACCTATCAATATATCCACCCCGCCAAAGTCAGCATGAATGGCCTTTACTGCCGATACAGCAAGCTGCGATTCGATTTTGGACGGTTGATAAGATTCCATCGATCCGCCTGCAGTGACATTTGCACGAAAGTCATTCCTATTTGTTCGTTGCATAGCTGCAACTACTTGGTCTCCAACAACTTGGAGACGTAAATCTCTTCCGAAGCTGGATGGGATAAATTCCTGGAACAGATAAGGTTTCTCTTGTATCTCCTCCATCTTCTCCATGACAGCCTCCTTGCTCTCCAGCAAATAAACCTGTTCCCCAAACGAACCATATGTTTCCTTAATAATTAAAGGGAAACCAAAGGTGTTCGTGACCTTATTCACTAGCTCAGAATCAATTTTACCATTTTTAAAAATTTTGGGCGCAATGATTGTCTTCGGTATTGGTAGGTTATTGGCTGCCAGTAACTGATAGGTGGCAATCTTATCATCGCTTATTTCGATAGCCTGACTGGAGTTGAAAACACGAATGCCGAGTAATTCAAGTTGTCTCGCCAAATAAATATCTTTATCGGCAAAAACGACAAAATCCGGTAAGTCAATATTGCCGGTATGTAACAAATCAAGCTTGTTCTCTGTAAGCAAACCAAGCAAAACATTATTTTTGAAGATGACAGTTTCTATATTTTTTTCCGTAGCTGCCTGCTGTACCATTTCCGCATAATCAAGAAATTTATTTCCGGGCAGATTGCCATTATATATAATCCAGCCTTTTATATTCATAGGGTATATCCTTTCTGCTATAATAAATTTTACTTACATATTGGAAGGTGTGGAACGATGTTTACTACGTTTCAGGAAGTAGAAGCTTTTTTTGACTCTAGAAAATCACTAGGGATTAAACCTGGATTGGATCGTATGAATAACATACTTCAACAGCTGGGTAATCCACAAAGAAACATACAGGCAGTGCACATTGCCGGAACCAATGGAAAGGGTTCGACCGCCCAATACATCAAAAATGCCCTCGAGGCGAACGGCTATCAGGTTGGCGTTTTCTCTTCACCGAGCCTTTCCGGACTGACGGGCCATATACTTCTTGATGGTAAAGAAATCGGTGAAGAAGCATTCAAAGATTTATGTAATGAAATTTATCCAGTGATTAAGCAAATGGATGCGGCCGATCTTGCACCAACGGAATTTGAAATCATTACAGTGATCGCATTTATTTATTTCGCACGCTATAGTGATATTGCTCTTATTGAAGCGGGTATGGGTGGCAGGGAAGATACTACCAATTGCATTCAGCCTATTTTATCTATTATCACGAATGTTGCGAAAGACCATATTGGCTTTCTCGGAAATACAATTGCAGAAATAGCTTATCAGAAAGCCGGCATTATTAAAAGTGGTGTCCCTGTTATTACCGGAGAGCTTGTGGAAGAAGCACTGCCTGTTATTAATTTGGAGGCTGAGAAAAGAAAAACAACAGTCTATCGGTTTGGTGCCGATTTTACGTTTGAAAAAAGAAATGATAATTATATGATTTGGACAAACGGCCAAAGAAAAGCTGTAACAAAGCTGCGCATGCTTGGCAAACATCAGTGTAAAAATGCGTCTATTGCATTTATGGCACTTGAGAAACTTTCAGATGCAGGATATGCAATGTCATCGAAGAAAGCAGCAGATGGGATAGGAAATACAACGCTTGCAGGAAGATTTGAAATGGTAAGCAGAGAACCTGCCATTATTTTGGATGGTGCCCACAACCCAGATGGAATAAACGCTTTCGTAAACACTGTTGAGGAGTACTATGGTGAGGCTGAAAATCATATTTTATTTGCTGCTTTTAAAGATAAAGAACTGAAAAAGATGCTAGAGCGAATGGAGACCAGTTTTTCGTCGATTACACTTACAAGCTTTAACCATCCCCGTGCAGCTGATGCCTCTGAACTAGGAGATTTAGTAGAATATGCAGAAAATAAGAAGGTAGCAGCCAATTGGGAAAGGGCAGTGGATGAGATTCTAGAAAACAAATCAGGAAATCACTTTATTACTGGCTCACTGAATTTCATTTCCTTAGTACGTACATATATTTTAAATAAGTCAGCTTACACCGAGTGACATTGAAAAAAGGCTTTTACAATTATGGGTGGAAGATACGCTGTTTAAGTGGGTCTTGATTGACTGTTAGTTCCTAGTAATATGGATATCCTGAGACTCCCTGGCTCCTTTCAGTGTTTTAACTTTAGTTAGTGGCACAAGAGTTGTGTAAATAATTGAAAGAAGCAGAAAGATGTAGAACGATTTTTTCTTCTTCTGTCATTATTCGTCTTACTTTTTATATATGCTGTGCTAGAGTTTAACATATTAACGGGCATAGGAGGCGAGTTATGGAAAAAAATAAGGCAGTACTAGTAGAAAAGAATGGGAAACAGCTAAAATATAAACTGCAGGATCGAACAAATCGCCACTCTCCAGATGAAGAATTCGCGGCTGCCCTCGAAGAATCTGATGAATCGATTCCCGTCCTGAGTGGCGTCAATAAATATAACGCTTCTAAAAAGAAAAAGAAAAGCAGAATTTATTTTTCCAAGCCAATGTTATTCGCTATTCTATCGGCCATCATCGTTGGGACTGTGATGGGATTCGCGATGCTTCGTATTTTCGTGGATGTGGAGGCTGAAAGTGATGGACAACCGCTTAATAATCAGCCGCCAATCACAGCTGCGAATGAGAACGCCTCCGCTGAAAAGGCATCGCCATTTTCGATGGACCCACTGGAGGCATATATATTACAGGCGGGGGTTTTTTCAGAAAAAGAAAATGCAGAGAAGTGGGCTGCAGAATATACGGATAAAGGAATTGAGACGATTATATGGAATAGGGATAATCAATTTTATCTCTTGGCTGGAATCGCTCCAACGAAAGAAAAGGCAGTGTATATAGCTGATGAATTAAAAACCGGAAACTCCATTGATCTATTTGTAAAGGAATGGAGTACGATTGCAGGCGAAGCACCATTAAATGTTGAAGAACAGGAGTGGGTAGGTCATTTTCAGGATGTGTGGAAGGATTCATTGAGCAACATGAACGAAGGGCAGTCAAACTCTATCGATAACTGGAGTAATCTAATGGACAGGAAACCGAATCAATCGGATATATTAGCCCCCCTGGTTACCTCTATAGGCGATTCAAGCAGGGAAGGGAACCCGATACAGCTATTGCAATGGATGTATCACTATGAGCAAATGATGGAATCTAAGCAGTAGAACAGGTAATTTACATATTACCTGTTTTTTAATTTTACGTAACAAAAGTTGGCTTAAATTACTATTTTCCCTAAGCGATTTTCTAATAATAGAGACGAATACCCCCTTTAAAATACAATTTTGATAATTTGTTAGTCTGAAGAGTAATGAGTATGATAGTGTTATCAAAATTGAAAGGGGAATGGAAATGACTCTACCTACCGTAACGATTAAGGATGTACCTAAGGAGGATCGCCCTCGTGAAAGATTGTTGAAGCTTGGTCCAGGACATTTATCGAATCAGGAAATACTGGCTATTCTTATTGGCAATGGAACAAGGGAAGAACCGGTAATGTCGGTGGCAAATCGGATACTAATGCATTTTGAAGGTTTAAAATTATTAAGGGAAGCAACAATTGAGGAGCTAACTTCGATTAAAGGTATTGGCACTGCAAAAGGCTTAATCATTTTGTCTGCAATTGAACTAGGAAAACGCATGAATGAATACAAACCGAACGATAAATATATTATCCGTTCTCCGGATGATGGAGCCAACTATTTAATGGAAGAAATGAGAAATTTGACCCAGGAACACTTTGTCGTTTTGTTTTTAAATACAAAAAACCAGATTATTCATCGGCAGACAATTTTTATCGGCAGTCTCAACGCCTCGATCGTTCACCCGAGGGAAGTCTATCGGGAAGCAGTAAAACGGTCTGCAGCCTTTATCATAGTAGCCCATAATCACCCCTCCGGAGATCCGGCACCCTCCCAGGAAGATATCCATGTGACCAGAAGATTGGTCGAGTCAGGAAAAATGATAGGTATTGAACTTTTGGATCATATCATCATTGGGGACAGGAAATTTGTTTCATTAAAAGAAAAAGGATACTTATAATACTATCTATTTTAGAAGATTTTTCGTATAATTATATAAGGACTGACAAAGCAGCGCCATTTTTCTATTTTAAAATGAAAGTGGCGCTTATTCTCATTAGGAATTTAGGTGGATTAGTTTACTTATTTCCATGAAAATGTAATAATTAGAGCTTGTTTACGACCAATAATTTAACGACAAGGTTTAACTACATATTAAAAGGGATTGTGTATCGGAAAGGGAGATAGCAGTGGGGATTTTTGATTTTTCACAGGATTTGGGAATAGATTTAGGAACGGCTAATACGCTAGTCTTTGTTAAAGGGAAGGGGATAGTAGTACGTGAACCTTCTGTAGTAGCAAAAAATACTACAACCGGCGAAATTGAGGCTGTCGGTAGTGCTGCCAGAAATATGATTGGACGAACTCCCGGAAACATATCAGTCATACGCCCGATGAAAGATGGGGTAATCGCTGATTATGAGACGACTGCTGTCATGATGAAATATTATATGAAAAAAGCGATGAAAAAACGTTCCTTTTTGGCAAAAAAACCAAGTGTCATGGTTTGTGTGCCTTCAGGTATCACGATGGTGGAGGAACGGGCAGTGATTGATGCTTCCAAGCAAGCAGGTGCTAAAGAAGCATATCCGATTGCAGAACCTTTTGCGGCGGCAATTGGTGCAGGCCTCCCTGTATGGGAACCGACAGGCAGCATGATTGTCGATATCGGGGGTGGAACGACAGAAGTAGCTGTCATCTCATTAGGTGGCATTGTAACGAGTGAATCTATCCGTGTTGCTGGTGATGATATGGATGAGGCAATTATTAACTATATTCGGAAAAACTACAGCCTCATGATTGGAGAAAGGTCTGCTGAGTCCATTAAGATGGATATCGGAGCTGCAAGGCAGCAGAATTCCGAGGAAGAAATGGAAATTCGCGGCCGAGATCTATTGACCGGATTACCGAAAACCATTACTGTAACAGCAAATGAAATTTCTGGTTCTCTTGGGGATACAGTCGATTCAATTGTAAACGCAGTAAAGATCACATTGGAAAAAACACCTCCGGAGCTGGCTGCGGATATTATGGATCGTGGTATTGTATTATCGGGTGGGGGAGCATTGCTCAGGAATCTGGAGCAAGTAATCAGTGATGAAACAAAAATCCCTGTATTTGTGGCGGAAAGTCCTTTGGAGAGTGTTGCAATAGGAACAGGAAAATCTTTGGAATATATCCACCATTTCCGCTCCAGTCCGAATGTGTCATCCCGACCTTTAAATAATTAAGTAGGTGTTTTTATGCAGTTTTTTCGTAATAAGAGACTTTTTATTCTACTCATAGGGTTTATCGTATTAGTGTCATTAATCGGTTATTCATTAACAGATAGAGATAAATTATCCACAGCTGAGAAATTTATTAATGATGCAGTCGGCTGGTCACAAAGTATCATTCATACTCCGGTAACCTTTATAACGGATATTGTGACAAATATAAAAGATCTCAAGAACACTTATGATGAGAACCAGCTATTGAAAGAGCAGCTTTCTCAATATAAGACTTTGGTATATGAAGTGCAGGAGATAGAAGAGGAAAACGAGGAACTTAGGGATTTAATCGGTATTACAGAATCAGCCAGAGATTATGTTCCAATACAGGCTACGGTAATTTCGAGATCTCCGGAGCGTTGGGTGGAACAAGTAACCATTAATAAAGGGGAGCAGGACGGTGTCCGTTCCAATATGGTGGTCATTACTGCAGAAGGAATGGTCGGAAAAGTTCAAAGTACATCTGAATTCACATCCACTCTGCAGCTTTTAACTGGTTTTGATCAATATAACCGCATTTCCGCCACAATATCACGAGATGATGAAAATGATATATTCGGTATGATTGAAGGGTTTGATGAGGAGACAAATTCACTCATCTTCAGAATTATCGAAGAATCAGAAAAAGATCTGGAAGAGGGAGAATTGGTTGTTTCCTCTGAACTAGGTGGAGAATACCCTGCAGGCCTGCCTATCGGTACTGTCAAAGAGGTGGTGTCGGACCAATACGGACTTACTCGTATTGCGATGGTTGACCCTGCTGCTGACATGTATGATTTCCGGAATGTCATTGTCGTCGATCGTGCCCTTGCTGAACCGGAAGAAAGCAGTGATGAGGAGGAAGAGGAATAATGAAACGTTTATTGTTCCCTCTCATTCTTTTTCTATTGACGATATTGGAAGGTTTAGCATTGGAACTATTGCCCCCGGATCTCGTCATGGGCAATTTGCTTATTGTTCCCCATTGGGTTTTCGCATTCCTGGTATATATGGCAGTATTCTATGATAAGGACAGTACGTATCATTCCGTTGTTTATGCATTGCTCTTCGGGTTGCTGATCGATGCAGTATATACTGGGATACTTGGTGTTTACATGTTCTCCTATGCCCTTGTAATCTACATAGTTCACGGTATGAAAAAAATTCTGCACGGGAATTTCTACGTGCTCGTATTACTTGGGATTGTCGGTATCTTTTTAGCTGATCTATTTATATATTTCATCTATTCTTCCATAGGGTTAGTGGATATGGTATTCGAAGATTATATTGTTCATCGGATGATTCCTACAATATTATCGAACCTTGTGTTTATCTTACTTCTTTATCCCATGACCGCCAAACATCTTGCCAGGTGGGGGAGAGAACAACTGACTGGAAGCAGTACACTATGAGCAGTACACTATGAGCAGGATGCTCATAGTGTGATTACATAAAAGAGACAGGTTATTTTAATGAGGTGAACTTGCTGTGCTGGACAAGAAACAAATGATTACTATAAAAGGAACTAGAGAAGGACTTAGCTTATTTATCGAAGAATCCGCATCGTTTGATGATGCAATAAAAGAACTAAATGAAAAGATTATGGCGAGCAAACCAAAGAAAGATGAACCTGTCGTATCTGTTAAAGTGAAATTGGGTAACAGGTATCTGAATGAAGAACAGGAACAGGTGTTAAGAAGAATTATAAGTGGGGAAAATCGTTTTCATATAGAATCAATTGAATCAGAGCTTATTAGAATAGAAGATGCGTTAAAGTGGCAGGAAGAGAGTGAGATTAAGGCAATAAATCGAATTGTAAGATCCGGCCAGGTCCTGTATATAAAAGGAGACCTTCTCTTGATCGGCGACGTCAATCCGGGAGGTAAGGTTATAGCGACCGGTAATATATATATTATGGGTAATTTATACGGTATAGCGCATGCCGGTTCAGAAGGAGATCGCGATGCCTTTATTGCAGCCTCCTATATGAAACCGACACAACTTCGGATTGCCGACTATATTAGCCGTGCCCCGGACTATGAAGCTGACGGTGTATATATGGAATGCGGCATCATCGATGAGGAACAGGATAAAATCATTATCGATTCATTAAAGATTCTTTCACATAAACGTAAGGAAATAAGCGGATTTGAAAGGAGAATGAATAATGGGTGAGGCTATTGTTATTACTTCCGGAAAAGGCGGTGTAGGTAAAACAACAACGTCTGCAAATATTGGTACTGCATTGGCTTTGATGGAGAAGAAAGTCTGTTTGATAGATACAGATATTGGCTTAAGAAATCTAGATGTAGTTATGGGACTCGAGAACAGAATTATCTATGATATTGTAGACGTTATTCAAGGACGATGTAAGCTGAAGCAAGCACTTATCAAAGACAAGCGGTTCGATTACCTGTCACTGCTTCCGGCAGCCCAAACCAGTGATAAAACTGCTGTCACAATAAGTGGAATGAAAGAAATAGTTGCTGAGCTGAAACAAGAGTATGATTATATCATCATTGACTGTCCTGCAGGTATTGAGCAAGGGTTCCAGAATGCCATTGCCGGAGCAGATAGAGCGATTGTAGTAACTACTCCCGAGAAGTCCAGTGTTCGAGATGCCGATCGTATCGTAGGATTGCTCGAGAAAGAGGATATGAAAGAGTCTCCGAGTCTAGTTATAAACAGGATCCGTAATCATATGATGAAAAGCGGAGATATGATTGATGTTGATGATATTGTCCAATTGCTTTCCATTGATTTGATTGGAATTGTCATTGATGATGATGAAGTTATTAAAGCTTCCAATAAGGGCGAGCCAATTGCGCTCAGCCCAAACTCGAAAGCATCGATTGCCTACCGCAATATTGCAAGGAGGATTTTAGGGGAAACAGTACCATTACAATCCCTTGAAGATGATAAAGGCGTTTTGATGAGAGTTAAAAAATTTTTAGGTATGCGTGGATAATATGAATGAAATAAGCTTGAACAAATAATCGTGTGTGCCACATATTACTGATGTAATGAAATAACCTTCATTGCATCTTTTTTTGTTCATACATCTTCCCACGAGAACATATACATATGTACAAATGAATCTGAAGGATTGTGAGGAAAATGGACAAAGATATCAGAGAAATAAGAAAGTCTATTGAACAGCGGAAGAAAAATCGGGGGCTCAATCCAGGAACTGATACCAAAAAACAAGTCATGTCTCCTTTTCCAGAAATAGAAGAGAAACATGGCTACTATCCTGTATTTACCGGTACGGGTGAACCAAGATCCAAAAACAATGCAGTGGCTGGTGTTGCAGTAAAAGGAATTTTGTCCGTCATGCTTTTTTTGGGTACCGCAATTGTCTGGCAAACGGATTCTGATCTTTTAGAAACGCCTAAGCAATGGACAAGCCAAGTTCTGACAGATGAATTTCCGTTTGCAAAAGTAAATGTGTGGTATAAGGAAGCTTTTGGCAGACCATTATCTTTGACACCTAATCCTGTGGCAGAGGTGGATCAGTCACAAACAATAGCTTTGCCTGTTTCGGGTAGTATTACAGAATCCTTTCAGGCCAACGGAACAGGAATTATGATCAGTCCAGGTGAAACGGCAACAGTATCCGCAATTCGGGAAGGGGTTGTCATTTTTGCCGGAAATGATAGGGAAACAAACAAAACGGTAACGGTACAACACTCGGATGGATCTGTATCCAACTATGGCAATCTAAGCTCTATTGATGTTCATCTATATCAGTTTATCACAGGGAATCAGCGAGTTGGAAGCTTTGTACCTGATGTGGAAAATGAAACCGTATATTTCTCAATTGTAAAAGATAATGATTATATTGATCCTGTACAGGTGATCCCGGTTGATGAACTTCAGTAAATATTTGCCGAGTATCCATCTCCATCCTGTGCTTTATATTTTTATTGTCATTTCTTTTTTGACAGGTACGTTCCTGGAATTATTCATTATCTTTTTTCTCGTACTGTTTCATGAAATGGGACATTATGCTGTTGCTAGAAATTTGAAATGGAGAATCGGAAACATCGTTCTTTGGGTATTTGGTGGCGTTATGGATACCGAGGAACATGGGAATAAACCAATAAAAGAAGAAGCACTCGTTACCCTGGCAGGTCCTTTCCAGCACTTGGTCATATATTTTCTGTGCTTTTTGGCAGAATCTTTTTACCTTGTTCCGGTATCTGTTGTCGAGCTCGTGCTATACTATAATACGGTCTTATTATTATTTAATTTACTTCCCATTTGGCCTTTGGATGGAGGTAAATTACTGCTTTTAATTTTATCTGCATACATTCCTTATAAAAAATCCTATCAGTTTACAATTTTGTTTTCTATGGTTACTACTGTCTGTGTTCTACTCATTCAGCTCTTGTTTTTCCCTTTTACATTAAGCTCATTTTTTATTTGGTTATTTTTGTTTGGGGAAAACAGGTCTGACTGGAAACAGCGCTCCTATGTATTTATGCGATTCCTGCTAAAGCGATATGAAGGGGAGTCTTCCATTAACGGTGTTATCCCAATTAATGTTGCATCTGACAGTACTTTTTTAGAGCTTTTTTCGCGGTTCAGAAGAGAGAAAAAACATCCCGTCTATATAATCTATCCAGGGAATGAACGAAAATCGGTCGATGAAACGGATTGTCTTCAAAGCTATTTCTATGAAAGAACCTATGATACTTCTGTTGGAGAAGCATTTTTATATAAATAAAACTATTTATCAGGTTTTCTTTATATTGCGCGGTTGATATAAAGTGCGAAGTAACTTCTATGTTGGGTCTCTAACCTGGTAATGGAAGCATGTTACTTCGGCAACCGCAGCCCGTATACACTCCGCTTTCCACGGGCGGCTGGTGAGCCCCTTCATGCTATCGCATTTCAGTGTCTCACCTATGCCTCTCTTCCCGCAGAAGTCTCCGTGTATTTCCCCGAGCTGTTATATTGTCCAGAAAATGAATTCGCTCTTTTATGGCAGTTGATTGGAGCGGAGGACAGTTGACTCCTGCGGGAACAGCACGTGTCCGAAGACCCCGCAGAGTGGTTTTCTCGAGGAGGCTGAGGCCGTGCCCGCGGAAAGCAACTGTCCGCAGCGGAAATCAACCAGCAGTTACTTCGCATTTTACATATTTTGTGACAGAAACATCATTATTTTCGTAGGGAAGGGTACCAGAGTATCGGACTTTTAGAAAACAGTGATTTATTTAGATAAGCTTGACATAAGCTGGCGAAACATGGTATTATCAATACGTTATTCATCGTAGCACCCGTGCTACAACCGCACAGATCAGGTTATAAACTTTTCGGAGTACCTGTATGGCGAGTCTGAGTCTATTAAGGAGGTGCAAGTATGTACGCAATTATTGAAACAGGCGGTAAACAAGTTAAAGTTGTTGAAGGTCAGGAAATCTTTGTAGAAAAAGTTGCAGGAGAAGCAAATGATTCTGTTACTTTTGAAAAAGTTCTTTTTGTTGGCGGAGATGATGTTAAAGTTGGTGCTCCATACGTGGAAGGTGCTACAGTAACTGCTAAAGTTGCTAAACAAGGTCGTCAGAAAAAAGTTACAGTTTTCAAATTCAAAGCAAAGAAAAACTACCATCGTAAACAAGGTCATCGTCAGCCTTACACAAAATTAGTGATCGAAAAAATTAATGCATAAGGGTTTTGGATTATGATTCGGGTAACTGTATTTCGAGCAGACAAACAAATTACATCTCTTGAATTATCCGGACATGCAGATAGCGGTCCATATGGATATGATCTCGTATGTGCTGGGGTTTCAGCTGTATCAATTGGTGCTGTGAATGCAGTGATGGAATTATGTGAAACAAACCTGGAAATCGAACAAGGCGGAGAAGGCGGTTATTTACATGTAAAACTGCCGGAACAGCTTGAACCTGAAATAATGGGGAAAGTGCAGCTCTTATTCGAAGGTATGATTATCTCACTTAAATCAATTGAACTTGAATATAGTGAATTTATTAAGATAGTAAACAAATAAGGAGGTGTAATCCATGATACGTCTAGATTTACAATTCTTCTCAACTAAAAAAGGTGCTGGTAGCACTAAAAACGGACGTGATTCCGAGTCCAAACGTCTTGGAGCAAAACGTGCCGATGGCCAATTTGTAACTGGTGGATCCATTTTATACCGTCAACGCGGAACGAAAATCTATCCGGGTGAAAATGTAGGTCGTGGTGGAGATGACACACTTTTCTCTAAAATCGATGGTGTTGTTAAATTCGAACGCTATGGCAGAGATCGCAAGAAAGTAAGTGTTTATCCTGCAGCCCAAGAAGCATAATTAAAACTATAAAACTCCAGCCAATTCGTTGGCTGGAGTTTTTATTTTACATAGGTTTCTTTTCCGTTGTAAATTTATACGTTCAAGTTCGCCTGCACTGCGGTCTCTTGCTTATGCGTACATTTCTAAACAGTCGCTTCCGCTTTTGGTTTATTTCTGCTATACTTTCATCATAATGGGGTGGTACGGGATGAGTACGGAGATTGTTCAAATGTTGCAGCATTATCGTCATGATTTAATGAACCGTCTGCAAATTGTGCAAGGTTATTTAAGCATGGGGAAAGCAGAAAAAGCAGAGGAGAAACTTAATGAAGCTTTGCATTATTACAATGAAGAGCGTAAATTGATGAGTTTGAATGTGCCCGAATTTATGCTTTGGATTCTGAAATTTAATAGTAATTTCAATAATTTCCGCTTGAATTATACTATTCAAGCAGTGAATAAAAACATGCATTTGTCAGATTCTATACTATTGGGTAACTGTATCGATATTATGGACAGCTGTACAGAGGAACTTGATTCACAGGTGCTTTATGAAATAGATCTGGAAATCAGAGAGGTATCAAATATGCCCTTTATGGATGTTGTTTTTTTCATTAAAGGGGAAGTTAATCCGATATCAAAATTGGAAAATATAAAAAAAAGGTTTGTAAATACAGAAATTGACATCGAGAAATCATTAGACGGATTGGTTTTTTCTTTTTCTGTTCCATGTCAATAATGAGGTGAAATGAATGTTTGTTGATCAGGTCAGTGTTTATGTGAAAGCTGGTGACGGTGGGAATGGACTTGTTGCCTACCGAAGAGAAAAATACGTTCCCATGGGCGGCCCTGCCGGTGGAGACGGTGGAAATGGTGCAGATGTAATTTTTAAAGTGGATGAGGGTCTTAATACGCTGATGGACTTTCGATATAACCGTCACTTTAAAGGGAAACGCGGAGAGAACGGAATGAGCAAGACGCAGCATGGCAAAAATGCTGCACCATTGGTTGTAGCTGTTCCACCAGGGACTACAGTAATCGATGAAGATACAGGAGAAGTAATTGCAGATCTGCTTGTACATGAGCAAGAGGCTATAATCGCCAAAGGAGGAAGGGGTGGACGTGGAAACACTCGTTTTGCCACTCCGAGAAATCCCGCTCCCGATATAGCCGAAAATGGTGAGCCTGGACAGGAGCGTAATATAAAGGTGGAGCTAAAGCTAATTGCTGATGTAGGGCTTGTTGGTTTTCCAAGTGTCGGTAAATCTACATTTCTTTCTGTAGTCAGTGCCGCAAAACCTAAAATCGCGGATTACCACTTTACGACATTGTCTCCTAATCTCGGTGTTGTCGACACAAGTGATCAGCGGAGTTTTGTTATGGCCGATCTTCCAGGTTTGATTGAAGGTGCATCTGAAGGGGTCGGACTCGGGCATCAGTTTCTTCGTCATGTGGAGCGTACAAGGGTTATCGTCCATGTTATCGACATGGCAAGCACAGAAGGCCGAGAGCCATACGAAGATTATGTAAAAATCAATCAGGAATTAGAAGAATATGATGAAAAGTTAATGAATCGTCCGCAGATTATTGCAGCAAATAAAATGGATATGCCTGGTGCAAAAGAAAACTTAGAAATTTTTAAAGAGCAGCTGGGGGAAGACATACCGGTGTACGAAATCTCTGCTCTTACAAAAGAAGGTTTAAGAGATATTCTTTTTGCCATTGCTGATACGCTCGAGGCAATTCCAAAAATCACGAAGGAATTGGATGATGTCGATGAAACGGTTGTTTACCGCCATCAGAAGGAAGAAGCACCTTTCCACATCACAAGGGATCCGGACGGTGCGTATGTTCTGTACGGTAATAAGATTGAAAAACTGTTTAAAATGACTGATTTCCAACACGATGAGGCAGTGCAACGCTTTGCCCGTCAAATGCGGGGAATGGGTGTAGACACAGCTCTCAGGGAACGCGGAGCCAAAGATGGAGATACAATCCGCCTACTTGATTATGAATTTGAATTTGTAGAATAAAAAAAAGCTTGAGCTTTTGGGGGAGGAAATTTTTTGACGACAATAGGCTATTTGGGCCCAAAGGGGACCTTTACAAAGCTGGCGGTAGATACTGCCTTCAATCAAGAAAAAAAGAAAAGCTATAAAACCATTCCCGAATGCATAGATGCCATTTCCATGGATGAAATTGAAATAGGTGTCGTCCCACTGGAAAATGCGATTGAGGGGACAGTCCAATTGACAGTTGATTATCTGATTCACCAGGTCAGACTTCCGGTTGCTGCTGAAATAGTCGTTCCTATCCAGCAGCATTTACTTGTCAGAAAAGATTTTGATGGCGATCTGCGTGACATTAGGGAAGTGCACTCTCATAGTCACGCAATAGCACAATGCCATCAGTATATTCATCAGCACTTGACGAACGCCACGATAAAATATACGACATCCACCGGTAAAGCAGCCGAACTTGTAAGTGAAAGCGGTGAATCGATTGCAGCAATTGGAAATAAACTTGCTGCAAGTGAATATGATTTAAAAATACTGGAAGAAAATGTACATGATTACCCAAATAATCATACGCGTTTCCTTGTTTTGACCAAAAATGAAGATTTAGTTAAAATTAATCATGAAGTACTATCAGAGAAAACAACCTTGATGATTACGTTACCAAGCGATCAGGCTGGTGCATTACATCAAATCCTGTCAGCATTTGCCTGGAGGAAAATGAATCTTTCCAAGATTGAGTCGCGGCCAACAAAGACAGGGCTGGGTAATTATTTCTTTATGATTGATGTCGAGCAGGCTTATGATGATGTTCTGTTTCCAGGTGTTCAAGCAGAACTGGAAGCCTTGGGCTGTAATGTTTCCGTTCTTGGTACATACCCTGTATATCATTTAAATATATAAGCTAACCACCGGGCGACTTTCATTCGCTTGGTGGTTTTCTTTTTTCAGTCGGTCCCCAATCCATTTCCTGGGCAACTTTTATTCTTTTCGTGCATATGCTGATATAGAGTAATTAGCCCAGATTTTTATGCAACGAAAGGAGCAGGATCAGTTTTGAAAATACACATTGTTCAAAAAGGAGATACATTGTGGGAAATCTCCAAGAAGTATGGCGTGGATTTTGAAGAACTAAAAGGAATAAATTCGCAGTTGTCCAGTCCGGATATGATCATGCCGGGGATGAAAATTAAAATACCTGGTACATCAAAACAAGTTCAGAAAGAAAATGTTGCACTCAAAGAAACAAAAAAGGAAACAGTACAGCAGCCATATAAGGATTTCTCACCAAAACCAATAGCTGCAATTCAAGAGGATGATGCTAAAGTCCAAAAACCGGTAAAGCCGAAAATGCCAATACCATCATTGCCACAAATGCCGGTATATGAACAGGATATCAAACAATATACAACGATAAACTTCCCGCAAATGCCGCAAATGAAAGCACCACAAGTAAAACCTGAAAAGGAAAAAGTTAAAAAAGAAGAAGTTAAGCAACAACAACCAATCATGAAGCCAATACAAAAGCCACAACAGCAGCCTGTAAAGCTGCCGCAGTCAACTATGAAGCCGGCACAGCAACCTATACAACCGACACAGCAACCCGTACAACCGACACAACAGGCACCTGTATATCAACCTATACATCACCAGCCAATGCAGCATCCGTGTCCTCCTGTCATCCCTGTATGCTGGCACCATTTCCACCATCCATACTGTCCACCTATGCCATATCATCACACACCGATTCCTTACGGTGAGCAAATGAATCCCAATTTTACTATGCCTGCCCAGGATTTCAATGTAGCTGATTGCGGCTGTAACGGAGGTCAAACGATGGCATATGGCCAGATGGATCCGGGCTTGTATCCAATGGCGGATGGTTACAGTGTACAACAACAGCCATTTGGTGGAATGTATCCACCGCAGTTTGGCAGTATGCAGGACGATGGCAGTCTTTATCCACAACCACCAGCATTTCCAGGGTTCTCTGCTTTACGTAAAGAAGAGAATGATCAAGAAATGGATGAAGAAAAAGAGAATGACGAATAGAAAATCAGCAGAGACGAATATCATTCGTCTCTGTTAGTTTATGGTGAAAAAAAGCGAAATAATGGCATTATTTTTTGAAAAATACTTAATCAATGTTAAAATATAGGAAATATAATGCAGCAAGGAGAGATTACAATGGAAAAAGATGTACATGGGATTGTGGAATGGCTCCAGAATCAGGTTAAAGAAACTGGGGTAGATGGTCTGCTTGTCGGAGTTAGTGGCGGTCTTGATTCTGCAGTGGTTGCCAATTTAATCAAACGGGCATGTCCGGATAACTCTCTCGGTGTCATGATGCCAATCTATACATCCGCTTCCGATTTGGGTGACGCTGAAAATGTAATTGAAAAATGTGGGATCGATTCGATGCTCGTTGACCTGACAGAGACCCATGAGGTGATGTATTCCCAGATTCAAAAAGGCTTGAAGGAAAAAGGCGAGTTCAATGAAGAGAATGACCGACTGGCCGGAGCAAACCTTAGGGCGAGACTTAGAATGGGAACATTATATACCATAGCGACGAACTACAATTATCTCGTTGTAGGTACGGATAATGCTGCAGAATGGTATACAGGTTACTTTACGAAATACGGTGATGGCGGTGTGGATATCCTTCCCCTTGTCGAATATACAAAAACAGAAGTTAGGGAACTTGCCAAGTATCTTGATGTTCCAGAACATATTGTGACAAAAAAACCGAGTGCAGATCTATGGGAAGATCAGACAGACGAAGCGGAAATGGGTGTAACCTATGATACGATTGATGCCTATTTGAAAGGCCAAAATATCGCAGAAAAAGATATAGAAATCATAGAGGATTTGCATAGACGGACAGCTCATAAACGTGAGGCACATCCAAAATATACAAGAAGCTGATTTTTCCTTAATTTAACTGTGTAATAAAACCTCCCTTATACAAACTATGTATAAGGGAGGTTTGCATTCTATGACAATAAAAAAAATAACCCCATTCATTCTAATGGTGTCAATTGTTGGTGCCTGTAACGGTGGAGCTCAAAATACTTCGGAACAGAGTTATGATGATTCGGTGCAGCCAATGCATTTTGATGAGAAAACAGAAGATATCTATGATGAACAGGAACCTTCGATTGGAGATATGGGTGGTTATCATCAAAGCGAACAAAGAAATGTAAATAAGTCTGATTTCAGTGAATATAGTGATGTTTTTACCAACGAGGAATCAATCCGTATATCAGAGGAATTGGCGAATCAGAAGGATATTATCCAGGCCCAGGTAGCCTCGACAGATGACCGTATCATTGTTGCTGTCATGCTGCGTGAGCATTTTGACCACCACGCATCTGTTGATATTGAAAGTGAAGTAAGGAAAATAGTGCCGGAAACGGAAAAGCAGATTACCGTCTATACAGACGATATACAATGGGATCGCATGAAAAATCTGGATGCAAGGCTGCAGGCGAAAACGATTGGTGAAGACATGGAGATCTTCGTGGAGGAATTGTTCCAATTGAATGACTGATACATGGAGCTTTCAAAGGGTTTCTCTTTTCCGGGACCGTATTATTTGGTATAGTAAGAAAAGAATTTCTAGAGAGGGGAAAGTCTAATGGCTGGTCATTCAAAGTGGAAAAATATACAAAAAAGAAAAAATGCACAGGATGCCAAAAAAGGAAAAGTCTTTATGAGGCATGCTAAAGATATCTATAATGCGGCGAAACAAGGTGGAGGAGATCTCGATACAAACGCCTCTTTGCGAACTGCAGTGGAAAAAGCGAAAGCCGATAACATGCCCAATGAGAATATCGACAGAAATATCAAAAAGGCAACAGGTACGCTTGATGGAGCGACATATGAGGAAATCACCTATGAAGGTTATGGACCTGGTGGTGTTGCAGTCATTGTAAATGTCCTGACTGATAATAAAAATAGAACTGCGGCAGATATTAGACATGCATTCAAGAAAAATGGCGGAAATCTCGGAGAAAATGGAAGTGTCTCCTTTATGTTCGATCGGAAAGGATATATCGTTATCTCCAATGAAGAAGGCTCTATCGATGAAGATTCCATTACATTGGATGCTCTTGAAGCGGGAGCAGAGGATATCACAAACCAGGAAGATGCCTATGAAATTTTCACAGAACCTGAAAACTATCAGGAAGTAGTTGATCGTCTTAAAGAAAACGGCTATGAGATTGCTGATGGAGAAGTGACGCTTATCCCGCAGAATTATAATAAATTACCTAAAGAAGATGAAGATAAGATGATGAACCTTATTGATACATTGGAAGAAAGCGAAGATGTGCAGGATATTCATCATAATCTCGAAGAATCCAATTAAACCGCCGTATAAACTTCTATTTCTATGCAGGAATAGAAGTTTATTGCTTAGAACACATTTATGTTAAAATAAGTAGAGGAATGATTGCATGATAGCATATATAAAAGGTCATCTGGCAATGATCCAGGATGAATCCGTCATAGTGGATGTACATGGTGTCGGTTATGAGTTGGTCTGTGCAAATCCTTTTTCTTTTCAATCATCGCTGAATAAAGAGGTACTGATTAATACATATCACTATGTCCGGGAAGATACACAAGTATTATTTGGCTTTAAAAACGAAGATGAGAAATATTTATTTACAAAACTGATTTCAGTGTCCGGTATTGGCCCAAAGGGTGCCCTGGCAATTCTTGCAGGTGTGGATATAGCTGGTTTTGTTTCGGCAATCGAACAGGAAGACGATAAGTTTCTTACAAGCTTTCCTGGCGTAGGCAAAAAAACAGCGAGACAGATTATTCTGGACTTAAAAGGTAAATTAACGACTGTATTCTCCGTGAATGCCAAAGAAGAAAAAGACCTTGTCGAGCAGGAAGGGAATGCATCCGAATCATACAGGGAAGCGGAAGAGGCGTTAAAAGCACTTGGTTATACAGACAGGGAAGTGAAAAGTGTTATTCCTGTGCTGAAAAAGGAAAAAATTACAAATACAGATGAAATAATACGTAAGGCGTTAGGATTACTCGTACGAAATTAAAGGGGGGAAGTGAAATGGAAGAGCGTATGGTGACCGGTGATTTGCAGGAAGATGATACAGCAATCGAACTGAGTCTTCGTCCAATAAGCCTGAGACAATATATTGGTCAGGATAAAGTCAAAGAGAATCTCAGTATATTCATTCAAGCTGCAAAAATGCGGGAAGAACCGTTGGATCATGTATTGTTATATGGACCGCCGGGGTTGGGAAAGACTACCTTAGCTGCAATTATAGCGAATGAGATGGGTGTCAACTTCAGATCTACATCCGGTCCAGTCATCGAGCGTGCCGGAGATCTTGCTGCTATTCTGTCTTCCCTCGAACCAGGTGATGTATTGTTTATTGATGAAGTACATCGTTTGCCAAGGGCTGTGGAAGAGGTCCTCTACCCTGCCATGGAGGATTTCTTTCTTGATATTGTCATTGGAACTGGTCCAAGTGCCAGATCGGTAAGGATTGATCTGCCCCCATTCACTCTTGTCGGTGCGACTACAAGAGCTGGATTGCTGACGGCCCCACTTCGGGACAGATTTGGTGTTCTTAGCAGACTGGAATTTTATGAAGTAAAAGATCTGTGCTCCATTGTTGAAAGAACAGCTGAAATTTTTGATACGACGATTTCAAAAGAAGCAGCTACTGAAGTGGCACGCAGATCCAGAGGAACCCCCAGAATCGCTAATCGATTGCTCAAACGAATCCGGGATATTTCCCAGGTTAAGGGAGAAAAAGAAATCAGCCTGGAATCAACGGATATCGCTTTAGAAATGCTTCAGGTCGATGATGCTGGGTTGGATCACATTGACCATAAAATCCTAAAAGGGATTATTGATGGATTCCAGGGTGGTCCGGTTGGTCTTGATACGATTGCTGCTACAATCGGAGAAGAATCCCAGACAATCGAGGACGTTTATGAGCCATACCTTCTGCAAATCGGTTTTATCCAACGAACGCCGAGAGGAAGGATTGTAACTCCGAAAGCATATCAGCATTTGGGATTAAAAAGGCATGGTGAGTGATGAATATGGGCAGACTTTTTATCATACTTGGTATTTTGTTTATCATTATCGGCCTCATATGGTCATTTATCGGAAAATTGCCAGGGGATATTACTTTTAAAAGAGGAAATTTCACGGTTTATTTTCCTATCATGACATCTATTGTAGTCAGTATCATACTCTCATTGTTATTTTTTATATTTGGCAGATTTCGTTAAGATACAGTTAGGAGATTTATTATGAATATAGAGGATTTTGATTTTGAATTACCAGAAGAGCTAATTGCGCAAACACCTTTGAAGGACCGGACAGCATCACGATTACTCGTTCTGAACCGAAAGTCACAGGAAATCGAACATAAGCATTTTGCGGATATAAAATCTTATTTCAAAGAAGGCGATTGCCTGGTTCTTAACGATACGCGAGTGCTGCCTGCCAGATTATATGGCATCAAGCAGGGTACTGGTGCAAATATAGAAGTGCTATTGCTTCATCAGGAAGAACAGGATCAGTGGGAAGTACTCACAAAGCCTGCCAAAAAAGTCAAGGTTGGAACAGAACTCATTTTCGGCGACGGAAAATTGAAAGCCACCTGTAAAGGAATCAAGGAACACGGTGGTCGGATATTGGAATTTTCGTATGAGGGGATATTTTACGAAGTCCTGGATGAACTTGGAGAAATGCCTTTACCCCCATATATTAAAGAGCAGCTTCCTGAAAAAGAACGTTATCAGACAGTTTATGCCAAAGAAGAAGGATCTGCAGCAGCACCTACAGCCGGGTTGCATTTTACAAATGAGCTTCTGGAGGAAATAAAGGAGATGGGTGTTACTGTTGCCTTTATCACATTACACGTTGGGCTTGGGACTTTTCGGCCTGTCAGCGTAAATGATATTAACGATCATAAAATGCATTCTGAGTTCTATCATATGACACAGGAAACAGCAGATATACTGAATAGGATCAAAGCGGATGGGGGAAGAATTATTTCTGTAGGAACTACTTCTACAAGAACGCTAGAGACCATTGCCAGAGACAATGACGGTAAATTTGTGGAATGCAGTGGATGGACGGATATTTTTATTTATCCACCATATGAATTCAGGGCTATTGATGGTCTGATTACGAATTTTCATCTTCCAAAGTCGACACTGATCATGCTTGTAAGTGCATTGTCTGACAGAGATACAATCTTAAAAGCCTATAACGAGGCAGTGAAAGAAAAATATCGTTTCTTCAGCTTTGGAGATGCGATGTTAATTTTATAAAAGAGGAACGAATACGATGACACCAATAACATATGAATTAATTAAGACAGATAAACAGACAGGTGCCAGACTTGGACGAGTTCACACACCCCATGGTTCATTCGACACTCCGACATTCATGCCTGTAGGGACTTTGGCTACAGTAAAAACGATGAGTCCAGAAGAATTGCACCAAATGGATGCGAAGATCATTCTGTCCAATACCTATCATTTATGGCTGCGACCTGGTGAGGATATTATCCGTGAAGCGGGTGGACTCCATCAGTTTATGAACTGGGACGGAGCAATTCTCACAGATTCCGGTGGATTTCAGGTTTTCAGTCTAAGCGACATGAGGGAAATAAAAGAAGAAGGGGTACATTTCCGTAATCACCTGAATGGTGAAAAACTGTTTTTATCCCCTGAAAAAGCAATGCAAATACAAAACGCGCTTGGTTCAGATATTATGATGGCATTTGATGAGTGCCCGCCATATCCTGCGTCCTATGAGTATATGAAATCCTCCGTGGAAAGGACTTCCCGGTGGGCTGAGCGGTGCTTGGCAGCACATGAGAGAGAAGATGCGCAAGGTCTTTTTGGAATCATTCAAGGTGGAGAATATGAAGATTTAAGGAAACTTAGTGTTCAGGATCTTGTTTCCCTTGATTTTCCCGGATATGCCATCGGTGGACTTTCTGTAGGAGAACCGAAAGATATCATGAACCGGGTCCTTGAAACAACGACACCGTTGATGCCTGCCAACAAACCCCGTTATCTGATGGGTGTGGGATCACCAGATTCATTAATTGATGGAGCGATCCGCGGTATTGATATGTTTGACTGTGTACTTCCGACAAGAATAGCACGTAATGGAACTTGTATGACTTCCAATGGAAGACTTGTTGTAAGAAATGCAAAGTATGCAAGAGATTTCAGTCCCATTGATGAGAATTGTGACTGCCATGTATGCAAAAATTATTCTCGAGCATATATCAGACACTTAATAAAATGCAATGAAACGTTCGGTTTCAGACTTACGACTTATCATAACCTCCATTTTCTGTTAAAATTAATGGAGCAAGTTCGAACTGCTATAAAAGAGGATCGACTTGGAGACTTTAGAGAGTCATTCTTTGAGCAATATGGTTTAAACAAACCGAATCCAAAGAACTTTTAATTTAATGAAGAAATGAGGTGAAAATATATGGAAATGTTAGTATCATTATTACCTATTATCCTGATGTTCGTCATTTTTTACTTCTTGCTTATTCGTCCGCAGCAAAAACGTCAAAAGCAAGTAAGACAAATGCAGAACGACCTGCAAAAAGGCGATGAGATCGTAACGATCGGTGGTTTGCACGCAAAGGTCCATGCACTTGATGAAGCTACAATCGTCCTGATTACTGGCGATGGAGCGAAACTTACTTATGACCGCTCAGCGATCCGCGAAGTAAAACAGTCTTGATAAGTATCGGGTCATAAGCCAAAGATGATGATCTTTGGCTATGCAGGTACTCGTTTTATGTATTTTTCAGTACATAGATGACTTTACAACTTAATCGATGTTAACGGAATGTTAACGCTAGAAGCAGAAAAGAAGTTAATGCACAGGCATTAACTTCTTTTTATTCGATAGAGTCACTCACTTGGTTCCCCTGCGACATTCACTCCAATGATACCGCCTAATAATGCGACAGCAAGATACGCAAGGTGGTAAAGGGACTGTTCGAGTGAAAATCCTTGCTGGTATCCAAGGTACTGTACCAAAAAAATAATGAGAGAAAATCCGAGTCCAATTGTACCTCCTATCATCCATCCTTTAGCTTTTCCTTTAATTCCCGCCGTGATTCCACCACTGAAAAGTGCCACAAGTCCAATAATCAATGTTGCCCATTCCAGTCCCGGCCGTTCAAATGAAGTGAAATTCAGAATAAGAGCTAATACAAAACTGGATATTAGAATGATACCGAAGACTACAATCCACCCATACAACAATGCAATAAATTGATTTTTTTGCATCTGTTTCCCCCCTAATGTTTGTCCGTCTATCACTATATTATTCCTGACAAATTAATTTAGAAGAAAATATTTAAATTTTCCAAGCATATAATCTATAGAAGAATTTACCTTTGGATGAAAGAGGGGTAATATGGATGTCATCCTTGCAGCTTTAATTTTTGTAATCAGTTATTTTTTTATTATGACAGAAAAAATAAACCGTGCTATTGCGGCACTTGCAGGAGGGGTACTCCTACTACTGACTGGAATATATTCGACATATGAAGTGTTCTTTCAGTATATAGACTGGAATACAATTGCACTATTGTTCTCGATGATGGTACTGATATCCATCACAGAGAAGACAGGTTTATTTACATTTATAGCAATCCGGTTTGCACAGAATGCACGAGGGAATCCAATATATCTTTTAATAGGTTCGGCATTGCTTACCGCATTAGGCTCTGCATTCCTTGATAATGTAACAACGGTGCTGATATTCGTCCCAGTGATGCTCAAAATTACTAAGCTGCTGCAGCTGCCGGCGTTTCCATATCTGCTGACAATCATATTCAGTTCGAATATTGGCGGTGCTGCTACATTGATAGGAGATCCTCCAAATATAATGATCGGACAGGCTGTTGACCATTTTACCTTTCTTTCTTTCATTCAGCATACCGCCCCTGTTGCGATAATCATGTTTGCCGTACTAATTGGCTTTAGTCTTATTTTCTTTAGGGGAAGCTTAGCTGACATAAAGCCCAATCTGAAAGACCTGTCAGCTATTGATGCAAAAGAAAATCTCATTGTTTCTCCATTGTTGTTCAAATCTGTTGCGGTTCTTTTCATGACCTTGCTGGGATTTCTGCTGCATTCCTTTTTGCATATGGAGATGACAGCAATTGCCCTCACAGGAGCAATATTACTGTTATTGCTGACAGAGAACGAAGTGGAAACGGAAGAGATTCTATCAAGCGTGGAATGGGTAACACTGTTCTTTTTTATCGGCTTGTTTGCCATTGTTGGGGGATTACAGCAGGTGGGTGTTATTGATGAAATGGCGAGAATGATTGTTGTGTCAACGGAAGGCGATTATGCCAAAACGACATTGCTGATATTATGGGCCTCAGGGCTTTTTTCAGGATTTATTGACAATATTCCATTTGTGGCTGCCATGATTCCAGTTATTCACGAATTCGAAACATACGGAATGGTCTATTTGGATCCGATATGGTGGTCATTGGCACTTGGAGCATGTCTTGGGGGGAATGCGACGTTGGTTGGGGCGTCGGCGAATGTGGTTGTTGCTGGGATGGCTGAAGCGGACAATCAAAAAATATCTTTTATCCGATTCATGATATACGGCATACCGATCGTAATGATATCATTAATTGTATCAACCATTTACATTTACATCAGATACTTGATTCCATATATGGGACAAGGATAAAACGGACACTTGGAATGAAAGCCAAGTGTCCGTCTTTTATCTTTTACGAAAGAATGGTATCTGTCTCAATTCCTCTTTTGTAATAAATTTGAGTGCAAAAATCAGTACCAGATATACAACAATAAATACAAATAAAACGAGTAAGAATGTCATCAGATTGGAATCCATTGTTTCAAGAATATTTTTCAGATAGCTTCCAACCATCCAGGAAAGAAAAAGCAGCACAATCATTTTACATGCATCCAATAGTGGGATAGCATAGCCTATTGCTTTATACAGAACAGCCAGATGAAGTAATGTTACTACTACCACTCCAGCACTGATTGCGATGGCAGCTCCCATAATGCCAAAGTTAGGGTTAGTTGCGAGTGCCAGTAATACAACAGATTTGAGGACGACACCTATCAGACTATTCCACATAGCCGGCCTGGCAAGGTCCAGCGCCTGCAACGTTGCCTGTAATGGAGATTGTATATAAAGAAGCAAGAAAAATGGTGCCATCAAAACAAGATAATGACTTGCATTGCCTGTCCCATACATATAGGTGAGCAGCTGTACGGAAAAGAGGGATAATACAACTGTTGAGATGGCACCGGAAGCAAATGATATTCTTATAGACTGATGGATACGATAATGAATCAACTTCCGGTTCTGATTGGCCTCTGCCTCCGCAATGGATGGAACGAGTGCAACTGACAGCGAATGGGTAATAAAAGTGGGGAGAAACAACAATGGCATTACATAGCCGGTTAATTCCCCGTATTGCTTTGTGGCAAGTGAACTTGACACTCCGGCCATGGCAAGACTCTGGAATACCAAAATCGGATCAAGAAAATTGGAGATGGATCCAATCATTCTGCTTCCGAGGCTGGGTAGTGCAATGGAGAACAGTTCTCTTAGAACAGTTTGCCCGGATTTGACATAGGAAAAAAATCTGCTTCTCAGTTTCAAGGTTTTTTTCCTCTTAAACACATACAGCATATACATCAATGAAATGAGTTCGCCGAGTATAACGCTGAACATAGCTCCGGCAGCGGCATACTCCACACCATAAGGGAGCAGGAGGTTTACAAAAAATGCCACACACGCAATACGGACTACCTGTTCGATGACTTGAGCATAGCTTTGCGGTTTCATATTCTGCTTTCCCTGAAAATACCCTCTAATGACAGCGGACACAGCCGCAATCGGAATTATAGGAGTTATGGCGATCAATGGAAGCATGGATCTGCTGTCTGTTAATAAGGTGGATGCAAGATATGGAGCTCCAAATGCCAACAAAATGGTAAAAAGGACACTCGAAAGTAATGTGATCGCCAATGAAACAATCACTATTTTCTTGATTTTACTCTGGTCATTAACAGCATCCGCTTCGGCAACCCGCTTGGATATGGCGACAGGCAGTCCGAGCTGGGTCAAGGTCATTACTAGAAACAGCGTTGGAAGTGCCATCATGTATAGACCGACGCCTTCCTCCCCCATAAGCCTTGCAACTACAATCCGATTGATAAACCCCATGAATCGGGTAATCATTCCTGCGATAATTAAGATGATCGCCCCTTGCAAAAATGTTTGTTTGGTCATTTTTGTCGACCTGCCTTCTCAAATAATTAAATATCATATACAATGATATATATGCAAAAAGGTGTACAAAGCATGACAGGCTAAAAGTATAAATCGGAATTGGTGGGATAACATGGAAATCAGACAGACCGTAAGTGAGTGGAAACAAATGGTGATTCCTGCATTGAAAAGCAAAGCAGAAGAATTGGAAATGATGGGTTACTCCCAGGCTACACCTGAAGATGTTTGGTCTTGCCTTGTGCAGAAAGTGTGGAAAGGAGCACCTGAAAAACGACTTTATGAGATCGTGCAGGATATTCTTCATCTGGCTTCAAATACATATTTAAGCTATTTAACAAGGAGTTCCTATCAGGACGATAATCTGATGGCTTCCATTGCAGCTTTAACAGGAGAAAAGAAGGAAATTTAGAAATCCTACATACTTGTTTTCGAAAAATTAGGGAGGAAGCAATTTAATGAAAAAGAGAGGCAGAATCGTTGCCTTTTTTCTTGTCGTTTTGGTTTTGGCAGGAACAATCGGTACAACGGTAGCAGGAATTACAAAAGATATTAATCTAGGTTTGGACCTTCAAGGTGGCTTCGAAGTGCTTTATGAGGTCGAGCCTGTTGATGAACGTCAGGAAGTATCAAGAGGATTGCTGGAGGGCACTGTTCAAACATTAAATGATCGTGTGAACCGACTCGGAATCAGTGAAGCCGTCATCAATATTGAAGGTGAAGATAGAATCCGAGTCCAGCTTGCGGGGGTTGAAAACCAGTCTGAAGCAAGAGATCTGCTATCTACATCGGCGCAATTATCTTTCCGTGATGTAAATGACAACGAATTGCTTGATGGTAATGACGTCAGAGAAGGAAGTGCAACACAGGATTTCGATCCGCAGACAAATGCTCCTATTGTCACTTTGCAGTTAAAAGACGCATCCAAATTTGGTGAAGTAACGACAAGGATCAGTCAGATGACACCGCCTGATAATAAGCTTGTTATTTGGATGGATTATCAGGAAGGTGACTCCTATGCAGAAGAAGCACGGACTGCAGATTCAAAGTTCGTATCTGCCCCAAATGTATGGGACCCTTTACATACAACGAATGTCATGATTTCTGGTGATTTTACTGTAGAGTCTGCAAAACAGCTTGCAGATATTATAAATTCTGGATCATTACCAGTTCATATGACAGAAATATTCTCCACTTCAGTTGGGGCACAGTTTGGTGAGCAGGCACTAAACGAAACCATTATCGCGGGAATTGTTGGTATCGGATTGATTCTGCTGTACATGGTTGTTTTTTACCGATTCTCCGGATTAATTGCAGCTATCAATTTGACCTTCTATGTATATCTTGTTTTATTAGTATTTGAACTCTTAAACGGGGTACTTACCCTCTCAGGAATCGCAGCCTTAATATTAGGTGTTGGTATGGCTGTTGATGCCAATGTGATTACCTTTGAACGCATTCGGGAAGAATTACGGACAGGAAAATCTGTCAAAGCTGCTTTTAAAGCGGGTAACAAAAACTCGCTGACAACTATACTGGATGCAAATATTACGACGTTGATCGCGGCGGTTGTTCTATTTATTTTCGGGACAAGCTCAGTTAAGGGATTTGCAACCATGCTTATCATCAGTATATTGATCAGCTTCCTGACAGCTGTTCTGGGAACAAGAATATTACTCGGTTTATGGGTTCAGAGCGGATTCCTTACAAAGAGAAAAACGTGGTTCGGTGTTAAGAAAACGGAAATTATGGATATCTCTGAAAGTGAAGGGGAACCGACGTTGTTCAACCGTAAAGTTGATATTGTCCAGCATCGGAAGAAATACTTTATGGGAACTTTAATACTCATCATAATTGGAGCAATAGCACTTGGTATCTACCAAATTAATCCTGGTATAGATTTTACGAGCGGGTCTCGGGTGGAAGTAGTTTCCGATTCAACATTGACTACTGAGGAAGTAGAGGCTGGGTTTGAAGAGCTTGGATTGGAAACGAACTCCATTGTACTTTCCGGTGGAAATAATGAACTGGCTGTAACACGGTTTGAGCATGTGCTTTCAGATTCCCAAGTGGAAGAAGTTCAGTCCTATTTTAATCAGCAATATGGTCAAGATCCGAGTGTAAGTGTCGTATCGCCGATCGTCGGGCAGGAACTGGTTAAAAACGCCATTTATGCAGTTTCCATTGCAGCCATTTTCATGATTATCTATGTGACCTTCCGATTTGAGTTTTTCTTTGCAGTCACGGCATTGATTGCATTGCTCCATGACGTATTTATTGTGCTTGCTGTTTTTAGTATTACGCAAATTGAATTCGACATTACGATTGTTGCAGCGATATTGACAATTGTTGGATACTCGATAAACAATACAATCGTTATATTTGATCGGATCAGGGAAAATATAAGGAAGAAAAAACGGGTGAAGTCATTTAAGGAACTCGCTGGAATTGTAAATACCAGCATCATCCAATCCTTTACAAGAACGATGAACACCTCTTTTACAACGATTGTAGCAATAATGGCATTTCTCATTTTGGGGGCATCTTCCATTGTCAGCTTCGCGATTGCGTTGGCAGTAGGTATAGTTGCCGGAACCTATTCATCGTTATTGCTTGCTTCCCAGCTGTGGCTCGTATGGCGCGGGAAATCAGTTAAAAATAAACCGTTGGACTTTACGAAGAAAAAAGGCGTTGAAGGACCCCAGGTATAGCTGAAAATACAAGCTTTGTTGGACTACTTGGGAAAACTTGCACACATCTGGATGGATGAGAAAGCACTTAGATTTCGACTGGGAGGAGGTACCCGAGGTGAAAGGACAGACATATGTGATACTGGCAATTATTTTAGTAATCGTTGTCGCTGTATTTGCTGTAATCAACGTGGACCCTGTAGAAGTGAATTATTTATTCTGGACACAGGAATCTCCGCTAATACTTGTCATATTATTTTCTGTATTGATGGGTGGAGTGATTACTGCATCAGTAGGTGCATTTCGCTTTTACCGATTACAGAAAGATTTGAAGCTCTTGAAAACAGAAAATGCTAATTTAACGAAAAAACTAGAAGATAACGAGATTCCTGCAGCCTACACTCAAAACGATACGGAAACTGACGCAGAGGACAATAATTCTATAACTAAATAATTCTGATTGCTACCCCTGCCTGTCTTTAGTATAATAGATAGGTCAGGGGTGAAATTATGTTAGAGAGTAAGGCAAAATGGAAATATCTTGCAGCAGATAACAATATAGGAGCAGCCTCGGATCCGTCACTTGATCTGTCACCAACTGTAAGACGGCTTCTAGAGCTTAGAGGCATCACCAGTACAGAAGAGGCCAGACAATTTTTATCACCTGATATTAAAAATTTACACAGTCCATTAAAAATTGATTCTATTGAAATAGCAGCAGAGCGTGTACATAAAGCAATCGCTGCGCATGAGAAAATACTTGTTTTTGGAGACTATGATGCTGATGGTGTAAGCTCGACAACCGTCCTTATCAAAGCTTTGAAAGAACTTGGCGCGATTTGTGATTATTATATACCAAACCGTTTCACAGAGGGATATGGACCCAATGAGGCCGCATTTAAATCCGCTGCAGAAAATGGATATACATTAATCATTACTGTCGATACTGGCATTGCCGCTGTACATGAAGCAATGGTAGCGAAGCAAATTGGTATTGATCTTATCATAACGGACCATCACGAGCCACAGGAACAACTGCCTGATTGTTTTGCAATTCTTCATCCGGGGTGTTCTGCGGATTATCCGTTTCGTGAACTTGCCGGTGTCGGGGTTGCATTCAAATTTGCTCAAGTGCTGCTTGGGTACTTTCCAAAACATTTGCTTGAATTCGTGGCAATTGGTACGATTGCGGATCTTGTTCCATTAATAGATGAGAATCGCGTGTTTGCGTTTTACGGACTTCATGCATTAACGATTTCAAACAATCCGGGAATCAGAGCACTTAAACAAGTTTGCAATATGGAAGGGAATGTCTCTGAGGAAGATGTAGGGTTTTTAATCGGACCGAGAATCAACGCCGTTGGGAGATTACAGGATGCTGACTTGGCCGTCCAGTTGCTTTTGACCGATGACCATGAGACTGCTCAGGAAATAGCGGAAGAAATTGATGCGATTAATCAGCAACGGAAACAAGTGGTCAATGAAATTGTCAAAGAGGCTGATTCAATCGTCCAGGAATCTGGTCCACATGGGGTTATTATTGTCGCAAAAGAAGGATGGAACGAAGGTGTGCTTGGTATTGTGGCCTCGAAGCTTGTCCGGACGTATGACCGACCGGCAATCGTTTTGACGATCAAGCCAGAGTCAGGTGTTGTTAAAGGCTCGGCAAGGAGTATACCTGCATTCGATCTATTTCATAACTGTATGAAAATCAGAAGTCTGTTTACACATTTTGGAGGTCACTCACAGGCAGCAGGAATGACCTTTCCACTGGAAAATATGGAAAGCATACAGAAAAGTCTCGATCAATTTATTCATGGACAATTAACGGTAGAAGATTTCAAACAGGAAATCATGATTAGCGCAGAACTATCATTGGAAGATATTGACGAAGAGCTTGTCAATGAAATTGATAAACTGGCTCCGTTTGGAATGAAAAATCCCAAACCGGTTTTTCAGTTAAAAGAAATACCTTCTGATGCAAGAAAAATCGGAAGTGCCAAAAATCATTTAAAGCTCCAATTCAGAAATAATGGCTCTTCGCTTGATGCGATTGGATTTGGCATGGGTGAACTGTACGGCAATATTTCCCCCAACACACCGCTTACTATCGCTGGGGCGCTTGGAATCAATGAGTGGAACGGAAACCGAAAGGCACAGATCCTTATTCAGGATATGAAGATTGATGAGTGGCAGCTGTTTGACTATCGAGGAAAACGAAATGGCAATATCAAACCTTCAGGGAATGGGAAAGAGTTAATTATAGGTTTTCCGACAGACAACGATTATACCCAAATTGACCAGATAGGCTACAAGGCGCCTATCGATAAAATTGAACAAAAGGATACAGTTTATTTATTTGACCTTCCTGATGATCTTGATTCTTTGAAGGAAATTATTCAGCATACTAAGCCATTAAATATTTACGCTTGTTTTGAACTGGAGGAAAGTGCCTATTTATCAGCTTTCCCTTCCAGGGAGGAATTTGTTTGGTTCTATGCACTGGTCAGACAAAGAAAAGTGATGGATCTGAAAAAGGAACTTGGCAATATCATGAGACATAAAGGATGGAATAAAGATAAAGTTATCTTTATCTCAAACGTGTTTTTTGAACTTGGGTTTGTTAAAATAGAAAATGGTATCATAGAAGCACAGCCGAATCCGGCGAAAAAGGATTTGCAGGGTTCAAAATTGTACCAGGAAAGACTTCAGAAGGCTGCCATCGAAAAACAACTATACTATTCAAACTATGATGAACTAAAAAATTGGTTCGCCAGTTATATGGATTATTTGGGAAACCCCAAGGAGGAAGTAATAAATGGATTATAAGCAATATGTCAAAATAGTAGAAGACTGGCCAAAACAAGGCATTAAATTTAAAGATATAACCCCGTTGATGGATAACGGCAAAGCTTACAAATCAGCAGTCGATGAAATTGTTTCATTTGCAAAAGAAAAAGAGGCAGACATCGTAGTTGGCCCGGAAGCAAGAGGTTTTATCGTTGGCTGCCCGGTTTCCTACGCATTGGAAATTGGTTTTGCTCCTGTTCGAAAAGAGGGGAAATTGCCGCGTGAAGTAATTAAGGTTGACTATGGCCTCGAATACGGCTCGAATGTCCTGACTATCCATAAAGACGCAATCAAACCAGGTCAGCGTGTATTGATTACCGACGATCTGCTTGCAACTGGCGGAACAATTGAAGCAACGATTAAACTTGTCGAAGAACTCGGTGGTATTGTTGTTGGTTGTGCATTTTTGATTGAATTAAGCTATCTAGACGGAAAAGAAAAACTTGATGGATATGATGTATTAACCTTAATGACATACTAAAAAACCTCATAATAGGTCTGATGCTATGAAAATAACGTCAGACCTATTGTTATATAAAAATTTAAATGGACACGTGAACAGGAAAAGCATATAATTAATAATATTTAGGGATTTTGTAAAAATTTGCGCTACCACTGAATGCGTGCAATATTCGGTTTTTAAAATCCGTTTGCTACGTGGTAAATAATGCAGACAGCTAGTAAAGGTGATTACATGGCAAAAGACGAAAATTTAACGATAGCAGATATTATAAATACAACTAAAATGTATTTGTCGATGGATGATGTCGGCTTGGTTCAGCATGCATATGACTTCGCAAATGAAGCACACCACGACCAGTTCAGAAAGTCAGGTGAGCCATATATTATCCATCCGGTACAGGTTGCTGGAATACTCGCCAATCTTGAAATGGATGCCGAAACAATTGCCGGTGGTTTTCTTCATGATGTTGTGGAGGATACTGATATTACAATAGAAAGATTGGAAGAGGAATTTAATCATGAAATTGCCATGCTTGTCGACGGTGTAACCAAGTTAGGGAAAATCAGGTATGAAACGAAAGAAGCGCAACAAGCAGAAAATCATCGTAAAATGTTTGTTGCAATGGCAAAAGATATTCGTGTAATCCTCATAAAACTTGCAGACAGACTGCATAACATGCGAACATTGAAGCATTTGTCTCCTGAAAAGCAGCGACGGATTTCAAATGAAACATTGGAAATATTCGCTCCTCTTGCACATCGCCTGGGGATTTCAACCATTAAATGGGAACTGGAAGATACGGCATTAAGATACCTCAACCCACAGCAATACTACCGAATAGTACAGTTAATGAAGCAGAAAAGGGAAGAGCGCGAATCCTATATCAGAGAAGTAATTGACGGGCTTACGGAGGAATTAGAGGAAGTAAATATTGAAGCTGAAATGTCAGGACGTCCAAAACATTTATACAGCATTTATCAAAAAATGGTGAAACAGAATAAACAATTCAATGAAATTTATGATTTGCTTGCGGTCCGGATTATTGTGGAAAGCATCAAAGACTGTTATGCGGTTCTTGGAATTATTCATACACATTGGAAGCCGATGCCGGGAAGATTTAAAGATTATATCGCAATGCCAAAGCAAAATCTATATCAATCCCTGCATACAACTGTGATTGGACCAAAGGGAGACCCGCTCGAGGTTCAGATACGAACAAAGGAAATGCATGAAATCGCCGAATATGGAATTGCAGCTCACTGGGCTTATAAAGAAGGTAAACAGGTTAAAACAGGCAAGCAGTCATTTGAAGAGAAATTGACCTGGTTCCGGGAAATACTCGATTGGCAAAATGATACACACGATGCAGAAGAGTTTATAGAATCACTGAAAATTGACCTGTTTTCCGATATGGTTTATGTCTTTACACCAAAAGGTGAGGTGGTTGAACTGCCGTCTGGCTCCATTCCACTTGATTTTGCCTATAAGATTCATACAGAAATCGGAAATAAGACAATAGGGGCAAAAATAAACGGCAAGATGGAGCCCCTTGACTATAAGCTGCAAAATGGTGACATTGTAGAGGTCATGACTTCCAAGCATTCCTATGGACCTTCACAGGACTGGCTTAAAATGACACAAACTTCTCAGGCTAAAAGTAAGATCAAGCAGTTCTTTAAAAAACAAAGAAGAGAAGAGAATGTTGTGAAAGGCAAGGAAGCAGTTGAAAAAGAAATTCGAGCGTTAAACATCGAACCAAAAGATGTTTTAGTAGCAGACAATATGCAGCGGGTGTTTGATAAATTTAATTTTACCAATGAAGAGGATATGTATGCTGCTGTCGGATATCAAGGAATCACAGCAGCGCTTATTGCCACACGACTTACAGAGAAGATCCGACAGACAAGGCAAAAGGAACAGGACCTTGCAGCAACGATTGAAGAAGTCAAAACCGATCAGACCTCTAAAAAAGGCCACAAAAGGGACTCCGGCGTAAGAGTGGAAGGAGTAGATAATCTCCTTGTTCGTCTTGCCAAGTGTTGTAATCCAGTTCCAGGTGATGAGATTTTGGGATATATTACAAAAGGAAGAGGGGTTTCTGTTCATCGGTCAGACTGCCCGAATGTACAGACAGAAGAAGCGAAGCAGCGCTATCTTCATGTTGAATGGGAAAACGAAAACACCGATAAAAAACAATACCATGTAGATATTCAAATAACTGGCTATGACCGAAGAGGTCTTCTGAACGAAGTTTTACAAGCAGTCAATGAAATGAAGACAAATATTACCCATGTAAATGGGAAATCGGACAGAAATAAAATTGCGATTATCCAAATCACCATATTGATCCATAATACGAGCCATCTGAGAAAAATTGTGGAGCGTATCAAACAAATAAAAGATGTATATACAGTAACGCGTACAGTTCAATAGCCGATAATAGTTGCAAAAGGGGAAAAGATGATGAAGGCCGTACTACAGCGGGCGAAAAATGCCAATGTTCGAGTGGATGAAAAAATAACTGGAGAAATTAAGAATGGCTTTGTTGTGCTTCTCGGTGTAACCCATGAAGATACAATGGAAGATGTTGACTATCTCGTAAATAAAATTATTCATTTACGGGTATTTGAAGATGAAAACAAGAAGATGAATCTTTCTTTAAAAGATGTTGATGGAAGTATTTTGTCAATTTCTCAGTTCACTTTATATGCTGACACAAGAAAAGGCAGACGTCCCAATTTTATGCAGGCTGCCAGACCGGGAACTGCAAATGATTTGTATGAGGCGTTTAATCGCTCCCTGATCGAGCAGGGGATACATGTCGAGACAGGGGAATTTGGTGCAATGATGGATGTCACATTAACAAATGCAGGACCGGTTACACTAGTCATTGACAGTAAGGAAAAATAGAAGTGATTGGGACATAACTGAAAGTACCATTACTAAAAACAAATGATTTCAAGATAAGTAGCTTTAAAAAAGAAAAATCCGAACTAATTCGAATTCTGACTAAAGAATTCTGAATCATAGTTCGGATTTTTCTATAACTAAACAACTTTTGTCCCATCCTCTTCTTTTGTTCATTCAACAGAATGGAAGTATTTATTTAGTCCATCAACAATACCAGAAACCAATTTTTTTTGATAGGCATTGGTTTGAAGCAATACATCACTTTCCGGATTTGACATAAAACCGAGTTCAATAAGAACGGATGGCTTCAAGTTCAATCTCAAAACTAAAAGATCTCCCTCATGAGATCCACGGTCCGTTTCATCCGTCGCACTGATAATACCATTGTGGATATAGTTTGCCATTTTTTCGTTTTGTTTAGAGTAATAAAATGTTTCAATGCCGGTTACTTCAGGAAGTTCGGGAACACTGTTATAATGAAGGCTTATAAATGCATCACTATCAACCAAATTGGAGTATGTTACTCTGCTCGTAAGTGAAACAAACTCATCCTGCTCTCTTGTTAAAAGTACATCGGCACCCAGATACTGGAGCTGCTTTTCCAGTTCTTTAGCAGTCACATAGGTAATGTCCTTTTCATAGGCATCAGTATCACTGACAGCACCGACATCCCTTCCACCGTGACCGGCATCGATAACAATTGTTTTGTTTTTAAAACCTTTGTATGTGGAATTATTCTCCGCAGTCTCCACAAGCTCCTTCAGTACAAATCCGGTTAGCTCCCCATTTCGGATTTCATACCATTCTCCTGAGGTGGAGACGACCTCATATTCCGTTCCCTTTTCTGCAAAGTGCACAATAGCATGTTCTGTTGAAGGTCCATCTCTTAACTGCGTGTTGTCATATTGGATTGTAATAGAGCTGATATCGGAATCCTCAAGGGGTACGGTAGAATCGGTTGAGGCTGTTTCATTAATTGTGATGAATTCTGCTGATACCCAGCCGGTTTCCTTTTCCAGTTCGATCTCTACCCAGCCATCAGCCTGCTGAACAACCTGATAAGTTTCTCCTGTCTCAGCTTGACCAATGCTTTCATATTCCGTTCCAGGCCCACTGCGGATATTCAAGTTGGACCCTTCGATAACCCCTTCATTGGCATAAGCCTGTTCTGTACCTAAGGCACAAAGAAAGATAAATGCAGTAAATAGCAGTAAAATTATTTTTCTGATATACACAGTATTCCTCCCTGAAATATTGTCTGTATGTAATCTATCTACTTAGTATAATAAAAATTGTACTTTTAGGCAAAACTGTATTAAAGATATTTGCCAATAGAGGAGGTAATATAAAGTGAGAATGTCTGATAAACAATGGAATGCAGGCAATCAAAAAGATATTTTTTCCGCAGACCCGCATCATTATCCAGATATCGAGGAAAACGGAACACTTATGGAAATTACCAGTGAACTGGGGATTTCCATTGGGGAAGTAAAAATGTTAAAGAAAAAGCTAAGTCGCTCTTGACATTATAAACGGTTCGGCTTAATATAATAGACATTCAACTAAATGAAATTAATAATACCGATGAAGGAAAGAGTAATCAGGTACCACCTGTGTAGAGAGAAAATGTCATTGGCTGAAAACATTTTCCCTGCTGGTCTGATGAAGGACGTTCCCGAGGATTTATATCGAAATATATAGTAGATATGAACGTTTTGCAGGCGTTAACTGTGAAGAGCGGGTGCAGTACTATAGCATCAACTAGGGTGGCAACGCGGGTGAACTCCCGTCCCTTATATTTATATAAGGGACGGGAGTTTTTTATTTGCAAGTAAGAAAGTATAAACTTTCTTACTTGCATAAAGGCAACTGAACCCGTTACCGAAAGGCTTGGTGACAGGCAAGTTTTCAATTAAATTAAGCTATTGGGGGTTTTTGAGATGAGCATGAAAGCGCCAAGAGGTACAGTAGATATTTTACCTGCTGATGCAGCAAAATGGCAGTATGCAGAAAACAAAATCAGGAATGTATGTGACAGATTTCATTTTAAGGAAATTCGTACGCCTTTGTTTGAGCATACCGAGGTGTTCCAGCGTGGAGTGGGGGATTCTACTGATATTGTACAAAAAGAAATGTATACATTTGAAGATCGGGGCGGCAGAAGTTTGACACTGAGACCAGAGGGCACAGCTTCTGTCGCAAGGGCATACGTGGAAAACAAATTATTTGGTAATCCCAACCAGCCTGTAAAGCTATATTATTTTGCGCAAATGTTCCGTTATGAGCGTCCTCAAAAGGGGAGAATGCGCCAGCTGAATCAATTTGGTGTCGAGGTCATGGGGAGTGCAGATCCAGCAGTGGACGCTGAAGTAATCGATCTTGCCATGACGACATACAAGGAAATGGGATTGAAATCATTAAAATTAGTAATTAATTCACTTGGTGACAAAGAAAGCAGAAATAACCACAAAAATGCGCTAGTAAAGCATTTTGAACCACATAAAGAGGAGCTGTGCAAGGATTGCCAGACACGACTCACACAGAACCCTCTTCGGGTGCTGGACTGTAAAACAGATCGTGATCATCCTGCAATGAGAACTGCACCCTCGATACTCGAGTATCTAAACGAGGAATCCAAAATATACTTCGATAAAGTCAAGGAGTATCTGTCCTTGATGGATATCGACTATGTTGTTGACCCCAACCTTGTAAGAGGATTGGATTATTATAATCATACTGCTTTTGAAATTATGAGTGAAGCAGACGGTTTTGGTGCCATTACAACGCTTGCTGGCGGAGGGCGTTATAACGGATTGATCCAGGAGCTAGGCGGTCCGGATACACCAGGCATTGGATTTGGAATGGGGTTTGAACGCCTTCTTATGGCTCTCGAAGCAGAAAATATTGAAATTCCCCTGAGCGACAGCCTCGATTGTTTTGTGGTGGCGATGGGTGCTGAAGAGGTGGAGAAAGAGGCAGCACGTCTCGTTCACCAGCTCCGGACAAACGGAATTCAGGTCGATAAAGATTATCAAGGCCGTAAAATGAAAGGTCAGTTCAAAGCTGCCGACCGCTATCACTCCAGCTATGTACTTGTTCTTGGAGAAGAAGAACTTGAAAAAAAGATTGTACACGTAAAAGAAATGAAAACAGGCGAACAAGTGGAAGTGCCAATTGAAAATATTGTGGAAGTAATAAAGCAGAAGCATCTGGGAGGTAAAATTGATGAGTGAACGGATGATGGCAGGTAAGTTATCAGAAGAAAATATCGAACAAGCGGTCCTTTTGAAAGGATGGGTCCAAAAAAGACGGGATCTGGGTGGGTTAATTTTTATTGACCTTCGTGACAAGTCCGGTCTTGTACAGGTTGTATTCAATCCGGATCATTCAAAAGAGGCATTGGAGGTCGCAGATAAAATCCGCTCGGAATACGTAGTTGAGCTGTATGGCAAAGTGGTTTCCCGTGACGTATCGACCATAAACCCAGCTATGAAGACGGGGAAGATAGAAGTTATAGCGTCATCCATTAAGATCTTGAATAATGCCAAGACACCACCTTTTACGATTCAGGATGAAACGGACGTATCCGAAGATGTGAGACTTAAATACCGTTATTTGGATTTAAGGAGGAGTCCATTGCAGGAAACTTTTAAGCTTCGCCACAGAACTACACAGGCAATACGAAATTTCCTCAATGACAATGAGTTTTTGGAAATGGAGACACCAATTTTAACGAAAAGCACTCCAGAAGGGGCCCGTGATTACCTTGTGCCAAGCCGTGTGCATCCTGGTGAATTTTACGCATTGCCCCAATCACCGCAGTTGTTTAAACAATTAATCATGATGAGTGGCTTCGAAAAATATTACCAAATTGCAAGATGCTTCCGCGATGAAGATTTACGTGCGGACCGACAGCCTGAATTCACTCAAATTGATATTGAAACATCATTCATGACCAGTGATGAGATTATGGAAATGACAGAGCTTATGATGCAGCAAGTCGTGAAGGAAGTTAAGGATATTGATATTGAATTGCCACTGCAGCGAATGCCATATGATGAAGCGATGGAACGTTTTGGTTCAGATAAACCAGATACACGATTTGGGCTTGAGTTAATCCATGTTTCCGACACCTTGGCAAATTCAACCTTTAAGGTGTTTCAGGGTGCAATTGAATCTGGTGGAAAAGTTGCTTTGCTGAATGTAAAAGGGGAAGCAGCTAATTTTTCCCGTAAGGACATTGATAAGCTGACTGAATTCGTAAAAATATACGGTGCAAAAGGGCTGGCATGGCTTAAAATGGAAAATGATGAATTGAAGGGCCCGATAGCAAAATTCCTTTCCAATGAAGAGAAGGCTGGTCTGATGGTAAAAGCTGAAGTAGAAGCAGGGGATTTGCTGTTGTTTGTTGCAGATAAAACGCCCGTCGTTCATGACAGTCTCGGGGCTTTACGATTAAAACTTGGTAAACAACTGAACTTGATCGATGAGTCACAATATAATTTCCTATGGGTAACTGACTGGCCATTATTGGAATATGACGAAGAATTAGGCAGGTATTTTGCAGCTCACCATCCTTTCACATCGCCTGTTGAAGAAGATATGGACAAATTGGAAATTGACCCGGCAACAGTCCGAGCCAATGCATACGATCTCGTTCTTAACGGTTATGAGCTTGGCGGAGGGTCCATCCGTATATATCAAAAAGAGCAGCAGGATCATATGTTTAAAATATTGGGATTCAGTGAAGAAGAAGCAAAAGAGCAATTTGGGTTCCTATTGGATGCATTGGAATATGGTGCTCCTCCACATGGCGGAATTGCCCTGGGACTTGACCGTATCATCATGTTGCTTTCCGGAAGGTCAAATCTAAGGGACACCATCCTGTTCCCGAAAACTGCATCTGCTTCCGACTTATTGACAGATGCACCAAGCGAAGTCAGCAATGCCCAATTAGAGGAACTATCCATTCAATTGAATAAGACGGGTAAGGACATATAAATACCAATATGCTTCATTGTGTAATCGAAATTTAATTTTTATAAACATTGAAAATACACAGTGCCTATGTTAATATTTATTTACAAATCAATACTACTTTATCGCTTCATCCTGATGTGTTCGTCTATTAAAAGTATTTTGACCGAACAATTTTATATTTGGGAACCCGTTATTGTTTTTACTGTGCGTGTATGCCACTGTCCATTGGACGTTGTGGAAACACAATAACAGTAAAACAGGGTACCCACCTGCCTCAAGCGGGATCAAAACTTAAAATAGGACGGCACAATCGGGATTGAGCGAGTACATAGAATAACAAAAGAGGTCGTGTATACAATGTATACATGACCTCTTTTTGATTCTATGGTAGCCAGCAGCGAAACTAATTTGATCCTTGTGCGAGTTGTTCAAGGTTACCGTTCTTATCCATCCGAAATGTTGGCGGCACATGGCTTCCTTTGTCATCAAGCACTGTCATTTTTCTTGCGCGGTCCATAATCTGTATGAATGTCTGATAGTCTTCCTGGATGGAAATCATCTGTTCTTCTGTGGAAGAAAGCTGCTTCTCGAGTTCCTTTACTTTTGTCTGCAACATTGAATTCTCTTTTTCAAGGTCTTCCAAAGCAGATTTTGATTGATTGGAAGCATGATAGTCTTTTTTCAATTCTCTTAAAAATTGAATGACCATATCAATATTTATAACAGGTGTATCCATAATGACAAGAGAATTGTCTTCTGGTTCCTCCATTTTACTTTCTTCCTGTACAGGAGATAGAGAAATTGCAGGGACTCTTGATTTCTTCATCGTGGAGCTCATCGCCCTTTTTTTCTCTTTTCGCTGCCTTTTGGCAAGATCGATCGCACTTTCATATTTTGTCCTTACTTCCGCATTCCAGCGAAACCCGCAGGCCGCAGATGTTCTGTTGAGCTTGTCACCAACCTCATCGAAGGCGTTCAGTTGTGTACTTCCTTCCCGAATATGGCGCAATACTGTTTCGGCAAGCAATAAATCATCTTCATGGGACCAGGCATCCTGTCTAACTTTTACCATATATACAACTCCTTTTTCTAGTATCACAGCAATAGATTGTAACTTTTATGTTTATTGTTGCCGCCTGAAAAAGGATTTATACGTCAATTCTTTTTATCTCTCGAGATTTTATCATAAACTTGCTTTAAAGCCTGTTCGAATTTACCGCTGTTCTTTGGCTGATAGTAGTTTTTGTTTTTGATAGAATCCGGCAAATACTGTTGCTCAACCCATGCACCTTCATAATTATGTGGATATTTATAATCGATGCCGCGACCCAACGTTGAAGCACCCTGATAATGGGAATCCTTGAGATGTGGCGGTATTTCCCCGCTTTTACCATTTCTGATGTCAGACAATGCGGCGTCCAGAGCTTTGTATGCCGTATTTGATTTGGGCGATAGGGCGAGTTCAACGATTGCTACCGACAATGGAATTCTTGCTTCAGGAAATCCGAGTCTTTCAGCAGCCTGGACTGCAGATACTGCTCTAGGACCAGCCTGCGGGTTTGCAAGACCAATATCTTCATAGGCTATGACAATCATCCTGCGTGCAATACTATCCAAATCCCCAGCTTCAATCAATCTTCCTAAATAATGAAGTGACGCATCCACATCACTTCCACGGATTGATTTTTGAAAAGCGGATAGAACATCATAGTGGGCATCACCGTTTTTATCATGGGAGAAGCTTTTTTTCTGCATACATTCTTCGGCTGTGTTCAAGTCTATTCGTATCTGATTTTCATTGTCTTCCGGTGTTGATGAAACCGCAAGTTCAAGCCCATTTAGAGCGGAACGGAGATCGCCGTTTGCTGAATTGGCCAAATGGTCGATAGCATCATCCGAGAGGACAACCTGCTTGTTTCCGAATCCTTGTTCCTCATTGTGAATCGCGCGAATAATCGCTTGTCTGACATTTTCAGCTGTTAAAGCATGCAATTCAAAGAGATGACATCTGCTTCTGATTGCAGGATTTATCGAATGATAGGGATTGCTTGTTGTACAGCCGATTAAAGTGATCAAGTTGCTTTCCAGATGGGGGAGAAGGAAGTCCTGTTTTGCCTTATCCAGCCGATGAACTTCGTCAAGGATCAAAACAACCTGTCCCATCATTTTTGCTTCTTCCACAACTATTTCCATATCCTTCTTCTTATCTGCTACCGCATTCAGCATTTTCACCGGTAAGCCCACGCTCTTGGCCAGAGCATAAGCCATGGAAGTTTTACCTGTTCCCGGTGGACCAAAAAGAATCATGGATGCCAATCTTTTCGCCTGCACCATTCGATTAATGATCTTACCCTCACCGACCAGATGCTCCTGGCCGATGATGTCTTCTATATGTTCTGGTCTCATACGAAATGCAAGTGGTTTTTGTTTCATTTTAATCGTCCTTTATATATAATTATACATTTAAAAGCTTAATCCTGATTCAGCTTAAATGCAAGGGGTATACTATTCATGCTATAATAGCATGTAAAATGGAACAATGGACGAAAAAACGGTTTTGAGGTGCAAAATAGATGAAAATTTCCACAAAGGGTAGATATGGTTTAACAATTATGATTGATTTGGCAAAGAAAAGCGGAGAAGGACCTGTATCCTTGAAATCAATCGCAAAAGAAAATAACTTGTCAGAGCATTATTTGGAACAGCTTGCTTCACCACTCCGTAATGCGGGTTTAATCAAAAGCATACGTGGCGCCTATGGGGGTTATATTTTAGCAAAAGAACCTAAAGAAATAACGGCAGGTGATGTAATCCGCGTTCTCGAAGGTCCGCTTACTATTGTAGAAGGCATTGAAGATGAACAGCCAGCTCAACAATCATTATGGCTGCAAATTCGGGATGCGGTTAAGGGAGTTTTGGATAGGACGACATTGGACGATCTGGCTAATCACGAAAATGATGAGCCACAGGATGCTTACATGTTTTATATCTAATATTGACTTGTAAAGGGAAGGAAAGTTACTATGAAACAAATTTATATGGATCATGCTGCTACCACACCTATGGCGGAGGAAGTTATACAGGAAATGCTTCCTGTCTATAATGATGTTTTCGGAAATCCTTCCAGTGTCCATTCGTTTGGGAGAAAGGCTCGTCAGATACTTGATGAAGCACGGCGTGTGATGGCGGGAAGCATTCATGCAGACGAAAAGGAAATTATTGTTACCAGCGGTGGAACGGAAGCTGACAACCTTGCATTAATGGGTACGGCATTGGCAAACCGTGATAAAGGCAATCACATCATTACAACTGCACAGGAGCACCATGCTGCTCTCCATACAGCAGAAGCCCTGGAAAAACAGGGTTTTAAGGTAACCTACCTCCCAATATATAAAAATGGGAAGATTTCACTGGAAGATCTTGAGATGGCATTGACTGATGATACGATTCTCGTCTCGATCATGTATGTAAACAATGAAACGGGAATTATCCAGCCAATCAGGGAAATCGGGGAACTTCTAGAAAACCATCAGGCATATTTTCATACAGATGCAGTACAGGCATACGGTCTCCTTGATATAAATGTTAAGGACTTAAAAATCGATCTGTTGACTGTGTCTTCACATAAAATAAACGGACCTAAAGGGATTGGATTTTTATATGTAAATGAAAATGTAAAAATCAATGCTTTGCAATTCGGTGGAGAACAGGAAAGAAAACGCCGTCCGGGAACAGAAAATATTGCGGGGGCGGCAGGGTTTAAAAAAGCAATTGAACTGGCAATCGAAAATAAAGAAAAAAGAAAGATGCAATATGGAAGGTACAAAGAAATTTTTATTGACGTATTAAGGGAAAATGGAATCAGCTTTGAGATTAATGGCGATATGAATTCTGCCATCTCCTCCATCGTCAATATCAGTTTTCCTGGGGCAAACGTGGAAACATTGCTGACAAACTTTGATTTGGACGGAATCGCAGCCTCCAGCGGAAGCGCCTGTACTGCAGGAAGTGTGGAACCTTCCCATGTATTAACGGCGATATATGGAGAGAACCATCCATGTACAACAAATTCGATTCGTTTCAGTTTTGGGATTTTTAATACAGAGGAAAACGTTAAGGAAGCAGCTGGTCGGGTAGCGAAAATTGTAAAACGATTAACAAAATAAGGGAATGAATGATATGAAAAGCAATAAAGATATACGCGTAGTAGTGGGAATGAGCGGTGGTGTTGATTCCTCAGTGGCTGCATTGCTCCTTAAAGAACAGGGCTATGATGTGGTCGGCATTTTTATGAAAAACTGGGATGATACAGATGAATTTGGTGTCTGTACAGCGACAGAGGACTTTGATGATGTCATACGGGTCTGCAACCAGCTGGATATCCCTTACTACTCTGTCAATTTCGAAAAACAATATTGGGATAAGGTTTTCACCTATTTTCTGGATGAATATAAAGCCGGTCGCACTCCAAACCCAGATGTTATGTGCAATAAGGAGATAAAATTTAAAGCATTTCTTGATCATGCGATGTCCCTTGGTGCAGATTACCTTGCAACCGGCCATTATGCCCAAGTAAGGGAAGAAGAAGGGCGAGTTGAAATGCTGCGGGGGGCAGATGACAATAAAGATCAGACATACTTCCTCAATCAGCTTTCAGCAGACGTTCTGAAACAGGTCATGTTTCCTCTCGGTCATTTGCCAAAAACCGAGGTGCGTAAAATCGCCAAAGAGCGCGGTTTGGTAACGGCCGAGAAAAAAGATTCGACCGGAATCTGCTTTATCGGAGAACGTAATTTCAAAGAATTTCTGAGTGAATACCTTCCAGCACAGCCCGGCGAAATGCAAACATTGGACGGTGTGACTATAGGCAATCATGATGGGTTAATGTATTATACGATTGGCCAGCGGCAAGGTCTTGGTATAGGAGGTTCAGGTGACCCGTGGTTTGTTGTAGGGAAAAACCTTCAGGAGAATATTCTGTATGTGGAACAGGGGTTCAGTAATGAAAAATTGTATTCTGATGCATTAGTTGCAACCGATATAAACTGGATCAATGAAGATGTGATTGCGGAGACGTTTACATGTACAGCCAAATTCCGTTACCGTCAAAAAGACAGCAGTGTAACCGTTCACCTTCGAAAGGACGGAAAAGTGTTCGTGCAATTTGCTGAAAGAGAACGTGCTATAACACCAGGACAGGCAGTGGTATTCTATAATGGTGAGGTCTGCCTTGGCGGTGGAACGATCGACGAAATTATAAAAGATGATCAAGCACTCGATTATGTTGGCTAAGGAGTTAAGCACATGAATAAAAATACAGAGGCAATAAATCAGATGAGAGAGCAAAACTACGAGGAAGCAGCAAGATTATTTAATGAAGTCATTGAGGAGCAGCCAGATGAACCATTGGGCTACATCAATTTTGGCAATCTTCTCGTGCAATTAAATGAAAATGAACGGGCAGCCCGTTTTTTTGAAAAAGCAATTGAATTGGATTCCAAAGCGGCGACAGCATATTACGGCTTGGGCAATCTGTTTTTCGAACATAATGATTACGGAAATGCACAGTTAAATTTTCAAAAGGCGATTGAACTTGGTCTTGAAGAAAGTGATGTCTATTTTATGCTCGGTCTGACATTACAGAATCAGGAACAATTCAAATTTTCATTGCCGTATCTGTTAAGGGCGACCGAATTGGCCCCGAACGATGAAGAAATACTGTTTCAATATGGTCTTTCCCTGGCACAGAGCGACAGCTTGAAGGATGCTGAGAATGTCTTTCTGCGAGTGCTTGAAATGAATGACGAACATAGTGATGCCCATTATAATCTCGGTGTGTTGTCTTTATTCAAGGAAGATGCCGATAAGGCTTTAAATCACTTTGAACATGCACTGCGTATTCAGCCGGATCATTTACTGGCTGCCAATGGCAAGAAAAATGTAGAGGAACTATTAAAAGAAAATTAGGCATAGGATAGTGGGGTTGTCTGAAATGGAATATGAACAACAACAATCAAATGAAGAACAAGGTTATATTAAAGGGAAAATAGTGAATACGATCTTTCATAATGAAGCAGAACATTTTTCAATCGTGAAGATCAGCGTGCAGGACACAAATGAAGAATTTAAAGAAAAAGAGATTGTTGCCAAAGGATATTTCTCCAACCTCCAGGAACAGACAACCTACTATTTTTATGGTGAATTTGAGAGACATGTCCGATTTGGGCTGCAGTATAAAGTATCTTCCTATAAAACCATCATTCCGGATACGAAAGAGGGACTCGCAGCTTACTTATCGAGTGATCTTTTCTATGGGATTGGTGAAAAAACGGCGGAACGAATCATCGGTCATCTGGGAGAAACCGCCATCTCCAAAATTCTGAATGATTCGAGCGTATTAAATGATATACCTGGCCTGAAAAAGGAAACTGCTGAGAGATTGGCAACGAGCCTTAAAGAAAATCAGGGCTTTGAACATGTAGCTGTCCATTTATCCAAATATGGGATCGGCTTGAAAATGGCACAGAAAGTATACCAAATATATAAAGAAGATGCGATGAACATTCTTGATAGAGACCCATATCAATATGTTTTTGATATAGAAGGGTTCGGATTTCGGACTGCAGATGAGATTGCCAGACAAAAAGGACTTCCATTGACACACCCAAACCGGATAGGAGCAGGATGCATTTACGTCCTTCAAAAGAGTATCCAGGATGGACATGTCTATTTGCCAATTGACCTTTGTTCGGATCAGGTAAGGGAGCTTCTTGCAGTGCATCCAGCAGAAACTTCCATTATCACCGATAGACTTGAGGAAATGAACACGGAAAAGAAAGTGATCATTCATGAAGGCAATGTGTATCTGCCATCACTTTATTATGCGGAGGATGGTTTTGCTTCCAACCTGAAGCGTATTATCAGTAAACCAATTGAAGAAGAAACTTCCTTGGCGGAAATGCTAAAGATTATCGGTGAAATTGAAGAGTCGGAAGTTCTGAGTTATGGGAAGGAACAGTTTTCAGCAATTAATCAGTCACTGCATTCCAAAATCATGATTTTGACTGGTGGGCCGGGTACAGGCAAAACGACAGTAATAAAAGGAATAATCAAAGCATATGCTGCAATCCATCAATTATCTCTAGACCCGAAAGACTATGAAAAAAAGCAAGTGTATCCTTTCATTCTTACTGCACCAACAGGTCGTGCTGCCAAGCGCTTGAACGAATCAACAGGGCTCCCAGCATTGACGATACATCGGCTGCTAGGCTGGAATGGAAGCAGTTTTGACAAAGATGAGCAGGAACAGCTTTCAGGAAAATTCTTGATTGTGGATGAATTTTCAATGGTAGACATATGGCTGGCGAACAGTCTTTTTAAAGCAATTCCTGACGACATGCAGGTTCTGCTCGTTGGTGATGAGGATCAGCTCCCATCAGTCGGTCCTGGACAGGTTCTGTCAGACCTGCTCAAAAGTGATTTAATGCCGCTAGTGAGTTTGAACGAAGTATATCGACAAAAGGAAGGTTCAAAAATCATTCAGCTTGCACATGAAATTAAAAATGACGCTTGTTCGGAACAATCGCTTCAGAATGATAAGGATTTCAGTTTCATTTCCTGCAATGAGCACCACATCCTGCAAGTAATTGCTTCGATTTTTAAAAAGGCTCAGGATAAGGGTCTTGATGTTCGGGATATTCAGGTACTAGCTCCGATGTATCGAACACAGGCAGGGATAACGATGATCAATAAAGAATTGCAACAGCTGGTCAACCCAAAAGTGAATCGAAAGAGGGAAGTTACCTTTAATGATGTTATCTATCGTGTCGGTGATAAAGTGATTCAACTCGTAAACCAGCCCGAACACGGGGTCTATAATGGTGATATCGGTGAAATCGCAGCAATCTTCAAAGAGGACGAAAATAAGGAAAACGTGGAACAGATCGTGATTACGTATGAGGACAGAGAGGTCGTTTATGTAAGACAAGATTATGTGAACTTTACCCATGCCTATTGCATCTCCATTCACAAATCACAAGGAAGCGAATTTCCGATTGTTATTTTGCCGGTAGTTTCAGCCTACAATCGCATGCTGCGTAAAAATCTATTATACACGGCAATCACGAGAAGCAAGGAGTCGCTAATCATCTGCGGGGAACAGCAGGCATTCCTGCGTGGCATACAGACGATGGATACGAATAAACGGTATACTTCATTAAAGGAACAGTTAACTGAAAGACTTAAGGATGTATCTGTACCGGAAATGAAAGAAACTGAAGCTGGAGAAATTTCTCCTTACGATTTTATGTAAGTGACGATGTATAAAACGTTTCAAATCGGGCAAGTATAGTAGCGTATTATTCGAAAAGGGGTATTAAATATGCTGCGCTGTCCGAATTGTAACGGAAAAGATATAGGTAAAATAGGTACACAGGATTATTTTTGCTGGACCTGCTGTATTGAAATGACAGTATCCGGCAATGAATTAATGGTTCATCAGATCGAATCTGACGGCAGTCTGAGTTCATTGGATGATCTATTTACAAAAGAACAAAGACAACTTCCATAAAGTGCTCCCAGTCTGGACAAAGAAATCCTAAATAGCTGAGGAGTGTCTTTTATGTTTGAAGATAAAAAGCGGTATAATTTGTTGTATTGGTTGCTTATCGGTATTGTCTTGTTTATATTCTCTTATCTGCTCGTGAAGACGATGCCTTTTTACGGGGCTTTTTTTTCGTTTCTATTAACTTTGCTTGTTCCTTTTATCATTTCCGCTCTGATTGCTTATTTGCTGCATCCCTTGGTTGAAAAACTGCATCGTATGAATATACCTAGAAGTTTAGCAATCCTGTTTATCTATCTTATTTTCTTTGGAGGTACAGGCTATTTGATATATAGGGGCTATCCTGCAATTGTGCATCAGCTAGAGGATTTAAATGATAATCTTCCGGAATTTATAGCAATGTATGAAAACTTGATTTATCAAATTTATAACTATACATCCTTTTTGCCTGAAGCAGTCCATGAAAAAATTGATGATCTGATCGTAGCTGTGGAAAGTTCTCTTGAAGGGCTGCTGAACAAGCTTGTGGGCGGGTTTTCCAAAATCGTGGATACGATTATCCTTATCACTGTCATCCCAGTTCTTGTCTTTTATTTTATTAAGGATTACGGGGAAATCAGCAAATTTTTCACGCGATTTATACCGCATAAATACAGGGACAATGTAAGCAATCTGATGACTGAAATAGACAAGGGTTTAGGTGGCTACATACGCGGGCAGTTAATTGTAAGCTTGTTCGTCGGCCTGACTGCCCTGATTATGTTTAAACTGCTTCAAATCAGATATGCTTTGCTACTGGCTCTTGTTATGGGAATAACGAATATCATTCCCTATTTTGGTCCGATCATTGGTGCGATTCCTGCAGTGACGATTTCCTATACTACTGCAGGAAATAAGGTTTTCTTCGTCATTGTTGCAATTTTTGCCATACAGATCATTGAAGGAAATCTGCTTTCTCCCTATATCATGGGCAGAAGCATCAAAATTCACCCCGTTGCCATTATTTTTGTATTATTACTGGGAGGTCAATTATTTGGAGTGTGGGGAATGATGCTGGCAGTTCCGGTTCTTACCATACTAAGAGTAATTGTAGGACAGCTGCTTCTCCTGCGTACATATAATTGACATCGGTGGCAAAGTTTCATATAATATCGCTAACATAATAAATTCAACACGAAGATGGTTATAAGTACATGATTGACCGGTTTAAAGAGAAGAATTTCCTTGGCTGAGAGAAATTCTAAACGCAGGATCATGGAAAGCTAAACCTGAGTACGGTTAATTCCCGTCGGTCTCATACCGTTAAAATGATCAAGTGATGGATGAATTTCATTCATAATTAGGGTGGTACCGCGAAAATATCTCGTCCCTGCAGGAATGCAGAGAGGGGATTTTTTTTATTTTCTGCAACAAGAAAGTATAGCCTTGTTGTCCGTATTCGTGCAGCGAAGACATTCGCCCAAGGTTTAAGAATGCCTGGTTTTTTAACTAACATAATACATTTTAATGGAGGAATTTACATGAAGCAATTAAGTTCAGCTGAAATCAGACAAATGTTTATCGACTTCTTCAAAGAAAATGGCCATCGTGTGGAGCCTAGTGCTTCACTTGTTCCAAATGATGATCCAACATTACTATGGATCAATAGTGGAGTTGCCACTTTAAAGAAATATTTCGATGGTCGTGTAATACCCGAAAACCCAAGGATAGTGAATGCACAAAAGTCAATCCGTACAAACGATATCGAAAACGTCGGCTTTACAGCACGCCACCATACTTTTTTCGAAATGCTCGGAAACTTTTCCATCGGCGATTATTTCAAAAAGGAAGCAATTGATTTAGCATGGGAATTTCTGACGAGTGACAAATGGATCGGCTTTGATAAGGAACTGCTCTCAGTGACCGTTCACCCGGAAGATGATGAAGCATATGACATCTGGTTGAACGATATTAAATTGCCGAAGGAACGAATCATTCGCCTTGAAGAGAATTTCTGGGATATCGGGGAAGGTCCAAGTGGGCCGAATACAGAGATATTTTACGACCGGGGGCCGGAATACGGCAACGATCCGAGTGATCCTGAACTTTATCCTGGTGGGGAAAACAATCGCTATCTGGAAGTTTGGAATCTCGTTTTTTCACAGTTTAATCACAATCCGGATGATACGTATACTCCACTTCCAAAGAAAAACATCGATACAGGAATGGGCCTTGAACGACTGACTTCGATCATACAGGAAGTCCCTACAAATTTTGAGACGGATTTGTTTATGCCGATAATTCGTAAAACCGAAGAAATAGCCGATACCGTCTATGGGAAAGATCGTGCAAGTGACACAGCTTTTAAAGTCATCGCAGACCATATCCGAACAGTAAGCTTTGCAATTGGAGATGGAGCTGTCCCTTCAAATGAAGGAAGGGGGTACGTATTGCGCAGACTTGTGCGGAGAGCTGTACGATTCGCTAAAGAGATTGGGATTGAAAAACCATTTCTGTTTAGTCTAGTCGGAACAGTCGGAGAAATCATGAAAGATTTCTACCCCCAAGTACTGGAACAGCGTGAATTCATTGTAAACATCATAAAGGTTGAAGAGGAACGTTTTCATGAAACGCTGAATGAAGGACTTGAAATTCTGACAACAATTATGGACCGAGAAAAAGCAGCAGGAAATTCTGTGTTTCCGGGAGAAGAAGTTTTTCGCCTCTATGATACGTACGGGTTCCCAAAAGAACTGACAGAGGAATACGTAGAGCAACAAGGATTCACAGTCGATAAAGAGGGCTATCAACGTGAAATGGCTAAACAACGCGAACGTGCCAGAAGCGCAAGACAAAAGGTTGATTCCATGCAAGTACAGGATACGATCCTCAGTGAAATCAATGTGGACAGCGAGTTTATCGGCTACAGCCACATGGAAGTGGAAACAACAGTAGAAACAATCATAGGAGGTAAGGACGTTATCGAAACAGCCGCAAAAGATGATGAAGTTTTCCTGTTTTTGGAAAAAACTCCTTTTTATGCGGAAAGTGGCGGCCAGGTTGCTGATCATGGTTGGATATATACAGATACTGCTTCCGCATACGTCCTGGATGTGCAGAAATCGCCGAAAGGGCAAAACATTCATCGCGTTCAATTAAAGGACGGCGAAATCCGTACAGGCGACAAGGTGAAGGCGATTGTTGATTCGCGCTTTAGAACATCTGTAGTAAAAAATCATACAGCTACACATCTCCTTCATCAAGCACTGAAGGATGTGCTCGGAAAGCATGTAAATCAAGCCGGCTCATTAGTTACACCCGAAAGATTGCGATTTGATTTTTCTCATTTTAGTGGAGTTTCCAGTGATGAATTGAAGCAGATAGAACAAATTGTAAATGAAAAAATTTGGGAATCTATTTCAGTAGCCATTGATAATAAGAAACTTGATGAAGCTAAAGAGATGGGTGCAATGGCATTGTTCGGCGAAAAATATGGGGATGTCGTTCGCGTCGTACAGATTGGTGGGTACAGCCTTGAGTTATGTGGAGGCTGCCATGTTACAAACACGTCAGAGATAGGATTATTCAAAATCATCACCGAAAGTGGAATTGGTGCCGGCACCAGAAGAATTGAAGCTGTAACGAGCAAACATGCCTATGAATTTCTGAATCATAAACTCGCCTTATTGGCAGACTCAGCGGAATTAGTAAAATCAAATGAAGAACAGTTGCCTGAGAGAATCGAAAGCTTACAGCATGAATTGAAGGCGGCTCAGAAGGAAAATGAATCGTTAAGTGCCAAGTTATCAAATCTTGAGGCTTTATCGATTCTGGATCAGGTTAAAACTGTACAAGGAATTCCATTACTCGCTCAAAAGGTTAATGTGAAAGATATGAATCAGCTTCGAAACATGCTTGATGGGTTAAAACAAAAATTAACTTCCGGTGTCATACTGCTTGCTGCAGAAAATAATGGAAAAGTCCAATTGGCTGCTGGAGTTTCCAAAGATTTAATCGAAAGAGGATTACATGCGGGAAATCTTATTAAGCAAGCTGCAACGGTGTGCGGTGGTGGTGGCGGTGGCCGTCCGGATATGGCTCAGGCCGGCGGTAAGGATCCTGCCAAAATTGAAGAGGCACTTGTCTCAGCCAGACAATATATCACCGAGAACGTCAAATAACGATACAGTTTGAATCAAAAAAAGTAAAAAAGTATAATAATACCAATAAACATGTTAGAATGATGTTTAGAAGGCAAACTTGGAACGAGGTGTCACGATGAGTTCAATTGATAAAACGATGAAATTCAATTTTTCTGAAGAGCCATTTGATCAGGATATAAAAGATATTCTTTTGAAAGTTCATGGATCTTTGAATGAGAAAGGATATAATCCTATCAATCAGATTGTGGGTTATTTATTATCAGGTGACCCGGCGTATATTCCGAGATACAATGACGCCAGAAATCTAATCCGGAAAGTGGAACGGGACGAAGTTATTGAAGAACTTGTTAAATTCTATCTGGAACAGAACAGGGAGAGTAAATGAAATTAATTGGACTGGATGTCGGATCCAAAACGATCGGTATTGCGGTTAGTGATGCATTTGGATGGACTGCACAAGGATTAACCACAATCAGCTGGGATGAAAACAATATTTATTCCGCCGATGATGAATTAAAAAAGATTATAAAAGAGCATGAAATTGGTAAAGCTATTGTCGGCCTGCCGAAAAATATGAATGGCACCATAGGCGAGCGTGGAGAAGCTTCTCAAAGATATGCCCGGCATATAGAAGAGATTCATGGAATTCCGACAGCATTATGGGATGAAAGGCTTTCTACCATTGCTGCCGAACGCGTATTGCTGGAGGCAGATATGAGCAGAAAGAAAAGAAAAAAAGTTATCGATAAAATGGCAGCGGTAATGATACTTCAAGGGTATTTAAATCAGAGATAAAGGAGTGGTCAAATGGCTATGGAAGAAAAAGAAAGAATTATCATTCCCGACGAAAATGGCGATGAGCATTTATTCGAAGTCTTGTTTACATTTGATGTTGACGAGACGGAACAATCTTACATTGCAGTAGTGCCAGCAGAACAGGCTGAAGAGGAAGAAGTCGAAGTTTATGCATTCCGTTTCGAGGAACAGGACAACGAAGATTTTACGCTTTTTCCAATTGAATCAGATGAAGAATGGGAATTAGTGGAAGAAATGCTGAACACACTGGCGGACGAAGAAGACGAAGCGTAAGATTGTAAGTGAAAAAGCGGCTGATGTCAGAAATTTGACATCAGCTTTTGCTTGGATAGCAAGAAATTATTAACTTTGGCAGTCATTAATTCTAATACATACATGTCCATGTCCAGCTCCGATTCTTAAAAACGCATGAATAAGCAGGTACATTCGAGGCAGAAAAAACTATGCGCTTTTGTTTTAAACCACTATATTATGGATTAAAAATATCTTTTTTAGTATAATATAGCGGATGAAGGGGGGATACTGGATGTCTAAGAAAAAAAAGACTGGCAGTTTTAAGGAAAACCTTATTGCCAGAAGTGAAGAAGCCAGCACTGTCAGAAAGATCGTATTTATTATTCTTATAGGGATACTGTTAATATTGATTATTGGCGGGATATCAGGGTTTCTGTACGTTAAATCTGCCCTTGAACCAGTGGATCCGGAAAGTGAGGAGCAAATTACAGTAGAAATCCCAATTGGGTCTTCAACTTCAACCATATCCAGCATTTTGGAGGAAAATGGAATTATTAGGGATGGAAGGATTTTTCAATTCTATACTAAACTAAATAATGACGCTGACTTTCAGGCTGGGGAGTATACGTTTACACCTGCCGTTACTTTTGATGAGATTATTGAGTCATTAAAACATGGACGAGTTATGTTGGAACCAGTCCACACTGTTACGATACCTGAAGGTTTGACAGTTGATCAGATAGCACAAATATACAGTGAGAGATTTGACTTTACAAAAGAGGAATTTCTCGAGCAAGTTAATGATCAGGCATATATTGAAGAACTAATCGCCAACTATCCGGATCTTTTATCGGAAGATATACTCGACCCGGAAATCAGAACTCCACTGGAAGGTTATCTGTTCGCTTCAACATATAATTTCTATGAAGAAGAACCAAGTATAGAGACAATCATTGACGAGATGCTTTCCCAGACACAAAAGGTCTACGCAGAATATGCAGAGGACGTGGAGCAATTGAATTTCACGGTACATGAAGCATTAACATTTGCGTCACTCGTCGAAAGGGAGACTGCCAGCGAAGAACAGCGGCAGCAAATTTCCCGCGTTTTCTATAATCGAATGGAAACTGGGATGCCACTGCAAACAGACCCGACCGTGCTTTATGCCATTGGTGAACACAATGAAAGAGTGACATATGCGGATTTGGAAATTGAATCACCATATAATACGTATTATGTGGAAGCACTGCCCATTGGTCCGATTTCCAACTTCGCTGAAAACTCATTAAAGGCCGTCGTGGAACCTGCAGAATCGGATTATATGTATTTCCTTCATGACTCAGAAGGTAATATCTATTATGCGGAAACACATGAGGAACATCTTCAAAACAGAGATGCATACATCAATTGATATGGAAATGTGGAGCTGTCTTCACATTTCCCATTTTTATTGAGATATTTCTAATTAAAGAGGTAGCTAAGATGAACGAAAAGCTAAACAACTACTTAAATGAAATACATCCAAACGAGCATAATTGGATTAACGAACTGGAAATACAGGCGAAAAATGAAAATGTCCCGATTATGGACAGAGTCGGTATTAATTTTGTCATGCAATTGACCCGAACGTCTAAACCGGAAAAAATCCTGGAGATCGGAACGGCAATCGGCTACTCCGCATTAAGAATGGTGGAGGCCTGTCCGGATTGTTCCATTGTAACGATTGAAAAAGATGCTGAGCGCTATAAACAGGCTATTCTAAACATAAGCATTCAGAATAAACAAGATCAAATAAAAGTCATACTTGGTGATGCTCTGGATAAACTAATGGAGCTTTCTGCACAAAAACATAAGTTCGATTTAATTTTCATCGATGCTGCGAAGGGTCAGTACCAGCGATTTTTTGATCTTGCCGAGCCCATGCTGAATAAAAATGGAATGATTATTACAGATAATGTATTATTCCGAGGTTATGTGGCAGACCCAGAAGCTGTCCCAAAAAGATATAAAAAAATGGTAGAAAAAATAAGGAATTATAATACAATGCTGATGAACCATCCTAATTATAAAACTTCAATCGTACCTGTTGGGGATGGCGTAGCAGTAAGTCTTAAATTAACGTAAGGAAAGGTGCTATTAAGCCTATGAAAAATAAACCGGTAGTCATCGGAGTGGCTGGTGGAAGCGGCAGCGGGAAAACATCGGTAACACGTTCCATCTGCAAGCGATTTGCAGATAAATCGATTCTTGTCATCGAACAGGATTATTATTATAAAGACCAGAGCCATCTTCCACTGGAAGAACGATTGAATACAAACTATGATCACCCTTTGGCATTTGACAATGATTTATTGATAGATCATCTGCACCAGCTGATGGACAACAAAGCCATAGAAAAACCTGTTTATGATTATAAAATTCATACAAGATCTGCTGATATTATTCATGTAGAACCAAAGGAAGTTATAATTGTAGAGGGCATTTTAATTCTGGAAGATCCTAGACTGGTCGATCTGATGGATATCAAAGTATTTGTGGATACAGATGCAGACTTGAGGATTATAAGAAGATTGTTGAGAGATATAAAGGAGAGAGGCCGTACGCTTGATTCTGTGATAGATCAGTACATTAATAATGTCCGGCCATCGCATCTTCAATTTATCGAACCAACGAAGCGTTATGCCGATATCATTATACCTGAAGGTGGACAAAACCACGTAGCAATTGATATTATGGCTACAAAGATTGAAACAATATTATCAAATGACACTTAAAAAACTTGGTTGGCACCAAGCTTTTTCGGTGACAGCCATAGTTGCGCTTATGCAGGTTGGTGAGTTTGCACTTTCCTGCCTGCCAAGAAATAAATCAATCAAAAATATTGAAAAATTTAATCAAATCTGCCATAGTATTGATTAGTATATTCATACTACCCAACGCATAAGCTTTAAAGCTTATTTTTATTTGCACAGTGAAAAGAAGGAGTGTTTTTAATGGCTGTAGAGAAAAGTTATTATATGACTCAAGAGGGGAAAGAAAAGTTAGAGAAAGAATTGCATTTTCTTAAGACAGATAGAAGACAGGAAGTAGTGGAACGCATTAAAGTTGCACGTGACTTCGGTGATCTGTCCGAGAACTCCGAATATGATGCGGCAAAGGATGAGCAAGCCTTTGTTGAACAACGCATTACGCAAGTGGAGAAAATGATCCGAAATGCAGTTATCATTGAAAATGACAATGATAACCCAAACGTAGTATCTTTAGGGAAATCCGTAACCTTCGTGGAGTTACCTGATGGTGAAGAAGAAACGTTCACCATTGTTGGCAGCGCAGAGGCAGATCCATTTGAAGGTAAAATATCGAATGACTCTCCAATGGCGAAAAGCCTATTGGGACATGAAGTCGGTACAGAGGTTGCAGTTGCAACACCTGGTGGTGATATACAGGTAAAAATCGTAAAGGTTGACTAATATAGATAAAACAGAAAAAAAGCGGGGACATGCCTCGCTTTTTTTCTGTTTATTTGCTAATTTAATTTAAGAACTCTCTGATCGGACGTTGTAATTGTAAAATATAGATTTTCTTTCGATTCCAATTTCCACTCTATCTCTTCTTCATCATACAAAACTGTTAAAAGCGCTGTTCTTCTGAATTCATCTTTATCCAAGTCTCTCCATAACCAGCCGAGGTTTGAGTTCGGCACACGGAAAACATGGTGTACTCTCAACGTCATAATATATGCATTTAATTCATCTTTATATACCGGGTCTGATATTTGGCTCATATCATAGATAGCTTTGACAAGCTCCCCTTCATAATCCGGCCTTTCCAAATTTACCACATCGATATGGTCTTCTAAAGAAGCTTTCAGATTATCCGTTCCTCCTTCTGTTAGTAAAGAAGCATCTCTTTACGAAAGGGCTAATTGATATTGAGCAACCGTTTGGTTCAATTGTTCCATCAGCTCATTCAAATCTTCCTCGGAAAATGCATACAAAAAACATCAAAAATAAAATAATTATCCTGGTCAATTATATTCATCGCTTTTTACGACACCCCACGGACATTCTTTTCTAATTTCTAGTTTCACAGACCCGTCATTTGGAAATTCCCCTATGGATTGCTCACCTTCATTAAGGACAATATCAGTCTTTTCGCCATTTACATATAAAGTAAAATCATCAGCACTTGCATTAACCATAATTTCGGCAAGAGGCAGGTCGAAAGAACTTAAAACTGCTTCTTGTCCTTTGTCATAGAGATTTACTTCATTCGTGAATTAGGCTTTAGCATATGTATTATCAAAAAAGGCTTTCAATGAGTAGGAACCAGGCATGAACGGATCGAATCTTGCCTCAAATTCCCCGTTGTTTGTTGTTGCTACTTGTTCTTTATTAATATATAGTGTGATATTTTCATGATTTGTGTAAAGATAGATAAATGCCGGCACTACTTCCATTTTATAATCATCAAATACCAACCATCGTTTATCTTGCTTCGTTAGATTTAGTGTAGCGTACATATCGTCTGTGTATACGGAGGCATGATTACCGGATTCATTTGAGTTTATATTGGCCGCCTGCTGTTTAAATTTTTTGAGCAACTCTTCTTGTACTTCAGGATTTTCTTCCAGATAGGACAAAAATGCTGCTATGTTTTCTTCGGTTATCTCCATCGATTCATCTGCAGGTGTTAAAAAATTCATTAGTTGACTTATATCTGCATTTTTTACTGCTTCTTCAAATTCGGAAATTGCCAATTCTGGATTGTATCTATTACTTCCAATATTGTAAAAAACAATAAAGGCTATTAAGATAATTCCAATAATGCTACCGAATAGAATCTTTTTCTTAAGAGCAATGTTTCTTGCTTCATACTGTTCGGCCAGATCTGTGCCATATTCTGGACAATAATGTTTCGGGCCGGTTAATTTATAACCACAATTTGTACACTCCAACTCAATTACCTCCTGTTCTGTATTTAGAATATTGAATTCTTATTTATACTATCATACCGGTTTGTTTTAATAATGATACGATTAGACTGTTTATGCAATCTATTCAGTAGGTATTTAAGTTAGCTGTAATAGTGTATTGAGGTCTAAAGAGACAGGGAAGAGGATTTTTCTGAAATCAATGAATCAAAAAGTAAATTGAACGTGGAGTTAATATTACAAAATTATTACAATCCCGATTACTTTGTCACTTAAAAATGCTTTTAGATAATTATACCTAGTGCAAAATGGCTATAACATTACCAAATAATTCCTTTTTTAGAAATAGCTTAAATTAGAAAATGGAAAATTTTACTTATAAATTACTTTTCATATATTGGAAAATTTTAATGTAACCCGAATAAAATTACATAAAAATATAAAAACGTATGGAAAATGACTCATAATATAAATGAATAAAAGCAGATTATCTTTAATTAAAGATAAATTCCACACAAAAACAGGACTTAATTACTGTTTTTGTGGGTTGCTCTTAAAAAGATGTGACATATTTAGTAATATGATGTAGGACATATTTATTGAAAAAGAGATAAATTACTCGTACTAGAAACTAAGATGATGAGGTGTTAAGAATGAAAAAAGTTTTAATTACTATGACTATTTTAATTTTAACTATGGTGTTATTAGGTGCCTGTAGTGATAGTACTGAAGATGAAGAAACTCCGGTTAATGAAGAAACTACAGCTGATGAGGATACAACAGGAGATAATAAAGAGGAAACGGACACTGCTGCAGAAAACAACAATAAGGAAGATCAAGTCGATGAAGATGAGGAAACAGAGGTAAAGGATCAAGGTTCCACTAATGGTGGCTTTACAACAGGTACCGAGGATCAATTGGATTTATCGATTGGAGACACAGGCAGATTTGATTCTGACCTTACCACATATGAAATCACGCTGGAGAATGCAGAATTGGTTGATGAAATAGATGGTACAGCATCTCAGTTGGACGCATTCCTAATCGTTGAGTTAACAATTAAAAATACTGGTGAGGATACACAGTCTACCGATGATCTACTTTATGGTTTAGAAGTAACGGATAATCTCGATATGAGTGGTTACCAGGTTTACGGATATAATTTCGATGGCAGTAATGATTCGATAAAAATGGAACTTGCTCCAGGGAAGGAAACATCTGGTAAATTTTATGCGGAAACATATACAGGAGATACGTATTATTTCCTTCTTAGAACAGGGATTGCAGGATCGGGTTCAAGTAACCAGGTAACATGGGTTATCCCTAGTGAAGAGGTTAACCAATAGTTTAGTTTAATAATCCACTCTGCACCGGTATTAATATGGTGCAGAGCATACATAATTAATCCCATCTTAATTTGAAAATTAAATGGGTGTTGGAAGACTGAAAAAATAGGCTGGCATATTCTTTTTCTCTGCCTGTAAGTAAACAAGCATCCCAATAGTTTATTAATCTATATAGTACCGATATTACTTATGGTTTAGTGCATACATATTATTTCTTCAACTAAATCTGGAAATAAAATGGGAGGATAGAAAGATGGATAAAAAAATTTTTAACATAGTGGTTCTATTAATGGGAGTTTTGCTCCTATCGGCATGTGGAAATGGCGAGGATGCAGCTGCATCCATCCCGGTACCTGAGGAATTGATCGAGAATGAAGAACCATTGGCGATTAAGGATCAGTTTGACCTGTCAATAGGAGATAATGGCTGGGTGATTGATTATGCCAATAGGAATATTTTGGAATTCACCTTAAATTCAGTTGAAATTGCGACTGAAATTAATGGAGAAAGACCTAGAGGAAATGATTCGGCTGATGATGTCTATGTGATTGCCAACTATACGATGAAAAATCACGGAGACATTGAAATTCCGGGACAGGGTGTCGAATATCCGCTTTTGGTTGATGCTAAGGATAATCAGGAGATAGAAAATGATAGTTTCGAAGGTGATTTTCTGGGCACTGGGAATACAGGAATAGGTGTTGAAAATGCAATGAGTAAACAGAAACCAACAGCACCTGGAGAAGAAAGGACCGGAAATATAGTACTTCTCGCGAACTATGAGGTAGATACGTACATGATCTATTTCGGTGATGATGAGTACCAGAATAAACTGACATGGGAATTCGATGCAACTGAAGCAAAACGATAGGAATTCGTGGGAGCGATCACATTGAAACGTTTTTTGAAAAATAATCGAGGGAGTTTAACACTTGAAGCAGCAATGATTCTTCCTTTCTTTATTTATTTGCTCATCCAGAACGAAAAACAACTGAGAGAGCAATGGCTGTGCTTGAACATGACACCAATGCAGACTTAACACAAGCATCAACGTATATAACAGCAGATGCAACAGCATCAATTGAGTTATGGTTTATCCCAGGAATTATGGATATGCTCGGAAAGACAGGTGCACTTAGTGGTCGGGTTGAAGGGAAAATGTATTATATTGATAAGGAAATTAACTATTCATACTAATGGAATATGAGGTGAAAGGACATGGAAAAAGTATTAAAATTATTATCAGTTTTAATATTATGTGGAATAATTTTAGTAGCGTGCAGTAATGAGAATAATACAGAAAATAATAATAAAGCTAATGATAATGAAACCGAGGAGAGCGAAGAGAGCCAATCAACGGATATCACTACAGAAGATTCTACAAGCGAATCTGAGGAACAAGATGAGAATACAGAATCTGAAGAGCAAACTAAAGGTGGATTTTCTACTGGCATAGAGGACCAATTAGGATTTGCTATTGGTGATACAGGTCAGATAGATTCAGATCTAACAACTTACGAGATTACATTAGATGGTGCAAAAATAATTGAGGGTGAATTAGATGGAGAAGAATCCTTGCTCGATCATTTAATATTGCTTGATATAACATTGAAAAATACAGGGGAAGATACACAAACAGTTAAAGATCTAATGTATGGTCTTGAGGTAACTGAAGATATGGATAAAACAGGCAGGCAAGATGGGGCAGAGTATTTCGAAAGTGTCGAAGAAATGACAGGTAAACTTGCACCTGGTAATGAGGTAAAAGGTCAATTCATTACTGATATTTATGAAGCAGAAGAGTATTACTTCCGTTTAAGATCTGGAATATCGGGGTCAGGCAGCAGCAATCAGGTTATTTGGACAATACCCGCTGAAGAGGTGCAATGGTAATTGAATCTGCAAAACAATTTTAGTGAACTAAAATATTCTGCTAATAAAGGGGTACTTAAATTATGAAAAAATTATATGCATCCGTCTCTATTATATTCTTAGTTTCTGCCTTACTTGCTGCATGCAGTGATAGTGAGGCAGAAGAAAAGATTGATTTAAATAATACCGAAACACAAATACAAGATGAGGGGCAAACTACAGATAGCTCTTCTGAAACCAGCTTTAATTCAGAAACTGAAGATCAAGAAAATTTAACCATTGGTGAAACAGGAAGATTTGATTCCGATCTAACAACTTATGAGATAACATTAGAAAACGCAAAGATTGTGGAAGAACTTGATGATACACCCTCTCAATTGGCTGGGTTTATCATCTTGGATCTGACGATTAAGAACACTGGTGAAGAGACTCAATCTGTTCGTGATCTGCTATATGGTTTGGAAGTAACGAGTGATTTAGAAAGAACTGGCTACCAGGATTATGCGGACAGTTTTGAAAGTGTTGAGGAAATGGCTGGTGAACTTAAGCCAGGTGATGAAGTATCAGGTCAGTGGGTTACAATGATTGCCGAAGGAGATACACAATACTTCCGTCTCCGATCAGGGGTTGCTGGTTCTGGTTCAAGTAACCAAGTAACCTGGATTATAGCTTCAGAAGAGGCAAAGCAATAATTAAATTAATCTGCATCATAGGGACAGATGGTGCAATACATACAAAGTTAAAAAATTAAGGAAATTAGGGCGTTGCAATGGAAAAGTTCCTATACTTTTCACTATTTCTGGGTCAGCCCTACAAACTGGATGTGCAAGTTTAACAAAGGCTTCTGAAATCAGTGAGGTCTATCATATCGAAGCAGCAGAAGCACTTGCTGTATTGAACAAGGAAGAAGCAAATGATGCAATTCTCGCCATCGAATCGGATGAAGTTGAAGTCCTGATTGAAAAGACATGGATCAATAAAAAGTATAAGGAACTAATCGACACTATCAAACTATTGCTGATTTAGACGAGGAAGAAAAGCAACCCGCAACAGAAACGATAGATGAAGAAATCGAAAAACTGAAAGAATAATATCAATGAATTAGTTATTATTAGAGACGTAGCTTATCCCGCTAAGCTTGAGTGGCACATATATTGATTTCCTGATTAATGGTCTACTTACAATGCTCAGTCAGAATACAGATGACACCGACTGACTTCGAAATCCTAAAAAAAAAATATTAGTACCATAAAAATAACACAGCAAACGAATAGATGTCATGACAAATTCAATTTGGCAAAATGAATGTGATATAAATGTGATTCATTTAAAAATAGTGTGTGTTCAGTATGCTCAATGGAGGCAGCAAGTAGTCGATAATATTGGTGAATCTATTGGCAATGTAATTGAAAATATAATTTTGGCAGTCGTAAAGGCTCTCATGTCCTTCATTATTTTCATGCGGGATTTCATATTGGATATTGGCATGACAGATAATATTGGACTTGCTACCGGAATAGCACTTGGTATACCGATCTTAATGGGAGTTGTGATTATAGGTATTGTCATCGGTCCGAAGCATGAATATCTCCTGCAAAAAGAACGGAGACGCAATAATCAGCGGAATATGCGTTATAATCAATTTAAGCAAATAAAAAAATGGCTAAACAAAAAATAAATATGCTAAATTTTTGCAGAAATAGTCAGTTGATACAGTAGTGGGTGTGATGTGGCTTGGCAGTTACTGTAAGAGAATCTTAAACAATTATTGTGATAGTGGAAGACTGCTATTATTCCTGTAATTGCTCTCTTAATCAGATTTCGGTATTAGTAGTTTGGTTTATTGGTCCTGTCATATCTATGCCCGGTATAATAACGGTAATTAATATTATTCAACCCTATAATTTTGTTTTAAATCGGCATATAACCTATAATATGATACTATATTAATGTTAATAGGAGGGAATAGAAATGGGCAAATCTGACAACCATTCAAGATTGAACAAATTTGAAAAACGTAGAAAAAATACAAAGGCAATTTCTATTTTCCTTATAGTTGGAGCAATTCTCCTGATCATATTGCTGGGTATATGGTTTTTCGGAGGCGGCAATGAGGAAGCTGGTAATGAACAGGCGGCAAACGAGGGAGAGGAATCATCCGATTTCCTTAATATGGAGCCTTCTGATGAAGAATCCAATGACAATGGAATAGATGGTGATTCAGCAACCAATGACGATGCCGATAATGAAGAATCTACTGAACAAACTGAATCGGAAGAAGAAAAAGCCAATGAAGACGAAGAAGAGGAAAATACAGAAACCGAACCGGCAGAACCTTCTGATGACAATGTAGCTGAAGCTTATACAGGTGACTGGGAACCAGTAGGCACAGAACAGGAAGGACCACATACTACTAATTATTCAGATGGTTCGCAGGATCGTATTGAGATTAAGCGGGCCGCATCTACCGCAACAGGAATCGATGAAAGTGAAATGGTAGAATGGTGGGTCGAGAACGGCGGAGACCAAAAAGTTGTCGCTACTGTTTCGGATAGCGAGGAGACGAATGTCTATCGTGTTTTCATGAGCTGGGTGGACAATGAAGGCTGGCAACCGACGAAGGTAGAACTTCTTATTGAAAATGATAAAAAACAATAATTTGGATAACGAATTTGGAGGACACATCATGAAAATCGGTATTATTGGTGCAATGGACGAAGAAGTTGCACTTTTGTTGGAAAGCATGACGGATAAGAATGAACAAACAGTTGCTAATTGTCTGTTCGTTGAAGGGAAAATACAGGATAAAGATGTTGTATTACTAAAATCAGGGATTGGCAAAGTCAATGCAGCGATGGCAACAACGATTATGCATGAGCGCTTTTCACCCAGCCATGTTATCAATACTGGGTCAGCTGGAGGATTTGCAGAAAAACTGGAAGTAGGGGATGTAGTAATCTCTACGAAGGTCGTTCACCATGATGTTGATGTGACAGCTTTTGACTATGCTTATGGACAGGTTCCAGGTCTTCCTGCGATGTATACAGCTGATCAACTGTTAATTGACCAGGCTGTCTCTGCCATCAGCGACATTGAAATTAATTATGAAAAAGGAATCATTGCAACTGGCGACGCTTTTATGGAAGATCCGGAAAAAGTAGCATTTGTACGCACTAAGTTTCCTTCCATGCTCGCTTCTGAAATGGAAGCAGCTGCAGTTGCACAGGTCTGTCATCAATATGGGAAACCATTTGTAATTATCCGTGCATTGTCTGATATTGCAGGAAAGAAATCGTCGCTCTCTTTTGATCAGTTTCTTGATAAAGCGGCCAAAAATGCAGCACAATTAATTATGACTATGATTAAAGACATGTAAACAATAAAGCAGGAGCGCCAAATCGTATATTTAGCGCTCCTGCTTTAATTTTGTCTTTCCTTCCGATAATACTCATGAAAAACTTTCATTAATGCTCTTTTTTCAATCCTTGATACATAGCTTCTTGAAATGTTTAGCTTTTTGGCTATTTCTCTTTGGGTCATTTCATTGTGGTCGTTTAGCCCATAACGGAAAATGATAACTTCACGTTCACGTTTATCGAGAACGGAGAAATACTTTTGCATTTTTGCAATTTCCATATTCAGTTGGATATACTCGATGACATTGTCGTTTTCCGCTTCAAGAATATCAATTAGGCTAATTTCATTACCTTCTTTATCCTGACCAATCGGATCATGCAGGGACACGTCTTTTTTGACCTTTTTCAGTGCGCGAAGATGCATAAGTATTTCATTTTCAATACATCTTGCTGCATACGTAGCCAGCTTCGTACCTTTGTCAGAAGAGAAACTTTCAACACCTTTGATTAATCCAATGGTACCGATTGATATTAAATCTTCCATATCTTCTCCTGTATTTTCAAACTTTTTGACGATATGTGCAACTAGGCGCAAATTATGTTCAATTAACTTATTTCTCGCTGTTTCACTGCCATTTTGCATTTCCTGAATGTATTTAGCTTCTTCATCAGAGGGCAGGGGCTGTGGGAATGCATGGTTCTTAACATAGGAAACAAAAAAGAGGGCTTCTTTAATCAGAAGAGCAAGAACAGATAAAATCCCGGACAAACACGATCACCTCCCAGGTAAATAGGCTGCTTCAAAAAGGAAAAGATGTGGTGTGGGTATTTGCCTATATAACATCTTTATGAAGCTTGGGAGTAATTCGTGTCTGTCCATGATAATAATCTTATAGAAGGTTTTATGAATAAATTTTACACTTTAAAATGAAACTTTGACATACATTTTTCCAAGGCAATGTCCATGTCACTATGCGGGTATTTTTTGTCTTCGATAATTTGATAATCTTCCTGTCCTTTCCCGGCAATTATAACAATATCACCAGGTTCACTTATTTCGATTGCCTGCAGTATCGCCTCTTTGCGATCCGGAATTAGCTCGTAATTGTCGTGCTGCATGCCTTTTTCCATATCGTACAAAATGTCAGCAGGGTCTTCAAAACGCGGATCATTGATCGTAAGAATCACATAATCGGCAGCAGATGCCTTTTCAGCCATGATCGGTCGCTTCAACGGGTCCCTGTTACCACCAGTACCTGCAACAAAAATTATTCTGTTTTGTTTGAAAGGAGCAACGGAAGAGATTGATTTTTCGATTGCATCTGGTGTATGTGCATAATCAATATATACACGGATCGGTATGTCAACATCCAACTTTTGCATTCTGCCATTAATTTGTTCGATATCCTTCACCGTTTTAGCTAAGTCTGCTACTGCATAATCACCTTTTGCATAGACAGAAGCTATCGCAGCCAGTATGTTGTAAACATTAAATTCCCCAAGCAGCTTCGTTTGGATGGGATATTTCCCTTCCGGTGAGAGTAAAGTGAAATATGTTGCATCCTCATAATATCTTATATCAACCGCTTTGAAATCTGCGTCACTGTATATAGCATACGAAATGACTTCAAATGGAGTCATTGAGTTATACGTTACAAACCAGGATTCATCCTTATTCAGTACGGCCGCTTTATGCTTCGATAAATCATTGCCCAGCTGGGAGAAGAGGAGACTTTTTGTATTGCCGTATTGATCCATTGTATCGTGATAATCTAGATGGTCCTGGGAAAGATTAGTAAATGTTACGATATCAAAATCAATTCCCCACAACCTTCCTTGTATTAATCCGTGGGATGAAACTTCCATAATCATATGGTCAATTCCGAGATGGTGTGCCTTATGAAGCATCTTCTGGTTCGTCAAGACATCACAAGTGGTATTATTGCTTGGTGAGATCTCATTGTCAAAATCGAAACCGTTTGTCCCTGATAATGCGACCTGGCTATTATTCTTTTGCAGGAGATGCTTCATGAGAGTTGTTACGGTCGTCTTCCCATTTGTTCCGGTTACACCGAATAAAGTCATGCGTTGAGAAGGATAGCTGTAAAATTTACTAGCCAGTATTGCTAATGCCTTATAGGAATCTTTTACTACAATGAGAGCAGTTTTGTCTAAGTCCATTTCAAGCATCTCTTCCGCAACAATGATCGTCGCTCCATTTTTAATCGCCTCTAAATAATAATCATGGCCATCCACCGTATATCCTCGTAAACATGCAAATAATGAATTTGGTTTAGACTCTCTGGAGTCATGATGAATTGACCCAATCGTTTTGGGTAGCTGTCCATAAATTTCTTTTATTTTCAAGCTTGATAATAACTCATATGTATTCAATGTAAAAACCCTCTCGTATCATTTATTACTTATCACCATACAGTTCGTTGCAGCCGTTATTTTAATATACCCCTATTTGAAAAATTTTAACCGATTAATGCAGAAAACGGGCTTTTTGAATTATTTTTGAAAATTTAGTTCCATGTCAATAATGGTTGGGGATGCAGAAAATAAAAAAGGGGAAAAAAGGGGATAAAAAATTGAATCCTCTAGAAGCTAGAATTCAATTTTTATCCAATATACATATTTACTCAATCTTCATATCTTTCTTTTAAATCATCACCAATCGTATTTTTTGAAAGAGGGACACCGCTTCGATACGCTGAGCGGTTTACCATTAGGGACGACAAGGGGGCTGTCATGAAAATAAACAGAATAGCCAATAGTATTTTGGCATTAACAATACCCTGACTCATAAAATAAAGAAATGCCGCAACCATAATTGTCATAACACCGAGCGTTGCACTCTTTCCGGCTGCATGTGTTCTGCTGTACACATCGGGAAGTCGGATAAGCCCGATGGCACTTAGTAAAGTAAAGAAAACACCTATTACAATCAGTATAACGATTACTGTTTCAATCACCGCGTTCAAAAACAGCACCCCTTTCCAAGAATTTCGATAATGCTACTGTTCCTACGAAGGAGAGTATGCTCAGAACAAGTACCACATCAGAATAAACGATAGTATCTTGCAGAATCATAAGAATACCTATAAAACCCACCAAAGTAACGCCGATAGCATCAAGACCTAAAATACGATCGGCAATGGAAGGGCCGATGAGCGTACGTACAAAGAAAACAAGCAAGGCAACTGACATCATAACTAATGCAGCCATTAAAATTATCTCAAACATTATTTTGTCACCTCCATGATTGCCCTTTCGAATGTATTATGAATCTGATCCACCATTTCATCCTTATTCGGAACATCTATGGAGTGCACATAGATGGTTCTGGAGTCATCCGAAAAATCCATTGATACAGTACCGGGTGTCAGTGAAATTAGAGCTGCAAGGATGGATACCTCCAGATCAGTATCAAGTTCCGTGGTAACTGCCACAATGGCCGGCTTATTGTTTAGATTAGGGCTTAATACGATTCTGACAACATCAATATTTGCCTTAATTAATTCTTTGAAAAACAACAAGATCAGTTTCATCACAGCCCAGACTCGGATGAAATAAAAATCGAATAACAGAAAACGTCTTATGACGAATAAAACGAATATACCAACTACATAACCTATGAAAAAGCTTAGTGCCGTATAATTATTTTGCAGGAACATCCAAATAACGGCAATAAATACATTTAATAAGACTTGAAAAGCCATAGCAACTACTCCTTAAGAACAGATTCGATGTAAATGGATGGGTCCATGATTTGTTCAGCCACTTCCAATGAATACACGAACATAGGCTCAGCAGCAAATCCAAGTATGATTGTCAGTGCTACAAGCGGTGCAATCGGAAGCAATAGTTTACCAATCGGAAGTCTAGCTTGTTCCTCAGTATGTTTCTGTTCACCCCAAAAAGCATAACTGAAAATCTTCATCATAGAAAACAGTGTTAATAATCCTACCAACAATGCCACTCCAGATATTACGTACTGTGCTTCTTCAAAACCTGCTAAAATAATCGGGAATTTACTGAAGAACCCACTTAGTGGCGGAATACCTGCTAGCGATATTGCCGTAATGAAGAACATCCAGGCAAGCACGGGGTGGGTCTTAAGTAATCCACCCATTTGCTTCAGATCTGTAGTGCCAGTAACTCTCTGCGCAACACCTGCAAATAGGAATAGGGCAGTTTTTACAATCATATGGTGGGCAATATAATAAATCGCTCCAGCAACTGCAAGGGGAGTAAATATCCCGAGACCCATTACCATATATCCTACCTGACTGATGATATGGTAGGAAAGAATTCGTTTAAAGTCAAACTGCGATACTGCACCAAGAACACCAAATAACATAGTAAACCCGGCAATCGTCACAATTATACCTTTGTGTGTGTAACCAGGATCATGATTAAAGATTAAAGTAAATGTTCGGATAATCGCATAAATACCAACCTTGGTCAAAAGTCCGCCGAATAGAGCGGCAATTGCCGCTGGTGGCCCATAATATGACCTTGGAAGCCAAAAATACAGTGGAAAAAGGGCACCTTTCATTGCGAAAACAATGAGAAACAGGATAGCAACCACATTCAGTACTCCGGACTGTTCCAATTCTGCAACTCTTTCAGCGAGGTGCGCCATGTTAAGTGTTCCGGTAATAGAATATGTCCAAGCAATTGCGACGATAAACAACGCTGATGCAAATACATTGATAATAACGTATTTGAATGACTCACGAAGCTGATAGCTTGTACCTCCATGCACAATCAGTGCATAGGATGCAATAAGCATTACTTCGAAAAATACAAATAGGTTAAATAAATCACCTGTTAAAAATGCGCCGTTCACTCCAATCAAAAGAAAGAAGTATAGGGGATAAAAGTAAAATTTTTCCCTCTCGGGTGAAATCGTTTTGAAAGCAAAGAACAAACAGACTGTACTTACCAGTGTGGACAGTAAAACCATCAACGTGGATAAAAGGTCTGCAACCATAACAATCCCAAAGGGTGCGGGCCAATTACCCAGTTCAAGTACGATCAGTCCATCCTGATATACGACTACAGCAAGATAGATGGAAATTGCCAGCAGAACCAGAGCGGATATTCCGCTGACAATTCGCTGCAATTTATGATGTTTTGTCAATAATATTAAAACTGCTCCGATAACAAATGGAAAGATTATCGGGAGTATAACTAGATTATTCATCTGCAGAACCCCTTAATTCGTCTAAATCGTCTGTGTTATGCACTTTAAAAGTACGATAAGCCATAACAAGTAATAATGATGTTACACCAAAGCTTATAACAATCGCTGTAAGCACAAGAGCCTGGGGCAGGGGGTCTGTATATGCATCAGCCTGAAAATTCAGGAAAGGAGATGCACCCCTTTGCAGGCCGGACATTGTCAGCAAGAGCAAATGAACGCCATGTGACATTAGCAAAGTTGCCAGAGTTACCCGGAGTAAGCTTCTGGATAGAAATAAATAGATGCTGACTGTAAAAACGATACCGATCATAATAGACATCAATATTTCCATTATTTATCATCCTCCGCAATCGTCAAGATTATCGTTAGTGCACTTCCAACCACCACAAAATAAACTCCTAAATCAAAGGGAAGTGCGGTTGTAAGTTCGGCTTCTCCCAGTATTGGCAAATGAAAATAGTCGAAAAACTGGGTTAAAAATGGGTAACCGAATAACATTGTGACGATTCCGGTTCCTACAGCCAACAACAAACCTGCTCCAATCATGGTTGTAAAGTTGATGGGGATAGCTTTTGTAATTGTCTTCATATCAAAGGCCAAGTACATGATCAATAAGGCACTGGCAGTCATTAACCCACCGATAAACCCGCCTCCTGGATTATTGTGTCCAGCGAGTAACAGGTAAATCGAGAAGGTGATAATAATAAGAATAAGTATTCTTGCAAAGATTTGAAGCATAACGTCATTGGATTTTATTTGTTTTTGTCTCACACATCTTCACTCCCTTTTAATCGGAGTTTAATCATGGTTACAACAGCAAGTGCTGCAATACCCAATACCAGTATTTCAAGCATCGTATCAAGTCCACGGAAATCAACCAGAATTACATTGACAATGTTGTATCCGCCAGCCAGTTCTTTGGCATTCTCTATGAAATACTCGGATATGGAAGGGAATCCAGCGCCACTTCCCATAGCAAAAGCACTTATCGAAACCATCGTCATGATCGCTCCGAATCCTACAGAGATGATAAGCTTCAATACGCTTAACCGTTTATTCACGGGCTCTTTTTTCAGTTTAGGCAGATGGTAGAACACAAGCATAAACAGTACTACAGTAACCGTCTCTACCAGCAGCTGTGTTAAAGCTAAGTCAGGTGCCCTGAATACGACAAACATAAGCGCTACTACGAAACCTGCAACACCAGTTACGATAATGACACCGATGCGGTTATTGATAAATGGTACAGAAACGACAGAACCGATAAATATGATAGAGATCACCCACATATATGGATCGATAGGTGATAAATTTGATGTATCAACCGAAAACACATCATAACGGTACATGGTGTATCCCAGGACAAGGATAATGAAACTGCACATATACATAAAGTAATCTCGAAGACGGCCAGTCATCTGTATTCTGGTTATTCCTTGAGCTCCTTTAACCAGACCATCATACCCGCCATCATAAACTTGGTTGAATATATCACGTTCCCCTTGATAAAAAGCTGATTTGGACCACTTTTTCATTGTAAGGAAAATTAATGTTCCGAGGATGACCACAGCAATAGTCATGAATAATTCGGGAACAAATCCATGCCAGTGGTGGATATACACGTCAAAAACCTCACCAGGAGCCAAAATCCCAGGCAAAATTGCTGCCATTGCCGGCTCTATCAAAGAATAGGCAAGGATATTCGGGAAAAGGCCAAACACGACAACCAGCAGTCCAAGAATAATGGGGCTGACCAACATACCAAAAGGTGCTTCATGAACATGATCCACGTCAAGCTCTTCAGGTTTGAATTTACCTGTGAATGTCTTAAAGAACATGATTAAACAGTATGCAAAAGTAAATACGCTAGCAATCCAAGCTAAGACCGGTAAAATAATTCCGAAGCTTTCCAGACTGAAAATACCAAACTCTGTAGCATTCAACATAGAGGTAAAGAACAGTTCTTTACTTAAGAAACCATTGAATGGCGGTAATCCAGCCATTGAGGCCAGTCCGACAAGTGAAATCGTAGCAGTGACGGGCATGATCGTCATGAGGCCACCAAGCTTACGAATATCACGAGTGCCTGTTTCATGATCAATAATTCCAGCGGTCATAAATAAGCTGCCTTTAAATGTAGCGTGATTTATAAGATGGAATACAGCAGCAAGTATCGCAACAGTATATAGCGCATTGTCCCCATCATTGAAATAATATGCAGCTGAACCTACACCAAGCAGACTCATAATTAACCCGAGCTGACTGATCGTTGAGAACGCCAGAATACTTTTTAGATCTTTTTGCCTTATTGCCGATACGGAACCCCACATTAAAGTCGTTAAACCGGCAAGCGTAATAATCCAGAACCACTCTGCACTCCCTCCAAAGACAGCAGTCAGGCGTGCAACTAAATAAATACCAGCTTTAACCATTGTTGCAGAGTGCAAATATGCACTTACCGGTGTAGGTGCCTCCATTGCATCTGGCAACCAGATGTGGAATGGAAATTGGGCTGATTTCGTAAAAGCACCAAGCAATACTAAGATCATCGCTGGCAGGAAAAGCTCACTGCCGGTCACCAATTCGACATTCGCGATAATCTCTCTAATACTGAACGTACCAGTCATAACATAAAGCAGTGAAAAACCACCAAGCATGGATAGGCCGCCAAAAACAGTTATAAACATTGATTTTTGAGCGCCATATGTGGATTTTTCACGGTGGAACCAGTAGCTGATCAATAGAGAAGATGCAATACTTGTCACTTCCCAAAACACATAAATAACAATGATATTGTCAGATAAAACAACTCCGAGCATTGCCCCCATAAACATCAAAAGATATACGTAGAAATTATTCAATTTTTCTTTTACTTTAGATAAGTAATAAATAGAATACAGTACAACCAGTGTACCTATTCCTGTAATCAGCAGTGCAAATAACAGACTTAGTCCGTCAATATACAGTGCAAAGTTTATTCCAAGGGAAGGAACCCAAGGAACCGAACGTAGAATTACATCGCCGGAAGAAGTTACAGGTATAAATGACAAAAAGTAGACAAACAACACGAGAGGCAAGATCAGAACAAACCAGCCCGTGTGAATTTTCTTAAGGTATTTATAGAAAAATGGAATAAAGATGGCTAACAAAAAGGGGGAGATTGTAGCCCAATGTAGTAGTGTCATTTGAAATTCCTCCTTTTTAAACAATTAATCACGACTAATGTAGTATGGATTTTGGCTCGAAATCTATGCGGTTTCTGAACTATTTAACAGTATAACCTATATTTTAAGCACATGCATGCATAACATCACCAACGGTAAGACCTAATCTTTTACTTTATAAATAAGAAGAAACAGGGATATTTCATCAAAAAAAATTATAAATTCATCAGAATGCAACTGCAGATAGGAAAGTTTGCTTTTCCTATCTGCAGAAAAAAACCGGCTTCCAATAGTGCAGAACTGGAAACCGGCTTTTGTTTTTTGTTTTATATAAAGTTTAGCCAGAGAATTTAATTTTATGAGCTAATGATCTTTTATGAATCTCTTCTTCAAATAAAGAGAGGAAATCAGGGCTTAATTTTAATTCACATGCTGTATAGTAGGATTCCAGCAATAATTCATCTGATAAGTTTTCCATCATACAGCCCTCCTAATTATATTATGTCTTGAAGTTATTAATAATTTAACATGTTTCATAAAGCAGGACAAGGCGCAAGTTATCTACATATGCTTGTAGATAACTTGTGTATAAAGCTGTTATCAAAACTGTTAACTGCTCACCTTAAACCTTTTTTAATGTTAGCAAAGTTATCCACAGTGAAAAGAATGCAGGAATTTGTCGAACGATTCTTTCTGATATTGACAATAAATCAGTTATTTCTTTTATTTTTTACTCATATAGATATAATTTAGTTGTATATATGGTTAATCAGCCGTTTTCACTGTAAAACTATAGTAAGATTAGGTTATAATGAGATATTGTATTTAGGTGATACCAATTGAACGCATTGAGGTGTATGACATGTTAACGTATTTTTTGCCAAATCAGCATGTAAAAAGTGTTTTCGACATTCAACCGGAAACATTGAAAAAACAGGGAATTAAAGGAATTATTACTGATTTGGATAATACACTGGTGGCCTGGGATGTAAAAGATGCCACACCGGAGGTTATCCAGTGGTTTAAATCAATGAAAGATCATGATATAAAAGTTACGATCATTTCAAACAATAATCAGGAACGGGTGCAGGTTTTTTCCGAACCATTAGGAACCCCTTTTGTATTTAGTGCAAGAAAACCTTTAAGTAAGGCATTTAAAACTGTAGCAAAGGAAATGGAATTAAAGAAGGAAGAGGTTGTCGTCATTGGAGATCAGCTGTTAACAGATGTGCTTGGCGGAAATCTTGCCGGCTTTTTTACGATTCTTGTTGTTCCAATCGTACAAACCGATGGGAAGATAACTCGTTTTAACAGGAAAATCGAACGAAGAATCCTGAACTATATGCGGCGCAAAGGGAAAATAAGTTGGGAGGAATAGATTTGGAACATATTTATTGCCAGGGGTGCGGCGTGCAAATCCAAACAGACAATCCGGATGCTGCAGGTTATACACCACCTTCATCATTAGAAAAGGAAAACATATTATGCAAGCGTTGCTTCAGATTAAAACATTATAACGAGATCCAGGATGTTTCAATCACGGATGATGATTTCCTTCAAATGGTAAGCACAATCAGAGATGCAAACGGCTTGGTTGTTCATGTTATTGATATTTTTGATGTAAATGGGAGTCTGATCAAGAGCCTCCCAAGGATAACAGGAGATAATCCTATTTTACTTGTTGGAAACAAACTCGATCTATTGCCCAAGTCTGCCAATCGCAACAAATTGGAACAATGGCTGCGATCTGAAGCAAAAGATGCTGGGATTAAAGTAAAAGATGTATTCCTGATTTCCTCTTCGAAAGGAACAGGCATAGAAGAACTAACTGTTCAAATCGAAAAGCACAGAGAAAATAAAGATGTATATATTGTTGGTACAACCAATGTAGGAAAATCAACATTCATTAATCGTCTGATCAAGCAAACGACAGGGTTAAAAGATGTTATTACCACTTCCTATTTTCCCGGGACCACTCTAGGGTTTATTGAGATTCCTTTGGATGACCAATCCTCTTTAATTGATACACCAGGTATTGTCAATAAACAGCAGATCGCCCATTATATATCCGAAGAAGATCTGAAAGTAATCACTCCCAAAAAAGAAATTAAAGCCAGAGTGTATCAACTCAATAGTGAGCAGACACTGTTTTTCGGTGGACTGGCCAGAATCGACTTCATCAAGGGGGACAGGCAGTCATTTGTCTGCTATTTCTCCAATGAACTGCCGATTCATCGGACAAAGCTGGAGAAGGCTGATGAGTTGTATGAAAATCATATCGGTGAGCTGCTTTCACCCCCTAATGCAAAAACAATGGAACAATTGCCTAAGCTCACTCCGAGCACGTTTAAATTGAACAGTGAAAAGATGGATATCGTATTCCCTGGTTTAGGGTGGGTAAGTATTTCAGGGGAAAATACTACAATTACAGCACATAGTCCAAAAGAAGTTTCGGTCTCCGTGCGTAAATCACTTTTATAAGGAGGGTTCAAATGGGATATCATTTCAAGCTTATTGGCTATCCAATACAACATTCCCTATCTCCTTGGATTCATGGTCAATTTCTTGAGAAATCTAATTTACAGGGAACGTATACGAGAATGGAAATTAAGCAGACCGATTCTTTTGAAGAAAGAATTATGCAAATGAAAAATGAGCGCGTTGATGGGTTTAATATCACAGTACCTTATAAACAGGCTATCATCCCTTATTTGGATATGCTGGATGAAACCGCCGAGAAAATGGGGGCTGTCAATACGGTTGCATATAAAGATGGAAAATGGATCGGTCATAATACGGACGGGATTGGATATGTCCGTTCCTTGGAAAGTAAATTTCCAAAACTTCTAAACAACAAAGAAATCAAGGTTTTGATAATTGGCGCTGGAGGTGCCGCAAGAGGGATCTTCGTTGCGCTCGATGCACTAGGTATTACTGCTATAGATATTGCAAACCGAACAGAGGAAAGTGCTTCTTCTATTGCCCGCAACGCTTCTTCATCCAAGGGCACAAATATACTTACTTTAGAAGAAGCAGAAAGAACATTAGGTGACTATGACCTTATCATACAGACTACTTCGGTCGGTATGAAACCGAATGAAAATAATGCAATCATATCCATAGACAAAATCAAGAGGAGCACAATTGTCAGTGATATTGTATATCAGCCTCTGCAAACCGAATTTCTGCGTAAATCAGCCGAGCGCGGGGCAAAAACGCATCATGGTCACACGATGTTACTGTATCAAGCACAATATGCTTTTGAGATTTGGACAAACAAAAGAGTGAATATTGGTGATATGGAAATAAAATTAAAAGCTTTACTGGAAGGAAGATAATATGTTGACAGGCAAACAAAAAAGATTTTTAAGATCTGAGGCCCATCATTTAAAACCGATTTTCCAGGTTGGAAAAACCGGTGTAAATGAGAATATGATTGAACAGATTTCGGATGCTCTGGAAAAAAGAGAGCTGCTGAAAGTAAGTGTTCTGCAAAACTGTGTGGAAGATAAGGACGATGTAGCGGAACAGCTGTCGAATGGGACCAATTCTGAAATCGTGCAAATAATTGGAAATAATATCGTGTTATATAAAGAATCAAAAGAGAACAAGCAACTGCAATTGCCTTAATAATCAACAAAAGCGCAAGCGCCCGTTAAGGGACCTACGGACTGCGCCCCGTACTATGGGGTGGTTCGACTTGTCGAACATTCCTACGTAGGAGATAAAGGAAACATGCCCCTTGCACTTTAGGGGTATGCCGACGTTGGCGTAGTCCGTTTTTAGTCGGCCTTCCTTAAGCAACAGAGTCGATGTTGATTTTCACCACAAGGGTATAAGTGCGACTAAGCCTCTGGCAAAGCCAGTCGGCAAGTCTTCTTTATCGTACGGAGGCGAAGGAAGTCTCGCTAGTCCCTGGGCGCTGGAGCTGGACGTGGCTGTTTATGTGTAAGAATTAATTGCTGCCAAAATTTATACTTTCTTATTTTGGAACAAAAGCGAAGGTGGACCCGGCTGTTTATGTGTAAGAGTTAATTGCTGCCAAAATAGATACTTTCTTTTTTGAAAAAATGAGCCAAATATCATTGATGTATGTTAAGAGGGGTTTAAGATGGAGCGGATAGGAATATTGGGTGGTACATTTGACCCGCCACATTTAGGGCATCTATTGATTGCGGAAGAGGTTAGGCTTGCAATGGAATTGAAAGAAGTATGGTTCATCCCGACCTATACTCCACCGCATAAAGATGCAGCAAAAACAAATGCAGACGAACGTATCACAATGCTTCGTCTAGCTACTGACAGTAATCCTTTTTTTAAAGTGAATACAATTGAAATAGAACGCTCAGGTAAATCATATACTTTGGATACAATAAAACTTTTAAAAAAGCAGTATCCAGAAAAAGAATTCTATTTTATAATTGGGGCAGATATGGTTGAATATTTACCAAACTGGTACAAGGTGGAGGAACTATTTGCACTTGTCAACTTCGTCGGGGTTAAGCGTTCCGGTTATAAACTCAATACGGAATACCCTGTAACTGAAGTCGATATTCCAATGATCGATATATCATCCTCCATGCTGCGCAAATGGCTTAGGGATAAAAGGTCAGTCAATTATATCGTACCGGATTCTGTTAATACCTATATCAAGGAGAATCATTTATATGAAAATTGATATGGCAATAGAAAAAGTCAGGCCGCATTTGACAGAATCAAGGTTTCAGCATTCATTAAGAGTTGCCGAAACAGCTGTGAAATTAGCGGGTTTGTATAATGTTTCGCCAGCAAAAGCCGAAATTGCTGCAGTATTTCATGACTACGCAAAATATCGCCCACTGGAAGAAATGAAGCATTGGATTGTGAAATCCACGCTTCCAAAAGATCTTCTGTTGTATCACCATGAACTATGGCATGGACCGGTAGGAGCATTGCTTATCCAGGCTGAGCATGGGATCGCTGACAGGGAGATACAGGAAGCCATTCAATATCATACAACGGGAAGGGCCAATATGAGTATGTTAGACAAAATCATTTATCTGTCTGATTATATTGAGCCGGGAAGGAATTTCCCCGGTGTGGATGAAGTTAGAGAAATGGCTGGGAAAGACTTGACGAAGGCATGCTGGATGGCATCAAGAAATACCATCGATCATCTAATGAGGAAACAGGGAACTATATATCCAGATAGTTTTTATGCATATAATGACTTAACGAACAAACTTAACGGAGGGACTTAATTATATGGAAAATAAAGAAATTGTGGAATTAATTGCGGAAGCTTGTGATGATAAACGAGCTGAAGACATAATTGCTCTAGACATGAATCAGGTGTCATTAGTTGCAGATTATTTTTTGATATGCCATGGCAGCACAGAGAGGCAAGTTCAGGCGATTGCAAGAGGCATTAAGGATGCCATGGAAGAAAATGAGGTCAATGTAAAGCGAGTGGAAGGATTTGAGCAGGCACGCTGGATTCTTGTCGACATTGGTGATATTGTATGTCATATTTTCCATAAGGATGAACGCCAATACTATAATCTGGAGCGATTGTGGGGAGATGCCGCACGTCTTCCTTTGCAATTAGGACAGGAAGGCTAATCGATGGCATACCAGGAAATGGCATACCTGTACGATAAATTAATGCTGAATGCACCATATAATGAATGGATTTCGTTTACGCAAGGTATAATGAAACGTACCGGTAAGAACATTGCGAAAATAGCAGACCTTGGTTGCGGCACAGGAGAAATTACAACAAGATTGGCTGAGCAGGGCTATCAAATGACCGGTGTAGATTATTCGGCCGATATGCTGACGTACGCAGAGCATAAGGCAAGTGAAAAAAATCTGACTATCCAATGGATCCAGCAGGATTTAATTTCACTGAATGGCCTAAGCCAATATGATATGGCAATTAGCTATTGTGATGTAATCAATTATATTACAGACAAAGACGATTTGAGAAAAACGTTTCACAACATTGCAAACTCTTTAAAGGACGGCGGTCTTTTTATATTTGATGTACACTCCCTTTCTCACGTGGAAATGAACTATATTAACCATACTTTCGCAGATGTTACAGACGATGCTTCCTATATCTGGTTTTGTTCAGAAGGGGAAGAACGTGGTGAAATGTTTCATGATTTGACATTTTTCTCGCGAGAGGGAGAACATTATGTGAGATTTGATGAATGCCACCACCAACAAACATATCCGGTTGAATTTTATAAAAAACTATTGAAGGATGCAGGGTTTGAAAACTTGAAATTGTATGCTGATTTCTCCTTAAAAGAGAATAATGTGGATGAAAAATCGGAAAGAATTTTCTTTTTGGCTGAAAAAAGGTCGGGATAAATACTATTTTCCGATCTTTTTTTATGTGCAGGAATTTCACTGATCATGTCGAATATAGAATTATGGATAATCCCCGAGTGTAAAAAACGTACTGATGGAAGGAGGTATTTCTTGATTGCTGGAGCTTCTGAAAAAAGCGACATTTTTTATTATTACCGCTGCTGTTGTGATTATTTTTATCCTATTAACAACAAATGAAGATGCTGATTATGTTTCGACGGATTTACATGCCGTTCCCCAAAATGATAACCCTCAGGAAGAGCAACCTTCACAATCTCCACCAACTAATTATGCGGTCGTTGATGTAAAAGGAGCAGTTATGAATAATGGTATCTATGAAGTTTCCATAGATGCAAGAGTGAATGATGTCATCATTTTGGCTGGTGGTTTCAAGGAAAATGCTGATTCTTCGCAAGTGAATCTTGCCCAGAAGGTCCATGATGAAATGGTTATTCATGTTCCGGTATTAGGTGAGATTGCAGAGTCATCAGCGGATGCGTTGAGCAATAATAAGGTGAAAATTAATTATGCTACCCAGGAAGAGATTGAAACACTTCCGGGGATTGGCCCTTCAAAAGCACTTGCAATTATTCAACATCGGGAAGAATATGGTCATTACCAAAAAACGGAGGATTTGCTGCAAGTATCCGGAATAGGTGAGAAAACGCTTGAAAATATGAAAGAGTCCATTCAAATCCCGTAAGTTTTGGAATCAGGTTGCGATTGACGAAATTTCAGGATGGAATGTAAACTAGTAACATCAATATAAAAAAGGGGCATACGCAGATGGAAAGAATATCCTGGGATCAATATTTTATGGCACAAAGCCATTTACTAGCATTAAGAAGCACATGCACAAGATTGATGGTAGGCGCTACCATTGTCAGAGATAAACGAATCATTGCAGGAGGATATAATGGGAGTGTATCTGGCAGTGTTCACTGTATTGATGATGGGTGCTATGTCATTGATGGTCATTGTGTCCGGACAGTGCATGCTGAAGCAAATGCTTTATTGCAATGTGCGAAATTTGGTGTTCCGACAGATAATGCAGACATTTATGTTACCCACTTCCCTTGCCTGCAATGTACAAAGCAGCTGATACAAAGCGGGATCAGGACCGTTTATTATGCGGAAGATTATCATAACCATGAGTATGCCATTCAATTGTTTAAAGAAGCAGGTGTGGAGACAAAGAAAGTAAAATTGGATTATTTGGCAGTCGACACAAACTACAAGGAAAAGGTTTCTCTGGTCAATAATCTGATTGGAAAGCTCGACGCTATGACAGATGAAGATCAGGAAGTTTCTTTCTTGAAGAAAGAAGCGGAAAAATTATTTCAAAAATAAACCGGAATAGGTGAACAGAAAATTGAAAGGCTATTGGCATTTGGTTGCTTTAGCGGGAGGGGCAGCCATTATAAAGGCATATTTCCATAATCAGTGGATTATTCTCGCTTTCCTATTATGGCTCTTCTATTTGTATTATTACGAACGGTTAGGGAAATGGCCGATAATCGTTTCCTTAACTGTATTTATCTTTTTTTCACTTTATATTCCCTCGATTGACAAACAGGTTTACCACGACAATCATTTTCCAACAGAACAATCCCTTTATACTGGAAAGATAGTAAGTCCTGTTCTAACTACAAAAGACAAATTGGAATTTACACTGGAAGAAAGAAAATCCGGTAACAGTATCCTTATCCTTTATTTCCCGAATAACGATAACGAAACATATCGCAACGATCCTCACTTTTCAAGTTTACAGCATGGAGCAACATGCATGCTGGAGGGGATTGCGGAATTACCTGCCGAAAGCAGAAACCCCGGTCAATTCGACTACCGCCATTTTCTTCTCACCAAAGGCATAAGCCACCAGCTTGTATTAGATTCTCTGGAAAATATTTCATGTAATGGCTCGTCTTTTCTGAATCGTTTTTATTTGTTGCGGCAATATTTGCTTAGACATATTGAAACGCAATTATCTGCATTTACTTCATCCTGGTTAACTGCAATCGTATTCGGTGAAGATTCATCGATTGATTCTGAAACAGAAAAAGTTTTTCAAAGATGGAGTTTAACCCATATTATTGCAATTTCTGGTTCGAATATAGGTTTAATCGTTGGGATATTCTACTTTATGCTGATCAGGCTTCAGTTACTTACAAAGGAAAAAACACAGTGGCTTGTGATTTTTCTGCTGCCCGTATATGCTTTGTTGGCTGGTGGCGAACCGTCTGTATGGAGAGCATCTGTCATGGTAGTGGCATTTATACTGTTCAATAAGTACAGATTTAAGTTCAGTTATACAGATGTGCTAAGTATCGTTTTCTTATTGTTGATTTTGTTTGATAAGTATATCGTTTATCATGTAGGTTTCCAGTTGTCGTTTATCGTTACTTTCGCAATTTTCCTCTCAAGTAAATGGGTCGCTGAATCGAAATCTCCTTTCTGGCAGGTACTTCAGATAAGTTTTGTTTCCCAAATGGTAATTATACCCATTCAGTTAGCGTATTTTTCCATATTCCAACCATTGTCAATTATCCTTAACTTGTTGATCATTCCATATTTTACGTTATTTGCCATCCCATTGATGTATATTCTATTACCTCTGTCATTTTTTCCCTCCGTTCTTGTGCGGCCGCTGGATTCCATTTTTGCTGAAATTCATTCCCTTGTAATATCCTTCACTGCCTTCGTTGACAGAAACTTTTATTTCCCGTTTCTATCAGGAGGATTGCCTTTGATAGCGGCAATCATCTACTTCGGTTTATTCTTTGTCTTTATGGGTGATTTGCAACGACGTCGATTAAAGCAAGCATTTCGGACAGGCGTCTTACTTTGTTTATTGGTCATGCTGATTGCTGCAAAACCATATTATTCTTCAACTGGTACGGTTACAATGTTTGACATTGGTCAAGGTGACGCATTCCTTATTGAATTGCCTTACAGAAAAGGTGTTGTAATGATCGATGCTGGTGCTAGATTTTCGTTTGAAAATATGGAAGCTTCAGAAAATGTTTATGAACAAATTTTAAAGCCTTATTTTTATTCACGTGGTATAAGGAAACTGGATGCTTTAATTATTTCGCACGAGGATTTGGACCATATGGGAAGCGCAACGTTTATTTTGCAAAATATGGAGGTGGAAGAAATAATCGTATCGGACTATTTTGATGAAATTTTATTGAGCGATTTGATAAACGGTAACTCCAATACGAATATTAGAAAAGTCCATAGGGATGATTCTGAGGCTATAGGAGGAAATGTGTTTCATGTACTGGCTCCCGGTGAAGAACGTTTTTCGGCAAACGAAAATTCACTCGTATTATTAAGTGAACTAGGCGGTGCCAACTGGCTTTTCACTGGAGATATCGGAAAAGATGAAGAAAAAGAACTGTTAGGAGCTTACCCGAATTTATCTTTGGATGTTTTAAAAGTTGCTCACCATGGAAGTAATACATCAACAGACCCAATTTTTCTTGAAAGGACAAGTCCTCGATTCGCTCTCATTTCAGTAGGAGAAAATAACCGATACGGACATCCTGCAGTTGACGTGCTCGATGCTCTAAAGGAAAAAGGAGTTGTAATACTACGAACAGATCAAAGTGGGGCTGTACAGTATATATTTAATGGGCAGGGCGGAACATTTTTTACGTACATACCATAAACTGCAAATATAGAGGTATGTTGGAAGAATGAAAAATAGAGATGGAAAAAAGAGACTGTAGATCAGTCTCTTTCAAGTTACATTCATAAAGATATGATTTCAGCTTACTATTGGCCAATCACACTGATAGTCGTACCAATAGCAAAAATTAACACGAAGAAAATAAATGAGAAAGCAAATCCTTTAATTGAGTCGACTACATCGTTGCCTTTAGACTGTACATCTTTTTCAAATTCGTTCACAATATACCCCTCCTATGTCATCAAATTCAGTATAAATTAAATGGTTAAAAAAATCTACTTTCCAGCCACTACTTATTGCAAATTAATTATTCATCTCCATTTTTAGAAAGACTTAACATCTATACTTTTGCTCTGTCGGCATAACCTAATGACAAGTAAAACATCGTTTGATATCTTTGTTTCTAGAGCTTAGATATCAGGCGTTCATATAGATGCTGGAGGGGGGATTTGTTTCTCCCCCTCCAAAATATCACTTGCCATTCACGAGTTTCAGCTTTACCATTATACCTATACATAGTTGGAATGAGAGTGAGTAGTGAATGTCATATATCGATGTAATGAAACAGCTTAAAAAAAACAATATTGATCAAGTATATCTCGCATATGGAACGGAGTCCTTCTTTCTGCAAAATATCAAAAAAGAAGTTATGAAACGGGTGCTTGATGGAGATGAAGATAATCTTTCTGTGTATGATCTTGAAGAGACACCTATACAGGAAGTTATCGCAGATGCTGAAACCTATCCGTTCTTTGGGGACAGAAAGCTTATTATCGCCAGCAATCCCGGTTTTCTTAAAGCAAAGCCGGACAAGCTCCCTTTCGAACATGATACATCCTCATTGGAAATGTATCTCGATTCACCTGCGGAATATTCCGTTTTAGTATTTGTTGCTGCTTATGAAAAAATAGATGAGCGCAAAAAAATCAGTAAGCTCCTTAAGAAACACGCCGCCGTTGCTGTTTGTAATGCAGTTAAGGATCAGGATTTAAAACAATGGATTGATACATTGGCAGGGCAGCAACGGGTAACTATAGAAAATGAAGCATATGATATTTTTGAGACAGAGTTATCATCCAATCTTCACTTACTGGAAAGTGAGTTGACGAAGCTGGCATTATATGTTGGCGACGGAGGAACTATAACAAAAGAGATAGCTGAGCAGCTTATTTCCCATACATCAAATAGTTCTTCGCTCCGATTGGTAGATGCTGTAATTGAACGTGATTTACATAAAGCGATATCTGTTTATAAGGACTTGGAGAAGATGAAAGAAGAGCCCATTGCCATGATAGCTCTGCTCGCATTTCAATTTCGTACCATATTAAGAGTTAAACTTCTTAAGCAAAAAGGGTACAGTCAATTTCAAATGCAAAAGACAATCGGGGCACATCCATATGTCATCAAGATTGGACTGGCACGGGAAAAGAAATTTTCCATATCTGAACTTGAAGATATCATCAGCAAGCTAACCGATGCCGATGCGGTAATGAAGCAAGGGAAAATGGAAAAAGAACTGGCATTTGAACTTCTGCTGTATGAGTTAATACAAACCTCTTAAAGTCTTTGGACCATACAAAAAAAACGATCCGGTTATTCCGAATCGTTTTTTTATTATAGAGCGTTAACTTTTTTAGTTAGACGTGATTTTTGACGGTCGCCTGCATTTTTGTGGATTAATCCTTTTTGGACAGCCTTGTCAATATGTTTTGTTGTAGTTTGCATTGCAACTTTAGCATTTTCTGCATCATTTGCTTCCACTAAACCTTCAACGCGTTTGATCTCTGAGCGCAATGCTGATTTTTGAGCAGTGTTAGCTGTGCGTTTCTTTTCGTTTACACCAATACGTTTGATTGCTGATTTTACATTAGCCATGTATTTCACCTCCTAGCAGTGAACATTATCTCGTTAATCGTTAATAAAGTTCAATTATCCTCTTAAAGTTATCCGTTAATTTAAATCAACTTTCAGTTGGGACAAGATGTATTTTACCAAAGGAAGCCGATGTTTTCAATAGAATTGTTATACGACCGGAATATTTCGTATGTTTTCGGGTGAATTGTCAATTCTATAATTGATAACCTTATGAAGGGAAGACATGCAGATGGATGATTTAAATAAAGCGTATCAGGTAAGAACCGATTTGGCTGTAGAAGCACGTGATATGTATACCGAAACCGAATCTAAAACGAAGAAAAGTGAAATAAAAGGAGTTTCTTTCAAAGAAAGGAACGAAGATGATATAAAAATATCCTATGTGGATATTGATGAAGAAGGTGCAAAGCTGATAGGGAAAAAGCCTGGAGCCTATGTCACGATTTATGCAGATGGAGTTAAAAAACAGGATACAGCAAGGCAGGAGGCAGCTGCAAAAGTTCTTGCAAGAGAGCTGGAGGATTTAATTTCGAGGAATAATATCCCATTGGGCGGCACCGGTTTAATTGTCGGATTGGGAAATTGGAATGTGACACCAGATGCACTCGGACCGATGACGGTCGAAAAGGTACTCGTGACAAGCCATCTGTTTAAGCTCCAGCACGAAACGGTGGCAGACGGCTATCGGCAGGTTGCAGCAGTCACTCCAGGGGTTATGGGGGTTACTGGTATAGAAACGAGTGACATTATTTTCGGTATCGCAGAAAAGTACAAGCCTGATTTTGTGATTGCCATAGATGCGCTTGCTTCAAGATCTATTGAGAGAGTCAATGAAACGATACAGCTTTCCGATACTGGTATTCATCCTGGATCAGGGGTCGGCAACAAGCGAAAAGAGATCAGCAAGGAAACGCTTGGAGTTCCTGTTCTGGCGATTGGTGTTCCGACGGTTGTTGATGCGGTGACAATTGCCAGTGATACAATCGATTTTTTGCTGAAGCATTTTGGCAGGGAATGGAACGAAAAGGACAGACCATCCAAGTCATTGGCACCGGCTGGTATGGCTTTTGGAGGGAAAAAGCTTACTGATGAAGACATGCCGGATAAAGAGAAGAGAGAAACGTTCCTTGGCATCGTAGGCTCTCTATCGGATGATGAAAAAAGAAAGCTGATTACAGAAGTCCTGACACCAATCGGTCATAATTTGATGGTAACACCAAAAGAGGTGGACGGATTTATGATTGATATGGCTAATCTGATAGCCAATGGGGTGAATGCAGCATTGCATGAAAAAGTAAATGTGGACAATTTTGCATCTTATTCCAGATAATTGAAGCCGGCTCTATTAAATGTTCTATTTTTCAAATACATGGTTCTAGTTTTTCAGTTCAGCTCATAGATTTTAAACAAGAGTTGACAGCAGAAAGGTGGAATCATGTATTTTTATGAACAGAAATCACCTGAAAAACAATGCCCAGCATATATCGAGAAATAGCGGTTTATATTTGCTTAGTGTTATTGTTCTTTTTATATTTATTGGTTTACTTACAACCGTTCAGCCAGCATACCGTTTTTCATCTGGTTTGATTACGGAGTGGACAAGGGATATCGATGGATTCGTGTTTTACAGCCTATTAGGCATGGAGAACCGGTCGTTTAAGGAAGCATTTCCAGATGATCGTCAATTGCCAAAACTTTCAGGAGTGCTCTTTCAAGTAGCGACAAATTTAAAACCGAATGATCCACGAAGTCTGCTCGGAAACGAAATTCCCGGATTTTCCATTTACGATAGACGTATTCTTATAGCGGGAGAGGGAACGGATTATACCAATCTTCCTATCGAATCACTTCCGCCATTGGAAGAAGTATTGAAAGAACGGGAAGCAATCATGGATGAAGAAACAGAAGAACCGATTGTTGAAGATAATCAGGAAGTATTACAACAAACGACTGGGGGACGCAATGTAGTATTTATTTACAACACACATAACAGGGAATCTTTCCTTCCCTATTTGCCAAATGATTCAGACCCAGATTCAGCACATCATCCCGAGATGAACATTACCAAGGTCAGTGAACGTCTTGCTCAATCACTGGAAAGGAAAGGGATTGGCACCTATGTTGATGATACAGACATTGGTAATTTATTGAATGAAAAAGGATGGCAATACGGGAAATCATATGATGCTTCGAGAGAAATTGCCGAAGAAGTTTTCGCCTCCAATAAAGATATACAGTTTGCTTTTGATCTTCACCGTGACTCACAACCTAGAGATTTAACAACGACAGACATTGACGGAGAGGCCTATGCAAGAATTATGTTTGTCATAGGGATGGAGAATGCTGATCATGAGAAGAATCTTGAATTGGCTACTAAATTGCATTATCTCATGGAGGAAAAATACCCTGGTATAAGCAGGGGACTTCTTCCTAAAGAAGGAGGGGGGACAAATGGTGTCTATAATCAGGATCTCTCGGACAATTCTATTCTGATTGAATTTGGCGGGGTGGAAAATACAATGGAAGAATTGTACCGCTCTGCAGATGCACTGGCAGAAGTTTTCAGTGAATTTTATTGGGACGCAGAAGCAGTTCAAGCGAATCCATAGGAGGAGATAGACGGTGCGATTACTTGTAGTCTTATTATTCATGGCTGTATTTTTCTTGTCAGGGATTGTTTATGGAATGAACAAGGAGCAGGATTTACCAACTGTCACCGATTTTACGGAAGAAAGAGGAACCGAAGAAGAACAAAATGTAATTGTCGAAACGGTCTCCACTCCAGTAAGCCAGCCGGATATCACGGAGGCTTCATCAGTCCAATATACACAAAAAACAGCCTCCATCTTGGAAGCGGGTGTAAAAGGTTTCTTTGAAGTTCTGATGGAGTTTATGTATCAAATTGCAAAAATCTTTTTTTGACATGTAGATAATTGTTTATCCCGCATACAACGGACTGAAATCCCACTATTCAATGAAGGTTGGCTTTTATTGATTGAATATAACCGCTGCAATTGCTATAATCAATCCTAGTGATTAATGCCTTAAATTTGGAAGCTTTTATCTGATTAAGGGATGAAAGACTGTGGGAGTGAGCATCAGGAATGGTGAAAAAGCAACGGAAAGTACGTAATTTTTCGATAATAGCACATATTGATCATGGAAAATCAACGTTGGCTGATCGAATTTTGGAAAATACAGAAACAGTAACAAAAAGAGAAATGAAAGAACAGCTTCTTGATGGGATGGATCTGGAGCGTGAACGCGGTATTACGATTAAATTAAATGCTGTTCAACTTGCGTATACAAGTAAAAGTGGAGAAGAGTTTATCTTCCACTTAATCGATACTCCAGGACATGTCGATTTTACATATGAAGTATCAAGAAGCCTAGCTGCCTGTGAAGGAGCTATTTTAGTAGTCGATGCTGCCCAGGGAATTGAAGCACAAACCCTGGCGAATGTTTATTTGGCTATGGAAAATGAATTGGAAATAATCCCTGTCATCAATAAAATCGACTTGCCAAGTGCAGATCCTGAGAAAGTGAAAAAAGAACTGGAAGACGTTCTGGGGATTGATGGCGAAGATGCCATCCTGGCGTCAGCCAAAGCGAACATAGGGATTGAAGAAATTCTCGAAAGAATAACCGAAGTTGTGCCTGAACCGGCGGGCGATCCGGAAGCTCCATTAAAAGGACTGATATTTGATTCTCTATACGATTCCTATCGTGGGGTAATTGCATATGTGTGTATTAAGGAAGGTTCGGTCAAAGTCGGTGACAATATTAAAATGATGGCAACCGGGAAGGAATTTGAAGTGAATGATGTCGGTGTATTCACTCCGAAAGCAGTATCCAAGGATGGATTGACTGTTGGTGATGTAGGTTACATTACTGCTTCCATTAAGAATGTAGGCGATACACGTGTCGGTGATACAATTACACATGCTTCCAGACAGGCGGAAGAAGCACTGCCGGGATATCGCAAATTAAATCCAATGGTTTTCTGCGGGTTGTATCCTGTTGATTCCAATGATTATAATGATTTACGTGAGGCTTTGGAAAGACTTGAATTGAATGATTCCTCCCTGCAATATGAGCCGGAGACTTCCCAAGCATTGGGATTTGGTTTCCGTTGTGGTTTTCTCGGATTGCTTCATATGGAAATCATCCAGGAAAGAATTGAGAGAGAGTTTAATATCGACTTAATTACAACTGCTCCAAGTGTTATTTTCGAGGTCGAACAAACCAATGGGGAAGTAGTCGATATTGACAATCCATCCAAAATGCCAGATCCGCAAGTTGTCCAGGAGATTCGTGAACCGTATGTGGAGGCTACCATCATGGTTCCCAACGAATATGTCGGGGCAGTAATGGAAATTTCCCAGAAGAAACGCGGGCACTTTATGGATATGCAGTATCTAGACGATATTCGCGTAAATGTCATTTATCATATCCCATTATCCGAGATTGTTTATGATTTCTTTGATCAGTTGAAATCACAAACGAAAGGGTATGCTTCTTTCGATTATGAGCTTATCGGCTACCAGCCATCAAAACTGGTGAAAATGGACATTCTGCTTAATGCTGACACAATTGATGCATTATCATTCATTGTCCATCAGGATTTTGCATATGAACGTGGCAAACAGATTGTAGAAAAACTGAAGGAACTTATTCCAAGACAGCAATTTGAGGTTCCCGTACAAGCGGCAATCGGAAATAAGATTGTTGCCAGATCTACAATTAAAGCTGTGCGTAAAGATGTTACAGCAAAACTGTACGGCGGTGACATTACCCGTAAGCGGAAATTGCTGGAAAAGCAAAAAGAAGGTAAAAAGCGAATGAAAATGGTTGGTTCTGTTGAAGTGCCACAAGAAGCATTTATGGCTGTTTTGGAAATGAATAACGACTAAAACGACAGAGGAAAAAAGGAAGAACTAGAATGCATCTACATTGCTGGATAGTTTTTCCTTTTTGTATTTTACACAGGAGCTGAATACTATTGAATATGATCAAATCAGTATATATCCACATACCTTTCTGCAGGCAGATTTGCCATTACTGCGATTTCGTCAAGTTTTTCTATAATGAGCAATTGGCGACAGAATACCTGGAGGCTCTTCAAACTGAGATAAATGTTTCGCTTCCGGGTAAAAATCATAAGATGAAGACGATTTATATCGGTGGAGGCACACCAACAGCATTAAATATGGAACAGCTGGAAACGTTACTCATATTCCTGAATAAGAAATTTGACATCCCCGCATGTGAAGAAGTTTCCATTGAAGTTAACCCAGGTGACATTGATGAAGAGAAAACGCGTTTGCTGAAATATTACGGAATCAGCAGGATATCATTTGGTGTACAGGTAATGGATGACATCATGCTGGAGCAGCTCGGGAGGATTCATCGGGTAAACGATGTATATGATACGGTAGGGCTTTTGAAAAAGCACGATTTCAATAATGTAAGTCTCGATTTGATCTATGCATTGCCGAATCAGACAGTGGAACAATTCGGTGACTCATTGCAGGAGGCCTTAGCATTTGAACTCCCGCATTATTCCACTTATGCTTTGCAAATTGAGCCGAAAACAGTTTTTTATCAAAAGCATAAAAAGGGACAGCTGCACCGTCCAGCCGAAGATGACGAAGTTACCATGTACGAAATTTTGAAGGATACGATGAAATCAAAAGGAATTCATCAGTACGAAATAAGTAATTTTGCCAAGCCTGGATATGAGAGTAAACATAATTTAACCTACTGGAGCAACGATTTTTATTATGGGTTTGGTGCAGGAGCCCACGGTTATTTGCCAGGAAAGCGAATTACCAACATTCGTCCGCTGCCGGCTTACGTAAGCCAGGCGTCAAAGAATGGAAAACCGGTCTTACAGGTTGATCCTATCTCGCTAAAGGAGAAAGTGGAAGAGGAAATGTTCCTTGGTCTCCGTAAGATAAATGGGATCAATAAAGCACATTTTCAGAGCAGGTTTGGATTCAGAGCGGAAGAGTTATACAAAAAAGAGGTGGAAGAACTGATAAATAATGGGCTTCTTAAGGAGACTGGGATGGCAATACAGCTTACAGACAAGGGAATGTTATTAGGTAACCGGGTGTTTGAAAAGTTTCTTCTGGATGATCAAAATGAGATGCTGCTTGAAAGTAACTGAGATTGGAGACATTCTGATTGACAAAAAAAACTGTGTTTGATAATTTAATTATAGTATTAGCACTCAGGAGTTAAGAGTGCTAACAGGGGTGATCATCATGTTAACAGAAAGGCAACTTATCATTTTACAAGTCATAATTGATGATTTCATTGATTCTGCAAGGCCGGTAGGATCACGAGCACTTTCCAAAAAAGCGAACCTTCCATACAGTGCCGCTACAATAAGAAATGAAATGGCGGATTTAGAGGAATTGGGGTTCCTGGAAAAAACCCATACTTCATCCGGAAGGGTACCGTCGGAAAAAGGGTACCGTTATTACGTCGATCATTTGATTGGCCCAAGCACAAACCCAAATGAGATAAGGATTCTCGAAGATATTATACAGGATGGTTTTTTTGAATTTGAACAAATCGTGCAAATGTCAGCAGAAGTCTTGTCAGAACTCACAAATTATACGTCGATCATTCTCGGTCCTGAAATGTTCGAAACGACTTTGAAGCAGATTCAAATTCTGCCTCTTTCCGATCATTCAGCTGTAGCCATACTCGTTACGAATACAGGTCACGTTGAGCATCGTTCGTTTACGATTCCGGAGAAGATTAATTCTTCCGACTTGGAAAAAATGGTCAATATCATGAATGAACGGCTCAAGGGCGTACCGATTATCAAACTGCAGGAAGTGCTGCATACTGAAATAGCCCTTCTCATGAGAATGTATATCGACGATTTTGAAAAATCATTTGATTACTTGAAGGCATTCATTGTGACCGACAATCCAGTAAAGCTTTATATTGGGGGGAAATCCAATATATTAATGCAGCCTGAATTCAACGATGTGGATAAAATCCGTTCCTTTTTTACAATGATGGAAAAAGAAAATGAATTAGCCAACATATTGAAAAACAGTAAAAATGGTATTGAAGTAACAATTGGCAATGAAAATGAAGTGGATGCAATAAAAGATTTAAGTCTGATTACCGCTTCTTATCATATGGCCGGTGACCACATGGGAACAATCGCGTTGCTTGGTCCTACGAGAATGGAATATAAAAAAGTTATTTCATTAATGAAAGGTTTGTCCAATGAAATGACAGATGCGATGTATATGTGGTACAGAAATGATGACTGAAATGCAAAATATGCATTTCGACAAGTATGATCATGCATTGTAGTTTCTTTAGGGTACTTTTCATGATATAGTCTTACATGGAATTTTTAAATTGGAGGTGGCAGATAGTGGAAGATCAAAAAAAGAACGCATCTGTTGAAGACGATCTGAATACGGAGGAAGAAATAGAAGTAATTGACTCTGCTGAAAGTGATGATGCGGCTGATGATGTGCAAGCAGATCCGACAGCAGCAGAAAAGGAAATCCAGGCATTAAAAGAAGAAAAAGATGAGATTTATAACAGGTTGCTCAGACTTCAGGCTGAATTTGACAATTTCAAAAAACGGTCGCAGAAAGAGAAAGAGGCTGCCCGCAAATATAAATCCGAGGACTTAATCACTGAACTCCTTCCTGCTATCGATAATTTCGATAGAGCATTACAGGTGGAAGTGACTGAGGCGAACGCGAGTCTGTTTGATGGCATTACCATGGTGTACCGTCAATTGCAGGATGCCTTGAAATCCCAAGGCGTAGAACTGATCGAAACTGAAGGGAAAACATTTGACCCGACAGTTCATCATGCTGTCATGCAGGTTGAAGATGATGGTATCGCACCGAACACGGTTGTGGAAGAACTGCAAAAAGGGTATATGCTAAAAGACAGAGTAGTTCGACCAGCCATGGTTAAAGTTAATAAATAATTGGAACAGAAGTTAAGGAGGAAATAAGTTATGAGCAAAATTATTGGTATTGATTTAGGAACGACAAATTCATGTGTTTCTGTAATGGAGGGTGGAGAAGCGGTAGTTATCCCAAACCCGGAAGGTAACCGTACAACACCGTCTGTTGTTGCTTTTAAAAATGGCGAAAGACAAGTAGGGGAAGTTGCAAAGCGTCAGGCGATTACTAACCCTAACACAATCCAATCCATAAAACGTCATATGGGCACCGATTATAAAGTGAAAATTGAAGATAAAGAATATACACCACAGGAAATTTCTGCTATCATTCTTCAATATATCAAATCATATGCAGAAGATTATATCGGCGAAAAAGTTGATAAAGCTGTTATTACTGTTCCTGCATACTTCAACGATGCAGAACGTCAGGCAACAAAAGATGCAGGTAAAATCGCTGGACTCGAAGTGGAACGTATCATTAACGAACCAACAGCTGCAGCTTTGGCATATGGCATTGATAAAGAGGACCAGGATCAAACCATCCTAGTTTATGACCTTGGTGGCGGTACGTTTGACGTTTCCATCCTCGATATTGGCGATGGTACATTTGAAGTAATTGCAACAGCTGGAGACAACCGACTTGGTGGAGATGACTTTGATGAAGTGATCATCAATCATATGGTTCAAGAATTCAAAAAAGAAAACGGCATCGATTTATCCAAAGACAAAATGGCGATGCAACGCCTGAAGGATGCTGCCGAAAAAGCGAAGAAAGACCTTTCAGGCGTATCCCAAACACAAGTTTCACTTCCATTTATCACTGCTGGCGAAGCAGGTCCATTGCATTTGGAAATGAGTGTATCACGCGCGAAATTTGATGAATTATCATCCGACCTTGTTGAACGTACAATGATTCCTACACGCAAGGCTTTATCTGATGCCGGATTGTCAAAAAGCGACATCCATAAGGTAATCCTGGTTGGTGGTTCCACACGTATTCCTGCAGTGCAGGAAGCAATTAAGAAAGAACTTGGACAAGAACCTTCCAAAGGAGTTAACCCTGATGAAGTTGTTGCATTAGGTGCGGCAATCCAGGGTGGAGTGTTGCAGGGCGATGTGAAAGATGTTGTATTACTCGATGTTACACCACTTTCTTTAGGTATCGAAACGATGGGATCTGTATTTACTAAACTGATCGAACGTAATACAACCATTCCAACAAGTCATTCACAAGTTTTCTCTACTGCGGCAGATAATCAGACAGCAGTTGATATTCACGTATTGCAAGGGGAACGAGAAATGGCTGCAGATAATAAAACGTTAGGACGTTTTCAATTGACAGATATTCCACCAGCACCAAGAGGGGTTCCACAAATTGAAGTGACCTTCGATATTGATGCTAACGGTATTGTCAATGTACGTGCTAAAGATCTCGGTACAAACAAAGAGCAGTCCATTACAATCCAGTCTTCTTCAGGTCTATCAGAGGAAGAAGTAGAAAAAATGGTACAAGAAGCTGAAGAGAATGCAGAAGCGGATAAAAAGCGCCGCGAAGAAATTGAATTGCGCAATGAAGCAGACCAATTAATTTTCACTACGGATAAAACAATTAAAGATCTTGGCGATAAAGTATCTGAAGATGAGAAACAAAAAGCGGAAGCTGCAAAAGAAGAATTGAAATCTGCCATGGAATCAGATGATACCGAGCAGATCAAAGAGAAAAAAGAAGCACTGCAGGAACAAGTGCAGCAGCTATCAGTAAAAATGTACGAGCAAATGCAGCAAGACGCTCAGGCAGAACAAGGCCAGGAAGAAAACGGCAGCAGTGATGATGTGGTAGATGCAGATTACTCTGAAGTTGATGATGATAAAGAAAATAAATAACTGAAAAAGCATACAGGATGTAATACTTAAGTCAAAGTCAGGATTCTCTTGGCTTTGACTTTTTTAGCAAGTAAGGAAGCATAAACTTTCTTACTTGCATAATTGTAACTAAGACTGTCACCGAAAGATTTGGGTAAACCTTAGTTTTCTGAAAGTGATCATCATCATTTGCCATTGGTGAATAATTGATGATATGATAAAACCTATGCTATATTGGGTCGGGAGAGTGATGAAAGTTGAGCAAACGAGATTATTATGATGTCCTTGGTGTGGAAAAAGGTGCATCGAAAGAAGAAATCAAAAAATCATACAGGAAATTAGCCAGGAAATATCATCCTGATGTAAATAAAGAGGCGGGTGCCGCAGATAAGTTTAAAGAAGCAAAAGAAGCTTATGAAGTATTGAGCGATGATCAGAAGCGGGCACAATATGATCAGTTCGGTCACGCTGGAGCACAAGGCCAAGGTTTCGGAGGATTTGGCGGAGGTGCGCAGGACTTCGGAGGATTCGGCGACATTTTTGATATGTTCTTTGGTGGCGGTGGTCGAACGAGAGACCCAAACGCTCCACAACAGGGTGCGGATTTGCAATACACGATGGTTCTTGATTTTGAAGAAGCTATTTTTGGTAAGGAAACGGATATTAACATACCAAAAGAAGAATCCTGTGAAACATGTAATGGATCTGGTGCCAAGCCTGGTACAAAAACGAAAACCTGCTCCCATTGCAGTGGATCTGGTCAGTTAAACCAGGAACAAAATACACCATTTGGCCGTGTGGTTAATCGCAGAGTATGTCATCATTGTAATGGGACAGGAAAAATCATCCCTGAAAAATGTACAACGTGCGGCGGCGATGGAACTGTCAGGAAGAATAAAAAAATTCATATCAGTATTCCTGCTGGTATTGATGAGGGTCAGCAAATTAGAGTATCTGGGAAAGGTGAACCGGGTAAAAATGGCGGACCTGCAGGGGATCTCTTTGTTCTCATTCAAATCAGGGAACATGATTTCTTTGTAAGGGAAGGAGACCATATTTTCTGTGAGCTGCCGTTAACAATTACACAGGCCGCTCTAGGAGATGAAGTTGAAATTCCTACCGTCCATGGGAAGGTAAAACTGAAAATACCAGCCGGTACACAGACAGGCAAAACATTCCGTATAAGAGGAAAAGGTGTCCCGAACGTTCGTGGTCGAGGCCAGGGGGATCAGCATATAAAAGTAAAAGTCATGACACCAACCCAACTAACTGATCGGCAAAAAGAACTCTTGCGTGAATTTAATGAAATTGGGGGAAATGATTCTACAGATGAGCAAGACGGGAATATTTTCCAAAAGTTCAAAAAGGCGTTTAAAGGGGAATAAGGATATTGCCACTGCAATATCCTCTACATAACAGCTACCAATGGAATGGGTGATTAACGGTGCAATGGTCAGAGATTTGTATCCATACGACAAACGAAGCGATAGAACCAATTTCCAATATCCTGCATGAAACAGGGGCCAGCGGTCTTGTTATCGAAGACCCTCTTGATCTTGTAAAGGTCCATGCAGAAGAGTTCGGTGAAATTTATGATTTAGATCCAAATGAATATCCGGAAGAAGGTGTCAGAATAAAAGCATATCTTCCAATCAACAGTTTTTTGGGTGAAACCGTTGAGCAGATTAAACAGGCGATCAATAATTTGCTGATCTATGATATTGATCTTGGCAGAAATGATGTGTCTCTAAGTGAGGTTAATGAAGAAGAATGGGCTACCGCCTGGAAAAAATATTATAAGCCAGTTAAAATTTCACAGCGCATAACGATCACACCGACATGGGAGGACTATTCACCCGTGTCAACAGATCAAATCATTATCGAGCTTGATCCAGGTATGGCTTTTGGCACTGGCACACACCCTACAACCGTACTTAGCATCCAGGCACTTGAAGAATATTTGACCGACAATAATATTGTCATCGATGTCGGGTGCGGTTCCGGGGTTCTTAGTATTGCTGCTGCCAAACTAGGCGCGAAGGAAGTTTTTGCCTATGACCTGGATGAAATAGCAGTAAACAGCACAAAACTAAATGCAAAAGTCAACCAGCTGGATAAGCAAATTACAGTTAAACAAAATAATTTGCTTAATCATGTTTCCATGAAAGCAGATGTAATAGTGTCCAATATTCTAGCTGAAATAATCGTAAGGTTTATTGAAGATGCTTGGAACAATCTCATAGAAGGCGGATACTTTATCACTTCAGGAATCATTCAGAAAAAAAAGCAGCTTGTAAAACAAAAGCTTGAAGAACAGGGATTTTCAATTATAGCTGTTAATGAAATGGAAGACTGGGTCTCGATTGTTGCGAGAAAAAATGAACTAGCGCAATTTTAAACATGAAGTAGGTGCGTGAATTGCAAAGATATTTTATTCCTTCATCCAATTTTAACGGAAATGAAGTAAAAATTACAGGTGACGATGTCCATCACATTTCCCGAGTAATGAGGAAAACAACAGGGGACCAAATCATTTGCAATAATGACCAGGGAAAAGCTGCTTTATGCAGCATATCGGCAATTGATGATAGCACTGTTACTGCAGTGATTGAAGAATGGTTGGATGAGAATGTCGAACAGCCTGTCAATGTGACGATCGCCCAAGGGATTCCTAAAGGTGATAAATTTGAATTGATTTTGCAGAAAGGGACAGAACTTGGGGCCGCTTCTTTTATTCCATACCAGGCTGCCAGGTCTGTTTCATTGTGGGATGATAAAAAACAGGCGAAAAAGCTAAAACGTTTTGAAAAAATTGTTAAAGAAGCAAGTGAGCAAAGCCATCGAAATAAAATACCTGTGATAAAAAAAGCGATGAACCTGAATGGTTTAATATCGGAAAGCAAGCAATATGACAAAGCCATCTTTGCATATGAGGAAGAAGCAAAAATTCCTGCTTACCAATCCCTTGGAAATATTATTGATGAGCTTTCGCCAAATCAGAATCTTTTGGTGTGTATAGGACCTGAAGGCGGGTTTTCAGAGAAAGAAGCCGATGCACTAAAAAAAAGCGGATTTCACCCTGTCCGTCTGGGCCCTAGAATCTTAAGAACAGAAACTGCTGCACTCTATGTGTTAGCAAGCATTTCCTATCATTTTGAAGAATTGAGGTGTGATGGATGCCAACAGTAGCATTTCATACATTGGGCTGTAAGGTAAATCATTATGAAACTGAAGGTATATGGCGTATGTTTATGGATCATGGTTATGAGCGAGTTGAGTTTGACCATGACTCAGATGTTTATGTCATTAATACATGTACCGTCACGAATTCCGGCGACAAAAAAAGCAGACAGGTAATCCGGAGGGCGATCCGGAAAAATCCTGATGCGGTTATTTGTGTTACAGGATGTTATGCACAAACTTCTCCAGGGGAAATTATGGAGATTCCGGGTGTCGATGTTGTAGTAGGTACTCAGGATCGTAAAAACATATTCAAATATATTGAAGAACACAAGCAAACGAAGGAACCAGTTAATGGTGTTTCCAATATCATGAAAAATCGTGTCTTTGAGGAAATGGATGTACCTGTATTTACTGATCGCACACGTGCATCATTAAAAATTCAGGAAGGATGCAATAACTTCTGCACATTCTGTATTATTCCATGGTCTCGAGGTCTGCTTCGTTCCAGAGAGCCTGAAAATGTAATCAAACAAGCTCATAAACTGGTGGAAGCCGGTTATAAAGAACTTGTCCTCACAGGTATCCATACTGCCGGTTACGGAGAAGATCTGAAGGATTATAATTTTGCTATGCTTCTCAGGGAACTGGAGAAGGTAGAAGGGTTGGAGCGCATTCGTATCTCATCAATAGAAGCAAGTCAGATTACAGATGAGGTAATTGAAGTACTGGACAATTCCGAGAAAATTGTAAGACATTTGCATATACCACTGCAATCAGGTTCTGATACAGTATTGGCAAGAATGAGAAGAAAGTATTCCACAGGATTCTATAAGGAAAAAGTGGAGAAAATAAGAAAGGCCTTACCAGATCTCGCGATTACTTCAGATGTTATTGTTGGTTTCCCAGGTGAAACGGAAGAAGAATTTATGGCGACATATAACTTCATAAGAGAAATTGGTTATTCTGAATTGCATGTATTCCCATTCTCACGACGGACAGGTACACCTGCCGCAAGAATGGAAAACCAAGTGGAAGACGAGGTTAAAGAAGAGCGGGTGCATCGTCTCATAGCCTTATCGGATCAATTGGCGAAAGAATATGCTTCACAGTTTGAAAACGAAGTACTTGAGGTTATACCGGAAGAACGGATTGTTGATGAGAAACATCCCGAGATGCTTGTTGGCTATACGGATAATTACATGAAAGTTCAATTTGAAGGAACAGCGGACATGATTGGCAAAATTGTTCGTGTGAAAATTACAAAACCAGGTTATCCATATAACGAAGGTACGTTTGTGAGAGTTATGGATAATGCTACCCATGCAGGTGAAAAGGTTCATTGATAATAGCTCTTTACAGAGAGGGAGATTTAAATGAGTAAAGCATTGGCTAAATATATTGATCATACACAGTTAAAACCTGAAACCACCAAAGAAAAAATCCAACAGATTGTTGATGAAGCAAAAGAATATGAGTTTGCTTCTGTCTGTGTTAACCCCCATTGGGTTTCCTACTGTTTTGACCAATTGAAAAACACTTCCGTAAAGGTATGTACGGTAATAGGTTTTCCATTAGGGGCAACAGCCACTGCAACAAAGGTTTTTGAAACTAAGCAGGCTATTGAAGATGGTGCAACTGAAATTGATATGGTAATTAATGTAGGAGAATTGAAATCCGGCAATGATGATTTTGTTATGTCTGACATTCAAGCTGTAGTCGCTACAGCAAAAGGAGCAGCCCTGACAAAAGTAATCATTGAAACTTCATTGCTTACAAATGAAGAAAAAATTCGTGCTTGCACACTTGCTAAAGAAGCAGGAGCGGATTTTGTCAAAACATCAACCGGTTTTTCCGGTGGAGGCGCCACCGTGGAAGACATTAAACTGATGCGTGAGACAGTTGGGGCTGATATGGGTGTCAAAGCATCCGGTGGTGTCCGTGACCTCGAATCGACAAAGATGATGATTGATGCCGGGGCTACACGTATAGGTGCAAGTGCAGGGATTGACATTGTGAATGGAAACAAAAGTAATTCCGATTACTGATTTTTTGGCAGAGACTTTTATTTAGACTATATAGGTATAAATAATCGTTGACCTGTTAGTAGGAATATATTATACTTTAACAAGGCATGAAAAGGTAATATATGTCTGTATAAATTGGTTTTGTGCTTCGGAGGGAGGGAAATTAGCATGTCAAATACAACTCGCGTTCGTAAAAACGAGTCTCTTGAGGATGCTCTTCGTCGCTTTAAACGCAGTGTGTCAAAAAGTGGTACACTACAGGAATATCGCAAGCGTGAACACTATGAAAAACCTAGTGTAAAACGTAAGAAGAAATCTGAAGCTGCTAGAAAGCGTAAATTCTAAAGAGGGTGCAAGCGTATGACGTTACTTGATCGTCTGAATCAAGATATGAAGCAAGCGATGAAGAACAAAGATAAAGAAGCCCTAAGCGTTATTCGCATGGTGAAAGCTTCCATACAAAATGAATCGATTAAACTTGGTAAAGATACTCTATCTGAGGACGAAGATTTAACTATTCTATCCAGAGAAGTTAAACAAAGAAAAGATTCCCTCCAGGAATTTAAAGCTGCAGGACGAGAAGATCTGGTTGAAAAACTTGAAAATGAACTTTCAATACTTGAAAAGTACTTACCGGAGCAGCTGTCAGAAGACGAATTATCGGCAATTATTCAGTCAACGATTCAGGAAGTGAATGCTACATCTATGAAAGATATGGGTAAAGTGATGGGTGCTGTAATGCCTAAAGTAAAAGGTAAAGCAGATGGCTCTCAAATAAAAAAAGCAGTGCAACAACAATTACAATAAGTGATAATTGGACTCCAGTCATTTTGACAGGGGTCCTTTATTATATTGCTGCTTCGTGCAAAAAAATATTTTGACAAAAAAGCAGTCACGGTTTCTCTATAGAGGATGATTGTGATAGTATCTAATTATGACGATGCTCCTATAAAACATTATGAAACCAATTACATACCTCTTTCGTATACGTATGTAACAGGCTGAGGGAGGTGAATCATTTTGTCGGTAAAACGGGTTACATTATACATAGTAATGATTGCAGCCATTTTTCTATCATTTTTCACTTTAACAGTGAATATTGGGGCTGCCGCCATTGCTCAGCAAGGTGGAGGTAAAACCGTTTATGTCATACCGATAGAAAGGGAAGTGGAACGGGGACTGGAGGCATTTTTATCACGAACAACCTCGGAAGCAATTGAAGCAGGTGCTGACCACATCATATTTGAAATAGATACGCCTGGAGGAAGAGTAGATTCTGCTGGTCAAATAGGCTCTCTGATCCAAAGCCTGGATATACCTACCACCGCTTACATTGTTAATGAAGCACTATCTGCAGGATCCTATATCGCATTATTTTCGGATACCATTTATTTCAATCCCCATGCGACTATGGGTGCGAGCGGGGTCATTAACTCTGATGGGACAGCAGCTGATGAAAAGGCACAATCAGCTTGGCTTGCTCAAATGCGCAGTGCCGCGGAGTCAACCGGAAGAGACCCTTTGTATGCAGCGGCTATGGCAGATAGCAGTATTGACCTGCCTGAATACGGTGCCCCAGAAGGGAAATTCCTGACTCTCGGTCCATCAGATGCGATTGAAGTCGGTTATTCCGATGGTACCGTTAATGATCGTGTTGAGCTTTTATATGAGCTTGAATTATCAGAGGCTGCCATTGTCGAAACAGACCCTTCTGTTGCTGAGGAAGTTGCGAGATTCCTGACCAACCCAATCGTCATTCCGATTCTTCTTTCGGTAGCAAGCCTGGGACTTATCGTCGAACTATATTCACCTGGCTTCGGTGTACCGGGAATTATGGGAATCGTTTCACTACTCTTGTTCTTCTACGGACATATAATTGCTGGTCTTGCCGGAATGGAAGCTATTGTCCTGCTACTGCTTGGAATTATTTTGATTGCAGCTGAGTTCTTTGTTCCCGGAGGTATTCTTGGTTCACTCGGTATTGGGGCAATTATTGGTTCATTATTTATGTCTGGATATGATCTGGGACATATGTCAATGAGTATTGGAATTGCCTTTCTTGTTACATTGGTTGCTGCAGTCATTCTTTTTAGAAGGATTGGTATGGATAAAGGCATTTTCCGGCACATTATTCTTAAAGACAGTACAACGACCGAACAGGGCTATGTATCTGCTGTAAACCGTTTGGAACTTCTTGGTTTGGAGGGTGTGGCTCTCACGCCTTTAAGACCGTCCGGCATTGGATTATTCGATAATGAACGAATAGATGTCGTGTCAGAAGGCGGATTTATCAATAAGGATAAAATAATAAAAGTGGTTAAGGTAGAAGGAGTCCGTGTTGTTGTAAAAGAAACAAACGAATAAAAAAATGGGAGGAATTTAAATGACATTAGGAGAACTTATGCCGCTCATTATCATAGCGGTAATCTTAATTGCACTAGCAATACTATTTACTTTTGTACCGGTAGCATTGTGGATCAGCGCTCTGGCTGCAGGGGTAAGGGTAAGCATCTTTACATTAATTGGTATGAGATTACGTCGAGTTGTACCAAACAGGGTAATTAACCCATTAATTAAAGCACATAAAGCTGGATTAAATGTAAAAACAAACCAATTGGAGAGCCATTACCTAGCTGGCGGTAATGTTGATAGAGTAGTAAATGCTTTGATCGCAGCTCACCGTGCGAACATCGATCTTCCATTCGAAAGAGGCGCTGCCATTGATTTGGCGGGTCGTGATGTATTGGAAGCAGTACAGATGAGTGTTAATCCGAAAGTAATTGAAACACCGTTCATCGCCGGTATTGCAATGGATGGGATTGAAGTCAAAGCATTGGCAAGGATTACAGTTCGTGCCAATATTGACCGACTTGTCGGTGGTGCTGGTGAAGAAACAATTATTGCCCGTGTTGGTGAAGGTGTAGTTAGTACGATCGGTAGTTCTGAGTCGCATTCCAGAGTCCTCGAGAATCCGGACACCATTTCACAAACTGTACTAAGTAAAGGTCTTGATTCAGGTACAGCGTTTGAAATTCTCTCGATTGATATTGCAGATGTCGATATCGGCAAAAACATCGGGGCAATCCTGCAGACTGACCAAGCTGAAGCAGATAAAAACATCGCACAGGCAAAAGCAGAAGAACGTCGTGCAATGGCTGTTGCACAAGAACAGGAAATGGTTGCCCGTGTTCAGGAAATGCGTGCGAAAGTTGTGGAAGCTGAGGCAGATGTACCACTAGCCCTTGCAGAAGCTTTAAGAACAGGGAAAATGGGTGTAATGGATTATATGAATTATCAAAATATCGGTGCTGACACTGAAATGCGTGACACCATTGGTAAATTGACCAAAGACAGCAAGGAAGATGATCAAAAATAATGATTCGTAATTTGCTGAAAGGAGGGATCTGATGGACTGGATTTTTGATAATCTCTTTATTATAATCATTATAGTTTCTGCGCTTTTAGGATTTTTTAGAAACGGTAATGATCAGGAGACCACCCAAAAGGAAAAGAAACGACCAGCTCCCCCAATGACTGGCAGAATCCCGAAAGCTCCTCCGGAAAGAAAAGCACAGCCAAGGGCTGAAAGACAAGTCTACCGTGAGGGGTCACGGAAGCCAACTGTCTCAACTGCATCGATTGAAGAACAGCAGAAGGCACAGATGGAAAGGCTGGCTAACAAATACAATACTGTAACAGATTCCATTGAGGATCTAACGAGTCAATCTTCCCGAGGAAGCAACCTGAAGGAACCAAAAAGAGAATCAACGATACAGAAACAGAAAATGAAAAAACAAGTTGTCGGTAACTTTGAAGCCAAAGGTTTAGTTAACGGAATCATCATGTCCGAATTACTGGGATCACCAAGGGCAAAGAAACCGTATAAAACTGTTATTCAAGATCGAATAAGATAAAATTGAAAGCCATTCATGCAAAAGTACCACTTCTGCATGAATGGCTTTTTCTTTGGACGTTTTCCATAAAATTTCCACTGAGGTTACTGGTCTACTTAAGAAATTGTTGTTGCGCATATATGTAAAATGCGAAGTAACTTAGGCTTATTACATATGCTTCTCCCGCCGTCCGGGATCGCTCTGGCCGGATGCTTTCCACGGGCACGGCCTCAGCCCCGAAGAGAAAACCACTCTGCGGGGTCTTCGGACACGTGCTGTTCCCGCAGGACAAGGAACGCTTCGTCAGCATCTGCATCTTCGTAAGAAAATTGGTTTATATTTTCGAGGAGTCACTGCCCGCCGCTCACCCGAACTGGTAAAGCTGTGTAATCTTATCGCTGTATGAATGTAGTTAATCGGTAACTAGCTCGGGGAAATACACGGAGACTCCAACGGGAGGAAAGGCATAGGTGAGACACTGAAATGCGTAGCATGAAGGGGCTCACCAGCCGCCTTAGGATGCGCGCAGTGTATTTCCCCGAGCGGTAGCCGGAGCTTCTCATCCCGCGTCGCATTTTATATCAACTCTTATGGTTATAGAGCCGAAACACTAAAAGAGATTTTACAGGATTACTTCGGTTAAATAATGTCCAGATTGATTTTTGTTTTCCTTCCTCGCACACCCTCCAATTTGCAGTCTTTCAATTCCAATCGTTAAATTGGTAAAATCACCAATTCTGTTCTTATATTGTCTCCCCATTCATACATATCTATGTGAGGGGGGATCATCATTGGCTAATTGGCAACAACGTTTGCGTTCCTTATTAATTGAACAATTCTCTCTTCCTTCTGATGTTATTCTCGAGATGCCACGGATAACGATTATAGGGCATATTCATATTTATATTGAAAATCATCAGGGGTTGGCAACTTATTCTGATAATGAACTGAAGTTAAAAATAAACAAAGGTTATGTTCAAATTAAAGGTTCTTCCTTTGTTTTAAAGATGATGTTACCAAAAGAGATTTTGCTGGAAGGCACTATCTCTGAAGTGAAGTTCTTAATGAATTGAGCTATTTTTAAGGAGGATGCTATGAAATATAGAAATGGAACTGTTCGCGCCACAGGATATGTAACCATCTTAGTTAAAGGCACTGCTCCTGAGTTGTTTTTTCAAAAATGTGCAAGCGAAGGCATCATGGTCTGGGATGTAAAGAAGTTAGACAAAGATGCTTGTGAAGGAAAAATAAAACTATCTGACATACAAAAGATGAAACAGATCAGAAGGAAAACAATCTATAAAGTATCATTTACAGGGAGAAACGGTTATCCATTCTTAATGAAACGATTTTTCAGAAAGAAACCTTTAGTTATCGGGTTAATGATTAGCTTTCTATTTTTCCTGTTTCTCTCAAACATAATCTGGGAAGTGAAAATTACTGGTGTACCGAGAGATATTGAAGAAAAAATAGACAAGCAGTTAAGCAGCTATGGCGTTCACCCAGGTGCATGGCTCTTTTCAATTGATACTCCGACAGAAATACAGCAAAGATTAATTAATGACATTCCTGAACTTCTCTGGGCAGGGGTAGACCAAAAAGGGACAACCTTTTACCTTGAGGGTGTAGAAAAAATAATTGTTCAGGAAGCAGATCCTGAACAGCCAAGAAACCTTGTCGCATCAAAAAAAGGGGTCATTACTAAAATGTATGTATCCAAAGGGACCCCAATGGTAAAAGTAAATGATTATGTTGAACCTGGAGATATACTAGTTTCAGGGGTTTTAGGAAATACAGACGAAAGTGAAGATGAAGATGAAAATAATAAAAGAATAGAGCCCATAGCTGCCGAGGCCGAAGTTACTGCAAATACTTGGTATGAAGTTTCCTTAACCGTACCATTACAATACAATTATGAAAGACTGACAGGGAATTCCAAAAAGAAATTCTTTTTAAAGACGGGAGCATTCCAGTTTCCTATCTGGGGATTTAAAGACCCTCCCTATCAGGACGTTCATAGAGATATAAAAGAAAATAAAATTAACTTCCTGAAATGGGAGCTTCCGGTTTCCGTTATTGAAACGGTATTAAGTGAGAAGGAATATATTCAGGCTGAAAGGTCAAAGGAAGAGGCAATTAAAGCAGGTATGGAACAAGCGGTTATTCAGCTGAAGCATGAATTAGGACCTGATGCGGAAATATTGTCAGAAAAAGTTTTGCATGAAACTATAGAGCGTGGTAAAGTTAACTTAAACATATATGTTTCTGTAGAAGAAAATATAGTAAAGCAAGAACCATTAAATCAAGGAGATTGATTATGTCAGGTAGCCTAACTGAAATTGATTTGCAATTAACAGGTACGAATGAAGCGCTTGCTTTATTCGGAACAAATGATAAGAACCTTAAACAGCTTGAATCCCAATTGGAAGTTTCTATAGTATCCAGAGGGGAAGCGGTCAGTGTTTCCGGAACTGAGGAATCCGTTTCTCTTGTGCAGGAAATTCTCCTGACACTGCTGTCGGTTATTAGAAAAGGTCAATCCATTTCTGAAAGAGACGTTGTATATGCAGTAGATTTAGCGAAAAAGGGAAAAATCAACCAATTGGAAACGCTTTTTGAGGATGAAATAACAAAAAATGCCAAAGGGAAATCTATCCGGGTAAAAACACTTGGACAAAAAAGTTATATTCATGCTATTAAATCCAATGATCTCGTATTTGGAATAGGACCAGCAGGCACTGGTAAAACCTATTTGGCGGTAGTCATGGCTGTACATGCTTTAAAGAATGGGATGGTCAAACGAATCATCCTTACCCGTCCAGCTGTTGAAGCTGGGGAAAGCCTCGGATTTTTACCTGGTGATCTTAAGGAAAAAGTGGATCCATATTTAAGACCATTATACGATGCCCTTCATGACGTTTTGGGGGTAGAGCATACGTTACGCCTGATTGAACGTGAAACAATCGAAATAGCTCCTTTGGCTTATATGCGAGGGAGAACGTTGGATGACGCATTTGTTATTTTGGATGAAGCACAAAATACAACACCGGCCCAAATGAAAATGTTTCTAACCCGCTTAGGATTTGGATCAAAAATGATTATTACAGGTGATATTACTCAGATTGACCTTCCTAAAGGGGTGAAATCTGGTTTGAATGTCGCCCATCAGCTGCTAAGCACCGTGGAAGGAATATCCTTTATTCACCTAAATCAGACTGATGTAGTGAGACACCCGTTGGTTCAACGTATTATAGCAGCATATGAAATTGACAAGTAAAGAAGAAGAAAAGAGGAGGAACTGCTCAGAAACTCAATGCTAGCAAGGGACTGGAAAGCGCATGGTTTTCGCGCTTGGAATGTCCAGTGCTTATGACAGGAGTTTCTAGGAACCGGAGCTGGACGAACAAAAGCGCAGGTGACTGTTTAGAAACGCATGCATAAGCAAGGGACTGGAAAGCGCATGGTTTTCGCGCTTGGAATGTCCATTGCTTATGACAGGAGTTTCTAGGAACCGGAGCTGGACGTGGCTGTTTTTGTATGAGAGTTAATTGCTGCCAAAATTTATGCATTCTTATTTTTTGAAGTAAGACCCTGAAAGACGGGTCTTATTTCTTTATAACTGTTACAAACAGTGGGGTGATGCAAATGATTGATAGATTAAAAAGAATCTTTGAATCAAACAAGGATAGACATAGTTGGATCTTTATCTTATTGCCAGTAGCATTATTAGGTATTTTCTTCTTTTTTATTACCCTTAACAATGTACATACAGAAACTTATGATATAGAGCGTTTTAGCAATGCCAGTGCAACAATCCGTTCTCCGATTACGATTGAAAACGAAAAAGAAACTGAACGCAAAACAAGAGAAACCGTACAGTCCGTCCAGGATAGGTATAATATATCCAACGAAATCACCAATGAACAAATCAGTTTTATTGAAGAAATATTCGACGCCATTATAAAAATGGGAGAAGAGCCTGCAATAAATGACGTTGAAACCGGTGAGGAAGAAACATCCGACCAGTTAACAGATCAGGAAAAAGTCACAGATTTAAAAAAAGTTTTATCGGAAGAAATTAATGAATCGGTTGAAGATAATACTCTTATTGAATTAATGAAATTTTCTCCAGAGGAACTCGAAGATGCCCGAGCTATATTTATAACATCTTTGGAAGAAACGTTAAATAATGGTGTTCGGACAGAGAATCTGCAAACTGCCGGAACAAATGTAAGACAAACCATCGATTTTTCCTCTCTGGACCAATCACTGAAAGAGCCATTAAATGAACTTATTGAATTCGCGGTAACAGAAAACTCTTTCTTTGATTACGAAAAAACATCAGAAGCACGCAAAGAAGCAGCTGCAAGCGTTGATCCTGTTCTCATTCGTGCTGGTGAGGTAATTGTTAGAGAGGGGCAGCCAATCACAAACGAAGTATATGAAGAACTTGAACTTGTCGGCTTGTTGGACGATGAAAGGAATATTTTTCCTTTAATTGGACTTTCGCTCCTGATTATTTTAATTTGTAGTTTAATAGGATTGGAGATGTACCGAACGGCAAGAGAGAATGAATGGAATTATGGAAAAATCATGGTGATTTTCATTATCAGTATAATTGTCGTATCATTAATGAAAATCATCAGCCTATATACCACCCAGTCAAATCACCTATTCTTTGTTACACCGATTGCTACAGGTGTTCTGCTTGTTAAAATATTAATAAATGAGCGGCTGGCAATCGTACTCGCTGCCTTGTATTCCATTCTCGGAAGTGTCATATTTAATGGGCAGATTGCAGGTGCATTAAATGTGGAAGCTGGGATATACTTTCTCATTTCACAGCTTACCGGGATCATTTTCCTGATAAACTTGAAAGACAGATTGGCAATCCTAAAAGTGGGTGTTGGTATAGCGGCTGTAAATATTATCACTGTTTTACTATTTTTATTTCTATCTTTTGAAAAATATTCATGGATTGATTTATTTATCCATTCAAGCTTCGGTCTCGTTTCCGCTTTCCTTGCAGCAGTACTTACAATCGGGCTGCTGCCGTTTTTCGAGACTACACTAGGCATTCTGTCGGATGTAAAGTTACTGCAGCTTTCAAACCCGAACCAGCCATTAATGAAAAAACTTTTGACGGAAGCCCCCGGGACATATCATCATTCGGTTATGGTGGCAAATATAAGTGAGACGGCGTGCGAGGCAATTGGTGCAAATGGTCTGTTGGCACGTGTGGGCGCATACTATCATGATATCGGAAAAACGGTTCGTCCACATTATTTTATTGAAAATCAGGTATCTATGCGAAACCCCCATGACTTCATAGACCCGAAAGAAAGTGCGGAAATCATTATAAGCCATCCTTACGACGGAGCAGAAATGCTAAAGAAACATAAGCTTCCAAAAGAAATTATCGATATTGCAATGCAGCATCATGCGACATCTTTATTACAGTTTTTTTATTATAAAGCAACAGAGAATAATGGAAACGTAAAGGAAGCCGATTTCAGATATCCGGGACCAAACCCCCAGACAAAGGAGGCTGCGATCATTTGTGTATGTGATTCGGTGGAGGCAGCCGTACGTTCTCTGAAGGAGCCGACCGAAGAAAAGATTGAGGCAATTGTCGCCTCGATTATTAAAGATAAAGTCGCTGATGGACAATTGGATGAAAGTCCTTTAACATTAAAGGAGCTAAATATCATTCAGAGTGCTATATGTGAATCGCTTAAAGGTATTTTTCACTCAAGAATACAATATCCGATGAAGGAGGCTAATTGAATGTATATTGACTTTCATGATAATACGAATTCTGTACCGACCGATTATATTGACCTGATTCAACGATTACTGAATTTCGCCGCAAAAAAAGAAGGAATAACAAGTGAAGCTGAAATGTCCGTTAATTTTGTTGACAATAAAGAGATTCAGGAGCTTAATCGGAATTACAGACAAAAGGACACACCAACAGATGTAATCTCTTTTGCAATGCAGGAATCTGTTGAAGGTGAACTGGAAATCGTTGGTGAAGATATGCCTCTGACTCTGGGTGATATCGTCATTTCAGTTGATAAGGCTAAAGAACAAGCTATGGAATACGGCCACACAGACGAAAGAGAACTTGCATTTCTTACTGTTCATGGCTTTCTTCATTTACTGGGATATGATCATATGAATAAGGCAGATGAGGAAAAAATGTTTAAAAGACAGGAAGAAATTTTAGGTGAGTTCGGAATTGAAAGATAAACGAAAAGGTATTGGATTTTCCTATGCTTGGAATGGTATCAAAGAAATTGCAAAAACGGAACATAATTTCAGGATTCATTTAGCCGCGACCATTGCTACAGTTTTAGCGGGATTCGTCTTTCGCCTGTCGAATGTCGAATGGGCGATAGTTACTTTGGCTATAGGGCTTGTTCTAATGGCTGAAGTAACGAATAGTGCTATTGAAAAAACGATTGATTATCTGAAGCCAGAAATTCATCCAAGTGCCAAAGTGATCAAAGATATTGCGGCGGGGGCAGTGCTGATTAGTGCTGTCATCGCATTCATCGTCGGTTTGCTCATTTTCTTTCCGAAATTGCTCGGTTAGCATATTTTAAAAGCCCTGTGTCGAAAGGGCTTTTTGTTGTTCACAAACATACTTCCTTCAGCTAATAAGAGTGTATTCCATTTCCCCCTTAATTAATAAGATAAAAATAATAAAGTAAGCTAACCAGGCATTTTTTCACTGCAAGAAACGGCTGTTTAATGAAATAGACAGCCATTAGTTTTATATTTTTGTATATGTGGTAAGTTAGAAAAAAAGGTATTCTTTTTAAAGGTTTTGTCGATTAAGTGAAAGCGTGCATTATTTGTAGTATTATATAAAATATAAAAGAAAATGTCTCGGAGGACACAATATGAACTCAAACAGTACATTCAAATCAGGATTTATAACCATTATCGGGAGACCAAATGTTGGCAAGTCAACATTTATGAATCGTGTCATAGGTCAAAAAATTGCAATTATGAGCGATAAAGCCCAAACTACGAGAAATAAAATACAAGGTGTTCTCACAACAGAGGATGCACAGATAGTCTTTATTGATACTCCAGGTATTCATAAGCCGAAACACCGACTCGGTGATTTTATGGTCAATATTGCCGAGAATACGCTAAATGAAGTGGATGCCGTTTTATTTATGATTAATGCCAAAGAAGGCTACGGAAGAGGAGATCAGTATATCATTGATCTGTTGCAGAAGGTTAAAAGCCCTGTCTTTCTGATTATAAACAAAATTGATCTTATCCATCCGGAAGAAGTATTTGCTTTAATTGAACAATATAGGCAAAAACTTGAATTTCAGGAGATCATTCCAATTTCAGCTCTAGAAGGCAATAATGTAGACCACTTAGTAGATGTTTTAAAAGGTCATTTGCCTGAAGGCCCGCAGTATTATCCAGCTGATCAGGTAACAGATCACCCGGAGCGGTTTGTAATTTCTGAATTGATCAGAGAAAAGGTACTGCATTTGACGAAGGAAGAAGTTCCACATTCCATTGCAGTAGTAATTGAAAATATAGAAAAAAGAGAGCAGGATAAATTATTAATCCAAGCAATAATCGTTACGGAACGAAGCACCCAAAAAGGTATTCTGATCGGTAAACAGGGAAGCATGCTGAAAAATATTGGCAGAAATGCCCGTAAAGACATTGAGGCGTTACTTGGTTCGAAAGTATATTTGGAGCTTTGGATAAAGGTGAAGAAAGATTGGAGAAACAAACAGAGTCAGCTGCATGAACTTGGATTTCGCAATGATGAATATTAAAGTTGGTAATTTTTTATACTTATGATATTCAGCATATGAGCCACTCTAATTACTGAGTTACATTTTCAGGTCAAATTAAAGAAAGGTGGGGTTTCTTGTGATAGAACTAACGTGGAAAGTATTTAGTCAGACAGGAAACATTGAAACCTATTTATTAATGAAAGAGTTGGAAGATGCAACATATAATCAGGAGCAAGGCCAGGCTGATCCGGAAGAAATCTCTTCGCTGGATGCAAAAATATAATTGAAATACGTTCATCTTGGAATGGGGAAGAAAGGTGAAACGGTTGTGTTGGAAAAAATTGACGGTTTTATTATAAAAACACAGGACTATGGTGAGACACATAAAATTGTTACGATATTCAGTAAGAAAATAGGCAAATTTACAGCACTTGCAAGAGGAGCAAAAAAAACAAAGAGCAGAATGGCTGCTGTTACGCAGCCGTTCATCCATGCTCAGTTATTCATTTATCTCAACAGCGGTCTAAGCACAATCCAACAAGGCGAAATCATTGACTCTTTCCGCGCAGTGAGGGAAGATATTATAAAGACTTCCTATGCAGCTTACATTACGGAACTGACAGATAAGCTGCTGGATTCCAAATTGCCGGATCCATATCTGTATGATCAATTCCATCAAACGTTGACATGGATTGCAGAAAATGAAGATGCAGCCATTCCGATTTTGATGTATGAGTTGAAACTATTTGAAAAAGGCGGGTTCGCGCCAACTGTTGACCGCTGTACAAATTGCGGTAATCGAAACACACCATATGCATTTTCCATATCTGAAGGTGGGATGCTTTGTATAAAATGTCGCCATCTTGATGAAAATGCTGTAGGTCTGTCCGATTCACTAGCTAAACTGCTTCATATTTTTTCAGCTGTCGGTCTTGAGAGAGTCGGCTCCATTTCTGTCAAACCAGAAAATAAAAAAACACTTCGGCAATTGCTGAACATGTATTATGACCAATATGGCGGTTTTCATCTGAAATCAAGGAAGTTTTTGGAACAGCTCGATCGTTTAAAGTAGTTGTTTATTGACATATTCAGATGGATAAAGTATTATTTTTACATATTTCAAAATTAAATAATGAACTGTGACGATGGAGAAGAGTACCAGTCAATTTTCTTTCAAAAGCGAGTCTGGGATAGTGAAAGCCGGATGAAAGGAATCCTGGGAAGGGAGCTCCGGAGCAATCATAATAAAGTGGCTTTTATCATGAGCAAATAGGGTGGAACCGCGGCAAAAACCGTCCCTATGTCTATCTGCAGGTAGACATAGGGACGGTTTTTGTCTTCTAACAGATTGGGCCTGCAGTTAATCGTTCCACCGACACAATATATGTAAACTGCGAAGTAACTACTATTTGCGTTAGAACTGTGGGCACTAACGATGGAAGCGAGTTACTGCGGCTACCGCGCGGGAAAATACACTGCGCGCATCCTAAGGCGGCTGGTGAGCCCCTTCATGCTAGTGCATTTCAGTGTCTCACCTATGCCTCTCTTCCCGTAGGACAAGGAAAGCTGCGGCAGCACTACATCGCACGCAGAAAATGCGGATGCATTTTCAAGGAGTCTCCGTGTATTTCCCCGAGCTGGATAGAAGATTGCTGCATTTACTGTACTTGCAACAGTTAATGGGGACGGAGGAATCTTTTTGTTATAAAAAATAGCTGATGCACTGAAAGTAAATCAAATGTATTGATTTTTCATGCACAGATTTTTTTGTGAATTTCCGTATCAGCATCCCGTATACACGTAGACTCCAGCGGGAGGAAAGGCATCGGTGAGACCCCGCAGTGCGATAGCACGAGGAGGGCTCACCAGCCGCCCGCGGAAAGCGGAGTGTATACGGGCTGCGGTTGCCGAAGTAACATGCTTCCATTACCAGGTTAGAGACCCAACATACAAGTTACTTCACAGTTTATATCAACTACGATAAATATAAAAAAACAAAACTTACGAACAGAGCCTTTATGTATTACAAAAAAATTGTTATGAAGGAGAGCATGAAATGAATATCCAGGAAATGATTTTAACACTTCAAAAACACTGGTCTGAAGAAAATTGTATACTCATGCAAGCGTACGATACAGAAAAGGGAGCAGGGACAATGTCACCAATGACATTGCTCCGCAGTTTGGGACCAGAGCCTTGGAATGTTGCATATGTGGAACCTTCCAGAAGGCCGGCCGATGGGCGTTATGGCGAAAATCCAAACCGTCTGTATCAGCACCATCAATTTCAGGTGATCATGAAGCCATCTCCAGATAACATACAAGAACTTTATTTAGAATCCCTAAAAAAACTGGGTATTGATCCGCTTGCACATGATATCCGTTTCGTGGAAGATAATTGGGAAAACCCGACATTAGGTGCAGCAGGACTAGGCTGGGAAGTTTGGCTCGATGGTATGGAAATAACACAGTTCACTTATTTCCAGCAAATTGGTGGTCTTGAAGCAAATCCAGTGACAGTGGAAATTACCTATGGCATCGAACGTCTGGCATCATATATTCAGGATAAGGAAAATGTGTTTGAACTGGAATGGAATAACGGTGTAACAGTGAGAGATATATTTTACCAGCCTGAATATGAACATTCTAAATATACGTTTGAAGAATCGAATACGGAAATGCTTTTTCAATTATTCTCCATGTATGAGGAAGAAGCAAGGGCGACGATGGAAAAAGGTCTGGTGTTCCCGGCATATGACTATGTATTGAAATGTTCGCATACATTTAATCTGCTGGATGCAAAAGGAGTCATTTCGGTAACTGAACGTACAGGGTACATATCGCGCATCCGTAATTTGGCAAGAAGTATTGCAAAAATATATGTTGCCGAAAGAGAGAAGCTGGGATTTCCAATGCTTCAAAAGGAGGAAAATTAAATGGCTAAGGATGTTTTAATTGAAATCGGACTTGAGGAGCTGCCGGCAAGATTCATTGATGATGCAGAAAAGCAGCTTTTAAGTAAAGCGACAAAATGGTTGGAAGAACAAAGAATATCTTTTGATTCCGTAACCTCCTTCTCTACACCAAGACGCTTGGCGGTTAAGATCAGTAATATAGCTGAATATCAAACTACAATTGAGGAGGAAGCGAAAGGCCCTGCAGAAAAAATAGCCAAAGATGAAAATGGTGAATGGACGAAAGCTGCCATTGGTTTTACGAAAGGTCAGGGTAAAACTCCGGATGATATCTATACAAAAGAAATAAAAGGGATTTCCTATATCTTTGTAAAGAAACATATAGATGGAAAGCCTGTGTCTGACTTGCTTCCTGAATTTAAAGGAATTATTGAATCAATTCAATTCGGCAAGAACATGCGATGGGCGTCTGAAACACTCCGTTACGCACGTCCAATCCGCTGGCTCGTTGCATTATATGGAAATGATGCAATTCCCTTTGAAATCACGGGTGTTCAAACAGCCAACAAAACCGTTGGACATCGCTTTCTTGGGAAGGAAATCACATTAAATGATCCATCAGAATATGAATCATCGCTGGCTGAAAACTATGTCGTCGTCAATTCCAAAGAACGTGAAAAATTAATTTTAAAAGGCATTGAAGCTCTTGAGAAGGAGAATGGTTTCAAGATTCCGGTCGATGCCGACCTGCTTGCAGAAGTACGAAATCTGGTGGAATATCCTACTGTATTTATGGGTTCATTTGAAGACAAATTCCTTCATTTACCAGCTGAAGTATTAATTACGTCAATGAAAGAGCATCAACGTTATTTCCCGGTAATTACAAAAGATGGTGATTTACTTCCACATTTTATTGGAGTCAGAAATGGCGATGACCATCACCTAGGTACCGTTGCAAGGGGTAATGAAAAGGTGCTGAGGGCAAGACTGTCTGACGGAGAATTTTTCTTTGAAGAAGATAAAAAACAGTCTATATCCTATTATCAGGAAAAGCTTGATCGTGTCGTATTCCAGGAGAAGCTTGGTACAATCAGTGACAAAGTAAAACGTATCATCGCAATAACTGAAAGTATTACAGACTTATTAGAATTAGAAGAATCAGCAAAGAAAAAGGCATTAAGGGCAGCGGAAATCAGCAAATTTGATTTAATGACCAATATGGTAAATGAATTCACTGAACTTCAAGGTGTGATTGGTGAAAAATATGCTGTCCACTTCGGAGAAGACGCAGATGTGGCACAAGCAATCAGAGAACATTACTTACCGAAGCAGGCCAATGGAGATCTTCCCGATACACTCATTGGTGCGATTGTAAGCATCGCTGACAAGGTGGATACGATTGTTGGTTGTATTTCAGTGGGATTAATCCCAACCGGATCCCAGGATCCTTATGGACTGCGCAGACAGGCTGCAGGAATACTAAGAATAATGGAAAACAGAAAATGGGACGTTTCTTTGGAAGAAATTTTAGATGCTGCACTTTCGGTCTATCAGCAAACACAAATTGAACAGCATAGCAATGAAGAAGTACAGAAAGAGCTGAATGAATTTTTCAGACATCGTGCTGTATTCCTGCTTAAGGAAATGGATATTGCACAGGATGTCATTCATGCTGTTTTACATGCGGAGGTTGGCAGATTTGATTATACAATTTCAAAAGCAAAAATACTTGCCGATAAACGAAATGATGAGTCATTTAAACCGGTACAGGAAGCATTGACAAGGGTGCTTAACCTGTCTGATAAAGCAGGTGACACAGATTCAATCACACCAGAACGGTTTGTAACCGATACGGAAAAAGAATTATTCGAGAAATACCGTTCGGCGAAAAAAGATTTCCCAGCCTATAACCAGGTAAAGGCGGCAGACGATGCTTTGTCTTCTCTGGCCGAATTGGCGGAACCGATACATGAATTCTTTGAAAACAATATGGTCATGACGGATGATATAAAAATACGTGCGAATCGTCTTGGATTGATCCATGAATTATCCTTAATGATTAAGGATTTTGCGGATTTTAGAATCATTGAATGGAAACAGCAATTTTAATTTGAAGGTGTTTTATGAAATGCTTAACAGAATCTGTATCTCCCAATGCGGTCGCCAAATTACGTCGCAACTTATACAAGTTCATGCATCTAATAGCAACCACTTTCGAAAAAAACCTAATTTAAAAATAATTAGTATAACATACTTTCCCTTTTTACTATATAATTAGTATTATATTTTGAAATTGTATGGCATATTGTTTTACGGGTGGTGAAAAGGTGGAATTAAGTAAAAGACAAGAACAGATTATAGAAATAGTAAAAGGAAATGGACCGATTACCGGTGAAAACATAGCTGATCAATTAAATCTTACCAGAGCAACCTTGCGACCGGATCTAGCTATTTTGACAATGGCAGGATTCCTCGATGCGAGGCCGCGTGTCGGTTATTTTTTTACAGGTAAAACGGGTTCGGAACTGTTGACAGAGAAAATCAGGAAATTCAAGGTACAGGAATTTCAGCAGGTCCCAATTGTAGTAAAAGAAAGTGTCTCTGTCTATGATGCAATATCAATGATGTTTCTTGAGGATGTTGGTACATTATTTGTAGTAGATGATCAATCATGTCTGACTGGTGTGCTTTCCCGTAAAGATTTACTGCGGGCCAGCATCGGCCAGCAGAATTTAAATTCAGTACCGGTCCATATTATAATGACCCGAATGCCAAATATAACTGTTTGTCGAAGGGAAGATTTACTGATTGAGGCTGCACAGAAATTAATAACGAAACAAATCGATGGTCTTCCGGTGGTAAAAGATACAGAAGCGGGTTTGGAAATCGTGGGAAGAATAACAAAAACGACAATGACAAAAGTCCTTGTGGAGTTAACAACAGACGAACAAGTGTAGCATTTGAAGCAATAACAAAGGGATGGAGAGGGGTTTGGAAAATGAGTGATCAACCAACTGTTTATGTATTATCTGACTCTGTCGGTGAAACTGCTGAATTAGTAGTCAAAGCGGGGCTTAGTCAGTTCAGAATCGGTGATTATAAAATCCAGCGGGTCCCATACGTGGAAGATAAAGAGACAATTGACGAGTTTCTTCAAATCGCAAAAGAGAAGAAAGGTATGATTGGTTTCACGTTGGTCGACCCCGAATTAAGAACCTACTTAAACGAGCAATCAAAAAGTATGGATGTGGAAGCTATCGATATTATGGGTCCGACAATGGATGCCATGGAGAGAGTATTCAATAAAAGTCCCCGGCTTGAGGCTGGACTTATCCATAAATTGGATGATGATTACTTTAAAAAGATCGAAGCAATCGAATTTGCTGTAAAATATGATGATGGGAGAGACACACGGGGGATTGCAAGGGCAGACATTATACTAATCGGAGTTTCCCGTACATCTAAAACCCCACTGTCACAGTATCTGGCACATAAACGAATTAAGGTGGCAAATGTTCCGATTGTTCCTGAAGTGGATCCACCTGAAGAACTGATGGTTGTCGATCCATCTAAATGTATCGGCTTACGGATTACTGCAGAGAAGTTGAATGGCATCCGAAAAGAAAGACTTAAAGCTCTTGGGCTCGGTGATCAGGCTACATATGCCAATATGGAAAGAATACAACAAGAACTTGAATATTTTAATAAGGTCGTTGATAAGATCGGTTGTCCGGTAATTGATGTATCGAACAAGGCAGTGGAAGAAACTGCAAATCTTATCATGCGCATGATGCAAAAGAAACAAATCTAATGGAATTTTCTAAGCATAAGCTCTTTTCAAGAAAACTATAACGTTCTGTGCCACTATGGGCAGAATATTTTCTTTTATAAAGAAAATAAAAACATATTGATAGCTATATTAAAAGAAATGTACTATAATAAATTTTTGTGTAATATTTATGTTTAAAAACACAATAATAGGCTATTCTGAAAAATAAAACATTCATAATAAAGAAGGATTCCTGCATGTTTATGTAGAATTAAACCATATAGCAATTTAATAAGTAACTGCTTTCTTTATTATTTGGTTTATAATTCGACTGGTGGAGGTACAATGGTAACTAAATATGGATAATAATAGCCTTCTTAGAATGACTTAGCATATAGAGGGTAATTTTTTTCGGAGTTTTAGAAAAAAATGTCGAAACGTGAAGGATTTTTTAAATTCATCACGAATATTAGTATAGTATGGTGGTTACTATGGCCAATCAAATACCTGAAGAGTTTATTGAAGAAATAAGAAAGTCCAATGATATTGTCGATATCATTGGTGAATACGTTCAGCTGAAAAAGCAGGGCAGAAACTATTTTGGACTATGTCCATTTCATGGTGAAAAAACCCCTTCCTTTTCTGTAACACAGGAAAAACAGATCTTTCATTGTTTTGGATGTGGAAAAGGCGGGAATGTAATAACATTTATGATGGAAATGGAAAGCTTTTCCTTTTATGAAGCTGTAAAGTTTCTTGCTGATAAAAGCGGGTTTACACTACCTGACACAGGGATTAAAAAAGAATCTTCCATGTCTGAAGAAAGTCAAAGCGTTCTGTCTGCCAATGACTGGTTAACGAAATTATATCATCATTTAATAAGGTATACAAAAGATGGTAAAGAAGGTTATCAGTATCTGAAAGACAGGGGAATCGGCGATGAAGCAATTGATGCCTTCCAATTGGGATTCGCTCCTAATGTGAAGGATTTCGTGGCTGAATTTCTTACAAAAAAGGGGTTTCATCAACAGCTGTTAATCAAGGCAGGAATATTATCTCAGCAAAATGATAATGCTGTGACGGACCGTTTCAGGGGAAGAGTTATATTTCCAATCAGAAATCATATTGGTAAAACAGTTGCTTTTGGCGGCAGGTCGATTACAAATCAGGAACCAAAATATCTAAATAGTCCAGAGAGTGAACTATTTCATAAGGGAAAACTGCTGTATAATTTTGATCTGGCTAAAAAACATATCCGGAAAGAAAATGAAGTTATCTTATTTGAAGGATATATGGATGTAATTTCTGCTTACCAGGCCGGGGTCAAGAATGTTGTCGCTACACTGGGCACCTCATTGACTGAACCACAGGCGAAGCTTTTGAATCGTTACGTGGAAACGGTTATCATATGCTACGATGGGGATATGGCTGGACTTGATGCAACATACAAAGCAGCTAATTTATTAAAGAAAGTCGGCTGCTCGATTAAAGTGGCAAACCTTGACAATGATATGGATCCTGACAGTTTCATTCAAAAAAATGGCCCAGAAGCATTCAAGGATAAAGTAATAAAAGCAAGTGATACGTACATGAGTTTTTATATGCGATACCTGAAAAAAGATTTTAACCTGAATGTAGAAGGGGATCGCATCAAGTATATTGAATATGTATTGAAAGAACTGGCAATGATTGAGAGTTCCATTGAAAGGGAATATTATCTTAAAGAGCTGAGCAATGAATATCATATCTCAATCGAAACCATGACATCAGAAATACATGAATACAGGAAAAAACGGGGAATACCTAAGGATAATCAGCAAAAGAACAGATATACTAATAAGCATACGATCTCACAACGCAGTAAAAAATTGCTTCCAGCTTTTTATAATGCTGAAAAAAAACTTATTTCCTATATGCTTCAAGATTCTTACATTACGGATAAGGTACAGGAGGAATTGGGTGCCGGTTTCAATGTGGATGCACATAAAATTATTGCAACCCACTTGTATGGGTTTTATGAGGAAGGACATTCATCAGACATTAGTTTGTTTATCGAAAGGCTGAATGACGACCAATTAAAGCAGCAAGTAGTTGAAATGGCAATGATTCCTGAACTTGGTAATATCAGTGACAGGGAAATTAATGATTATATCCGCATCATCAAAAATGAATCAAATGATTCCATGAATATAAAAACACTGAAGGAACAGCAGAAACTTGCCGAACAGCAAAATGATCCTTTAAAAGCCGCACAAATTGCGATGCAAATTATCGAAATTCAAAAACATTTGAGAAATACGAACTAAATCACTATTTAGACTGGAAGGAGGGGGACTCATGGCCGAAAATAAGCCTTCGCAAACAAAAGATAATGAACTGTCATTGGAACAAGCAAAGGAAAAATTGGTGGAAATGGGTAAAAAACGTGGTACATTAGCCTATGAAGAGGTGGCAGACCGTCTATCCAATTTTGAAATCGAATCCGATAAAATGGATGAATTTTATGAGCACCTGGAAGAACAGGGTGTAGATGTAATAGGCGAATCGGAAGATGACCCCAACATGCAAAAGATTGCAAAAGAAGAAGAATTTAATCTGAATGATTTAAGTGTACCACTGGGGATTAAAATTAATGATCCTGTGCGCATGTACTTGAAAGAAATCGGACGAGTGAATTTACTGTCCGCTGCTGAGGAAATCGAACTGGCATCCCGTATTGAAGAAGGGGATGAAGAAGCTAAACGCCGCCTTGCCGAGGCAAACTTGCGACTTGTTGTAAGTATTGCCAAGCGATATGTCGGCCGTGGTATGTTATTCCTTGATTTAATTCAGGAAGGTAACATGGGACTTATCAAGGCTGTTGAAAAATTCGACTATCGTAAAGGGTTTAAATTCAGTACGTATGCCACATGGTGGATCAGACAGGCGATAACGCGTGCAATTGCCGACCAGGCAAGAACGATTCGTATTCCTGTACACATGGTGGAAACAATCAACAAACTTATTCGGGTTCAACGATCACTATTGCAGGATTTAGGGCGTGAACCTACACCGGAAGAAATCGGTGAAGAAATGGAATTAAGCCCAGATAAAGTGCGCGATATTTTGAAAATTGCCCAGGAACCAGTTTCACTAGAGACACCTATTGGCGAGGAAGACGATTCCCATCTCGGAGATTTCATTGAGGACCAGGAAGCTGTATCACCATCTGATCATGCAGCATATGAATTGCTGAAGGAGCAGCTTGAAGATGTGCTCGATACCTTGACAGATCGGGAAGAAAATGTATTACGCCTTCGTTTCGGTCTTGATGATGGGCGAACCAGAACGCTTGAGGAAGTAGGAAAAGTGTTTGGGGTTACGAGAGAACGTATTCGCCAGATTGAAGCAAAAGCACTTCGTAAACTTAGACACCCCAGCCGCAGCAAACGTTTAAAAGACTTTTTGGATTGATAGGCAGTCATTGTTCGCATTGTTGTGGATAATGACTTTCCCTGTTATATTTATTTGATCATAAGGCCTGTATTGGGGTGAAAAACATGGCGGCTGACAGAATCGCTGTAATTATAAATGAAATTAAGTATTGGAAGGAACACAGGCTGCTTCCTGAAACGTATTGCGATTTTCTTTTGGCCCTCTATACAAAAGGTGAAGCGGTAGAGGAAGATGATAAACAAGCAACTTCCAGGATCAGATGGACACCGTTAGGTATAATCCATATATGCTTATCAATAGCCGTGATACCGTTTTCATTCCTTGTATTATATTTTACTGAATTTCATACCGTTTTGCAACTAGGGATTTTATCGCTTTTCTGGGTATATACCGTATGGCTTTATTTTTACTTCCCTAAGAAGGGATATGACGATGTACAGTTGCCTTTATATGTTTCATTGCTAATGCTATTGTTGATCACTGCAACGAGCAGCACTGTTTTATCGACCAGCAACTTTTTTCATACAGCGATAATCCTGTCCAATTTTGTACTGTGGTTTTACGTGAGTATAGTAAAAAAATATAGAATACTGCAGTTCATAAGTGTAATTTTTGTCATTTTCACCTTATCTTATTTTATTTTTACAAATTTAACAGCTTAATCCTTTAAAATTATTCAAAATTCGAGTAAACTATATATAGTATTTTATAGATTTAATTAGGGGATTACATAAGGAGGAAACACAATGAGAAAAAACCCGGTTGTACCATATGCAATCATTGCAGTATTAGGGATACTTACAGTAGTTATCATTTCAATTGTTGGAATTAATCAGCGCGCAGACATACAACAGGCTGGAGATGGCAGTGGTGAACAAACAGAAGAAACACAAGAGGGCGAAACAGCAGGTGGAGACGCAGATGCTGTTTATCAATCTAACTGTGCTGCATGCCATGGTGCAGACTTATCTGGTGGAGCAGGCCCAGATCTGACTCAGGTAGGCTCCAAATATTCTTCAGATGAAATTGCAGACATCATTCAAAACGGAACTGGTTCAATGCCACCACAAGACCAGGTTGCCGGCGAAGAACTTTCTGCCCTCTCAGAGTGGCTGAGTGAACAACAATAATATTAATATGTAACAGGTATTCAAAGTCTAGCTTTCTGCGAAAAACAGAAAGCTTTTCTTTTTTAGCAGGTAAGAAGCATGAAACTGTCTAATCTGCCATAAGTCCAATGAGGCATTTGCCGAAAAGCTGCCGATGCCAAGCTTTCTAAAAGGAGAACATGATGATGAACAAATTAAAACTGTCAAATCGACTATTGGAAGTAGCTTCATATATTCCTGAAGGAGCTTATTTTGCGGATATTGGCTCCGATCATGCCTATTTGCCTTGTCATGTATGTCTGAAAGATCCAACTGCAAAAGCGATAGCAGGGGAAATAAACGAGGGGCCATTTAATAGTGCGCAACATACTGTCGACCTTTATAAACTTGGACAACAAATTGAGGTAAGACTCGGAAATGGGCTGGAGGTACTTAAAGATAAAGAAGTTAATCATATCGTGATTGCAGGTATGGGCGGTTCCTTAATTAAAACAATTCTTGACGAGGGAAAATCAAAATTGTCTACCGTAGAGCGAATTATTGCTCAGCCAAATGTAGATGCTAGAAATGTCAGAAGATGGTTCTTTGAAAACAATTTCACATTAACGAAGGAAGTCATTTTAGAAGAAAATGATCATATTTATGAAATTATTGTTGCAGAAAGGAATAACGGAGATAGTCTTTATTCTGATGAGCACTTCGAAAAAGAATTGTTATTCGGGCCGCTGCTTTTGAAACAAAAGACGTCTGTATTCCTGAAAAAATGGAAACTGGAGCATGAGAAACTAGGGAGAGCAATAGCGCAAATGAATAACGCAACCGCACCCGACAACGTAAAGATGGAACGATTCAAAAAGGAATTAGCTTGGATGGAGGAGGTATTGAAGGATGAATGGAAAAGTCCTGAATAACTCAGATATATTCGGTATCATGGAAAACTGGGCTCCCCAAAGCATGGCCTATGACTGGGATAACGTAGGCTTGCAACTCGGTTCATATAGTAAGTCAGTTAAAAAAATTATGATTACACTAGATGTAACCGAGTCAGTAGTAGACGAAGCGATCGAACAAGGTGCAGATCTGATTATCGCGCACCATCCATTATTATTCAAACCGGTGAAACAGATTAATATAGATACCGCTCAAGGGAAAATCATCCAAAAATTAATAACTAATGAAATCACCGTTTATGCTTCCCACACCAATCTGGATGCTGCAGATGGCGGTGTGAACGACATGTTAAGTGAACTGCTGGGCTTGCAATCAAGAAAAGTTCTCATAGAAACTGAAAGTGAGCAATTGTATAAACTTGCTGTCTATGTACCTGTGTCGCATGAAAATGTGGTTAGAGAAGCTTTAAGTAAGGGCAGAGCGGGGCACATCGGAAATTACAGTCATTGTACATTCCAGACAGAAGGCCAGGGTACTTTCAAACCTCTTGAGGGGACAAATCCATTTATCGGATCAAAAAATCAGCTTGAATATGTTAATGAAGTTAAAGTAGAAACGATTGTTCAGCAGACTTATCTTCAGAATGTGATAAATCACATGATTGATGCACATCCTTATGAAGAAGCAGCCTACGATATATACCCACTGATTAATGAAGGAAAAAAATACGGAATTGGAAGAATAGGGACCTTGAAAACTCCGGCAAAACTGAGAGCACTTTGTGATTATGTAAAAACCGCGTTTGATGTTCCAGCAGTTCGCGTTACAGGTGATCTCGATAAACCAGTAAAAACAGTAGCTGTTCTCGGTGGGAGCGGGGAAAAATATATCCATGCTGCAAAGCGAAGCGGTGCAGATGTGTATATTACGGGAGATATGTCATTCCATATTGCTCAAGAAGCAGAACAAATCGGCCTTTCAGTAATAGACCCTGGTCATTATATAGAGAAAGTGATGAAAAAAGCGACGAAGGAATATTTGCAGCAGCAGCTGAAACAGGAAAAAATTGAAATTACAATCTCCAAATCGAACACCGAACCATTCAAATTTTTGTAAACAAAAAGGAGTAATGCATACATGAAAAACAATAACTTCGATCATTTCGCTTTTCATCCATTATTACAGGATATTATTGAAAAACTTGGATTTAAGAAGCCCACAGAAATACAGGAAAAAGTAATTCCTGGAATATTGAAAGGACAGAGCGTCATTGGGCAATCACGAACAGGATCAGGAAAAACCCATGCTTATTTGCTGCCTTTGTTCAATAAGATAGACAGTTCAAAACAGGAAGTACAGTTTGTAATCACTGCTCCAACAAGAGAGTTGGCAACACAAATACATGATGAAGTAAGAAAGATGATTCACTATGCAGAAAAAGATGGTAAATGGATAGCCAAGCTGCTAGTTGGGGGCACAGATAAGCAGAAAATGATGGATAAATTAAAAACACCCCCACATATTGTTGTCGGAACCCCTGGAAGGATTTTGGATCTGGTCAAAGAAGATGCGTTATCCATATACTCAGCCACTTCCTTTGTTATAGACGAAGCGGATCTGATGCTTGATCTAGGATTTATTAATGAGGTGGACCAGCTCCTTGTACGGTCAAAAAAAGATATACAGCTAATGGTATTTTCAGCAACAATTCCACAACGATTACAGCATTTTTTCAAGAAGTATTTGGAAAATCCTATATATGTTAAAATTGATGAGCATTTTTCTCCTGAAACAATGGAGCATAGACTCATTGCACGCAAGCATAGAGACGAAGCGGACATCATTATGGACATTTCCAAAGTCATTCAGCCTTATCTTGCGATTATTTTTACAAACGGTAAAAAACAGGCTAACGAATTGGCTAAGGGTTTACAGGAAAGAGGTCTGGATGCTGGTCTGATCCATGGCGGCCTGACACCGAGGGAACGTAAGCGCGTATTAAAAGAGATCCAGGGTCTTCGCTATCAATATGTTGTAGCCACAGATTTGGCCGCGCGTGGAATCGATATTAAAGGTGTAAGCCATGTAATCAACGCTCAGATTCCAAAAGAAGAGGAATTTTATATTCATCGTGTAGGAAGAACTGCCAGAGCAGGTATGGAAGGTACTGCAATCAGTATATATGATGAATCCGATTTAAAATTGGTCGATAAACTCGAACAAAAAGGACTTACGTTTTCGTATGTGGAAGTAAAAAATGGAGAATGGAAAGAAGCCAAACCATGGAACGAACGTCATTTGCGGACAAAGACTACTACAAATGTGGAAAGAGAAGCATGGAAGCAGGTTTCGAAAACAAAAAAAGTAAAACCTGGCTACAAAAAGAAAATGAAAAGACAGCAAGAGTCCATAAAACGGAGATTGAACAAGAAATCAAAATACAGTAAATAGAGAGAAGCAAGGTATATTTATTACAGGGAGAGGTGTAGCAATTGTTGAAATTAGGATCTCACGTATCGATGAATGGGAAGAATATGCTGCTTGGTTCCAGTGAAGAAGCCATTTCTTATGGAGCAAACACTTTTATGATCTATACGGGAGCACCCCAGAATACGAGAAGAAAGCCAATTGAGGAATTAAATATCATGGCAGGGAGAGAACATATGGAAATGAACGGTATATCAGACATTATCGTTCATGCACCATATATTATAAATATTGGGAATTCAGTCAAACCCGAAACCTTTGAACTTGGGGTAAATTTCTTAAGGAATGAGATTGACCGAACAGAGGCACTTGGTGCAAGACAGATTGTCCTTCATCCAGGTGCACACGTTGGTGAAGGTTCAGCGGCTGGAATCAAAAAAATTATCGAGGGATTAAACGAAGTACTCGTAAAAGACAGTGGAGTACAAATTGCTCTTGAAACAATGGCAGGTAAAGGCTCAGAAGTTGGACGAACGTTTGAAGAACTGGCAGAAATATTTGATGGTGTAACACATAATGAGAATCTGTCCGTCTGTATGGATACATGCCATATCCATGATGCAGGGTATGATGTAATAAACGATTTTGACGGGGTATTAAATGAATTCGATAAAATTATTGGTGTAGACAGAATTAAAGTCGTCCATGTCAATGACAGCAAAAATGAACGTGGTGCACATAAAGACCGACATGAAAATATAGGTTTAGGACACATCGGGTTCAAAGCACTTCACTATGTTGTCCATCATCCACAATTGCAGCAATTACCTAAAATATTGGAAACTCCTTTTGTTGGAACAGATAAAAAGAACAAAAAAGCCCCTTATAAGTTTGAAATCGAGATGATTAAGGAAGGCAGTTTCAACGAAAATTTAAAAGAAAAAATCATGGATGCCTAAACGGGAGAGAGAGGAATAACATTGTTATTCCTCAGCTTGTAGAGAAAGTAGGTGTTTTTCTCTACAAGTTTTTTTTGTAAAGATATT
>NZ_LQNF01000010.1 GCF_001618145.1 Oceanobacillus damuensis
AATTGATGGATAGTTCAGAAAAAAAATAAGGCTGTCGAGGGTTTCTCGACAGCCTGAAGCTCAGTTAAACTGAGCTTTTTTCTATTAGTGAGAGCAAGCCTGTGGGAGAGAGATCTAACCGTCACAGTGTGCTTAAAATTCCTTCAATTTTGCTTTTGCTTCTTGATCCCCTTTGAGTGCTGCTTTTTGATACCAATATTTTGCCTTTTTCATGTTGATTGGGGTGCCGATTCCGGATTCGTAGCACATGCCGAGATTGAATTCCCCATAGACGTCTTGTCGGTCTGCAGCCAGCTTGTACCAGCGGAGGGCCTCTTCACCAAGGCCATTCTCGACAGCTTCATTGCCGAGTCGGTTGGCAGCAAAGTCGTCTCCATTCTTGGCTGATTCGGTGAACCAATGCTTAGCCTTTTCAGCATTTCTCTCCGTGCCGATACCGTTTTCATATAAATAACCTAGCGTATACATTGATTCGGCAACACCACGCTCAGCGGCAATAGTAAACAGTTCGAATGCGCGTTTATCGTCCTTTTCCACGTATTCACCAAGAAAATACATGTCAGCGTAATTATTCATTGCATCTGCATGCCCTTTTAAGGCTGCTTCCTTATAATAATGGAATGCTTTTTCAAAGTTTTTCTTCACATAACCCCCGTCAAAATAATAGTTCCCGAGCCAGTAAATTGCATCGAGAATACCTGCATTCGCTGCGGCTTCATACCAGGCGAATGCCCAATCATCTCTTCCCAGGGCCTTGTAGTATTTACCCAGCTCAAGCTGTGCATCGGGGTCAGCCTGTATTGCTTTTTTATACATTATAACTGCTTCCTGTATTTCATTCGCTTCCAAGAAAATCTTAGCCGAATTGTCGGCAGGTTTAACGATTTCCAGTAAGATTGTTTCAAAATCCCGTAACAATATTCTTTCGCAAGCTTTGTCATAGGATGATGAAGCATTTACTTGAGCATATAGAATTCGTATATCGTCGGGAAAATCAGTGGCTGCAGTTTTACAGTTTTTTAGAATCTGCCGGATCATTGTTAGTTTATCATCGCATTCCTCAAACGTAACGAGTAGTTCTGCAGCTTTTTCGCAGCCTAGTTGTAAAAGATCCCGTTTAAATGATTGTATTTCCATAGAATCACACTTTCTTCTTTCGTTCTACATATAATACCATTTCAGGGAATGAAGAGGAAGCTGAGTCAGTTGTTGGTATGGTTATGTATATTGAGATTGAGAGCGAAAGGTATAATTATGGAGGTAAGCATTAAAGTTGGGGATTGTACCAAGGGATCGTTTGATGTGGAAAACCTGGATCTGTACCAGGGAGCAGTCCGAGACAGAGGGAAAAGTCTGTTTTTAAAAAGAAGCTAACAACATCCTGTATCTCAGTTGTTAACTTCCTTTTATTTTCTTTATATTGATGTAAAAATTAACTGCCTCCAAAAATGGTACTTATTCAGTGGTTTCAATCTTGTCTCTGGTTCTCGTTTATTCAGCTTCACCGACAATAGTGAATCTTTCTTTAATATGCTTCGGATCCTCGATTTCATCCAATACAGCGATGGCATAGTCAGCATAGCTGATATAGCTGTCACCCTTTGTATTAACAAGCAGGTGATCTTTTCCGGATTTGTAGGCCCCGGTTCTTTTTCCTTCCGCATCAAAGATGGCTGAAGGGCTGATGAATGTCCAATTAAGATCTGTTGCTGCTTGTAATTCTTCCAGATTGCGACCTTGTCCTTTTGCGGTTGGTTTGACGATGTCCGGAAATTCTGGTGTGTCGATTAACTGAACTGTTTTGGCTTCATCGACATAAAGACTTCCGGCACCGCCGACAACAACAACTCTTGTTTCTGTACCATTTGCAGCTTCAATTAAAGCATGCCCGGCATCCACGTGTGCCTGTTCTTCACCTAGAGGAGCCCCAAAGGCATTTACAATTACTTCAAATTGCTTTACATCCTCGGTTTTAAGGTCAAAAATATTTTTTTCGATAACGTTCACATTTTCATCTGTGATTTTTCCAGCATCTCTAACAATTGCTGTTGCTTGATGCCCTCGGTCAATCGCTTCTTTTAAAATTAAGCTTCCAACTTTTCCGCTTGCTCCGATTACTGCTATGTTCATAAATATTCCTCCTACAGTTTAATTGTAACAATGATAGTTACATTCGAGTGGTGAAAAAATCTCTTTAATCAAAGAGATCTCCTAAAATGTCATGAAGTGTTTGATTGGCTAATTCATTTTCCATCGCATTCTGTGCCCGCATAAAGCTCTCCTCAAGCGTGGTTTGAATGTTCTTCCCAACGATGCATTGCGGGTTAGGGTCTTCGTGAATGGAAAAAGTCGTTTCGCTTTTTCCTTGGACCGCTTTATAGATGTCCAGTAAAGTAATTTCAGACGGTTCTCTTGTCAGGTAGACCCCTGGAATGCCTGCTTGGGATTTGAGGATACCAGCCTTTTTCAACAAACTGTTTATGCGTCGGATGACTACGGGATTCGTGTTAACACTGCTCGCAATGAAATCAGAAGTGGCTCCAGATTGAGTGGATGCTAACGACAGGATATGAATTGCAACCGCAAACCGACTATTTTTCATATGGATTCACCACCGTGTAACAATTATAGTTACAACTAGAGATGATTGTCAAATAAAAAAAAAGATTCGATTAGTAGATGGTCGCGATGAGGATGCAGGCACATTTTGAGATATTTTGGACCGAGGAACCTGTCCCTCCGGACCGCATTGATTTATATACACTGGCATGAATGGAGGCTTTTTTTCATACTATATTCTGGAGGTGTAAAAATGGCAAGAGTTGCTTACCGAAGTGCAGATGTTGACTTAATGGCCAGGATGATGAGAGCAGAAGCTGAAGGAGAAGGACAGCAAGGAATGCTCTACGTTGGGAATGTAATTGTTAACCGTGCTATAGCAGATTGTACTGACTTTATTGATGTGAGAACAATTGAGGATGTCATTTTTCAAATACAAGGAGGAAATTACTCTTTTGAAGCCGTTCAAAAAGGCAATGTGTTTTATCAAAGAGCAAGAGAATCTGAAAAAAGATTAGCAAGGCAAAATTTGGATTATTGGAGAGATCACCCAGCGAAATATGCGCTTTGGTACTTTAATCCATATGCTCCATGTCCCCCAACATGGTATGACCAACCTTTTACTGGACAATATAAACTGCATTGTTTTTATGAACCGTTAGCTGGAACGTGTGAAAGTGTTTATATGGGTTAACAGTCCCGGATGTTTTTTTGGTGTAGTATTATTATGCAAAAAAAGGGGATTTCCGGGTTTTAGCAGGGAGTCCCTTTTAATATTTATAAATATTTTTCTATGAATAATTTTTCTCGAAGAAATTTGGTGCATGGGAGGAAGTACATTTCTTGTTAAAGGAATAAAATTCTATAGCAAAGCTCCGTTCTTTGAGTTACTATTTAATCATAAGAACCATTATCTTACAAAATATGGGTTTTGCTCCTGGCTTTTAGTAGAACTGGGAATGAACATCTAAAACCTGCTTTTGCTTTTGCGTTTTATCATCAAACCAGTTCACTGCTATTATTCCAGTTACATAGTTTTTCCTGATTTTTAGTGACAAATGCCATAGTTCACAGTGTATTTGCCGTATTTTCCACTAAATTTGCCGTTGTTTTCTGCCATGATGCCATAGTTCACAATTTTTTCGCCATAGTTCACAATTACAGAGTGAGCGATGATAGCAGGCAGCAGAATTCATTGTAATCAACAAAAAAAAGTTTTATGCAAAAGTGAATGTAACCGCTTTATCAAGAGTGAACAAGTAGATGAAAAAAAGGGAGTATTCCCGGACAAGTTCACAAAAAAAGTTTTCTCACTAGATTTTTGAGAAGAAATATTTACAGGGGAGTGGGTTATATGGCAGCACCAAAGCATTTTGTTTCAGCTGCTACAATTGTTTTAAACGATGCAAATGAAATTCTTTTAATAAAAGGACCTAGGAGAGGATGGGAAATGCCGGGTGGTCAAGTTGAAGAGGGCGAGTCAATAAAGAATGCAGCAATTAGGGAAACAAAGGAAGAAACGGGAATAGATATCGAAATAGAAAAGTTTTGTGGGATTTTTCAAAATGTCAGTGGTTCCATTTGCAATACATTGTTTCTGGCCAAGGCTATCGGTGGAGAAAGAACAACTGGCCCTGAAAGTTTAGAAGTAGACTTTTTTCCAGTAAATGAAGCTCTGGAAATGGTTACATGGGGGAATTTCAAACAAAGAATTGAATATGCCTTAAATGAAAGTCTTCATCCTTTTTATATTGAGTTTTCTAACGGGAAATGGTAGGCAGGTCATCGAATAAGTATAACTAGCTGATAATGGTTAACAGGGAACGGACTGGTCGAAACGATAACCCAATGCAAATTAAAGGGGGGAATAAAATTGTCTTTAAAAGTTGGCGATATAATAACATTTGAAAGGACTTTTACAGCAGAAGATGTTGAATTGTTTACGAAGATTTCGGGTGATAAGGGCTCTCATCATGTTACCCCTAATGAACAGGGAAGACTGGTCGTTCAAGGGCTGTTGACTGCTACATTGCCGACAAAAATTGGTGGAGATAACAATGTACTGGCCCGTACCATGAATTTTGAATTTTTAAGGCCGGTTTTTACTGGGGATACAATCATATGTGAAGCGACAATCGATCAGTATGAAGAACAGGATAAGAATAGAATAGCTATCTCGGCATCTTTCCAATGCACCAATCAGAAGAATAAACTAGTATTGGGAGGAAACTTTGCGGGAGTAATCTTATAAATTTATATATTCATCAAAGCGAGAGATATGATTGGTAGTTTTTATAGAAATAGATTGCGATTGCAAAATTCAGTATTATATTATTTTTTATCGATCTATTGTTTATTTGGAAAACCTCTGTTAAAATTCAAAAATCAACTTCATACGATCCTTATATATCTATGGAAATATGGTCCATAAGTCTCTACCTGGCAGCCGTAAAATGCCGGACTATAAGGAAAGTCAGAGCGCGACATGGGACACGTTTACCTTGGTGCATTCTCTTCTTTCTTTATTGATGGAGAGGATGCACCTTTTTATATAATAAAAAGGTCAGACGTCTAACGATAATAAGGGTCTATGAAGCTCATTATAAGGAGGTTACCTATGGGTATTTTATCTGGTTTATTATCACTGGCAGGATTACTGTTTTTGGCTTGGCTTCTAAGTAAAAATAAAAAGGCGATCAAATGGCGTACAATAGTAGTAGGTGTGGCGTTAGAAGGAATTTTCGTTTACTTTATGCTGAATGTTTCCCTTGGTCGTTGGGTTCTTAACAAGGCCGCTCAAGGAGTACAGCACGTACTGGACTTTAGCAACGCAGGAATTGAATTTTTATTTGGTGGGTTCTTTACAGAAGGAACAAATGTAGGATTTGTTTTTGCTATTCATGTTTTATCTGTCATCATTTTTATCTCCGCATTGGTTGCCGCTCTGTATTATTTACGTATCATCCCAATTATTGTACGAGGCCTCGGATTGGTTGTTGGGAAAATATTTGGTACTACCCGGGTGGAATCATTTAATACGGTTGCCAACACGATGTTAGGGGTAGTAGAAGCCCCATTACTCATTAAGCCTTATCTCGCAAAACTGACGCGCTCAGAATTGTTCACCGTAATGGTTGGGGGCACAGCTTCGGCAAGTGGTGCGATTCTATTATCCTATGCGCAAATGGGAATTGACGTAAAGTATTTACTCATATCAGTATTCTCGGTACCATTTGTCGCTATTGTCATATCCAAAATTATAGAACCGGAAACGGAAGAGTCTAGAACAATGGATGATGTCAAAATGGAAGGGGCAGGACACGCCAACATTTTTGAAGCTATTTCAGAAGGAGCTGTCAGCGGCGTAAAGCTAGCTGCCAATATTGGTGGGTTGCTCATTGCTTTTATCAGTATTTTAGCTCTTGTCGACGGCTTATTAAACATCATTGGAACAGATTTAGCGACGGTATTTGGTTATGTCTTCTTTCCTTTTGCTTTACTTGTTGGAATTCCGTTTGAAGATGCATTCCAGGCTGCGTCCATTATTGGTACAAAGCTTACCGCCAATGAACTGATCGCATTCCAGGAGGTACTGAAAATCCAAGAGGTATTACAACCAGAAACGATTGCCATTTTAACCGTTGCATTATGTAATTTCGCGAACCTATCATCAATTGGGCAATTAATTGTAGGTTTAGGTTCTATAGCACCATCAAAGAAAAAATTAGTCTCATCATTAAGCTTTAAAGCGATCATCGCTGGTACGATGGCAAGCTTTATTACAGCAATTTTTGTAAATATGTTTATCTAAAAGAACAAAAGCTGCAGGTACACTGAAGAACATCATATGTGTTGGCCTGAGCACAGAGAAGACAACTTAACTTCAGAAAAACTTTTTAAAACTATCCTTCTTCCAATCTATTTGGTGATGAAGGGTAGTTTTTCTTTAAAATTTAATGTTTCTGTTTTGCAACCCCTTCATAGAAAAGGAATCTTTTTTGATATGTCTTTTTTTCCTCTTAGTAGAGCCATTTGTAGAATCAAAAACCAGACAATACAATAAAAATATAATATTATTCAATAATTATTTATTGATAATCGATAAAATAAGTGTTAAAGTAAGATCTACAATAAATTAAATGAGGTGCTTCTTATGAAACGTGGTTCAACACTCTTTTTAAAGATGGCTGTTATTCTTATTGGACTTCCAGTTCTTGCTTTGTGCATATTTGGGTTTCCCTGGCTAGCGAATAATCCAGTAAATCCAGACTACGCCCATATACTCTATCCCATTTTAATAGGTATGTATGTATCGGTGATTCCGTTTTTTATCGCATTGTATCAGGCTTTTAAACTTTTGAGCTTTATTGATAGGAACCAGGCTTTCTCTGACCTGTCTGTTAAATCTCTGAAGAATATCAAATTCTGTGCAATGACAATCAGTGGTTTGTATGTGGCGATGATGCCATTTGTTTATCTCGTAGCAGAGCTGGACGATGCACCAGGACTCATTATAATTGGAATGGTTCCTGCATTTGCTTCACTGGTGATTGCCGTCTTTGCTGCCGTTCTTCAAAGACTTCTAAAAGAAGCGATCGATATAAAATCGGAAAATGACTTAATAGTCTGAGGTGAAAACAATGGCGATTATAATCAATATTGATGTGATGCTGGCTAAAAGGAAAATGAGCGTGACAGAACTTTCAGAGAGGGTTGGAATAACAATGGCTAACCTTTCCATATTAAAAAATGGAAAAGCGAAAGCGATTCGATTTTCAACGTTAGAGGCGATTTGTAAGGCTTTGGAATGTCAGCCGGGAGATATTTTAGAGTACAGAAGTGATCAACACACCCAAGAATAAAAAAACTGTGCAGTGTTTTAATATCAAGTGTTTTACACTCCATTAATTGATGAACCTGAATACTGCCCTCCGCTCATCATGTATAAAGGAGCACTACCTTGATTAGAAAAAGATAAAGCAAACGGTCCTGCATCCTACATTTAATACGTGAGTGCCGGTGCTTTTGCTTTGTCTTTTTCACACCAAGTAATTTATTACTGTATGTTGTTTACGAGACAAGTTTTAAACCAACAGCTGCAACTAAAACCATTGTAATAAATATAATTCTTCTCCAATCTCTTGATTCCCCGTAAAATATCATTCCCACTATGGCCCCACCCGACGCTCCAATCCCTGTCCAGATTGCGTAGGCCGTACTCATCGGGAGTGATTCCATTGCATAGGCAAGAAAGAGAAAACTTGCACCAAATCCAGTAATTAAAAGTATCACAGAAAGCAAATTACGATCTCTGTGCAATTTATTGATCATCGCAACACCAAACATTTCAAATAAACCCGCCAAAACTAAAGAAGCCCATGCCATTATGACTCAACTCCTTCTTTAACTTTTTCATCCGTAACTAATTTCAAACCAATTACTCCGGTCAATAAAATGAGAATCAGAAGAATTTTAGATAATTTAAAGGCTTCACCAAAAAAGACGATTTCTGAAAAAACAGTCCCTACAGTGCCTAGTCCCACAAAGACAGCATATACGGTGCCCACGGGGATTTTTCTGCCTGCAGCAATCATTAAATAAAAACTGATGAAAATAGAAATGATAGTCCCTGACCACTCCCAAAATCCATCGGCGTGTTTTAATCCAATAACCCAAAAAACTTCAAAAAAAGCAGCAACAAAAACTTTAATCCAGTCCATATTCATTCCATCTGCACCTCCAGTTATTCTTGCCAAATAAAAAAGCCAAAGAGACAACTTGATCAGTTCCTCCCAGGCTTTTATCCTTCCGTGACACAGCAATGCTGTGAGTTTTCTCTCGGACCAGTCCAACAGTTATGTTGCGGAACCCTAGAAAACATGTAACCTATGTAGTTACCATATATTATATAATTTATTAAATCATAGTTCAAGATGAAAGAGTTTGGCTTTTTGACTAACTGATTACCTGTTCGAAATGAAAAGGTCTGAGGGTTTTGGCCTGCTTTTGTTTTTGCGGAAGGATTAAAAAGTCTAAATTGTGCACTTGGTATTTGTTAAGGATGTGTAAATTTTTGTGTAAAAATTGTTTTATGTCGATATTTGTATTATTATTTACTATTAGATTGTACACACAATTTTTAGTGGCAGTTTTTGGGCAAAAAAGGAATTTTAAATATGGTAAGCAGAAACTAAATAAGAATAATTTGGAGGAATTTAAGTGAATTTATTAACAAAGTCCAGAAAAATCAATGCGATTATACAAAATGCAGGAAGTAAACCTGTAAACTTTACAGAAATGGCAAAAACACTATCAGAAGTGATCGAAGCGAATGTCCTGGTGATCAGCAGAAAAGGGAAAATCCTTGGCCACGGATTGCACGATAATATTGAAAGTGAGCGAATGAACCATATGTTAGAGGAACGCCAACTGCCTGAAGACTATTCAAATCGTCTATTAACTGTTCATGAGACAGCTGAAAATTTGGATATAAACAGTGAATACGCCGCTTTCCCTGAAGAAAGCAAAGAGTTATTCAAGAGAGGACTCACGACAATTGTTCCCGTTATTGGTGGTGGCAGACGGCTGGCAACACTAAGCATTTCACGCCTGGAGAAGGAATTCAGCCCGGATGACTTAGTATTGTCCGAATATGGGGCAACCGTTGTAGGCATGGAAATTTTGCGTGGTAAAACGGAAGAAATTGAAGCTGAAGCCCGCAGTCAGGCAATCGTGAAACAGGCCATTAGTTCCCTTTCTTACAGTGAGATGGAAGCTGTTGATCATATTTTTGAAGAGCTTGATGGGATGGAAGGATTGCTTGTAGCATCCAAAGTCGCTGACCGTGCCGGTATCACCCGATCCGTAATCGTGAACGCATTGAGAAAATTGGAAAGTGCTGGAGTTCTCGAATCACGCTCACTTGGTATGAAAGGAACATATATTAAAGTGCTGAACGATAAATTCCTTGTAGAGCTGGAAAAAGCTAAACTGTAAGGAACATACCCACTTTGATAATTAGAAACACCTGTAAGCTAGTTCATAGCCTGCAGGTGTTTTTTCTATTGGGTAAGCAAATAAAGGGTACGCTTTTTACGATTACATTAATCATTATAATTTGAAATACAATTCGCATGTTGAATTTGTAATCACATTTATTAGAGTGCTTTCTTTCATAAGTGCAACTGGGCCATTCACGTAATCTGTAATGTATTTAGCTATATTCCCTCGAAGTCTTTTCTGAAAGCTATTCGCGATGGTCGCGATAAGCAGGAACTCTTTATAATATGTCGAAATACTTACTAATGGAGAATTCTTTTCAAGTCAGCTGCACAAACTTACTCACTATCACAACAGGAGTAATTGTCATGTGGCAGATTAACTAACTGTTTGGAGAACCGGGAATCGTAACAGGTGAAACTATGAAAAAATTGTCATAAGAATAGGAGGTTTTCTTCATGATTGAAGGTTTGTTTGAAGCGCATTTACCAGTAAGTGATTTAGAGCGTTCAATAGATTTTTATAGTAATCTTGGTTTGGAACTTGATCATATTGTTGAGGATAGATTGGCTTTTTTATGGATAGAAAAAGATAAAAGTTGGTTGGGTTTATGGGAGTCCGATAAAGTGGAACTTGATTATCATCCATCTATAAGACACATAGCTTTTCAGGTTTCCCTGCAAGGATTGAAAGATTCGGTTGCATGGTTAGAAAGTAAGGGATATAAACCAAGAGAGGCTTTTGGTTTTGAACCAATTGAGCCTTTCGTTATGCCGCAGAAGGATTATGCAACCGCTAAAATTCATTTTAATGATCCCGATGGCAATAGTTTAGAATTTATATGTAAAATTGAAAATCGCAAAAAAATAAAGGAGCGTATGTATTTGAGTGAGTGGGAAGAAATAAACAGATAATTTTCAGCTTAGAGAGTCATTGCCGAGACGGTGGTAATATACTCCTTTTCTGGTCGAGTGAAGGGGGTTATTAAACCTTATGCCATCAAATTTAGAATAAGATGATAAGAAGAAAGAGGTCACAGTATTTCTGCTCTTAGGGGAGGATGGAAATGGGTATTGAAATTGTTGCGTGTAAACCTGAGCATTCTAAAGCAATTGCTGAAATATGTGCGATTGGATGGCAACAAACGGTAGAGGGGAAATTAAGCAAAAAATACCAAGAAATTGCAAAAAAAGTTTGGTACACAGAGGAGCGTGTGAGAAATGAAATTAATAAAGGTATCTATAAATATAGTGCAATTGCAGATGGGAAAGTAGTAGGTACTATTGGTGGCGAGTTAAATAAAGAACGGCTTTCCTGGATATGGGTATTATACATAGGTGAGGCATATCGCTATCAAGGAATTGGAAAGAAACTTCTGCATGCATATTCAAAAGATCATATTGAAGCAGGTGCAACCGAACAATGGGTAACCGTTATGAATGAAAACTACCGTGGCATTCCTTATTATGAATCAAATGGTTTTATAGTGCAAGAACGTGTAGTAAAGAAAACAGAAACAGATGAGGATGAAATTGTCTGGAAATATAAACGGAGTCTTAAATAAAAATTAGCTGGGTGGGAAAGAAGAATAGAAAGAGCTACCAAATCTTAAGAAGAAACTATGTATAGGACTTATTATACAACGGGGCGCTTTTCTGTTTGAAAGGAGGTTGGTTAAAGAGATGAAAAGGCTAGTGATTATTACTGTCGAATCGCGTAATTGACGATTAAGTGAGAGATGGCGTGCTTGAGAGTATTAGGCCCTTTTTTTGGCTGCAATCCGCCTGTTTACGAGAATATCAAGATGGACAAGGATGCGGACAAAATTACGTTCTGTTATACAAAGGATTTTACATATTGCTCGATGCTCTTGATAATACATAAATCGTCGATGAACAAATTTCACAAGTGGACCAGTAAACCTGTCCCCGTGGACCTCATATAAAGCGGAATTTTTTTGACAAAGCAGTTTAATTGGAGTAATCTAATATCTATTATTTGGTTTTAAGGAGAGGGAGTGGGATTTTTGAAAAGAAGTAAATACATATCTATTATTCTATTGGCTTCTATAGCGATTTTAAGTGCATGTGGAAGTTCCGATGAGAGTACTGCAGGCAGTGGGAGCGGTGAAGGTACGACGGATGAAAGATGGGAAGAGATCCAGGAAAAAGGAGAGATTGTAGTAGGGACTTCCGGTACATTGTTCCCGGCATCTTATTATGAAGATGGCGATGACAACTTAACAGGGTTTGAGGTTGAAGTAATGCGGGAGGTTGCCGATCGCATGGAGCTGGACATCACTTTTGAAATATTGGGGATTGATAGTGTACTTCCAGCCATTCAAAGCGGAAGAATTGATGTTAGTGCAATGCAGCCTACTGAAAAAAGGGAAGAGGAATTCAATTTCAGTGAACCTTATAAATACTCCTATACGACCATGGTGGTCCGCAAAGATGATAATTCAGATATAAATTCACTGGAAGATCTGGAAGGGAAAAAGGCCGGTGGCGGAGCAACGACTATCTATAGTCAGATTGCCGAGCACTTTGGAGCGGAAGTGGTTACCTATGGAAACGCTCCAAATGAAGCTTATTTACGGGATGTTCATAATGGCAGAACCGATGTAGTCATCAATGATTATTATTTGCAGAAATTCGGTATTGCTGAATTTCCTGAATTTGATATCCATTTGCACCCTGATCTTCAATTCAGACCAACCGTGAAAGCTATTGCCATGCCAAAACAAGCTGATCAGCTGACAGAGGAAATTAACAATGCTCTGCAGGAGATGCGTGAGGATGGCACACTGTCTGAATTGGCAATCCAGTTTTTTGAAGAAGATGCCTCCCAAAAACCAGACTTGGAAATGGAAGATATTGAGGGGCTCGATTTGTAGTCATATGGTATGTGACAGTTAATCGAACGGGCCGCTTCCGAGAACTTTTCAGAAAGAGAAAGGGTGCTTTTCCTGATTTGGAATTGCACCCTTTTTTAAACTATCGAACAGGGGGTAAGAGTATGTTGGTCATGAAAGAGCTTCTGTCAAAAGATGAAATAATTGAAGCGTATCCGATTATGAGACAGCTGCGTACACATCTTGATGAAAATACATATCTAGAATTAGTTATGGATGCGAAAGAAAAGGATAGCTATAAAATATTTGCTTTAGTTGATGCGGGTAAAATAGTTGCAGTAACTGGTTTTAAGCCAATGATCACGCTGTACTATGGAAGGTTTGTCTGGGTGTGTGACCTCGTTACAGAAAAGACGATGCGTTCAAAAGGGTATGGTGAAAAACTGCTTGGATATGTCCACGAATGGGCTATGGAAAATAATTATGAAAGTATTGCGTTGTCATCAGGATTGCAGCGTACAGATGCACATCGTTTTTACGAAGATCGAATGAATTATGAGAAGGTAAGCTATGTTTTTAAAACATCTTTATATAACTAAGAAGAAAAAAGTAGAACTGAATCAGCCACAGAACTCGATGCTTTCCTTCAACTTATAAGGAGAGTATCTTTTCATATGCCCCTGAATATGTATGGATTAAAAGGATTCTCGATAAACCGTGTCGAAGTAGTTAACATCAGAAAAATCTTCACTTGCTGAGGTGATTGACGTGGCAATTAAAGGTCTTAACCATTTTCTGTTTTCGGTTTCTAATTTGGAGAACGCCATTAAATTTTACGAAAAAGTATTTGATGCTAAATTGCTTGTAAAAGGGAGAAGCACTGCCTATTTTGATTTATGTGGGGTGTGGCTTGCCCTCAATGTGGAGAAAGACATTCCTCGGAATGAAATAGAAAAATCCTACACACATATAGCTTTTACAATCGACGAAGCGGAATTTGACCAAATGTATAAGAGGTTAAAAGAGCTGAAGGTAAATATATTGCCAGGCAGACCTAGAGATGCAAGAGACAGAAAATCAATCTATTTTACAGACCCGGATGGCCATAAGTTTGAATTTCATACAGGTACTTTACAGGATAGGTTAGATTACTACAAACAAGATAAAACACATATGGAATTTTATGATTAGGGGGAGATAGCGAATGAACTTAGGTACTCCAATCGCCACCGGCAATACAGCAAAAATCTATCTTCTCGAAAATAAAATAATCAAAGTATTTAACGACTCTTTGACTGATAATGAATCATTAAGCAGTTTATTTTAAAAATAGGAGGTTTGAAATTGACTGGAATCTTGATGCAAATAAGCAGATTGTTTTTAGGTGTCGTTTTTTTGATTGCGGGCATAAATGGTTACTTTGTCATTCTGGGGCTGGGCCCATTTATAGCAACCAGTCCAGAAGCAATGGTATTATTTGAATTTGATTATCTATTAATTGCAGAAAAATCATTGGAAGTTATATGCGGGATATTACTCTTGACTAATCAGTTTATCCCGCTGGTACTTGCTATATTAACTCCAATTGTAGCCAATATTTTTTTACTCCATTTGTTTCTTGACCACTCATTACTGCTTTTGGCATCATTGCTCGTCCTTTCGCTGGGTTATTTATTGTTTTTTTATCGAAAAAGCTATATGGGCTTGCTGGAGAGAAAATCAAATCCTTTGCCATGATGCATTTTTTCAATCGTTATAAGAGTATGTATATCCGAGGAGCAATCTCACTCTTGTAAGAAAAAGAATTTTTTTAAAGTCATTTATCAATAGTGTGTACGCGAAAAATAACAGGCAGCCGAAAGGAGAGACCCGCGACTGCCTGTTAGCATTTCCATTGTTTTTATCCGTTACTCAAATTGTTTGTTGCAGCGTATTATTTAAACCACACTGCCCCTACAATAATGAGAAGGATAAACAACACTACGATTAAAGCAAATCCAGTACGGCCGCCATAATAGGCTCCGCCAACAGGTGCACCATAGCCAGCGCCGGCAACATTCCCGTCGCAGCCATATCCGCCTGCACCAGGTCCAAATCCATATCCACCGTAATCAGGTCCAAATCCCATATATACCTCTCCTAATTTATGACTTTCTTTAATTCTCAAACTCTAATAACCATATCCACCGTATCCACCGAAAGATGCTCCGACAATAATCAAGAGAATAAACAATACAACTACGAATGCAAAACCTCCACCATAGCCATATCCTGCTCCAGTTGCTTCACTCATTTCCTATCACCTCCGTTAATTAACATATGGAATTTCCTGAATTTTGATTGGGCTCAATGCAGATATTGCCTATGGAAAAATGGAATTTTCATGTGTAGTTACTGTAGAACGCATTTAGATAGAATAAATATTCATCACATGAAATCGAACACTTGCCATGATGGATTACGACAGGTAAAACTTTGGACCTACGGGATGACAGCGAAATATTTGCCAGATTTTTGAAAGATGGTCTTGTGACCTGTTCAAGCATATAGGCTGATCGAGTGCTGCCTGAACGTCTCATTTCATTCAGTGCCTGAATCATCTCGTCAGCGGATCTGATTCCCAACCCGTGTCCAAAATATGTCCCGTCTCCCAAATCAACCGCATTTTCGCCTCTCCACCAGGAGGTTTCTGGATTTACATCAGGATTATTAAAATAAACAACATCTCCTGGGATGACATGAGTGGTATAGATGGTTTGTATTCCAAGATCAGGGTCAAAATTCCAACTGTACAAATAGATGTTTTGAAATAATTGATTAAATAAATTGTCATCATCCATGGTGTTCAATACGGCGTGGTAATAGATCATTACCTTTGCCATGGCACATTCAAATCCATATAAAGAACTATTCTCGAAAATATCCCGAATTGCATCGGATGGTAGAACGTCATGCCTTAATTGGAACCCCCCTGCACTTGTCACACGCCAATACCTTGGATTGCTCCTGGACGTGTCAAAGGTTTCGAATCGCGCATCTCCTGCATTCATCGCTCTTGCACTTGCTATAATGTTGTTCCGTAACTTGACTTCAAATCTCAATTCTTCGATGGAAGAATATGAATAAACAATCGGATGTTCAGCCATTCGTTGAATAATTATATTTTCAATACTCCCGGTAGGCCATAAATCAGTTTGTTGAAATTCAATCCCGGCGACTTGTATCATTTGATCCCTCATTTCAGTATCTTTTGTATTATTACCCATTGTATTCAACTAGAATAGTCTTGTGTTTGTGGATGGATTAATCCCGAATTCAATCAGTGCTATACCAAAGTTTAGGATAAATTCATTTTTCTTCCGTTTCGGAATAATGAAAATTCATGTTAAGATTATCCTATAGATTAGCAGGAAGAGAAGGAAACTTATGGAGGTCATACTCATGTTTGCCGCAGCTTTAATGATTATTATTATTGCCGGCATTGCTATTATCAAAGGATTGAAGCAAATGATAAATAATCCAACGATTGAATTAAGAGATCAGATAATAAAACTCGAAAACAGGGTAAATGAATTGGAGAATAAAATAAATTTAACAGAACTGCAGGATTCCAGGTGGATCAACAGTTTAATCACTTACATAGAACATACGAATAGAGAGCCCTTACACAAACATTACCCAAGCACCATGCATATGATGAGTTTATGAAATTATGAAGGGAATGAGAAATGTGTACTATTCTCCTAATATGTATTCATCTTCCTACTATGGTAATACACCAGCCTATCATCCACAATTTATGGCAAGAAATATCCAAGGAAATGAACAACAAGTACTTGAAGCTGTTCTTTCCGCAATAATTGGAAAAGCAACAATTATGGACTTATATAGCCGGTTGGCAGATGTGGCTCCCAATCGACAGGATAAGGAAGAAATTTTAAATGCGTTGGAAAATAGAAAAATCCATTTGAAAAAATTTACTGACCTTTATGTGTCACGTACCGGAATCCAGCCTGTTTACGAGATTGATAAAGTTAACTTTGACACGTATCGAGAAGGGTTACAAAAGGCATATGACGCAATAGTAGAGGATTACGAAAAATATCGAAATAGTTATGTACTTACGCGACATTCACCAGCCCGTGATATATTTTTCCAGGTTTGCAAAAACGAGGTGGCACATGCGGAACGATTCAGTTCTTTAGCATCGAATGAGCAAGGCCGGATTGAATTAAAGGATTATGGTTCCCAACCATTTATTGTGGATATTGAGGAAGCGACGAAGCAAAATAACACGTTCCGTACCGCCTTATGGACGGGAAGCCATCTGCAAGTTACGGTAATGAGTATTAATGCTGGTGAAGATATCGGATTAGAAGTTCATCCTTCGGTTGATCAATTCCTGCGTATTGAACAAGGGGAAGGATTAGTTCAGATGGGGAACAGGGAGGATGATCTGGATTTTCAGGTAAATGTCTATGATGACTATGCAATTATGGTACCAGCCGGTAAATGGCATAATCTAACCAACACGGGAAATAAACCTCTAAAACTTTACACCATCTATGCTCCACCTGAACATCCATTTGGAACGGTTCACAGAACGAAAGCAGAGGCAATGGCCGCTGAATGATATCATTGTTGAAAAGTTAATGAAATAAGTCGCCTGTGCAAGGGTGTGAAAGAGTTGTCAATTGCTTTTATCGACTTTTTCATCCTTGCTTGATTACATAGTAAAGACAGATAAATAAGAAACGAATCGTGAGGGATCAGTTTGGGAGATATTATTTTTACATCTTACTTCGTAATTGTCATATACGTGGTACTAATTTTGAGCTACTTTTATCCGAGGGAAAGTATATTGTTTGGGAAAAGGTGGATGTACGAAGAAGATCCGGAGCCTTCTGAAGAGGCAATTCGTTTTGCCAGATTAGGTGCGGTGGCCGGTATTGTTATCGTTACGATTATCGTCCTGGCTTCTGTTTTTTATGAGTAAAGAAAGTATAAATTTTGGCAGCAATTAATTCTTACACATAAACAGCCACGTCCAGCTCCAGCGCCTACCCCCTCGAGGTCTTAAGTAGAAACTACCTGTGGCAAAGAACGCCACTGGTAGTTTCTACTTAAGACCTCGAGGGGGTGATCAAGGCGCTTGCGCTTTTGTTCAATAGTGATAGATTTCCAGGTCAGTCCCACTCTACATAATACATGGGGACCAACCCTTTTAGTTTTTTGTATGCTAGGATTCTTTCACAATCGTACCTGAGAAACGGTCATGGGGAAATATTGCTCCATCCTGTTCTTCAAAAGCTTTACGATTTTTCAAATAATCAAAAGAGCTTAACGTATCCCGATATGCCATGCGTTTCAAAATCGTGTTGCATGTTAATTTGGAATGATCTTCGGTCTCCAGTTTCAGCCCCATTTTGCTGTACCCAATTATTTGTCCATTTTGGCGCAATAGCGCGTATTCAAGTCCCCACATGATAACAGTGGGTGTTACCAATGCATGAAACGCTTCGTTTTTTACTTTTTTCCGTAAAAAATACTCCACGCCAGCGGTCACAGCACTTGAAACAGCCAGGTCAATCAAATACGCTTTTGCTCGTTTTTTCGTAATGGATTTCATCAATCTTCCTCCTCCAATTTTCTCGCTATATATATTTACATGTACGAGGAGTGTTGGATAAAGTTTCAAATTTCTTTTGGAAATAAATGAGATAGATAAAATGGGGGCAGATTTTCAATGAAAAAAAGTGCCTGGCAGCCGCTGGTAACGATTGTCAGACACTATTACTGTTATTCTATTTCAGTGTTGCTTTTGAGTGCGATATCCCATTGGCGGTTAGGTTTTGTCATGGAGTTTATCTTATTTGCGAACAGCAGAGCAGAATCATAGGTCAGGAAAGTTTTTTTCAGATGGCTGCTTGATTTTGTCAAGATTTCTCTTGACCCATTCATTCTTCTTTGAAGAATAAACATACGATCGACCTCCCTCGTCATGTTCAGCTTTATGTTCTTTTAGCTGCTGAAAATATTGTCTCATATTGGAAGAAGTATGTATATAGGATCGTCTAAAAATATATATAATTAACTAAATTTGAGGGATTTAGTATTTATTAAGTCATGCATACGAGATATTATCGAAGCGCAGTAGCAGTTTTGTGTTATATTGTCAGGTAGTAATATAGGGCTTTCAGTTAATCGTAGTTTTGCATCAAAACCAATCTGGATATGTGCAACAAAAGCATTAGCGAAAAATATTGATGAGTGTCAGGGATAATTAATTTATCGTAGAAACGGGTAAGCATCTTATAGGACGAATAATAGAAAGGTGGAGACGTATGAGCACAAATTCTTCAGTTATTTGCATCGGTGAATTGCTAATTGATTTCTTCTGTACAGATGTGGATATAGATTTAAGCGAGGGTGAAAATTTCAAGAAGCAGGCAGGTGGAGCACCTGCAAATGTGTGTGCAACGATTGTAAAATTGGGTGGAGATGCTTTATTTAGCGGGAAGGTTGGTCATGATCCTTTTGGGCTTTTCTTAAAAAATACATTGGATGAACTTAAAGTTGACACATCAATGCTTCTTTTAGATGCTGGACACCCGACGACATTGGCATTTGTATCGCTCAAAAATAATGGGGAGAGGGATTTTGTATTCAACCGGGGAGCAGACGCCTTTTTGACTGAGGAGGATTTGGATAAAGAAAAATTAAAGAATGGTGGTATACTGCATTTCGGTTCAGCAACAGCGTTATTGGATGGTCCCTTCCAGTCTACCTATTTAAATACGATGAAATGGGCAGGTAGGGAAGGAAAATACATTTCATTTGATCCTAACTATCGGGCAGACCTCTGGAAAAATGAGGTAGAAACCTTTGTGAAGAAAGTGAAACAAGGTGTATCCTTGGCTGATTTTGTAAAAGTGAGTGATGAGGAACTAAAAATCATAACAAGTGAAAATGACATTTCACGAGGAGTTCAAGTAATGCACCAATTGGGAGCAAATGTAGTTGCTGTCACTTTAGGAAAAGAGGGAACTTATATTTCGAATCGTGAGCAGCAGGGGATTGTTCCAAGTATTCCAGTTACCTCTATCGATTCCACTGGAGCGGGAGATGCATTTGTAGGGGCTGTTCTATGCCAGTTGGCAAAAGAAGACAACCCGAAAGAAGTGAATAGTGATTTTGATAAATTAAAACATATCATTGCCTTCAGTAATAAAGTTGGTGCATTTGTCTGCAGAAAGGTGGGAGCCATTTCCGCCATACCGACAATGGAGGAGCTTTCAAGTGAATCATAGGGACGGTTTACTTTAAAGTCAATTAGAGGAAGAAAGCAGTAAAACAGTTACCATGTTTCATATGGATAATTAGGCTGCTAAAGCAGAAACTAGAATGAATAGAATTGGCTGATTACCTTTAATCTAAACGCTTTGACTGCTTCATCAGAAAGGGGATATTATGTCAAACAGTAAAGAAATGAAAGAAATAGGTTGGAATTTAGATAATAGTTATGCACATCTGCCGGAATTATTTTTCAATAGTCTTGCTCTGAACCCTGTACATTCACCGGAGCTGATTATTTTTAATAATGAGCTTGCAGCAGAGCTGGGGTTGGATGCCAAGGAGCTAATAAATGACAATGGCGTTGCGATTCTTGCTGGAAACAAGTCGCCAGAAGGAGCTTTTCCTATAGCACAGGCATATGCAGGTCATCAATTCGGAAATTTCACCATGCTGGGCGATGGGCGGGCATTGTTATTTGGAGAGCAAATCACTCCATATGGCGACCGGGTTGATATTCAGCTCAAAGGTTCAGGGAAAACACCTTTCTCTCGTGGGGGTGACGGGCGAGCTGCACTTGGTCCGATGCTCCGTGAATATATTATCAGTGAAGCGATGCATGGGCTTGGTATACCAACAACACGTAGTTTGGCAGTGGTGGCAACCGGTGAGGCGGTCATTCGTGAAACCGAACTGCCTGGTGCCATTCTTACCCGCGTGGCAGAGAGCCATCTACGCGTCGGAACATTTCAGTATGCTGCGAATTGGGGCAGTAAAGAGGAACTTCAGGCATTGGCTGATTATGCGGTGAAGCGTCATTACCCGGAAATGGAAATGACTCCAAATCCGTATCTGTCCCTGCTTCAGGGAGTAATCAAGCGTCAGGCGGTGCTTGTTGCACAATGGCAACTGGTTGGTTTTATCCATGGGGTGATGAATACGGACAATATGACCATTAGTGGAGAAACGATTGATTATGGCCCATGTGCTTTTATGGATAAGTATGATCCAAAAACAGTTTTCAGTTCGATTGATATTCAAGGACGCTATGCCTATGGCAATCAGCCGGGTATTGCCGGTTGGAATCTTGCTCGATTTGCTGAAACGTTAATTCCACTGCTGGATGAAGATGATGACAAGGCGCTTCAGCTTGCTCAAGATGCCGTATCACAATTTCCGGAGCTGTATCGCGCTAACTGGCTCTCGGGAATGCGGGCGAAGCTTGGTATATTTAATGAAGAGAAAGAGGATAAAGCCTTAGTGGAAGAACTCTTAAGCATCATGGAAAAATACCGTGCAGATTTTACGAATACTTTCCTTGCGTTAACTTTTGATTCACATAAGGAGTTCGAGCTGTTTGGTACTCCTGAATTTATTCAGTGGCAGGAGAAATATAAAGAGCGGTTAAGCAGGCAGGAAGAGTCGGAAGATGCATCAAAAGAAATGATGCAAAACAGCAACCCAGCGGTAATCCCCCGGAACCATCGGGTGGAAGAGGCTCTTGAAGCGGCCGTAAACGATAGAGACTACAGTGTGATGGAAAAACTTCTTGATGTTCTTGAAAATCCTTACGAACATGCAGAGGAGCAGGCAGAATACGCTAAATTGCCGGCAGAAGCAGACCGTCCTTACCAAACTTTTTGCGGAACGTGATCATACTGGGTAAACCCATTTTTTTACAGAATAATGTCCTGCACAACTTAGCTTGACTGGTTAGTATAAAGGTTTGAAAAAGATGTCAACCGTATTGAAATAACAATGCAAAACATTTTTGTTACCTTATTGAGACTGCTGACTCCAGTGTTTTAACCATGACAGCTTCGATTGAGGGGGATCATGCTTTGTTTAACCAACAAAACGAGTGAACCATTAAAGGCAATTTCACAGGTCTTACCTAATTTACTGAAGGATCTAATCATTAAACATACAAGTTATGCAGAAAATACAGAGCCTTCTCCTATCTGGTTTTTAGTTAATCAGGTGGTGGAGGTTCTTTACAATTAAAAATTGATATTAAATCTGGTATCCTTAGAGATGGTTGTGAAAATATTATTAGGTAGTCTGCAGCCAATCATCGCATCTTATTGGCATTTATACTTAGAAAGAAGTGGAAGAATGAAAGAAGCTGTAACAGGTAAAAAATCAAAATCCCCTTCGCTATTCAGACAGGCGCTAAAAGTAAACAGGAAGCCGTTTCCATGGTTAAAAGCTTTTTCAGCAGGGCTGGCTGCCGGTCTTCCGATTATCATCGGATTATTATTTGGGAATCTTGAATATGGGTTAATTGCCGGATTGGGTGGATTTACTTACTTATATGTGTTTAATATTCCTTACGCACAACGAGCTAGAAAATTAGCATTCGTTGTATTTGGGATGACCCTGGTCACCTTTTTAGGGTCAATTGCCGCACCATACCCGTTGGCTGTAGCAATATTAATGGGAATTATTGGAGCGACGGCTATTTTTGTCTTTGGTGCTTTACGGATTGCAGGTCCTTCAGCGATTTTCTTTGTACTGGTTTTTTCCATGATTACAGGAATGTCTGCAGAGGAGCCTGAACTTGCATTCTTACGTGCGGGTCTTGTCTTTCTCGGTGCGAGTCTATCATTCTTCATTGCAATGATCGGCTGGTTTTTTGATCCGCATGGACCAGAGCAGGGTGTTGTGAGAAGGGTCTATCTCGAGCTTGCGTCATTGATTGATTCCGTTGGTACAGCCAGGTTTAATGAAGCAAGACACCGTATGATGACCGTGTTGAAAGAAGCGAATGAAACCCTTGCTGCTGCACATATCCCGTGGCGAGAGACTGATTTGTTTAAAAGATTATACATCATGAATGATCATGCAAATAAAATAACGATGTATATCATTGATCATTTTTCGGATTCACAAGAATCATTACCTCCAGAATTGGGGAAAATGGTTCGACGACTTTCGGTGTCACTCGAGAAGAAAAAACATGGGGTCACCGGCGGGCACATTCTTCAGACTGGTGAAGTGGATGGTCCTGTAAGTCGATTATTTGCCAAAGTTTATGATGCGGATGCAATCATGAATGAACCGGCGGCAAAGATTGATCAATCGATTCAAATTTCCAAAATCTCTCCGAAAGTCATTTTGGGAGGTGCCTTTAACAAGAGCTCCATCATTTTTATTACAGCCATGCGTTTTGGTTTTGTAACTATCATTGCGGCTATGATCGCTTTTCAGCTGGATCTGGCCCGTTCATATTGGGTGCCTTTATCCTGTGTGGCAGTTATGTCAGGAGCTTCGATTGTAGCTACGCATCACCGGGCCATTCAGCGTGGGATCGGAACAGTTATCGGTATCGTAATCGCCAGTGTGATTCTTGCCTTGGACCCCTCGGGATATATTATTGCATTCTTTATCATGCTGCTGACATTCATTACCGAGCTGTTTATTGTGAAAAATTATGGTCTTGCTGCGCTTTTCTTCACGCCAAATGCTTTATTGATGGCTGAGAGTACTTCGGTTGGAGACTTTAGCTTTTCCTACTTTGCTTCAGCAAGAATCATCGATGTGCTCATAGGTATCGCGATCGGTCTGATTGGTGTCTGGCTGATTGGAAGAAAGTCTGCATCAAGTCGGATTCCACATTTAATTACGAAAACAATCCGTAGTCAGGCACAATTTCTAGTCGTTCTCTTCTCGAATCAAGGCGAGGATTTCCATGCACATGAAAATCCGGCGTTAAGAAAAATGCGCATCAATATTAATAACTTAGAAACGTTGTACAATGCTGCTGCAGGAGAAATTCCAGTAAATCGGAAAGCATTGGATTATTACTGGCCGGTAACCTTCACCATCGTCCAATTAGGCTATCTGCTTGAAGAATGTGCAAAAAGTGAACAACGGACGGTTCTTTCGGATCAGACACTTGCAAAGCTGCTCTATGCATGTGAAAGCATGGCAACCGCAGCTGAGCAGAAAAAAGCGCCATCTATAAAAGAAATACCTGAATTTGAGGGTTTTCCAAGTTTACAAAAAGAAATCGTCCGACTCCAGAACGTGTTGCGAATGAAATAACCATGGAGCTGACTGAAGAATCGAATATTAGCCAAAAAAGAACCGGGAGTGTTTTTCGGTTCTTTTTTGGCAGATAGGAAAGTATAAAACTTTCCTATCTGCATAAGTGCAACTAAGGCTGTCACCGAAAGGCTTGTGACAAAAGCTTGCCAACCTGAATCAAATATTTTTCTAATGGATCCATGAAAAGTTTTTAACCAGCTGGTTACGGGTATGTATGATAAACCAACTGGTAAAGGTGAAAAATATGAAGATAGGGATGTTTAACAATGAGAAAAGAAGAACAATGTATCCTGATTGGTATAGCCGGTGGTTCGGGCAGCGGAAAATCTACGTTCGCCACCAATCTGGCGGCCTCTTTTGATCGGATAAATGTAAAATTAATAGAAATGGATGATTATTTTAAAGAGGACAAGCCTAAAGTAGAGGCTCCTTTCAATGAGGAGAAATACGAGGATTATGACCAGCCGGATTCGGTTGATATTGACAGGTTAATGATTGACCTGACTAATTGGATAGCTTCGAAAAGGTATGAAGTCATTATTATAGAGGGTTTAATGGTTTTACATTTTGATGAAATCAGAGAAAAGCTCCATCTGAAATTGTTTGTTGACTGTCCATCAGATGAGAGGCTTGTCAGGAGGTTAAACAGGGATAATGACAAGCAGACATTTGACGAAATTACAAGGAAGTATCTTGATTTAGTCAGGTACCGCCATCAGCAGTTTATAGAACCAACGAAATGGTGTGCGGATTTTATCATAAATGGATCAAGACCCTCTAAACATGCACTGAGCGCGGTTTGTAAATGGGTGTTAAAATAGCTTATCAATATCAGTAGCTGCGGTAAATATGGTGGGTGTGGATAGGACGGGAGAGAGCGCCGTCAGAGCGGGAGAGCAGCCCGTCAAAACGGGAGACAGCGCCGGCATATCGGGAGGGCAACCCGTCATAGCGGGAAAGAGCGCTGGCATGTTGGGAAAGAGTCCCGACAGAGCGGAAGAGCATCCCGTCAGAACGTGAGAGAGCTTCGTCAGAGTCAGAGTGGGAGAGAATACCGTCAGAACGGGAAACAATCCTCCGGCATATTTTATTTAGAAATGCTTTCGGCAATCCACCATCTTCCATACTATGTCAAAAGTAATGGGTCAATTTTCATAAAATTTTAGATTTTTGTGGAAAATTACCTAAAAATATGGCAAAATAAGGTTGGGAAATTCAATTTTCCAACCTTATTTTGTTTAAAACTGAATTTTACTCCAAATATTCCTTTAAAAATCACGCTATGCTATAAGGATAGCTTTAAATAGATTATTAAAAATTGAATAGAAAGGGATCGATGAAGTTGACAATCTATCATAAGGTAAGCTTTGAAGAGATTTTTAATCAAAATGAAAATAGGATCTATTACCATATGCAGCATTTAGGCATTCATGATCCGCACAGGGAATTTTATATGGAAGGGCTATACGGAATGTGGCTTGCATATAAAAAACACCAGCCAGATAAAGGCCCGCTATCCACGTACTTCAATTTTTATATTCGAAATCACCTCATTGATACACTTCGCAAGAAAACAAGACAACAGCAAAATGATAAGAATCTAACAAGTGAAAAGTTAAAAATGGACCATGATGGCAATCGTTATGGAGACACAAAACTTCCGATTGCGGATTCTGCAGGGATTTCAGTAAACAATCAGATTATCTGGGAAGATGTTTTTTCTGATATGACTGAGAAACAGCAAAAATGGCTGTATTATCATATCATATTGGATATATCCCTAAAAGAAATAGCAGAAAGAGAAAGCACCAGCGTGGAAGCGGTAAAAAGCTGGGGGAAAGGGGTTAAGAAAAAGTTGAAGCGGTCAAAGGAGCATGTGTTGAGCTGAGGCAAACGCCGTACCTGTTTTCAGCAGAACATAGCAGCAGGGAAATTAAAGCTTCATAAAATGCTTGAAATGAGGAGACATAGGACAAAAGTGTTTTCTGGTTGGAAGCAGGAGATTCGCTCCATTGTAACTATAAGGTATAATCTTCTTTTTGTGTTTCGTTTGTATTATTCCTGATATAACCATTTCCTATTGTGTAAACAGAATGAACTACGGTAGAAACAGCGCTTGTCATTGCAGCGAACAATGCTGTTGTACTTTGCAGGTATTCTCCCATAAAACCTAAAGCAGCAGTTGCAAAGGTAGCACGACCAAAATTTACAAAAAGGCATGCGTATCAAATGATTTCGCATGCCTTTCATGAGTCAACTGCTCTCAAAAATCAGCTGATAATAATGGACTTCCTGCCATTCCCAAAATTTATATCCTACTTCTTTTAACGTGCCAGCATGTACAAAGCCGAAATTCTTATGTAAGTAGATGCTTGCTTCATTTCCACCCGTTATTCCACCAATTACGGTGTGGAAGTTCATTTGCTTTGCAAGTTCAAGTATTGCCTTCATCAGTTTCTTTCCAATTCCCTTGCCCTGATGATTTGGTGCGATATAGATCGATAATTCTGCTGTTTGTGCAAAAGCTGCTTTTTTGTTAAAAGGGTTTAAACAGCTGTATCCAATTACGTTCCCTTCCTCCTCAGCTACAATTAGGGGATATTTATCATCAAAACATTCCATTTGTTGCTCCAGCGTTTGTTCCTCCAGCTCAAATGTTGCTGTAAGATTGAGTATTGCATAATTATAAATGTCCAAAAGTGGCGGCAGATCGTCTATGACTGCATTTCTTATTACTATCATCCAGTGTTCCTCCTGAGTTAAGTGTCATGTAACCTATTTTACGATGTTTATTGCTTATTTGTATATAATTTTTTTTTCGCAGGTAACGGGCGGAAAATTCAATGTCTCACAAATTTGGTAAAGGAAATTTGGGTAGCAGGTATAATGGAACCTTATATCGAATTAGTTACATACAGGTCATATCCTCATATAAAGGCGATGATATTCTTGCCTCAAAAATCTCGATTATCTAACGTGTTACAGGTGGGATTATGCCATAAATGTCCGATTCTGTTAAAGGAGAAGACCCGACTGTTTCAAGCAGCATTGGGAAATTGAAAGAAAGAAAACAAAAAGAGACTGAAAAGGGAAGGGGACAAAACATCTTCATATTACCATTGCCCCTTTTTAGGAAACCAAAGGAGGCGTCTTAAATCGCAATAGGAATTGCAGCAATTTTGTTGGCAGTTATAATAATACTTGCTTTCATAGGAAGTAAAGACAGACAAGAAAAATGGAAATATATTATTTGGGGTGTTACGACGATGATAGCAATAGCCCCTCTTTCTTCGTTTATCATCGCTATTATATATGCAATATATGTAGCTGATGGGTTTGCTGGTGTAGCGGTGCTTGGTTTGCTGTTTCCTGTATTTTTCCTCGTTGGGTTAGTCGTGCTGATTATCGGTATTTACAAGGCCGTTAAAAGCTGATTTCATTTTTGTTCGCTAACCTAAAAGGCTGACAAAGAAAATATCCAAGTATCAACCTTGCGAAGTTTGTTCAAGATAACATATGAGGAGGTGTGATTCATGGCTCAAGATGTACTTTGTGAAGTCAATAACTGTGAATACTGGGGACCTGGAAACAAATGTCATGCAAAAGCGATTTATGTAGTCAGCCATAAGGGAAAACAAGCATCCAATAGTGAAGAAACTGATTGTAAAACGTTTATACCAAAAGTTTAAGGGAAATCAGGGTGACCATGCAGAAGGGTTAACCTGTTTTGCAGATAGGAAAAGAAGGAACTTTCCTATCTGCAATAATATAATCATTCAACTGACAGCATAGGCATCGATACCTGTATTTATAGGGTATATGCTTATTTCAGACGCTGTGATATTGCAACGGCCGCACGCTGTTATCATCGTATTGCCTTTTTTATTTTACCTTTAGAAATCAGGCAATTTTTTTCTTTGTATCTGTCACCAGTTTTGCCTGTATCAATCGTTGTCTGACGGTAATCCCGATCCAGCTTGCCAAGTAGGCTTTAATTAATCCGACGACAATAAATGGATATACTCCAGCTGCAATTGCCGCATTCCATCCTAAATCCAATACATATTTAAGCTGGATGGTACCGAAGATTAATGTAATGATCATCCCTGCAATATTTGCAAGAAAAGCCATTGAGATTGTGAACTTTGTTTTTTCCAAAATCAGGCCGGTGAAGTATGCTGCCGCAATGAACCCGAAAATATATCCGCCAGAAGGTCCTACAAGCACTTGTGGACCACCACTGAAGCCTGCAAAAACAGGCAGCCCCACTGCACCGATGGCAGCATAACAGGTCATTGCCAGGGCACCTTGTCGGCTGCCCAGCACCGTAGCGGCAATACCTACAGCTAACGTCTGGCCGCTTATGGGGATAAGTGGCAATGGAATTTCAACCTGAGCCAAAATTGCTGTGATTGCAGCAAAGATGGAACAGTTAAGAATAACTCTAAGTCTTTTGCTTTTTTTATTCATTGATTGATTCAGCTCCTCATTTTTTTACGTTGGTGAAGGAAATGCTTAGTATGTAATTTTCTTACTGTTTGGATTATAGAATAGATGCGTTTATATTGTCAACTAAAATTTATTTTTGGGTGACATACTATTGTGCGAAGCAATATTTTTCAGGTTGGAAGAAAACGCGTCTTATTTTGACAGACTGGAATTGAGGAGATGCGGAGAATTTTGCTTTAATTAGAAGGATTTCAAAAGAATAATTCTGGGATGTCCAACTCGACCGAAAAAGGGAATGTGATGATTTTTGTATATGAAATTGTCGTCTATTTTTTTCTTTTGGAAACACTAATTGATAAAGTTGTGTTTATATTAGGAGATCATTTATGAAAAAAGGAATCTTTATTGGAATCATTTATTTAATAATGATATATATGGCTTTTTTGTATCGGGAGCCGTTAATGGATTGGTTGGACCAGAGTGACATCTCGCAGCTTCCTTTCATGTTTTTTCTCTCTGTATTTTTTGGTGTGATTCCTGTCATTCCTTTTTCAGTGTTTGCTGGATTGATGGGAGTGAAGTATGGGATATTGCTCGGGACAGTGATTAATTTGACTGGATCGGCGGGGGCTGCTGTCATTTTTTTCATTTTCGCGCGATATTTTTTTGTGCAACAATTTCAAACCTATATAGCAAAATTCTCGAAAATAAAAAAGTTTGACTATACGATTAGCCAAAACGCATTTGTAGCTGTTTTGTTCAGTAGATTGATTCCTGTCGTACCTCCGCCTGTTGTCAATATTTATTCGGGTTTGAGTACGATGCAGTTTAAAGTGTATGCAGCTGCCACAGTAATCGGCCAAATACCCGGAATGATTGTGTATGCCTATTTGGGAAATCAGCTGTTCACTTCAACACATGCCTTTATTTTTGGTATCTCTATATATGCCGGATTCATTCTCCTGGTGCTTATTATTTACCGCTGGTGGTTTAAACGAATTCAAAGAATCCCGGGTATAGGGGGAAATTAGAGGTTTGTCATATTTTTAATTCAGAAGAGAAAGGCTTGGTTCCTTGTTATGGGCAAGAAATAAAAATAAAACGCCGAGGTTACTATGGCTATTGTCTGAAACTTCAATTCTGCGTTCCGGAAATGGGGACAATGTTTAAACAGACCCTTTTATTTTGGTACACAAAACAGGACAAGAATTCCCTGTCCATTTTATGTAGGAGGACAGGCAGATAGAACCTGCAACATTAAATATATTCAATTTTTAATATACTCATACAATTTGTAATATTACCTTAAACGAGCTGTAACCACAAATGATTTTTGCTGTGCTAACATTAAGCTTGTCAATAATAAAAGGGGGACTACATAATGAAAAAATTAGTAGCCGCATTGATAGGGTTAATCATTTTAAGTTTTGCTGTAACGTCTGTATCGGCAGCTGAATACGAAGTGCAAAAGGGAGATAACCTTTGGGAAATAGCAAATACCAATAATACATCTGTGGAATTGTTAATGGAAATAAATGATCTGAATTCTTCGTTGATTCTTCCAAAGCAGGTATTGGACATTGAAGAAATAGAACCGGAATATTACATCGTACAGGAGGGGGACACCCTTAGTCATATCAGCAGTGTTCATGGGGATGAAATATCAGTCGAGGAACTGAAAGAATGGAATGATCTGAGTTCAGACTTGATTATCATCGGACAGCAATTGATCGTTAGTGACCCTGAAGCTGACCAGCAAGCAATGAAAGTGGATGAACAAAATGATAATACGGAAGACTTGGTCCTGGAAACAGAAGAGGTAGAAACTACATCCATGAATACGGAAGAAAGTGAGTCTGTAGCGGAGGAAACTGTGGCTAATACACAGAATGTTGAGGCTGAGGAGAAAGCAGAGTCACAAGAACAGGCGTCACAAGATGTGCAACCAAAAGGGAATACATTTTCTGTTGAAGCAACTGCCTATACCGCAGGATGTACTGGATGCTCTGGTATTACGGCAACAGGGATAAACCTGAATAACGATCCGTATGCAAAAGTGGTTGCCGTCGATCCAAACGTTATTCCCCTTGGAACAAATGTTTATGTTGAAGGCTATGGGTATGCTGTAGCTGGTGACACTGGCGGGGCGATTAAAGGAAATAAGATAGATGTCCATCTTCCGACAAAGGCAGAAGCATACAGCTGGGGCAGAAGGACGGTGAGTATAACTGTTTTAGAGTAATTAGACCATGGGGTGTTTTTCAGCTATTTCGGCTGAAGAGCACCCCATGGTTTTTTTAAGAGGATAGGAAAGTATAAAATTTTGGCAGCAATTAATTCTTACACATAAACGGCCACGTCCAGCTCCAGCGCCCAGGGACTACCGAGACTTCCTTCGCCTCTGTACGATAAGTCAACATCGACTCTCTCCGTTCGTCGTGTTTCCTTTATCTCCTACGCCTCAGTCCAGTCCGCACGTCCCTAAACGGGCGCTTGCGCTTTTGTTCGGATTAGAAAAGTGTTTAACTTAGCTGCCTGCATAGTTGCAATTTATCCTGTCAGTAGAGGGTGTGGTGTCAACCGAGTTTTCTAAAAAAATAAGAAGTATCAATTTTGGCAGAATTAACGTTTACACATAAACAGTCGCGTCCAGCTCCTGTTCCTGGAAAAACGTGAATGAGCAATGGATATTCCGAGCGCGAAAACCATGCGCCTTCCAATTCTTTGTTAGCGTAGATTTTCTGAACAATCACCTCCGCTATTGTTCATCCAGCTTCAGCGACTACCCACCTCCATATCTTCCTCCCGAAAACTGCTGTCATAAGCAATTGAAACTCGTATCGCGCAAAAAAATAAGCGCTGTCCGTACTTTTATGCATCCGTTTTAGAATCAATTACTTACTTTTTACATCTTTATTTCACATCTCCTCCGATAATATCTTTTACCCTAATGTATATGGAAACACTTTACACTACGTATTAGGTGTGCAAATCGAGAGTGACGGTGAGAATAGTGCATTTAGTCAGTTTGAACGGATTGAGCCAGATTACGGGTATCCCGCAGCATATCGTTGAAAACTGGATTCATGATTTTAATTGCGATTTTCTGCAAAAGAAGCTCAATCACCGCATCTATTATGAATTGGAAGCGATTAATGTCATTAATTTCATTAAAGATTGTAAAAAAAAGCGATATGGTGAAATGAAGATTCGCACGATGCTTGCAAGCAGAACGTTCGTTTTTACAGAGGAAGAATTTTACGAATAATAATGGAAAAAATGAGTCGAAATGTACATAAATTATACATAATTGAGCTGAAAGCAGTGATTAAAATCACGTGCCTCTAGTTCGGATTAACCTATACTTGAATTAAAGATAAGAGATAATCCAGCGAGGGAGATTGAAGCTGAATCATGTTTCTTATCTAAACTTTAAGAGGTGAGGATCATGAAATTAAGTAAAAGTACTGTCGGTTTAGCCACGGGTCTGCTTTTAAGCTCATTTATCCTTTATGCCTGCAATGATAATACGGTGCAGGAACATGATTCAGTAAGTGCGGAAGAGAATGGAATCGCTGTCATTAAGCCGCATGAGGAATTAAATCAAGCTCCGGTTGCTCCAGAAATTGAGCGGGATGGGGAAGATGTTTACGTAAAGATGACATCCCAAATTACTGACATTGAAATTGCCAAGGATTACATCTACAAAGCATGGACATTTAATGGTGAGGCACCGGGGCCGGTAGTTGTTGTCAATGAAGGAGACACCATTCATTTCACACTCGATAATCTGGATCCGGCAATTCCGCACAGTATGGATTTCCACGCTGTCCATACGGCACCTGACACCGGTTTTGCAGATGTAGCACCAAATGAAGAGGGAACTTTTGTTTATAAAGCAAGCAGCCCTGGAGTGTTTATGTACCACTGTGGCACTGCCCCGGTATTATCCCATATTGCAAATGGAATGCATGGGGTGATCATTGTCAAACCTGCTGATGGTTATCCAACTGACGATGAGATTGATCGGGAATTTGTCCTTATCCAAAATGAATGGTATCAATATAATGATTTGAATGATATGACGAATGGCGTACCTTCTCAGGTGGTGTTTTCATCAAAAGCACTCCCTGGAGAAGATCAGCCGAACACAGATGGAACTGTTGGGGCATTAATAAATCAGCCGCTTAAGGTAAAGGCAGGAGAAAAAGTCCGGTTCTATCTCGCGAACATGGGTCCTAATGAGTTCTCAAGTTTTCATGTGATCGGTACAGTTATTGATGATGTCTATATTGACGGGCATCCATACAACCGCCAAAAAGGAATGCAGACTGTAGGATTGCCGGCAAGCGGCGGGGCAGTTGTGGAATTCACACTGAAAGAAGCAGGGCAGTACAAATTTGTAACCCATCAGTTTAACCACGTGGAAAAAGGAGCGGTTGGAAAGATTATTGTTGACTAGGCTGGTATTAAATTGTTCGACTCATTCCGACAAAAACCGGGAAGTGACAGGCACCATAGTGCCTGTCACTTATTTGGCTTTTTCTAATTTTTGGTTTTGCTTCGTTTCAATTGTCTTTAAGAACCGTTCGATTCGATTCATTGCTTCCTGTAATTGCTCAATGGATGTAGCATAAGAACACCTTATATAACCTTCGCCTGATTCTCCGAATGCATTGCCCGGTACGACTGCCACTTTTTCCTGTTGCAGCAGTTCTGAAGCGAACTGTTCGGAAGTAAGGCCGGTTTTTTTAATCGACGGAAAAACATAAAATGCTCCACCTGGTGTATGACATTCCAAACCGATTCTATTGAGTGACTGAACTGTGAAATTTCTTCTTCTCCAGTAATTTAGTTTCATTTTTTCGACTTGGTCAGAGCTATTGCGCAGTGCTTCGATTGCACCGATCTGGAGCATATATGGTGCACACATCGTTGTATATTGATATATTTTGACCATGGCACTAATGATCTCACTTGGAGCTGCTAAAAATCCTAGACGCCAGCCTGTCATTGCAAATCCCTTGGAGAAGCCGTTTATCAATATGGTCCTTTCATACATTCCTGGCAGTGATGCAAAGCTCGTATATTCCTGATCATAGGCGAGCTCCGCGTAAATCTCATCTGAAACGACGAGCAAATCATGTTCTTTTACAACGCGTGCAATTTCATTCAGCTCCTCCTTATTTAAGCATGTGCCTGTCGGGTTATTAGGTGAACAGAGCAAAATTGCTTTTGTCTTATCGGTGATGGCTGCTTCCATTTGCTCAGGTGTAACTTTAAATCCATTTTCTTCTTTGGTGGCAATACGTACTGGTACGCCACCTGCCAATGTTACAAGTGAAGCGTAGGAAACAAAAGCCGGTTCAATGACCAGTACCTCATCTCCAGGGTTCAATATTGCGCGAAATGCCAAATCCAGTGATTGACTGGCGCCGACTGTAACAATCACCTGATCTTCAGCACGATAGTTAACATGGAATTTTCTTTTCAGGTAGGAAGTGATTTCCTCGCGCAGCTCAAGTAATCCTGCATTGGCGGTATATGACGTATAGCCATCCTGTAATGCTTCGATGGCAACTTCACGAATATTCCACGGGGTAATAAAATCCGGTTCTCCGACTCCAAGGGAAATCACGCCTTCCATGCTTGCAGCCAAATCGAAAAACTTTCGTATTCCGGATGGTTCAAGGTCGTTTGCTGTTTTGGAAAGATAATTTTGGTAGTTCATATTCATGGGGATATCACCATTCTGCGGTCTTTGTCATTGTTCCCTTCAATAATGACGCCATCATGCTTATATTTTTTTAATTTAAAGTGAGTTGTTGTGGATACCACGTATTCGATCGTTGCCAGTTTATTGGACACAAACAACGCAATTTCTTTCATTGTTTTTCCCTCAATGGTCACTGATAAATCATATGTACCGGACATTAGATACAGTGAGGTAACTTCCGGGTAACGGTAAATCTGTTCCGCCACTTCATCAAAGCCAACATTGCGCTGTGGCGTTACTTTTACATCAATCATTGCTACGATTGTTTCTTTCCCTTCAATTTTGTTCCAGTCGATGAGTGTAGGATAGCTTACAATGATATTTTCATCTTCCATTTTCTTAATAAGCTTCTGTACGTCATCTTTCTTCATATCCAACTGCATCGCAATGGATTCAGTGGATAAGCCATGACTTTCGTCCAGTATTGCTAAGATATTTAATTCTTCGTTTGTTAGTTTCATCACAATCCGCCTTCCATTGCTTCCGATTTGTTATTTGAATCCTATTTATCAAATTAACAGTGCAATGCAGAAATTATATCACTTTAAAAAATAATGGACAATAAACAACGGATATGTTCTTGTTATTTTTCGACAAATAATGACAAAAACCGGGGAGTGACAGGCACTGCATTTGTTTTTTATTTATATTTGGGTTATAAAGGAAGAGGGTGATTTTTATGATGGTTTCAATAATTCTTGTAATTATATTATGTATTATTGGTGGTATTTTAACCTGGAGGGAAGCCGGGAAGAGTGACGAGGATTATGACAAGTCATCCAAAAGGAATGTCACTCGGCTCACATGGATCTACATAATAACAATCGGAATATCGTTGCTGGCACTAGCTTTATATATTTATAATCTTTAAATGGCTGTCACTGCCCACTATAAGCTTTTTCGCATGGTCATGCCGCTGTATAGTGCGGCGGCTGCCAGCGCAAATAGAGCAATTTTTATAATCGTTCTGATTGGCACTTCGAGTCGATGCGGAGCGTTTGGGGAAATGAACGCACCCCAAAATAGCGCAGCAAGTAATGGGGTGCCAATTCCGAACAGAAAGCCTGCAAGTCTGCTTTTGCCCATGCCAAATCCCCAGTATGCAAAGGCTGCAAGGGATGCAACCTCCATTAAAAACAAGAAAGCATATACCAAGATCATTCCGAATCAAATCCCTTCTTTTTTGCGGTAAGTATATCCACGCTTTACTAGTAACCTAGCTAATCTTCTCATGCAGTTCTTTTTCCATTTTGTTAACATACACATCCAATTGCTGTGCGGGGTCATAAACGGTGCTGCCATGACAAACCTCCAATGTCTTCGGATTCAGTTTCTGGATAATCATGCCGCTCTTAACAGCGTCCTTCATATCTCCAGTAAACATGGGCATAGGCTTGTGAAGTCTCCCTTTCTTGCTCGTAAAAAGGTCACCTCCCAACAACACTCGATCCTCTTCGTGAAAGTAGGCGACATGGCCAGGCGAATGCCCGGGTGTGAAATATGGAGTGAGCCCGCAAACTGTTTGTAAATGGCCATATTCATCTGTTTCCAATGGTTTCACGAGCCCCTTTGGAACATTTTTCTCATGCTTTTTTCTTCTTGGATAGAGCTGATCACCTTCCATATATGGTATTTCAATCCCATGTGCGTACACAGGAACATTCTTTTCTTTCAAGATGCCTTGTAAAGCCCCAACATGATCAGAATGTCCATGTGTAAGGAGAATGCGCTTCAGGGGACCGATCTCCCGCTGCGCGAAAAATTTTAAAATTCCTTTAGCCATAAATGGCATCCCCGCATCGACAAGCGTGTAACCCCCATCCTTATCTTTAACAACCCATACATTTACAGATATCAGCATCCAGCTTTTCAAACTCCAAATATGCTCGGAGATTTTTCTGATTTTCATTCGTTTTCCTCTCCTTCTTTTAATTTTTCTTTAAAGCCCATGATGAGAATGTCAAATGCTAGAGTAAAGGTTGGCGTTATTCGCTCAATTAAAACCTCGGTAGGTTCATGCTGGTAGGAATAGGTGTTCAATATGCCATATAGGTTGTAGAAGTATATGCGGGAAAAAGCCATCAGTTGTTCAGTGTTGTCCGGTATAGAAAGGCTTTCTCCCAGCATCTGTTTCATTAATGCAAAAATTTCCAGCCGGACTTTGTTGATTTCCATGTCTGGATTGAGTTCATCTAATCGTGTTGACTTCGCGTTAATAAAAATGGAGAAGACATTTTTATTCCGTAAACAAAATTGGATAAACTCGTTGCTGATCTTTTTAAGTCTGTCCTCTGGGCTGTCAGACCCTGATTCGGTAATCTGTATCATGTTTCCCCGTAACTGCAGCAGGGCAGGCATTGATAATTGGTGCAGCAATTCTTCCTTATCTTTGAAATAAACATACATAGTCGTATGGGAGCAATTGGCTTCCTTAGCAATCTCTCTTATAGAAACCGCATCATATCCTTTTTTGGAAAAAAGTTTTTCTGCTGCCTTGAGCACTAACTTTTTCGTTTCCTCGGAACGCTTTGTTTTCAACTTTCCACTCACTCCTTTCAGCAATGAATTTATTCGGATCTATCAAAACTAACCACTGGTTATAATATAACCGGTGGTTAGTTTTATGTCAATATATTTTCTGATTTTTTTGGCAGCGGATTGATAGATTGGCTAATTATGGATTGAGGGGAGTGCAATCGAGGACTAGGAGATTTTCAACGAATAGGGGCAAAAAAATTGAGAGTTGGGTACCGGTAATTGTTCCTCTTTGGTTCATGGTAACTGACTGAAAAGGTCCGGGCAGAATGGTAACATTTCTACATGTCGGTTGGTTTTATTGGCGACAATATGTAGCTTTTTTCTATAGGTTTGAGATATGAATATGATACGATGTGTAAGCATCTATTTTTAAATTTCTAAAATCTAATGATTCTTAGACAGGAGCATCAGCATTGTCCAGTTTTAATGAACAGTTTATATATTCAATTATCATTATTGCATTAGGCTATATCTTGAAGAAGTCGACGATTATTAAAGAAACAGATGGAGAAGGTCTGTCAAGAATTATTTTTAATATTACACTCCCTGCACTCATTCTCGTGACATTTAATGATATAACAATCGAATATTCTTTATTTGTACTGATCCTGATTGGGTTTGCTTATGGATTGTTTGCAGCGTTTTTAGGGATTCTCGTATTCAGGAAACAGACAAGGAATATAAAAGGGATGCTGGCAATGATGGTACCGGGGTTCAATATTGGTCTCTTTGCCTATCCACTGGTGGAAGGTATCTGGGGAAGGGAAGGGGTACAGCATTTCGGGATGTTTGATGTCGGTAATTCATTTATCGTATTTGGAGTTTGCTATTTTATAGGCAGTTATTATGCAGGGGAAGACGTTCGCTTGGATATAAAAACGATGTTGGGAAAGATGATCCGATCGATTCCTCTGATGACCTACATGGTTGTACTGCTCCTGAATTTAGTGGACTTTAAACTGCCATCCGTTATCATCGGAACAGCTGATATCATCTCGCTTGCAAATATGCCATTATCGTTGCTGTTGCTTGGTATTTATTTGAACTTCAAGTTTGATAGAAGGTACATAAACCTTATTTTCAAATACATGGCAGTAAAATATATACCGGGGATCATTGTAGGTGTAGCGCTGGTTATCCTGCTGCCATACGATGATATGTTCAAATATACGGTACTGATCGGGCTGCTATTGCCGACTTCGATGTCAATTCTGCCATATGCAGTTGAATTTGAATATGATAAACGATTTGTGGGCACTGTATCCAACCTGACGATCATAACCAGCTTCATCCTCATATGGATCATCGCCAATTAGGTGCCTGTCACTCCCCGGTTTTTGTCAATTTTTGTCGATAGATTCATTGTTGGTCAGTAGATTCTTTCGACAAACATCGACATATTTCGGGGAGTGACAGGCACCATCAGCCTCTTACCAATCTCGTTCTTAATTTGTTGGAAACAACATCAACGATAAGAATTAGTATAACAAGTCCAATCAAAATAGAGCCGACTTCCTGCCAGCGATAGGAATTCATGGCGAAAATCAACGGTGCGCCAATTCCGCCGGCGCCAACGAGTCCAAGAACAGCGGCATCCCGCAGGTTCATGTCAAAACGGTAAATCATGATTGACAGAAACATGGCAAATAATTGTGGAACAATACCATATCTGATTTTCTCGAAGGTCGTACAACCAATAGAGCTCATTGATTCAAGCACACTGATATCCAAATCTTCAATAGCATCCACATAAAGCTTGGAAAGCATCCCAATCGAAGTCAATGACATTGTCAGGACACCAGCGAATGGGCCTGTACCTGTGACACGGATGAACATTAGGCCGTAGACAATCGCGGGAACGGTACGTATGGCTATCAAAAGTATCTTTGTCATATATGCAATTGGCACAGGCACGATATTGGATGCCGACAAGAAGGCAAGCGGGACCGCCAGAAGGGACCCGATAATTGTTCCTAAAAATGCAATTGCGATTGTTTCGATCAATAGATAGGCAACACCACTTTGGGTCATATCAAACAAAAGATTCAGATCAGGATTCAGAATTCCGAGAATGATATTGGAAGCGATCATCAGGCCACTGCTGTCCATTTTTTCCAAATCAATCGTGGTTGCTGACCAGATAAACAGGATGCACAAAATAATTGAAACAGTAAGTATATAGTTCAGGTTTTTCGGTTCTTCAAGCAATCGTTTTTCCACAGCAGTCATCACTTATGACCTCCCCTAATTCAGTTTTTTTCTGAAATGCTCGCTTATGTTCTCGATAATAAAAACCGTAATGATCAGCATAAGCAGAATCATCCCGACATTTGGATAGTTGCGCCAGCCAATGCCTTCATTTAACAGAAGTCCGACGCCACCAGCACCAACATAGCCGAGGATAGCGGCATATCGAACATTTCCTTCAAAACAGAATAAGGAAGTAGAAAGGTAATTAGGCAGAATCTGAGGGACGATCGCATATCGAAAGGCTTGGATTTTCGTCAGTCCCATCGACTCTATTGCTTCAAACGCACCCATATTCACATTTTCAATTTGTTCATATAATAGCTTTCCTACGTATGCCAAGGTGAACAGGAAGATGGCAACCGTACCTGCCAATGTCCCTAAACCAAAGATAAATGTTGCAATCAGAGCAGAAACCAGTGTAGGCAGTGTCCGCAATATACTTAGCAAAAATTTGGAGATGCCTGCAATCAGCTTGTTCCTCGTAATGTTTGATGATGCCAGCACTGCTGCAGGTACTGCTGCTATCGCACCCAATAAAGAGCCGAGCAGAGACATTTTGATTGTATCCAATAATGGACCCCAAAGATGGGGTAAATACTCCCACGTAGGGGGGGTCATCTGGCCGATAATCACAAAGAATTCATCCCACCGGTCCATAAGAAGTTCCATATCGAATCCTGTAATTTCAATCGATACGATCACTGAAATAAGTATGAGAGCAATTACGAAGGGTATGCGCGTTCTTTTCTCCGACACTATTTTTCCATTTGGCAACGTTATTTTTTTAGGCAGAAAAATTTTATCGTACATATTCAGTCACTTCCTCTGTCAATTCGGTCCGATTTTTCCCGTATATTTTATCCAAAACAGGGTCGGTTACTTCCGATGATTTCCCATCAAAAATGATTTCACCGTCGTAAATCCCTATGATCCGGTCAGCATATTCCAACGCAAGCTCGACATGGTGGATGTTCATGATCACAGAAATATTCATTTCCTGATTGATTTTCTTGAAGTCATCCATTACCTGTTTGGCCGTTACAGGATCGAGGGAGGCGACAGGTTCATCGGCAAGAATGATGGCGGGATTCTGGGCAATTGTCCGGGCTAATGCGACACGTTGCTGCTGCCCTCCGGAAAGCTGGTCGACACGTGAAAATGCTTTGTCTAAAATTCCTACCTGATCCAATGCCGATAAAGCAGCCAGCTTGTCCTGCCTGGAAAAGATCCCAAAAATCTTTCTCCATAGCGGCATTTCAGGCACATTTACTACGAGGACATTCTTTATAACTGTTGTGCGTGTTACAAGATTGAACGATTGGAAAATCATTCCTATCCCTCTCCGGAAGCTGCGGATTTCTTTTCCTTTCAATGTAGCCACTTCTGTGCCATTGACGATCAGCTTTCCACCTGTAATATCATGCATGCGATTGATGCAGCGTATTAACGTCGATTTTCCCGCTCCGGATAAACCGATCACTGCTACATATTCTCCCTGGTCAATTTTGAGATTGATGCTATGTAATGCTTGTACACCGTTTGGATATTTCTTTTCGACATCTATAAATTCTATCATGGCAATTCTCCATTCCTTTTAAACAGCTTAAAAATGCAATAATGGTGTTAACCCCAATTCTGGGCGAATAGCTAAGCCTTCTAAGAAAAAAGAGAACATCCACCAGGAATGTTCTCATGTTTTGGTCATCAGCCTAAGCAGTTATTCAGAACCAAGATCCTGGACAAGCTGCTGGGCAGCGCGCTCATTATCATAATCGGAATCTTCAGCTTCCATATATCCCTCGTGGTTATAGATTGCGATTACTTCTTTTCCTTCATCTGTCTCCGCAATATTAATAAATGCTTCCTGCAATGCAGCTTTTAAATCATCATCCATAATAGCTGAGTTTTTGCTGACACTGATTGTATCATTATAGATAGCAGGTGTTACACCAATCACATTAGTTTCATCCCAAATTGATTCACTTCGACCGTAATCATCTGTCCATGTATCAACATGATCCCTTCGTGCATCTGCGTATGTAACAAGTACATCAATCTGACCAGCTGCCAATCTGGCAAAAGAGCTACCATAGGAATCTGCCTGTACAACATTATCAAGGTCAGTGATGGTTTGATCAAAGTGATCCTTCAGCCATAGTGCTGGATAGATATATCCGGCAGGGGAGGAAGATGACATGACACTCCATGATGCACTGTTTACATCATCAAATGTCAGTTCTTCGCCATTATTCACTTTTTCAGCCAATTCCTGTCCTTTTTCGGAAGGACCGGCGATGAGCAGCGCACGGTACGAAGTTGTTTGTTCATCTGTCGGTTCTGTTGGCTTGTTGTCGTTCCAATCTTTAGCGTCATCTGAGTCATTGTTCAAGCCTGCTCTTGTAGATGTAAGAATTACTTCTGCACCATCGTCATACAAGACATAGGTGCCCCCAGGGATCAATCCGATATCTGTCGTGCCTGCTGACAGTGCTTCCCCAACAGCTTCGTAATTTGTTCCGACTGTAATATCAACTTCATTGACGTTATATCCTAATGTTGCTAATTCATCTGTCAGTAATTCCTTCAAAGGTTCTGTTGCGGTTACAATTTCATCCGGATCTCTTGATGGTACAAAGCCAATAGAAAGCTTTTCAATTTCCGTACCTGCATCTTCTTCTGCATTTTCCTCTTCACCAGTTGTACTTTCGTCGGCATCGTTATCTGTTGCAGATGCATCATCCGATTCCGAATCTCCACATGCTGCCAGCAGAACAACAAGCATGGTCATAGCAATAAAATACAAAACTCTTTTGTTCATTCTTTTTTCTCCCCTTCGTTATCAGTTATAAAAGCAGTTACTTTGCAAGTATAATTTAACGTTATTAATATTGTGTTAATTATTTGTAAAATATTGTTAAGAAATAGACTATTTAGATAGTTATTAACGTAAAGTGTCATGTTATCAGAAAAGATGTGATGAGGTATTTAGAAAAGAACCTTCAATTTATCGTTCAACTTCAAGGGATTCTCTAATCCTGTTATAATAAGTGCTACAGACGTTCAGAAAGTAGATGATTTTTTTGGCTGATACACACATTTTTTCCAAGGGTGAGGAGATTGCAAATGCAGTTACTCACGGTATTGGAGCGATTTTAAGTCTTTTGGGTCTAGTCGTGCTGATTATAGCTTCATCCATGCATGGCACGGTATGGCATGTCGTGAGCTTTACGATTTTTGGTACAACGATGTTAATTTTATATGTATCCTCTACGATGGTACATGCGTTGCTTCCGGGAAAGGCAAAAGATCTGTTTGAGATTTTTGACCATTCGTCCATCTATTTATTTATAGCAGGTACCTATACACCGTTCACTTTTCATATTATCCAGGGAACGCTTGGATGGGTCATGTTTGGGATTATTTGGTGCCTTGCCATCGGGGGAGTTATCTTTAAAGCCTTCTTTGTAAAAAAATATATGTTTACCTCCACACTGCTTTATGTATTAATGGGTTGGCTCGTTGTGGTCGGCTGGAATCAAATTGTTGAAAATTTACATAGCAACGGCGTTATCCTGCTTGTTATCGGTGGGCTTTTTTATACAGTTGGTGCTGTGTTTTATGTGTGGCGGGGGTTCAAATATCATCACCTGGTCTGGCATATTTTTGTTTTGGCCGGCACGACGGCACATTATTTCTGTGTACTTCTGTACTTATTGCCTTAGAAAAAGCACCACCTATCTAGGAGGAAAACTAGTTTATTTTAAAAGTAAAAGAAAAATGACTCCTTAGAAAACTTGGCATACGCCAAGCCTCTGGGCGTATGTCTTAGTTGCCTTCCTCATCTTCATTCGTTACGGTAAACGGCCGCATCATATCATAGTCCTCATGCTAAGAATGTGACAGTGCCATACATAATCTCCTTGGAATGGTGCTAATTTGGCGATGATTCTTGTCACTTGGCCTGAAGGAGCCTGAATAGTGTCTTTCCAGCCGCGCTCATTCGATGCTGGTGCCATAGGTGGTCCTGTATATATGATTTGCACATCCATTCATATCTTTCCAGATCGAACGGCTGGTGATCAAGTACTTGAAATTGAATCAAATGTATATGAATCGGATGGCCAAAACCGGTGACATTGATCAAAGACCAAATTATGACAAGCGCACAGAAATTGGGAAAAGCGCACAGAAATTGGGAAGGCTGATGTAATGGATTTGTCTATAATTTTTGGCTGAGAGGGGGATGATTTACTTTGGGGTGGCTGAAGTCTTGTGCTGCGATAATCGTGAACTATGGCTTAAAATTGTTTACTATGGCATATCCCTTATATTATGGCAGTTTTCTAGTGGGTACCGCCCGAACAACCTCTTTAATAAAAAAATGAATTGACATGTGTATGGTAATCGATTAGTATTATTCTCAGCATGAATAAAGTCTATCTTATTAATAGCCGTTGAGACGAGGGGTCGAAGAAGCGGTGGCAAACCAGTCCAAATCAATGATTTGGATATGGGGCCCAACCTGAGCGCAGAGCTTTTCTGTTCTGTGAACAATAAGAGGATAAGCAGCTGATATTAATCGAAGCTTTCCTTAGGTTGTGGGAGAGCTTTTTTTGTGCCTGAAACAGGAAATTTTTAGGAGGTATTTATATTGGCGGAGAAGATTTTATTCACTTCCGAATCGGTATCTGAAGGGCATCCAGATAAAATTGCAGATCAGATTTCTGATGCTGTACTGGATGCAGCACTGGAACAGGATCCGTTCTCAAGGGTAGCCTGTGAAGTGTTTACAACTACAAATACGGTGATAGTAGGCGGAGAAATCACTACTGAAGCCATTTTAGATATTGAAAAAATCGCAAGGGACACCTTGGTGGAAATCGGTTATACCGATGACAGACTTGGGATAGATGGGCGCACGTGCAATGTACAGGTGCTTGTACACACGCAATCCTCTGATATAGCAATGGGAGTTAATTCATCAAGCGATACGAAGGCAATTGGTGCCGGCGATCAAGGGATTATGTTTGGATATGCAACAGATGAAACAGCCAATTTGATGGCTTTGCCAATTGAAATGGCACATTCGCTTGTAAAAAAGGCTTCGCAATTAAGGAAAAGCGGAGAATTTAAATGGGCACGGCCTGATATGAAGTCACAAGTAACGATTGATTATACAAATCCCGAGAAACCCGAAATTGACACAATCTTAATGTCAATCCAGCATGATGGGGATTATGATAAAGAGGCATTTGAAGCGTATGTAATTGAACATATCATTAAAGAAACTGCAGGTGAGTTTCATTTAAATAAAACATTTCGGATTTTGATTAACCCAACAGGACGATTTGTTGTTGGTGGTCCCCACGGTGATGCCGGCCTGACTGGACGTAAAATCATAGTGGATACGTATGGCGGAGCTGCCCGTCATGGCGGCGGTGCATTTTCAGGTAAGGATTGTACAAAAGTTGACCGTTCCGCAGCATATGCTGCCAGATATGTGGCGAAAAATATCGTTGCAGCGGGACTGGCAAAAAAATGTGAAATCCAGTTGTCGTATGCCATTGGTATAAGTGAGCCTATCAGCATTGCTATTGAGACATTTGGAACCGAAAATGTATCTCATGAGCAGTTGCTGACAGCAATAAGGCAGATTTTTGATTTATCACCAGCAGGCATCATCGATATGCTAGACTTGCGCAAACCGCAATTTAAACAAGTAGCAGCCTATGGCCATTTTGGCAGAAGTGACATTGATGTGCCATGGGAAAGAACAGATAAGGCAGAGAATATTAAAGCGTTTTTGGCAACCTATGAATTTGCTGGAGTCGGCCAATGATTCACGGTGTAAAAAATGTTCCTGTCAAAAGCAATCCATTGGAAGACCAGGGAAAAATGCCATTGTTCGAAGCTTTGGTCCACTATGCAAAGCAGGATGTTACACCGTTTGATGTTCCGGGGCATAAAATGGGCGCACAACTAGATCCATTGAAAGAAGTTCTTGGTGATATGGCGATGCGAATGGATGTGAATTCCATGAAAGAGCTTGATCTCTTAAGCCATCCGCAAACCGTAATCAAGGAAGCACAAGAGCTTGCAGCGAAAGCTTTTGGAGCGGACCATGCATACTTTCTCGTTAACGGAACAACGATTGGCATCCTTGCGATGATGATGGCTGTCTGCAAACCGGAAGATACGTTGCTTGTACCAAGGAACGCCCATAAGTCCGTCATGGAGGGGATTGTCCTTAGCGGTGCTAGACCGGTATTTATTCAACCAGAAATAGACTACCATTTTGGTATTTCTCATAATGTTTCTGTTGCGAACGTTAAAAGAACACTAGAGGAGCATCCTGAAACGAAGGCATTGCTTGTCACCTATCCGACATACTTTGGGACAATGAATGATCTGACGGAAATTTGCCGTATTGCCCATGAAAAAAATGTAACGGTCATTGTTGATGGAGCACATGGAGCACATCTTGGCTTTATGCCAGATGAAATGACAGATCCGATGTCGGCTGGTGCAGATGCAGTAACGGTAAGCATGCACAAGACTGGTGGCTCGTTAACGCAGAGCTCCTTGCTTCTAATCAATCAAGACAGAATACCAGCAAAAATGATACAAAAGGTTTTGAATATGCTGCAGACCACGAGTGCAAATTACCTGCTGATGAGTTCACTGGATGTCGCCAGAAGAGAGTTGGTATTGCATGGAAAACAGCGTTATCGTGAATTAAAGACAGTCGTGGAAGAAGCGATAAAAGCAATTGAATCAGGCTCTCGCTATGAAGTATTGAAAGCTGATTATGTAAAAGACCAGTTTCATCAAAGCTATGACTGGACGAAGTTAGTCATCCGGGTGAATGGAATTGGATTAACCGGATTTGAGGTCTATCGTCTTTTGAAGGAAAAATACGGTGTTCAAATGGAGCTTGCTGAAGGGTATGTCATTATGGGAGTTATCAGCGGTTCCGACACGAAAGAATCAATTGACAGACTTGTCTTTGCCTTAAGGGAAATAGAAAAAAGCTTTGGAAAAAATGACGTACTCATGTCAACACAGGTAATCGCCGATCAGGTTAATGAACTTGTATTATGCCCCAGAGATGCCTTTTATAGGGAGCAGGAATCGATTGCAATCGAGGATGCTGTCGGCCGAATCAGCGCAGATACATTGATGATTTATCCACCAGGTATACCGCTTGTCATTCCAGGAGAACGAATTTCAGAAGATGTGGTCCGGCAATATCATTATTACGAGGACACCTTTGGAAATGTCCTTACAGAAACGAAAGAAGCGAACCATATTACAGTTATAAAGGAGAATGCATAAATGGGATTGGAAATAACAGCATTAGGGAGACATGTGTTGATTGAGTTTTACGGCTGCCCGAGTGACATCATTGAGAATAATGCATTGATTGAAAAGTTTATGCGGGGGGCGGCAGATTACTCTGGTGCCACAATTGTGGAATCTGTTTTCCATCATTTCAATCCATATGGAGTTTCGGGAGCGGTTATCATTGCAGAATCGCATCTGACAATCCACACATGGCCGGAATATGGTTTTGCTTCTGTTGATGTCTATACTTGCGGTGATTCGGTAAACCCATGGAAAGCAGCAGACTACTTGTCTGAAAAACTGCAGGCCAAAAAGACAGAATCATTTGAAGTACCGCGCGGCATGGTTGATAAAATCCGCCAATTCGCGGAACAGGAGATTGAAGAGGTAAAAGTGAAACCTCAGGAACTAGAAGGTGTTAAGTAATGAAATGGTATACCGAACAATGGAGTACAAATTGTAAATTTTCCATTGCATATGATAAAAAGTTATATAGTGAAAAGACGCCTTATCAGCAAATTGATTTTTACGAGGGAGAAGAATTTGGTACCTTTTTTACTTTGGACGGTTTGATGATGGTAAACGAAAAAGATGAATTTATTTACCACGACATGATTGTGCATCCTGCATTTGCAACAAACCCACGGATTAAAAAGGTATTGATCATTGGTGGGGGAGATGGCGGTACAGCCCGTGAAGTGCTGCGTTATTCCAATGTGGAAGAAGTAGTAATGGCAGAAATCGACGAGCGTGTTTTCCGTTTATGCCAGCAATATTTGCCTGTTACTGCAAATGGTGTGGAAGAAGACAGCAGAATGGAATTGCGTTTTGAAGATGGGTTGGAATATGTAAGAAATGCACCAGATCATTCCTTTGATCTCATTCTAGTAGATTCAACCGATCCTGTTTCAGTTGGCGAAGGTCTATTTACAACTGAGTTTTACAAGGAATGTTATCGTGTATTAAATGAAGATGGTATTTTGATCAATCAGCATGAATCCCCGTATTTTGCTGAATATGCCGAGAACATGAAAAAAGCTCACCGGAAAATTAAAGATATTTTTCCGCTGACACATGTTTATCAATACCATATGCCAACATACCCTTCAGGTCACTGGTTGTTTGGATTTGCATCTAAATCCATTGATCCCCTGAAGGACATGGATGCAGAGGCCTGGAACAATTTTGGGATCAAGACGAAGTATTATAATACAGATCTTCACAGAGGTGCCTTTGGTTTGCCGAATTACGTGAAGGAGGCACTTCATCGTGAGAAATAAACGTAACATAAGCACCTTCATTGGCTGTGAAAGCTCCTATGATGAAGCAAAGATTGTTCTGTTTGGCGTGCCGTTTGATGGGACGACAAGCTTTCGCCCAGGGACCCGCTTTGCAATGCAGGCAATCAGACAGGACTCCTATGGGCTGGAGACCTACTCGCCATATTTGAATAAAGATCTGGAAGAGCAAGCGATTTTCGATGGTGGCGATCTGGAGTTACCCCTAGGAAATACTGCCAAAACGATGAATCAGATCTTAGAATATACCGAGGAAGTATTGCAGGACGGTAAGAAATTCCTGATGGTAGGCGGAGAGCATCTGGTAAGCTTGCCAACAATTCAGGCTGCATATGAAAAATATCCGGATTTGCACCTTATTCATATTGATGCCCATACTGATCTGCGTCATGATTATCTGGGGGAAAAACTTTCACATGCATCGGTTATCCGCCGTTGTCATGAGTTTCTTGGTGACGGACGAATTTTCCAGTTTGGAATTCGCTCCGGACTCAAGGAAGAGTTCGAATGGGCGAAGGAGCACACGTATCTCGAAGCCTTTTCACTGGATACCCTGAAAGATAAAATACGTGAACTGCAGGACGTTCCTGTCTATATCACGATTGATCTGGACGTCCTTGATCCAGGTATTTTTCCCGGCACCGGAACACCGGAACCAGGCGGGATCACATACCGTGAATTATTGGTCGCCATCAATAGGCTTCAGGAACTGAATCAGATTGTAGCTGCTGATGTTGTGGAATTGTCTCCGCCCTATGATGCCTCAGGAGCATCGACAGCTATTGCCTGCAAAACGGTTAGAGAGCTGCTGCTTACGCTGGCAGATTAAATAACCTGAAGCCCTCGAGGGGCAGGAGCTTGAAGCGGCTGGTGATGAATTAATTTTGCTGTTCAAATATATTGCTTTCTTATTATATAAATACAAAGGAAAATCCGAACTAATTCGAATTCTAACTAAAGAATTCCGAATCATAGTTCGGATTTTTCTATAACTAAACCACTTTTGTCCTGCCCCTTTCCCCATGTTCAGAATATCGTTTTTCAATAGGGTGGCATCTAAAGGCCTCATACCTTACCATTTTACACATGCTTACCATACTGCTTCTCTTAAACTCGCGGCTCTCTACTATTCTATTCGCCCTTGATAAATTTGTATCCCTCCTTTTGTGTGATTGCGATTGCTGCAATAGTGATAACACACAAACCTATTAAATCGGGGATTGTCAGGTTTCAAATATCCCGACAACAGATGTTGAAAAGATCCTTATTCATGAATCTACATACTGAAATTAAAATCTTCTTTTTCAATTTAGTAAAATATGATCAGAATATTATTAAATTTAATAATATATTTTAAAATTGCAAATATAATAGTAAAAGAGATTGGTAGCCTGTCAAATTTATTCTATTATCGGTGCTGAATGGAGTGTTTGTATGAAAAATGGCCCAGTATTGGAAGTTAATCAATTAAAAACATATTTTTATTTACGCGATAATAAAGTGGCAAAAGCTGTCGATAATATTTCTTTTTCTATTTTACCGGGGGAGACTGTAGCAATTGTTGGGGAGTCAGGCAGTGGCAAAAGCATTACGGCACTCTCAATTATGAGGCTCATCAATAAGCCCGGCCGTATAGTGGACGGTGAAATTTTATTGGACAAGGAAGAGATCCACCGGTTTTCGCCGAAGCAAATGATGAAAATTCGCGGTAATGATATCGCGATGATTTTTCAGGAGCCAATGACTTCCTTAAATCCGGTGTTCACCATCGGAAATCAAATCATTGAAATTCTCAGGAAACATAAAAAGATGAGTAAAGGTGATGCAAGCAACAGAGCGATCCAGCTGTTAAAAATGGTAGGTATTCCAAGGGCAGAAGAAGTTATGAAAGAATATCCTCACCAGTTATCAGGAGGTATGAGGCAGCGTATCATGATTGCAATGGCAATATCCTGTGACCCGAAGCTGCTTATCGCTGACGAACCGACGACGGCGCTTGACGTTACAATACAGGCACAAATCCTCGATTTGATGGTGGAAATGAAAGAAAGATTCCAAATGGCTGTATTGCTTATTACGCACGACATTGGAATCGTCTCGGAATATGCAGATCATGTACTGGTCATGTATGGTGGTCAGATTGTGGAACAGGCTTCAGCAAAAGAGCTGTTACAGAACACAAAGCATCCTTATACAAAAGGTCTTCTGGAGAGCCTGCCGAATATCGATGATGATGTGGAGCGGCTTGGAACGATAAAAGGGACAGTCCCATCGGCATCTGATTTCCCAACAGGATGTCGATTTTCATCCAGATGTCCGAATGTAATGGAAAAATGCACACAATCCAATCCGGATTTGATGGAGATAGAAAAAGATCATTTTGTCAGGTGCTACCTGTATGAAGGGGGAATAAAAAATGACAATGAATACGTTTGAGGTTCCCCAAGACGTACTTGTTGATGTACGGAACGTCAAAAAGTATTTCCCTATAAAAGGTGGCATTCTGAAGCGGACGATCGGTCATCTGAAAGCTGTGGATGATATCTCTTTTCACATTCTGAAAGGAGAAACCTTGGGAATCGTGGGTGAATCCGGCTCCGGAAAATCCACTCTCGGCCGTGTCATACTTCGTTTATTGGATCCTACAGCTGGAAGTATTTATTTTAATGGAACAGATATATCCTATTTGAATCGAAAAGAGATTCGTCCGCATCGCCGGGATATGCAAATCGTGTTTCAGGATTCGTTTGCTTCCTTAAATTCAAAAATGAGTGTTGCCGAACTTGTGGAAGAACCGCTCCTTGTCCAAACAAAACTGTCAAAATCCGAGAGAAGGGAAGCCGCCGTTGAAATCATTGAGAAAGTCGGATTGCGGGCAGACGATCGGTTAAAATATCCCCATGAATTTTCAGGTGGCCAAAGGCAGCGAATCAGTATAGCCAGAGCGCTTATCACCCGACCAAAGTTCGTCATTTGTGATGAACCGGTCTCAGCATTGGATGTTTCCATCCAGGCACAGGTTCTTAATTTAATGAAGGATCTGCAGGATGACCTAGGATTAACCTATTTATTTATCGCCCATGATTTAAGTGTCGTAAAGCATATCAGCAATCGAGTCGCTGTGATGTATCTAGGGCGCATTGTTGAAATAGCTGACAAAAAATCCCTTTACGATAACGCCTACCACCCTTACACACAAGCATTACTTACTTCCATACCTGTCATAGATAACAATTCAGATGCAACACCGAGACGGACGAAAATTAAATTAACCGGTGATTTGCCAAGTCCAGCAGACCCGCCATCAGGATGTACGTTTCGGACGAGATGCCCGTTGGCCCATGATCGTTGTTCAATCGAAAGACCGGAACTAAAGGAAAAAGATAATGGGCACGTTGTAGCCTGTCATTTATATACATGACTTGATCCGCGAAATACCGATTTAGGAGGTGATTGAACTCAAAAAAAACAGATGATAAGTCCTATATTGTCGCACCTTGCAAAATTATCATGAGGGGGAATGAAATTGATTAATCGCAAGCATGGAATAGCGCTTCTTGTCTTACTTTTTCTGCTTAGTATGGTGATGGTTGCCTGTAATAATGAGACTGCAGAACCGGAAGAAGAAACAGAGGACCCAGTGGAGCAGGAGGATCCGGAGGAAGAATCTGAAGAGGAATCGGAAGCTCCAGATGAGGGCCCGCAAATGGGAGGTACACTGACAGGTGCTATGGACACCGCCCCTGCTGGTGTATTCAACCCAATATTTTATCAGGAGGCATATGAAGCAAACATTTTGGACTTTACCCATGAAGGTCTAGTGAGCCAAAATGAGAGTCTTGAGTTTGAAGCGAACCTTGCTAAGGAATGGACGATCAATGACGATAATACAGAGATTACATTAACACTCGAGGAAGGCGTCACATGGCATGATGGTGAACCATTTACTGCTGATGATGTCGTATATACTTACAAAGCAATTGCATCTCCAGGCTATATCGAAGCTGGAGGGGTGCGCACAGAATATGCAAACAAACTGGCAGGTTATGAAGCTTTCAACAGTGGAGAAACAGATGAATTTGAAGGTGTTGTAGCTGAGGATGATCATACAGTTACCTTTAAGTTCACAGAATCAAACGTAACGATCTTAAAGGATGTTTCTTTCCCGATTATTCCGGAACATGTTTTTGGAGAAGTTGCAATCGAAGATATACCTTCACATCCAGGAACGCTTGATGCGGGTGAAGTCATAGGTACAGGCCCATTTAAGTTTTCAGACATGCTGGAAAGAGAACAATATGTTCTTACAAAGCACGCAGACTATTGGAAAGGTGAACCATATCTGGATCAGATTGTATGGCGTATCGTTGATCAGTCGGTAATGCTTGGTCTGCTGGAAAATGGTGAAATAGACTTTATCTCCGATCCTAATGGTGTTCCGGCAGCTGATTTCGACACAGTAGCGGCACTCGATCACATTGAAATTATTGAGCAGACCGACTTTGGCTATCAGCTGATGGGCTTTAAAGTAAACCATCGAACAGATGCTGATGTCGATAGTGGAACGATCAACCAAGATAATTGGGTGCCTAACGAAGACATGAGTGAACAGCTGATCCGTCAGGCGATGGCGTATGCAATTGACCGTCAGGCACTTGTGGACAATTTATTGTACGGGCATGGTTCGGTAATCAATGCACCAATTGCACAACAGTTCTGGGCATATGATGAGAATGCTGTAACAGCTTATTCCTATGATCCTGATAAAGCGAATGAGCTGCTCGATGAAGCGGGCTATGTTGATACAAATGATGATGGGTACAGGGAAACACCAGCAGGAGAAGAGTGGGTCGTTAACTTGAACTATCCAACAGGGAATCAGCTTCGTGAAGCATCTGCGCCGATTCTTGCACAGTTCCTGGAAGCAGTCGGCATTAAAATTGATCTAAGACAACCGAAAGAAATGTCAGCATATGTGGAAGATTTGACAAATGATAATACAGATTGGGATCTTTACTTGATTGGCTGGAGTTTGGCCAGCGGTGACCCGGATCCATCCGGATTATGGAAATCAGGGGCAGCATACAACTTCTCCCGCTGGAACAATCCAGATTCCGATCAGTTAATCGAAGAAGCTATGCAGGCGCCGGAAGCTTTTGAACAAAGCTACCGGGAAGAAAAATACAGTGAATGGCAATCCGTTTTCTCTGAGGACCTTCCAGCCCTGCTTCTTTATGCACAAAACACAATATACGGCTTTAACGAAAGATTAAATGGCGTTGCTCCAATGCCATACAGTTTTATTAACGATCCACATTTATGGTGGGTATCTGAGTAAAAAAATTCTTTCCGGAAGAGCGTGCGTTGCTGGCGCATGCTCTTTGGTTTTAATTAATAAGCGTTGAAAATCAAGTCAAGGTGGGAGAATCATGTATAAATATATCATTCGCCGTATCCTTATTTTCATTCCTATGCTCTTCGCATTGACGATCATTGTATTTGGTCTGGCTCAATTGGCACCAGGGGATGCGTTAACTGGCGTTTCGCTCTCAGATCCGAATATAGATCCGGAAGTGTATGAGATGCAACGAGAAGCGTACGGATTAAACGATCCGATACCTGTTCAGTATTTTCGCTGGATCAGTTCTGTGGCACAGGGTGATTTGGGAAATTCACTCGTGTTTAACGGACGTTCTGTATCAGAATTGATTGAATCCAGACTTGCAAACACGATTTACCTGGGACTATTTTCATTGGCGATTACTATTATAGTAGCAATTCCGATCGGTATCTATTCTGCCAGACGTCCGTATTCATTGCTTGACTATGGTGCCACCGGTTTTGGCTTTCTAGGGCTTGCGATTCCTAATTTTTTTTTCGGGCTCATTGCCATTTACGTTCTTTCCATTAAGCTGGGCTGGTTTCCTGCACAGGGAACGCTGACAACACCAGGAGTGACAGGACTCGCGGCTATATTGGACCGCATTCATCATATGATTTTACCAGGAATAACGTTAGGTCTTGCAGGAACAGCGACATATATGCGCTATATGCGTTCCGAAGTCCTGGACGTGCTAGGCAGTGATTATATCCGTACTGCAAGAGCGAAAGGATTGTCGGAAAGCACCATTCTTTACAAGCATACACTTCGTAATGCATTGATTCCGATCATTACATTAATGGGTTTTGAGATCGGTGTATTGCTGAGTGGAGCGGTCATTACGGAACAGGTCTTTCAATACCCCGGGCTTGGCACGCTATTCCTAAGCTCTGTCACGAACCGTGATTATCCAGTAGTAATGGCAATTGCAATGATACTTGGAATTCTGATTCTTGTAGGTAATTTACTGGCTGATATCTTTTACAGTATTATCGACCCAAGAATCAGATACGATTGAGGTGAAAACATATGCAAGCAAACCCGAAGGAAACAGTACCAGAGCAGCCGGAAAGGAAGCACGGGAAAAATCTGAACAAAAGCTACAGTCCTTTTCAGCTTGGCGTGTACAGATTTTTGCAAAATAAAATGGCAGTAGTAAGTTTATTTATATTATTCTGCATTATCTTGGTTTGTATCATGGCTCCGGTTTTTACGGATATTGATCCGGAAGAAACGGACCTTCTGTTGATTGAAAAGGGACCAAGTGATGAGCATCTATTGGGTACAAACGGAACGGGCCAGGATAACTTCTCCAGATTGTTGTACGGTGGAAGGATTTCCTTGATTGTCGGTTTCAGTGCGATGTTTTTCACCCTGATTATCGGAGTCGTGCTCGGATCGTTGGCCGGTTATTACGGGGGCAAGATCGATAATGTAATAATGCGGGCAACAGATGTTATGCTGATGCTGCCGTTCCTCGTACTCGTTCTGACGATTATGGCTCTGATCGATAAAGTTACCATCGGATTATTTGTTACCATTATTGCTTTAACTTCCTGGCCGAATCTGACACGTATTATCCGGGGAACGTATTTATCGTTGCGTGAGCAGGAATTTGTACTGAGTGCACGGGCAATCGGAGCGACAGATTTCCGAATTATCTTTAAGCATTTTATCCCAAATGCGATCGGACCGATTGTCGTTAACGCAACCTTAATGATGGCTTCCTATATTATCATTGAGTCTGGTCTGAGCTTTATTGGTTTTGGTATTCCCAAGCCAACGCCCACATGGGGGAATATGATCTCAGAAGCTCAAAACATAAGGATTTTGCGCAATCATCCGGAAGCATGGATTCCTCCAGGATTAGGAATATTGATTACGGTTCTGTCTATTAATTTTATTGGAGATGGTTTACGGGATGCTTTTGATCCAAAAAGTAATCAAAGATAGGAACATTGTTTTTAGAAAACTTGGCTGTCACCAGAGCCTTTCGGTGACAGCCTTAGTTGCACTTATGCAGGTTGGTAAGTTTATGCTTTCCAGCCTGCCAGGGAATGGTTACCTGAATAAAACGAATAAAGAAACTACCATGAGTGGGAAGGAAACCCCTAAGCCCATGGTAGTTTCTTATTTATTTATTTATCATCTTTTTTACATAAGGTCGGAGTTCCATATAAATTTTTTCAATCTGATTTACAGTTGCAAACACTTGATCAATATCAATTTTTCCAACCTGCTGTTGAAGCGCATTAAACCTGCCATGCTCTCTCTGGCCATAATCATGATGAAAAGGTCGTCTCGGCCGTTCCGGAAACATTAGAAGATCACCACCTTTAACCGGTTCTCCATACAAAATATGCAGGAAAGAGCAATGTTGAAGATGGTTATCGCCTAAACAGTCATGGAACAAACTTCGTTACGGCGCATAATTTAAGCAGAGAAACAGACTGACGGAGGTGCTCGAATGGGAGTTATTCAAACCGATGAGTGGCTGCTTAAATCCTATGATAATCCAATTGAACTATGTAAGAAGCTGGAGGTTTATTTTAATGAGGTTTCAGCTTATGAAATTTATGATCACTTAAGAATGCATGGCATGTACCGCCCAATAAACCGTGGTAAAGAACAAATAAACCTCATGAAGAAGAGTGAAGTTTGGGCTGTTGTGCAAGAGCAATTATCAGGATTAAAGGAGAGATGGAATGGACCAGAAATTCCCGTTTTTATTTTTCCATCCGACACAACAAACCGAAAATTAACAAGAGATTTTAATGGAAAGTCAGGATTGGCATTTAAAGATAAACTTTTGCTGTTTATTTCAGCTGAAAATGAACGAAAGGAAATAGAAGCATTGCTGACACATGAATATAATCATGCATGCAGGCTGAACCGTTACAAAAAAAATATGGAAGACTATTGTTTACTTGATACGATTATTTTGGAAGGAATGGCGGAGTATGCTGTACAGGAACAGATTGGTGAAGAATATGTGGCAGGCTGGACGAAATATTATACGGATAACGAGCTGAAGGTATTATGGGAAGAAAGGATTTTTCCGCATCGGAATAAGATGAGAAAACATCCGTTACATGATAAATTACTGTATGGATTTTCGCTCTATCCCAAAATGCTCGGTTATAGTGTTGGCTATTACTTGATTATGAAATATACAAAGGAAAATAAGTCGAGTGCTGCAGAACTATTCACACTTCCTTCTGAACAATTTATCCGCATGTGACGGGAAGTTAGCCAATAGTTGATTGAATTTTCGCCTTTACTGATTTCCCCATTCAGAATGATGAAGCAGGGAATGAAACAGACAATGGTTTTCCGTCTGTTTCATTCCTGCTTTGATGCCTACCAGAAAAATGGAAGTAGTACCAATGTGGCTATCGCTCCTATAGCAATGCCTGCTCCAAACCCTGGTCTCCCAAAACCGTAACCATACCCATAACCAAATCCCCATAAATTTGGGTTGCGTCTGAGTGGTTGCAAATATACGTTTCTATCATCTACATCGCTGATAATCCCCCTGTGAATTCTACCATCAAGTGTTCTTATTTCAACAGCTCTGCCCCTGTTTCTCCGGCATACTGAATGATAATGTTCAAACGACATCTTTTCACCTCCGAATGGCTGTGCTAAGCTACAGGATAGTATATGCGAAACCTTCCTTATCTTAACGGCCTTATGCATCAGGGTATTTGCGGAAATTCTGGAGGAAAAGTTCGGGTTTGTGCAATAGGAAGCTGAGTGTATTGATTCCCGTGAATTGTTTGTGAACATTTTAAATTTAAACAGGAATTAGCACATTTTTATCGAAAAGCTTATAATAGGTATGTCAATGGTTTGAAATTTTGCAAGAAACAAACAGCTGACAGCATGCTGTAATTTAATTAGATTAAAAACGGAGTGAATACGAATGTCATCATTAAAGAGTTTTTCAGGCTACATAAATAAAAATGCCGAGTCTATTGCCAATGAAATAGTTAGGGATGTTGTTGAAGGTATGAAACTCGATATTTCGGAGCAGGAAGAAGAGCAGGCTTTTAATATGTATCATAATCTCTTCAAATTTTTAGGGGAATCGCTCATTGGCGAAAAAGAAGAAGTGATTCCAGTGTCCATGATTGAATGGAGCAAAAAAAATTCTGAAATGCAAATTAGATCAGGTGGTGATCTTATGGAAATCATTGTCCGATATCCACCTTCAAGGGAAATTATAATTGACCTAATAACCCGTATTAGTGAGAAATTAGAGCTTTCTGTGAAAGAAACTGCCTATATTATTAAGCGTATCAATAAAATGTTGGATATCAGTCTAAATGAAACCATTCTTACCTATAAACGCCTTTCAGATCAGGTAAAAGCTGAAACCCAAAAAGAAATCCTCAAATTATCTGCACCTCTTGTTCCTATTCAGGACGATATCGTAATCCTTCCATTGGTCGGTTATATTGGGCAGGAAAATGCGGAACATATCATGAAGAATGTAATCCCTAAAATCTCTGATATGGAAGTTGACCATGTGATCGCTGATTTTTCGGGTACATTGACAATAAATATACATATTGCAGATTTTCTTCACCAAACAGGGAGGGCGCTAAGCCTGATGGGAATACATGTCGTATTTACTGGTTTGCGTCCGGATATTGTGCAAACCATTGTAAATAGCAGAATAGATTTTTCCAACGTAGAAACCTATGCTACAGTGAAGCAGGCTGTGGAGAATTTATAGTGTGGAGCTGGCGTGGCTGTTTACGTTTATGAATTCATACTGCCAAAACATATGCTTTCTTATCCTTAAATAAAGGAGGCCGTAGAGAAGTTTAATTAGAAAAAAGATCCGAACAAGTTCGAATGCTGAACACCAGGTATATTATCCTTAGCAGTAAGTAGTATTGGTATGCTCGTAAAAGTATACGCAAACGAGATTTCTTAAACAGCGAGCAGAAATGGCAACGGTAAGAGCATCTAAGTAATTCTTAAAGAACACCCAAAAGCTTATGATTTTGGGTGTTCTTTCTGCTTGCATATTGTTTTTCAGTTAAATGGATTTTCATGACTTTAGTCTATCTTGCTTTAAGGCTTTATAGAAAGAAAAAACCATTAAAACCATTATAAATGAGAAAGGTAATGCAGCAACAATCAGCGCGTTCTGCAATGCTTGGAGTCCACCGGTGTAAAGGAGTACGGCAGCAATTGCCGATTGAAAGAAACCCCACACAAATTTGACAGATGTCGCCGGTGATAAAGAACCATTCGTTGTCTGCATACCGAGCACAAAAGTTGCCGAATCTGCCGATGTGATAAAGAAGGTTGTAATCAGGAGTATGGCGATAATTGATAAAACAACTCCAAATGGAAAGGTGTCAAACAATCCGAATAATGCTTGCTCATCCGGAAGCGCCGCAATATTCAGTCCATTGTTTTGTGCATTTATCCCTGAGATGCCAAATGCAGCGAACCAAAGGAAACTGACGATAGATGGTACGAGAAGCACTCCAGATAGAAATTCCCGTATCGTTCTGCCTCTTGAGATTCTGGCGATAAAGATTCCAACGAATGGAGACCAGGCTATCCACCAGGCCCAAAAGAAAACTGTCCAGTCGATCACCCACTGTCTTTCCCCTTGATCATTCGGCGATAAGCGTAAACTTTCTGTTGGAAGGGTTTGTACATAGGAACCAATCGAATCTGTCAACGAGTTGAGAATGTATTGAGTTGGTCCTAGTATCAAAGTGGCAAGGAATAATAGAGCAGCCAGCGTCATATTGACATTGCTCAAATATTTAATCCCCTTACTGAGTCCAGAGTATGCTGATATCATAAATAAAATCGTTACAATTATAATAATCAGAAGCTGTATGAGAAAAGAACTTTCAATCGCCAGCAGATAGGTAAACCCTCCATTAATTTGGGAAGCACCAAAACCAAGTGTTGTTGCTACTCCGACAATCGTTGCAAATACAGCAAGAATATCGACCGTTCTTCCCCAGGGCCCTTTCATTCTGGGGCCAAAAAGTGGCTCCAGTGTCACACTGATAAGACTTCTTTTTCCATGACGAAACGTAAAATAAGCCAGTATTAATGCGATGATTGCATAGATTGCCCATGCATGAATTCCATAGTGAAAAAACGTAACACGTAAGGCATCCTCTAGAGCTTCCGTTGTACCAGGCTCAGCCAAGGGGGGTGTCTTCAAATAGTGTGAGACAGGGGAAGCCACACCATAAAAGACAAGTCCGATTCCCACACCGGCACTGAAAAGCATTGCAAACCAGGAAGTATAACTGAATTCAGGTTTATCATCCTGACGACCGAGCCTGATTTTCCCATACGGGCTGAATATTAAGTATAAACAAAACACAGTAAAAAGCGTTACAATCAATAAGTAATACCAGCCGAAATGGACAGAAATATATGTCATCACTGCACTTGATATGCCTTCGAAATTATCCGGACCAACAATACCCCAAATGGATATGGCTAATGTGAGTGTCAGTGTTATCCAAAAGACGGAAGTTACTTTCTTCATTTTATTCTCCCTTCCCGCAGCATATGTAACTATTGCTTATAGTATTTCATAAAAATTATTGTCTATACCAAAAAGGATAGTGAATCTTACGTAAACACTTCAGTCCAGTTCTGGGAGGAACAGCCCTTTACTTTCCGGAGAAAATAGTGAACAATAGATTTATTAAAGTGAATGAGGCGGGGAGCTCGTTGAAATGGAAAAACTAAGATTTCTTACTTATGAAGAAATTCAAAATAAATGTGAACGATTAAGTGATGTATACGAAATAGATGAGGAAAAATTTTATGGAGTAGTGGAAAAATGGGCAAATGAGGAAACGGCTATTGAATCAAAGCTGCTGGCCAGTTTCGAAGAGTTGCTTCAGGTAGTGAGTAATGAGATAACGAGCATGGAAGCGGCACTCGAAATGAAACCTACCTGCAGAATGGGATGTGCTTTTTGCTGTTATTTCCCCATTATCGTAAATGAAATGGAAGCTAAGCTTATGAAGAAGGCGATTGGACATTTTCCTGAAGAGAGAAGGGGAAAGATTCAATCCCATCTATTGACATATTATCAAAAATATGGGGAGCAGCTGGACAGGCTGACGGCGCTTGATTTTGAGACTGAAAACAATTTTAAACGAACGTATATTGATCGCCAGATTCCATGTCCAATGTTAAATCCGGAGACAAATCAGTGTATGGCTTATGAAATTCGTCCGCTTCCATGTCGTACTTATATGAATTATACCGATCCGAAAGTTTGTTTTGAAAATGTGATGCCTAAGGAGACGGTCAGTTTTGAATTTCTGTATGAACAGTACATGGGAGCACTAAATGAGTTTATGCAATTTTTGAGTGAAGAAGGGGACACGGGTTTTGTAGATTATCCGAATGATATTTATGCAACAGATTATTTGGTTAATTGGTTAAGACCGTCTCAGAGATAAATAGAAATGTTAGAAAACTTGGTTGTCACCAAGCCTTTCGGCGACAGCCTTAGTTGCACTTATGGGGCAAAAAAAGGCAAGCCGAATTATATTCAGCTTGCCTATATCTATATGATCTCAGCCAATTATCCACGTCTTCCGCCTCTGCCGCCGCGCTTAGATTCGGTACTGCGTTTTAAGGTGAATAAATTTTCTTCACTGGTTTTTAAAAATTTAGCCATTTTATCTTCAAAACTTTCCTTTGGCTTGAAATTACCTTTAGGACGAGAGTCTCTGGTATTCCTGCTGTCCCTTCCCTGGCGTTCAGGACGCTTGGAATAGCCTTCAGGTCGGTCTATCGCTTTTTTAATGGATAAGGAAGTTTTTCCATCCTTTTCACTGATTACCTTTACTTCAATTTCATCGCCTACTGTAAGGTGATCATTAACATCTTTAACATAGCTGTCAGCAACTTCACTGATGTGCACGAGGCCAGTTGTACCTCCGGGCAGTTCTACAAATGCTCCAAAATTAGTGATACCGGTAACCTTACCTTTAACCTTACTACCTACTTCGATTGACAAAAAATTTCCCCCTCAATATTTATAAGACCAATTCATTATACCAAGGATGCAAGCCAATATCAATTGGAGGAAATAGGTTATTTTTCTGCCTTACCGGTAATGATTGTATATTATTCAGTCATTTTATCTTTCAACCTATTAGCACCTGTTATTAAAAGCTAGTATAATTTTCATTTTCCTGTATAATCATTGTTAATAAGATGTTTCGAGGGGAGTGGATGTTAGCATGACAAAGAAAAAAATTGCATTTGTCACAGATAGCACCGTATACTTAACAGAGGAATTGCGATCACATCCAGATGTATACGTTGTACCAATGGTTGTCATCTCGGAAGGCAAAGAATATGAAGATGGTGCAGAACTTTCAACAGATGAATTGTATGGAATCATCAGAAGAAACAAGGAAGTACCGAAAACGTCTCAGCCTTCTGTCGGGAGATTTAAAGAGTTTTATGAACAGTTGAAAAATGACTATGATCATGCGATAGTGATTCACGTTTCGTCCAAATTAAGCGGTACAATTTCCAGTTCTTCAGCAGCGATTGATGAAGCAGGCTTCGAGGTGGAAATGATCGATTCCCTTTCTCTTTCATATGCCATTACAATGCTTATCCAAAAAGGGGTAAAACTGGCAGAACAGAATATGGATTTTAAGGAAATAGCCAAGGAGCTCAGGGAAGAAGCGACGCGTTCAAAAAATTTGATTCTGCTTGGAAGTTTGGAGCAATTGTATAAGGGTGGAAGAATGTCAGGTGCACAATTCCTATTAGGTAATCTTCTTAAAATCAAACCAATTCTATCGATTAATCCCGATGGAGAGCTTGGCATTTACGAGAAAGTCCGTACCGAGAAGAAAGCTACAAATAGACTTATAGCACTATTGAAGGAATCCTGCAGTGCAAACAATGTATCACAAGTGGGAATTATGCATGGCAATGCGGCAGAAAGAGCTGCAGAACTTAAACAAATGATTATAGAGGAAATTCCCAATATTGATATCGTCATCGGTGATATTAGTTCCTCATTGGCTGTCCATGCCGGAGAAGGGACGTTGGCGATTTTTTGGCAGGCAGGAAAGTAAGAACTTGCCAACCTGTATAAGTGCAACTAAGGCATATAGGGTTATTGAAAAAGATAGCTTTACTTGCTTATATCATATTATAATAGATCCAATACGAATTAGAGGAGACAATATATGTCAAGCGATAAGAAACTTAGCACGAGAGAAATCGTCCAGCAGCAACTCGAAAGAAAAAGACAAGCACAAGCCAGCAATAAAAATACAAGCAATGTAAACAGTTCTACAAAGCGCATGCAAAGTCAACAAACCAAAAGACCGAGTAATACTCGGCGAAAAATGGGTAGTTAATAGATACAGAAAAGAGGCTCTTCCAAAATTAACGTTTTAAAATTTTGGGGAGCCTCTTTTTTCATTTGCTGCTATTATCGCATTTATTAGTTCCCTTATTGCTGTCTTATCATAATGCTGCCATACGAAAACCAGCCTTACATTTGACTTGTCGGAAAAGCGATGGTTGTACTTATTTTATTGGTGCAAAAATTGAGTTATAAACAGATCAGCAAGGTTGTTATCGACTGCTTTTGAAGCTGAACAGGAAAACGACCCAGCACAAAACAAGTTTGAACTAGGTCATGTACCTATTAAGCTGATTCTGAGTTTTTGTATTGGTTTGCATACTTTGAATTGCTAAGCTCTAATTTGTCCAGACGGTTTAGCAATGCATCCAGCTCCTGACTGCAAGCGATTGTCTTATTGGAGGAAAGTCCATTTTTTTCTGCCAGTGTCAGCATTTCATTTCTTTTTTTTACAATCGACAAAACTATTGATTCTCTGTCTGAAATTTGTTGCTCTATTAACATTATTTTTCACCTTCACCTTACATGTAATTACCACGATTAGCATTATCTCAAAAATCTATCGTTAAATAAATAGTTTCGACAAAAGCAGACAAAAGGTTTTTCGTTTAATGTTAACAATTCTGCCTTATTTATCTTCAAGAAGGAAAAAAGGGAAGAAAGCTAGTCATTCAGCTCTTCATGATTTAATTGGAATCCGTCCAGTACCGGTGGAACGCATCTTCAATACTACGTAAGCTGGGCAAGGAACATCGTTGCAATTCCAAAATAAATCAGAAGGGAAAGGATGTCATTTATGGTAGTTATAAGTGGACCGGAAGCTACAGCAGGGTCAATGTTAAGTTTATACAGAACCAATGGAATAACCGTTCCGGTCAGTGTCCCGATTATCAATGTCAGAAGTAATGATCCTCCAACAACAATCCCTAACGTAAAGTTGCCTTGCCAAACATAAGCGATAATGGATATCAGCAGTGCACAAACAATTCCTATTATTATTCCCACCCATAGCTCACGGAAAATCAATTTAATGCTTTGCCTGAAATTCAGATCGTATGTAGTCAGTCCGCGTACGACAACAGCCAAAGATTGTGTGCCCGTGTTACCGGTCATTCCTGCAATCATCGGCATGAAGAAGGCCAATGCAACAACCTGTGCCAATGTTTCTTCAAAACCACTGATGATGCTTCCTGAAACAACTCCAATGAATAATAGCAAAATAAGCCAGGGGAGACGACGGTAGGCAGCAACAAAAGGTTTTGTATTAAAATCAATCGCTTTACCGGAAGCGGATAATTTTTCAATATCTTCATTTGCTTCCTGGAAGACAACATCCATGATGTCATCAACCGTTACCACGCCAACTAATTTGTGGTCATCTTCAATAACAGGGATGGAAACGAAATCATAACGTCTGATCAATTTCGCTACTTCTTCCTGGTCGGTGTTTACATTTACCGTAACGACACGGCTGAACATAATATCTTCAATTTTGTCCTGCATTTCTCCTAACAGCAAATCTTTGTATGATACTACGCCTACCAGCTTTTTCTGATTGTCAATGACATAGAAATAGTTCAGATACTCGGAGAATTCAGCGAAATGTTTCAGTTTGTCGACAGCTTCCCGTATCGTGTAGTTTTGCGGAATCCACACAAATCGGTTGTTCATAATTCTGCCCGCCGTTTCCAGTGGGTAATTCATCAGATTTTGAACGATATTCATTTCTTCCTGTTTCATTTCGGACAGCAGCTCTTCGATTTTTTCCGGTTCCAATTCACTTAACAACGAAGCTACGTCATCATTTTCCATCAAATCAAGAACCTTTGTTGACTTCTCGATACCTAATTTATGTAAAACATTCAGTTGTTCTTCCTTCTCAAGTTCCTGGATAAACTCCGTCAATTGTTCGAGCGTTAAATAGATAATGAACTTATTCTTGTGCTTGGATGGTATTTGATTGTACTGATATGCGATATCGTAAGGCTGCAATTGATCCATAATGGATTGGAACTTAACCTTTTTGCCTTCTTTGAGGGATTGGATGATCGCAAGCAGAATCTCATTTTCTGTCATTTTGAGAGACATGGGACTATACTCCTTTTCAGTTTTTAACAATTAATGATTCAGTTCTGTTTGCAGATAAATTGACTAATATACCAGCGCATATCATCGTAATAACCAGCGAGGATCCTCCATAGCTGATAAAGGGAAGTGTGATTCCGGTAATTGGAAGAAGCCCGGATACTGCTCCTAAATTTAAAACAGCTTGGGTCATGATTTGAAATGTAATCCCAATTGCAAGCAGTTTTGGAAACATGTCTTTACACTGTTTTGCAATCCGGACGCCACGGAACATAATAAACAGATAAGATCCAACGACAACTGCCAAACCTAACAGTCCAAGCTCTTCTATTATAATAGACATTATGAAATCTGTGTGGGCTTCCGGAAGATATCCAAGCTTTTGCACACTGTTTCCAATACCGTTACCCCATATGCCACCAGAACCGATCGCGATATAGGAATTAACTAATTGGTATCCATGCCCTGCAGGATCATCAAAAGCATTGAGGTAGGAAGTTAAACGCTGCAGGCGGTATTCTGTTGTGAACGCAAAATAACTAATACCAATTACTCCTATACTGCCCATTATAAATAAATGAATTCTTCTGACGCCAGAGGAAAATACGACAATTCCGCATGTAACCAATAGGAGTGCTGCAGATCCTAAGTCCGGTTGTTTCAATATTAACAGAAAGACGATTATCAATAGAATAAGCGGAGGCAAAACACCTTTTTTGAAATCAACAATTAACTGCTGTTTTTTGGAATAAAAGTAGGCAAAATAAATAATCATAAAAAGCTTTACAACTTCTGTTGGCTGGTAGACAAAAGAGCCAATTTGAATCCATCTTTGGGAGTTATTTCTTTCCACACCAATCCCCGGCATTAACACTAGGATCAATAGAAAAATAGATAGGATGACCAATAGCGGACTAATTTTGCCAAAAAAATTATATGGAACAACAGCTGCCAACGTCAATAGAAAGAGGCCTATTAAAAACCACTGAAGCTGTTTTGTGAAGAAATAATTTGAATCTTCGTAAAGGATTTCAGCTATTGGGTAACTGGCACTGAATACCATCATGATACCGAAGCAGGAGAGGAAGAGGATTACAAAGACCAACAAGTAATCTATCCGTTTTATTTTATTTATTAGCATAGGGGATATCTCCTTTAAATAATTGTAGATATTTTACAGTGTTTCATTGCTGAACATGTATTCCTTTGACCCTAACTGAACACTCATGACTAACCCTAAAGCAATCATATTAGTAATAAGGGCACTCCCGCCATAACTCACAAATGGAAGGGCAAGACCGGTAATCGGCATTAATCCAATTGTCATACCTATATTTTGAAATATTTGTGAGACAAATAATCCAATAACCCCTACACAAATATACACACCAAATAGATTGTTCGCTTTCAGCGCAATTGTAATAATTCGATAGATTAACAGAAAATATAGAAACAAAAGGATGCTCGATCCAACAAAACCAAACTCTTCTCCGACTACAGCAAAAATAAAATCGGTATGTGCTTCCGGTATTTTCCCGCTCTGAACTTGTACTCCCTGATTAAAACCGGCACCGGTAAATTGGCCGGATCCGATTCCGAGCATCGATTGCTTCAGTTGATAGCCAAAGCCAGAGCCATATTCATCGGGACTGAGCCAGCCGTAAATTCTTCCCAACTGATGGGGTTTAAAGATTTTTGTGAAAATCTCGAAATACATTTGATACATATACACTAAAATACCAATGATACTTGTCATTCCAAAAAATAATAAGGATATCATTTTTGAAGAGATGCTGGAGGTGAAAATCAAAGTTATAAAAATAGCGACTATCATCAGAGCAGAACCTAAGTCAGGTTGAATTAAAATCAGACCAAAGGGGATCATCGTTAAGAAAATCGTTTTTATGGTGACTGGGATACTCTTTTTAAACGTTATTCTTTCTTTTCCAATTTTGCCCAATATGGATGCTAAAGTGAGAATCAGAAAAATTTTCATGAATTCAGAGGGTTGAAGTTCAATGAACCCGAAACTGATCCATCTTTGTGATCCGTTTTTCGTTGTCCCAAAAAAGTGTACGAGCAGTAAAAAGAAAACACCTGCCGAATAAAGTGGAAGTGCCCATTTTTCAAGTAATTCATAGTCAAAAATCGCTGCCCCTATCATCAGGGAAAACCCAATGATATACCAGATTAATTGCCGGTACACAAAATAATGGGGGTGATCCGGATTGTATTGACCTGAGCCACTGCTGACGGCGATTAAGCTTATAAAAATCAAACAAACTAGGATGGATAATAATGTGTAATCAATTCGTAGTGTTCGTTGCAGCATAGTTAATTCCTCTTTACATCGTTATTAATTATTTGATTCGTAATGACTGAATGACTGTCTGTACGACAATAGCGTCATCCAGATAACCAATTGGGAATATATAATCAGGTACGAGATCAATCATAAATATAAAATATATTAATGCACTTCCCATCAGCGCTAGTTCATGCGGAGATCCCTTATGACTCTTGAATTTACTGAACATCTCTTCAAGGTGGTTTATGTACGGTCCGATACTGCCGACTTTTTTCAATTTTTCATTGAACTGTGTCAAAATAGTTTTTTTACCTTGTTCAGTTTGGCTATATTCCTGATATTCCACAATTTGTTGATTGATTTTTTTCATGGAGAAGTCATACTCATAAATATTGGAAGTTTCCAGCATCGTTTTCAATGTCTGAAAGGTTGAATTTCCTTCATTGGCTAACGTGGGTTCAGCTTTATTCTTATTTGCTTGGTATCCTGCTGCTTCCATAAGCCTTGTAACAGGTACATCCAAACTGTCGGCAAACTGTTGCATATGATGAAGGTTTGCCTTCCTTTTTCCGTTAATGATTCTTGAAATTGTAGCAGTATCTATTTCTGTGAGCTCACTCAATTTACGCATGGATAATGACTTCTCTTCCAGTAATTTCCTCAAAAGAATTCCGAAAACATTTTGTTTACTATTTTCATTCATAACTATGATTCTCCTTATAGGTTCTATTAGAAAATAATTTCAGTTAGCTAGAAATATATAGTAATGTTGACAATATGTCAACAAACGTTGTCATATTGTCAAATATTAACGTAAAAAGAGTGTAGGTTGAAAATGGTTTAGCTTGTCAATTTAAAAATGATTATTTCATAATATAGACATATTTATTTGACAAAATTATGAACAGAAGGAATAATATAAAGAAAGGGGATGTTTGTGATGGAGAGAAATATTAAATTACTGAAATCAATGTCCTATATATGTGGTACATTATTGACGATTGGAACTGCACTTTTCTTTTACGGGTATTTCGTAAGCGTTTACCATGTGGTTACTGGGATAGGAATCGGTACAGTGATGGGTGCTGTTTTCATTTTTATCATGGGGATTTTCCTTGTTGCAACGGAAGAAACGATAGAAGAGGGAAAGAAACGACAAAAGCAATTTTTATCTTAGATTAAAATTATCTGAATGCAATTGGTAAGCCTGAAGGGTTCTGCTACTTAAAAAACGCCTGGGAAATATATCCAGACGTTTTTTTGTTTCATAAATACTCTTATTCAGTTTAGAGATAACCCCATACCATTGCGAGAAGGGAACCGAATACGGTAACCAACGCAAGGAATATACCGTAATATAAACTCGCATAGATTGTTTTTTTATCTTCACCTTCACCAGCATGCATGAAAATGATGAGCTGGACGCCTGCCTGTACAAATGCCGTCACGGTAAGAATTGTCAATCCTGCTTGAAACGACATTTCGAGGAAGTAGACGCTAAGTGCTACAACCGTCAGCAGCAGGGAGAAAATAAAGCCATTGACTTGTTTCATCGGAAATAGTTCTCTCATGTTACATCATTCCTTTCAGGTAAATAAAGCTGAAAATGAAGATCCACATGACATCAAGGAAGTGCCAGTAAAGCGAGAAAATGAATGATTTGTTGGCTGTTTGAGGTGTAAGTCCCTGTTTTTTTATTTGAATAAAGATAAATATTCCCCAGAATAAACCAAACATGACGTGAGCACCATGTGTGCCGAGTGTTGTCAACAGGATACCTGTAAAGGCACTTGTCTGCAGTGTTGCTCCAACGTGATAGTAATGAATAAACTCATAGATCTCCACGCCAAGGAAGGCGGCTCCAAGTACAAGGGTAATGGCAAAGAATCCAAGCATTGCCTTTGTACGCTGGATGCGCATCGCATGGATGGCGAGACCGATAGTGAAACTGCTTGTCAATAGCAGGATTGTTTCAATCAGCACTGGAGTTATTTCAAATATGTCTGCACCACCAGGACCGCTTCCAGTTCTGTTTTCATAAACAAAATAGGAGGTGAACAATGTTGCGAAAAGCATGATCTCGGCGCCAAGGAAAATCCAGAATCCTAAAATGTTTAGTCTGTTTTGCTCTGTACTGTATTCAAGAGGCTGAGTAGAATCTATTTTCATTCGTTAGCACCTCCAAATTTATCTTCTGTTTCCTTAATTTCTTCAACGGAAATATAGCGCCCATCATCTTTTTCAAAGGAACGATATGCCATACAACCAAGGATGGCCAACCCGGAAAGGATCACTCCAGCCCAGATGAAGAAGACGAATGAGAATCCAAATACGAAAAACAGTCCAGCCATAATGATCGGCCATCCGGTATTGTTTGGCATGTGGATTTTTTCAATTTTGTCTTTGAAAAGGTTGTGGCCACGCTTTTTGGCATCCCATAAAGCTTCGGAAGAAACTACTTCCGGTGTTACGGCAAAATTATATTCCGGAACCGGGTTATGTGTAGCCCATTCCAATGAACGTGCATTCCAAGGGTCGTCTCCGATGTTTCTTGGTGCATTTCGGAAACTGTAATAGATGTTGTATACGATAATCGCAAATCCTGCTGCGAGTAATGACGCCCCAAAAAATGACAGCATACTCAATGGACCAAAGCCAGTTGCCTCGGAGTAGGTATACATACGTCTTGCCTGTCCGTCCAACCCTGTAATATACATAGGGAAGAAGGAGAAGCAGAAACCGACAACAATAAACCAGAACGCCCATTTACCGATTTTTTCATTCAGCATAAAGCCGAACATTTTTGGCCACCAGTAGATAAGGCCTGCAATCATGGCGAATACGACACCAGGGATGATTACATTATGGAAGTGTGCTACCAGGAACATCGTGTTGTGATATTGGTAATCTGCACTTGCAATGGCCAGCATGACACCGGTAACCCCTCCGATGGTGAATAGAGGAATAAAAGCTATGGAATAAAGCATTGGCGTCGTAAACCGTATTTTACCTTTCCACATCGTCAGCAGCCAGTTGAATATCTTGATCCCTGTCGGAACCGCTATGGCCATCGTCGTAATGGAGAAAATACTGTTTGTCATTGCGTCATGCCCCATTGTGAAGAAATGGTGTACCCATACAAGGAATGATAATAGCGAAATGGCTACCATGGAAACAACCATTGATGTATATCCATATAGATTACGTTCAGAAAATGTGGCGATAATCTGACTGTAAATACCGAAAGCTGGTAAAATCAGAATGTAAACTTCAGGATGTCCCCAAATCCAGAACAGGTTGGCCCACATCATATCCATACCGCCATTTTCCGACGCGAAGAAGAACGTACCGAACTGACGATCAAAGGTACCCATCAAGAGGGCGATTGTCAATACAGGGAAAGCGAACACGATAATGATATTTGTGATAAGGGCTGACCATACAAACATTGGCATTTTCATCAATGTCATTCCTGGTGCTCTCATTTTGATAATCGTTGTGATAAAGTTGATACCGGACATCAACGTACCGATTCCGGAAATCTGCAGTGCCCAATTATAGTAGTTGACACCGACAGACGTACTGAAATCCGTGCTTGCCAGCGGATAATAATTGGTCCACCCTGCATCAGGCGATCCACCGATAACAAAAGAAATGTTAAACAGCATTGCACCCGCAAAGTAGAGCCAGAAGCTTAGAGCATTCAGTCTTGGGAATGCAACATCACGTGCTCCGATTTGAAGTGGGATGATATAGTTCATCAAACCGATGATAAACGCCATCGCCATGAAGAAAATCATCACCACTCCATGCGTAGTGAAAACTTCATTATAGTGCTGTGCGTCCAAAAATGTATTTTCCGGTACGGCTGTCTGCAACCGCATCATGACTGCATCTGCACCGCCGCGGAAGAGCATGAGCAGAGCAGAGATAATATACATGATACCGATTCGTTTATGGTCTGTAGTTGTAAGCCATTCGTTCCAAAGGTAACCCCATTTTTTGAAATAAGATATACCAACAATAATTGCGATTGTCACGAGACCAATGGCAACCATGGAAGCATAAATCATTGGACTTGGATGGGGAATGGCGAATCTTTCAAAAAATTCCATGTCTAGTTAACTCCTTCCAAGAGTTTGGATGTTTTATAAACTCATATGCTGAAATTGAATCGATTAGTGATTATGATGATCTGATTCATTATATCCTGTTTCTTGTTCCTGTTCAGAGTTATCCTCATCTGAATCAGCCGGTGAGCCGTGATTATGGCCGCCATTTTCGCCTTCCGGAGCAGGAGCGAAGTCCAAGTGTGTTCCGGTAAATGTCATCTGTCCAAGGTGACCAGGCTCGATAAGTTCATCAAATATTTCTTCTGTTATCGGTTCTGCTGTTGCTTGAATATCATCGACCCACTGATCAAATTCCTCTTGTGGCATGGCAGTGACATTAAATTTGTTTTCCGCAAAGCCTTCACCGTTAAAATTTGCATTCCTTCCTATATATTCACCTGGAACGTCAGCAACTACATGCAAGGTGTTTACCATATCTGCCATCGCGTATTTCTGTCCAGCGAGCTGTGGAATCCAGAAGCTTGAGATGGTGCCGTGTGAATATAGTCTGAATTCAATTGCCTGATTTGTCGGTAGGAATAAGTAGTTAACCGTTTCGATATCTTGTTCCGGATAACTGAAATGCCATTTCCAATTGGATGAAGAGGCATATATAACAAGAGGTTCCTGATCTTCATAGCCTTCTGGTGTCGCTTCAACTTGGTATGTTGATATGACCGAAACAACAGAGAGGAAAGCTACAATCAGAATAGGAACTCCAACGATAATTCCTTCTACAATCGGATTGCCTTTAATGTGTGGTGGTTCATAATCGTCCGGCTGTTTTGATGCACGATATTTTAGAAGCATGTTCGTCAACATAACAATTACGACAATTACAATTACTGCCATCGTGATGATGGAGATCCAAATAACATTTGCTGTTGTTGCTGCCTGAGGTCCTTTAGGGTCTAAAACCAATAGAGGCTCGCAGCCTGTTAACACTGTGACAATAGTGAAAATGAAAGCTAATAAGGTCCATTTGCGTTTCATTGATAAACCCCTTTCTCTCTTAAACTTTTTAATTATATATTGGCAGATTACAAGTATGCTCAGAATATAACATACTAAATGATATTCTCTTGTAGTCGATTATTCAACTGCTTGAGAAATACTTCACAAAATGTTCAAGAAGATTTGTATATTTTATGGATGGCATGCCAAATATTGTCTTAAACACAAGTTTTGCTCAATTTCATTAAAGCGGAGGAGCGAGGTCTTGTCCAATAATTTAATAAGGAATGACATTAATCATCCCCATTATTGATGTGTGATTTTTCCGGGGATTTCGCCATCAGGATATAGCGCCGTATGGACATTCACATAGGCTTTTCTGGAACTCATGAGGTCAATTAGCTCCCGGATGGATTTTCCTTTGAGTGGACCGACAAGATCTTTGGCTGTAATATATCCTTCGATAACTTTATCCGTGTAATGGCTGACCTGATTGAGAGGTCCAAACAGAAATGCGACAATCGGACCGTTGATGTTTCTGCTGCCTGCATGAATATGTGCTTGCGTCATATTATTAAGTACGTCAACTTCCAATCGGAACCTTATGTTCTCTTTATCACTGCTGACATGAAACAATGTAATCCCATCAGCATCGGTGGAAACAGGCGGGACTTCCTGTGATCCGGTTAAATCAGCTATATAAAAGTAATCATTATACATGATGACCCTCCTTTTATTATAGCTTACTTTTGGAAGGTCAGACTGCCTGTATTGCTATCACTACAAGTTTCAATTCGTAAAAAATTGGCTTTTAACCACAAAAGCCAAATCAGCAAACAATTAAAGATACGTGATACTCGTCGCTTGGTCAATCTTGGCATTCATACCCCAGTTTCCGGCTCGTACGTTTGCAATACGATTGATTGATTCGTCAAGTTTGCGGGAGTGACAGCATCAATTATGTTATAATTTTAGGCAGAGGTGATTGTATGGACCCTTTAGATATTTTGATGAACCTGGATCAAGTAATTCCTTTTTATAAGCCTGTAATAAGTGCAGATAGTCGACAGGTTATCGGCTATGAGGTAGTTGCATATTTTCGTGATCCGGATGGCATTCTGCAGGATCTTGACTGGTTTTTTGATGATTCCTCGATACCTGATGATTTTCGGCTTGAGATGAATAATTATATCCAGCAAAAAGCGATCGATAAGCTGATGGAACATGATGAGCCAATAAATCTTACTTTCTATTATGATGCCGATTTACTTACTAGAGATAATGGTGAAGCATTGCTGTCCATTTTGCATACCAGCCAGGAAAACGGGCTGGATTTGAACCGGATTGTGGTTGAAATAAAGGATACATACGATACTGAGCAACTTGACACACTAAGCAATCTGATTAAATACATGAAAACCATTGATGTCCAAATTTCCCTTCATGTCGAACAACCTAATGGGAGTCTTGACAGGCTGGCTACCATCAAGCCGAATATCGTCAAGGTCGATGTCGGATTCCTCAAGGATGATCTATTGCCGCATTTGTATAGGGATGTACATCATTCCCTTTCCATGTTGTCCCGTAAAATTGGAGCAACACTATTGTTCAAAGGCATTTCGTCATATAATCAGCTCAATTATGCATGGCGTAATGGTGGTCAATATTACCAGGGACGTTATCTGAAAGAGCCTCATGAGGACTTTGTTGCACCTGACTGCTGTCAGGAAATTATTGAAACGAACTTTCGTCAATTCGTGAGTTTTGAGCGCAGGAAAGTAAAAGCGCAACTTGGCTTAATGGAACAGCTGAGTCAGCAATTTAAATCTACCTTATCAGCAATCAATCCGAAAGATTCTTATGATGATACGATACTGACAATTGGCGATGCATGCAGCGATTTTGCTTTCAGGGTATATATTTGCAATGTGGAGGGGATACAATTATCCTCTAACGCGCAAAAAAACAAAGAAGGAGGATGGGAGCTTTTCCAGGAAGGAAGAAATAAAAACTGGAGCTGGCGTCCATACTTCTTTGAAAACATTATACGAATGAACGTGGAGAAGAAAGGGTTGCTGTCTGATTTATATACAGATATCGAAAAAGATGAACTGATCAGAACCTATTCCTATCCTTTATCAGATGAGTTATATGTTTTTCTTGATATTCCATATGCATATCTGTACGAACAAGAAGGCTTGTTATGAGTAAATGATCACTGATCCTTCGTTTCTCGATTGCTTTGGGGTTCCTCTCCAAAGCAATCTCCCACCATCCTCATTTTAAAAACCCTGCCATGATCCACATCATGATCAACGAATACGATACAAACTGAAATCATTACTGTTATGAAAATAAAATTTATAGGGGGAGAAGTTTATGAAGTTTTTCCATACAGCGGATTGGCACTTAGGGAAGCTTGTACAAGGAGTATATATGACAGAGGAGCAGCGTCATGTTTTAAAGCAATTTATTCAGGCGGTTGAAGAGGAAAAACCGGATGCTGTCATTATTGCAGGCGATCTTTATGACCGGGCAGTGCCTCCAATTGAAGCAGTTCACCTGTTGGATGAGGTGCTCGAAAAAATTGTATTGAAGCTGAAAACACCGGTTATTGCAGTGGCAGGTAATCATGATAGTCCAAGCAGACTTCATTTTGGAAGCAGCATTATGAGAAATAACGGTTTTCACATTGTCGGTAATTTGACGAAGGATTTGAAGCCAGTGATCTTGCAAGATGAACATGGAGAGGTACATTTTCATCTTATTCCATACTGTGATCCAAGCATGGTACGCAATATTTTAGCTGATGAGGAGATACGTACCCATAATGACGCCACCCAAAAAATTGTACAGCAGATTCGTTCGACAATGGACCCGGAAAACAGACATATTGCAGTTGGCCATGCTTTTGTCACTCCGTATGGTGACGAGGAAGAGAATACAAGTGATTCGGAACGCCCACTTTCCATTGGTGGCGCCGAATACGTGGATGCCCATCATTATATGCCTTTTGACTATACTGCATTAGGTCATCTGCATCAGGCACACCATGTATTGGATGAAAAAATTCGTTATTCCGGTTCCATCCTTAAATATTCCATATCGGAAGAGCATCACAAAAAGGGTTTCCATATTGTCGAAATGGATGGAGAAGGAAATGTTACAGTGGAAAAACGTCTCTTGACTCCTGAAAGGGATATCCGAACGGTAGAAGCGCCCCTTGAAGATCTATTAAACCATCCTATAAATGAAGATTATGTTTTTGTCAGGTTGCTTGATGAATCTCCCGTATTATCCCCGATGGAAAAGGTCAAATCGGTTTATCCAAATGCGATGCACGTGGAACGGAAGAATTACTCCTTATTCCCTGAATCCAAAACTCGTGATCAGGCTGTCAGTCGCAGCAAAATGAGCGACCTGGATTTGTTCAAGTCTTTTTACAAAGAAGTAAAAGGTAATGAGCCAACAGAAGAAACCGAGTCTATTTTCAAAGAGGTACTTGATGATTTACTAAAAGAAGCGAATGAAACAAATATAGATACGAAAGAGAAAGAAAGTATTTCAAATTAAAAAGCATAAAGGCAGAAAGGAGAGGAATCAATGAAACCGCTCAAATTAACGATGACAGCTTTTGGTCCGTATAAAAATACCGAGGTAATTGATTTTACTGAATTAAATGAGACAAATCTATTTGCCATATCAGGAAATACCGGTGCAGGAAAAACTACGATTTTTGACGGAATTGCCTTTGCTTTATACGGCAGTGCCAGTGGTACGGACAGGGAAGATAATAAGATGCTCCGCAGTGATTTTGCAGATGATCGTGTACATACTTCCGTAGAATTGGAATTTTCATTGAATAACCGGGTTTACCGTGTTTTTCGTCAATTGGGGCATGTGAAAAAGGGAAACAAATCCAAAACAGGTGAAAGCTATGAGTTTTTTGAAAAAGTGGATGGCAAAGAGGTTCCGTGTGTAGACAGACAGATTGTTTCAGAGATAGATAAAAAGGTTGAAGCGATTATCGGTCTGACACAGGATCAGTTTAAGCAGATTGTCATGCTGCCACAGGGGGAATTCCGAAAACTGTTAACCTCTGAAACAGAAAACAAAGAAGCTATTTTGCGCCGACTTTTCAAAACGGAAAATTATAAGCAATTGAATGAACTTTTACGGAAAAAGAAGGATATCATTGAACACGATTTTAAACAACTGAAACAAACGCGTGACCATTATATAGGAAATATTCAGTCCGTATTGCCACTGCGTGAACAATCGCTTTTATCCAGTGTGTTGTCGGCAGACCATTACAATGTCCATCAGGTTGTCGCAGGTCTGGAAGAAGAAGGCGAATTTTACCTGCAGCAAATAACATTAGATGAGCATAAATACAAAGAAGCCTACAAGGCCCATGATAGTGAGCAAAAAGCCTATCATCAGGCACAGGCTTTAAACGAACGTTTCCAGGAACTGGATCATAAAGAAAAGCTATTAAAAGAGCTGGAAGGTCGGATACCAGAGGTTAAGGAAAAAGAAATTAAACTGGAAGCCGGAGAACGTGCAGGCACCATTGAGGTATATGAAAAGCAGGTAATCGATTGGCGAAAGGAAGAAAAGCTGAAAGAAAAAGTTTTGGAGAATGCTTCTTCTTTTGAAAAAACCGCAAAAGCTGACTTGGAAAAAACGGAATTCAATTACAAACAAGAAGAAAGTAAAAAAGAGCTGCGGGAAGAAGCGGCAAGAAACCTCGATCGGCTGCAAGAATATCTGCCGGTTGTACAAGATATTGACGAACAGAAAAAGAACTTAGCCGGATTAGCTGAAAAGGGAAAGAAAACGTATGCGGATCTGGAAACAGTTAAGAATAAAATCAATGAGAACAAGCTGCAGTCTGAAAAATACAAAGAGCAAATAAACCGGCTTGACCAAGCTGTCAGCCAGTTGCCTGATATGCAGCAGAAATTAACGGACATGCGTGAGCAGGCCAAAATTTTAAAGGGCTACAGCGATCTTAGGGATAAGCAGGAGATCCTTGCTAAGGACGCAGTGGTAAAAGAGAAGGAATATAGAAGTGCGAAAGAAGCATATAACAAACTGGAGAAAACGTGGCTTAATAATCAGGCGATTGTTTTAGCGAATCATTTGCATGATGGAGAAGCCTGTCCTGTTTGTGGGAGTGTGGAACATCCGCAGAAGGCGACAACGGAAGAAGCCATGGTGACGAAAGAGCAGCTGGAAGCAATGAAGAAAGAGTCCGATGAAAAAGATGAACAGTACAGAAATGCTGCTGCGGCAGTTAAAGCAAATCTCGTCCAGCTTGAAGAGAAGGAAAAAGAGATTGCTCCGTATCATGTACAGCCAGAAGAAATCCCATCGGTCTTCCGGCAGCTGGTGGAAGCAGGAAAGCATGCAGCAAAAGAGGTAGAAGAGCTAACAGCTTCCCGGGAGCAGTTAAAAAATCTGAAGGGGAAGCAGGAGAAGATACTGGCAGCAATCAACCAATTGGAGCCAGAGCGGGACAAGCTTGAAAAAATATACCATGATCAACGGACAGCTTATAAAGCTGATTTGGCAGTCTATGAGGAAAGAATGCGCAAGATTCCAGAAGAAATGCGGGTGCTGGCCGAGCTGGAGAAGCAGATTAATGAAGCGAAATCATATAAAATGAAACTGGAAAAAGCTTGGGAAGAAGTCCAAACGTTGTTTCAGAAAGCAAAAGAGAAACAAACAAAAGCAGCATCCGACACAGCAAATGCCAAAAAGCAATTAGAGGAAACGCAAAACAAGCTGGAAAATGCGGAGAAGCAGTTTATGGCTGCGCTTGAGGAAGCATCGTTTGCATCCGAGGAAGCTTATCAGCAAGCGAAGATAACAACAGAGGTCCGGCAAGCATGGAAGGACGAAATCGGTCAGTTTAATCAGCAGATCTCCACTGTCAAGCAGCAGGTCGCGGAGCTAAAGGATACGTTGAAAAAGAAAAAACGTGTTAACTTGGTTGTGCTAGAACAAAAGCTTGTTCAATTGAAACAGGATTATGAGATGGCCCTTAATCAGCTAAACCGATCTAAAGAACACTATAAGGAAGCGGTTGATCTAAAAGTCAACATTTCGGAAGCGAATGAGCAGGTAAAAGAAACCGAGAAAAATCTTGGAGTGCTTACAGATCTTTACGATGTTATCCGAGGGCAGAACAGCCGTAAGATTTCCTTCGAACGGTATTTGCAAATTGAGTATTTAGAGCAAATTATCGAGGCTGCAAACAGCCGGCTGAAAGATTTATCAAACGGTCAGTACTATTTGACGAGAAGTGACAGGCAGGAAGCACACGGGAGACAAAGTGGACTGGCGCTTGATGTGTATGATTCCTATACAGGACAAACACGCGATGTGAAAACCTTATCCGGTGGCGAGAAATTCAATGCCTCCCTGTCACTTGCACTTGGCATGTCGGATGTTATCCAAAGCTTCCAAGGGAATATATCGATTGATACGATGTTTATCGACGAGGGCTTCGGATCGTTGGATGAAGAATCGTTGACAAAAGCAATTGATACATTAATTGATTTACAGCAAACGGGTCGTATGATAGGTGTCATATCCCATGTTCAAGAGCTGAAGTCGATGTTTCCTGCGACCCTTCAGGTTTTGAAGACGAAGGAAGGGTACAGTCAGACCAAGTTTGTCGTTAAGTGATGAACAAGATAGAACCACGGACCCAGCATGAGCGAGATCCGTGGTTCTTTCGACAAAATTCGGGAAGTGACAGGCACTCTAAGGAAGGATGATGTGGCTGTGAAGGTTCGTATTGAGTTGACATACAAAACACCGAAAGGGTCTGCGGCATTGATTCGTTCAGAAGAGATGCGTGCTGCAGAAGCGATATTAATTGCAGAGGACTTTGTGAAGACCGGACGCGTCAAATTATTGACTTTTATTGATCGTCATGAAAACACATGGACAATGAAGGAAATAAAAAAGCTTATGGAGGGAATCCAGACCGAACCACACCATGTAAAGGTCTATTTTGACGGTGGTTTTGATTTGAGTACAAAAAATTCGGGTCTTGGATGTGCTGTTTATTATGAACAAAACAACAAAGCGTATCGCCTTCGAAGGAACGCACTTGTTCAGGAGCTTAACACAAACAATGAGGCTGAATATGCTGCATTGCATCTTGGTGTACAGGAATTGGAGCTGCTCGGTGTCCATCATATGCCTGTTACCTTTGTCGGGGATTCCAAGGTTGTCATCAATCAGTTAAATGGTGAATGGCCCTGTTATGAGAAAGAGCTGACAGTATGGATAGATAGGATTGAGGAGAAACTTTCGGCCATGGGAATTTCTCCTGAATATGAAGTTGTTTCCCGTAAGCTGAATCGCGAGGCTGACCAGCTGGCATCACAGGCACTAAATGGAACTGAAATAACGAGCACCATTGAGCTTCCTGATAACTAGGTGGATGATAAGCTGTCACAACCTATTGAGATACATCCAAGAACCATATAGGCAACTCCTGTGCAAAGGCTATAAACAATCAAGGTATTCGTGTGACTGAACCTCGACATTTTTCGCCAAAATTCGGGGAGTGACAGGCACTCCTAGTTGCTTTTTGGGGGGAGGGATATTATCATTTAGATATTATCTTTTTGGGCAGTCAGTGTATTTGTCAGTCCTGTCACTAGGCTCATAGTTTATGCAGCAGCACGGAAATTTCTCGTCGAAACTAAAATATACATAAGTAGATAAGGAGAATAGCGTTGAAAATTGGAATTGATAAAATCGGTTTTTATGCACCACATTTGTATGTTGACATGAATAATTTAGCTGTAGCAAGAAATGTAGAACCGGAAAAGTTTACCATCGGGATCGGTCAGGAAAAGATGGCGATAGCTCCGATTACTCAGGATCCAGTTACGTTAGCGGCAAACGCGGCACTCGGAATGATAGATGAACAGGATAAGGAGTCTATTGATTTTGTCATCTTTGGAACCGAGTCCGGCATTGATCACTCAAAATCGGCTGGCGTGTATGTTCATCGGTTATTAGGACTGAACCCATATGCACGGACAATCGAATTGAAACAGGCATGCTATGGAGCAACTGCTGCGATTCAAATGGCAAAGGGACATGTTGCATTGAATCCGAAAAGTAAAGTGTTGGTACTTGCTTCAGATATTGCAAGATACGGCCTGAATACTTCCGGAGAATCGACACAGGGAGCTGGAGCTGTTGCATTGCTTATCAGTGCTGATCCGAAAATCCTGGCTCTGGAAGATAATAGCGCATACATGACAGATGATATTATGGATTTTTGGCGTCCAATATATTCGGACAAAGCTTTTGTAGACGGTAAGTTTTCAAACGAGCAATATATCTTATTCTTCCAGAAAGTGTGGGAGGAGTACAAGTCGAAAAGCGGATTGGGACTTGCTGACTTTGAAGCAATTTGCTTCCACCTGCCATATACGAAAATGGGGCTTAAAGCATTGCGTACCATTTTAGATCAAGGTTCAGAGGAAGATCAGGAACGTTTACTTGCGAATTACAAGATAAGTACGATCTATAATAAAAATGTCGGAAATATATATACCGGTTCGCTGTACTTGAGCTTGCTCTCGCTTCTTGAAAAAATGGAAGAAATGGAAGAAGGCTCTCGTATTGGGCTGTTCAGTTATGGCTCTGGAGCAGTAGGGGAGTTCTTTACAGGTGTTCTCCAGCCGAACTACAGCTCTTACTTGAATATGAGCCAGCACGAAGAATTATTCAATTCAAGAACAGAAGTCACTGTGCCGGAATATGAGGAAATTTTTGAGAAAACATTACCGGTCGATGGTTCTACTATTGAACTGGATATCGATAATGATCCGGCTGTGATCTGTTTATCAGGGGTGCAGGATAACATGCGATTATATGTTAATAAGCTAAAATGATGGATTAGGATAATGAAGACCAGTTTACAGTCAAATGTAAACCGGTCTTTTTCTATGGGGAAATTTAAATTATTTTAGTGTTTTCTGGATAGTAAACTTATGATTTGTACTCTGCATTATAGGAGTTTTCTCCTGCGTGAACTGAAAGTAGTGTATTTGCATAACCGACAAGGCGATTTATAATTTCATCCGAAATGGCATATACCAATGGATGCAATTGGGGGTCGTACAGTGCTGGGTCATCAAAAATAATGGTTGTGTTGATGAAGATATGCTGATTGCCCCATAGATTGTAGTGGATGATAGCCTTACCTGCGGCGCCACCGGTTTTCCTGTCCTTAAATCCGGGTAAAAAAATATACCATTCCTCAGCAGTCGAGGAACGGAAATTCTTTGTGAAAGTCATTCCGTCTATTTCCCCATCGATACGTTTTTTAAACACTGGATCCATAACTTCAACAACTTTATCTTTATCCATGTTGCCACCTGCCTTTTCGTTTAGGTAGATTAAACTGTTAAACCATTCTATTAGGATCTAATGCTTTTTCGATTTCCGGAGTCAGTAAATTTTTTTGCTGTAGAACCTGCTTTATCGTTACGTTTTCTTCGTCCGCTTGTTTTCCGATTTTTGCCGCGCGATCATACCCCATGATTGGGCTTAAAGCAGTAACTAATGCGAGGCTCTCATGCATGTATTTATTGCATATCATCTCATTACCCTGAATCCCGATTATACATTTACTCACCAGCGTCGGGATGGCGTTTGACAAAAGTTCGATAGATTCAAGCAATGTATGGGCGATGATGGGCATCATGACATTAATTTCCAATTGGCCAGCAATTCCGGCAGTAGTCATTGCTGCCTCATAACCGATGATTTGGCAGCATACCATATGAGTCATTTCCAGGATGGCAGGATTGACTTTTCCGGGCATAATAGTGGAGCCGGGCTGGACGGATGGAAGTGTGATTTCCGCCAAGCCTGTCCTTGGACCCGAAGCCAATAAACGAAGATCGCTGGTTATTTTTATTAAATGAATGCATAGTTCTTTTAATGCAAGCATTGTACGAATTGGAGCATTTGTATTCTGCATGAACTGAAACATATTTGGTGGTTCTCGAAAGGGTAAACCTGTTCTTTCACAAACTTCCTTCATTATTTTTGGGATATATTCTGGAGGTAAGTTCATTCTTGTACCGATGGCAGTGCCACCTAAGCCTATTTCGTACAACGCGTCCGCATTCTTCAAAATTTGCTCGTAAGCGGTATTGATTGTCGCGGCATATCCGGAAAATTCCTGACCGAGACGAATCGGAATAGCATCATGTAAATGGGTTCTCCCGGATTTTCGGATAGGCATAAGCTCAATTGATTTTTTCTCAAGCTCATCCTTAAGGTTCTGTATGGAAGGCAGCAGCTTTTGATTGATCATTTCAATAGCGGCCAGATGGATTGCAGCATGAAATGTATCATTCGTTGACTGATTCATGTTCACATGATCATTGGGATGAACGTGATGGGAGTGCCTGTAGCCATCCAATATTTCAGATGCACGATGTGCGATAACCTCATTCATGTTCATATTTTGAGACGTACCGGCACCTGCCTGATAAATGTCAACGACAAATTGATCATCCCACTTGCCATCGATGACTTCTTGGGCAGCTTGTATGATGGCTTCGCCTGATGTTTTGGACAACATGCCCAATTCCATATTGGTAACCGCTGCAGAAACTTTAATTATTCCCTGTGCCTTGATGAATGATTTTGGAAGGCGTTTGCCGCTGATTTGGAAATTATTGATGGCACGTTGTGTTTGCGCTCCATAATAAGCTGATTTAGGAACGTTTATTTCTCCGAGTGAGTCTGTTTCTGTACGAAATTGGTTAGAATATTCCATTGCGCTTCTCCTTATGAATGAACAGGAATTATGTAACGATTATTGTTATTGTTACCAGAAGGATTAAAAACATAAGTCGTTCGACAAAATTCGGGGAGTGACAGGCACCAAACGGATGTTTATTAATTGAAAATTAGGGAAAAAAGTTTAGGTAACAATTTTTACAAAGGAGAGGTTGTGTTTTGGGGAAAAGAGTTCTTTTCATTTCAGATCACGGAGATCCACTTGCGAAGCTCGGAGGAGAGCAATCAGGTGGGCAAAACAACTATGTTAAACAGCTTGCACTTGCACTGGATGATAAAGGAATAAAAGTGGATGTTATTACCCATTGGAGTAACCCTGAAGCACCAAAAATAGAAAGATTTGGAGAAAAATGCAGGGTCATTCGGATAGCTGCAGGACATAGAGGATATATGCCAAAAACGAAGATGTATAAGTTATTGCCTGCTTTTTACGAAGAAATAAAAAAAGAGGTACGGCTTCAAACCTATGATATCGTCCATTCGCATTACTGGTTATCTGGACTATTAGGTTTGTATGTGAAGAAAGAATTTCACTTGCCACTTGTCCATACATCCCATTCACTTGGGATTGCCAAGGTAGAAGCAAAATTAAAAGCGGAAAAAAGACGCTTAAATGCGGAAATGATGATACTGCAAGGAGCAGATCGCGTAATTGCAACAACACCTAATGAAAGCAAATTAATCAGGAAGTTTGCAGGAGACGATGTGAAAGTAGAAGTTTCCTCTATTGGAGTCGATCCTGTATTTCGACCGTATGCAAGCCAGAAACGTGCAGTCCCACCAACATTCGCTTTTGCCGGGAGATTGGAAAAAACGAAAGGAATCTATACATTGCTGGATGCTTTCGGCAGAGTAGCGAAGCATTCAAAACGTAAACCACGCCTTGTCATCGCTGGCGGAGGTGAAAATGACGTTGACCTTTCTACCAAGATGCCGCTTAATCCTGATTTTCGAGAGATGATCAAAGGTATGGAGACCCAGGTCGATTTCATTGGTCCACAGACTCAAGAAGAACTCTCTGAATTGTTTAATGGAGTTACGGCGGTTATCGTACCCTCTTACTATGAATCATTCGGAATGGTAGCTGCTGAAGCACAGTCATGTGGAACCCCAGTTATTGCCTCTGATGTAGGAGGGCTTAAGGATGTTGTTTCCCATAGAGAATCAGGCCTCTTGACAGAACCGAAGTGTCCTAAACACCTTTCACAAGCAGTGAAAGAGCTGTCGCAGGATAGCCTGCTGGTGAAAAGGCTTGGAATGCAGGCCGCAAAACGTGCAAGAGAATATTTCAACTGGGATGAAATTGCTCTGCAAATTAAAAAGACATATGAGGTGTTAGGCGATGTCGGCAGTCACGCACATGTTGGCGACTGACCTTGATGGGACACTTGTCGGTAATGCAAACGGCCTGAAGAAATTAATCCATTACTATGACAGCCTGCCCTACGAAGTGACACTTGTCTATATAACAGGGAGACATCTTGCATCAGCATTGTCACTTATCAATTCAGAAAATCTTCCGATACCAAAACTTCTTGTTACCGATATCGGTACAGGCATTTACGAAGGAAATAATCTGCACCCTGACAAGGAATGGGAAAAGAAAATGAGTGCTGGTTGGAATCCGGAATCTATACGTAACATAGCTGATGGTTTCCCACAATTAGTACCACAGCAGCTGCCTGACAATAGGCGTGTATCTTTTGAAATAGAAGAGAAGGACCCCGGTATCATCAAAGGGTTTAAGCAGGCGCTGGTGGATGCTGGAATCATGCATAAGTTTATATTCAGCTCAGGACGTGATATTGATGTCCTTCCGATTAACAGCGGCAAAGGGGAAGCATTGAAGTATATTGCCGCCAAATATACGGATGAACATACCTCTATCCTTGTTGCGGGAGACTCCGGGAACGATCTGGAGATGCTGACTCTTGGGTATCCGTCGGTGATTGTCGGAAATGCAAAGGAGGAACTCTTGGATATAGAGGAACATCCAATGTTATTCCGGGCCACAGAAACATGTGCAGGAGGGATATATCAAGCATGGGAGCATTTTTATGGAGCATAGGTTAAGCCTGTAAGTTGACATTACTTAAATGGGATTTATGCGATTTAAAATTGTAGTGATGATTATATAAGTACAGAAAATAAAAGCATCATATTTCGATACCGATTGTAATTTACAGGAGGTCATAAATATGTCTCAATCTCAATCAATGATCGATGTAATCAACCCTGTGAACGGGGCAAAGATAGATTCTGTCCACAAGGGCCGAAAAAGAGATGCGGTCGCAGCCGTGGATGCTGCATATGAAGCCTTCCCGCAGTGGTCTGGACTGACTGCATATGAACGCAGTGAATTACTGATGAAATGGCATAGTCTGATCAATGAAGAATTGGATGAACTGGCTACGACGATGACAAAGGAACAAGGGAAACCGCTAAAGGAGGCAAAGGGCGAAATTAGCTATGCGAACAGCTTTATTTCCTGGTATGCAGAAGAAGGGAAGCGTATATATGGGGAAACGATACCCTCTTCTTCTAACGGTAAAAGAATATGGGTGCATAAGCAGCCCGTTGGTGTGATTGCAGCCATTACCCCATGGAACTTCCCGGCAGCAATGATTACAAGAAAAGTTGCTCCAGCACTTGCTTCTGGCTGTACGGCAGTTGTGAAACCGGCCAGTGCGACCCCGCTGACAGCCATTAAATTGGGGGAGCTGGCACAACAGGCGGGAATCCCCAAAGGTGTTCTTACCATTTTGCCTGGTTCCGCAAGTGAAATAAGTGATGCCTGGATGGAAGATTCCAGGGTCAGGAAAATATCATTTACCGGTTCAACAGAGGTCGGAAAACTGCTGATGGAAAAATCTGCTGCAACTGTGAAAAAAATCTCGCTTGAGCTCGGCGGACATGCCCCGCTGATTGTCATGGAGAACGCAAATCTCGATAAGGCAGCAGAAGGTGCAGTTCGTTCCAAATTCCGTAATGCAGGACAAACCTGTGTTTGCAGTAACCGTATCTATGTTCATGAAAATGTTGTCGATAGGTTTAATGAAAAATTTAAAGAAAAGGTTCAAACATTGAAAGTAGGCAATGGACTTGATGTAGGTGTAGACGTTGGTCCACTCATTGATAAAGATGCGTATGAAAAAGTAAATAAGCATATTCAGGACGCATTGGATCAAGGAGCTGAACTTATCTATGGAGGCAAATCCTATGATGAAGGAGAAGGATATTTTGTAGAACCTACTGTCCTTTCAAACGTTTCTGAACAGATGCTGTGCATGAATGAGGAAACATTTGGCCCTGTAGCACCGGTTTCCACATTTACAGACGAAGATGAAGTGATTCAACGTGCAAACAATACCCCATACGGTTTGGCGGCATATCTATTTACGGAAAATATTTCGGAGGCAGTGCGTGTCGGTGAACAGCTTGAATATGGAATTGTGGGTATCAACGATGGCTTGCCGTCCACTGCCCAGGCTCCATTTGGCGGATTCAAAGAGAGTGGGATCGGTCGGGAAGGCGGACATCATGGTATGGATGAATTCCTTGAAGTGAAGTACTTCTCGATTGGCTTATAAATAATTAAAAAAGACTTGTTGGAGGGTTACTCTGCTCCGACAGGTCTTTTTTCTTTTTCTATTCACTTGTAAGCGGATAACAAAATAACTCAAAACTAAAAGTGTTTCTTTTCAAATTATTTTGTGGTAGAATTTTCATTTAAACGGATATTAATTGTCAATTCAAATAACTTGCATCCGGGACTTTTCAACATAGGAGGGAACAGTAATGAAGACATTGGGAAAGATTAGTAATTTTGCAACGAGCACATTCGCGCTATGGGTAATTGTTTTTGCAGTTTTTAGTTTTTTGGTACCAGAAGGATTTGCGTGGATTGCTCCGCACATTTCACTCCTATTGGGTATTATTATGTTCGGGATGGGGCTTACGCTATCATTGGATGATTTCAAAGGTATTGTCAAAGCGCCAAAAAGTGTATTTATCGGAGTGGCAGCACAATACACAATTATGCCGCTGCTGGCATTTGGACTGGCTTACATCTTCCAGCTCCCGCCTGAGATTGCTGTTGGTGTGATCTTGGTTGGCTGTTGCCCGGGGGGGTACCGCTTCCAACGTGATGACCTTTATGGCCAAAGGAAATACGGCTTTATCTGTTACGATTACTTCCGTTTCAACATTGCTGGCACCGATTTTAACGCCAGCACTGACATTGCTTTTGGCTAGTCAATGGCTGCCAGTGTCCTTTGCTGCAATGTTCATGTCAATTGTCCAGGTCGTGTTGCTTCCAATTGGGCTTGGGGTTATCGTACAACTGCTGTTCAGAAAACAAGTGGAGAAGAGTATAACTGCATTACCGCTTGTTTCTGTTATCGGGATTGTTGCCGTTGCATCTGCTGTCGTTGCAACAAACAAAGAAGCGATTATCACAACAGGTTTGCTTATTTTTGCTGTTGTTGTATTGCACAATTGCCTGGGGCTTATCGTTGGCTACCTGTTATCGAAGGTTTTCAAACTGGAATTCGATGAGCAGAAAGCAGTTTCCATTGAAGTTGGAATGCAAAATTCCGGTCTTGGTGCAGCATTGGCCATGGCTCATTTCGCTCCTATTGCAGCCGTGCCGAGTGCTATCTTCAGCGTGTGGCATAATATTTCCGGGCCATTGCTGGCAACTTGGTGGGGAAAAAGAAGTGTAGACGCTGGGAAAGTAAATAATCCCGATTTGAATGCAAAAATCGGTTAATGAAAATGTTTTAACAAACAAAAACGTGGAAAACCCTGTAATGCAACGCCAAGCTGAATGCATAACAGGGTTTTTCTATTCGACAAAATTCGGGAAGTGACAGGCACCGTTTTGGGAGTGACAGTTGGAGTATTAAGGGGTATACTACTGCTAGTGAGGTGCAGAAAAAAATGGAATTTAATATTGGGCCGCGGATGGTGAAGACCGGTCTTGCGGTTGCTTTAACTTTAATAATCACTGGTATGGTAGGGCTTGAGCTGGAGCTCGTAGCAGCAATTGCTGCGGTACTTGCCATGCAGCCTTCGATAATGCGATCGTTCAACTATATTAAAGAAGTTGTGATTTCCAATGGAGTAGGGTTGATTTTTGCATTACTCGGTATCGTTTTGGTCGGAAATAATCCGATCTCTGTAGGTGCAGTAGTGATTATCTCCATTGCCATCAACATCAGTCTCGGTTTAAATAAAACCGTCAGTTTAACCGTTCTTACGATTGTTACAATGATGCTTGCAAGTGACGGTGGGATCAATACAATCTATATTATTGAAAGACTATCACTTGTTGCTATTGGGGTCTTATCAGCTTTTATCGTCAATGTTCTCGTCTATCCACCTGACCATCAGAAAATCCTCTTTGGCATGATCAAGAAAGCAAGTGAGAAAACCAATTTCCTTCTTCGGGTTATACCGAACAAAACAATGAGTGTTCCTTTGATGAAAGGTGAAGACAGGGAAATTGAAAAATTGATCAATAAAGCAAGAGATTATTTTGAAATAATTTCAGATGAAAGAACAAGTTTATTTATCCGAAACAGAAACGAATTTTTAAGGAATATCGTTATTTACAAACATATGATTCGAGTACTGCGGAAAAAGCACACATTGATTCAGCAATTGGAAAAAAACCTTCAAAATATCGAGATAATTTCAAGCGGAAAATCACATTTGATCAAAAAGCTTGTAAGTGAGATGAATACGTACAGCGAAAATGTACTGTTAATGTATGAAGATAAAATCGTTTTGGACAGTGACCTTCAGAAAGAAACAAAGAATGCCATGCGAATTACAATCAATAATCTGATTGAGGCGCTTCAAGGATCTGATTTTGAAAAGTGGACATTCGTTTTCCCGATTGCAAACAGTATTATCGAATTATTTTACGAGCTGGATAAACTCGAAAGATTCGTCCGAATGAAAGAATTACGAGATAAGAAAAATTAGGTGCCTGTCACTCCCCGAATTTTGTCGAAAAATATTATTGACCCTGTGAAATAAAATTCACAGGGCTTCATTATTCATTCAGAATTTCTTCAAGTCGGTCCACATCTTTTTCAGGGGCAAGAATATAGAGCAAGTCACCCTCCATTATTTTAATATCACCATTTGGTGACAGTGTTTCCCCGTCTCTAAGGATAAAAGTGATATTTGCATTCGGGGGCAATCCAAGATCTTTAATTTTCTCTCCGACTACAAAAGAATTTTCGTCAATAATTATTTCAACGATTTCCAAATTGTTCTTCCCGATAGATAACAGTTCCATGTGATTAATCTGTGTAGTCCTTCCGGGTTTTACAAGGCCCAGCTTATCTGCAAGTAATGATATTGTGGTTCCTTGAAGCAAGGTTGAGGTCAAGACGACAAAGAAAATGACATTGAAAAACAACTGACTGTGTTCAAGACCGGATAACATAGGGAAAAGAGCCAATACAATGGGAACAGCTCCACGCAGTCCTGCCCATGAAATCAACAATTTTTCCCTGATATTGAAATCCATGCCAACTACAGAGATAAAGGATGCGATTGGACGAGCGACAAACATTAAAATAAATGACAGCAGTAGGGCTTTCCACATTATTTCCCACTGGAACAAATCGCTAGGTATGACAAACAGCCCTAAAGTGATAAATAGCACAATTTGAGCAATCCAGCTGAATCCTTCATTAAATTGTAAGATGGCGTTTCGTTGTTTCAGACCAGTATTTCCTATGTAAATCGCTGCAGCGTAAACAGCTAATAATCCACTCGCATTGACTAAAGTAGCGCCACTGTAAGCGAGAAACGCAAACGCAAGTGCATGCAGCGGATAAAGCCCGCTGGAATTCAATGTTATACGGTGTAATGCCTTGCTTCCAAACCAGCCAATGAGCAAGCCAATCAAAAGACCTCCACCCATATTCCATAGGAAGCTTCCAATCAATCCTAAAACCCCACTATTTTTCATCTCAACAAAGGAAATTAATGTAACGGTAAGGAAAACTGCCATTGGATCATTCGCACCAGACTCGGCTTCAAGTGTTGCCTCCAAACGATCATTAATATTCTTGCCTTGCATCATGGCAAAAACTGCCGCAGCATCTGTTGAGCCGGCAAGTGCCCCCATTAACAATGCTTCAGGCCAGTTTAGTGTAAATAACAGCTTGGCGGCAATTCCAAGAATGAAAGAAGTGATGGTTACACCAAGTGTTGCAAGTGATATAGAAGGAATCGCCACTGGTTTAATGGATTTCCAATTTGTTTTTATACCACCATCGAATAAAATGATGACTAATGCCATCATTCCGATCAGCTGTGCCATTTCAGCATCATAAAATGCAAATATATTCAGACCATCGTTGCCAATAACCATTCCCAGTGCGATGAAAAAGAGTAGGGAAGGAGTGTTCACTTTCGATGTGAACTTTGTTCCAAGTATGCTTAAAATAAGTATTACTGAAAATATAAGTATTATTAAATTTGAATCAATAAGTTCCGGTATCATATAAGACCCCCGTTCTAAGCGGTTTGTAGCAAGTTTGTTTGTCATCTATACCCTCAAAAGACAACGATGACACTTAGGAAGAGCATCTCATGGGTTGATGAAGATTCAAAACGTCTGCAGTGTTCAAAAAACCGTATTTCGTATAGATCTTTTAAAGAATGACAAAAATATAGATAACAACCAGGAAGGGGGACAATAGCCTTGAATTTTTATTTATCCCATTCAGAGATTGAAAATTTACGTTACATTATTGGCCAGCATGAACGAATTGCCAATCAATTGGAAAGCCTTGCGTACACATCCGTCAAACCGGATGTTCGTGAAAAACTGCTTTCAGACGCCGAAAGAGCAAAACTTGCCCAACAGCAGCTTTTAACTTTTTATAATTAACTCACTTTGACAACAATAATATAAGTTAAACACTTAACTTGGTTAAAATAGAATGGCATTAATAATCGCTTTACTTCGCAGTTTGTGTAAACTATAAAGTAATTAAACATAATTCCGGTGATATGTGCATCAGTTACCGTCCGGGATCGCTCTGGGCGGATGCTTTCCGCGGGCACGGCCTCAGCTTCCTCGAGAAAACAACTCTGCGGGGTCTTCGGACACGTGCTGTTCCCGCAGGACAAGGAACGCTCCGTCAGCATCTGCATCGCACGAAGAAAATTGGTTTATATTTTCGAGCGGTCGCCGAAGTATCTCGCTTCCATTATCCGTGCCAACGTTCTAACACAAATAGTAGTGACGTCGCATTTTATATCAAATCCGATGATAAAAATGCCGCAAAACGAACAAAAAAAACCTTGCATCCCATACTGCCTTGCGTAAGCCTTCAGTTCTTGCCAAGTCTTATTTGTCAATTCATTTTGCAAAAGTTAACTCATTAAGTATCCAATTATTCTTCCCTTGAATATAGTGAAATTGTCTAGACTATAAAGGAGGAGAACAATGAATAATTCAGATGAACGCCAGCCTAATCATTTAGCATGGCATGAAACACTTGAAGTACATGAGCTTGTAGCCTTTCAGTCGATAGGTTTAATGAAATTGAAAATGTTCATTGGAGAAGTAAAGGACGCTGAATTGAGAAAAATTTATGAACATACGATTAAAGGATTGGAGAATAATTTAGAGGAACTGCTTCGTTTTTATTCACTGGCCCCCCGTTCAGAAGAGGAAGCTGAAAGAGATATGGATACCGGCTTTTTCGCAGGGGACTTACTCGCTTTTGCGAAAACAGCCGTACGTAATTATGCGATTGCAATTACGGAGACAGCCACACCTGCATTGAGAGAAACATTAAACAAACAGCTTCAGGCTGCAATTCGCACCCATGAAATGATTTTTAACTATATGTATAGAAAAAGTTTGTATCCATCTTATGATCTGGAGAAGTTACTTCAAAATGATATACGACTTGCAAGCAAAGCGATCAAACTTCGGTACTGATTGGAAAACGTTGAATGGATAATTATGAGGAGGCTCCGTATTTGAGGAGCCTCCTTGAAATTGCATCCGCATTTTCTAACAAGGATGTAGCACTTTGCGAAGCTTCCATTGTCCTCTTTAGTTTTGATCTGTTTGACCATAAGAGACGTTTAGTCATCCTTCCAACTGTACGCAATATTACTCCATCATGGTTTCAAAATTACTTTTACACAATCATCCTTACGAGCATTAAAAATGTCATAAGCATGTTCAGCCTGGTCCAAGGAAAGCGTGTGGGTTATGATGTCAGTAGGATCAATCTTTTCATTTTTAATTTGTTCGTAAATTTCTTTCATATAGCTCCGTGCTGGGGCTTGGCCGGTTTTCAAAGTGATATTGCGTGTAAAAAATGCTCCTAATGGAAACATATTATAAAGCCCGCCATATACACCGGTTATTTGTACGACCCCGCCTTTTTTCACTGCTTTTGTGGAAATCTGGATTGGGCCTAATGTTCCACCCTGAAGCTTCAGCTTTTGTTCAACAAATTCAAGTGGTGATTTTTTCCCGTCCATTCCAACACAATCAATGACGACATCAGCTCCACCTTTTGTCAGTTCCTTCAGTGTTTCGCCCATGTCATCATATTTAGTGAAATCATAAACTTCTGTGCGGTTAATATTTTTTGCGTGATTTAAACGATAATCAAAATAATCAACAGCAATAACTCTTTCTGCACCTTTTTGCCAGGCAAATTTTTGAGTCATTAAGCCAACCGGGCCACAGCCAAGTACAATCACAGTGTCTCCTTCCTTGACACCTGCGTTTTCTACACTCCAGTATGCTGTAGGAAGGACGTCTGATAGAAAAAGGAGCTTTTCGTCCTCCAGTTCGCAATCCTCAGGAATAAGAAAAGGAGTGTAATTTCCAAATGGGACACGGAGATATTCCGCCTGACCACCAGGATAGTCACCGAATTTTTCCGAATACCCGAAGAAACCACCCGAATCATAATGCGGGTTGGCATTATCGCACTGACTTTCCAAGTGATTAGTGCAATAGGGACAAGTTCCACAGGCGACAGTAAAAGGAATTACAACCCTGTCACCTTTTTTTACTTTCGTCACTTCTGGTCCAGCTTCCTCGACGATTCCCATGGGCTCATGCCCAATTACATAGTTAATCGGAAGAGGAAAATTACCCTGGTATAAATGGAGGTCTGATCCGCAGATGGCTGTCGATGTCACTTTTATGATTACGTCCTGTGAATCCTGAATGGTTGGTGGTTTAACATTTTTAACTTCAACCTTATATTTTCCCTGATACGTTACAGCTTTCAATTTTATTCCTCCAAATGGATAAAGTTTTTATTAGCAACTAAGGCATTTGCCGAAAAGGCTTGGCGCATGCCAAGTTTTCTATGTATTCTCCGTGGAAGAAATGCCATACGAGGATGTTCAAAAAGCACGGAAAAAAGACCCAAGGATTTTCTTGGTCAGCTTTCTTTGCATGTATGCAGATACGCACGTATTACGTTGGTTTCCTATTTGCTAAAAAAGCCTGTATCACGCTAACTACGTAATACAGGCTTTTTCAATTTACTAGTTATTGTTGCGGTTGTCGTTATTGTTGTTATTGTTGTTGCGATTTCTGTTGCGGTTGTTGTTATTGTTGTCGTTATCGAGGTTATTGTCGATAAACTCATTCGCAAATTCAACATTATCAACATTATTGTTGTTACGGTTGTTGTTGTTGTTGTTATTGCGATTTCTGTTGCGGTTGTTGTTGTTATTGTTGTCCATGATTTGACCTCCAGGTATTTTTATTTTGCAAAACCGTTTCTTCAAGTGAAGGAGTGGCTTTTACACAGTCTATTTTGTACTGAAATATGAAAAATAATCATGAAAGTTCATTTTTCTTTATAAAAAGTTTAAAAGCATTATGGAAAGGGCAAACATTAAGCAATCAAACCGCATTGGAAAGGGATGTTGTCATTGGATAAATATGACGTTGTAATTGTGGGAGGTGGACTCGCCGGGCTTTCAACTGCACTTGAACTTGCTGATAAACGAAAAAAGGTGCTTTTATTGGAGGCAAATCCTTATCTAGGTGGAAGAACCTCATCATTTAATGATAACGGCATGGAAGTGGAGTCTGGTTTTCATCGGTTAATTGGCTATCATACCGAAATACTGAAAATGCTGGGGAAGGCAGGAGTCAATCCCGACGAAATTTTTACCTGGGAAGAAGACATTGAAATCCGATCTGTAAAGAAAAAAACTTCAGCTGTGTTTGGCGTTGCACCTGTATTCAATCCTTTAAAGACGCTTAAAGGTGTCACAGGGAATAATCGGCAATTATCTCCGAGGGATAAAATTTCTCTTTTGCCTTTTTTCACAAATGGCTTAAAGGATTATGGGAAACACCCGAAGATACTTGATGAAATGACGATTGGAGAATATGCAAAAAAACATGGGGTTACAGAGAATGCATTCCATTTCATTATCGAGTCCTTCAGCTCGGGGCTTTATTTCCTTTCTCCTGAACGATACTCTGCCTATGTATTTTTTGGATTAATTGCACCTGGAATTCCGAAGAGCTATAAAATGCGCATCGGAGCTTTTCTTGGCGGCATGACAGATATAATGTGCAATCCTGTTGCACGGGCAATTGAGCGCAAGGGAGGAGAAGTCAGGACAGGTGTTAAGGTAAAAGAATTATGTATTGACGAAACGGGTTCGGTGACAGGCGTGAAGACAGAAGAAGGAGAGCAGATAAATGGAAATCATGTCGTCTTGGCGACCACATTGTTTTCGGCAAAGCAAATCCTTCTACCGGAGTTCGGAGATCATTCTTGGTTCGAACCCATGTTTAAGCTGCCAGTTATGCCTGCAGTGACGTTTCAGATGGAGCTCACGAAACGGGCACTTCCAAAGGACAGGACTACGTTTGGGCCGGGTACAGTACTGTCGAGTTTTTCAGAACAGTCAAGAACAACATTCCGACATGCCTATGGGAGACTATCCATTATTTTATCTGAACCGGAACAATTTCTTGATATGACTCCAGAGCAGACCTTGAAGATTGTACTTGAAGATACAAAGAGATTGGGAATGGATCTGGATGATCATGTTTTTGACTACCGCCAGATTAATCATCACTTTGACTTTCATTCTTTAGAACCTGGTAATAACTGGCTGCGGCCGGAACAAGATACCCCTGTAACTGGCCTTGTCCTTGCAGGAGATTATACAATGCAGCCTTATTTTGCAACGATGGAAGGAGCTGTTGTTTCCGGAAAGAAAGCAGCTGAAGCAATTCTAAAAAATAAAGTCCAAGTACCCTGAACAATAAAGCGGCAGCCATCAAGAGCTGCCGCTTTATTAATATTAGACGAATAAACCATACAATTACCGAATTTGCATTTTCCCAGTGAGGAGAACCTCTTTAAGGCGCGTCATGAAGAGTTTTCTATTCGTCTTTAGGTGGCTCACCATTCGTTTCTTCCATTTCAGAGCTGAATTCAGTTTGATATTTCCTTGGAAAGTACGCAATTTTGCTTCTTTGGAATTCTTCGTACCTTTCCATCTGATTTTTTAAGTATCTATGGAAAATAACTTCCCCAATGGTTATCAATACGGCAGAGATGAAGGCAGCTGTACCCAATGCAATTGGCCCTTCGAAAAGATTTATGCCTATGAGCCATACTGCTGCCCAAATAAAAGCGAAGTCAGCAATTGATGCCAGCATATTTCCGACTCTTGGCATAATAAATAGATCCCCGAAAAAACCGAGGGCAGTAACGATGACGCTTGTTGCAACTATATTGCCGAATGTGACGCCGAAAAATAATCCAAGGACAATCCATAATACGGCTGTTGTCATCAGAAATTTAATGAATAATGGACCTGCATATTTCATTCTGATTTTCCTTCCTTTCCAAAAATGGATATTGTTTCTATATCGTAACCATTTTTTCTTCTGACCATTCATGAAAAAAAGATCCCTTCTGTAAAACAGAAAGGGATCTGAAGAGAATGATGATAATAGTTTTATTTAGCTGTCTTCAGTGCTTCTTTTATATCGGTCAAAAATTCATTTGCTTTATCTTCAGGCGCATGTGTCACTAAACTAATACCGATAAAGAGAAATGTGGAAATGAACAGGCCCCAAAGCCCGGATGCAAGACCTAACGGCTTCAGCTGGAAAAATTCCAGCAGTATGACGACAAGCCCCGCAGCAATAACACTGGAAAGTACACCAGCCGAAGTTCCTCTTTTCCAATAAAAGGTTCCCACAATCGCCGGTACCACTACGATAAGGCCAGCTGAGGAAGCGACAGAAAGTACGGCAATTAGATTTAATTCCATTTCAGCAAACAGATATGCCAGAACAGCTATGATTGGAATAACGATTTTACCAATTCGTAGCTGCATCCTGTCTGTTGCATTGTTTTTGATATTACCATACACATCTTTTGCGAAAAGCGATGATAGTGTCAGCAGAATGGAATCAATTGTCGAAACTGCAGCCGCCATAATTCCAACCATTACAATAACGCCGAGCAATGGAGGTACAAGATCGGAAGACAATACCAATGGGGTGGCAAGATCCGCTTTTTCCAGACCAGGGAACATAATGGAAGCTGAGAACCCCCAGATAACTGCGACAATCGTATAAATAAAACCAAAAACAAGGAACCCCATCAGCATCGTCTTTAAGCTTTTCAATGATGCAGGCATATATAGACGCTGGCTTACTTGTGGATTGGAAATACTGAAAAAGAACCATGGAACAGTCAATCCGAGAAACGTCAGGAAGCTAAAAAATCCGTTACCAGGTACCGTCAATAATTCCGGCTGACTCGTTTCAATTCTTTCAAAAAACCCGCTGAATCCTCCAAGTCCATTAATCAGCACAATTACAACGGCTGTGGAACTGACAATCATGAATAAAGACTGCAAAGAGTCTGTCCATGCAACAGACCGTATACCTGCTATATAAGAAAAAACAAGTGCAAGAATCGCAGCTATGAGCACCCCTGTAGTGTAGGGAATGGCATTGTCTGTAACACCCTGAAGCAAGTAGCCGACTCCTGAGAGTTGTACGGCACTGTAAGGGATCAGGAACAGGCAGTTCGAAATTGCGACTGTGACTGCGACTTTTTTATCATCGTATCTGTCACCAAGCATTTCGGAAGGCGTCACATATCCATATTTTTTGCCTGCTACCCAAAAACGAGGACCAAAAAAGGCCACAAGTGAGACCCCCATCAGATAAATCAATTCAAACCCGAGAGCGCCGACACCACCATTATAGGTTAAGCCTGCAAGACCAACGAGCATGAAGGCACTGTATGTAGTTGCACTGTAACTGAGGGCTGAAACAAATCCCCCCAATTTTCTGTCTCCCAGAAAATAGCTCTCCATATTATTCTGTTTGCCTTTTCTTGACAGATATGCAATAAAAAGCGCAATAACAACATATACGGCAATTGCCCACCAAACCAATGTAGAAGTCATGATTATTTACCCCAATCTCTAGTTAAAAAATAGTTAATGACGATCGTCAGCAGTGCAAGTATCGACCATAGCAAAAAACTGCCATACCATTTGGCCGTATCCGTAAAAATGGTGTAGGGAAGGATGTATGCCAGCATGATGACGGCAAGTATCAGTAGTGCGTATTTCCATTCATTCGTTTTCATAAAACGTACCCCCGCGCAGTATTCATTTTATTTTCTTAGACAATTTGCTTTTCGGAAATGAGTCCGAAATAATCAGGAAAAACAAACCTTTATAGAGGATTACATTTTGTGAATAATTTCACAAATGAGATAGTAATTTACAATCGTAATCAAAGGTCTGCATTCCAATAGAAACTGAAAAACAATACAAGAGTTATCATAGCAAATTGCATTAACTTTTGCTATCCTTTTGTAAAGAAAATTTAAAATATATTTTTCATTTAACTAGGGTGTTGGGATTTATCTTATAAATTTTGAGTATTTAAGGAGGGGGTCAACCGACCGAAAATGTCCGATTCGGTTGTGGGGCACATAGGTCATGCTGCTGTTGTGTAAAAAGAATGGGGAGGATGGAGCCCCCCCATTCTTTTATGATGATAGGAGATTTGTTCCGATGTTTCCGGGAACGATAAGTAATACACTTTAAACGAGGCGCAGAAGAAGTGTGCAAAAAAAGGAAGGTAGCTAAGAAAGCAACTTTACGGTTAAAAGCCGACTTGGTTTAACAAATATTTCAAATGTGCTGCTGAATAACAGGGTTTATCATAAATGTATTTAGTCTGTTTTGATGAAATCCTTACCCAAAAAGATAGCGAGTAAAAATAAAAAAGCAGGTATCATTTCTGATGCCCACTTTTTCTTATTCCTTCCATTGCTGTTCAACTTGGGAAATTGCCAGTTGCATCACTTCTTCATCGGATGTGTCTCTGCTTGTAATAACATTGGTTGTGTAAAACTTACCTTCATAATCAACTGTTAAATTAACCTGAATCAATTGTTTCACCTCCTGCTTCTGTTTACCTCAACGGGTTAAAGAGAAAACATATTTGAATTGTATAAATTATATATCAATTCAGCCTGATTATATTCCACTCCTAAAAATTTGTATAGATGATTGTATGTAAATTAATGAAAGCTTAGTACAAAATTAATATTAAGTTTGCGGATTTATCGGTGTTTGGCTACACTTGGAATAAATAGGAAAGGGGATGGGAGCATGGAAAGTTTGAAAGTGGGCAGAGCAAGCCTGACATGGCTCAATGGTGGGGTGACCCATCTTGATGGTGGAGCAATGTTCGGGGTGGTACCTAAGGCATTGTGGGAAAAGAAGTACGCACCAAATGAAAGAAATCAGATTGAATTGCGGACAGACCCGATTTTAATTCAGGTTGACGGGAAAAACTTTTTAATTGATTCTGGAATCGGCAATGATAAATTAACGGATAAGCAATTGCGAAACTTTGGTGTCCTGGAGCAGTCAATGGTGGCTGAGTCCTTGGGGAAAATGGACTTGACCGTTGATGATATTGATGGGGTTCTGATGACACATCTGCATTATGACCATGCCTGCGGATTGACAAAAAAGGTCGAAGAGGATACTTATGAAACAATTTTTAAAAACGCGGTCATATATACATCTGAAGTGGAATGGCATGAAATGCGCAACCCGAATATTCGTTCCGTGAATTCGTACTGGGAAATGAATTGGAAACCTGTTGTCGATCAGGTTAAGACCTTTACCAAGGAGATAGAGATTGTAAAGGGTTTGAGAATGATCCATACAAGTGGGCATAGTGATGGACACTCTATTCTTGTTTTTGAAGATAAGGATGAAACCTTCATCCATATGGCTGATATCATGCCGACACATGCACACCAGAATAAATTATGGGTGCTTGCATATGATGACTATCCAATCAGCTCGGTTCATGAAAAGGAAAAATGGATGGAATTCGGATGCAAAAAAGAGGCTTGGTACACATTCTACCATGATGCCTATTACCGGGCTGTTAAATTGAACGAGGCTGGAGAAACGACGGATCACATTGAAAGAGAAAGATATGAATATAATTGAAAAGAGACTGGCCATTCTTATATGGCCAGTCTCAAATCTTGCAGGAAGTCAAAATACTGCTATTGCTCCCTGCTTAACAGGATTGTTAACCCATTAGTTTAGTGCGGTTTCTTTTGTTTCGATAATACCACCTGTTTCAACATCTACATAAAATTCATATTGCTTATTCTCTCCATCGATATTGCGGGTAATGCCACCGCGATATGCATTATAGAGGAGACCGTTTTTTTCGATTTCTTCCGGTTTCATATAAATCCAGGAACCACTGATCGGTCCTTTTCGTTTAAACATTTCCTTTGCATGATTCAGTGCTTTTTCCGGTGTTATTTTTTGATAATGATTGACTTGCTCTCTTGCCAGATATCCTATAGCAACCCCTAATGCAGCGGCAAGGAGTACGTTTCTTTTGCTCAATATGTCCACCCCTTGAAAAAAGAATAATAGAATGTATATCCATTGTCAGTATACAGGATTGTATTTTAAATTGAAAATCATACATGTGTGCTAAGTGGAAAGTTTTAGATATCTTCAGTTATACTTAACCTAGTAGTCAAAAAACTGGTGAAAATGATACATCGAATTTTGGCTTGCTTTTCATTTTTTACCTAATCTTCTTTTTGAATGCTTACTTGTGCTATTGGATCAGAGACATAAAAATTGGAGGGGATCTAATGAACCAGGAGACACTTGATCTTTTTAAGAATTTGACAGAGCTTCAAGGTGCACCGGGAAACGAACATCTTGTACGTTCTTTTATGAGAAATGAATTGGAAAAATACGCTGATGAAGTAATTCAGGATAATCTTGGCAGTGTATTTGGGGTGAAACGTGGAGACGGCCCAAGAGTCATGGTAGCGGGACATATGGACGAGGTTGGATTTATGGTAACCCAAATCACCGAAAATGGTATGCTGCGCTTCCAAACCCTTGGTGGCTGGTGGAATCAGGTCATGTTGGCACAGCGTGTTCAGGTTATGACAGCGAATGGGCCTGTTATCGGTGTCATCGGTTCCGTCCCACCGCACCTTCTGACAGATGCTCAGCGCAGCAAGCCGATGGAGATCAAAAATATGCTGATTGATATCGGAGCGGATGATCGTGCAGATGCCGAAAAGATTGGAGTGAAACCAGGCGACAGTATTGTCCCGGTAACACCATTCGAACTTATGGCAAACAGCAAAAAAATCCTGGCGAAAGCCTGGGATAATCGTTATGGTTGTGGACTGTCCATTGAATTATTAAAGGAACTGCAAAAAGAATCATTGCCGAATCAACTGTACGCTGGGGCCACTGTACAGGAAGAAGTAGGATTGCGCGGCTCCAAAGTTGCTGCAAATATGATTAAACCGGATATTTTTTATGCACTTGATGCATCCCCTGCAAATGATGCTTCAGGAGATAAAAAAGCATTTGGTCAATTGGGTAAAGGCGCCTTGCTGCGAATTTTTGACCGCACAATGATTACCCACCGCGGAATTCGGGAGTTCGTTCTGGATACTGCAGAATCCAATGATATTCCTTACCAGTACTTTATATCACAGGGTGGTACTGACGCCGGAAGTGTGCATCTATCAAACGAAGGTGTTCCATCAGCAGTAATCGGAATCTGTTCACGTTATATCCATACTTCTGCATCAATCATTCATGTTGATGACTATGCTGCAGCGAAGGAATTGCTTGTAAAACTAGTTAAAACAACAGATAAAAATACAGTTGAACAAATTAAAAAATATTAGGTAATATACATCAGCTGTCTAATGGGGCAGCTGTTTTATGAGGTGAACGGTATGCAAATTGTCATTGGATCTAAAAACCCGACCAAAATACAGGCAGTCAACGATATTTTTCCGGAGGCTGATATTACATCAATGGATGTCGAGTCCGGTGTTTCAGCACAGCCTTTTTCAGATGAAGAGACAAAGCAGGGTGCACTCAACAGAGCGAGGAATAGTATGGGGTCTTTGGAAAATGCAATTGGCATAGGGCTTGAAGGGGGAGTCATGTATGTCGATCATCAATTATATTTATGTAATTGGGGAGCACTTGTCACTCCAGATGGCAGCATTTTCACCGGGAGTGGAGCAAGGATCGTATTGCCAGCAGAAATTGAAGAAGGGCTAAACGATGGGAAAGAACTCGGTGACCTGATGGATGGCTATGCGAAAAAACAGGAGGTTCGTAAAAAAGAAGGTGCGATCGGCATTTTTACGAATGATCTTCTGTCCCGGCAGGAAATGTTTTCCCATGTCGTCAAATTGCTGCGCGGACAGTGGGAATATTGGAACTGATTCTATCGGAAAACATGACGTACGCCTGACCATTTGCGAGAATGCGTGACTTTCTAAAAATAAGCTTGGACGAAAGGTGATCCAAGCTTATTTTGTTTCCCTTTATTCAAATATATATGCAAGTACATCCAACGCCTGATCGATTGTTTCCACTGTGACGTTTGCTTTATTCGTCAATTCCTTCAGAGGGTGAATAAGTGATTCTGGTCTTACAATGATTGTTGGTTTATTCATCGTCATTGCGGCACTTGCATCCATTGCCGTGTTCCATTGCTTGTACTTTTCTCCAAACAATGCAATGACGACATCCGATTTATTCATTAAAACCTGCGTCCGGAAATTATTCACACTTGATGCTGCATCATCTTTAAAAACATCGCCGGGCTGTTCCCCTAAAATGTCCTCTCCAACCTGATCAGAACGATCGTGATTGGTTTGAGGTGCGACAAATTTAAGCGGAAGATTTCTCTCCTTTGCACTCTGATAAATCACATCCCGCCAGTTATCATGGATTTGTCCAGCCAGATAAACAGTCAATTCCATCTAAATCCCTCCAAAAATAAAATAATAGTTCCCACCATCATAGTAAACAATTTTATAAATATTGCAAAGAGAAAGTACATGTTTTATGAGTTCGAGGTTTAAAAAAATAAATTTTCGTTGTATGATAAGGATTGGTAAAAAAGAACCAGTCAGGGGGAAACACGGTGAAATATCCTTTATATATGCTTGCAGGAGCATTGCTTATCGCTTTTTTACTTGCTGGTTGCAGTATGAAATCAGAAGAAAAAGCAATTTCCGAGGCAAATGCAGCTGCTGAACATGTCTTTCACAATGAAACCGAAACAGATACAAACTATAAAATCGACAACAATTCTATCTATATACCAGCACATCTGGAAGTGGAAAGCAGTGATGACAGCAATATTATTTTGGTTAATGGAAGTCAGACGTATATTGTTTTCAATAATCCGATTGAAGCCCCGGTAAGTGAGTTGAATTACAACGCAGCAACTACGGAAGATGCATTGGTACTTGAATCTTTTGCGGATGCAGATAAATTTGGATATATCCGTATCCTTCCAGATGAAGGAGAAGGCTATGAAATGCAGATTGGTGCTGGCGGTGCGAAGATCACAACATTCACTTCTAAAGGGAAAATGGCCGAGGATGCAGAGGAACTAATGAAATTGGCCAAATCGATTGTTAATCAGGATTGAGCAGCTTGAGCGATGCGGTTCAGAGCAATTCAGTGGGGAGCGGTGCAGATGTGCCGCTTTTTAAATTCGCCAAGAAAAACAAGTGAGTTTGAGAAATAAAATAATTCGCGGTAAAAGAAAACAACTGCGGAAATCCAAGATAATTGAATCCAGACCGAAACAAAGATATGATAGTGTTAGAAAGGACGTTGAAAATATGAAACATTTAGAAACAGTTGAGCAATTTAATGAGTTAAAAAATAATGAACAAGTGATATTTATTTTCTCTGCAGGATGGTGTCCAGATTGCCGTGTCATAGAGCCTATATTACCGGAAATTGAGGAAGCATATCCCGCATATCAATTTGTCGAAGTGAATCGGGATGAATTTATCGAACTTTGCCAGGAACATGATATTTTCGGCATTCCTAGCTTTTTAGCGTTTGCTGATGGAAAGGAAACAGGGCGCTTTGTCAGCAAGGATCGTAAAACGAAAGAGGAAATTGTGCAGTTCATCGAGGGTTTATCCCACGTGTAACCGGGGGGGGGAAGACTCCCATTTATTGATGCATCACTTTATCTGCACATTTCCAAATGGTTTCAGGAGGTAACAACATGACGAAAATGACCAGTTTCAAATTGAAAAAAATTCTGGAAGAACGACTCTCAAACGAGAATTACAACACTTCTTTCAACCGCGATAATGATACGTTTCGCATCGAATGGAAGGATACGAAACAAGGCATCAATATTACATTGCCGAACATGGTTGTAAAGTACAACCAGCGTGGCGAAGTGGCAATTGATGAGCTTGAAGAGCATGTTAAAGAAGCGTTAAGAATCATGAATGAGGATCATCAGCTGACTGGAATGGAGAAAAACATCTATCCAGTTATGCGCTCCCCATCCTTTCCCACGGAAACAAAAGCGGGGGCAAAACTGGTCTACAAGGACCATACAGCAGAAACAAGGATTTTTTATGCGCTTGATTTAGGCAGATCCTATCGTCTTATCGATGAAGAACTGCTAGCGAAAGAGGGATGGTCGAAAGGACGTATTGATGAGATAGCAGCATTCAATGTACGCTCGCTTTCGGTAGATTATAAACATGACAGTGTGGCAGACAATGATTTTTACTTTGTGGCAACACAAGACGGATTTGACGCCAGCCGTATATTGAATGAAGCGTTTTTGGAAGAAATGAAGGCAAATGCGAAGGGCGATCTTACCGTTTCCGTGCCGCATCAGGATGTGCTGATTTTTGCTGACATTCAGAATAAAATGGGTTATGATATTTTAGCGCAGATGGTAATGAAGTTTTTTGCGGAAGGACGTATTCCGATAACTTCCCTGCCGTTTATTTATGAGGATAAAAAGTTGGAGCCGATTTTTATACTTGCAAAAAACAGGCCTGAAAACAGCTAGGAGGATGAATGAAAATGGATGTATTTTACAATCCGGATGGTATTGGTGATGTATTGCTTATCCCGATCAAGGATGGGAACAGATACGAAATTACACATGAAAAATTTGGTGACATTACCAAAATAACCACAAAAGATGGAGATGTTCTTGGTTATAATATTTTCCAGGCCTCCAAGTATTTTGATTTGCAGGACAAAGGTAATATCAAACTGACGGAAGCACTCTTAGATGAAATGAAACAGGTTTTTGAAGCCAATCAACTGAGCGACCCCCTTGAATTTGATTTAAGCCCGAAATTTGTAGTAGGGTATGTTACAAGTAAAGGTCCACATGAAAATGCGGATAAGTTAAGTGTTTGTCAGGTAGACGTCGGCAGTGAAACATTGCAGATTGTTTGCGGGGCACCTAATGTCGATACAGACCAAAAAGTAGTTGTTGCCAAAGTCGGTGCAACGATGCCAAGCGGATTGAAGATTAAACCATCGGAGTTAAGAGGTGTTCCATCCAATGGTATGATTTGCTCCCAAAAAGAACTCGGTCTGCCGGACGCACCAAAGGAAAAAGGAATCTACGTACTTGATAACTCCCATACGGTGGGCGAAGAATTTGTATTTTAACCGTAACAACCCTTGTAAGTCATGCAGGGGTTGTTTTTATGTTCAAAAATTAATTGCTGCCAAAACATATACTATTTTTTTAGAAAGAGGCACTTTTCATTTCCTTTTTCAGGATTCATTCCAAATGTGCTTAAAAACTGCTAAAATAGAGATTGAACGATTTTTAGGTAAAAGAAATGAGTGAATAAATTTGTGGGAACAATGGAAGAAAAAAATAAAAAATATATTTACTGAAGAAGTGGAAGTAGAAGTGGAGGAAGTGGTAGAAATAGAGCCACAGAACCACCAAACTACCGGGAACCAAAACTTGAGGGCTAAGATGATGTATCAATATCCTGATCGTAATTCATTTAAATTTCCGGTTATACCGGATGAGCCCGAGAGAAAGAGAAAAACTGGAGACATTCCAGCATATCAGAAAAAACAAACGAACCGTACAGAGGGAAAACCGAGAAAGAAAGCGATCGACCAAGTGGAAAGAAACGACAGTAGGGAAACAGGTATGGAAAGCAGGAAAATATACAAAAAAAATCCTGATGTGCCATTTCAGCCTACAGAAGTCCCTTCACCTGTTTATGGATATCAAAAAAAGGAGCAGAACCGTGAAATAGAGAATATTCCTGCGTACAAGCGCAAGGAACTGAAACAAAGTGAGTTTGGTGCAATCCAACCGATTAAATCTATCGCTGATAATGAGATACATAAAGAGAATGAAGCCGGGATAAATCGTATGGAAGAAAATGCAGGAGATAATCAAGCTGCAAACCGAGAAGAAAAAACAGAAGCTGCTAATGATCTTGAACTGCTTTCCAATAAAGAAACGGCAGCTGCGGCAGAAACTGCGAAAAGTAAAGTAATATCTGAAACCCACGAAAAGCAACCGGGAGAGAGGAAGCAAAGCAGTCGAAAAATTAATCCGATTAATTCCCAGGAAAACAGCAGAGCTTTTGAAAAAAAGGAAGACGGAACCAAGTCAGAACCATTTAATGTCATTATGACTCCGAGAGATAAAAAGATGCTCTATGACAGACAGCAGGAGCGGAAGCGCAAGGAAGCTGCTGAGCGGATGGGAAATGGAAAGCATTTTCATCACGAAGCAACAGCTACAACGCAGGATCAAGCTGTCTCGGATGAACGTAAACAGACAGAAAATCCGGCGTTCGAGCAACAGGCGAGGCATGAAAAATGTATGCGAGAGCAGCACCGGTCGCAGGCAGAGCGAATCAGAAACGAGCACAAGCAATCAGAAGGTGAAAAATCAAGCCAGCCTGAGCAGTCTTTGCAAGTTGAAGCAGTTCAACCAGTGGCAGAACAGAAGATTCACGTTCCTTTTCATCTACTGAATGACCCTATTGTGAAAAATAATGAGGATGAGCTGTGGGTAAATGAGCAACAGGAACTGCTGGAGCAAACATTGAAGTATTTCAATGTCCGAGCTAAAGTAGTAAAAGCAACACAGGGGCCGTCCGTTACAAGATTTGAAGTTCAACCAGAAATGGGGGTAAAGGTCAGCAAGATTAAAAACCTTTCAGATGACCTTAAATTAAATATGTCTGCGAAAGACATACGGATTGAAGCGCCCATTCCCGGGAAAAATACAGTTGGAATCGAAATACCGAATCAAAAAGCTGAAATGGTCGGCCTGCAAGGAATTTTTGAAACGGATGATTTTAAAGACAGCAAATCTCCTTTAAGTATAGCGTTAGGGCTTACGATCGAGGGTTATCCGAAGATTACCAACATCCAGAAAATGCCGCATGGTTTGATTGCGGGTGCGACAGGTTCAGGGAAAAGTGTTTGTATCAATACGATCCTGATCAGTCTTATTTACAAGGCGCATCATGAAGATGTTAAATTTCTGCTTATTGACCCGAAAATGGTTGAGCTTGCGCCATATAATGGGATACCCCATTTGGTTGCACCGGTTATCACTGATGTTAAAGCTGCAACACAAAGTCTGAAATGGGCAGTAAATGAAATGGAAGATCGCTATGAAAAATTTGTCCAGGAAGGCGTTCGCGATATTGAGCGCTTTAATCAGAAGGTAATCAAACAGGGTAGGGGCAACCAAAAAATGCCGTTCATCGTGATTGTCATCGATGAGCTTGCTGATTTAATGATGATGTCACCTCAAGATGTAGAGGATTCCATCAGCAGGATCGCCCAAAAAGCAAGAGCCTGCGGTATCCATCTGCTCCTGGCTACACAGCGTCCATCAGTTGATGTTATTACAGGGCTCATTAAAGCAAATATTCCAACAAGAATTGCATTTAGTGTATCGTCTCAAATTGATTCCAGAACGATTGTTGATGCAAGTGGTGCGGAAAAGCTGCTTGGAAGAGGGGACATGCTGTTTGTTGAGAATGGTGCAGGGAAGAGCGTCCGACTACAAGGTCCATTTGTTTCTGATGATGAAATCGAACGGGTCACCAATTATGCCCGCAGTATTGCTGAACCTGATTATTTGTTTGAACAGGAGCAGTTACTGGAACAACTCAGCGTCGATGAAGATGAGGACGAATTAATGGAAGATGCAATCCAATTCATTTTAAGCCAAAACAGTGCAAGCACATCTTTGCTGCAGCGTCACTTCAAAATTGGCTATAACAGGGCAGCCCGTCTGATCGATTCTCTCGAAAGCAGGGGAATTATATCCGGTCAAAACGGAAGTAAGCCAAGAGATGTGCTGATTACTTCGCCCAAACCTGATGAAATGTAAATATTTGTCCGAATTTGAAAAATTCTTTATGATAAAGAGACTATGGATAATCGATAAGGAGAAAATATGAAATGAAAGAAATCAGTCGGAAACTCAATGGGGAAATAAAACGTCTTACAAATAAAACTTTCAAATTTGATGAGCGAATCAAAGATGGATGGTTTTCAGCTGTTTACTTTTTAAAAACGAAAGAGATTGCTGAAAAAAAACTGCCGCATAATTATGTCACCATGCAGTTTTTCCAAAAAGAAAATGCAGTATTATGTGGTACAGATGAAGTTATCGCGTTACTCCACACATTTGCAGATCATCCGGAAACACTGGAAATTAATTCCTTGAAAGATGGAGATAAAATCAGTCCTTATGAAACGGTAATGACCATCTCCGGCTCCTACCAGCAATTTGGCTACCTGGAAGGAATTATCGATGGAATTCTTGCGAGAAGAACATCTGTAGCTACAAATGTATACAATGTGGTAAAAGCTGCACGAACCTCCGGGGAGCAGAAGCCGGTTATTTTTATGGGAGATCGTGATGACCATTATACTACCCAGTCTGGAGACGGCTACGCTGCGTTTATTGGCGGCTCCACCGCACAGGCAACACACGCGATGAATGAGTGGTGGGGGAAAGAAGGAATGGGTACGATGCCACACGCGTTAATTCAAATGTTTCGTGGAGATACAGTTGCAGCTGCAAAAGCATATCATGAAATGTATCCCGAAGACGAATTAGCAGCATTGGTCGATTATAATAATGATGTTATTACCGATTCATTAAAAGTAGCAAGAGAGTTTGGTGATAAACTGAAATCCGTACGTCTCGATACTTCGCGGACACTTGTGGATAAGTATTTTCTTAGAAACCACCATTTGATGGGGTCCTTTGACCCGCGTGGAGTAAATCCTGAGTTGCTTTTTGCATTAAGGAGAGCGCTTGATGAGGAAGGGTTTAAGCATGTGAAAATCATGGTTACAGGCGGGTTTACCGAGGACCGGATTACTGAGTTCGAAAAAGCAGGTGTACCTGTGGACATGTATGGAGTCGGAAGAAGCTTATTGCGGCTTAATGTAGGCTTTACCGGGGATCTGGTACTCCTGAATGGCAGTCCAGAGGCGAAAGAAGGACGCCGCTACAGACCAAACCCCCGGCTCGAAAAGGTGGAGTATCACAATCCAAATAAATAAGTTGGGTAAAATAAAAATTTTACAAGCCAATTCACAATTTGCTGACATTACAGCAGGAGGATAAAAGTGTTTTAAACTGAGTTAAACTTTGCTATAATGAAGCGGTGTGAAAATCCTTTCATACAATTTTAGGGATTATGTTTGTATGAACATGTTGGAGGTTCGTTTATGACAACTTACCATTTTATTGGTATTAAAGGAACAGGAATGAGTGCTTTAGCACAAATTCTTCACGACTCTGGTGAAAAAGTACAAGGCTCTGATGTAGACAAGAAGTTCTTTACACAGGAAGCGCTTGAAGAAAAGAATATACCGATATTCCCTTTTTCTGAGAGTAATATTAAACAGGAATATACCGTTATCGCAGGTAATGCTTTTTCAGAAGATCATATAGAAATTCAGGAAGCAAAAAAACAAGGCTGTACGTTTTATCGGTATCATGAATTTTTGGGTGAATGGTTAAAACAATTTACGAGCATCGCTGTCACTGGTGCACATGGTAAGACTTCGACGACAGGCCTGCTTGCACATGTACTGGATGAGTCGTTTCCGATTTCATATCTTATAGGAGACGGAACTGGGAATGGGCATGTTGACAGCAAATATTTTGTGTTTGAAGCATGTGAATACAGACGTCACTTTTTGAGCTATGAGCCGGATTATGCGATTATCACAAATATCGACTTCGATCATCCTGATTATTTCACTAGCCTTGAAGATGTCGTTGATGCATTCCAATCAATGGCCGACAAGGTGAAAAAATGCATTGTTGCTTGTGGTGATGATGAGGAGCTGCAGAAGATTCATACGAAGGTTCCTGTAATTTATTACGGTTTTTCTGCAACAAATGATTTTCAGGCTCAGAATGTGAAGGAAACGGAGCGGGGAACAGAATTTGATGTGTTTGTAAGAAACACTTACTACGATACATTCACAATTCCAATGTTTGGAAACCACAATATTTTAAATGCTCTGGCAGTAATCGCTATTTGTCACTATGAAGGAATACAGGCCGAGGATATTAAAAAACTCTATTCATTCAAAGGGGTTAAACGCCGTTTCAGTGAAAAGAAAGTTGGAGAACAGGTAATCATTGATGATTATGCACATCATCCAAGAGAGATTACCGCTACCATTGATTCTGCAAGAAAAAAATATCCGGGTAAACAGGTTGTAGCTATCTTTCAGCCACATACTTTTACTCGAACCAAAATGTTTTTACAAGAGTTCGCTGAAAGTCTGAGTGAGGCCGATGCGGTTTATTTATGTGATATTTTTGGTTCTGCGAGGGAAGAATCAGGACAGTTATCCATAAATGACCTTCAGGATCTCATCCCGGATAGTTTCTTGCTTGAACTGGAGCATGCCGAAGTATTGCAGGTCTATAAAAATAGTGTATTGATTTTCATGGGTGCCGGAGATATTCAGAAATTCCAGAAAGCATATGAAGACACACTCAAAAGTCCAACAAATAAGTAAATAAGTAAAAAGTAAAAGGATCATCAATATATGATGATTCTTTTTATATGACTTTTTTTGCGAATATTAAATCTTCCTGATAACTATATTTCTCTAAGGAATTTTATAAAAAGGAAGGTTTTCATTGCATATGTGTCGAAATTGTTAAGGGAAAGGGATATACTATAAGTACCGATTACCCTGATTAGATATTTCCCACGGTACATACGTTTATTGGGAAATTTTTGGGGTATAGTGAAAGAAGGTATGAATTATTTGTGCCAGACCAACTTAACCTAACATAGTGCTATACACAAAAGGAGCTGATTTAGTAATGGAAGTCATGTTGTATATTGCAGCACTCATCGCCGTTATTGCATTCGTCGTGCTGGTAGTATATGTGATTATCACATTGAAAGCAACAAAACAAACATTAAATGACGTGTCAGGTACACTGCAAGGTCTTGAAAAACAGATGCAGGGAGTAACATCGGAAACGACACAACTATTGAATAAAACGAATCGATTGGCCGATGATATTAACCATAAATCGACAAAGCTGGACGGACTTTTTGAAGGCGCCAGAGGAATTGGTGCTACGATCAATGAGTTTAATCAAACACTAAGGCAGCTATCAGGTATCATTTCCAGGAATTCCAAAGAAGATCAGGAAAAAGCTGCCCAGGCTGTTAAATGGGGAGCATCCATTTTTGAATACTGGAATAAAAGAAAAAGCAAATAAAAATAGGAGGAATTCTCATGTCTGAAAATAACATTAATACAAAAGACTTTATTATCGGAACATTGCTTGGGTCCATCATTGGTGCATCTGCCGCATTATTGCTGGCCCCAAAATCGGGTCGGGAATTAAGAGACAATCTTAATCAGGGTGCATCACAAATGAAATATCGTGCTGGAGAATGGAAAGACGTTGCACAGGAAAAGGGAACTGGTTGGAGGGATAAAGCCTATACAACTGGTACTGAGTTAAGAAAGAAAGCAATGGATACCACTTCACAGATTTCCAAAACAGTCACTCAAAAATCTCAGGATTTAAAAGGTAACGTTATTGATAAAGCACAGGATTTCAGAAATAATGCTACACAAAAATCTGGAGAATTAAAAGATGACGCAGCACAGAAGGCTGAAGAAATAAAACAGGAAGCGGAACAAGCCTCCCAGGAAGTAAAACGGGATGTGGAAAGTCAAACACAGGAAATAAAAGAAACGGCAGACAATAAGGTAAAACTAACCAATTCTGATGACTTAAAAGCAAACACAAATACAAGCAATACGAAAAAATAATTGATATGAGGCCACTGCACATAAAAGGCAGTGGCCTTATACTATGTATGGACTTCATTTGAATGAAAGTTATTCCCTCGTATTCCATCTGATTTCCAACCGGTCTCCAGCTTGAATATCCGCATCAAACGAAGTTAAGACCTCATTCTTTAATAATTTAAACTTGCCATTCACTGCAGACAGATCAATTTCAATATAGCGGAATATATCCTGGAAAATAAAAGGGACGGGTTTCTTCTCCGTAACAAGCAGCAAGTCATTCAATTTCAATTTGGTATCCAGCTCTAATTCTTCATTATCTCTCTTGACAAAAACGAGCTGTTGCTTTAATTCCACTGGCTTCCCATTAAAGGTAACCGTAATGGAAATGTCTGCTTTTATATCGAGCTGGTCCAGTAAATCCGATACGGAAGGCTCCATCGCGGAAATGACATCGACCCTGTCATTGTGCTTTAGGACTGTGTCCATTGACACTTTTTCACTATTTAGAAAAACTTGTGTTTCTCCCTTGTCGATAGCGTGCTCTCGCTTGTTTACAACAACTGTGAAAGCCTTCGCTTTACTTAAGTTGACTGTGTTTCTTGCAGAAAGGAACTCCTTAACTGTCTGGCTCTGCTTCCATTCAATCGTATCATTGTCCTGGATAACATAATCCTTTGACTTCAGTTGCCCGTTCACATAAAAGGAAGATTGCAGCTGATAAGGCTTATTTTGATGGAAAACAGTCATGGAAGGGGCATCCCCAACCATCTCTTCCAAGGTGACCTCTGCCGGTTCTCCATCTTTGCCACGGATGACCTCTATATCGTCTCCATTTTTGATTGGTTCTTCCACTTGTGTCAGTTCATTGTTTAAATAAATAACTGGTGCACTACCAAAGGTTCCCGGCAGTGTTATCTGCTTCCCATTCACAGTAATCAACATGGCCATCCCCGGTTTTCCATACAGCTTATTCAAATCGATGCCAGCTTGAATAAGGCCATCGAGAACAGTTAACTGTTTCATTTCAAACATTCGAATCACATTTCCGTTTATCTTGACAGTAATATAATGTACGGGATTCTGACTCGCTGCAATCGCAATTCCAATTGGTGTCACAAAATCCGGCCCATCTGGAACATGTTCATTTTTTACAAGATTTTGTATGGCATTACTTCCTCTGACCGCAACACGATTATGGGGGAGTTCAAGCTTATTGGCAAGCACCTTCGTTAAGCCTGGTGTCAGACTTCCGCCACCAACAAGCATGACTGCCCGTGGTGACCTTGCATTTAGTTGCATGACTTCATCCGCAATAGTTGATGCAAGTTTATCGACATGATCTGTCATATCCTGTACGAGGTCATCATATGTAATTACCGTATCGAAACCGAGTATATCCGATACCGTGTCCTGCCCTTCATTTACGATTTTTCGCTTCGTTTCTTCCGCTTTTGGAAAATCAAGCAGATAATGGTCGCTGATTGCTTCCGTAATCTCATCACCTGCCACAGGCACCATACCATATGCTACAACTGTTCCTCTATCTGTAATTGCAATATCACTCGTACCTGCCCCAACATCAACGAGAGCCACATTCAGGCGCCTCATGGATTCAGGTATTAAAACATGTATTGCTGCAATCGGCTCCAATGTCAGTGCCTCCATTTCAAGACCTGCTCTGGATAGTGCAGCAAGCAAAGATTCCACCACAACCTTAGGAAGAAATGTAGCGATAATATCAACGGAAGCTTCTTCACCTCTTTGCTCAATAAGTGATCCTATTTGCTCTTTATCGAGCTTATAATGCAGCACAGAATATCCGACACAGTAATAGTTGGTATAATCTTCGTTGTTTTCCTGTTCGGCAAGTGTGTTTTGTGCTGCCTGAACCGCCGAAAGCTCCAGATGCTTTACGTTCTCCTTGTTTGTGATAGGTCGCTGGTATAAAGGAATAGAAGCAGTTGCTTCCACCGTTTTCAACGCTCTTCCCGCTGCAGCCACACATGCCTTGGTCAGGGGAGTTCCTGACTTTTCTTCCAGTTGTTCTTTAACTGCCCGAATAACGTCTGCAACGGCAACTACGTTATGTATTTGACCATCCCTCATGGAACGTTCCGTATGTTCTTTAATATAGTAATCTACTACAGAAAATTTATCGCTCTGTTTTTCAAGTAAAAGTCCGGTTACAGATCTTGTGCCAATATCGAGTGCAAATACATGGTTTCTCATTCATCAGCACTCCTTCCTCTGAGCTAGTATTTAAAAAATATAAAATTATTTCTACTATATTATAAACTTATTAGTGACAAATGGAAGAATTTTAGCTATAATTGTCCCTAATTATTAAAAATAGTTAAAATTCGTAGCAGGGGGCATAGTAAATGAGTAATGAAATGGAACAGCTAAGAAAGCAAATTGACGATGTGAATTTGGAAATCCTAGAGTTGATTAATCGTCGTGCAGAGCTGAATCAGCAAATCGGTCAGTTGAAAACGAAGCAGAGTATTAAACGGTTTGACCCGGTACGTGAAAGAGAAATGCTGGATAATATCAAGGAACACAATGACGGACCATTTCAAAATGCGACACTTGAACACATCTTCAAGGAAATTTTTAAAGCAAGTCTCGAATTACAGGAAGATGATCACAGTAAAGCATTACTTGTTTCCCGTAAAAAGCAACCAGAGAATACAGTTATTGACCTGAAAGGCGCAAAAGTAGGAAACGGAAATACGAGTTATGTATTTGGTCCTTGTGCAGTTGAAAGCTATGAGCAGGTAGCTGCGGTAGCTGAATCTGTTAAAAGCAAAGGCCTGAAACTGCTTCGCGGCGGAGCATTCAAACCGAGAACATCACCATATGATTTCCAGGGACTTGGTGTGGAAGGTCTACAGATATTAAAGCGTGTCGCTGATGAGTATGAATTGGCTGTAATCAGTGAAATTGTAAATCCTGCACATATCGAAGAAGCAATCGAATACATTGATGTGATTCAAATTGGTGCAAGAAACATGCAAAACTTTGAATTATTAAAGGCTGCCGGCGACACGAATAAACCAGTATTGTTAAAACGTGGCTTGTCTGCAACGATTGCTGAATTCATTAATGCAGCTGAATATATTATGTCACGCGGCAATGGAAACATCATTTTGTGTGAGCGTGGAATCAGAACATATGAAAAAGCAACCCGTAATACGTTGGATATTTCCGCGGTACCAATCCTGAAACAGGAAACACATCTTCCGGTAATGGTCGATGTGACACACTCCACAGGACGCCGTGATTTGCTTCTTCCTACAGCTAAAGCAGCATTGGCAATCGGGGCAGACGGTGTGATGGCAGAGGTTCATCCGGATCCTGCAGTAGCATTGTCCGATTCTGCACAGCAAATGGATATTCCTACATTCGATAAGTTTTTTGAAGAGATTAAAGCACTTGAAAATCGTTTGAAATAGCAGTGAGAGGCTGGTCAACTATTGACCAGCCTTTCCTTTTTACATAATTAATGCGATACTAGTTATGAACATTATTTTAACGATATTGCTGTTTCTTCATTTATTGAAGATGTTGCAGCATTATTTTGTCGTATAAAATTTTGTAATTTTTTTCATGGTAGAGTATCATATAGAAAAGAATCGATTTGTATTTTATTGGGAGGTAAATTTAGATGAACATTACGATCTATGATGTAGCGAGAGAGGCAAATGTCTCCATGGCTACCGTATCGCGTGTTGTCAATGGTAATCCGAACGTTAAACCGACAACACGAAAAAAAGTATTGGCAACAATCGAGAGATTAGGCTATCGTCCAAATGCAGTGGCAAGAGGATTGGCCAGTAAAAAAACAACTACTGTCGGAGCGATTATCCCTGATATTTCCAATATCTTTTTCTCTGAACTTGCACGTGGAATTGAGGATATTGCAACGATGTATAAATACAATATCATTCTAAGCAGTTCCGATCAGAATAAAGACAAGGAGCTCCAGTTGATAAACACCATGCTGGAAAAGCAGGTTGACGGGATATTGTTTATGGGTGGAAATATTTCCGAAGATCATATCCATCAGTTCAAAACTTCTTCTGTTCCGGTTGTACTTGCTTCAACATATGACCCAACCGATACGATTCCCTCTGTCAATATTGATTATGAGCTTGCGGCTTACGAAGCAACAAAGCATTTAATTGATAATGGCCATAAACAGCCTGCTTTAATAGCAAGCAAGACAGAATCAAGTGTGAATGCACTTAAATACAATGGGTATATGCGTGCTTTGAAGGAATCAGGCATCGAAATCAATGAAGATTTACTCATCAAAGGGGAGTACGCTTATCAAACAGGACTCTCTGCCGTTGAAAAATTGCTTGAACTTGATGAGAAGCCTACAGCTGTATTTGTCACCTATGATGAGATTGCTCTAGGCGTTATTCATGGGGCGCAGGATCGTGGATATAGCATCCCGGAGGATCTGGAGGTATTCGGCTTTGATAATATCAGACTGGCTACTATGGTAAGACCGAGACTCACTACGATTGTACAGCCAACATATGATATAGGTGCCGTTGCAATGCGCCTTCTGACAAAATATATGAATAAAGAGCAGGTAGAAGAAAAAAATGTCGTATTACCACATCGGATTGAGTTCAGGGACTCAACAATAAATAAATAATGCCGATATTAATAGTAAATCAAATAAGTGTTCAAAAAGTTACCGTTTGGCTGGACTCGTCTTCACCACTGGTAGCATTTTGAACGCTTCTTGTTTATAAAGCATTAGGGAGATAATAATATGAGAAAACGTGATCTGTTGACTCCAATCGGTATTACATTAGGTTTCATTATGATTATGCTGGCAATTTTGACAAACAGTGGCACAGACGGTGTCGCTTCATTCGCCGATATTCCTGCTATATTTATTGTCATTGGTGGTTTAATCGCTTCTATGCTCATCACCTTTAAAATGGAACAAATCAAATTGACCGGTGCCATTGTTAACGAAGCCTTTCATAAAAATGATATGCAGCTTCCTGAGCTGATCAGTCTGTTTATTCGCTTATCCGAGCGGGCAAGACGCGAAGGCATCCTGGCTCTTGAAAATGAACTCGAAGAAGTGGAGGATCCATTTATCAAAAAAGGTATCCTGCTTGCTGTGGATGGAATCGAACCAGAAGTGATTACGGATATAATGAACGCTGAAATTACCGCAATGGAGGAAAGACACTATAAAGGCAGATTATTAATAGAAAAGGCAGCAGAATATGCCCCTGCCTGGGGAATGATTGGAACATTAATTGGACTTGTTCTGATGCTGAATACGCTGTCAGATCCTGGCACACTGGGTCCAAGTATGGCTGTGGCGCTTCTGACAACACTTTATGGAACAGTGCTTGCGAATTTAGTATTTACTCCAATGGCTGCGAAGCTTGGAGCCAAAACGGAGGAAGAGGTTTTTACGAAGCAGATCATCATTGAAGGCATTATCGGTGTCCAATCAGGTCAAAATCCACGAATTCTCGAGGAAAAGTTGAGCGCATTCCTGCCGAGAGATTATAAGAAGCAGAAACAGGCCGAAGACGCAGCAGCTTACGTGGGGGAGAGCGTAAATGAAGCGTAAAGAAATAAAACGAACCAAAAGTGGCAGTGCGCCGAAATGGATGGTTACTTATTCAGACATGGTGACACTTGTACTTGTTTTTTTTATATTGCTGTTCTCGGTATCACAGATTGACGAGGTTAAATTTGATGCCATTTCGGAATCATTTCAAAATCGCATGATATTTGATTTTTCCCCATCACCGATTCCAATGGAGAACCCGACAGAAAGTACGGATCATATGGAGAGCGGGGAAATGACGAATGAATTTGATACTCCAACGCAAATGGATGATGTGACAGACAGAGATGCCATGGAAGAGGAAGAAGATTCATTGACCGATTTAGTAAATAATGTAGAGAATTATTTGGATGAATATGAGCTTAACAATGTAATTTCTGCAAACCGCAATGAGCGCGGAGTCGTCCTCGTTCTCCAGGAAAGTATTCTTTTTGATTCAGGTGAGGCATATATTCTGGAAGAAGGACAGCCGTTCCTTGACAGAATCGGCACATTGCTGCGGGATATTCCAAATGATGTGAAGGTGGAAGGTCATACGGATTCCCGTCCGATTTCTAATTATCGTTATCCTTCTAATTGGGAGTTGTCAGGTGCGAGAGCCAGCAGTGTCGTTCGATATCTCATCAATGAAAACAATCTTAATATAGAACGTTTTTCTACAGTTGGCTATGCCGATACACAACCACTTGTGCCGAATACATCGGAGGAAAATTGGAGTCAAAATCGCCGCGTGGAAATAGTAATCCTTGAAACTGCCATGGAGGAAGGAGCTGAAAATGAAAATTAATCAGCTCCTTTTTCGGAAAATAAGAAAGTATAAATTTTGCAGCAATTAACTATTATACATAAACAGCCACGTCTAGCTCCGGTTCCTAGAAACTCCCGTCATAAGCAATGGACATTCCAAGCGCGAAAACCATGCGCTTTCCAGTCCCTTGCTAGCGTTGAGTTTCTGAACAGTCACCTTCGTTTTTGTTCCATGTAACAGACAATAAGACACCCACAAAGTGAAGTTTCATTTTATCGTTTTTGTATATTTTAATAGATTCTGCAGCAGTTGATCGTTTTTCTCGGTAATTTCTGCTTTTCTTGGAATATTTACGTATGCTTCTGCTGTATCATGCCAGAAATTTGGCAGATTGACAGGTGATTCTGTTTGCCATTTCACCAGCCATTCGTTGGGAAGAGCTCCTTTTGCCGGTGTATTAGTCTTCATTATATTCCAAATTTGCCCCCATGCCCGTGGTACAACTCTCCACATGTCATAACCGCCGCCACCAGTGGCAATCCATCTGCCATCACAGTATTGGTGTGCCATTTCATGTGCAAGCTGGGGAATTCGTTCATAAATATTCATCGTCCCGCATAGATGTGACAACGGGTCGAAAGAATGTGCATCAGCACCATTTTGGGTAATGATTATTTCTGGCTTGAAGAAATCAGCAATCTCTTTGAGTGCGGTTTCATAAACGTTTAGAAATGATTCGTCCTGTGTAAATGCATCGATAGGCAGGTTAAAAGCATAACCATGACCTTCTTTGATGCCTCGTTCATTTACATTACCTGTACCAGGGAAGAGGTACCGCCCCGTTTCATGAATGGAAAATGTGCATACATGTGGATCATCATAAAATGCCCATTGAACCCCATCACCATGGTGTGCATCGGTGTCTATATATAAAACCCTGAGATTGTATTTTTTTCGAATATATTTTATTGCTACTGCACTATCATTATAAATGCAAAATCCGGCAGCTTTTCTTTGGAAGCCATGATGCAGACCGCCACCAAGATTCAATACATGATCCCGCTTTCCGCTAAGCACTTCATCAACAGCTTTTAATGTACCACCAACAAGATAGCTGCTCGCTTCATGCATGTTTGGAAATATCGGTGTGTCCTCCGTTCCCAACCCATATTCATAGCCTTGCTCTTCACTCAATTTGCCTCTGCCTGCGCGTTTGACGGCTTCAATGTAATCATGATCATGAAAGAGTGCAAGTTCTTCATCCGTTGCCATTCTAGGGGAAATAAGATCGTTGATGTTTAACGTATCATTACTCTCCAACAATTCCTTCGTAAGCAAAATTCTCTTTTGGTTAAAAGGATGTTCGTCATGAAAGTGATAAGTAAGGTAATCATTGGAAAAGACAAATCCTGCTCTGCACTTCATCGTCTCGGCTCCACAATATTATTTGGCCATAATAATTGGTAGCCGGCTTCACGCAGATCCTGGATAACAGGTGTCGGGTTGAGCGTTTGTATCCGAAAGACAAGGATCTTATAATTCGAATCATTTTTATAAGGGTAAATCAGAACAGATACAATATTTGTTTTGCGCTTCCCGAAAATTGCCGCCACTTCAGGAAGAATACCTGGTCTGTGTGGTACTTTCACTTCAATTAAAGAACTCTGCACATGGGTTCCTGTCAGTTGAATTAACGTATAAAGCATATCTTTTTCTGTGACAATGCCAACAAGCTGATTGCTGCTGACGACGGGCAGGCAGGCTATTTCCTTATCATAAAAAATAGCGGCAACTTCTTCAACAAAATCCATCGGGTGGATTGTGATGACAGGAGTGCTCATGATTGTATGAATTTCATTTTCCAGTTCACTGCTGCTTGCATCCTTTAGAAAGATAGAGGGACTTGCATCTCTTACATCGCGGTCAGAAACAATGCCAATGACATGATTTTCCTGATCTACTATAGGCAGGTGCCTTAATCTGTTTTCCTGGAGAAGTATCAGGGCATCCGCTATGCTTGCAGTGGGTGGCAGGGTAGTAACTTCGGTTTTCATAATATCTTCGACAAGCATCTTATAATCCCTCTCTCATATTTCGATAATTATGTCTTGCCAAAAAGCGAAGTTTATCGAATTGTTTTATCGATTCTTCCGGTACGTTTTTTCCGATACGCACCATTAAGCAATTAGCAGGGTGTGAGATGATTTCAGGATCATCTGTAGGTGCCGGCAGCAGTCCACCGGCAGCCATCATTCTTTCCATGACTTTACGATAATCCCAGATACTCAGTTTTGTACCTTCTAAATCCCAATGCCAATAGTATTCGGTAGAAATGACAATATAATTTTCCATGAAGTCATCCATCATGGAGACTTTTAATAGATTTGATGCGATTCTTGCGCCGCGATAGGCTGGACTCATTTCGACAGCCCCTAACTCGATTAAATCTTCCATATTGAATTCTGACCATCTTTCCAAAGGGTCTGGGTGTAAATAGGTGACATAGCCAACAATCGTGTCTTCTATTCTTGCGATAAGAATTCTGCCCTCGGGAAACCTGGCAATACTTAAAAGAGCTTCAAATTGCTTGTCAGCCGGTCTGAAAGCAGTCAGTTGCTCATGAAAATGATACTTTTTCAATTCCTCTGAATCCAGTGGTCCTTCAATAACAATTGGTCCGAATTCTGTCTCATATGTTAAACGATTGTATGATTTTATATGCTCCATTTGTTCACCACCTGATTTTTAATGCGCTTACTTTTATTATACAGGAAGCTGCTTATTATTTTTAGTATTTTGTGGAAATAGTTTGATTTTTAAAATACATATTATATTAATGAAAAGGGGAGATGGAATTATAATTAAGTAGACTAAAAAAATAGGAAGCCAATTGGCTTCCCATTATCATTCGTTATCTTCCTCGTCATCATTGTTGCTGCTATCGTCTTCCTCATTGGATTCGTTATCATCTTCATTGCTTTCTTCTTCAGTATCGTCTTCTTGGGAGCCTTCTTCCTCCGAATTCTGTTCCTCCGTTGAAGTTGCTTCCTCATTATCCTCTTCTTCGTTGTCAGTTGTTTCATTTTCTTCCTTGGTTGATTCACCGACAATGACTTCACTGGATGCCTTGGATTCCATTCCGAAGTAGTCAACAGCTTTTACTGTGTAGACGGCATTGCCGTTACCAATTCCGTAATCGGTAGATGTAGTACTGCCGATAAGCTTGAAATCTCCACCAGGTGAATCGGAGCGGTAGACACGATAGCCGACAACATCTTTACTTCCAGATTTGTTCCATGTTAATTTACTTCCGTCCTTTTTTACGGAAGCAGGAGCTCCGGGAGCTTTACCATCATCCTCAATGGTACTGCTGGTATTTACCTTGCCGGAAGGGACACCAATTTTTTCCCATTTGTCCCGTTCGGTTCTTGGGTATAGTTTGGTCAGATCATTGAGGTCATCATAACCTTTTCTTTCGAGCCATTTCGGGTTAAATGTCAGACCATCACCTTTAACAAATTCAGAAGGGGTATTCGGCCCGGCAAGTACTGATTTTCCGTCAACGATTACCTGGTTGCCGGTTATTAAACTGTCATCTTTCTCGGTCGGTGCATATTTGGAATTAAATATGTCCGTTTTGACCAATCCGGCTTGTTCACACAGTTCGGAAGGCAGCATTCCTGAAATCGCGCAATAGCTTCTTTCCACAATACCGTCCGGGCGTTCGAAGCGTTCGGTCGGTGCAATCAGATCAGGTTTGATATCTGCAGCAGCATTGATCAACTGTGCCCATAGCTTTTGGTTACGCTGGCTGTAGGATAATGGGTACTTATGATTGATTGGGTAAGGTGTATCATAGCCAATCCATGTGCCGAATGTAACATTAGGATTCGTAGCTACAAACCATGCATCATGATAGTCATTCGATGTTCCTGTTTTTCCTGCCCAGTCAACACCACTATGCTTCAGCAGGTTTCTTGCATATCCAGCAGTTCCGTCTGTTAAAACATCGCGCATCATATCTATTGTTAAATAATTCGTTTGTGGTGTAAATACCTCTACAGGTTCTTCATTGTGTTCATAAACAACATCGCCATCGTTTGTAGTGATTTTTTCGATCATATAGGCGTCTGCAAATTTTCCGTTATTGCCAAAGGTGGCATATGCATTTGTATTTTCCTCGACTGTTACACCGTAAGTCATTGCACCCAGCGAAAGTGCCAGATTACTGTGATCTCCAGGCGTTAAGGTGGTAATTCCCATTTTCTCGAGATAATGTGTTGCAGGATCGTCATCTATAATTTTCAAATACGTGTCCGCAGCAGGAATATTATAGGATTTGGCCAAAGCAGTCCTTGCTGAAACGATTCCATAGTAGCCGCCACCATAGTTTTTCGGTTTCCAGTCTTTCTGGCCGGGAATGTTATAAGAGCGGTCATAGTCGGCGATTGGTGTCCCAGGCTGTACAACGCCCTTCTCCATCGCTGGAGCATAGTCCAATAACGGTTTAATGACACTGCCATTTTGTCGGACGGCCTGAGTGGCATAATTAAATGTATTGTCTTCACTGAATTCACGTCCGCCCAAAAAGCTGATAATCCTGCCGGTACTGTTCTCAATCAGCATTCCACTGGCCTGGATGATATCTGTCACTTCATACGTTTCTCCAGCTTCGTTTGTTTTTGTAAACGTCCTGCTGTTTCCGTAATCCTCGTAATTTTTAGCTACCTCCTGAAAAACATCATAGATTTCCTTATCAATTGTCGAATGAATTTCATAACCATTCATCCGCATTGCTCGATCGGCAAGAATGTCATATTCCTCACTGAGTTCAGAATCATTTTCCAGATCTTCAGCTGTATAGCCGTCTTCCGTGAGCAGATGATCTTTTATAATAGCTTTTGCTCTTTTTTCAATTTCGGTAGTAAGATAAGGATATTTTTCATTTGGTGATGGTTCATCTTCTTTGAAGTCAGCCACGATATCATACTCCAGTGCCTGATCTAATTGTTCCTTTGTGATATATTCCATATCATACATCCGGTCAAGCACTGTCTTCATGCGGTTCAGACCTGGCTGGATAGCTTCTTCTTCTTTTAACCCCCCGGTATTGACGAAAGGAGTATAGGCAGAAGGGCTTTGTGGCAATCCTGCAAGATAGGCTGCCTGTGGAAGGTTAACTTCATCTGCATCTACACTGAAAATACCTTGTGCAGCTGTTTGGATGCCGGCAATGTTTCTTCCGGAAGAATTACGGCCATAGGGAATGATGTTTAAATAGGCCTCCAGAATTTCGTCTTTTTCAAAAAACTGCTCCAGTCGCATGGCAAGCAAAATCTCTTTAGCTTTTCTTTCAAAGGAAACTTCATTCGTCAGGATTTGATTTTTAATCAGCTGCTGGGTTAACGTACTGCCCCCGGTCTGTACAGAAGCGTTGGTAACTTCCTGAATGACCGCACGCATAATTGCTTTTGGAACGACTCCGTTATGTTCGCTGAAATATTCATCCTCTGTAGCGATCACTGCCTGCAGAAGAATTGGGGAAACTTCCTCCAATGTAGTTTCTTCGCGATAAATATCAGATCTTACATCGCCAAAGTAGACATTATCTGCAAAGTAAAGCTTGGAAGTCTCCGAATAGTTGTATATATCCTGTGCCATCGTTTCATAGCTTCGGATAGGCTCATCCTTTACAAGGGATGCAAAGTAACCTGCACCGATTCCTCCGACAAAAATGAAAAAGACCAGTCCAATAACAAGAAAGAATAAAATGACATTCCAGACAACATCATATGTTATTCTTGAGGACCGTTGTATTTTTCCAGTTTTCCATAAGGATTTTGCCTTATCCATATATGGTCGAAACTTTTCTTTAAAATTCATTTGTAAACCCCCTAAATTTCAATTATAATTATAGCATAAGTGCATTTTATGTTGTATAATTTTTACAGCTAGAATATTGCACGATCATTACAATTGTGTTATGAATAGATCATACATACCTTGCTTGGAAGGATCGCAGTAACTTTGCAAATCCCTATTACAGAGAGCTGGCGGAAGGTGCAAGCCAGAATAAATTTGCAGGTGAATTACAGTCTGGAGCATTTCTTTTGGAATAAATCATTTCTATTTCCAAAGGACGGTGGAGACATCGTTAACAATCCCAAGTGGCTGGATTCAGCAACAAGGGTGGTACCGCGTGTTAAACTCGTCCCTTATCTTTGATAAGCGACGGGTTTTTTTGATTCAAAAAAATAAAGATGGAGTGTGAACAAATGGATATTTTACAGGACCTAGAAAATCGTGGACTGATTCATCAAACAACTGACCGGGAAGGGTTGGAAAAACATTTAAAGGAAAACCAGATTACCCTGTACTGTGGTTTTGATCCTACTGCCGACAGTCTGCATATCGGACATCTCGTTCCATTAACAATGCTTAAAAGATTCCAGCAGGCAGGGCATAAACCAATTGCACTAATAGGTGAAGGAACCGGAATGATAGGTGACCCGAGTGGCAGATCCAGTGAGCGTTCACTGCACACTACAGATGTCGTTCAAGGATATGCGGCCAAAATTCAGGAACAAATCGGTAAGCTTGTTGATTTGGATACAGCTGACAATCCGGTTCAATCAAGAAATAATTATGATTGGCTTGGAAGCATGACAGTAATTGATTTTCTTCGGGATGCGGGAAAGCATTTCGGCATCAATTACATGCTTGCTAAGGAATCTGTATCTGCACGCATCGAAAAAGGGATTACCTTTACTGAATTCAGTTACATGATACTTCAGTCATTGGACTTCCTGAAATTGTATGAACAGGAAAACTGTACCTTGCAAATTGGCGGAAGTGACCAATGGGGGAATATAACTGCCGGAATGGAACTGATTCGCCGTTCCAGGGAAAATCAGGAAGAGGAAGTGAAAGTATTCGGACTGACTGTTCCATTAATTACTAAAGCGGATGGAACGAAATTCGGAAAATCTGCTGGCAATGCTGTATGGTTGGATGCAGACAAAACATCACCCTATGAATTTTACCAGTTTTGGATTAACACAGACGACCGTGACGTCATTAAATTTATAAGGTATTTTACTTTTCTTTCACTGGAAGAAGTAGCGGAACTGGAAACAGAAGTGGCGAACCGACCGGAAAATCGGGTGGCCCAAAAACGTCTTGCCGAAGAAATGACGAAAACTGTCCACAGTGAAATGGCATTGAAACAGGCGGAGAAAATTTCAGAAGCATTATTCAGTGGAGATTTAAAACAATTATCTGCCGCAGAAATTCAGCAAGGATTTAAGGATGTGCCGACATATCAGGCCGATAACACAGATATTGGTTTAATAGACATGCTGGTTAATGCCTCTATTTCTTCTTCAAAAAGACAGGCGAGGGAAGACGTTAAAAATGGAGCTGTATCTATTAATGGAGAAAGAGTGAAGGAGCTTGATTATATTCTGACAGCAGAGGATCGGATCGAGGACACATTTACCATCATACGTCGCGGGAAGAAAAAATATTTTCTCATCAGCTATAAGTAATTCGTAAAAAGTATCGGCCACTGGCTGGTGCTTTTTTCTTTGGCAAGTAAGAAAGTATAAACTTTCTTACTTGCATAAGTGCAACTATGCCATACGCCGGAAAGGCTTGGCGCATGCCAAGTTTTCTAAGCAGCAATTAATTCCAACAGTTAACGTCCTATTCATTTCCTGGAAACGCATGGCTTAAGCCATTCCAAACTGTATTCCTCACCCTAAAGTTTAATACATTTCATTAAGTGGTAAGTAACTAGGGGCATCGGATATTTCTATAAATGGATACCGCGGTCCCTAAATTTCAAGGAGGTTTGTATATGAGTACAAAGAATACTGGTTCGGGCAAACGGAAACTGATTGATCACCGAATATTTGCACCATCTCTATTGATTATGTTGGTGATCAGTTTTCTGTTTGCAATATATGAATCCGAATCGCTCGATTTGTTGAATAATATTTTTGATACGATTGTAGAAGTATTTTCATGGGGTTACATATGGTATGCAATTATCCTCGTGGGAGCAGGGCTGTATCTTTCATTTTCAAAATACGGGAATGTTGTGTTGGGTGATCCGACAGAGAAACCAAGATTTACTTTGTTTGAGTATTCTTCTATTTTAATAGCAATGGGTCTTGGATCTACCATCATGCGCACTGGGATGACTCAATGGGCTGAAGTGGCAATAGATCCGCCATTTGGGGCAGAGGCTCAATCAGCTGAGGCATTGTTATGGGGAAATGCCTACAGCATGTTCATGTGGAGCTTCCAGGTATTTGCCATCTTTGTCATGGCGGCACCTGCAATGGGTTATATTCTGCATGTGCGAAAGAGACCTTTCATGCGTATCTCTGAGGCATGCCGAACTATCTTTGGAGACAGGTTTACGGATGGAATTGGCGGAAAAATACTTGATGTGATCTTTCTCGTCAGTATTCTTGCTGGAGCAGCCGTTACATTAGGATTGGGAACGCCAATAGTCACGTATAACCTTGCTGAAATGTTCAACATTGAAATTACTTTTTGGTTAACGATGATTGTGACAATTGTCTGGGTGATCCTTTTCAGCTTCAGTGCTTATTTAGGAATTGATCGAGGCATTAAAAAACTGAGTACGTTCAATATGTATCTTGCAGGGGCTTTTGCTATATTCATCATGCTGGCAGGACCCGGTATCTTTATCCTGAATTACTTTACAGACAGTATCGGTTTTTTACTATCGAATTATATTGACCTGTCATTGAATACGAATTCTTTAGGTATGGGCAGTGCAACACATATTGAAAGCAACACCGTTTTCTGGTTTGCCTATAGTGCAACATGGGCGATGCTCCATAGTGTATTTGCAGCAAAAGTGTCCAGGGGCAGAACGATAAAAGAAATGATTTTGACCTATTTGTTGGCTCCGACCCTAATTTCATGGGTGGGAACAGGTGTGCTTGGAGGACTTGGGGTACATCGATATATCACCGGTGAAATACCTGTATTGGATATAGTTGAAGAAGATGCAATGGCAGCCATTCCGCAAATATTGGCTTCACTGCCGTTAGCTGGGATTGCACTAACGGTCTTTGTCATTATTGCAATCATTTTCATGACAACTACACTGGACTCAACAACATATACAATTGCATCTTATACAGGCACAGAAAATATGAGTAAGGCAGAGCCTTCCAGAAGTTTGCGGATTATCGTTGCAGCCATCATAACTGTACTTGCCTTGCTGCTAATGAGAATAGGCGGGCTGGCTCCACTGGAAGTTTTGTCAGGACTCATGGGAATTCCTATTATCATTATTCAGTTCCTGACAATATATGCCGCTAAGAAAATGATGGACGAGGACAAGGCATGGGTAAATAATGTCAGGGACAAGAAGTGGAAAAGTGAATAAAAAAGTGAATAAATGAATCTACAGGGCTCCGAACATAAGTAAAAGGACTGTTACAAAAAACAACTGATTGCGGGACAAAGAAAATTATGAAGAAGAAAAATCCGAACTGATTCAAATTCTGACTAAAGAATTATGAATCGCCGTTCGGATTTTTCGATAATTAATAACATTCGTCTCAGCCTTTTAGTTAGTAGCGGGGGTAAAAGAATTACGCCCATAATCTCTATCCGTAAGAATAAAAAAGTGTTATTTTACTGATAATACAAAGTCTTCGAGTACATTTTGATATTCTCGTACAGAATCTACATAAACCATTTCGTTATCACCATGCCAATCGTGTCCGACCGGTCCGAATTCTACAGCCGAACCTCCATACTCGGTGAAAAACTGGCCATCGTTGGAACCATGCTGACCAAAAATTTTAACATTCTCCAGCTGGGTTTTATTTTTAATCGATTCCGCCAGTGCTTCCACAAACGGATTGTCTTCTTTTGTTTTTACCGGTCTGTTCATTATATGTTGTTTAACTGTACCTTTCGTGATTTCCTGAATCTGGTTGAATATTTCATCTGGTGACTGTTCAGGTAAATATCGGATGTCAAGGGACATCTCACAGACATCGGGCACTTTATTGTAAACTGTCCCACCCTTAAGCTTTGCCAGATTAATAGATGGCTTGTCATACATAGGCGGGGAAGTTTCTTCTGCAAAAGGGAGCTTGAGAATGTCCTCATAAAGGTTGTACGCATTAACAATTGCATTATCGCCTTCCCATGGGCGGCTTCCGTGAGCCGGTTTACCTTGAACAACAAGATCGAGCTGAAGCACACCTTTCGATTGGATTGCAATTCCCATGTTTGTCGGCTCGCCACAAATAATAAAGTCTCCCAGATAGCCTTTTTGAGTTAAATACTTCGTACCATAAAGACCGCCTGTTTCCTCATCGGGTACAATTTGAAGCATCACTTTGGATTTCAGTTCCTTGTCTTTTAGCTGGGCAACTGTTTCCATTGACGCGGCTACCCCTGCTTTCATATCAATGGAACCTCGCCCATATAACTTTCCATCATTCACATAGGGATCAAATTGGTCATCTTCTGCTTCAATAACATCAATATGCCCGTTCAACACGATGGTGCTGTCACCTTGGCCAATTTCACAAACTAACATATGAAAACCGTTATTTTCCAACTTTTCTACGGTGAGCCCTTTTTCTTCTAACCATTTAGCACAATAGGCAATCGCCTCATTTGCTCCTGATTTGGTAGAGCTGTCTATTTTTATAAGGTTTTCTAATAAGGGTATTGGATTACCCATCTTATCACTCCTCCCACACGTTTTAGCTTTTGAAAATCCGAATTGACAAACTCACGAACTGAAACTTAATCAAAGACATATTTACCTTTTTGTTTATTTATGGAAACGACAATGTCATGGCGGGCCAATTCTACATTAGAGTCAGAAGTCAGCCATTCCTCTTTTACTTCTTTTCCTGCTGTCAGAGCAATGATTGCAGCTGGAACATTGGCACCCGCAGCATGTGTGAATGCATAGCCTCCGCCAAAGCGGGGATTGATATCAATCACATAATAATTGGAGCCATCATAATATACATCCGCATTCATATAGCCTGCATGTCCAAGGTTTTCCCCCATTTTTTTAGCGATGCTCTGTAATTCAGGAGTGTTGACGGTAATACATCGATCGATATCTCCGCCTCTCATCCCCAATTGCTTGCGGATAAAGGAAGCTAGAAATCTGCCATTTAAGTCGTTGAACATATCCACACTAAACTTTTCTCCTTCTATTACTTCCTGGATAATGACATTATCCTCTGGTCTTTTATAAGTTGCATCATTCAACGGTGTTTCAATAATCTGCTGTACAGCATGCTGATAAGCAAACTTCAAATCTTCAACAGTATGGACAAATTCAATCCCAATAGATGCAGAACCGTTACGAGGCTTAACGATTAGCGGGAAAGAGACCTCGTTATATTCCAGTGCCTTTTCAGCATCTTCTATATGAAGATACGAAAGGGGAGCCATTACCTCCAAAGGTTTCAACAGGTCCCGATATTTGCCTTTGTCCCGTACTTTATCAACAATATTTTCATCAGGTGCAAAAACAGACACACCCATTTCTGTAAGTACCTGTTTGTGTGCGGATAGTTTCGGCACTTCCCAATCATTTAACGGAACGAGACAGTCCACGTTATGTCTCTTACAAATTTCGATGATCGCTTCCATATAACGATCATCTGTCTGCTGGGGAATAACATAGCTTTCATCCCCAGCTTGCAGTGAGGGGGCGTTATATTCAGGATCTGCAACAATGACTTTTCCGTCAATCGCAGCATTTTTCAAAGCCTCCTGAAAAAAACCGACAAAGTCTATTCGCCTGGCGCTTGATGTCAGTAAAATATTCAACGTTGATCACTTCCTCGATGTTTGAATTCGTTTCTTTTAAACAAGATACCCGCCGTCCAGTTTTTTAACCTTCATTTTTAATTTATGTGATAATAGGTTTAGTTTGAGAAGGGCATAAAGAAAAGGGGAAAACGAAAATTGTCAGCAGCCAATGCAGGAGAAGGTAGCAGGTTTGTCTGTTCTTTGTTTTTCCATTATAAACAAAAGCCCTGAAAACGTTGTTTAAACGTAATTCCAGGGCTCTAGATAATTTTACTGATGAAGTTTTTTCCTTAACGAGAGTAGAACTCAACGATAAGCTGTTCGTTAATTTCTGCTGGTAATTCGGAACGCTCAGGGAAGCGAGTGTATGTTCCTTCTAATTTTTCTGCATCAAAAGTTGTATATTCAGGTACAAAGCTGTTAACATCAATAGCTTCTTTTACGATATCAAGTTTTTGTGATTTTTCACGTAAACCGATAACTTGACCTGGTTTTACAGCGTATGATGGGATATCCACGCGGCTGCCATCAACTGTGATGTGACCATGGTTTACTAACTGACGAGCTTGTCTGCGAGTACGTGCAAGTCCAAGACGGTAAACTAGATTATCAAGGCGAGATTCAAGCAGGATCATGAAGTTTTCACCATGAATACCTTTCATTTTACCAGCTTTAACAAACAAGTTTTTGAATTGACGTTCGTTCAATCCATACATGAAGCGCAGTTTTTGCTTCTCTTGCATTTGCAAGCCATATTCAGAGATTTTCTTGCGTTGGTTCGGTCCATGCTGACCAGGAGCGTAAGGGCGTTTATCCAATTCCTTACCAGTTCCAGTTAATGATATGCCAAGACGACGTGATTTTTTCCATACGGATCCAGTATAACGTGACATAGAGACATTCTCCTTTAATTGTTTTATTTGCATAAAATAAAACGCGCGTGTTCCTTACACCAGTCCATTTTATTTTCATGTACCATCGCTCCAGCAGCAGAGAGTTACACGATACACCTTGGGGCTGTCAGCCACTCGAAGGAATAAAATGAGTGCCAGTGTCGGTTCACATAGGCTACCTAATTATTTTACACAAAGAATAGTATATAATTATACGAGGGCAAAGTCAACAGAAGAAGTTCAAAAATATTTTCACAGATTATATATGGGAAAATATGACTAGTTCATGTATAATGAAAAAGATAATAAAACATACGAATTTATCATAAAAATCAATTTTACAGGACTAACGAAACGAAAATAGTACTATGTTACTAGTTGCATAAAAATTTAACAGTTAAGCCAGGTGATAAAAATGCATTCAGATGATATCCTTCAAGGAATGGTTCAGCAATCGTATTTTACGTTGCTGTCAAGGATTATGAACAATAACTACAATAAAACAGAAATCCTTTTGTTGATCCTTGAAAAAATGAAAGCATTCCTTCATACAGATGAAGCTGTTGTTTATTATTATGAAGATATTTATGATACATATCAATTATTGGGTCCGAAAAGTTCCGCTAATTTTAATTTGGAAATTGTACCCAAAAGGGAATTTACAGAAAAAGATTTTTTTAATTCCAAGCAGGAAGACAGGAAAACGAAAACATTCCAATATACTACGGGCAATCAGGAAAAGTTACTTTTTGTATTTTCACTGCCATCAGCTGCTTTTCCGGCTGAAGCGGTCTTTAATAGAATTGAAAAGCAGACGGAAAGCCTGTTAATGATGATTAATCAATTTCAGGATGAGAAGAGAGGCAATCTCTTTTATCGGGAACTGTTTTTGCTGAGCAAGGAAATCTTTACGACAAATGACATGAGCCAGATTTTAACATCCATACTGGAATGTCTGAAGAGAAACAATACGGGTATTGATTATAGGTTCCTGCTTTCTCAGGATGTCGAAGTTTCAAAGTCATTACCGATAGTAAGCATTGAGTATAGTAACAACGGCATCGAAAGGTTAAGCACAAAAGCGTTTTTGACTGGAGAATTGCAGGTTGAAAACAAACCTGAAAAAAACCTTACTTATATATACGCTCCGTTAACGGGAAAACAGGGAGTTTATGGGGTGCTTGAAATACATACGCCGTTGAGTGCGCATATTCCCGAGCTTGAAAACCAATTCTTGACTAATTTTGCAAAGCTGGCCGGAAAAGCTATCGAAGCGGCAACTTTGTTTCAGAATTCAAAGCACCAGGTAACTGATTTGACTATAGTCAATGATCTTTCACAGCAATTGAATTCCAATTTGGAACTTCCGGAAATAGTCAGTCTGCTCAAAACCCAAATTCAAACGACATGCGAGACAGTTGATATAGGTTTCTTTAAATTTTATGAAGGCGACCCTGTAGTTTTATCCGGAAGTGAGAATTTCTTTGAAACGATGGAAGGCAGACGATTTATGGAGTACTTGCATGAAAAGTCAAAAGCATATACGGAACCTGTATTCAGCGGTAATCTCTCGGCAGGCAATGCTTTATTTCCATATCATTCCGTAATGGCTTTTCCTATGATACAGGCAGGCATACAGTTGGGGCTCGTCGTAATTCTTCATAAAAAATCTTATTTTTTCAGTTTTGACCAATATAAACTGATCCAGGCAATTATTCAGCATTCCACCCTGGCAATGGCAAATACAATATTAAAGGACAAATTACAGCAGGCAGTGATCACTGATTATTTGACAGGGTTGTATTCCAGAAGCTATTTGGAGGAAACAATCCAAAGACATATGCAGGAAGGGGAAAAAGGTGTCCTGATTCTATTCGATATAGATGACTTTAAGAAGATAAACGATAATTATGGTCATCACATTGGGGACAGAGTACTTATTCAGGTTGCCAGTACAATTATGTCAAATATGGATGGCGAAAACACTGCAGCAAGATGGGGCGGTGAAGAAATGGCAATCTATGCTCCGAACATGGACCTTGAGGAAGGATACAGGCTCGCAGAAGATGTAAGTATGCAGGTGAAACGGACAACAAACCCAACCGTGACAATGTCAACTGGTATCTCCGAATGGAAGGAGAACGAGAGAGACTTGATCAAATTGTTCATGCGTTCCGATAAGGCACTTTATGAAGCTAAGAAAAATGGGAAAAACCGGGTAATAATAAACTAGCAGCCCGCACAGCTGCTAGTTTTGTTGTGCTTCGTAAGCTAATATGTCAAATGTTTAACCAATACACTTACGAATTTCTCCAGATACAGCTGATCGGTTTCGCTGAACCTATCCGGGTTTGGGCTATCGATATCAAGTACGCCGTAAACTTGGTCATTGACTATGATTGGCACTACTATTTCAGATTGTGTCGCGCCATCACATGCAATATGTCCGGGGAATTTATGAACATCAGCAACACGCTGTGTAGTGCGCTCTTTGACTGCTGTACCACATACACCTTTCCCAAACCCTATCCTGATACATGCGGGAAGACCTTGAAATGGGCCCAGAACAAGTTCATCATCTTTCCAAACATAAAAGCCGACCCAGTTTACCTCTGTCAGAAACTGATTCAATAATGCCGAAGCATTTGACAGGATTGCTGTTTCGTCGTTTTCACCTTCAGACAGTGCATCCAACTGTTTTATCAGCAGTTCATAATCTTTTACTTTATCACCTGAATATAATGTGGTTTGAAACAATAATAACTCCTCCTTAAGTAATTGTACAACTGGCAAAATTCGACAGGATCATGCTTTTTGTCGAGAAGAAATTGCAGGAATTTAACGGTTCATTGTCGTAATCATGTAATAAGGATGTTTAAATACAGTCATATCCTCTTTTTCGCACAAGCAACAAAAGGAGATGAATAACAATGAAAAAGAACCCAACCAAGCAAAAAGTCATAGATGCCGCTTCCTCATTGTTTTTCCAGAAGGGATTTCATGGCACCTCGGTTCGGGATATCGCAGACAAAGCCTCTGTCAACGTATCCTTGATCAGTTATTATTTTAAAGGCAAGCAGGGCCTTTTGGAATATGCCGTAACCAATTACTATGAGGAATATCTCAAAACCTTGGAAGAGGCCATGGAAAAGGCAGATTCCCTTTCTCCTTTGGAAAAACTGAATGATTTGATTTTTACCATTATACATTATAAACAAAATAACCACCAACTGACATGCTTTATTCAGCGAGAACTCACACTGGACTCCGTTTTTGTCCGTGAAATGGCAGTAACCTATCTTGCCAAGGAGAACTACTATATACAGCAAACTTTCTTCAATACGCTTCAGGGGCGGTTGAAAGGAGATATGCGTGACTATTTGCTGATGCAGCTGAAGGGGATGCTGATTACACCATATATATTACATAGTGAGTGGAAAGAACAGGTCATTGGGGATTATTCCCATCAGATCTTTGTGAAAAAATACGTAAATACCATTCAGCAATGGGTAGAATTTATTACGGAAAAAGGAATTTCTCCGAAAAGAAATGTAACAGTCAATAAAGCGAATGAATAAACGTGGCGAATAAGCAATTAATTTGCATTTTTTTAGCCAAAACTGCATTATCCATGGTATTATAAGTAATATCTAAAAAAGAGTAACGATAAATCTAAAAAGTTTTAAACATATTAGAAAACTGGCAAATGCTTGAGCCACTTTTGGCGCATTCAGTCGCCCAATGAAGCAGATAGGTAATTTAGGATTTCTATCTGCTAAAAAATATAATTAAATTAAACACTTGACAGGGAAACCTCTTTTTATGGGAATTGGTTGGGAGGCAATTTATTTTATGGTTTTCATCATCGGAACAATTTTAGCAGTCATCGTATTAATCATCATTGGACTAATTTTACGAAAACGTATTTATGACGGGGTTGATCGTCTCGAAAGCTGGAAAATGGATATTATGGGAAGAGATATCGCAGTACAGCTCAGCAAAATTAAAACCCTTAATCTTTCCGGAGAAACGCAAGTGAAATTTGAAGCATGGAAAGACCGTTGGGAGCACATTATAACACGCGAGCTCCCAAATATTGAAGAACATTTATTTGATGCTGAAGAAGCAGCTGATCGCTTTCGAATCAATAAAGCGAAAAAAATATTGAATGAAGGTGAAGAAACGCTTCAAGGCATCGAACAAAGTATTGAAAATATATTGCATGAGCTTGAAGAGCTTCTCGAATCAGAGGAGAAAAGCCGAAAAGAAGCAGAAGAACTTGCACCCGCCATTAAAGGCTTGCGTAAATTGATATCCCAAAGCCGCTACCAGTACGGAAAAGCCGAAGAGTATTTTGACAGCCGGCTTGATGAAATGGAAGTCAGCCTGGCAACGTACTATGAATTGGTGGAAGCGGGAGATTATATTGAAGCTGGAAAACAGATGGCAGAGCTGAAGAATGAAATTAAAATACTGGAAGAGAAAATCGACCAGTTTCCGGCGATATATAAAAAATACAAGCATGATATACCTTCACAGCTTGATAACATGCTATCGGGTCTGAAAGAGATGAAAGAGGAAGGTTACCGTGTTGAGCATTTAGGTTTTGAAAAAGAAATTCATACATATCAAGAAAGAATTTCAGTAATACTCCAGCAATTGGAAAAAGGTGAAATGGCTGACTCAGAGCAAACAATCTCGGACATTGAAGAAAGATTACAGGAAATGTACCAAATGCTGGAAACAGAAGCACATGCGAGAAATTACCTGGAAACACATATTCCTGAATATGAACATTCACTGGATGAACTTATCGACACATTTGATGAAACAAAACTTGAAGTTGAGCAAATAAAAAAAGCATATTATGTAGAAAATAATGACATGGAAAGATTTTTATCGGTAGGAAAAACCATCTTCAAATTGAAGGAACAGCTTGAGATGCTTTCAGTCGAAATGGAGAAAAGAGGTAAATCTCATTCCGAATTACGCGAGCAGGTTGAAGACGGCTTTAAAAAAATTGAAGAATTGCGAATCAAGCATGAAACGTTTAAGAAAAGTATCCAGAACCTGCGGAAGGATGAATTGGAAGCTAGGGAAAAACTTGCAGAGATGCGTGGACAGCTATCACATTTAAACAGAAGGCTGAAAAAAAGCAATATTCCTGGAGTACCGAATTTTATCTGGTCCAGTTTTGAAACGGCTTTAAATAAAAATGACCAGGTCATCAAGACGTTGGAAAAATACCCTCTGGATATGGTAAATGTCCAGCAGGCATTATCAGAAGCCAAACTTTCACTTGACCAAACGGCAGAGCAGGTCGAATTGATGCTTGATCAGGCCTATTTGACAGAACAGGTGATTCAATATGCAAACAGATACCGAAGCAAAAACCCTATTTTGGCTGCCAAGCTTCATGAGTCTGAGCGTCTGTTCAGGTCATATGAATATGAACTGTCACTTGAGCATGCTGCTAAAGCTATCGAAGAGGTTGAACCAGGTGCATTAAAACGTATTGAAGAAAACCAAACCGTTCTTAATAGATAATAGACGAAGAGGCTGTCATAAGAGACCGGATTACCCAGTTTCTTAAGTCAGCCTTACATTTTTGTGTTTGGATATGTGAGGAGATTTTAACGATGATTTATTTGGACAATAGTGCGACAACAAAGCCCGATCCATCAGTGCTTGAAAGCTTCCAACAGGTGTCAAGTAACTTTTTTGCGAATCCGTCATCCATCCATCAGCTTGGTGGGAATGCCGAGAAATTGCTTTTGACAGCGAAAAAGCAGGCTGCAGAAATCCTTGGGACATCACCGGAAGAATTAGTCTTTACTTCAGGTGGAACAGAAGGAAATAATACTGCCATAAAAGGGATTGCTGTACAGCACCAGGGCAGGGGCAAACATATCATCACTTCCGATATTGAGCATCCATCTATTTATGAGACATGCAAAAGTCTTGAGGGCTTAGGATATGAAGTAACATATTTACCTGTAGATAAAAATGGTGTAATATCAGTAGGTGATTTAGAAAAAGCGATACGCAACGACACGATATTAATCAGCATCATGCAAGTAAATAATGAAACCGGATCTATTCAGCCTATCGAGGAAATAGGAAAGATTGCCAAGAATCACCGCAAGCTGTTCCTCCATGTGGATGCAGTACAGGGTCTAGGAAAAGTACCTCTCGAATTAAATAATAGTGGCATTGATCTATGTACTTTCTCTGGCCATAAAATTCATGGTCTGAAAGGGACTGGTATGTTGTATGTGAACAAGCGGACGAAACTGTTTCCGCTATTTCACGGAGGAAATCAGGAGCGAGCACTGCGCTCTGGGACAGAAAACCTGGCTGGCTCCGTTTCTTTCGTAAAAGCTTTACGATTAATTAAAGAACGTGAAAAAAAGGAACTTCAAAAGTTGTACGATATGCAAAGCTACTTGATCAACGAGCTGAAATCAATGGAAGGGGTAGAAATCAATACGCCCCCCTATGCTGCACCCCATATAATCAATATGTCCGTTCCCGGCATAAAACCCGAAGTGATTATCCATATGCTTGGGGAACAGGGTATTTATATATCGACAAAGTCAGCCTGCTCATCTAAGTTAAAGGATGAGAGCAAAGTATTGGCTGCTTGTGGATTTGAGCGTGACAGATCAACTTCTGCACTGCGTGTCAGTCTTTCCTATGACAATACGCTAGAAGAAATGGAAACTTTTAGTAAAGCATTGTCAAAAGCAATCAAACAATTTAAAGAAGCACTGGAGTAGATAACTATGCAATATGATCATATTTTAATACGCTACGGCGAGATGGCTCTGAAAGGGAAAAATATAAAAACCTTCATTATTCGCTTACAGGAAAACATTCAGCAAAAGATCAAGGAATTTCCGAACGCGAAGGTGAAACGAACACAAGGAAGAATGTTTGTGTTACTAAATGGCCATGATCCCGTTCCAATTATGGAGAAGCTTCAGAAAATATTCGGTATACACAGCCTCAGTCTTGCAATAAAAGTAGACAATGATTTGGAAAAAATTAAAGAAGCGGCATTATATGCCTTGAAAAAGAATGAAGATGTCAGGAAGTTTAAAGTGTCTGTTAAGCGAATTGCCAAGGATTTTCCGGTGCGATCACAGGAAATGAATCAGGTGCTTGGGGGACATTTGCTTAAAAATACGGATAATATCACCGTTGATGTTCACAACCCGGATTTGGAATTGAAAGTGGAAATCAGACTTGAGGCGACTTATATTACATCAAGCGTGGATCCTGGCCTTGGAGGTCTGCCTGTCGGTACTTCGGGCAAATCCCTTTTACTCTTATCCGGAGGTATTGACAGCCCTGTTGCAGGCTATCTTGCAATGAAGCGTGGTGTTCACCTGGAAGCAATTCATTTCCATTCTCCACCATTCACAAGTGAACGAGCCAAACAAAAGGTCCTTGACCTGGCAAAACAGTTGACTCTATATGGAAAGGCGATCAATGTTCATATTGTGCCATTCACGAAGCTGCAGCAGGAAATCTTCCGTGAAATGCCTGATGAATATGCGATGACCATTATGCGCAGAATGATGTTCCGTATTAGTGAACGTGTATGTCAAAACGAATCCATCCTTTCCTTGACAACAGGTGAGAATCTCGGTCAGGTGGCAAGCCAGACGATGGACAGCATGCATACAATCAATGAAGTTACAAACTATCCGATTATCCGACCACTGATTGCAATGGATAAACAGGAAGTAATCCAAATATCCGAGGAAATTGGAACGTATGAAACATCAATCTTACCATATGAAGATTGCTGCACGATTTTCGTTCCTAAAGCTCCGAAGACAAAGCCAAAAAGGGATAAAGTGAATTACTATGAATCCACACATGATTTTAGCGCTTCCATCGAAGAGGCAATCAACGGAATAGAAACGATTAAGATAACCGACCAGAAAAAGGTCGAGGATTCTTTTACTGATCTGTTTTAGGGCAAAATATAGGTAAACTAACAACAACTACCAATTTTATTGTTACATGTTTCACCTCATTCTGTGACATTCTATAAGTACCAAGGAGGTGAAGTAACATGGCAAATAACAACTCTAATCAGTTGCTAGTTCCAGGTGTACAACAAGCACTAGACCAAATGAAAACTGAGATAGCTCAGGAATTTGGTGTTCAACTTGGTGCTGACACTACTTCTCGTGCTAACGGTTCCGTTGGTGGAGAAATTACAAAACGTTTAGTTTCTATGGCAGAATCTCAGTTTGGTGGAACTCCACAATAATTAAATAATAAATGGCTAGAGCTATCCTTGGAAACAGGGATAGCTCTTCTTTGTCATTAAAGAATTATTATAAACTGCCAGCTGGTTATTCATGCAATAAACCGATGCCGACGAAACAGTTGCTTTTCGCAATTTCTGTAAACTGCGGCGTATGCAAACTCGGATAAGCGTCTTCGGCTACCGCTCGGGGAAATACACTGCGCTTTCCACGGGCGGCTGGTGAGCCCCTTCATGCTACGCATTTCAGTGTCTCACCTATGCCTCTCTTCCCGTAGGAGTCTCCGTGTATTTCCCCGAGCTGGTTAGAGGATTGCTTATTATTATTTCATATATAATAGCTAAAATAACATCAAACAACTTCACCAGTCCGGGATTGCTCTGGGCGGTGACTCCTGCGGGAAAAGCGCGTGTCCGAAGACCAGAAGAGTGGTTTTCTCTTCGGGGCTGAGGCCGTGCCCGCGGAAAGCATCCGCCCAGAGCGATCGCGGACGGCGGCAAGAGCACTTATCTCCAAGAATAAACTTAATTTACTTCGCATTTTATATCAACTCCGATAAGAAGCTTTATAAAAACGTTCGCTTCACACGATCCCAATAGGTATTGTTTTTCAGTTTGACCGTTTTAATGACGCTATCATCCATGGAAACTTCAATGGATTGTATTTTTCGTATTGGCAGTGCTTCGTTATCAAGACTGATAATGGGATGGTCGTTTCCATAGGGAATCAAGTCCAGTTTCAGCTGCCTGTTTTTGTTTAGTATAAAAGACGAGCCAAGCGTACGATATTGATTGTTGTTCAATGAGGCCACCTCGGAAACCTGGTAGCAGGCAATCAGTGGATCTATAACTGCACCACGGGCCGATTTTGTATAGCCGGTACTGCCGGTAGGTGTGGCGACGATTAACCCATCTCCACGAAATGTTTCAAAGTGCTGTCCATCAATTTGCACATCTATAACTATTGTTTTTACAATAGTGGAACGAATGCTAACCTCATTTAAACAATAAAAAGCTGTTCCATCATTTACTTTTGTTTTAATTATAGGGAAGCGGCGCACTTCCAATTCTTCGTGTTGAAGAGAATGGAGCATTTCATCAAAATGATCAATATTAAAATCACAATACAAGCCGGACTTGCCTTCATGGGTAATTCCCACGTAAATGCAATCCTGACGAAATCCGGTTTTTCTTACCGCCTGCAGGAATTCCCCGTCTCCTCCAATACTGACTATAATACTTGCGTTTTTATGGTCTTCCACAAGCTGAAAGCCATTTTCTTCTGCTAAGCGTTGCAGTGTGTCCACCCTCGAATCGGTTACTTCATCCCGATGATAATAAAAAAATAAGTCTTTGCTTTTGCCCATTTTTTTACCTCCTGCGTACTCTTTTCTTAATCATATCACCTCACAACTATTTATCCTATTAATGTAAATCTATACGTTTAAAATAAAGAAAAATGCTGCAAAATAGATGAAAAGGTATATTTTGGAAAGTTGGAGCGATATGCTGCTGATGACTTTTATTTTAGTTGTAATTTTTTTACTGGTAGTTCTTTTTTCTGCCGTACATATCTCCATTCAATATACATATGAGAAGGATAATCAGTACATGATTATTACTGTGTTTCTCTTAAAAATCCGTTTTTTTAAAAAGAAATATGATTTAAAAGCCTTTGGTGAGGAGCATAATCTGTTTGACGGTATCCATTTTGAATCTTTTCCGGAAAAATTAAACTCCTTGCATCAAACATGGAAAGAAGCAAATAGAGTAATGATGAATTTTTTAATGAAAGTCAGACTGCATCACTTCAGTTGGGTAACGGCTGGGGGGACCGGTGACGCGTTTACGACCGGTATAGCGAGTGGAAGCATTTGGTCGGTCAAAGGCATCATGACAGGTTACTTTCTGGAGAAGGTTCAATTAAAATGCAAACCGTATATCTATGTTGAACCAAATTTTCAAGAAATGTTTGTGCGGACTGACCTGGACTGTATCGTATCGATTCGATTTGGGCAAGCTATACTAGCTATTATCAAGCTAACGAGAAGGCCAATAATAATTAAAAAACCAGGAGGAAGATCATGACAGAAGAACATCCGATTGAAGGTTTAATGACGACAGCTATGGAAAATCTCCAAAAAATGGTGGAAGTGAATACCATTGTCGGTGATCCGGTTAAATCACCTGACGGAAGTCTTATCATACCTGTTTCCAAACTTGGTTTCGGTTTTGCAGCAGGCGGCAGTGAATTTAATTCCAATCAATCGCAAGGCGATTCTGATGCAACATTGCCATTTGGAGGAGGGAGTGGTGGAGGTGTATCAATCACGCCTGTAGCATTTTTGATTGTAAGTGAACAGGGAGTCAAAATGGTACATCTTGATCAACACACTCATCTATATGAGAGAATGCTTGATTTTGCACCAAATGTTATTGAAAAAGTTCAGCAGATAATGAATGAAAACGGTGGATCCAAGAAAGAACAGAGTGAAGAAAAGCAAGAAAAAACGAATCCTTCTCACTTTGATATATAAGCAGTTTTATTCTTAATAGGGTTTTCTAAGTTCACACAAATTTAACAGTTAGTCGTTTGCTATTGGTGGACAGATTGTACGGTAATCCTCCATAATAAAAATAGAATGATTAAGAGGAGGAATATATTCTATGGTAAATGTTACTTTCAAACAGGAACCTGTAACACTGGTTGGCCCCGAAATAAAAGCAGGGGATAAGGCGCCTGATTTTACAGTTCTATCCAATGATTTAAGTGAAGTTAGCCTAAGTGATTACAGTGGGAAAGTGAAATTGATCAGTGTAGTCCCATCTATCGACACCGGTGTTTGTTCTGAGCAGACAAGACGTTTCAATGAAGAAGCAGACAAGCTGGATAATGTACATGTTTTGACAATCAGCATGGATCTGCCATTCGCACAGGCCAGATGGTGTGCTGCTAACGGGATTGAAAAAGTGGATACGCTATCCGATCACCGTGACGCAGATTTCGGCGAGAAGTACGGTGTATTGATAAAGGAATTAAGATTGCTGGCAAGATCAATTTTCGTAGTAAACTCAAAAGATGAAGTAACCCATGCAGAATATGTTTCAGAGGTTTCCACACATCCGGATTATGAAGCGGCGTTAAAGGCAGCGAAGGAAGCGGAATAAGTGGGAAAATCTCTCCTTTTTAATGGGAGAGATTTTTCTTCGTCCTGGATTGTTCAACAATTCACCTGGATTTGGAATGAAAGCGGTGCTGGACGCGGCTGTTTAATGGGTAAGAGTTAATTGCTTTCCAACATTTATATTTTATTATTTCTTTCTTCTTATTTCTTTTACATACTGCAGTTCACTTGGTACAATAGAAAAGTTGTGATAAGAACGAAAGGAGAATTGTTCATGGAAAAAACAAGTGTTGAAACTTTATTCAGCTGGTTGGATGAAACGACTGAATTGATTCAGCAGCATAAAAATGAACCATATTTGGATAGTTTGGCAGTAACGATGGATATTCTCTTTTATGAAGGCTCGGCGGAAGATATGGACGATATTTTATCCCATAAATTACAAAATGCTTTAGCAAATATAGAGTTTCAATCTTATGATAATGAAGAAATCCGAAAAGCAGTTCAGCTTGCGATTTTAAAAGGCATGAAGGGCTCCACGCAACAGCAGCATCTAATGACCCCTGAAACTGTGGGGCTTATCGTTGGTTACCTGGCAGATAAATTGACAAAGGGTAAGGAAGCGATACGTGTATTTGATCCGGTCAGTGGGACAGGGAATTTGCTGACAACGGTCCTCGGCCAACTGAAACAGGATGTCAAAGCTTTTGCAAGTGAAGTTGATCCAACGTTAATCCAATTATCTCTAAGGAATGCAAACCTTCAAAAGAAACAGGTAGAGTTTTTCCACCAGGACAGTTTAAGTCCTTTTCTGATGGAGCCGGTAGATTTGATTGTTGCCGATCTGCCTGTCGGTTATTATCCCGATGATATTCGTGCGAATGATTTCGAATTGAAAGCCGACTCCGGTCACTCTTATGCACACCACCTTTTGATTGAGCAGAGTATGAAGTATACCGTAGATGCAGGCTATCTGATTTTAGTAGTACCTGAATTTCTTTTTGATAGTGATCAATCAGACAAGCTGCATGATTATCTTCAACAAAATGCTCACATTATCGGAGTTATCCGATTGCCGGAAACTGCATTTAAATCAGAAAAAAATGCGAAAAGCATATTGATTTTGCAGAAAAAGGGTAAACATACAAATACGCCTAAACAGCCATTGCTTGTACAAATGCCATCCTTCAAAAATTCCAATGCAATGGCTGATATTCTTGGGAAAATGAATGCTTGGTTTGAAACATATAAATAATTATGGGAGCTGACATCAATGAGTAACGTATTAGCTATCAATGCAGGTAGTTCATCTTTAAAATTTCAATTGATTAAAATGCCGGAGGAAACTGTAGCTGCGAAAGGCTTAGTGGAAAGAATCGGTATGAATGATTCTATTTTTACCGTTGAAGCTAAAGGAAATAAAGACAAAAAAGTAGAAGATATTTCTGACCATGGAGTGGCAGTCAAGATGCTCCTGGAATCACTGACTTCGACAGGCACCATTAAATCTTTTGACGAAATTGATGCAGTCGGACATCGTGTTGTTCATGGCGGAGAGTATTTCAGTGACTCTGTTTTGATAACAGATGATGTTATTGCTAAGATAGAGCAAACTTCTGAGCTTGCTCCATTGCATAATCCTGCAAACTTAACAGGTATACATGCTTTTAAGGAAATTCTTCCAAATGTACCGATGGTTGCTGTCTTTGATACGGCATTTCACCAATCAATGCCAGAATCTTCTTATTTGTACAGCCTGCCAAGAAAATATTATGAAGAATATGGTATTCGTAAGTATGGGTTTCACGGCACGTCACATAAGTATGTATCGGAACGCGCGTCTGAATTAATGGGTGTACCACTTGATAATTTACGTTTGATTTCATGCCATATCGGTAATGGTGCGAGTGTCACTGCAATTAAAGATGGCGAGTCCATTGATACCTCCATGGGCTTCACACCACTTGCCGGTGTAACAATGGGTACAAGGTCCGGTAACATAGACCCTGCCCTGATTCCATATATTATGGACAAAACTGGCAAAACAGCAGACCAGGTTATTGATGTGCTGAACAAGGAAAGTGGAATGCTGGCATTATCCGGTTTTTCAAGTGATTTGCGTGATATTGAGGAAAAATCGGAAACAAATCCACGTGCAGGCCTGGCATTGGATGTTTTTGCAGGTAGAATTCATAAATATATCGGGTCCTACGCTGCAAAAATGAATGGAGTCGATGCTATCATCTTTACGGCAGGTGTCGGGGAAAACAGTACGACGATACGAGAAAAAATCCTTACTGGTCTTGAGTTCATGGGTATTTATTGGGACCCTAAATTGAATAATGTGCGAGGTAAAGAGCAATTTATAAACTATCCACATTCACCGGTTAAAGTTATCATCATCCCGACGAACGAAGAAGTAATGATTGCAAGGGATACAGTAAGATTAAGCAATTAATAATGAAAGGCTTTGTCATGTAATTTTCATGACAAAGCCTTTTTAAATCGTTGGAAAATGGGTATTAGTATAACCAGGAGGTGATTTTCGTGAACAATATTCCCCAAGTACCTTTGCAGTGCATGGTAATTTCGATCAGCGATACCCGAACAGAGAAAACGGATCTGGCTGGGGACCGAATAACAGAACAGCTCGAAAAGGCCGGTCACCATGTCAGGTTTAAGGAAATCATTAAAGAGAAGCCGGAAGCTATCCGGAAGATGATTGATGCTGGAACGGAAAATCCGGAAATAGATGTTGTTATTACAAATGGCGGGACAGGACTATCAACCAAGCATACAGCTATTGAAACGATAGGAGAAATGCTTGAGAAAGAAATGTCAGGTTTTGCAAGCTTGTTTCAAACGATCTGTTATGAAGAGGCTGGAACAGCGGCAATTCGATTACGGGCGGCAGCAGGGGTCAGAAAAAATACAGCGATATTTGCCTTGCCTGGGGCTGTAAATGTTGCGGAATTGGCTACGGGAAAAATAATATTGCCGGAACTCACTAAAATCTGCCATGACATAAAAAAGGATATTGATCCGGAACAGCTATAGCGCTTCAGGGAGGAGCCCAAAAGCGCTATATTGCTTATTTTACCGAACGACCAAAACGTCGCAGGGCGCATATCTTGTAATGCTTTCAGAAACACTACCAATAAGGAATCGCTCCACAGCATTCATCCCGGTAGCACCGCAAATTATTAAGTCCGCTTTAAAATTCTGGGCGATATCTTTACTGATTTTTACCTTGGGAGAACCGTATTCTACACATCTCACTAAGTCGGTAACTTCAGCAGCCTTGGCATTTGCAACATACGAGTCGAGCAATTCTTTTGCATATTCTTCCGCACGTTCAGAAAGTGTGCGATCATAAGCCTCTGCAGTAGCAAAAGTCCGTGAATCAATCACATGGGCCAGAATGATACGCGCATTATTTCTCTTTGCAATGTCCAGTGACTTTTGAAAAGCCTTTTCGGCAGCTTCAGAACCGTCCACAGCAACAAGTATATTTTTATATTCCATACTAAATCTCCCCTTTCATATTAATTATATACCCTAAATGAAACCGCTACAATCCCATAATTGGCAATATTTTTACAATATGGTTACAGTGATTTGGGCATACTACCGCTATGGAGGTGATGAATGTTGTCCAAAAAAGCTGGCAAGAAACAATCTTTTTTTGAAGATGACAAAGGTGTAGATGCAGTCAGAAATCAATTGAATCAAAGTTACCAGAGTGGTGTCGTCGATCAACTGCATAATAACAAGAATATCCACACCTTCAATAATCGTAAAAATTAACAAAACTGAACGAAGCTAGGGAGATGGAGCATCTTTCTATCTCCCTCTTATAATAGGTGCTTTTTATAAAATCATCTGATATAATTAAACTATATATATTTCAATAATTTCGAATACATAATTAGTTATGGGAGGGAGTTCAGAATGAGAATAGGAATTCCTAAAGAAATCATGAATAATGAAAATAGAGTAGCTATGGCTCCCTCTGGAGTTCTGACATTACGAGATGCAGGGCATGAGGTATATGTCGAAACAGGAGCGGGATTGGGTTCAAGTTTTACAGATGAACAGTATGCAGATGCCGGAGCAGTTATCGTGGATAGTCCTGCCAAAGCATGGTCACAGGAGCTGATAATGAAAGTAAAGGAACCGCTGCATGAAGAGTTTGGTTATTTTTATGAAGGGCAAATTTTGTTTACCTATCTGCACTTGGCTAATGAACCGGAAGTGACGAAAGCATTAATCGAAAAGAAGATCATTGGAATTGCTTATGAAACTGTTCAGCTTCCAAATCGGTCGCTGCCATTATTGACGCCGATGAGTGAAGTTGCCGGAAGAATGGCAACACAGATTGGCGCGCAATTTCTTGAAAAACCAAAAGGCGGAAAAGGGATCATTCTTTCCGGTATTCCTGGAGTCAATCGTGGGAAGGTTACGATTATCGGTGGCGGGGTAGTCGGGACAAATGCTGCTAAAGTGGCAATCGGTCTTGGTGCAGATGTTTCAATTATTGATCTGAACCCTGAGAGACTGAGACAATTGGATGATCTTTTTGGTTCCTCCATCAATACATTGATGTCCAATACGCTCAATATTCATCATGCTGTACGTGAGTCGGACCTTGTTATAGGATCGGTGCTGATTCCGGGTGCAAGGGCTCCTAAGCTTGTGACAGAGGAGATGGTGGCACAGATGGCTGAAGGATCGGTTATTGTTGATGTTGCAATCGATCAGGGTGGAAACTTTGAAACTAGCGATCGTATTACAACCCATGATAACCCAACATTTGTAAAACACGGCGTCCTTCATTATACCGTTGCAAATATGCCTGGAGCAGTGCCGCGTACATCGACAATCGGATTGACGAACGTTACCGTGCCGTATGCATTGCAACTTGCAAACAAGGGGTATAGACAAGCTGCATTGGATAATGCAGCACTGCTTAAAGGAATTAATACCCTCAATGGTTATGTTACTTATCAGGCGGTTGCTGAAGCACATGGACTAGAATATGAAGATCCCCATGTCCTTTTGCAAAAATAAACCTCATGTAGAGAAGAGTACAACATTGTACTCTTCTTGTGCTATTCAATAATTTGTAATTTATTTGGATATGCTGTCAAGATTTCAGGCCCTTTTTCCGTCATAAAAATCATATCTTCTATCCGCACCCCACCGGTGTTTGGAATGTATATTCCCGGTTCAATCGTATAACACATCCCAGCTTTCAAGATAAGATCGTTATTACTGGTTATGGAGGGGTATTCATGTGTTTCAATTCCAAGGCCATGACCGACACGATGGGGAAAATAATTTCCATACCCGGATTTCTCAATTGTTTCCCGGGCAGCATCATCTACTTTTCCAATGGCAGTATTCGGACTGGAAGCTTCGATGGCGTTCATCTCTGCAGTAAGGACAGTTTCATAAATTTGCTTTTGCTCATCCGTAATGGACTTGAATGCAACGGTTCTTGTGATGTCAGAACAATACCCTTCAAAAATGACACCAAGGTCAAAAAGGATGAGGTCTCCCGGCTTTATTTTTTCATTTGAAGGTGTACCGTGAGGAGAGGCTGTTTTTAATCCGGTTAGTGCCATTGTATGGAATGACATTTCCCGGATGCCCTGTTTTTTAAGTTCATATTCAATTTTAGCGACCAGTTCAAGTTCGGTTACACCTTCAGCAATTGCTTTTACACCGGTTTCCACACCAAAGTCCGCCAAAGCTGCTGCCTGTTTCAATCGTGCATATTCCATATCGCTTTTTACGACACGTAAATCGGCCATTATTTCTTCTACATCAAACAAGGCTGTGTTCGGTAAAATTTGCTTGATGGCTTTTAATCGTCCAAGTGTAATGTGATTGTGCTCCAGGCCGATTGATTGGGGGATTTTTTCATGTTTGTTCAGGCAGCCGAGGAATAAGTTCCAGGGATCCTCATGGTCATGATAACTGATGATTTCTCCTGTCCAACCTGCAGTTTTAGCGTCTTCCACCTCCATTGCAGGAACGATCAGAATAGGATCCATACGTTTGCTGACATAAACACCAATGACACGCTCGTGCGGCTCTGTATAATACCCGCTGACATAATAGAAATTTGCCTTTGAAGTTATTAGTGCACTGTCCAGATTTTCTGTTTCCAGCTTTTTCAATAAATTTTCTAATCGCTCGTTCATTTCATTCACCCCTGAAAGATTTAGTAGTTCAAGTATAGCAGAATTAAAAATTATTATATTTATATGAAACCTTTTGATCCATAATCCGTAATACATGGTACAGCAAATTATTAATTGAACTTCCGTAAAACAGGTTTATTAAGCGGCATTTGTGCCATATCAAATGGAATAAACTATGAGGAGGAAATACGATGTTCAAATTTTTTAACCGTATGAGGACAGTTGTCAGTTCAGAGCTTAATTCCATGCTGGATAAAGCGGAAGACCCAGTGAAGATGCTTGATCAATTTATGAGGGAGATGGCAGCAGATATCCAGGAAGTTGAAGCGGCTGTTGCCAAACAGATCGCAAGTGAAAAAATGCTTAAGCGTAAAGCAAATGATGCGGAAGCAATGGTTGAAAAGCGCTTGAAGCAGGCTGAACAAGCGATCGAAGCTGATAATGAGGATTTGGCACGGCGCGCACTTGAAGATAAAAAAGGACATGAAGCCACATTTAATACACTAAACGAGTCATGGGAACATACAAAGAATGATGTGGAAATTCTTAAAGCCAAATTGGATGAAATGAAAAAAGAATATCACGAAATGAAATTGAAAAAAGATTCCCTGAAGGCACGGGCTGAATCTGCGAAGACGAGAACAAAAATGAACCGTACCATGTCTTCAATCGGAAATGATGAATCTCGCCGCGGCTTTGAACGTATGGAAGAGCGTGTAATGCAGTACGAAGCTGAAGCAGATACAACGGAAGATATGTCACAGTCTTCCCGGACATTGGATGATGAGTTCAAGGATTTAAGCAACGATGACATTGATGAGGAACTTGCAGCATTGAAGCAAAAGATGGGTAAACAATAAGGGAGAAGCAGAGAATTCTGCTTCTCTTTTGGCTTAGTAGGGATAGGTAATAATTTCTGTCAGCATACTTGAATTGAATGCAATCTCCCTTTGCTCTCTGTCTATTCGATCACCTTTTCCACAGCCTTTCTTAGTGGTTTTTCATGCTTTCTTATGCGGAGAAATAAATGAATGCATCTGAAAAGGAATGAATAGAAAAAGGCGCAGAAGGGTAGAAGGATTATACAAACTTTTATCGAATAGATAAAGTGAATACGTATAAAGGGAGAGATGAAAGTGAAGATTTCTTATCATGGACATTCCGTCGTGAAGGTTGTTACAGAAAGTCATACGATTTTAATCGATCCGTTTATTTCCGGAAATGAAGCATGTGATCTGAATGCTGATACTGTTGTGGCAGATGTGATCTTGCTTACACATGCGCACAATGATCATGTCGGTGACACAATTGAGATTGCGAAAAGAAACGATGCATTGGTCGTTGCACCTAATGAATTGGCTGTCTATTTGGGCGGTAAAGGATTGGTGACACATCCAATGCATATTGGTGGTTCCCGTGCATTTGATTTTGGGACAGTGAAGTTTACACAGGCATTTCACGGTTCTTCCTATACAGAAGAGGATGGGACAATGATCTACGGTGGTATGCCTGGTGGAATTCTGCTGACTGTTGAAGGGAAAACAATCTATCATGTCGGAGATACGGCATTATTTACAGACCTGAAAATGTACGGGGAAATGCATGATATCGAAGTAGCCTTTATTCCAATCGGCGATAATTTTACGATGGGACCTGATGATGCATTGCTTGCGGCAGACTGGATCAATGCAAAGGTTTCTGTTCCAGTCCACTATAATACGTTCCCGGTAATTGATCAGGATCCGAAAGCGTGGGCTGGGAAGGTTAAAACTGGAGAAGGCAGGGAAATGGAGATTGGGGAAGAGATGGAACTTTAAAATAAGACCCGTGAGCAATGCTCGCGGGTTTTTTAGAACTTATTTTTATGTGCAGCTGAAAATTCCTTCAAAATCGCTTTCAGTTTTATTCGGAGGATAATGTATACCCCCTTCTGCTTCCACACATATCTCACCTTTATTGTAACTTTTTCCGCCGTTTACTACGATATTGGTTTTATCAGTTAAGTATAAATCTCCTTTAATAATTAGTTTTGTTTTAACTTGGAATTTCACATTATTTTCAATTTTGGCGTCGCCATTTACCTTATAAACAGTAAAAATACCGTCTTCTTCACAGTCCATGTTATGTTTGAAGTGTAAATCAGTTAAAAGTGTACGATGATCATATTCGCATTTTTCTTCTGAAACTGGTATCCAATCTATTTTCTCTGGATCTGTATTATCATCTTCATTTCTTTCTAATGTAATTTCAAGGGGGACGATACTGCTTTCACTGCGGAACGAGGTCTCCAGTTCAAGTTTCCCGCCTGATGAATTTTGGGTGATTAATTTTATGTTCAATGGGTCCCCGGTTCCAAATTCCTCGGCAGTACAGCCATTTTCTATTACAGTGCTGGCACCATTTATAATTAAATCGTGAAGAGCTGCGGATTCATTTTGTAAGCATATATGGAAGGTTTCATTGCTGTTTGCGTCCTTCAATTTCTCTTCATAATCATTTCTCAATTCACTGATTAATACGTTCGTTTCCTGCTTTAAAGAAATGTCATCGCTTGTTTTACTCTCGCCATTTACCATCTGTATGATCACTGTCGATGAAAGGGCAATGACCACAGCAAACAAACTAAGAGCAGCGAGCAGCTCTACCAATGTCATTCCTTTTGTATTTGTAAATTGTCGAAATTTCATTTTTTCACATCCCATTAAATGGTATAATAGTATAAAAGTCACCTTTAAGGAGTGAACTTCTATGTATAATAAAGATGAAATATGGAACAGCAAGGGGTTCACCCTTATTGAAATTATAGCATCAATTGCTCTTTTAGTGATGGTAATCGGGACATTTTTACCGTTTTTTCCGCAAATAATGAGCTGGACACAGACAACAGATGATGAATTGGTGGCTAGTAATCTATTGCCTCAAGTAAGCAGTGAGGTTAAAAATTTAGATGTAAACGGACATGACCTCTTTGATAATGTCCAACAGTGTGATACATATCAACGAGAAGATATTTTTTTTAAAGAATATACATTAAATGGGGTCAATTATAAATCAATGTTAAATACTTGCGAAGAAAAAGAATTGGATTTATATCGTACAAAGATAAACATACTTACTGAATCAGGTGAATTAGTCAGTGATTCGTTTACATATATTTCAGGTGATTTAGAATGAATAAACTAAGAAACGAAAAAGGTGCTGCACTAGTACTCACGATAATGATGATTACTTTATTTTTGGTGTTTATATTAGGTTTATTTACTCAAGTGACAAATACAACCAAACAGGTAACTACGATGGAAAAACAAATAGATGCTCAGCTTATTGCGGATATGGGTGTTACATATTTTCAGAGACTAGTTGAAATAAATCAGCCACTTCTAGAGAGGGAAATTAATGAGGATCCAGATGATGATAATCTTGCTAATGTTGTAGATTTGTTTATAGATGAATTACTAAACGTTGAAAAGCAACGGGTTGATGTTGATGAAAATAGAACTTATGAAATCACGTATGAAGGCTTTAACGCTGATGAGAAAAGTATTCATTTTAAAAGTGTTGGCTTCGTTACTGATACAGAAGCGACGTCTTACGGAACCATCGTCATACACATAACCGGACTAGATGAAAGCGGGGTGCCCGAATGATGAAACGAAAACGTCTTGGAGATTTACTCCAGGAAGCAGGTCTTGTCACGGAAGAACAGGTCGTTGAAGCTCTGGAAAATAAAAAGGATGACCAGAAATTGGGAGATGCGCTTCTTGACCATGGGTTTATAACAGAACAACAGTTAATTGAAGTTCTTGAGTTTCAATTGGGAATTCCGCATGTATCTCTTTATCGCTATCCGATTGAGGAAAATGTGCTTGGCTTTGTTACAAAGGAAATGGCTCAGAAGAATATCCTGATGCCTTTGAAACTGCAGGACAACACATTAACGATAGCGATGCGTGACCCGATGGATTATTTTGCCATTGATGATTTGGAAATCGGGACAGGCTTCAGTATATCTCCAGTAATTGCAGCCAAGGACGATATTTTGTATGCGATCAACAAATACTATTTTAAAAATGGCTCGGAAATGCTGCTTGATTCAAATGAAGAAGCTGAAGCCCCTGTTATTCGTATGCTGGATCAGCTTCTGAACACTGGTGTCCAGTTAAAGGCCAGTGATATACATATCGATCCACAGGAAGCAAATGTACAAGTCCGTTACCGGATCGATGGCCGGCTGCAGACGGAGAAAATGATTCCAAAACAGATGCAGAATTCATTGACAGCGAGAATAAAAATATTGGCAGATATGAACATTACCCAAACGAGACTACCGCAGGATGGCCGGATTAAAACATTGGTCGGTTCAACACCAGTCGACTTGCGCATATCCTGTCTGCCTACTGTACATGGGGAAAAGGTTGTTATCCGTATCCTTGATTTGAACAATGCACTGATGGATTTGTCGGACCTTCATTTTTCCGTGCAAAACCGTCAAAAATATCAAGACCTGATTACGCAGCCATCGGGGCTTGTTCTTTTAACCGGGCCAACAGGTTCCGGTAAGACATCAACACTGTATGCTTCTGTCAATCGGTTGAATTCGGAAAATGTCAACATCATTACTGTCGAGGATCCTGTCGAGTACCAGATGGAAGGGATAAATCAGGTACAGGTTAACAGTAAAATCGGCTTGACATTCGCAGAGGGATTGCGCTCTATTTTACGGCAGGACCCAAATATCATCATGGTCGGTGAAATACGTGACCAGGAAACAGCGGAAATCGCTATACGGGCGTCTTTAACGGGACATTTGGTATTTAGCACACTTCATACAAACAGTGCCGTTGAATCCATCCCCCGATTAATCGATATGGGAATTGAGCCATATCTTGTCGTATCGTCTTTATCAGGGATAGTGGCCCAGCGTTTGGTACGAAAAATATGTCTAGACTGCAGAACAGAAAGAGGTTTGACAGAAATGGAAAGGGAAATTTTTGAAAAGAGCGGTGTAGAGGTTGGGCATGTCTATCACGGACAGGGCTGCAGTGTCTGTCATCAGACAGGCTACAGGGGGCGGCTTGCGGTACATGAAGTGTTGGTCCTTGATGAAGAGATGAAAAGCATGCTCCTGAATAATCAATCAACAGCTGCAATACGCAATTATGCGAAAGGACAGGGAATGGATTTTCTCATTCAGGATGGTCTGGAAAAAGTAAAAAGCGGTTTAACGACAATTGATGAAATCATGCAAGTATCCATAAGTGTATAGGGTGAACAATATGAAGAAAAATTTTGAGAAATGGTTAACGATTGCTTTTGAGAAACATGCCTCCGATGTCCATCTGACAGTCGGCAAGGCACCGATTTTCCGTATTAATGGAAATCTGGAAGAACAGGATCTGCCGAAGCTTTTGCCAGCAGATACGAGACAGATTGTTCGACTAATTTTATCTGAAGAACAATTGGAAACCCTCCGTATCAAACGGGAGATTGATTTCTCCTATGGTATCCATGGTGTATCACGATTTCGGGTGAACGCCTTTTACCAGCGCGGGGAATTATCATTTGCAATCAGAATTATTCCGGATGGTATTCCTACCATCGAACAGCTGCATCTGCCTTCGATAACGAAGGAAATCGTCCATTACCCACAGGGGCTTATTCTTGTTACAGGACCAACGGGGAGCGGGAAAAGTACGACACTTGCATCGATGATCGACTATATTAACCAAACGGTGCCTCGGCATATTATTACACTTGAAGATCCGATTGAATATATGCACTCCCATAAGAAATCGATTATCGATCAGCGGGAGGTTGGATTCGATACAAACAATTTTGTGAACGGTCTGCGGGCAAGTTTGCGTCAGGACCCAGATGTGATCCTTGTTGGAGAAATGCGCGACTTCGAAACGATCTCAACGGCAATTACCGCTGCAGAAACCGGACATTTGGTTTTTGGTACGTTACACACGACAGATGCAGTATCGACGATTGAGCGGATTATTGATGTGTTCCCTGCAGAACAGCAGGACCAGATCAGAGTCCAGCTTTCAACAATTCTGCAGGCAGTTATTTCTCAACGCTTGCTTCTTACAAAAAACAGAATGGACAGACGTGTGGCAACCGAGGTGCTGATGAACACTTCAGCCGTTAAAAATCTGATCCGCAATGAAAAGCTCCACCAAATCCAAAATGTTCTACAGACATCACGTGATCAAGGCATGCATACACTTGAAATGGATTTGAAACGATTGATCGGTGAAAATGAAATCGATTATGAAACCGCAGCTCCTTATTTGCAGGAAAGGAGCTTCTAAGCAATGAATTATCAATATAGCGGTCGAAGAATCTCAGGACAAAAGATTAAAGGGAAGATAGAGGCTGATACAAAAAATACAGCCCTCTCACAGCTTGAAAAAGATGGTTTGATCATTTTCGAGATTGAAGAGACGAAGGCATGGAATAGAGATATAATTTTAAATAAAACTGTGAAAAACAAAGATTTCATTATTTTTTTGAGACAATATGCAACATTGATCCATGCAGGAATTACTATTTCTGAAGCAACAAAGACAATGATGCTCCAAACCAATAGCGACGCACTTAGAATTACATTGACAGATGTAGATAGACAGCTTGAACAGGGACAAAGTCTATCAAAGGCTGCAGCGCGACATCCTAAGGTTTTTCCGACTTTGCTTGTCAATATGATTCATGCCGGCGAGGTGAGTGGTAAGCTGGATGAAATACTGAATGAAATGGCAGACTACTACGAAAAGCAATACAGTAATAAGCAGAAAGTTATCTCTGCATTGCTGTATCCGAGTGTTGTTGGTGTCATAACGGTTCTCTTAAGTATCTTCCTGCTCGTCTTTATAGTGCCCCAGTTTGTGAGCATGTTTAATTCATTTGGTGAGGAGCTGCCTGCCTATACACAATTCGTTTTAAATTTGAGTGATTTTACGGGAAGGTACTGGTGGATACTGCTGGTTGTCGTTGCCATCGGTATTATTCTTTATAAATATTTCATCCAACATGATTCAGTCCGATACCGGGTGGATTTTCTTAAGATGAAATTTCCGTTACTTGGTGTTTTGGTTCATAAGGGTGCATTGGTTCGTATGACACAAACGCTGAGCACACTAGTGAACAGCTCTGTTCCGATATTGCAATCGGTAGAAATTACGGAGAAGGTAGTCGGAAATAGAGTAATCGAAAATGTGCTGATCGATGCAAGAAAATCATTGGCTGTTGGGGATTCCCTTGCAAAGCCGATGAAAAAGCACTGGGCTTTTCCGGCATTAATTGTCCAAATGATCCAGATTGGTGAAAAAACAGGTACATTGGACCATATGCTCACCAAGGCTGCCGAATTTTATGCTGAAGAGGTTGATCAGCTGTCAGATCGGATCAAAACATTGATAGAACCATTGATGATCATCGTGCTGACAGTGCTTGTCGGAGGCATCATTGCTGCTGTTGTGATCCCAATGTTTGGCATGTTTGAAAGCCTGTAAAGCACTGTTCACTATAGTGAAAATAATAGTAGAATTATGGTAAAATGTGTAATATAATGAAAATGTAGTGGGAATTTAGTAGGAGTCGATGGTTGATTACCTGTATATTGGTATTGGGTAATCAGGAGCTAGTAGTGAATCTGACAGAACTGGAATTAATAGAGTAACAGATTATAAGGAAGGCGGAGATTGTATGTTACAAAAGTTGAAGAAGATGGTGAAGAAAGAGAAAGGTTTTACTTTGGTAGAGCTGCTGGCGGTCATTGTTATTTTAGGGATTATTTTGGCTATTGCTGGGCCTGCAGTAGGGAATGTAATTAGCAACTCAAAAGATGATGCCCATGAAGCAAATATGGATTTGTTTGAAAATGCTGCTAGACTTGCATATACTTCTGGGGAACAAGAAAATAGTTACACTTTAAAAGAACTAGTAGACGGTGGATACTTAAGTGAAATTCCAGAAGATCCAACTAGTGATGGTCCATATGATGAATCAAAAACAGTTACAACAAGTGATGATGGGCAGACATTTGAATATGAAGATAGGTAGACATTTGTAAGAATAGATTGATAGCAATAATATTGATGCGCCCTGACTTGAAAAAATTCGCAGGGCGTTTATTTAATAAAAATCATACGCAATAAAGGAGCCTCCCAAATGACGTCAATCCTGTTTCTTTTCTACCTCCTAGGCCTGATTCTCGGCTCATTTTACAATGTTGTCGGATTGCGTCTCCCCAAAAACATATCCTTCGCAAATGATCGTTCCGTGTGTCCGCATTGCAAACATCAATTGGCCTGGTATGAGAATGTCCCTTTATTATCATTCCTGATCCAGCGGGGGAAATGCAGGCATTGCCAAGGAAGGATTTCGTACATATACCCAGTAATCGAATTTTTAACAGCTGCTCTATTTGCGTTCAGCTTTTACAGTATCGGGTTTGAGACTGAGCTGATTACGGCGTTGCTGTTCGTTTCCATGCTGATGATTGTTTTAGTATCAGATATTACATATATGCTCATTCCAAATAAGCTGCTGTTGTTTTTTTTGCCGTTGTTCATTGTCCTAAGAATCATCGAACCCATAGAACCGTGGTGGTCGGCAATCGGTGGTGCAATTATTGGATTCGGTCTGATTTTTATTATTATACTCATCAGTCGCGGCGGCATGGGGGCAGGGGATATGAAGCTGTTTGGTGTTCTCGGTATTGTGCTCGGTATGGAGAAGGTGTTGCTTGCTTTCTTTCTATCATGTCTCATCGGATCGGTTATCGGAATGATGCTCATCCTATTTAAAATTATCGATAGAAAGCAGCCTGTGCCATTCGGGCCGTATATTGTTCTTTCAGCTTTAATAACTTATTTTTACGGGAATACTTTAATCAATTGGTATTTCAATTTACTCATATAGGCGGGTGACAACATGGGACTGATGAATAATGGAAGGGTCAATATAGTGATTACCAATCAGGTTCTCAGGTACAGCTATCACAAAAACAATAATGTTGTTGGAATGGTTGTGCATGGTGAGGTGGAATTTCCGGAAGGCACCATAAAGGACGGAGCTATTGAAAATTCCGGTGTGTTTGTGGAAGTGGTTAATGAGCTTGTCCATAAACATAAATGGAAACGAAAGAAGCTGTTCTTCGCTGTGCCGGATGATACTGTCGTCATTCGACAATTGCAGGTTCCGGCAGTTTTAACAAAGGAAGAAGCGGCTGGTTATGTGAAAGCGCAGATTGGAAGCAGTTTCTATTTGCCTTTTTCCAATCCTGCCATCGCGATTGAATTTCTTGAGGCGGATGAGAAAAATCGAGACATTCTTTTGTTTGCATATCCCAATGATAAAATTTCTGCATATGAGGAAGCTTTTGAAAAAGCTGGATTAAAGCCGATGGCAGCTGATTTGACATCTTTGTCTGTATATCGTTATTACTATGTGTCAAATCCAAATCAGGATGGAAAGAATCATGTTCTGTTAATCCATTGGAATAAGGATTCTTTGCTGCTGACAGCATTTAATAATCATAAGGCGGTTTTTTCCCGCTACGTGAAAATTTCAATAGATGCAGACAGTGATGAACAGGCTGTTCGACAGCTTATTAATGAGTACACCATTGAGATTAATCGAATCATCGATTTTTATCAGTATTCCATTACGAAGGGGGAGGCACAGATCAACCAGCTGCTCCTTTCCGGGGATTTCCCTTTCATGGAGATGGTGAAAACGACTCTCACTGAAACTGTTACAATACCTATTCACCATTTTGAGAATGAGAAATTGACAGCAAAATATATCGATGTTTTAGGTCTGGCACTGAAGAAAGATTCTTAGGGGGGAGCACGTGAATACAGAAATTAATTTTCTTGAAAAAGAACCGAATAAAAATCGTGCATACATCGTTCTTGGAATCATTTTCTTTATTTTGCTGACTTTGACAGTGACTCTTTTGCTGCTCCAACAAAGCAGTTATGACAAGCAGCTCATAACTCTTGAAAACGAACGGGTAGAAGTGGAAACCGTGCTTATGGAACAGCAGGCAGAACATGGGACAGTCAGACAGCTTGAAAGGGTACAGGAGGAAATGAGAAAGAAGGAGGCAGAAATGATTCCAAATACAGCATTGTATCGTGAGATCACTGGTTTGCTTGGAACTGCAGAGCAACTGATTTCATATGGATACGAAACCGACAACGGGATAGTCGTGGATGCCACTTTTCAATCATTGAATGCTATCGCTGAATATATCGCAGCGCTTATGAAAGAGAGCTATGTCGAGGATGTACTGCTTACAAGTTCGGTAAAAATGGGACAGGCATATGAAGCGACATTCGAGCTTACAATCGATTCGGAAATGGTGATGGAGGAGTTTGCCGCAAATGATTAAACAATGGGGGAAAAATCATACATTTATCGCAGTTGGTATTCTTGCTGCAACTCTATTAATCTATGGAATAGCATATTTGTATGTCATCAAACCACTGCAGGACGAAGTAGAAATGAAAAAAACCGAGGTTTCTATGTATGAAAATCAGCTCAGCGATATTTCAAACGGGCCCGGTGCGGAAGTGAATGAAGAGCTTGCTGAAGCAGCCGGCAAAATACCAAACAGTAAAGCGACAGATCAGCTGCTTATTGGATTGGAAGAAATAGCTAGGCATCATAATGTGAGTATTGACTCTATTGCAGCGGACGGCATGATGGGATCAGAGAATGCAGAAGCGGAGGAGGACTCCATCATTAACGAAACATCCTATATAATGGATGCAACTGCAAAAGACCTCAATTCCATGAATGATTTTCTGAACGGACTTAGCTTAAGTGAACGCCTGATCCGAATTGATGCAATTAACCTACAGCAAAGCGAGACAGATAGTTACCTTACAGTTACATTTACAGCATTTCACGCGGATAGCTTTTAACGAAAAGCTGTCCTTTTACTTTGCCATAAAGGTTCTTATGCTGCTTTCCGCTTCATAATTTATAATAAAGGAGGGATGATGATGCGGCATTATGCTATTCTGCGCTTGTTATTAGCTGGCTTTTTCCTGTACATTGCCTGGCCGGTATTTCCATATGCAACGTCAAACATCGAGTTAATTTTCTGGGGGGGCTGGCTGTTGTTCCTGTTACTTGTTGTTGGAGCAAATTTTGCAACCCTTTTAGAAATGACAAGGCCACCTGTAATGGAACAGGAGGAATTAAATAGAAGGCAACGTGATTTTCATTGAGTTTCTGTCCCTTCAACTGTATAATTAATTTTAACAGGTGTGATATAGTACAGTTGAAAGCTGGTGGAATAAAATGGCAACTAAACATGAACAGATTATACAACATATCATTTCTTTGGCGGTCGGCAGCAAAATATCGGTGCGTCAAATTGCAAAGGATTTGAATGTGAGTGATGGAACAGCCTACCGTGCGATAAAGGAAGCTGAAAATCAAGGTCTGGTCAGCACAATTGAACGTGTCGGTACGATTCGGATCGAACGGAAGAAAAAAGAGAATTTTGAAAGACTTACCTTTGCAGAGGTTGTAAATATTATTGATGGACAAGTATTGGGCGGACGAGATGGTCTCTATAAAACATTAAGCAAATTTGTAATCGGCGCTATGCAGCTCGATGCAATGATGCGCTATACCCAGGCAGATTCCCTCCTTATTGTCGGAAACAGATTTAAGGCACATGAACTTGCTCTCAATGCTGGAGCTGCTGTACTTATTACGGGCGGATTTGATACAGAGGAACGCATAAAAAGACTTGCAGATGAAAAAGAGCTGCCAATCATTTCGACAAGCTATGATACATTTACCGTAGCAGCAATGATCAACAGGGCGATATATGATCAGCTGATCAAAAAAGAAATTGTTTTTGTGGGGGATATTGCAACGCCGTTTAATGAGTCTTATTTCCTGAAAACAAAAGATACCATTCATCAATGGTATGAGCTCAATGAAAAATCCTCCCACACACGTTTCCCTGTCGTCGATGATAAGCTCCGTGTAGTTGGTATGGTTTCTTCCAAGGATATTGTCGGTAAAGATAAAAGTATTGTTATTGACCGCGTCATGAGCAGAAAACCTCAAGTCGTGCAATCGAAAACGTCGCTTGCATCTGTTGGACATATGATGGTTTGGGAAGGTATTGAGCTTGTTCCGGTTGTCGATCAAGCATATCAGCTTCAAGGTGTCGTATCAAGGCAGGACGTATTAAAGGCAATGCAGCAAATCCAGCGTCAGCCTCAGGTTGGTGAAACGATCGATGATATTGTTTCCAGCAATATAGATGTGAGAGAAGATGAGGAGAATGTATATGAATCAAAAGTTATCCCGCAAATGACGAATCAATTGGGTACTTTATCCCATGGGGTATTCACGTCATTAATCACGGAAGCAAGCAGCAGACTGCTCATGAAAGTTAAAAAAGCAGATATTACGGTTGAAAATTTAACCGTCTATTTCAGTAAACCGGTTCAAATAGACAGTACGCTCGTCATCAAACCGTCATTGCTTGATGTCGGCAGACTCTATGCCAAAATTGATGTTGAAGTATACAATGAACGTAACCTTGTCGGAAAGGGATTGATTATGGCCCAACTGATCAATCGTTAAATAGCGCATATGCAGTTTTATACTATCTTTCTTATTTTAAAAAAAAAGAAATCGGCTGCCATTGCCGATTTCTTTTGCTTCATAAATTAGAAAGTATATGTTTTGAGCAATAAATTCTTGCACATGAACAGCCATGTCCAGCTACGGTTCCTAGAAACTCCCGTCATAAGCAATGGACATTCCAAGCGCGAAAACCATGCGCTTTCCAGCCCCTTGCTAGCGTTAAGTTTCTGAACAGTCACCTTCGCTTTTGCTGCTCTATTCATTTGGGTTAAGTCGGCGCCATTCGCTGCGATAATGTTTGGCTTCCGCAAAACCTCTGTACATCTGCAGTCCACCCAGAATGCCAAATAGAATACCGATGAACAGTGAAAACTGAGTCTGATAAAAGGTGTATTGATTTATTCCAAAGAATAAAAGAAAGGTACCAAGACATAAACGGGCTTTTCCGTTAAAATATTTTTGTGTAAGCTCATCATTGTTTTTAAGAATGGCAACCTTATAATAAATATAGAGTACTGCCGATACGATAATAACAATAGGGAATATAACCATCTGATCTCTCCTAATTTCTTCTGCTTTAAATAGTTTACATTATCATTAAATTTACATATAATTGTAACGCTTTTTAATAAATATAGCCAGAAAGAAAAATGATGTTTATTAACTACTCAACTTTCGCAGAAGGGAATGGATAAATAAGAACTTGGCAGAATTAGGATGGCGTGAGTTGCACTGCTCAATTGACTTTAAATTAACTATTGGAACTGAGCAGCCTGGATACACCTGGACCCTAACGTTCTTTTAGTTTTACAGCTTTTTATTCGCAGTTTGTGTAAAATGCGAAGTAACTT
>NZ_KV392044.1 GCF_001618145.1 Oceanobacillus damuensis
AAGAAGAAGAAGAAGAAGAAGATAAAGAAAAAGATATTAAATACATTCGTGATTTATTCAATCACTATGTATCTAAAAATGTTATTCGTCATCAAAAATTAACTGACCCTATGCGAAGATCAATTAAATCTAGATTAAAAGATTACAGTTTTGATGATATTAAAAAAGCAATGGATAACTATGCATCTGTTTATCACAGCGATACACACTGGTTCACTCATAGATACCCTTTAGCTGATTTTATGAGGGACAAGGATATCAGAAAGTTTCTCGATGAAGCTGATCCGTTAACTAATTTTATGAGAAAGAGTAATGGAAAAGAACCAAAAGTTGCTCTAAATAACTATGATCCCACAAAAGACAGATTTTAGGGGGTGTGATATTGGAATCAATCAAAGATGTATTAGGTAAATCTTTTCCGTTAGAGCTCGTTGGTGAAAAAGAATGCGATAAATGCGGAACTGTTTATAAACTCTTTAATACTCCCAGAGGGGTAATGGGTGGTTGTAAACCCTGCGCTGATGAACAGTTGAAAAGAGATCTTAATCTTCCGACTCCAAAAGAATATGAAAAAAGTAAAAAGCAAAATTTTATATTGAGTTTTGAACGAACCTCCGATGATTTAAAAAAAGTTACGGTTAATTCTTACAAACCCAGCAAAGATTACGAATCTCAATTCAAGGCAAAACAAGCAGCAATTAAATTTGTAAAAGAATTTGACGGTAAACAGTCTTTAGCATTCAGCGGATCCCCTGGACTTGGAAAAAGTCATTTGTCCTATGCAATATCGAAAGCCGTACGAAGCAATGGTTTCAATACTCTATTTATTAAAGTTACTGACCTCTTTGAACATATCAGGAGCACCTATAATAATTTTTCAAAAGTTTCGGAAGAGCAAATATTTAGGATGATTAGCGATTTGGATTTGTTGGTTTTAGATGATATCGGTTCTGAGTATGTAAAAGCAAATGAGACAGGGCACGAAACTTGGGCATCAGATGTGTTGTATAAAGTGTTTGACTTGCGTTTACACAAATCAATAGTGTGCACCACGAATTATTCAGAAGGTGAATTAATCAAAAAATACGGTAACAATGGTCCACGAATTATTGACCGAATGATGGATAATGCAATCGGGATAAGACTGGACGGTGAAAGTTATCGAAGAAAGGAGAGGTTTTAAGTGGTGAATGGCATGAAATCCGTTATGGTATTCGATCCAAAAGATTCAGATGAACAAACAGCAACTAAATTCGCTAACTGGATGCGAGATAACAAAAGCGCAGTCGGCGACAAGGCAGTAATGACAGCTACAGAAACCCGGGAGTATCTCAGAAAGCGTGATGCGATGTGAATACTCAATCAGCATCTATACCGTTTCTACCTGAAGGCGACTATGAATTTATATTTGAGGATTTGGAGTTAGTCTTTCCGAAGGGTCAGCTGGCAAATATAACACTTCTCTGGAATAACGGAACGGATATAACAGCAATCGCAGATAAATACGAACGGGATCCACTGGAAATATTTTTGGCACTGATACATCTGGCGAGCAAAAAGAAGCTGAAAAAGGCATTTAATAATCCATCTACATTATTGGTTCCGGGTAAAGAGCAACTGAAACGGGGTGCTAGAAAATGAAGTTACAAAAGCCTTGGAAAATGAGTGAAATAAACTTCATAAAAGAAAATTGTGGAATTATTGGATTTGATGAAATGGCCAAAAATCTAAACAGGAGTCATGGATCGTTAAGAAGCAAAATTCATCTTCTGGGTATTAGTTCCAGGTGCCCTGTTGAATATGCGATTTATAAAGGTGACAGATTAATTGTCTCGGGAACAGCGGAAGAATGCGCTAAAGAAATGAAAGTCACTCAAAAATATATTAGATGGCTAGCGTCACCATCCGGGGTTAAGCGAGTATCTGGAAGGAAGAACCCAGAAAAAGCTACTGTAGCTGTCAGGTTATCACAGGAATCTGAGTAGGCATTGGTTGGTTAGTGGAGAGTTGATAGAAATTTCGAAGTAAAGGAGGGAATAATTTGACACATATGGAGATAGATAAATTAGTTGCTTCTAAAGTTCTAGGAATAGAAATCAAATACGGCAACATTGTTCGTGATGGGAAAAGAAGTGGGATACCGAGTTATAGCCGAAGTATTGAACAAGCTTGGAAAGTAGTAGAAAGCCTTAGAAACTATCGTCAATTTACCCTGAGTGATTGTATAGATGAGAACAATAAATTGGTATATTACGTTAATTTCCAATATAACGACACTCATCATGTGGTAAATTATGAAGCTTATTCTAATTCTGTAGCAATGGCAATTTGCTTGGCTGCCTTAAAGTCTGTAGGCGTAGAAATTTAATGCACAGTCCGAATAAAATCCGAAATACCGGGAGGGAAACCATGTCAAACCAACAATATTGGGGAATATGCAGAGGTAATGGTCAGGACGTGAAGATTGTGAGAGTTTATACCAATTATGACGCCGCAATCGAAGAATCAGTAATGTATACGCTGGAAACCGCAGTATCGCACTTTGTGCAAGAAGTATTTTTAAAGGAGGAAAATAATGAATCTAAATGAACTAACTACAAATATCGAGCGGTGGGCAATTGATAGAGGATTAGATACAGCTGATTCTAGCAAACAATTAAATAAATTGGGTGAGGAATTTGGAGAGTTATGCAGCGGAATAAATAAAAGGGATAGCACAAAAACGATTGACGCAATCGGTGATATGTATGTCGTATTGACAATCTTAGCCATGCAACAGGATACGGACATTAAAGAATGTATCGAATATGCATACAACGAAATAAAAGATCGAAAAGGAGAAATGGTTAATGGGCTGTTTGTAAAAGAATCTGATTTGAAGGAGGTCAAACCTTGGGAATCTTAAACGAAAAAGTTAGCGATCGCAGAAATGAATTAATTCGTGAGCTGAAAAAGATGGGCATCGTGACTACAAGCGCGGGAATGTCGTTGGAAAGTGTTTCGCTGGCAGATTTGGAGTGGATGAACATTAAAGTTCAGAATGATGCTGCAAGAGCATACGGGGAGAAGTGATGGAATGACACTTACAACTGCATTGATTTACTTAATATCCATACTGAGTACCACCTTTATTGCTTATCTAATGTTAAAGGAGTGATTAATTGAAGCATATTAGACGTTGGTTTAAATGTAGAATCAGGGGTATTCATCGTTTTAATATCTATACAGGCAGGTGTACAGTTTGTGGAAAAAGACGAGGTGAGAAATTAAGTGATTAAAGAACTGAATCAAGCCCGGAAATTTCTTAATACAGTTTATGGCATGGACGATAAGGACAAAAGGGCACTGGATGAAGCAAAAACAATCTTAGCAAAAACTATTAGCTATGTTGGTGAATTGGAAAAACAGAATAAGGAGTTACGTCAATATGTGGGGAGGAATATATCATGAAAAATGTTTGTGTAGAGTGCAAAGACTCAACGGAAAACCACGAAAACATTTGCGATAAATGCTTTAAGGAAAAATTACTAGCAAGCTAGGAGGTAACCTATGGAGCTGAAAGAAAACATTTATTATGTAACTCCGGAAGGAATGGCATTTGATAAGGAAACCTACGATAAGTCGTTATTGATAGTGTCTGATGCGTGGGAAACGATTAAAGAATCTCTTACTAATGCTCTCCAAGCAATGAAGGAGAGTTTCGAAAGAATTTTTGAAAGGATTGAATACCTTAGACAACAAGAACACGAAACAAGACATATACGTCACACCTGGAACGTCCCGAAAAACACATGCAGAGACAGTCAGGTAATGAACAAAAAACCACTAGTAACACATATTAGATCGAATTTGTAGGAGGTCATCAGGTGGATAAGACAGCAGAAATTAAATTGGATGAGGATGCGGTTTATGTAGTAAAAAACTTTAAGCTAACAAAGCTTACAGCCAAAGAGCATGGCCAAGATTTGATTGTATGGAAAAATGGTCAGGTATTAGATATTGACAGAAGTCAAAGGGTGAGAGTGGACGGGCAGGAAGTTATTTGATAGAAAATGCGAAGTGAAAGGAGATGCAAAATGAAACAATATTCAAATGGAATTACCAAAAAAAATAAACTTATGCAATTTCTTTGTAGACATAAAAACATTGGGTCATATACACAACAATCACAATTTCAAATTATTTCTGGAGAAACAGTTCTCCATATTTGTAAGGATTGCGGAAAGATGACAGGCAAACAATTTTTAGAATATGAAGGTATGGGATTTAAATAAGTAATGTCGCATTTCGAATAGAAAATGAATTGGTATTGATAATTGATGGAGCATTAGCTTAAAAAACAGGAGGGTTTCAGAATGGACTACATGATTGATTTAAACGAATTTGCAGAAGGCGCACTTGCAGCAAAGGTCAATACAGAGCTTGAAAAAGTATTAGAAAACATTGCGGATCCTAATACGGACCCAAAAAAGAACAGGACTATCACTATCTCTATCAAAATTCACGGGGATGAGAAGAGAGATGTGCTCAACACTAGCGTTTCTACCAAGTCCAGTCTTGTTGCAATGAAAGAAGTTGAAACCAAGCTCATGATGGGTGCGGATAAACAAGGAAACATCATTGGTAAAGAGTTGCGGTCAGGTGTTAAGGGTCAAATGTTTCTGGATCCAGAAGGTGACGTTTCCCAGGATGATGGCGAAAAGGTTCTTAGTTTTAGAAATCAAACAAAATAATAAAATGGAGGAATGAAAAATGATTAGAGAAGCATTGCAGTATATTGTTAGTTTGGGAGTAGCAGAGATTCATGTAGAAAATGGCCAAAGTTATTCAGATAAGAAATTACACCTGTTGGAAGAGCCAACTGCAGCACCTTTCAAAGTTCATACTTTGTCCGGATTGGTAGATTACTTGAAATCATCAGATCTTGATAGTAAGGATCCAAAGATTGTTCATGTCGTTAGCCCGACAGAAGTCCGTGTTGAGTCATATCTAAATGCAGATAAGGAAAGAGACTATTTCCTCCAAGCTGATGCATTGATTCCGAACTTCCGTTTCGATAACTGGTACAGCACAGAAGAATTTAACATCAAACTGCAGTCATGCTTCGTAAAAAATGATGATCGCGACATCATGCTGAAAGTGGTTGGAAATATAACAGAGGACCAGGTTAAAACGGTTAGTGATGATGGAGTATCTCAAGCGGTCGTTGCGAAAGTTGGAGTTGCTTCTGTTGGAAATGTCGAAGTACCTAACCCTGTTGAACTGGCACCATATCGCACATTCGTCGAAGTGGTACAACCGGAAAGTGATTTTGTTTTCCGGATGCAATCTGGACCTCGATGTGCGATGTTTGAAGCTGATGGCGGCGCTTGGAAAAATGAAGCGATTGAAAACATAAAGGAATATCTTAGTGCAGCGCTAAAAGAAGAAATTGAAAAAGACGATATTACAATCATTGCATAAATAATTAATGGCCCGTTTCGGCGAGTCAATTACAAAAAAAGAGTTGATTAAAATTTATATTAGTCCTTACGGAAGAACCGACGGACATCATTCAAGCTAATGCTTGTTTGATGTCCTTTTACTTTGGGGAGGGGTCGGAATTATGCAATTGACATTTAAATTACCGGAAATAGATCGGGAAGCCACACGCTCTGCGGTTGAGTCGGAATTAGAAAAGTATAAAATGTTTTTACTTATGGATCCAGAGGATAATGAGCCTAATATAACTTCGTCATTTAAATTAGTACCATCTGCACCGAGTAATCAATTCCACTCCAGTACCGAAGATGCAGCATTAAATAAAATAGACCAGGAAATAAAGAGGAAAGAATTTATTTCAAGGGTACAAAGAGCGGTCAATCGATTAGCTTATCAAGAACGCTCCATCATAGTTAGTCGATATCTAAAAGAAGAAGAAATATTCGATTATGAGGTATACAATGAATTGGGATTTAGTGAAAGAAAGTATTACAGAATCAAGGCAAGGGCTTTTTATAAGCTCGCCTTTATATTGCGTATCGAGGTATATCAGGAAGAAATCGAAGCATGTTAAAAAAGTGGCAGACAAATGGCAGAATTAAAGCAGAGCATATCAAGAAAAATAAGTTATTATGGTAGTAATAGGAAATGGAAAAAAGCACTCGTCATAAAGATGGGTGTTTTTTAATATTCCTCTCAATAAGCAAGAAGGTGAAGGGCAATGAACTTTGTACAGCCTATCAGAGACCCAGATGTTATCAAAGGAATAAAACAATATTTAAAACTTCGCAGCATAAGAAATTACTTGTTTTTTTGCCTGGGTATATATAGCGGTCTGCGGGTAAGTGATCTATTGAGTATCAAAGTTGGTATGGTTAAAGGTTCCCATGTCAGCATCATCGAACAAAAAAGAAAGAAACCAAAGAAGTTTCTCATTCATCCGTCAATTAGAGATGATTTAGATGGATTCATTGCTGGCAAAAATGATGATGAGTTTTTATTTAAAAGTAGGCAAGCAAAAACGAAGAGTAAATTAAAAGGTCAGCCCATTGACAGAAGCACAGCTTATAAAATGTTAAATGATGTAGCTAAAGAGTTTGGATTAGTGGATATCGGTACTCATACCATGAGAAAAACGTATGGATATCATTTATACATGAAGAATAAAACGAACATAGCGTTACTAATGCAAATGTTTAACCACAACGATGAATCGACTACTTTAAGATATATTGGTGTCACTCAAGAAATGATGGATGAAGAAACCAAAAGGCTTCCTTACTGATTAAGTGCAACATAAAGTATGTTTGTTTTTCAGTGATAATTTAGATAGAGAGATTGTAAAGATTTATCAACAGAATTACATTACTCAATAAGTGCAACAGAATATAGATTATGGTTCACCCTATTACCAGTATTTAGGAGAATATAGCAAATTAATGAACACCTGAAAATGGTGTTTTTTCTATGGTCAGAAATAAAATTATGCCGTTCTTAAATTACTATTTTTATAAAATGTGAAAACAAACTCAAATAAGTAAAAATAAGCTTGGAGGTGAGGTGTTTATGAGTTGGGTAGACCTATAAGTCCAAACAGACTAAAAGCCCTTAAAATGTGGCTAAATAGCAATCGTGAGATGAAGCCAAAAGAGATTGCTGAAGAGTTAGGAATTAGTTCAAGTCAAGTTAGAAAATGGAAAAGTGTTGACAGATGGGATGATATTCCAGACACTCCAAGAAAAAGAGGTGCACCTTATCGGAATAAAAATGCGGTAGGTAATAAAGGCGGTGGTGCTCCTGAAGGCAATGAAAATGCTGTTAAACATGGTTTATTCCGTAAGTGGTTACCAGATGATGACGAATTAATTGAAATATATGATGCAGCACGAGATGGAATGAGTATGCTAGATATTTTGTACGAAGAAATCCTCATTAGTTTTACCAACATTATTCGAGCTCAAAAAATAATGTACGTAAAGGACCAGAATGATATGACAAAAGAGGTTAAAAAATCTAAGTCATATGAAAGTGATAAAGATTCATCCGAAGAGATTGAATATGAGATTCAATTTGCTTGGGATAAACAAGCTAAAGCGTTAACTTCTCAAGCTGCCGCAATGAGAAGTTTAAGCAACAAGATAAAACAGTATGAGGAAATGATTCGTACGTTACCTCCTGAAGAAGTAAAGGAAGAGCATCGATTGAGAGTGGAGAAAATGAAAGCAGACATAAAAGCAGTAGAAGCAAAGGCGTGGTAATAATGGCTAAACATGCAGTATTACACAATTTCTATACATCTAATAAGTGGGTTACATTTAGACTCAACTTAATAGCAGAGCGAAAAAACATATGTAATCGTTGTGGCGAGAGGATTGCCAAATCAAAAGACATTATAGGACACCATAAAATAGAATTAACTCCCGAGAATGTACATGATTATAGCATTAGTTTAAATCCAGACTTGGTTGAGTTAGTGTGCTTTGACTGTCACAACAAAGAACATAGACGTTTCGGTTATCAAGGTATGAAAGAAGTTTACCTGGTATATGGTCCACCTTTAAGTGGGAAGACAACTTTTGTCCAGCAACAAATGGGGCGTGGTGATCTAGTTGTTGATATGGATAGATTATATGCTGCAGTAACTATGCTACCAAGCTATGATAAGCCGGATAATCTTTATTCAAACGTGGTGCAGGTACAGAATACTTTACTGGATAATATCAAGACGCGATATGGTAAGTGGCACAATGCATGGGTTATTGGTGGTTATGCAGATAAGTATAAGCGTGAGAGGTTAGCTGATGACTTAGGTGCAGAGTTAATCTTCTGTGATGTGAGTAAGGATGTATGTGTCAGCAGATTAGAACAGGATGAGGATAGACAGTACAGGAAGGACGAGTGGATTAAGTATATTGATAAGTGGTTTGGAACTTATACTAATTAAAGGGGAGATAACAATTGACTAAATTTGTTAACCAAGAGACGTTAGAAGAAGCTCAAACATTGATTGATTATTTACAAACATTAGATTGTTTACTAGAGAAAGCCAATACTATGTCTGTATTCCATGATGATCTAATTGATAGTATTAATCGTACGAAAGAAAGAATAGAAGTGATAATGATTGGCGAACAAGTACAAACGGAATTTGAAAAGTGGAAGAATGGTATAGAAATTCAACTGGAACACCCCCCGGATTAATCAAAAAATTAAACCCCCAGGGTACCGAAGGGGGGACACAATTTACACACACGGCTAAAATTTTGAAATCGCTTGGAGGTTTTTGAAACATGTCTAAAAAGGCGGTTTATCAAAAAGAAAAAGAAAAATTGACCGAAATATTTAAAGATGTCGAGGAATCTAAAAGGAAGTTAGTTGAAGGATTGATTGAGGATGCTTGTTTCTTAAAATCCGAGAACTATGATCTGAAAGTAATTTTAGTTGAGATTGGCATGGTTAACATTCATCCGAAAAATAAACAACTCCAAAAACCGGTAGAGGCTGCAAGGCAGTATCTTAAAAACGTAAATAGCTATGCAGTTATCATTAAAACCTTGAACAGTGTATTGAGTAAAAACATTCTGGAAGATGATGATGATTTGGATGAGTTTGTATGATCTCGTTTGAATCACCTAATGTATTAGCAAGGCCCATATATGAATACAACGGCACTCATTCTTTCTTGCTTGAGTATATTGATAAATGTAAAAAAGGCGAAATCATCATTGGCCAAGAATTACTGATGCAGCTGGATGTATTAATCACATACTTTGATGATCCAGAAATAAAAATAGAATTTGAAGATGCACATAAAAGAATAAAATTTATTGAAACACAATGTAAACATTTCGAGGCTCCTTTCTCAGGGAAGCCTTTTTTATTGGAATTATTTCAAAAGGCATTTGTTGAAGCTATTTATATTTTTAAAATTTATGATGATGAGATAGGTAGGCATGTTCGATTACATCAAGATGTATTGTTCCTAGTAGCCAGAAAAAACGGAAAAACACCGTTCATATCAGCTATTTGTTTAGCAGAGTGGTTTTGTGGTGAGATGGGTACAAGAATTTTATGTTCCAGCAATGACTATGAACAAGCTGATCTCATGTTTCAGGCAATTAATTCTATGCGTGAGGAAAGTAAAACTTTATCGAAATACACACGTAGCAATATTAAAGGAATTTTCTTTGGAAATCCTAAGAAGCCGAAAAAACGTGGGAAATTCAGTTATCAAAACAAAGGGCAGATTAAGAAAATATCTGCTAAAACCGGTGCCAAAGAAGGTAAAAATATTAAAATTGGTGCAGTTGATGAGGTGCACGAGCTTCCGGATAATACTTCTATTATGCCTATCCGGCAAGCAGTATCAACACAAGATGAGCCATTATACATTGAATTAACAACAGAAGGTGTGGTTAATGATGGATACTTGGATGACAGGTTGAAAGAAGCTAGACAAGTATTACATGGTGAATTAGAAAGACCTCGCTGGTTAATTTGGATGTACACACAGGATAGCGAAAAAGAGATTTGGCAAAATGAAGACTCCTGGTATAAATCAAATCCAGGCATGGGTGTTATCAAGAAGAGAAGTTTCTTAAAAAAAATGATTGAAGAAGCAAAAACAAGTAAGTCTATGCGTGTATTTGTTATGTCAAAAGACTTCAATGAAAAACAGAATAACGCAACAGCTTGGTTAACTCCTGAAGATATTAAAAATGAAGAAGAATTTGATATTGAGAGTTTCCGAAACTGTTTTGCTATAGGTAGTGTCGATTTATCAAAAACAGGTGACCTAGCAAGCGCACGTGTTATTATGATGGATCCCGAAACACAGAAAAAACATATGTTGCAAAAATACTTTATCCCTGAATCCAAACTAGAAACTTTATCTAGAGAAGACCTTGAAAAGTTCAAAAAATGGATAAAAGAAGGGTATGTTGAAGTATCACCAGGTAATGAAAATGACTTTAGCCTTGTTACTGCATGGTTTGTAAAACTTTATAAAGAATACAGTATTCGGCCATACAAGGTTGGTTATGATAAGTGGTCTGCGATTTATTGGGTAAAAGAAATGGAAGAATACGGATTTGAATGTGTTCGAGTTTCTCAAGAATATGGCAGCATGAGCGAACCTATGAAGCTGGTAGAAGCGGATCTTAAAAGTAATATGATTATTTATAACAATAATCCAGTTGATAAATACTGTTTAGAAAATACAGCACTAGAAATGAATTCAAAAATGGAAATGCGCCCTGTAAAAGTGCAAGGAAAAGATCATATGAAAATAGATGGGGCTGTCACCATGATTATCGGTTATAAAGTTTATATTGATAATCGTAATGAGTTTATGCAGCTGATTAGGAGGTAGTCAGTTTTGAAGAAAAAAAAGTTTAAAGTCCTCAGTAAGATTAATTTATTCATAGATGATTTTTCTCTCTTGATTGGAATGTGGCTTATATCATTCGGGGTATTTAAAATCTATGTACCTGCTGGATATATTGTTTCCGGAATTTTCTTTATAATATTCGCCTTTTTTTATGTGCAAACCAAAGAAGGTGATGACGGTTGATATTAAAGAATTTACTTAGGCAACATTCATCAAATAAACAAATGCAACAAGCGAAAATGTTGGATGGTTATAGCCCAATTTTTTCCCAGTTTGGCCAGAATGTATATGCTTCAGATGTTGTTCAAATGTGTATTGACATTATTGCAACTGAAATATCAAAGTTAAAACCAAAACATATTAGGACAGATCCAGATGGAATGCAAGCGACTGTTAACGGTAGTTTCAACAGGCTATTTAAATTCGCCCCAAATGAACTGATGACAACCAGAGATTTTTTGGAGAAAGTTATTTGGGTGCTTTTTTTGAATTATAACGCTTTTATCTATCCAATGTATGAAATAAAAAAAGATGATAAAGGAATTAGAAGGAAAGAGTATACTGGATTTTACCCATTAAATCCAACAGGAGTTACGTTTTTCGAAGACACAACTGGTGCTCTTTTCATAGAAATGCAGTTTTCAAGCGGAGAAAAATTTATACTCAGGTATTCAGATGTAATCCATTTAAGAAAAAGGTTTTCGAAAAATGAAATAATGGGTGGCGGTATCGATGGACAGCCAGATAATGATTCATTGTTAAAAGTTATTCAAATAAATGATTCATTGCTGCAAGGATTAGAAAAAGGGGTCAAGTCAAGTTTATCTATTCGGGGGATTATAAAATACAACTCTTTGCTGGACGATGAAAAACAACAAGCTGAAAGAGAAAAATTTGAGGCATCGATTAAGAGTGCTGAATCCGGTGTTCTTCCAATGGATATGAAATCTGAATACAAAGATATAAAACCCGATCCAAAACTAGTAGACAAAGACACTTTAGAATTTCTAGATAAAAAAATACTTTACAATTATGGAATTTCAATGCCAATCTTGTCAGGTGACTTTAATGATGAGCAGTACCAAAGTTTTTATGAAAAGTCCTTAGAACCTATCGTCATTGGACTATCACAGGCGTTTTCTAAGACGTTATTCACGATAAGACAACAAGATCATGGTAATGAAATTGTATTTTTTCAAAAAGATATGATGTATTTGAGTACACAGGCCAAACTGGATTTATTGAAGACAGCCGGTGAACAAGGATTGTTAACAGATAATCAAAAACTAGCTATATTAGGATATCCTCCTATTCCAGATGGCGATAAAAGAACGGTATCGCTTAATTATATCGATGTTAGTCTTGTTAATTCATATCAGATGGGTAAATCGAAAAATACACAAGGAGGTCAGGGTAATGAGTAAAACTAAATTACCAAATAAAAATCATCCAGTGAAGCGTAATTTTGGACTTATGGATATTCGGGCAATCGACAGTGACGAAGATGGAACCTATATTGAAGGTCATCCAGCGATTTATGATCAAATGACTAACATTGGTGGTTGGTTCAATGAAGTAATTGAAAGAGGAGCATTTGATAGTTGTGATTTTGATGATGTGCTATTTAGCGTTAATCACGATTTAAGGAAGATACCACTTGCAAGGAGTAGACGTAATAACGGTAATTCCACAATGCAATTACAAACAAATGAAAAAGGTCTGCACATTCGGGCAAGTCTTGATGTAGATAACAATAGCGAAGCAAAATCGCTTCATAGTGCAGTAAAAAGAGGAGACATCGATGGGATGTCTTTTATTTTTTATGTGGATGAAGAAAAGTGGGAAGACATGGAAAGTGAGACTCCTACACGACGCATCCAAAAAATTAAGAAAGTGATTGAAGTTAGTGCAGTCAATTTCCCTGCTTACGAGGGAACTGACATAAATGCTCGTGACCAAGATGTGTTGGATAACGCAAAAAGAGCATTGGAGAATGCTCGGTCTCAGTTGGATAACTCGAAAAGCGAGCTCGAATTACTGCAATTAAGACATCAAATTTTATTAAAAATGGAGGAAAGATGACATGAAAGATAAACTATTAAAAATGCTTAAACAAAAGGAAGAACGTAAAAAAGAATTAGGGGATAAAGGTAATAGAACTGAATCTGTTGAAGAATTGCGAAGCATTAACGCCGAACTGGAAATACTAAATGCGGAAATTGCTGAGCTTCGTAGCATGATAGATGAATTGCCAGATGAAAATGATGAAGGAGAAGGACGCGGAGCGGATCTTGATGATCCAGAACAACGTAATAAACCAAATGGCGGGATTAACATCTTAGGTGCATATGGTTTAGGAAATGGCCAAGGTCAGCAACAAAACCAACGTTCTGCAGATAAATACGATACACCAGAATATCGCGAAGCTTTTATGAACTATGTCACAAAAGGTGAGAAGTCTGATAATCTAGAATTTCGTGCTGACGCTACAACTGGTACTGGTGATGTTGGAGCGGTTATTCCTACAACAATTCTTAATCGCATTGTTGAAAAATTAAAAGATTATGGACGTATTTATGCTCGTATTACTAAAACTGCTATGCAAGGCGGAGTAGAAATCCCAATTGCTAATGCAAAACCAACGGCAACTTGGGTGGCAGCAGGTACTTTGTCAGACAAACAGAAAAAATCTGTTGCAGGCAATATTTCTTTCTCTTATCACAAGCTACAATGCCGAGTAGCAGTTGAATTAGTGGCAGGTACTGTGGCAATGCCTGTTTTTGAACAAACTGTTTCAGATAATATCTACGAAGCTATGATTATAGCTATTGAAGAAGCTGTTATCAATGGAACTGGAGAAGGACAACCATTAGGAATCGTCAATGATACTAATATTCCAGCTGAACATATTGTAGAAGTAGAGGCTGCTGACTTTGCTCAATATGGCACTTGGACTGAAATTTATGGAAAGGTCCCTAGAAAATATCGTAATGGGGCTGTGTTAATTATGTCAGATACTGATTGGAGCAAATATATTGCTGGTATGGTAGATGCAAACGGACAACCAGTAGCGCGTGTTACATTCGGATTAAATGGTGTTCAGGAAGAGAGGTTAATTGGACGGGAAGTAATCGCTGTAGAAGACTATCTTCCATCCATCGATGATGCATTAGAGGGAGACGTAGTCGGTATTATCGTTAAACTTCCAGATTACATGTTTAATAGTAATATGCAAATGACTTTCAAACGCTATTTCAATGAGGATACAGACGAATGGATTAGCAAATCTACTTTAATCGCAGATGGGAAATTAGCGGATCGTAATGGAGTAGTTTTAATTAAGAAAGCACCTGAAGCCGTATAAAGGTCGTGATTAAATGACGACAGATGAATTAGTAGTTGAATGTAAAAAAGGATTGAATATCGCTGTCGATAATACTGAATTGGATGGAATTTTAAAACAAAAAATCATAGCTGTTAAATCTTTTTTGAAAAACGGCGGTGTAAGCGAAGAAGTGATGGCAACCGATGACGCAATAGGAGTTATCGTTGTTGGGGTAACCGATTTATGGGAATTAAAAGCAGGGGAAGTTAAATTCTCCCCTGTTTTTTTTACATTAGCTACTCAGTTAGCATCGGGGTGATTTCATGCGACGAGATAAGATGATTTATTTAGTATCTGAAGAAAAATCCGGTAAGAATGAGTATGGTGATCCGATTACAATACCAGGACAAAAAAGAAAGATTTTCGCAACTAAGAAATCTATAACTAGAAATGAATTTTATCAAGCTGCAGTAACAGATTTCAGACCAGAATTGTCTTTTATAATTTGGCAACATGAGTATAAAGGCGAACCGAATATTAAGTTTGAAGAAAAAACGTACAACATCATTAGAACCTATGAAACTGATGAAAAAGAACTTGAATTAGTTTGCCAAGGCTTATCAAATGGTTAAGGAAAGGGTGATTTTATGGAGGCAGAAGTAATTAAAAATTTTACTGATAAGAATCGAAACAGAGCTTATCAAGTAGGGCATATTTATCAGCACTCGGAATTAAAGCGTATTAATGAATTAGAAGAAAAAGGGTTCATTAAGAAAAAGCCAACTGCTAAAAAAGCTATTTCAAAAAATACAAAGTTGAATTCCAAGATGATTGAAAAAAGCAGTGATGAATAATGGCTCTTCCTAAAGCAACGAAAATCACAAAAAATGGTGTGGAAGTTATATCAAAAGTAGATAGAGCACAATATACAATTCAAGAATTAAGCCGTGCTGCATTGTTAGATACTGGTCGATTGCTTAGACGAAGGATGTTGCCAAAGGCTAAAAAGCAACCAGGTATGCGCAGATCGAAGCGACCTCTGGGAGCATATCAATATTGGTGTAGGAAAAGGGAAACGGATTTATTAATTGGATCCAAACACGGAACATGGTATGGTTCCGAACAAGAACTTGGTTCAAATCGTCAACCTAAAAGATCAATTATAAAAGGTACAGTGATGGAAAACCTTGCTGATATCAGAAAAATACAAGCACAGTATCTGTCTGCAGTAGAAAACGAAAGCAGGGCATCAGGTCTTATTAAACCGAACGAGGAGGGTGGCAATGACAGAAGTAATTCGTGAGCTTGAAATAAGAAAAGTAATCGAAAATTTGTTAATAGATGTTGCCCCTCGTTTATTTTACGAAAAAGCAGCAAAGGATACACCATATCCATATGCGGTTTATGAAATATCTGATTCAATCGATGATGGAAGCCTAGAGGATATGGAATTAGAAGTTAACGGATGGGATAAACCATCTAATGGTTCATCTATTGAATTAGCAACACTAATGGGAAACATAGACAATAAATTGCACCGTTCCATAAATAATTCGAATGGTGTTTTTTTTAGTATTTACCGAGAAAATCGAAGGGCCATTCGTGATCCAGACGAAAGCATTAGAAGGCGTCAAATGACTTATCAAATACGATTAATGGGAGTGGGTATGTAATGCCAATTCAAAGACCAGCAGTTCCGAGTCCAGAAAAGGTTAAATTAGGTGAAGGCGTTCTAGTATTTAATTTTAATCCTGATGATTGGGACGACCCAAACACTATTGCATTCGGGGCAACTCGTGGTGGTGGAAATTACAATGTAGAGCCAACAAACGTCCCTATTCGATTTGACGGAGACCGTGGGGAACATACAAAAGGGTTGAAGCGAAAAACAGAATGGGTTATTCAAATTACAGCTAATGCATTGGAGCTAGATCTAGATTTAATGAAAAAAGTGTTACCAGGTACCATTGAGGAAGTAACAGACGATTTAGAAAATGTTATTTATAAAAAGTTCAGGCCTAACATTGATTACAAGCTATCAGATTACGTTGACAATCTTGCTTATATTACTAAAACTCATGCAGGAAATACAGTAGCTTATGTGATAGAAAATGTATTAGGGGATGGCGCTTTAAATGTTGCTTTTGAAGATAAAAGTGAAATTGTTCCTGAGACAACATTTACAGCCCATTTCGACCCTGACAATATGGATGAGGTACCAACCTACACAATCGAATATGAAATGGAACCCGTGGCGTAAGAGTAGCTAAATAGCTACTCTTTTTTATTTATAAAAGGAGGCAATAAGGATGGAATTATCTAATGAACAAGTATTTGATATGTTACCACACGCTGTTGATATATATGACAACTTAGATTTTGATTCGTATCGTAAAAAGCTAAAAGATGAGTATGACAAAAAAAGAAAGAATGGTAAGAAGATAGATCCAGTTGATGCAAGTGTGGATGCAGTCAAATATATATTGAAAAATTCTAAGAACGTTAAAAATGAAATTTTTAATATAATCGCCATTGCAGAAAATAAATCTTTTGAGGAAGTTAGAAAGCAATCATTCTTAAAAACAATAGCTACATTCAAATCAATCTTCACCAATGAAGAATTAGTATCTTTTTTCAAGAGTCCTATGCAGTAGGAGGATATGGTAAAACACTACAGCTACTGCATAGGCATTATGATTTTTCATTCGTAAAGACATTAAGCTTAAATAATATAACGCGTTTATTAAGTGAAGCGGATAATGAAACCCAAAAACAAAAATCTTGGGAATTGTGGTTAAGCAAATATCCCCATATGGATAAAGAAAATTTTGTTGATTTTGAAGAATTTCACAAAAAATTAACAACGCCTATTGTTATAAAACCTGCTAATAAGTCTATTGAGGATAGATATAAAGACTTAAAGCCAGGAGGTGAGTAATAGTTGACTAAAACAGTTATTCCGTATGATGGAATGCCACAAGAGGAAGAAGAACATGTAGTCCATGAAGAGATTAATGAAGATGAAATGATTGCATTCATCCTTATTCAAAATAAAGATAGAGAACTTACCTATAACGATGTTAAAGCGATTTTAAAGGCTGAAACCACTTATCTTCATAACAATGGTTTCATAGACATGCCGGAAAGTTGAAGGTGATCCTAACATCTCCGATCTATCGGTTAAATAGTATGCCTTTATCAGAAAGAAGGTGAAGTATTGCAGATATTTAAGCTGTTTGGTTCGATTCTTATTGATGATAAGGAAGCACAGAATAGCCTGTCTAAAACTGATAAGAAAGCTAAAGGCGTTGGAGAACGTTTAGGTGGCGGAATTAAAACAGCTGCTAAATGGGGAACGGCGCTTGCAGGCGCGGCTATAGGCGTAGGAGCAGCTATGTTTGGATTGGCCAATAAAGCAACGCAGACAGCCGACGCAATCGCAAAAGGAGCAGAAAAACTAGGTGTAACGACTGATTTTTATCAAGAGATGGACTTTTGGGCAAGCCAAAACGGGCTTTCTCACGACAACATGGAAAAAGCTATCGGTCGATTCAACCAACGTTTAGGCAAGGCCACAAACGGAAACGAAAAATACTCGGAAGCGTTAAAAGAGCTAGGTGTAAATCTAGATGATGTTAAAGACGGAACACTATCTACCGAAGATGCATTCGCTCAATCTATATCAACTTTATCCGAAATGGAAAATGAACAAGATAAAGTAAATTTAGCAACTGAGATGTTTGGTACGAAACTGGCTCGTAATTTGTTGCCAGCATTAAACGATGGTTCCTTGAGTATCGATGAAGCCAGGGAAAAGGCGCAAGAACTTGGGCTTGTACTTGAAGAGGATTCATTGTATGCAGCTGAAGCTTTTCAAGATTCATGGGATCGGATTAAACGTTCACTGGGTACAGCAGCTACACAAATCGGATTAGACCTTATGCCGATGTTTCAATCTTTAATGGATTGGGTTATTTCTAATTTGCCTGCTATTCGTGAAACTTTTTCAAACGTATTTGGATTTATTCAAACAGCAACAGGATGGGTTACGGACGGGATCGGAAAAGTGATTGGATTTTTAAAGGACTGGGCCACTCAAAACGAAGGTTCATTAAGTAGTATTTGGGAAGGGTTCCAAACTTATCTAGGTCTGCTTTTAGCGTACTGGTCAATGGTTTTCGGAACAGTACGAGAAGTACTTCAAGAAGTACTTAATTTTATTGTTCCTTTTGTCATGGAAACCCTAATAAAAGTTGTTGAATTTTGGAAACAAAATGGTCAAGCAATACTAGAAAATGCGGTGCTAATTTTTAATAGTGTCAAAGAAACGATAATGACAGCATTACAAGCAGCCTGGGTAATTATTCAAGAGGTCCTTAATATTGTTGTTCCTTTTATCCAAGAAAAATTAGCTGTCCTAAGACAATTCTGGGAAGAAAACGGCCAACAAATTATGCAAGCCGTTCAAAATGCTTTTTCATTCATACAGTCAGTTATTGAATTTGTTATGCCAGCAGTCATGCTTGTAGTTCGAACTGTTCTTGATTTAATCATGGGACTTTTTAATGGTGCGCTAAATATCATTATGGGACTAATAAAAACTTTTTCCGGACTTTTTACCGGCGACTGGTCGAAAATGTGGGAAGGCATTAAGCAGCTATTAAGTGGAGCACTCCAATTTGTGTGGAACTTGATAAATCTTACATTAATCGGTCGTGGTTTGGCTCTTATTAGATCGTTTGCAAGCGTTGGTGTTAACCTGATTCGCGGTTTAGGCACGAACATCATGAATATTTTCCGAAACATAGGATCGTCTGTAACAGGTACTGTATCTAATTTAATTTCAAGAGTGCTTGGATTTTTCCGAAACATGGGTTCAGGAATCCGATCAGCGGTCAGAGGGATTTTTACAAATATTAAAAGTACGTTTAGTGATATTTTATCATTTGTTACTGGATTGGGAAGTTCCTTTCTCAGTGCGGGTAAAGGGCTTATTGATCAAATGGCCAAAGGAATTAAAGAAGCAGCCACAAAAGTAATCGACTCTGTTAAAGACATAGCTGGGTCAGTACGTGACTTTCTACCGTTTTCACCTGCCAAAGTTGGACCATTAAGTGATTTGGATAAGCTTGATTTTGGAGGACCTATTGAAGATTCAATAGATAAATCAGAAGGACATGTTAAGCGCAGCTTGGAGCACCTGTTGACGATACCTGATAAACCAAAAGTAGAGGACAATGCTAGAACCACGGTGATGACTAATCAAGGAAATCCTGAAAGTGATTCTAGGAGATATGACAAAGACAAATTTGATTTAACCGTCTTAGAAGAGCTTTTACTCGAAGTAATTAGAGCTATAAGAGAAGGTAAGAACATCATTTTGAATGATAAAGTTATTGCTAAAGAAACTGGGGATGCTAGGGCAGAAGATGATGGCAAGAGAGTGAGACATACTGAAAGGAGGCTTGCTACCTAATGTTAGGCATTAAATTTTTAGGGAAACATTCTTATAATGATTTTGGTGTAACAATGGCCAAAGGGAAAGAAATAGGCATCCCAGAAAAAAAGAAAATAAAGGTAGCAGTCCCTTTCTCAAATATTGAATATGATTTCAGTGAAATTTATGGGTCTCAATCTTATGAACCTAGATCATTGTCTTATCCATTTAATATTTACAAACCATTACCAGGGAAATCGCAAATGAATTCTAAGAAAACGCAAATTATTAATTGGTTAATGAATAGTCGAGGTAAGCAAAGGTTATATGATGATGCTTACCCAGGCTATTATTTTCTTGCAGAAGTGGAAGGTTCAAATTCTTTTTCAGAGGATTATGATACGGGAATTTTAACTGTAGAATTTACCGCATATCCTTTCATGATTTCAGAACTTCCAGAAGGTCACGATATATGGGATGAGTATAATTTTGACTTAGACATTATGCAATCTACGTCATTTGAAGTGGATGGCGAATTAACAGTTATTTTATACAATGTAGGCACTCCGGATGTAATTCCAACAATCACAGCTTCCAGTGCAATGACAATCGTTAAAGATGGCATTATATTTAATGTGCCTACAGGTGAATCGAAAAGCGAAGAATTTGTGTTAAACTCTGGTGAAAATGAATTGATTATTACGGGAAGTGGATCAATTGCTTTCGAGTTTTATAAGGAGTTGATCTAATGTTTAGAGTTACGATTAATAATGATGGATTAGATAAGGTAATCCACAGCCATCATGTGAATGGATTAAAATTAGAGCAAGGAAAAATTAAAAAAGAGATTAACAAAGTTGATTCTTTTAATTTGGCTTTTCATCACAACAATCCAGCACATGGGAATATGAAACCTTTTAAAACATTGATAAACGTATTTGATTTGAAAGAAAAAGAATATGTATTCGAAGGAAGAGTCTTAGAACCAGAAGAAGAAATGACAAATAACGGGCTTCATGTTTTTTCTTATGCATGTGAAGGTGAATTATCTTACTTACAAGATTCGCAACAAAGGCATTTAGAATTCCAGGGAACCCCAGAAGAACTTTGGATATCTATAATAAATTACCACAATACACAAGTTGAAGAATACAAACAATTTAAACCTGGTGTTATAGAAGTGACCAACTCAACTAACTATTTATACTGTTATTTATCTGCGGAAGAAGATACATTTAGCGCAATTGAAAATGAATTGATAGATCGTTTGGGTGGGGAGCTACGAATCAGGAAGGAAAATGGAGTCAGTTACTTGGACCTAGTTGAAAGAATTGGCGAATCAAAGCAAACTGAAATCAAAATTGCTAAAAACCTAAAAACAATTACCAGAAGCATTGACCCAACTCAAATAGTTACACGATTAACCCCTCTTGGGACACGAGTTGAAACAGAAGGAGCTATTGACGCATCACAGGCAAGATTAACAATAGAAGAAGTCAATAACGGCATTCCTTATATTGATCGAGAAGATTTAAAAGCAGAATTCGGCATTCAAGGCGGCTCGCAGACGTGGGACGATATAACGGACCCAAATAATTTATTAACAAGGGGTCAACAATGGATTGATAATCAAAAAATCGCATTATACCAACACAAGATCAGTGCAGCTGATCTTTTTTTAATTGGATTGGATCCTGATTCTTTTCAGGTAGGTAATGACCATCCTGTTATTAATCCTGTCATGAATATCGATGAACGATTACGTATTATTGGAAAAACAATCGATATTTTAAAACCAGAGGATGACAATTTAACGATTGGCGACAAGTTCAAAACATTAAATGAGTACCAGGCTGATGCCAATAAACAAGAAAAGAGAATCGTACAATTACAAAGCAAAATGAATCAACAATCAAGTCGATTAGCATCAATTCAAAGTGAATTGGACAACGTAGATCAATCAGTTACAGATATAAATCAGGCATTAGCAGATGCAGATTTGCCAGCACTTGAAGAAGCTATCGAAAATTTAAATCTAGCCGTAAATGATTTAACAGATGCGGTAGATGCCATACCAGATTATCAGCCAGCAACTCAAACAGAGGACGGCCTTATGAGCGCAGCGGATAAGACCAAACTAGATGAATTAGAAAAGTATGAGGTAGCTACCGAAACCGAGGACGGCCTTATGAGCGCAGCGGATAAGACCAAACTAGATGAATTAGAAAAGNTGCTGCAGATAAGACAAAATTAGATGAACTTGAAAATTATGATTTAGCTACTGACCTGGAAGATGGATTAATGAGTGCTTCAGATAAATCAAAAGTAGATTTAATCACCGTATTAAATGCTATTAATTTGGATGATCTAAAACAGAAATTAGACTTAATTACTGTGGTTAACGCAATTGACCTTGACCAATTAGAGGAAAGGGTGACTAATCTTGAAACTCAGTAGAGCAGAGGAGTTAGCAGAACAGTCACGAAAAATAAGGGAAAAAGCACATCTAGTAAAAGAAAAATGGAAAGCAAGGAGTGACGATTAATGGCAGTTCCTGAAAATATTGAAGAATTAGCATATGAAGTAAGAAATGCTATCCATGGTAGTGAAGTAAGAGAAGCTATTGCGTCATCCATGGAAGCTACTGCTGATGTGGCTGATTGGTCGAGACAGGTAGCGCAAGATATCATCGATGGAAAATTTGACGAGGGTAAGCTGGCAACTGAAATTGAAAATAAACTTACTCAATTAGAGCAAGATTACGCTCCAAACTTAACTGCTTTAGAAACAGAGGTTGGAGATGCACGCGGAAATAAGTCGAGTTTAGTAGAAAGACTGAATTCAACAGACTTGGAATTGGCACAGATTACGAAAAATGAAGTGCTAGTTATTGGGTTTCAAAACAGGGTAACAGACACTAATAATCTTCAATCTGCAATAGATAATGCTCCGGAAGGAACTAAGCTTAGGTTAACCGGAAAATTTTATATTGAACGTGTTTACTTAAAATCGCATATAACATTTGATTTGCGTAAAGCAACAATACTATGTGAATCTCCATCAAACTGGACTATAAACGAAGCAGATGCCTACACTCGAACGTTTTATATGAGTGCGATTGAAAATGTAGAATTTATAGAAGGTGTATTTGAAGGAACAGGTCTAGCGGATGACCGAACAACATCTATTTATGGTAAAGATTCTACTAATATAAGATTTAGTGGAAAACAAACATTTAAAAGGTTATCTCACGGAGTTCAATTACAAGATTGTAGCAGGATTAACGGCGACACTTTGTTGGGTGATACTTTAAACGGAGAATATGATGTATCTTTAGGTTTAAGAGCAGCAGTTATAAGCGCACAAGGAACTACATCAGTAGATATTAAATCTATACAATCTTACAATTCAAGAAAAGACGTAATTTATTTAGGAAGTACCAGTTCGCTTAATCCATGTCGGGATTGGTCGGTTGGTAGTATTGTTTCCGAAGTGACTTATGCTTCTAAGGTTGAGAGCGACCCTGACTGGCTAGGAGCTTCCAACGCACTACATTTACGTTCTGTTGAAAATCTGACAATCGGAACTGTGGTCGTAAACGGCGGATATACCGCTTTGGATATGCAAGCAACTACGCCTGACACAACAGGAGATAGAGTGAAAAATGTAAAAATCAATAATGTTGTTGCTAGAAATATTATCGGTAGAGATCCGGTTATTTTATCTTCTTCTAACGGAGATCAATCCATAGTCAAGAATATAGAGATTGGTACAATACAATTGATGGATTGCGAAGCTGTAACGAGTACCAATACTGCAAACGTGTATCTAAATAGTGTGAGCAAAGTTAAAATCGGTACAATAATTGGAAACAATTTATTAGGCAACCTGTATAGAACAAATAACGTAATTGATGTAGAATTAGAAACAGAAATCGCAACTGGATTGTATAGAAATAGTTCCATTTTAGCTGCTTATGCATTTATGGCAAGAGGCGGTTCGAAAAATGTTAAAGTCGGAACAATATTTTTTGATGGTTTGCAGGTGGATGGTTCAAATAGTCTTGACACAGCTTGTGATTTATCCGGTGCGAGCAATGTGAACATCGATTACATCAAAGCAAAGAATGCTTTAGCTGGATTATCGACTATTAATTCAGCGAGTGGTATACAGGTTGGAGAAGTTATTGCAGATGACTGTGATTATATCATGATGATTAGAGATAACACTCTAGATTTACAGGTTAATAGTTATCATGGCGCAGGTACAATAATTGAAGAAGTAAGATCAGGTAGTGCATATGTAGCTCCACGGGAAAATAAAATAAGTTTAGTCCGAAAGTCAAGGATAATTATTAATCCACAATGGGCAGGCAATCCGCCGAGTGTTGGTAACTTTAGACAGGGAGATAGATGGTTGGTGGACAAACCAACAGAAGGTGAAGCGGTTGAGTGGGTGAACATGACAGATGGAACGCCGTCATGGTTTCCAGTTCAGGTAGGTTCTAAAAGGTCTGTTAGTGGTACACCATCTTTTGTTGGGCAAACAGCAGTAGTTTCAGGTATTGCTTATATAGCTACAGGAACATCATCTAACGCAGACTGGAAACAGATTACAAATTAAAAAAAGAAGCTCTTAAAAAAGGGCTTCTTTTGTACTTTCCTTCTGATTCGGGACAGACACAATGACTAAAAGTAGTATTAAGAAAACATTGATGGAAAATATAGAGTTTCCAGAAATGAGAGCGAATGTCCAAGATATTAAGAATACAAGTATAAAGTGAAATCCAAGCGTTTTAATTTCTTTGAAAGACATGATAATTGACCAAAACAGCATAAATGACAAGATTATTAAACCGATTAAACCCGAAAATAACAGAGTAGAATAAAACGGACTATGTGGGTAATCTTCTTGTATACTGGGCGCGAATTCATTTGCAAATTTCGGTAAGTATCCAAAACCCGAACCAATAAAAACTTCAAGAGGATTAGCATCATTATACATTCGGGAAGCATAGTCCCATCTAACTGTTCTAGGCGACATACTATTGCTAGCTTCTTCATATTGTAATGTTTCGAATCGGTATTTTAAATTTTGTATTTCCGGAGAAGATTGAAAGTTAAATTCAACATTAAACAAGTTGACAAAGAGTAAAGCGAATATACTAACGTAAAGCGCTCCAAGGCTTATTTTAAATAGTTTTACAAAATTTTTGTTCAAATGGAAAATGAATTTTACTAATAAGAAAAGAACAAATAATAATACAATAATGGCTACTATCCAGCCACGCCTTGAACCAGCCAAGATAAGAGAAGAAAATATAGTCACAAAAGAAATTAAATAATAAGACATATGGGTAATTTTTTTTGAATTACTTAACAAATACGTAGTCATGATTAAACCTGGTATAAGACCAAGACTAAACATATTATAGTCACGCAATAATGATGATCCGGTTGGATAATAATTTCCCATGAAAAACTGTGGTAATTGGATACCTCCAAGTAGCTGATAAAATTTATATAGTGATATTAGAGAAACTATAAAAGAAACAAAGACGGCATATTTAGCAAAATTATGTATTAATTTGGGGTAATCATCTCTATTTAAATCGCTCAATAAAGCCCAAATGATAAAGAAGCTTAGAATATTAGTTAAGTCAGAAATATTACTTGAATATATCCTGCCACCACTAAGGGTCATACCAAGGATATAAGTTAAAACTGCAAGGAAGAATAGGATAAAACCAATATTAATTCGAACCTTAAATTTTCCAGTGATTACTTTTAACAATCCAAATAAGATAACAATTAATCCAAATAAAGGGAAACCGTAAGGGTAAGACAATGACAAAAGAGCGACAGCCAATATTATTGCAATGCTATTTTGGCTATTATTTAAGTATATTATTAATTTCATAAAATTACTCCTATTTCATTTATTTTAAAATCCCTATTAATAATAGCATTTAAAAGGGGTGATGTTAAGGTAATTTTTACCAATAGCTGGAAATTCGGAGCAAAATCCGAACTGATGAATATTCAGTAAATTTGTAAAGGCATCTCATAGAGGTGTCTTTTTTTTGGAGGTGTCAGCAAATGGGGGACCGTCAGCTATGCTGACTGACAAATGAGCGCAGCGAGGCTTGTCATACGTCCCCCTTATGCTCTTCCGTTGATACGTCCCGGGATGACAGTCGATACAATTATACCGTCGATAAACCCCGGTGCGACATGCGTGATGACACTTCGGTGCAAAATACGTGCCGACTAACCGACGTATTCCACCCCGATTTAAGCCCGCCATATCAACATTCGCCGAATAAGTTGCGTGTGGGAAACAAAAAATTGCGTATGACGAGTTAGTCGGGTCGAAATCCGGTGCGAAACTACGGTGAGAATTCCGCACCGAGTGCCACTGTGCCATCGACCCCGTCAAACCCGCGCCAGAATAACACCACCCGATGGCAGTCGGTCCGAAATTTCGAGGCGAGTGTATGACGGTGGCATTGAGGGTGGTTTGGGTGTTTAATTTTTTATGGATGTCAGTGTTGTCAAGAAATTATTAAGAGGTCCAGCACAATCATCTCACACGGAATCAGGTACCGTGTGTCACATGCCATGCAACAAGCCGTATCCCATCTCATTGCATATACTGTACGTATTTGGTGTGGCATGCGCTGCGGGTTTTCAAAAAAAGAGAGCGATCAGATTTTATTCTGACTGCTCTCTTTTAATACCAAAATATCTGCAATATCACATTCCAGAACTTCACATATTTTGGCAAGATTTTTTAATGGAATATGTTTAGAAGCATTGTTGCACATTTCGCTTATAGAAGGGTGTCTTATGCCTGTCATTCTTGCGAATTCGCGGTGAGAAATTTTTCTTTCTGCCAGCAAATCATTTAATTTAATATGAATATGCAATTGTTCAACTCCTTTTTTGTTTTGTTAAACATAACACATTGACACGAAAAATGTAACGTGCTATGTTGATTTTGTAACGAACAACGTAACAATAAAGGAGGAAATAATTTGATTAATGACACAGCCAGACTAATGAACGATGTCCGAACGATTGTTAGTACAATTTCCCCTGATACAGACGAAATAAAATTAACACACCGGTTAGAAGAGATCATCCATAATTACAATGTAAACAGAAAATCTAATGAGGACCAGGAAAAGGATTTACAAGAAAAGATTGAAATATATATCAATGCCAGACGAATTGAAGGATATAGCAAAGCGACTTTAAAAGGCTATCGAGTCGAGCTAGGTATGTTTAGCAGATTCATAGACAAGTCGATCGTTTTGGTTAACACATCTGATATCCGACAATATCTTGCTTCTAACGAAGAATGGAAACCGAGTACAGTCGATAGAAAACTATCTGCAATAAAAGCTTTCTTTGCTTGGTTAGTGGACGAAGAGTTATTGATTAAGAATCCAGCAAGCAAAATAAAGCCACCTAAACAACCTAAACGATTGCCTAAAGGGTTAAGTATAAAAGAAGTTGAAATGGTCAGAGAGGCATGTAAAACAAATAGAGAAAGAGCCTTAATGGAGGTGATGTACTCAACAGCTTGCAGATTGAGCGAGATTGCCAATATGAAAAGAAGTGACCTGGATCCGCAGAACATGAGTATCAATGTAATTGGTAAAGGTAATAAAGAGCGTACCGTATATTTGTCTGATAAAGCTATGTATCACTTAAACAAGTATTTGCTAAGTAGAAAAGAGAATAGATTTGGCCCATCTGATTATCTATTTATTGGGGAGAGAAGACCTTACCGAGATTTGACGGGTGCAGCTATTGAAAGTATTGTCGATAAAATTGAAAAACGTGCGAACATCTCTAAAAAGCTTACTCCGCATGTTTTTCGCCATACCGCAGCAACTTTAATGATGGAAAACGGAGCTGATTTAGCAGACGTGCAGCACATACTCGGTCACAGCAATCCAAGTACAACATTAATTTACAGTTTTGTAACCGAAGATCGTAAGAAGCAAGCGCATAAAAGATATCATGCGCAGTGAGAGTCCTGTCCAGGGCTCTTTTTTATGGGGAAATAGCGGGATAGCGCGCACTATCCCTCCCACCGCAGGGTTATACGGTGGTCTTAGGTAATACGAGACAAGTCACATTTTTAAGGGGGTTACTATGACACAGGAGGCAAAGGAAATGGAAAATTCCGAACGGTTAGCAGTTGTAGAAACCAAACTGGAACAAATCAGTGTAACCATCAATTCGATGAATGACAAGCTTGATGTGTGGAATCAGAGTTACGTGCCAAGAGCCGAGATTGATTTGAAGTTTGATGCCAGGGACAAAAAAATTGAACAAATAGATAAGAAGCTGGAAGCAGAAGAACACAACAAATGGAGCATACGAAAACTTTGGCCTGCATGGTTAGGTGTGGCGTTGTCAGCAGGTGCATGGTTGGAAAAAATATTTTAAGGAGGAAGTCAAATGAAAATCAACTGGAAAGTAAGAATCCATAGCTATCCATTTTGGGTGGCTCTTTTTGGTTTAATCGGATTGATCGTTACAGATGCAGGATGGATGAATATGGGCTCATACGAGACCTATGCACAGGCTATAATGCTTTTGCTTGTTACAGGTGGCGTAATTACAGACCATACCACAAATGGGTTATCAGACAGTAAGCAAGCGTTGGGTTATACAAAACCTAAAAAGGATGTGAAGTAATGGGATATAAATTTGAAGATTTGCCGCAGCTGGTGGACCACAGGAAGTCAATTCCGAAAAATGGAAATTATTCAAAGCGCACGCAATCAATTAAAACCCGTGTTTGGCACCATTCTTTGACCAAAAAGGACTTAGCTGGATCCATCGCTTCCGCTTTTGCTAATTATCATATTAGTTTAGGTTGGCCAGGGGCTGGTTACGCATTCATAATCGAGCCTAAAAACATCGTTAATACACCAAAAGGTAAAAGAGCCCGTATTGTATATGCTAATGATATCAGTTTACGGACCTTCCATGTCGGTAATAGTAATCAGTATTCTTTGGGCGCTTGCGTAGCTGGTGATTACCGTTTTGATGGTCTTGACGATGCAACTAAAGCCACAATTGACGAGTTACAGGAAGCGCTTGTTGCTGATAAAATCGGTGAAGAGGACAAATCTCACAATGAGATGCCAGGTTACGGCTGGAAGGACTGCTGCGTGTTTAATTACAAAGAGGCTTTTAAGTTTCTAGATGCCAAGAAACCAACTGCCGCGCCTGGAACGTATAAAATCCAAGAGGGCGACACTTTCTGGGGAATTGCTAACAATGATGAGGGTATTACGGTAGAGGATTTAATTACAGCCAATCCTGGTGTAGATCCTGCTAAATTGCAGATTGGACAAGTAATTAATCTTGGTAAAGCTAAAAATGCTTATACACCAAAGCCGAGCGCACCTAAAAAGCCACAGTCAACTTATAAATATCCATTACCTGCAGGTGTATGGAAACACTATGAAAAGGGCGGCAAACGTGGCTCTTTTGATGAAGTTAAGCAAATTCAAAGAGCGCTTAATGCCGTTAACTTTAAATGCGGAAAAGAAGATGGATGGTATGGTGACAAAGTTGAAGACGCAGTAACGCGTTTTCAAAAGGTTTACTTGCCGTATGAAATTGATGGTAAATATGGACCGAACACTAAGAAAAAATTACAAGCTGTGTTGAAGTCAAAAGGGTATTAAGTTTAAAATTAATTAAAAATCTATCTTGTATTAGCTGATGTTAAAAGCCTCCCAGCTGCGGAAACAGTTGAGAGGCTTAATTTTGTTTATACAATTCATCTACCGTACAATTCAATAATTCAGCCAATTTTAAAGCGTTCTCCAATGACGGATTACTATGCCCATTAATCCACCTTGATAAAACAATATGACTTACACCTAAACTGTGAGCAACTTCCTTCTTTGATAAACCACTTTTCGCAATCCACACATTTATATTATTCTTCATTTCATCACCCTATATAAATATTTCCACAAACTAATGTAATAAACCTTTATATTTTTAGTTTAATTTTTTAAAGTAATAGGTATATTCCTCGTTTGTCTGGATATACTATTACTACAAGCGACTATTCAACCGCATACAGAAACGCACATACCACACACGGGTTACGGGCATACCTGATTTTCAAATTCGCTCGTTCTCTCACTCCTTCCACTCTTTCCCTCTCTTCATGACAGGGAAATATATACTCGTCTAGATACTCTCAAATACTACTAATCTAATAACCGTATATAGAAATGAATAGAGATGGCTTGAATATGAAAAAGAATAGGGGAATGTATATGGAAATGCTGATAGGTGGAGGGATCGCTGCACTCTCCATTTATGCTGCAGCAAACTGGAATCCAAATGACAAGAAAAAAATTGAACACACTTTTGCAAACATCGGTTATAAGGTTAAGGATCGCACACCTGCATTAATTAAAACTCATAAAACAGATGTGTCTACCTCATACACTTATAACGTGCCGTATGGCCTTGTGGATGAGGATAAGCTGCAGGTATTAGAAAAGGTACTCAACAGACCTGTTAAAGTTTCTTTTGCCAATCAGAAGCTACACATCAAGGTATATAAAAAGAAACTTCCCACGCGCTTAGATTATGACTGGAATAAAACAGAGGGCTGGACCGTACCGATCGGATTTACTCAGGAGCAATTAATCAATCATGACTTCGATAAGATCCCGCACATGACAATTGCTGGAATGACCAGGCAAGGAAAGACCGTGTTATTAAAATTACTTTTTGCACATTTAATAAATAATCACCCTGATGATGCGGAGTTTTACATCATTGATCTAAAGGGTGGACTTGAATTTAATAAGTACAGGAATTTGAAACAGGTTAAATACGTTGCCAGTGATGTAAACGAAGCCTATACATGCTTGCAATTAATTCAGAAGCAAATTAGAGCCGATATGAAGGAGTTTAAAGCAAAGGGATACACTAACATTATTAACACATCAAATCATCGTAGGCGGTTTGTAATTGTGGATGAGGGTGCGGAACTCACTCCATCTAAACATCACAGTAAAGAAGAAAAGCTTAAATTTGATTATTGTCAGTATGTCTTATCAGAAGTTTGCAGAGTTGCTGGAGCGTTAGGTTACAGGAATATATTTTGTACCCAGTATCCAACGGCTGACACGCTCCCCAGGCAGATAAAACAGAACAGTGATGCAAAGATCAGTTTTAGATTACCGACTGAAATAGCAAGCCGTGTAGCAATCGACGAACAGGGAGCAGAGACTATTTCAAACATAGGAAGGGCTATTTATCGAACACATGAAAAACACGTCCTGCAAGTGCCGTATGTCGAAGATAAAGAGATATTAAAAAGATTAAGGGAGTGGGAGTCAAATGATGGTGCAACAACAGAAACGCCAACAGAGAGAAGAACAGATACTCTTGTCATTGAATGATCTCACGTATGCAACCAGACGGCAATTGCAAGTAGTGAATAAATTAGGTGGTGACCGAAATGCACACAGAATACTCCAACAAATGGAAAAAGATAAATCCATCTGCAGCATAAGAACCGAGCAGAAAATTTACTTTCTTTCAAACCGAGGGAAAGAACGTATCGGATCCACTCAAGTTGAATTAAAGAAATCTCAAATACTTCACACATTAATGAGGAACGACTTGTATATTTTATTAGGCCAGCCCAGCGATTGGAGAAAAGAAAAACCAATCAGATTAAATGGAGAAGTATTTTTAATCCCTGATGCCACATTTAAAAAAGCAGGAGAGTATCATTTTGTTGAAGTGGATAATGAGCAGACGATGAAAACCAATATTGATAAGATTAAAAAATATAAGGAGCTCTCATCTGTCTTGTTTGAAAGTTACAAGCATACACCCACATTGATATGGTACTCGTTATCGGAATTGAGAAAAGAAAAATTAAAAGAAGCCTGTATAAAAACAGGCGTAAAATTTGTTATTTATTGAATTTAAAAGTATATTGAAAGTGGTCTAAATTTGTATAAAACATTATCCATAATATACAGGTAATACACAAATTCAGTTCAAAACCCCTGTTATATAGGTCTATTCGTTAATGTAATGTTAACGCTATTATTATGAAAAATAACAAGAAAAGCATGGTGATTCAGATGACAACTAGTGGTGAAAGGCTACAGAAAGTAATTGCGCAAAGTGGTATAACGTCCAGAAGAAAAGCGGAACAAATGATCATAGATGGGAAAGTAAAGGTAAACGGTGAAACTGTGACTGAACTTGGAACAAAAGTAACAGGGTCAGACAATGTTGAAGTAGACGGAGTACCGTTGGAAAAAGAGGATTTCGTCTATTACGTATTGTATAAGCCAAGAGGCGTAATCTCCAGTCTGAAGGATGATAAGGACAGAAAAGTTGTTATTGATCTAATGGAAGGTGTAAGTGAAAGAGTATTTCCAATCGGGAGACTCGATTACGATACTTCTGGTATACTGCTTTTAACAAATGACGGGAATTTTGCAAATTTGTTAATGCATCCAAAGCATGGAGTGGAAAAGGTTTACGTCGCCAAAATTAAAGGAATACCCGGCAAGAGAGAACTCGGAAGACTAAAGAGAGGTGTCAAATCAGATAAGGACTTATTAAAAGCCTCGAATTACAATGTTCTTTCCACCGATAAAAAGAAAAACACTGCGATCATTGAATTAACTTTACAGGAAGGCAAGAACAGGCATGTAAGAAGAATGATGGAGCAATTAGGCTATCCTGTCATGAAACTGAAGAGGGAAAGATACGGTGTGCTCACGTTAGACGGACTTAGACCCGGTGAATATCGTGCTCTATCACCTAAAGAAGTAAAGCAGATGAGAAACTCTGCTATTAAATTGTAAAACAATAGTCAAACTTTACTCTTTACTCAGGTGTTATAATGATGAGGGGAGTGATTTATCTTGAGTCTGGAACAAAAAAAAATAAACAAGCAGAAGAAAAAAAGAAATCGTCTAATATTTAGAACGGCAATCCTGGGTATATTAGTTGCGGCTGTTGCATTTGCGCTTATCAGCAACCTCCAAAAAGATAATACAGTCTATAAAGCTGGAGATGCAGCTCCAGACTTTCAACTTAAACAGATCAGCGACAACTATGATGCAGAGGCAATTCAATTAAGTGACCTGGAAGGAAAAGGAGTAATGCTTAATTTCTGGGCAACCTGGTGTAAACCATGTGAAGCAGAGATGCCGTATATGCAGGAATTATATCCGGAGTTCAAAGATAAAGGTGTTGAAATCGTAGCAGTCAGTCTGGACGGTACAGAGCTTGTCGTTGATCGTTTTATTGATAAATATGATTTGACATTTGCTATCCCTCACGATAAAACGGGAGAGATTAGAGATTTATACAAAGTTGGACCGATACCAAGCACATTCTTTATAAACCCGGATGGGGAAATTGAAGAGGTTGTGAATGGTGCTTTAACATTGGAACGACTTGACGGATATTTGCAGGCAATACAACCGAGTACGAATTGACGGCATACAATCATCGTGGGGGATTTAAATGAAAAAAATAAAATGTGAATGTGGACACATCAATCCTGAAGGAACAGTATTATGTGAATCATGCGGGAAGCCTATCGAAGGGAACCAGCATATTGATGGCAATGAAAATAGTAAACTGATCAATATGCGCTACGACGGTACTGCACGTCGTTCACAAACATATAATAAATCGATCATTGACAAAATATGGAGTTTTTTCTCTTCCGTTAAAGTCGGTGTATGGCTAATTGTTATTGCATTGGTAGCATCCATGCTCGGAACGGTTTTCCCACAGGAAATATACATACCTGCAGATGCCGTATCACGCGATCCTGCGGTTTTTTATGAAGATAGATACGGCATATTAGGACTGATTTATTACCAGCTTGGATTTCATAATCTATACAGTTCATGGTGGTATATGATTTTAATAGCACTCATTGGTATTTCTCTCGTTATCTGCAGCTTGGATAGGTTTGTACCATTGTATAAAGCATTAAAAAAACAGAAAGCGAAACGTCACGAAACATTTTTAAACAGGCAACGATTATTCAGCGAAACGGAAACGGTATCCAATGAAGATATCGAAACCGTTAAAGCGAATCTGAAAAAAGCGCGTTATAAAGTCAGTGATGAAGATGGGCACATCCTTGCCGAAAAAGGAAGGTTCTCCAGATGGGGACCTTATGTTAACCATATCGGGTTAATTATTATTCTTCTGGCTGCTATTTTACGTTCCACATCACTTATGTATACCGATGAATACATATGGGTGAGAGAGGGCGAACAAATGGTTATCCCCGGTACGAGCGGAGAATTCTATATTGAAAATAAGGATTTCGTGATGGAAACACATGATGAAAATGATGAGCGCTTCAGTCAGGCCATTCAGCAGGAAGGTACCGTACCAAGCAACTTTCAGACTGATATTGTAGTCTATCAGGATACAAATAATTCGATACCGGGAGCGGAGCCTGTGCTTGATCCAATATTGGAAGAGTCCATCCAAATGAATCAGCCTGCAAAATTCGATAAGTATACATTGTACCAATCAGGGTATCAAATGAACGAATTTACCAATATGACTTTTAAGATTCATGAAACAGATGATCCTGATGAGACCTCCTTGGGCACATTTACGATTGATTTGGCTAACCCCGAAGCAGTCTATGAACTGGATAATGGGTTCGAGGTTACGATCGAGCAATATTATCCCGATTACCATATGAATAACGGCCAGCCTGCATCACAAACGAATTATCCAAGAAATCCGGCTTTCGTTATGATGGTATATCCGCCTGATAATGAAAACCCCGAAATAAGCTTTCTCGGAATCGGAAAAAATATTGATGCAACCGGAGAAAATGATTATAAGCTCGGGATTGTAGACTTTGATTTGCATGATGTCAGCGGTCTTACGCTAAGAGTCGATTACACATTACCGTTCTTTATGGTCGGTGCAGCAATATTTATGATAGGAGTTATACAAGGAATGTATTGGCAGCATCGCAGAATCTGGATCAATCCAAAAGGAAACGGGATTTTACTTGCCGCCCATACGAATAAAAACTGGTTCGGTATTTCTAAAGACATTGAAAAATCGATTGAAAACACTTCCATTAAGATGGTGGAAGACCAACAGGAATTGGAAGAATAACGTGCTGCACAATATGTGCAGCAGGCTTATTCCAGGCTAAGGAGGAAATTTAATGGATTTACTTAATTTGAGCAGTACGATGCTCTATACAGCATTTATTCTATATCTGATTGCAACTTTTTTCTTCGGCGCAACCATCAGACAGGAGAAATCTGACAGGCGAAAAAAAACAAAAGCCGGAACAATAGGGATAACAATTACGATCATCGGATTTATCGCTCAACTCGTCTACCTGGTTACGAGGTGGATGGCAAGTGGACATGCACCAGTAAGTAATATGTTTGAGTTTATGACATTTTTAGGAATGTGTATGGTTCTTGCTTTCATCATTATTTATTTCTATTACAGATTTACTTTTCTTGGTTTATTCGCATTGCCGATTACAATGGTAATCATAGCTTATGCAAGTATGTTTCCAACTGATATTTCCCCATTGGTGCCTTCATTGCAAAGCCACTGGCTGTACATACATGTAACAACAGTCGCATTGGGACAAGGGATTTTATTTATCAGTTTTGTCGCAGGAATTATGTATTTGATTCGACAAATCGATCAAAGCGTGCGAACCACAAAAAATATTTGGCTTGAGATTGTTCTCTATACCATTATTTTATGTGTCGGTTTTATTCTCATCACTACAACTTTCAACTTAATGAATTACAACGCAACCTTCGAATATCAGGAAGGAAATCAGAGTGTTGTTACCGAATATCATTTACCAGCCATCGCCGCTCCGAATGAAGGAACACTTCTTACAGAAGACGCTATGCAGCCATGGTTCCAAACACCTGCATGGATGCAGGGCGCAGATGCCGGAAGAAAATTCAATACAGTAATCTGGTCATTTATTGCTGGTACAATTCTTTATGGTGTCATTCGATTGTTTACACGTAAACGGATTGGGGCGAAAATACAGCCACTTCTGAAAAGTGTTAAACCTGATTTGCTTGATGAAATCATGTATCGTTCGGTAGCCATTGGATTTCCGGTATTTACACTTGGCGGTTTAATATTTGCTGCAATTTGGGCACAGATTGCCTGGGGCCGGTTCTGGGGTTGGGACCCTAAAGAAGTCTGGGCACTTGTTACATGGTTTTTCTATGCTGCCTTCCTGCATTTGCGCCTATCAAGAGGATGGCACGGCGAAAGATCAGCCTGGCTTGCAGTTGTAGGTTTTGGAATTATCATGTTTAACCTTATTGTAGTTAACTTGGTACTTGCTGGCCTGCATTCGTATGCTTAGACATTTCATTACAGAACGGGGTATCATAAAGATACCTCATTTTTTTTAATACTTTTCAGCATACAGTTTATAATTACTATCAGCGTTGAATATAGGGGGAGCTAACATGGATCCGAAAGCAAAAATTTTAGTCGTTGACGATGAAGAAAGAATTCGCAGACTCATAAGAATGTATCTTGAACGGGAAGAGTATATGGTAGATGAAGCCGAGAATGGGAAGGAAGCCTTGGAGAAGGCCCTGGATACTGATTATAATGCGATCATCCTCGATATCATGATGCCGGAAATGGATGGAATCGAAACATGCCAGGAGTTGAGAAAAAAGAAGGATACTCCAGTAATCATGCTGACCGCAAAAGGCGAAGAAGCTAATCGTGTGCAAGGGTTTGAAGTTGGAGCTGATGATTATATCGTGAAGCCTTTCAGTCCAAGGGAAGCGGTTTTGCGAGTGAAAGCAGTATTGAGAAGAGTATCAGCATCCTCTTTCAATGAAACAGATACTTCTTCCAAAAATATTCTGGTATTTCCTCATATTACAATCGATCATGATGCACATCGAGTTACTGCAGATGGAGAAGAAGTAAGCCTTACTCCAAAAGAATATGAATTACTCTGTTTTCTTGCCAAGTCTCCGGATAAAGTATTTAACAGGGAGCACTTGCTGAAAGAAGTATGGCAGTATGAATTTTTTGGTGATCTTCGCACGGTTGATACGCATGTCAAAAGGCTTCGTGAAAAATTAAGCACTGTTTCCAAATCCGCCGCCAAAATGATTGTAACCGTTTGGGGAGTTGGCTATAAATTTGAAGTTGATGATGTATAATGTTCTGGCGCAGTGTAGTTGGTAAACTTTCATTAACAATTCTATTGCTTGTTGCGTTTGTACTTTCCATTCTGACTATATTTTTGATGGAATTCTTTGAAAGTTTTCACATACAGGAAGCCGAAAACGAAATGATGCAAACAGCAACAAAAATCTCTTCTCTTGTGGAAAGAGGTCAGGATAGGCCATTTGTCGAAGAAATGACAGAGTTGCTTAAAGATCCATCCAGTCGCATTGCTATATTTTACAGCGAAGACGATATCTGGCTGTCTACAAGCAATGATGATGATCTTCTTCCACAGGATGAGAATTGGCTGGAAACCAGGGATGAAATTAATGAGGTGCTTCATAACCAGCAAAAGATCCAAAGGCAAATCAATTTTCCTGATACAGATAAAGAAATGATTATTGTTGGTTCACCTATTGAGAATGGTGGGGCCATATTTGTCTTTCAGTCGCTTGATATCATTAATCAAACCAAAGCGCAAACTACCAAGCTGATTCTGTTAAGTGCTGGGATTGCCATTATGCTTACTGCTTTCTTTGCGGTATTTCTATCGACCAGAATCACTTCCCCTTTAATTAAAATGCGTGAAGCGGCTTATGATCTGACAAGGGGAGAATTTAATACGAAGGTCCCTGTACTGACACATGATGAAATAGGTGATCTAGCTATCGAGTTTAATCGGATGGGTAGACAGCTTAAATTTCACATCAATGCATTAAGACAGGAGAAAGAGCAGCTATCCAGTATTGTAAGCTCGATGGCTGACGGTGTGGTGACCCTGAACCGTAATGGGGATATACTTGTCATTAACCCCCCAGCACAAAAATACATTGATGATTGGCATTTTAAAAATGATGTTCGGTCAAAGGAAAATCGCAAGCTGCCAACGGAATTGCAGGAAGCTCTTAAAGAAGTCATTGAGGGGGAACAGGCTGTTTTGCGGGAAGCTGGTCTGCAGGGAAGAAACTACGTGATGCTGATGACACCTTTATATGATCAGACCTATGTAAGAGGGGCAGTTGCTGTTATCCGTGACATGACGGAAGAAAGAAGATTGGATAAACTTCGAAAAGATTTCATAGCAAATGTATCACATGAGCTTCGCACTCCGATTTCCATGCTGCAAGGATATAGTGAAGCGATTGTTGATGATATTGCAGATACAAAAGATGCTAAAAATGAACTGGCCCAAATTATTCATGAGGAATCCCTTCGTATGGGGCGGCTCGTCAATGAATTACTGGATCTTGCTAGAATGGAAGCAGGACAAATACAAATAAATCTGGACAGGATGGATTTGGAGACTTATGTCAAACGTATCGTAAATAAGTTTAAAGGGCTCGCATCCGATAATAATATTGAACTGACAATGGAGTTAAACACGGAACCTTCGAGTGGGATATTTGACCCGGACCGGCTGGAACAAGTATTTACCAACTTAATTGATAATGCCATCAGACATACTGGTGAAGGTGGAACGGTCCATGTTTCCGTAGTAAACACCCTTGATGAAATGTATGTAGAAGTAAATGATAGTGGCAGTGGGATACCAGAAGAAGATATACCGTTTGTTTTTGAACGTTTTTATAAAGCAGACAAATCCAGGGTACGCAACAAAGAGAAAAAAGGGACCGGCCTCGGTTTGGCAATTGCCAAAAACATTATTGATGCCCATAAAGGCACCATTCAGGTGAAAAGCAAATTAGATCAAGGAACTACATTCAGCTTTAGAATTCCCCAACAACAGAAGCAGTAAATTAGACTTTCCGATTTATACTTCTTGTGCTATGATACAATTGTATTGGAATTGAATAGTTTAATTTGAATATTGAAATTCGGTGAATTTTTTAGGGAATCCAGTGAAAGTCTGGAACTGTCCTCGCAACTGTAATTGATTACGAAATAAGCAATCCACTGTACAGGATAATGTATGGGAAGGGCTTAAAGTAGGTTGGAATCAAAAGTCAGTAGACCTGCCAATTTCAATTGTTTCGATGCTTCGAGGGTATAAGCGGTTGAGACATGCGAATACATAAAGCAAATTTGCCTATGAATATTTGTCTGTCTTGAATCTGCCTTGATCCACCAGGGCGGATTTTTTTATTTAATTCCAGTAACAATATCTTTTGAAGGATGGGGAAGACGATGAAAAAATGGATGTTAATGTTCACCGTAATTATTTTGTCAGCAGGGTTATTAATTGGATGCACATCTGAAGACGATACGAACCAAAATACATCGGTCAGCACGAACGAAACTTCCGATACAGAACAGGTAGCTGAAGATTCTGTCCGCATTACTGTTTCTATCAACGAAGGCGAAGAGTTTGTTACAGAGGAAGAAATCGAAATTGAAGAAGGCGACATACTGATGGATGTGATGGAAGAAAACTTCTATATCGAAACAGAATTTGATGGCACATACATAACTTCAATCGAAAGAGTTGCTGCCAGTGACGAGGATGGGACAGCATGGATGTTCTTTGTAAATGATGAGATGCCTACCGTTGGGGCAAGTGAATATGAACTGTCTCCTGGCGATAAAGTTGTTTTTGATTTACAATCCTGGGAATAGAAGATGAACACATACAAAATTACGATAATAGCTTTACTCGCTGCCATGGCCGTAGCAGGTAGATATGTTTTTCAATTTATTCCAAACGTCCAGCCAGTAACTGCTCTCATAATCATATGTGGCCTGATTCTTGGTCCATTATCGGCGATTCTTTTGGCGGTCGTGACTACCTTCCTCTCTAATATGTTGATGGGAACGGGCATATGGACGATATGGCAAATAGTTTCCTGGAGTATGATCGGTATTTTAAGTGGGTTGTTGGGGAAAACCTTTCACCGCCTATCGCTTTTATTTATTGTACCTTTTGCGGTGTTCAGTGGATATTTATATGGGGTTATCATATCACTGACAAGCTACCAAATCACAGGAAAATTCTGGCCATATTATTTGGCAGGACTTCCTTTCGATACAAGTCATGCTATAGGGAACGCAGTATTTATCATACTTTTGTATCCAATTATGAATCATTTATTCAGTAAATATGCAAAGCATAGATTCACGATTAAAAATACCAGCTGACCACAGCTGGTATTTTTTCTTGCCTTCAGCCTTTATAATAATAACTCAGCTTTCACTCCAATATAATAAGCTCAAACGTTTAACTGGGTTACACTTAGAAAACCACTAATATCCGCATTGCTAACATGACAAAAGCAATGTTGGTTCATATGATTTTTGTTGCCATATAGGCTTCGCAGTTTATGTAGACTGCGAAGTAACTTCCACAGCTCTGAGATGGAAAAAAGCAACTTCGGCAGCCGCCCGCGAAAAGCGCAGTGTATTTCCCAGAGCGGTCGCCGAAGTATCTCGCTTCCATTATTCGTGCCAAAGTTCTAATACAAATAGTAGTTACTTCGCATTTTATATCAAATTCGATGATAGCCTAACAGTTAATCCAGATTTAACTTAAGCAGTGTATCTCCAACACTGCTAATTCTAACATGGCTTATTTGTCAATTCCACGCTGCAAAAGCTGAGTAACTAACGAATATATTTAAAATTGACAACCAATAAAGCAGCTTGCACTTTTATTATATAGCATATAGTATTGTTGTAACTATTTCGCACTTATTTACGACTATATAATTGAACGGAGGGTCTTTATGAAGGCCATTTTTGATAAGTTATATGATAACTATCATCAGGATCTGTTCCAGTACATTTTTTACATGGTAAAAGATAAGGAAACAACTGAAGATCTTATACAGGAAGTCTACATCAAGGTATTGAAATCGTATGCGAATTTCAAAGGAGAGAGCAGCGAGAAGACATGGCTCTTTTCTATTGCAAGGCATGTTACATACGACCACTTCCGCTCCCTTAAGAGAAAAAGAAATAGAATAATGGATCTTTTTGACTGGGAGGAGAAAGGTGAAACACTTTCAGATCAAGGGGAATTACCGGAAGACATAGCAATCAAAAATGAGCAAATAAAACAAATGTATAAACTTCTCGACAAATGTACCATCGATCAGAAAAGCGTATTGATTCTTCGATATCTGCAGTCTTTCTCTATTCAGGAGACAGCAGAAATACTAAACTTCAGTGTGAGCAAAGTGAAAACAACTCAACACAGAGGATTAAAGAACTTAAAGAAACGATTGCTTGAACAAAACACGCAGGGAGGAGATGTTCAATGAAGCGAACAGAAGACAAACACCAGGAAATCATTGATGGGCTAAAAGGTATGCCTGACATAACAGATGATACAGACAAAGAAGTCCTATATAGCCGCATCTCCTCAGTATTTTCAGAGAGTCATTCAACCAAAAAAAGGAAAACAGACCGCAAGCTCATTCCCATACTCTCTACTGTAGCAGCTGCTGCAATCATTTTAATGATACCGTTTATGCTCCAAATTGACATATTCCAAAGCAACAATGAAACAGCTGAATTATTCTCAGTTGATGAAACGGCATATGACGATGCGTCACACAATTCAAATAAAATGGAAAGCGCCAATGAGGAACAGGAAAGGTCTGTTGATACAGAGGACTCTGAAGCTGAGCGTACAGAAGAAATGAGTGAACAAAATATCGATACAAATGATTCTCTCACCAGTTTCACAACAATGGAATCGAGTGAACCATATCAGATTGTATACGCTGCGATACCAGACAATCAACAACAATTTATCATCCCGATTTCTTTTCTTGTACCTGAAAATGCTGATCTGGAAGCGTATTACAATAGCCTGGAAAGTTATATGGATATGGAAGAAATGGAACTGAATAATTATATGTTAAAAGATGCATCTTTTGAGCTGGAGGAATCAGAAGTGCGGATTCGTCTCGACGATGAATTTTCCATTGGAGACGGTTCGGCAAATGCCCATATATTTGAACAGACGCTATCTGCCATGTTTACGCCCTATGGCATCGATAAGGCAGTTTTCCAATCCGAAAACGGTGGTATAGATATGGGGCCATTTGGAGTTATTGAAGAACTTTCATTAAACAGAAACGAAGAAATATATAAGCTGTATAAAAATCAATTTCTTATACCCGTACCAAATTCAAACAACCTGTCCATCACTGATGCGATAGCCGAAATGAAAGTGGAACAGACAGAATTTAATATCAACCAAACCATCCCTGAAACGGTACAGTATACAGCCGATTCATCCGGAAATGAGCTTATCCTTACATTGCAGGATGAAACGTCATTTGAAAATAGCCAGGAAGTCCTGATTATGATAGAAGCGATATTAATGACTGCCAAAAGTTATGGATATGAATATGTACAGTTCAATAATCTTCCATTTGATGAGATTGGCAATTACAACACCTCTGAACCGATAAAGGTTCCAGAGGGTGCAAATCCTGTAGATTTGAGGAATTAAATAGGATGGAATCAGTAGGCTTAGTTTCTTCGCTACCACTTATGCAGAAAGGAAAGGTTCCTATCAACCAACAAAAGTGTTTTTGAAATATTATTTTTCAAAAACACTTTTTGAATGTATAATAGGTTCGAGGTTTTCAGTATTAATCATCAAATCGTAACGGATTCCCGCTGAAGGGAACCGTTGAGATTTTAATTGATCCCGTTGGACAGCCATCATGGGCATCAAGCAGATCCTCCACCAATTTATCCGGGATTAATGAAGTTCCTTCGTTTTCGTCGACGGAAACATAAGATAGACCCTCATCATCATAGGTGAAAATTTTGGGGGCTGCAGCACCGCAAGCGCCACATGCAATACAAGTTTCTTTATCAACGATTGTGTATTTCGACATTCATTCTTCCTCCTAAAATAAAAACCGCTACATTTATTCTAAATCTGATTTCAAGTGATTTCAACAACATCCGTTAAACTCCATGTCATTTGAGAACAAAAAGCGGAAGCGCCTTGGTCACCCCCGACAAGCTTAGGGTAGGCGCTGGAGCTGAAAGCGGCTGTTTATGTGTAAGAGTTAATTGCTATCAAAATATATTCTTTCTTATTTTTTAAAAAAGGGGGGCTTCATTTGATTTTTAATGGTATTATCCTGACTTGCATTTCAAATCTGAATGGAGAAAGAACGGCCTCCAGTATTTATCATCTATTGAAAGGAAAGAAGTCCATTCAAACCGTACAGGACGCTCATATCTATCAGCTTGATAAATTTTATGGAATTCACAGCAATTTAAATAAACAGAAATTTGCAGTCAAAATTTCTGAATTGGTTACTGGCGGATACATACAGCCAGTTGAGCATACTGAGGGCGCTTTTATTATCTCAGATTTTGCAGCCACATGGCTTTATGAGCAAAAAAAACAGTTGGGGATCGAAAAATTTAATGGCCTGAAGTACAATGAAACTGCAGAGTTATTTTACTTACGCCTGTTGTTAACTGTCCAGACGCTGACAAATGTAAAAATGGGTCACTATCACTTTATCCCTCTTACAGATAACAGCTCAGCAGAAGAATGGGTCAGGCTATTTTACAAAAAAATAAAAAGGAAAGAAAGCCAAGTATTAAATGGCCTTTATCAGGAGATCCACACGGTATTAAATAACTTTTCCGATATGGACGCGTCTATTTTTGTCGACCGTCTGTCAGGGTTTGAAAATTATGGTTTAAGTATTTACCAGCTTTCCGAAAAATACAAGCTGAATGAACTTGATGTGCATCTTGTCCTTCAACAGGGTATACATCAAATGATATCCATCGTGCTGAATGATAAAGATTTTTTTCCAATCCTTGCCTATATGTTAAGGGATATAGCTGAACCGAATCAAATTACACATTCTGCAAATGTGACCAAGGAATTTTTAAACAAAAATTACACAATTGAACAGATTGCAGCAGCAAGAAACCTGAAAATAAATACGATCCATGATCATATTGTCGAAATTGCGTTATATGAAAGCCGCTTTCCACTTAGCAATTACATAACTCCAGAAGAACAAAGAGAGATTACAACTGTGTTAAAGAAGGAAAAGTCTTTTAAATTAAAGGATATTAAGCAATCGGTCAATAAAAATGTCAGCTATTTTCAGATACGGCTTGTTCTGGCAGTCAATAAGAATTTACTGAAGCAAGGTGATTAATATGCAGCGAACAGATAGTTTGGAAGATTATTTAAATCATTATTTTCACTATAATTCTTTCCGGACAGGCCAAAAAGAAATTATTCAAGAGGTGCTCAGAGGAAGAGACGTACTAGGAATACTACCTACAGGTTCAGGTAAATCAATTTGTTACCAGCTTCCTGCCCGTTTGCAGCAAGGATTGACTATAGTTGTCTCACCATTAATCTCCCTGATGATCGACCAGGTAAAAGAATTAAAAGCAAATAACTTTAAAGAGGTCGTTGCAATCAATAGCTTTATGAATCCCGCTGAAAGGAAGTCTGTTTATAACAACCTTGAAAATTATAAACTGATTTATGTTTCTCCGGAGCTATTGCAGCAAAAAGAATTAATTGACCGATTAAGGATGCACCATGTTCAGTTATTTGTCATTGATGAAGCCCATTGCATTTCCCAGTGGGGACATGATTTCAGGACGGACTATCTAAAACTCGGTGGCACTATCGAAGCATTAAATAATCCTACAGTGCTGGCGTTGAGTGCAACGGCAACCCCGGAGGTACAGGAGGATATTATTGGTTCATTACGAAGACCTGATATGTTGAAGCGAATTTACCCGATGGATCGAGAAAATATAGCATTTTGTATTGAAGAGGTTGCTGATGATAAAGAGAAGCTTGAAGTAATCATCGATTTATTCAAGAAATATCATATACCCGCGCTTATCTACTTTACAAGCAGAGCGGCAGCGGAAAAAACAGCAGGGATCCTTTCTGAACGGCTGGCCGATAAGCAAACAGCTTTCTATCATGGCGGAATGGATCAGATGGATCGAATAAGCATTCAGCAGCAATTCATGAATGATCAGCTCGATATTGTTTGTTGTACGAGTGCTTTCGGGATGGGCATCAATAAAAGTAATATCAGACTCATTATCCATTATCATCTTCCACTGCAGCTTGAGTCATATATCCAGGAAGTTGGCAGGGCTGGAAGGGATGGCAAATCGAGTGTAGGGTTATTGCTTTTTTCACCGAACGATGCCTACATACCTGGCAATATGATCAAAAATGAATTACCCGATGAAGAGGATGTGACCAATTTATTCCATCATTTGTACGCCATGACGCATGAACAGATAGAAATGTCTTTAGCGAAGGAACATATGGAAAGCACTCTGAATATAAGTGAAGTTCAATGGAAGTTTCTTCGCTTCCAACTGGAAAAACATGATATTATAAAAAATAATCGGGTCATTTATCAGAAAGATACATGGAAGAATGCTTTATTTTCCATCCAGAACACGATAAGAAAGAGAGTCCTGTATAAGGAAGATAAATTGTATGATGTATTACGATGGGTCCACACAAAGGAGTGCCTTCGGAAGCATTTGTATAAACCGTTTCAGACCTCCTACAAAGATTCGGCTTACCAGTGCTGCAGTACATGTGGCTTTTCCTGGCAGAAATGGGTACCCGATGAGACTCCATCTGATTTAAAAAAATATTCAAGCTGGCAGCTGAAACTGAAAAAGTTACTTCTCATAGGAGAAAATGATGAAGCAAAGTGAGATTATTAAACAGCTGTCAGACAAAGAATTAAAAAAACAGTTGTATCTTTCTCAATCACTGTTTATCCTGATCAGCATCCTGTTAAGTTTTGTCCTATTTGATAATTTCTCGGACTGGCTTCATTACTTTGATTGGAATGTACACGAAATATTGACCAAAGGAATTTTATCGGGATTGATTATTGTCTTGATTGACTTAGCGATGATATACATTCTTCCGAAAAACTATTACGATGATGATGGGATAAACGAAAGAATCTTCAGCAGCCAATCCGTTTCATTTATTCTCTTTTTCTCATTTTTTGTAGCTGTTTCAGAAGAGTTATTGTTCAGGGGAGTTATCCAGACCGAATTCGGGTATATAGCTGCAAGTTTGCTTTTTGCTATTGTACATATAAGGTATATGAAGAAACCCGTTTTATTTATTTCCATTTTATTTGTAAGTTTTTATATCGGTTACCTGTACGAATTGACAAACAACTTACTTGTAACGATCACCGCTCATTTTTGTGTAGACTTTTTGTTGGGGTTAGTCATTCGCTTAAAGAAGTGAGGTGCTTTGAAATGAAAATGAAATCAGATAATTCAAATGAGCAAACAGATGAGCTTCGTCGGATTTTTGATGAATTGGAGAGAGAAAATGAACAGAAAGACACGGACCATACAGCTGAACCTGTTGACACTCGGGAAAAGCGTGAAGTAGATATCTTAAATCTGCCACCGAGAAAAGAAATCCATGCCAATCCGAGAATGCACATCAAAATGAGCAGACCGTTTTTTCGGTTCCTGTTTGTCCTATTGTTACTTATTATTATCGTGATTGGCGTATACTATTTTTTGGGGGATGAATTATTCTCTTCCATAAAATGAAACGTCATTCAGTGGTGGTGTTTTTAGCGCTGCTGAGATTGCACCACAAGGGGATGACTAAAACTCCCCTTTACGAATTGGCTATTTACTAATATATGCAAAGTTTTATTCTCTTATTTTCAAGAAATACATACATTGCTGACAGAACATGTACGCAGGACAAATCCGGGTTTTCGGGTATGGCATATAGAAAAGAAGCGGGTATGAAAGCAGAAGTACCACTCATAAACTAGTGAAGGTGAAAAAAACATCAGCTTCCTTCCAGACCTTTAAAGAAATGAAAATTGCCACGCACTTATATTTAAATAAACAACAAAGATAAATACATGGCACTGTTCAACATATTGATGATATGCATATATTGTATTAAGTGCTTACTATTATCATTAACTGGTATAATGAACCGAGTAAAATTTCACAAATAGGCACCTATATAAGGGGGATGCAGTATGCGGATTGAACGTTTGTCTAATGACCAATTTAAAATTTTTTTAACGTTTGATGATCTAATTGAACGTGGTTTTACAAAAGACGATTTATGGCATGATGCATCAAGTGTACGTAACCTATTCAGTGATATGATGTATGAAGCCAGCAGTGAACTTGGCATAGAACTTGAAGGGATGCTTCTTGTCCAGGTTCATCTGATGCAGGCACAAGGTATGCATATATTCGTGACCCAACAGTATGAAGATCTTCATTGGGATGATGATTTCATTGAAATGAAAGTCACTTTGGATGAAAGCAAGGAATTAATCTTTTCTTTCGATGAATTTGAAGACATTATTCAAGTCGCATCCTATTTGCTGCCTTTTGAGATTGAAGGCGGTAAAGTGTATCACATGGATAATCGTTACTATATGATTCTTGATGAAATCGACCATACGAATATCAATAAGGAAGATATAATAGCTGTTATGTCGGAGTATTCCAATCCGAGCATTGTTACTTCACACAGATTGCAGGAATATGGAAAGATCATATTTCCTTCCAATGCCATTCAAACAATAATCGAAACTTTTTATTAAAGTGTGTGTTCAAAAAGGATTAAAAGGACCGCGATGTTCGAGGCTGTTTCAGTGATATTAAACGAATCTGCACGCAGGAAAAGTAAGCATTCGCAAGAAATTTGAAGTGCCATTTTTACCGGACCTTTTTGAACAACCTCTTAAAGGTTAAACTATTTAGACTGATTTAAAAGGAGTGCTTAGAATGAAAATCGCGGTAATATATGGGGGAGTTTCCGGTGAAAGAGAGGTTTCCCTCTCTTCGGGGAAGGGAATAGTAAATGCATTAAGGAAAAAGGGACATGAGGTTCTTGAAATAGATTTTAACCCCGATAGATTGGATGATATAATTAACTTGAAGGCTGATCTTGTATTTATCGGTCTTCATGGGAAATATGGGGAGGACGGAAGAATACAAGGACTGTTGGATATGCTTGGCATTCCATATGTCGGATCCGGTGTTCTTGCTTCTGCGTTAGCGATGGATAAAGCGAAAGCGAAACAAGTATTCATGATGAATAACATCCCACTGGCTAAAAGTGAAGTATATGCAATTTCTTCAAACTATGGAACAGAGAGCATAGCAGAGGAAATAAAGAAGACATTTAAACCACCCTTTGTCATTAAGCCGAATAAAGAAGGATCTACTTTGGGACTTACAATAGTAACTGACCGTTCACAAATTGCAGAAGCAGTTTCCAGCGCAGCGGCAAGTGATGACGCTATATTGGCCGAGGAATTTATTAAGGGCAGAGAATTGACAGTTGCGGTGATGGGGCCAAAAGGGAATGAAAAAGCATTGCCTATCATAGAAATCATACCGAAAAACGGTTTTTATGATTATGAATCCAAGTATGCACCAGGAGGCAGTCAACACATTGTGCCAGCAGTAATAGAGGAGAGTACAGCCGAGAAAATAAAGGATTATGCAATCCTTGCACACCAATCATTGGGCTGTGAAATCTATTCGAGAGTAGACTTCATACTGAATGAAGATGGCCTACCGGTAATTCTAGAGGTAAACACATTGCCTGGCATGACTCCAACAAGTCTTTTCCCTGATGCTGCTAAAGCAGTTGGAATTGATTATAGCGATATGATAGAAGAATTTGTCACGCTGACTCTGGACAAAATGAACTGATCTAGACATACCGGTTGGAAAACAATTCTATTCTATTGCATATTTACTATGAAGGTGTATACTAATCTCTGAGTGGGATGTATAAAACTTTTATGTATATTGTAGGAGGTAAATGCATGGTAGCCGAAAAAGCAGCAGATTCTATCAAAGAAACACAAGAGAATATGGATGTATTAAGTTCAACACGAACTGTTGTAAAAAACGCATTGGAAAAGCTTGGTTACCCAAGTGAAGTTTATGAACTTTTAAAAGAACCTTTAAGAATGATGACTGTACGAATTCCGATACGGATGGATGATGGATCTGTTAGAGTCTTTACTGGGTACCGTGCCCAGCATAACGATGCAGTCGGTCCGACAAAAGGCGGAATTCGCTTCCATCCGGACGTAACGGAAACGGAAGTAAAAGCATTATCTATATGGATGAGCTTAAAAGCTGGTATTGTTGACCTCCCATATGGAGGTGCTAAAGGCGGAATCATATGTGACCCCCGTGAGATGTCTTTTCGTGAATTGGAAGCATTGAGCCGCGGCTATGTAAGAGCTGTAAGCCAAATTGTGGGGCCAACAAAAGATATACCTGCACCTGATGTTTTTACAAATTCGCAAATCATGGCCTGGATGATGGATGAGTACAGTAAAATAGATGAATTCAACAGTCCGGGATTTATTACTGGTAAGCCGATTGTACTCGGAGGCTCCCATGGAAGGGAATCTGCTACTGCAAAAGGGGTTACGATTGTTCTTAATGAAGCTGCCAAAAAGAAAGGCATTGAATTAAAAGATGCAAGAGTGGTTATCCAAGGATTCGGTAACGCCGGCAGTTTCCTGTCAAAATTCCTTCATGATGCAGGTGCAAAAGTTGTCGGAATCTCAGATGCTTATGGTGCTTTATATGACCCTGATGGACTGGATATTGATTACTTGCTTGACCGCAGAGACAGCTTTGGAACCGTAACCAAATTATTCAGTAATACAATATCAAACAAAGAGTTGTTTGAATTGGATTGTGATATCCTTGTCCCAGCTGCAGTGGAAAACCAGATTACCCGACAAAATGCACATAATATCAAAGCAAGCATCGTTGTGGAAGCAGCAAATGGTCCAACAACGATGGAAGCAACCAAAATCCTGACAGACCGTGACATCCTTCTTGTTCCGGATGTTCTGGCATCAGCTGGTGGTGTTACTGTATCCTATTTCGAATGGGTACAAAACAACCAGGGATTCTATTGGTCCGAAGAAGAGATTGATACGAAATTACATGAAATTATGATTAAGTCCTTTAATAATATCTATAATACGGCAAAAACCAGACGCGTCGATATGCGTTTGGCTGCATATATGGTTGGAGTGAGAAAAATGGCTGAAGCCTCCAGATTCCGTGGTTGGGTTTAACATTTCTCCAATATTAAAAGGGTTGGTCCGTCCATATGTAAGGTAAAAAACTCTTATTCCATAAGAGTTTTTTATTTTACCGACAAACTTTATTACATAAAAGGAAGTGCATGAACATGCAGTACGAAAAAGTTATAATCATCGGTGGGGGCCCATGTGGTATGTCCTGTGCCCTGGAATTGAAAAAACAGGGAATCGATCCGTTAATTATCGAAAAAGGGAATGTGGTAAATACAATATACAATTTCCCTACCCACCAAACGTTTTTCAGTTCCAGTGAGAAACTTGAGATCGGTGATATGCCCTTTATAACCGAAAATCAAAAACCTGTTCGGAATCAGGCTCTCGCATATTATCGCGAAGTTGCAAAGAGAAATCAGATCAGGATGAACACATATGAAAAAGTCACCAAACTCTCCAATCAAGCGGACAGGTTTCTGATTGAGACCGAATTATTCAACGGAAATAACAGAACTTACACTGCTGATCAACTGATAATTGCGACTGGCTATTATGATCAGCCAAATTATTTGGACATTCCCGGAGAGAGTAAACGTAAAGTAATGCATTATTTCAAGGAAGCACATCCTTACTATGACAAGGATGTTGCAGTAATTGGCGGCAAAAACTCATCAGTAGATGCAGCGCTGGAACTGTACAAAGCAGGGGCTCACGTTACGGTTCTTTATCGCGGAGAAGAATATTCCAAAAGTATAAAGCCGTGGATTCTCCCAGAGTTCGACTCCTTGATTAAAAAAGGCTTTGTAACAATGATTTATAATTCTCATGTTACAGAAATAATGGATGATAAAATCCAGTATACGGCAGATGGTAAAAAGTTTACGATAAATAATGACTTTGTTTTTGCAATGACAGGTTACAGGCCGGACTATTCGCTGCTGGAAATGGTTAACATTCAGATTGATGATCGCAGCGGCAAACCTAGTTATAATCCGGAAACATATGAGACGAATATTGATGGAGTATATATAGCAGGTGTTATAGCAGCAGGTTTCAATAACAATGAAATATTTATAGAAAATGGCAGATTTCACGGCGAGGCAATTGCAAAATCCATCTGTCAAAGGCTGGGCCATAACTGAAAGCCCCACAACCACAAACAAATGTTTTAGGATAATGAAGCTTTAAAATAGAAAAATCCGAATTGAATCGAATTCTACCTGATGAATTCTGAATCATCGTTCGGATTTTTCCATAACGAAACCGCCTTCGTCCCAGCCTCTTTTTTCGCCCAGGAAGCTTAGGTGTATTTCATTAATCATATTTTTCGAATAGGTTTTTAATTTCATTTAAATTTTGTGTCGTTTCAAGCGCAACCAATAATCTTATTCTCGCTTTTGGACCTGATAACCCTCTGGAAAAAATGATGCCCATTTCTTTCAATTGTTTTCCACCGCCATCATATCCATATGTTGGCTGTACAACTCCCTGATAACACCGAGACACAAGAACAACCGGTATGTTTTCTTTTATCAACCTTTGCAGCGGCTGGACAGTTGTTTTTGGCAAGTTGCCTTGTCCTAGCCCTTCAATGACAAGCCCATCTGGTCGTGCATCAATAATTGCATTTATTAAATGCTCGTCCATTCCTGCATAAGCCTTCAATAAAAAGACATCTTTTGATAACTTCTCCAGAACAGACTGCGAGTGACGGGTAAGAACTGTCCGATGAAAGATAATGGAATCCTTCGTCACCATTCCGATTGGTCCAAACTGTGGGCTTTGGAAGGTTGCCACATTACTGGTTGAAGTTTTTGTAACACTTTCGGCGGTATGGATTTCATCGTTCATAACAACGAGCACGCCTTTGTTTCTTGCTTCATCATCTGTTGTGACCCGTAGTGAGCTAATCAGATTGTACAGTGCATCCGAACCGATCTCATTACTGGATCTCATTGCACCTGTCAAAATTACTGGCTTGTTTGTATCAAGTACTAAATCGAGAAAATAGGCTGTTTCCTCAAGGGTATCTGTTCCGTGTGTAACAACGATCCCATCATATTCATCTATCACTTCCGATATTTTTCTGGCGATTTCAAGCATATGCCCAGGCGTTATTTGAGGGGACGGGAGATCAAAAATGATATGTTCATCGATGTTAGCATAATTCTTCAGTTGATCGGTTACCTCTGTAAGTGGGTGCATTTCTGCGGAATTTACTTCACCGGTATCTTTATTTTCAAGCATAGATATAGTGCCCCCGGTATGTATAATTAAAACATGTTTCAATTCAGTCACCTGCTCTCTTTTTTTTGTTTCCAATCCCATTACTTAATGATACGATAAAAGTACTGTAATTGGAAAGAGGTATGGAATCATGATTGCAATTTTATCTGCTGGAATAGCCCCTATAGTTGCTCTGATGTCTTTCATTTATCTGAAGGATCGAATAACAGAACCAATCCCATTAATTGTCCGGACTTTTATTTCTGGGGCTTTATTGGTATTTCCGATTATGTTTATTCAATATGCCATATCCAATGAGGTTATCAGTAACAGCAGTTTTATTGAGTCTTTTGTTCATATTGCATTTTTGGAAGAATTTTTCAAATGGTTTATTTTTATATTCGCAATTTACCACCATTCTGAATTTGACAATCATTATGATGGAATTGTATATGCTGTATCCATTAGTTTAGGTTTCGCCTCAGTGGAAAACATCCTCTATCTGTTAACAAATGGGATTGAGTATGCTTTTTGGAGAGCGTTCTTTCCGGTGTCATCCCATGCCCTGTTTGGTATTATAATGGGCTTTTATTTTGGCAAGGCAAAGATGAACCGCGATAACAGGAATCTGAATATTATGTTAGCTTTTCTTTTTCCATATATATTGCACGGAACATATAATTATATCCTTACAAGTCTGACAGACTCTTGGCTTTACGTCCTTATTCCATTTATGATCCTGCTGTGGCTCAGAGGGTTGCATGTTATGGAAACAGCCAACGATTCATATTTAAAAAACGATGATAAGAAGGAAAAAAAACTCCTGTGATTACAAAAATCACAGGAGTTTTATATTTAAAATCAGCAATCATGAATAAAAAGGGTAATTACTCGAAAAATAAAACTGTAATTCACTAGAAATGGATGGGAGGAAAAATGAATGACCTATCGGAGAGTTTCCTTTTTACTCATGATTATATGTCTCTCATTGATCGGTCTGCAATCAGAAACATCAACTAAAACTGTACATGCTTTCAGTGATCAGGTAATTCAGCATGGCGCTGTAGGAGATGATGTAATTGAGTTGCAGTCCAGGTTACAATATGTAGGGTTTTATAATGGAAAGATAGATGGTGTATTTGGCTGGGGTACTTACTGGGCTTTACGAAATTTCCAATATGAATTTGGAATGGAGATAGATGGTCTGGCAGGGCAAGCTACCAAAGACAAACTTGTGAAAGCAAGTGATTATGATGAGGGCTATGTTAAAGGAAAAATTAATCAGGGACAGGATTTTACTCATTACGGTGGAGGAGACCGCACAGATAACCAGTCTGCACCCCAAGCAGACACTCCGACTGATACGGGCGGAAGTGTGAGTGCAGCGAATGTTCCCCAAGGGTATTCACAAAATGATATTCAATTAATGGCGAATGCAGTTTATGGGGAAGCACGCGGTGAACCATATGAAGGTCAAGTAGCAGTGGCTGCGGTTATATTAAACAGAATCGAAAGTCCTACTTTTCCGAATACGGCTTCCGGTGTGATATTTGAGCCAAGAGCGTTCACTGCCGTGGCGGACGGTCAAATATGGCTTACCCCAAACGAAACAGCAAGGGAAGCAGTCCTTGATGCCATAAACGGATGGGATCCATCAAGCAATGCACTCTATTATTTCAATCCTGATACCGCCACATCCGGATGGATATGGACAAGACCCCAAATCAAGAAAATCGGAAAACATATATTCTGCAAATAGAAAGGTGTGAGTGATAGATGGTTCGATGGATATTAATTGGAGTACTTTCGTTGGCATTAATTGGTACTGGTTTTTGGGGATACAGGGAGCATCAGGAAAAAAACGCGATTTTGACTCAAGCGGAAAATACGTATCAGCGCTCTTTCCATGAACTCACTTATCATATGGATCTGCTGCATGACCAGATTGGCACTGCATTGGCGATGAATTCAACGGAAAGACTGTCTCCTCAATTTGTCGAGATCTGGAGGTTGACATCGGAAGCATTGTCAAATGTCGGACAGCTGCCTCTGGGATTACTCCCATTCAATAAAACAGAAGAATTTCTGTCCAACATTGGAGATTTCACGTACAAAACAGCAGTAAGAAATCTTGAGAATTCACCACTTACTGATGAAGAATCAGAAACATTGAAACAATTATATAGTCAATCAGGAGACATTAAAGACGAATTAAGACAAGTACAGCATATTGCACTTGAAAATAACCTTAGGTGGATGGATGTTCAGCTGGCACTTGCCAATCCGGATGAGCAGGTGGACAATACGATCATAGACGGTTTTAAAACGGTTGAGAAGTCGGTCGAGGGATTCAACGAGGGCAATTCCCAATCCTCCGTTATTGGAACATCCTCCAATGATCATAAATACAAATACTTGAATGGGGATAAAATCAGTGAGCAGGACGCATTGGAAAAAAGCAAGGAAATTTTTAATGTGGAAAATGAAGAAAACCTGACTATCGCCGAAAGCGGTGAAGGATCAGATGTCCCTATGTACAGCGTTTCCTATCATAATGATGAAAAAAGGGCTTATATGGACATCTCACAGCAAGGTGGGCATCCACTGAACATACTGGTATCAAGAGATATTGCGAATAATCAAATCAGCCTGAATGAGGGGGCCGAGAAGGCGCAGGATTATCTGGAATCCTTTGATTTGGATAGTATGTCTCTTTTCCAAAGCAGTGAATATAATAATGTCGGTGTTTACTCATTTTTGTACAATGAGAATGACGTACGCGTCTATTCAGATGCCGTAGAAGTAAAGGTCGCACTTGATAACGGGGATGTTCTCGGATTATCAACGAATAACTATTATATGAATCATTCTGACAGGGACATTCCTGAGCCGGATATCTCCGAAGAAGAGGCAAAAGAGATGGTTAATCCAAACGTGGATATTCAGGAAGAATTCCTGGCAGTCATCGATAATGATCTTGGAGAAGAGGTTTTGGTATATGAGTTTCTTGGTGTACTTGACAATGATACCTTCAGAATCTTTATAAATGCCATGAATGGCCAAGAGGAAAAAGTCGAAAAACTCGATGGAACCGAAATTAACTTTGCATCTAATTTCTGACAAGAATTGAAAGTATCATGACATGGGAAAGGCAAAAAACCTTTCCCTTTTTCTGAATTTCTGCAATAATAGGTATATCGAATCACATAAATAAAAGATGGCGGGGGTCATTTGATGGAAATAGGAACAGTGCTTAACATTGAAGTTAAAGAGGCAGAGACGGGAGAAATAAACGAATACCACTGTAAGATCATTGAAAAAAATAAAAATTACTTAATTATAGATTATCCAATACATACAGAGACTAAAAAAACTGCATTTTTTCCAAAAGGGACCTCTTTATCAGCCTCTTTTATCGGAAACGACCAAGCGATTTACCGGTTTTCAACAGAAATTGCAGCCAAATTTAAACTGAATATACCAGCATTGGCAATTGACATTCCTGATAATAAAGACGTAAAAAGAATCCAACGACGAGAATATGTCCGAATAGAAACCGCTGTAGATATTGCAGCACATAGTGTAGATAATCAATTTTCACCTTTTACTACAGTTACTTCAGATATAAGTGGTGGCGGACTTTCAATCATCGCACCAAGTAATATCCACTTGGAAACCGGTTTTAGAACTGACATGTGGATAGCGTTGCAAACGCAAAGCCAGGAAATTCTTTATGTGTATGGCCAAACCGAAATCGTCTATATCAGGGAAGTAAGCAGCCGGACCAATCTTGTGTCTTGTAAATTTATTTCAATCACTACACAGGACAGACAAAAGATTGTTAAGTTTTGTTTTGAAAAACAGCGTGAAGCAAGACAAAAAGAGCTAATTTAAATAGACCAGCAATTTTAGGTTATGTTATTATTAAAATTAAGCAGTAAAAATAAACTTGGCATTTGCCAAGTTTTTTAATGGGTATTAGGAGGAAGGATTTTTGATCATGAAAGAAAAGAACATCGCTATAGCCATTGACGGTCCAGCAGCCGCCGGGAAGAGCACAGTAGCAAAGATAATTGCCGATAGATTATCCTATGTATATATTGATACGGGCGCTATGTATCGTGCACTGACCTTAAAGGCGCTCCGTGAAGACATCGAAATGGAAGATGAGAGTGCAATCATTGATTTGTTAATGCATACCGAAATACATTTAAGACAATCCGACGAAGGACAGGTTGTTTTGCTGGATGGGGCAGATGTTACAGATGAAATCCGTTTTCAGGATGTAACAACAAAAGTCTCCCATGTTGCCAAACATGTTTCCGTAAGAGCAGAAATGGTAAGAAGGCAACAGAAATTGGCAACAGAACGCGGTGTAGTTATGGATGGAAGGGATATTGGCACACATGTACTACCGGATGCCGAAGTCAAAATATTTCTCAGTGCTTCAGTTGAGGAGAGGGCGAAACGCAGATACGAGGAAAATGTTAAAAAAGGTATCGCTTCTAATTTGGAAGTCCTCAAAAAGGAAATTGAGGAAAGGGACAGAATTGACTCAAGTCGTGAAGCAGCACCTTTAATTAAAGCTGCTGATGCAATTGAAGTTGATACAACATCATTAAGTATCATACAAGTTGCAGAACGTATTTTAAAAGAGGTTGACAAGGTATTGAATTAGAGAAAAATATACAACTACAAAGAAGTTTTCAGGGAGATGAAAGACATGAGCTTATACAAATTCGCAAGGTCTGTGGTGGCACTGATTCTATTTCCATTATATCGCATCAGTATAATAGGAAAGGAAAATATCCCTAAAGATGGACCAGTCATAATCTGTTCCAATCATATCTCCAACTTCGATCCACCCGTAGTGGGGATCACTTCACCGAGGGATATCCACTTTATGGCCAAAGGTGAATTGTTTGAAAAACCAATCCTTGGGAGGCTATTATCTGGGATTCAAGCATTCCCGGTAAAAAGAGGACTTTCGGACAGAAACGCTTTAAGAAAAGGACTTGAAATTCTTAAAGATGGGAAGACATTGGGACTTTTTCCGGAAGGTACAAGAAGTAAAACGGGTGAATTGGGTAAGCCTTTAGCAGGAGTCGGTTTTTTTGCTCTTCGATCTGAAGCAGCCATTATTCCATGTGCAATCATAGGTCCATATAAAGCTTTCAAAAAAGTAAAAGTTGTATACGGTAAGCCGATGAATATGGAAGAACACAGAGCTTCGAAATCTTCACCACAGGAAACTGCGGAAGCCATTATGCAGGAAATTAAGTATTTACAAGAAAAACATCAAAATTAATTGACTTTGCTTGACAAATAATTGTAATTATTAGAAGTTATAGAAAGAATAAGTTTTAACCATTCTTACTATTTCCATTTAATTTGGATTTTGGAGTGTACTTAGGAGGGCTATGGATATGAGTGAAGAAAACAAAGAACTACAGGAACTTAAAGCAGGAGATACTGTAACAGGAACCGTTATTAAGTTGGAAGATAAGCAGGTTCTTGTCGATATTGGCTATAAAACTGAAGGTATTTTGCCAATTGGAGAACTTTCGAGCATGCATGTTGAATCAACAGGCGATGTAGTTAAAGAAGGCGACACAGTTACACTGAAGGTAAAAAAGGCGGAAGATGACGAAATAATTCTTTCCAAAAAAGCAGTTGACGCGGAATCGGCTTGGGAGGATTTGGAAAAAAAATACAACGACGGTGAAGTGTTTGAAACAGTTGTCAAGGAAGTCGTAAAAGGCGGCCTCGTTGTGGATGTTGGTCTTCGTGGATTTATTCCTGCATCTTTAGTTGAAACTTATTTCGTGGAAGACTTCTCAGAGTATCTGAATAAATCATTGACCGTCAAAATCGCCGACCTGGACAGAGACCAGAATCGAATTATCCTTTCCCACCGTGCAGTTGCAGAAGAAGAAGCAACAGCCCGAAAAAATGATATCCTTCAATCTCTTGAGCCTGGTCAAGTATTGGAAGGTACCGTGCAACGGATTACAAGCTTTGGGGCATTTGTCGACCTTGGTGGTGTTGATGGATTGGTTCATATTTCACAATTAGCACATGAACATGTCGATAAAGCCTCCGATGTCATCTCTGAAGGGGACAAAATTAAAGTAGAAGTTTTATCAGTGGACCGTGATAATGAGCGCATCTCCCTATCACACAAAAATACGCTTCCAGGACCATGGACAGATATCGAAAGCCGTGTTTCCGCTGGTTCTATAGTAGAAGGTACAGTCAAACGCCTTGTCAATTTTGGAGCTTTTGTGGAAATCCTGCCGGGTGTGGAAGGTTTGGTACACATTTCCCAAATCGCCAACCGTCATATCGGAACACCACAGGAAGTTCTTGAAATAGGACAGAAGGTGAGCGTCAAAGTTCTTGATGTAAATGAGTCTGACGAACGTATCTCGCTTAGCATTAAAGAATTGGAACAGGAAAAGGAAGAAAAAGAATTTAAACAATATGAAAAAGATGAAGAGCAGTCAGGTTTCCAACTTGGTGACTTTATTGGTGACAAACTGGACAAATACAAAAAATAACAAATCACGAGATCCCTCAGCAGGGGATCTTTTTTCTTTGGCAAAAACAAAAGCGGAGGTGACTGTTCAGAAACGCATGCATAAGCAAGGGACTGGAAAGCGCATGGTTTTGGCGCTTGGAATGTCCATTGCTTATGACAGGAGTTTCTAGGAACCGGAGCTGGACGCGGCTGTTTATGTGTAAGAGTTAATTGCTGCCAAAATTTATACCTTTCCTATTGGCATATGTGCAACTAAGGCATTCGCCGAAAAACCATAGGTAAGAGCAGTTCCAAGTTTTCCAAGTTGATAAGAAGCTCATGCAATTGATTAGTATTATTGTGGATTTAAGCCATACTACAAAAGAAAATGCGTAAATAAATTTTTTTCAGAGGTGGCTTAAATGACGGAATACACATTTCCAATCGTCTTTGGTGTGGTTTTTGGAACAATTTCAAGAATTATTATGTTAAGGACGGATTACCGGCAATATCCTACCTATCTGCATGGAAAAATCATTCACCTTTCCTTGGGCTTTATCGCTGCATCCTTAGGTGCCCTTGCCGTTCCAGCCATCATGGAGAAGGAATTCACTGCGGTTACACTATTGACCGTGGCCGCCACTCAATTTAGAGATGTGAGGAACATGGAGAGGAACACGCTGACAGAGGTGGACAGTTATGAGCTTGTTTCACGAGGGAAAACATATATCGAAGGGATCGCCGTTTCTTTCGAGAGCAGAAATTACTTAGTCATGTTCACAGGGTTTCTTGGTACGCTTTCATTTATTATCTGGAATGTATTTGCTGCAATTATCGTTGCAGTGATCTGTCTGATTGTTGGCAGCAAACTGATGAGCGGGTCAAAAATTGAAGATATCGTCGACATTGAACAAAGCAAGATAAGCTTTGATGGGGCAGGTCTCTATGTCGATAATATTTATATCATGAATATTGGATTGGAAGAGCGAAAGGAAGAAATTTTAAAATATGGAATGGGTTTTATTCTGACACCTAAAAACATTAATATTGTTACGACAATAGGCAATCTCGGCCAACGTCAGGCAATTCTTCATGATGTCTCGGTATCCTTAGGCGTTTTCAGGGATTCAGGGACCCCTGCACTCACCCCATTAATTAAACGAGACCTGGATGACGGAAGACTGGGTGTATTCATTCTCCCGCAAATTCGAGATGTTGCCAAAGCGAAATCTGTAATCGGATCTGTTCCTGTATTAGAAAGTGCAGTCAGAATGCCTTCTGAATCCAAATCTTTAAATAAAGGGGATAAGGTATAATGATGCTTGAAAAATCTATATTGGCCGTAATTACGACGGACAGACAAAAGGTTTCCGGTGGCGCACCTATATTTTTCTGTGAGAGCAAAAAAGAGCTGGAGTATGTTGCATCAAACATCGAAGCCATCACAGATGGTATTGCCCATGCACTAAGTGAAGATCTGTTTATTATCGTAAAGCACTGATAACGATTGTTAATATTACCTTCTTTTGCTAGAATGAATTAAAGTTAAGGCAAATAGACATAAAGAGAGAGGATGTCCTTTTATATGAGGAAATCTGTAGTTGCAATTGTAGGTAGACCTAATGTTGGAAAGTCTACTATTTTTAATAGACTTGTTGGAGAAAGAATTTCGATTGTAGAAGATATACCCGGTGTTACCCGTGATCGAATATATGCTTCCGCCGAGTGGCTGAATCAGGAATTTAACCTGATCGATACTGGCGGAATTGAAATTGGAGACGAGCCTTTGCTGGTCCAGATGCGTCAGCAGGCCGAGGTGGCAATTAATGAAGCCGATGTTATTATCTTTCTTTTAAACGGAAAAGAAGGAATTACATCAGCAGATGAAGAAGTTGCCAAATTATTATTCAAATCAAATAAACCTGTTGTCCTTGCAATTAATAAAATCGACAATCCCGAAATGCGTGAGACAATTTATGAATACTATTCGCTTGGTTTCGGAGAGCCATTCCCTATCTCAGGCTCCCACGGACTGGGGCTTGGTGATCTTTTGGACGAGGTACTTACACATTTTCCTGTTATATCGGAAGAGCCTGTTAATGAAGATACCATTTATTTCAGTCTGATAGGCAGACCAAATGTGGGGAAATCCTCACTCGTCAATGCCCTTCTTAATGAGGAAAGGGTTATTGTAAGTGAAATGGAAGGTACTACCAGGGATGCGGTTGACACACATTTGCATAAAGATGATCAGGATTTCGTGATTATCGATACAGCCGGAATGCGCAAGCGTGGAAAAGTCTATGAGACGACCGAAAAATACAGTGTCCTTCGAGCTCTCAAAGCGATAGAGCGTTCAGATGTCGTTCTCGTTCTGATTGATGCAGAGACCGGAATCAGAGAACAGGATAAAAAAATCGCAGGCTATGCACATGAAGCAGGAAGAGCCATTGTCATCGTCGTCAACAAATGGGATACAGTCGATACGGATGAAAAAGCGATGAAAGATTTTGAAACAAAAATTCGTGCACATTTCCTTTATTTGGATTACGCCCCGATTGTCTTTCTCTCGGCTAAAACAAAAAAAAGACTGCACACACTTATCCCTGCTATCAAACTTGCAAGTGAGAGCCATGCAAAGCGTATACAGACAAATGTACTGAACGACGTTATCATGGACGCCCTTGCAATGAATCCTACACCTACAGTCAAAGGAAAACGACTAAAAGTTCTTTATGCAACACAGGTTGCGGTAAAACCACCCAGCTTCGTTATCTTTGTTAATGATCCTGAACTGATGCATTTTTCTTATGAACGTTTTCTGGAAAATAAAATTAGAGATGCATTTGGTTTTACCGGTACACCAATAAAATTATTTGCAAGAAGAAGACAGTAGGAAAACAGGGAGTGAGAATCATGAAAAATATTGCAATCTTGGGAGCTGGCAGTTGGGGAACAGCCTTAAGCATCGTTCTTGCTGATAATGGCCACAATGTAAGATTATGGTCTCATCGACGGGAACAGGTTGATTTAATAAATCGTACCCATCGAAATGAAAGATATTTGGATGTTGATATACCGCAACAGATTACGGCTTATGATGACATTGGAAAAGCTGTTGAAGATGTGAATGCAATCATCCTTGTAGTTCCGACAAAAGCAATCCGGGAAGTATGCCAGCAATTAAACCATGTATTGGATAAAAACGTCACAATCATCCATGCTTCAAAGGGAGTCGAACCAATTACACTAAAAAGAGTTTCAGAGATGATTAGTGAAGAAATGCCAGAATACGATTACGAGGATATTGTCGTCCTATCAGGACCAAGTCACGCCGAAGAAGTTGCCTTACGACATCCGACTACCGTAACCGTCTCTTCTGTAAATATAGAAAATGCGAAAATTGCTCAGGATTTGTTCAACAGCGATACGTTTCGTGTCTATACAAGTACCGATATACTTGGCATAGAATTAGGCGGGGCGTTAAAAAATATTATTGCCCTTGGTGCCGGCATCTCAGACGGGCTTGGTTACGGAGACAATGCAAAAGCGGCTCTTATAACGAGAGGCTTGGCTGAAATAGCAAGACTCGGCACATCACTAGGTGCTAACCCATTGAGCTTTCTTGGCCTTTCGGGTGTGGGAGACCTTATTGTTACATGTACGAGTGTCCATAGCCGAAACTGGCGAGCTGGAAATCTACTTGGTAAAGGGAACAAACTGGAGGATGTGCTCGAAGAAATGGGTATGGTGGTTGAAGGCGTCAGAACAGTTCAGGCTGCCTATCAGTTTGCGAAAGAACAGAAAGTGGAAATGCCCATAACTTCAGGTATCTATCAAATTTTATTTGAAGAAAAGAATCCGAAAGAAGTTGTGGAGCAGCTTATGAATCGAGACAAACGGGAAGAGATGGATGACCTTGCCAACTTGCTTAGTGAACGTTATTCATAAATAACACGTTATCACTCCCCCTGCATATACTATGTTGAGTGAACATAGCAAGGAGGAGAACGAGTGAATAATTTTCAAAAAGGAATGTTTGACAAAATACAGAAAAACTCAAATATCAACCCGGATGATATATTTAAAGTCGCAGATTCCGTTAAGAATGCGAATTTTTCAGATGAAAAGACAGTGAGGAACCTTGTTCGGCACCTGGCACGAATGGCAGATAAACCTTTATCAAAAGAGAAAGAAGATAAAATCGTTCAGTCCATCGTCAACAATAAAATGCCTGGGGACATACAGTCACTGAACCATTTCTTCAAAAATTAATCATTCATGGGCAACCTGCGGATACGTAACAGCAAATCCCTGCATAAGATAAATCGCACAAGCATTCATGGATAGAGTTGCAAAGGAATTTATTTAGTCGGCCCGAACTGAAGATGCCCCCTTCAATTCGGGTTTTATTTGTTTGCAACTCCATCAATTCACATTTATATAAAATTACGTCAAATCATTTTAATACGTTCATTTTCAATGCTTATGTTATAATTAATACTTGTGGAACAAATGCACAGGCGTCTTTCATCAGCTTAGAATGCATATTTCTTATGATGATAGTATCCGCGAACCGTTAAATGGGTCTGTGTATGAAATTGAACGATTAACAATCAATTTTTACTTTCTTGAAAAATGAAAAACAGGGGTGAATTCGTTGTCAGTTTCAATGCTTATGATGTACATATCATTTGTTGGAATGTTTTTGTTAATTCTGGCAATTGGTTTAATAGTGTTAAGCAGAAATAAACTAAGAGGATGGCTGGCCGGAATCGTGACATTTCTGGCATACTTATGTTTAATTACGGGTGGATTTATAATTCTTTATGTAGTTTTAAGCGGGCCGACACGGTAGCTGACAAGGAGGCTATTTAAGTGAAACATACATATGCGGGCATATTTGGCTTATTGCTTTCCGTTTTACTCCTAAGTGGGTGTCTATATCCGCAAAGTGAAATGAAGCAAAATCAAATACCTTATGAAGAACAATTGGAGATGGTCCAGCGGGCTGTTGACAAATATAAAGAAGAACAACAAGGTTTGGTACCGATCCGTACAAAACCTAATGAAACACCAATCTTTGAAAAATACCTAATTGATTTCAGCTTATTGAAAGAGAAAGGGTACTTATCCGAAATTCCTGGAAATGCTTATGAAACAGGCGGCGTTTACCAATATACATTGATAACTCCGGAAGATAATCCAAGAGTTAGACTGATTGATTTACGCATGACAGAGGCTATAAGAAGTGTTAATGTCCAGCTCGAATTTTATCGCAGTGAACATTTGTATCCTGCATACGGGGAAAAGATTTCAGAAGGTGTCTATACGATCGATTACGATAAATTAGGGTTGGATAACCCACCGACTGTAGTCAGCCCATATTCAGGCGAAAACCTTCCAATTATAATGGATGTTGACGGAAATCTGTACGCGGATTACAGAATCGATTTAAACCATGCTTTAAGCGAATATGACCATGAATATACCAACGGGGAAGATATACGTTATCTGCTTGCTGATCATTCTCCATTCGTGCCGGCATATTCTCTGCCGTATACGATTGCAGATGGTGAACCTGTTTTTTTAATGGAAAACGAATAAACATATCATATTGGCTCCCTTGTAACATATATTGTTGCAAGGGATTTTTTTATTTCCGGCATTTATTACATCCTGAATGACTATTGATTTAATTATTTTATTAAAAAGACTTAAACAAGTCATATTTTAATAGGACAACATCATAGACTCATAATGTCAATAAATTGCGGGTGGTCCATATTAAAGTACGGAGATCGGGAGGGGATCTTTTGGAAAAAATTGATATTTTTAAAGATATTTCGAAACGGACGAATGGAGATATTTATCTGGGAATAGTCGGAGCAGTCCGTACGGGAAAATCGACATTCATCAAAAAGTTCATGGAGCTCGTTGTATTGCCGAACATTGAAGAAGAAAGTGAAAGAGCAAGAGCACATGATGAATTACCGCAAAGTGCAGCAGGAAGAACGATAATGACGACCGAGCCTAAATTTATCCCGAATCAGGCAGTAAAGCTGTCTGTGGATGAAGGTTTGGATGTGAATGTAAGGCTTGTCGATTGCGTCGGATATGCTGTTGAAGGTGCTAAAGGCTTTGAAGACGAAAATGGCCCAAGAATGATAAATACACCATGGTATGAAGATCCCATACCATTCCATGACGCTGCGGAAATCGGCACGAGAAAAGTAATTCAGGAACACTCTACAATCGGTGTCGTCGTCACGACAGATGGTTCCATTGGTGAGATACCACGGAGTGATTACGAAGAAGCCGAATTGAGAGTGGTTGAAGAGCTTAAAGAAGTCGGGAAACCATTTATTATGGTTGTTAACTCCACAAAGCCAACAAGTCAGGAAACAGAGCTAATGCGTCAGGATCTCAACGAAAAATACGATATACCTGTTCTCGCCATGAGCATCGAGTCCATGACGGAACATGATGTGTACAATGTTCTTCGTGAGGCATTATATGAATTTCCGGTTCTCGAGGTAAATGTCAATCTTCCAAGCTGGGTTATGGTCCTGAAAGAAAACCACTGGCTTCGGGAAAACTATCAGGAAGCGATTCAGACTACAGTAAAAGATATTAAAAGACTTCGGGATGTTGATCATATCGTTGGTAATTTTACAGAATATGAATATATTGATAAAGCAAACCTGGCCGGTATGGAGATGGGCGATGGCATCGCTGAAATCGATTTGCATGCACCAGATTATCTTTACGATCAGATCCTGAAAGAAATAGTGGGTGAAGAAATTCGGGGGAAAGACCATTTGCTGGAGTTAATGCAGGACTTCGCTTTTGCCAAAAGGGAGTATGATCAAGTTTCCGGAGCACTGCAGATGGTTAAGCAAACCGGTTATGGCATTGCAGCCCCAACATTGGAAGACATGCAGCTGGATGAGCCTGAAATCATTCGCCAAGGTTCCCGATTTGGAGTACGGCTGAAGGCCGTAGCACCATCCATCCATATGATCAAAGTAGAAGTGGAATCCGAGTTTGCACCGATAATTGGAACGGAGAAGCAGAGTGAGGAGCTTGTTCGATATTTAATGCAGGATTTTGAAGAGGATCCATTGTCAATCTGGGAATCTGACATATTTGGAAGATCCTTAAGCTCCATTGTCAGAGAAGGCATACAGGCGAAGATTTCATTAATGCCTGAAAATGCAAGATACAAACTGAAGGATACTCTGGAAAGAATCATAAACGAGGGTTCTGGAGGGTTAATAGCAATCATATTATAGCAGCTTGCTTTTAAGCTGCTTTTTTTATTTCAAAAAAATTGTTTCAACGGAAGGAAATGTGGGAATGATGTCGTATATGTATAAAGAATCGCTTTAACCATTATTATTGCTGGTTTGGCGCCGATTACCAAAAAATGGTAATCACCCTCTGCTTTTGGAGACATTTTAGGCTGTTCAACAAATAAATATTGGATAAATAGGTACTTTCTGTTGAATTTTATTGCAAACTCAGTTAATATAAGCCTTGTCATCACTTGAAGCAGATGGCATTTTCGTTTAAACAGACAAACAAAAGAACAAATTTTCACTCCGATGAATTGATTTGTTCCCATGTCAAATTAAACATTTTGGGAGGAGGTGAATGTCATGAACAAAACAGACTTAGTTAATGCAGTAGCTGAGAAAAGCGAACTTTCTAAAAAAGACGCAACAAAAGCTGTAGACGCAGTATTCGAATCTGTCATGGATTCACTTAAAAATGGTGAAAAAGTACAGTTGATCGGTTTTGGTAACTTTGAAGTACGTGAGCGTTCTGCCCGTAAAGGCCGTAACCCGCAAACTGGAGAAGAAATCGAAATTCCTGCAAGCAAAGTTCCTGCTTTCAAACCAGGAAAAGCCCTTAAAGATAGTGTAAAATAATTACATAGGGCACGAGAGGGTACGTTATCAAACGTACCCTTTTTCTTTTTTTAGATTTTAGCTCTACCTTCCTAAAGCGAAGTTTGACAATAAGCCTTGATAGAATCAGGAGAGCTACAACATATACGGCAATAATTATGTAAGACATTCTGAGATTAACTCATTTAAGTGCTTGAACTTATTGTTATTGGTAGAAAGTGTAGGATTTAATTAATTGACTTTAATTAGGTTATAGGACATATTTAATATAAAAAGGGCAGGTAATCTATATGTATGAACCAACCATTAAATCAGATTTTTTTGTAATAAAAGCTTTGGAAGACGGTGTGAGCGTCATCGGCCTGACTAGAGGCAACGATACGAAATTTCATCATTCTGAAAAACTGGATAAGGGCGAAGTGATGATTGCGCAATTTACTGAGCATACTTCAGCTGTAAAAGTAAGAGGAAGGGCAATGATCCAGACCAGTCACGGAGAAATGGAAAACAGTTAGCAGTTTCCCTTTCGTCATGATTCAATCATTTTTATGACAGTCAAAATATGCTATAATAACTAGAGCACTTGAAAGGATGAAAGGGCCCAGGTGATATCTTTGAATACTTCTGTCACAGACATCGATAACTTAGCGGGACTTCTGGAAGATAAAATACACCACAAATATCTTGAAAAATATTTAAAAAAGCCCAAATTTGATAAAGAAAAGCTGAGAATCTTAACTTCCTTGGTCGATCATAAGGTATCTCTTAATCCAATACAAAAGGAACAATACGTCATCACAGCGATGTTGGTGCAAATTGCCCTTGATACACATGAACTCGTCCCTGCAAGGAATGACACGGATGAAACAAAAGAAGATAAACTCGCAAAGCAACTGAGGGTTTTAGCTGGCGACTATTACAGTGGTTTATATTATTTATTTTTATCTGAAATAGAAGACTTTGATTTTATACATACGCTTGCAACTTCTATAAAGAAAATCAATGAGTATAAAATACAACTTTACTATAAAGAAGTGGAGTCACTTGCAGAGTTTATTGATGTAATAAAGAAAATTGATTCGACAGTGATTACACATGTTACACAACATATATATGATGACAGTTCAATCCATGAATTGATTGCTGATTGGCTGCTCACAGATAGATTAACTGCCGAGTTATCGGAAGCAAAGAATAATGGTATTTTTCCACTATATGAAAAATGGCTGGATATTGATCAAAATAGCAATTATACATCCTTTCTTACTAAAATGAATGTCCTAAACCAGGAAACAAAAGCTAAAATAAACAGCTCCATTTCCATGCTTCCGGAAAAATACTTATTTCTAAAAAACTATGTGATCAATAGAACTGACGAAATGGAATTTCATCATTCCTCAATAGTGGAAGAAGGTTAAGTAATGCAGGAACAATCAAAAGAAGAAAGAGTGCATCATGTCTTTGAGAAAATTTATCCAAATTATGATTCCATGAATTCTATAATTTCTTTTCAACGCCATAAAGCATGGCGAAAAGACGTCATGAAGCGAATGAATGTATCCAAAGGGGCCCGTGCACTTGATGTATGCTGCGGAACAGGCGACTGGTCGATATCCCTGTCAGAAGCTGTCGGAGAAGACGGAAATGTCACTGGCCTCGACTTCAGCAAAAATATGCTCTCTGTTGCCGAAAAGAAAAAAGAGGAACTAAAGCTTAACCAATTGGAACTGATTCATGGAAATGCAATGGAACTTCCTTTTGGAGACAATACGTTTGATTATGTCACAATTGGCTTTGGATTAAGAAATGTTCCGGACTATATGACAGTTTTAAAAGAAATGTACAGAGTCGTTAAACCAGGTGGAAAAGTCGTATGTCTGGAAACCTCACAGCCAACATTGATTGGCTTCAGACAAGGTTACTATTTTTATTTCCAGTTCATCATGCCATTGCTTGGAAGACTATTTGCCAAAAGCTATAAAGAATATTCCTGGCTGCAGGAGTCGGCAAAAGATTTTCCAGATAAAAAGAAATTGAAGCAAATGTTTTTGGAGGCAGGGTTTTCCCACGTTGACGTTAAGAGTTACACAGGCGGGGTTGCTGCGATGCATATGGGCTTCAAAAAATAATAAAGCAGGTATCACATTCAATCAAGGATGCGATTACTATTTTTCAAGGTAAAATTAGGTGAAATAAATGAGACTACCAAAAATCTATGGGTTTTTAAAAAAAGATCTAGATCTAATCGAATCTGCATTACATGAAAGTATTCAGGCAGAACATCCTGTATTGCGCAAAGCATCCATTGGATTATTGGACGCAGGGGGAAAGAGAATTCGCCCTGTTTTTGTTTTGCTTGCAGGTCAATTGGGAGATTACGACCTTAACAGTATAAAAAAGGTTGCCGTTTCTCTTGAATTGATCCATATGGCTACACTTGTCCATGACGATGTGATTGATGAAGCAGAGCTGCGCAGAGGCAAGCCGACGACCAAATCCCTATATGGCAATCGTGTAGCAATGTATACAGGCGATTACATTCTGTCCCGGGCTTTGGAAGAAGTGACGACAATCAAAAACCCTAACGTACACCGCTTACTTTCCAGGACACTTGTGGAAGTATCCATTGGGGAAATTGAACAGATTAAAGATAAATATGTATGGGATCAGAGTCTTCGAGATTATTTGCGAAGAATTAAACGTAAAACCGCATTGCTTATCGCAAGCAGCTGTAAATTGGGTGCGATTGTCAGTGGGCTGGATGAAAAAAACGCGGACAGATTATATCAATATGGGTATAACATCGGAATGTCCTATCAGATTATAGATGACATTCTGGATTTCACTTCATCTGCCAAGGAACTTGGGAAACCGGCAGGGAACGATCTCCTGCAGGGAAATATCACTCTTCCGGTCCTTTATGCCTTGGAGGATAAGGACTTTAAAGAGATGATTCACGAAACCTTCGCAAATCCCGATATGGTGGATGAAGAATCTATGAAAATTATTTTGACAAAGCTAAAACAAACAGATGCCATCAGGAAGTCATATAAACTAAGTGACCGTTATCTGGAAAGAGCGTTGACGGCACTTGATCCACTGCCACATTCAAGGGCGAAACTTACCCTTCAGGATATAGCAAAATATATTGGGAAACGCCGCTCATAATTCAATTGTCATTTTTGAGAAAATTTGATAGAATCATAAAGGTTAGTTTTTTAATACATACGATGGGGTGGGAAAATGGAAAAAACGTTTTTAATGGTAAAACCTGATGGGGTACAACGCAATTTAATTGGTGAGATTGTAAAACGCTTTGAATCAAAAGGTTATAAGCTTGCAGGTGCTAAATTGATGTTGATTTCCAATGAACTTGCCGAGCGGCATTATGCTGAACATAAAGAAAGACCTTTCTTCGGAGAACTTGTTGACTTCATTACTTCCGGTCCGGTTTTTGCCATGGTGTGGGAAGGTGAAAACGTTATTGCAACTGCACGTAACATGATGGGTAAAACAAACCCTGTCGAAGCAGCACCAAGCACTATTCGTGGGGATTTCGGCGTGACTGTAGGAAAGAATATCATTCACGGATCTGATTCACCTGAAAGCGCGGAAAGAGAGATTTCTTTATTCTTTGATGAAAAAGAAATCGTTTCTTACACAAAAGAAAATAGCGCATGGGTGTATTAATTTTAGAAAACTTGGCATATCACCAGGCCTTTGTTGCGCTTTTGCAGAAAGGGAAGCGTTATACTTTCCACCTGCTGAAATTAACCTCCGTTTATCGTAACGGGGGTTTTTTAACAATTAATTATGGATGGAAGAGGCGCTAATTCATGAAAGATGACTACATGGAATTTATACAGCTCGTAAAGAAAAAACCGGGAATTGATTTAAGCTTATACAAAGAGAATCAAATGAAGCGGCGTATAACTACTTTGCGGAATAAAAGAGGATTTGACAGCTATGTATCTTATTTTAAAGCCATGAATAAGGATGACACACTGCTGAACGAATTTACGGACCGATTAACGATAAACGTATCCGAGTTTTACAGAAATCCAAAGAGATGGGATGTCCTAAAAGACAGCATACTTCCTATGCTTTTGAAAAACAATAAAAGAATATCCATATGGAGTGCAGCTTGTTCAACAGGTGAGGAACCATACAGTCTGGCCCTTATGGCAAAAGAACATTTTCCGAATGCGAGAATTCAACTTCTTGCCACAGATATAGATGCTAACGTGCTGGCAAAGGCAAAACAGGGTGTATATTCAGAGCAAGCTTTAAAAGAACTGCCAGACAGGCTTATAAAGAAGCATTTCACACAAACCGGCAGCCTGTATAAGATTGATGAATCATTAAAAAAGAATATCACTTTCAAAAAGCATAATCTATTGTCAGATCCATACCCGGAAACTATTGATCTGATCATTTGCCGTAACGTTCTGATTTATTTTACAGATCAGGCAAAAGAACAAATCTATCGCAATTTCAGCAATTCTCTTAAGAAGAATGGTGTCCTGTTCGTCGGCAGTACCGAACAGATTTTCAATCCCAATAAATATACCCTTCATCTAGCAGAAACATTTTTTTATCAAAAAGCTTAAAATTACGTTTTCGGGTGAAAAGATTTTTTTTGAATAAATGCAACATAAGTAAAAGCAGATATGATATAGTAATTAGAAAAACTTTATACTTATCAATATTACAATAATTTACTGTAAAGGAGAATGGTACATTGCGCTACTTAACATCTGGGGAATCTCATGGAAAACAGCTGACAACAATTATTGAAGGGCTTCCTTCGCAAATGCCTTTGTTGAAACAGGATATAAACGAGTCATTATTAAGGCGTCAGGGAGGATATGGGCGTGGCAAAAGGATGCAGATCGAAAAGGATCTTGTCGAAATTACAAGCGGTATCAGACATGGCTATACATTAGGCTCTCCCGTTTCTCTAGTAATACATAACGATGATTTCAAACATTGGACAGACATTATGGGTGAAGATCCAATGGAAGATGAATCAAAAATGAGACGTGTCGTGACAAAACCACGTCCTGGACACGCAGATTTAAATGGGGCATTAAAATATGGTCACCGTGATATGCGGAACATACTGGAACGCTCCTCAGCGAGAGAAACTGCTGCACGTGTAGCAGCAGGAGCAGTTGCCAAGACATTGTTAAAGCAACTAGGGATCGAAGTATGCGGCTACGTAAAAGAAATTGCCGGTATTCGAGCTGAAGAAAAGGAATCCTTAACCATCCAGGAGCGAATCAGAATTTCACAGGAATCACCTGTTATGGTACTCGATCAAAATGTAGAACAGGAAATGATGGATGCCATTGATAAAGCTAAAAGCGAAGGTGATTCAATTGGCGGAGTCTGCGAGGTCTATGTTGAGGGGATGCCTGCCGGTGTCGGTTCCTATGTACATTATGATCGCAAACTTGACAGCAGAATTGCCGGAAGTGTGATCAGCATTAACGCTTTTAAAGGGGTAGAATTTGGTATCGGTTTTCAGGCAGCAGAACTGTTTGGAAGTCAAGTCCATGACGAAATCGCCTGGGATGAAGAAACAGGGTACTATAGAACATCCAACAGACTCGGAGGCTTTGAGGGTGGCATGACTACCGGAATGCCTATTGTTGTAAAAGGGGTCATGAAGCCAATTCCTACCCTAATGAAAAAACCACTGCAAAGCGTTGATATTGAAACGAAGGAACCATTCAAAGCAACGGTTGAACGATCTGACGCTTGTGCTGTACCTGCTGCATCTGTTGTTATGGAGCATGTAGTCGCATTTGAAATTGCCAAAGCAATTACGGAACAGTTTCCAAGTGACCGTTTCTCACTACTTAAAAAAGCGATCGATGACTACCGTGAAGAAATCAGGTGTTTTTAGTGGAAGATATTTTCGTGAAGTCCAGTACAAATTCCTACTACATTACGGTCGGCGAATCTATTCGTTTTCGATTAAACGAGTATTTAAAGAAAGACTATTCATCGATTCTGGTAGTTTCCGACGATAATGTGGCAGCATTGTATATGGATGATATCTTGAGAAATTTTCCTGGTAAACCCGTCTTCAAATCAATTGTCCAGGCGGGAGAGCAATCAAAAAATATAGAAACCTATTATCAATTGCATACGGAAGCAATAAAATACGGTTTGGATCGGCAGTCATTAATAATCGCGCTTGGCGGTGGGGTCGTTGGAGATCTGGCTGGTTTTGCAGCAGCAACCTTTATGCGGGGAATCGATTATATCCAGATGCCTACAACCATTCTCGCACATGACAGCAGTGTTGGAGGCAAGGTGGCAATCAACCATGAATTAGGTAAAAACCTTATTGGTAATTTTTATCCACCTGCAGCTGTTATCTATGATATCGATACGTTGGGATCATTAAGTGAGAGAGAAATACGTTCTGGGTATGCCGAGCTGATTAAAGAAGCATTAATTGCCGATCGTGAGTTTTTCGGTTCTTTACTCAAAACGGATATTTATAATGTGAAAAAGACTCAGTTAAAGAACCACCTTGAGCTTGGAATTAAAATAAAAGCTCATATTGTGGAAATGGACGAGAGAGAGTCCGGGGTTCGCAAACATTTGAATCTCGGCCATACACTGGGGCATGCTCTCGAATCCGACCTGGGCTATGGGAAACTCACTCACGGGGAAGCTGTAGCCATTGGCCTGTTGTTTTCACTTCATGTCAGTGAACAGTTATTTGATGAAGAACTGCCTTTTGAAAAACTATTGCACTTGTTAAAAAATAATCGCTATCCATTACACGGTATCGATTATCATACGGAGCGACTTATCAATAAAATGAAATCGGATAAGAAATCAGTTAAAAGCAGAATACAAATGGTCCTGTTAACAGAAGTGGGTCTTCCGGTAGTGAAGGAACTGGAAGATTCTGATATTGATAAGTACTTAAAATCGTTTATTGTTAGGATGGTGGGAAAATGACTAGAGGTCTACGCGGAGCAACGACAGTTTCAGACAATAATGCAGATCAAATGCTGGAAAACACGAGAAAACTGGTTGAAGAAATGGTGGAAATTAATAATATTGAACCCAATGATATTTCCCATGTTTTTATCTCTGTAACGAGAGATTTGAATGCAGGATTTCCTGCAAAAGCACTTAGAGAAATCGAGGGATGGACTTATGTTCCTGTTATGTGTATGGCAGAAATAGATGTACCTGGAAGTCTGCCAAAATGTATACGCGTAATGATGGTCGTAAATACAAATGAAGCGCAGGAAAGCATCCAGCATGTTTTTCATAATGATGCAGTAAAATTACGCCCTGATTTAGTAAAGAATAAAGGAGAATAACTTATGGAAGGCAAACCTATTCTAAATCAACTCAGCCCATATAAGCAGGGAAAACAAACAAAAGAAATACAGGAAGAATTCGGATTGAATCATATCGTAAAGCTCGCTTCAAATGAAAATCCATATGGTTATTCAGAACAGGTAAAAGACGTCCTTTCTGACGGACTGCCAGAATTTAATATCTATCCGGATGGTTATACAGGGGAAGTAAGAATGGCTTTAAGCGATAAATTAAACATTCAACCAAACCAATTAATATTTGGGAGTGGTACGGAAGAAGTCATTCAATTACTTTGCCGCTCTTTTCTGCAGCCCGGGTCAAATGTAGTAATGGCTGCACCAACTTTTCCACAATATAAGCATTATGCATTGATTGAAGGGGCAACGGTAAGAGAAATTCCAACAGATGAACATGGCTACCATGACTTGGATCGTATGCTTGAAGCGATTGATGAAAGCACGAAAATTGTATGGCTTTGTTCGCCCAATAATCCTACCGGGGCAGTTATTCCAAAAGACGATTTTCTGTCATTTATGAGTAAATGTCCAAAACACGTGCTGGTAGCTTTTGATGAAGCTTATTATGAATATATGGATAAGGAAGCAGACCCAGATGCCTTATCCCATATGGATAACTATGAGAACCTGATCACGATGCGTACGTTTTCGAAAGCATATGGGTTAGCGGGACTCCGTATCGGATACGGAATCTCAAGCAGCGACATTATAACAACGTTGGATAAAGTCAGAGGTCCATTCAATACTACATCCATTGCCCAAAAAGCAGCCGTCATCGCTCTTGGAGATCAAGCGTTTATCGAGAATACCTATGAAAAAAATAAAACCGTAAAAGCTTCTTTTGAAACGTTCCTGGATCGCATCAAGTGGCCATATTATGATTCTGAAACAAACTTTTTACTTGTTTCCACGCCCGTGAGCGGAATGGAGGTTTTTCAATATCTGATAGAAAACGGATTTATTGTCAGACCAGGTGAATTACTTGGGATACCAAATACAGTAAGAATCTCCCTTGGAACAGAAGAAGATATGAAAGAACTTCAGCAATTACTTTTAAAATTTCATGAAGAAAAAGCGAAGGTGCAATAATGGAAAAAGTCAATATACTCGTTGCCGGCTTGGGATTGATTGGGGGATCTCTTGCTAAGAGTATGGCAGCAGCAAAAAAAAATCATATTATAGGTTATGACCTCAACAAGGAATCATTGCAATTCGCTCTATTAAACGGGATCATTCATGAATCAAGTACAAATTTTGCTGAATCTGCATCGAAGGCAGACTTTATTATATTGGCCGCTCCTATTTCCGAGACAATTTCTTTGATGAAAGAAATAAATACAATCCGCTTTTATAAGAATGTGATTGTCACGGATACAGCATCTGTTAAAAGTCCGATTATTGATGCAGCGAAACATTTTACCAATGAAAAGATCACGTTTATTGGCGGTCATCCAATGGCAGGCTCTCACAAGAAAGGTGTTCAGGCTGCGAAAGCCCATTTATTCGAAAACGCGATCTATGTGCTTTCCCCTGTAAAGGAAAGCAGTGAAGCTGAAGTGAAAGCCTTACAGGAAATTCTGATGAATACCAAAAGCAAATTTGTCGTTTTGAAGCCGGATGAGCATGATGAAATGACGGGAGTGGTTTCTCATTTCCCTCATCTAATTGCTTCCTCATTAGTTCACCAGGCAAAAAAATGGGAAAATACCCATTCATTCTTACCCAAGCTGGCTGCAGGTGGATTTCGGGATATTACAAGAATCGCTTCAAGTAATCCTAAAATGTGGCAGGACATCTTCTACCACAATAGAAATAAGATGTCTATTCTACTGGAAGAGTGGATTGCAGAAATGAAGGATTTGAAGGTTCTGCTCGATAATGATCAGAAGGAACAAATGATTACATACCTTGAAAGAGCAAAGCTTTATCGTGATGGGCTGGCCGAATCAGAAAAAGGGGCCATCCCTTCCTTTTACGATGTGTATGTTGATATCCGTGACCAGACCGGGACACTTGCATCTGTCGTTCAATTACTTGCAGATGAAGATGTCAGTATTAAAAACATCGAAATTCTTGAAGTTCGGGAAGATATCATGGGGGTCTTGAGATTGAGCTTCTATACAAAAGAGGCCCAATTAAAAAGCTCAACATTATTGAAAAGCAAAGGTTATGAAACAATGATCCAACAATAGAAAACGGTGGTAAAGGAGTGGTTACAGTGAACGAAAAAGTACTTAAACCTTTTAATCAGGCTTTGTCCGGCGAAATCAATATTCCAGGTGATAAATCGATTTCCCATCGTGCAGTAATTTTCGGCTCTCTTGCTCAGGGAACTACAAAAGTCACCCATTTTTTAGATGGGGAAGATTGTATGAGAACCGTAAATGCTTTTCGTGAAATGGGAGTGACTATACAAGAGGATGGGGAAAGTCTTGTCATTGAAAGTAATGGAATATCTGCTTTGTCCGAACCGAAACAGCCTTTAAATTTCGGTAATTCAGGGACAACAACAAGGCTTATGCTCGGAATACTTTCCGGACTGCCATTCTTTACAACCGTCTTTGGTGATGATTCGTTGTCAAGACGGCCAATGAATCGTGTTGTCAACCCATTAAGGCAAATGGGAGCAAATATAGATGGAAGAAATAGCGGAAATTTACTTCCTTTATCAGTAAAAGGAAGTAAACTCAAATGTATTGACTATACCTTGCCGGTTAAAAGTGCACAGGTCAAGTCCGCAATCCTTTTGGCCGGCCTCCTGGCTGAAGGGGAAACGAGGGTGACCGAACAAACTCCTACAAGGAATCACACAGAGAATATGCTTAAAGCTTTTGGTGCTGATATTACTTCCGATGGGTATACGACTGTCATTACAGGAAAAAACCAATTGAAGGCAACAAATGTCCATGTTCCGGGTGATATTTCATCTGCAGCTTTCTTTCTTGTTGCTGGAGCTATTGTTCCTGGCAGTAAACTTCGTCTGAAAAACACCGGGTTAAACGAGACAAGAAACGGAATAATCGAAGTGCTTCAAAAAATGGGGGCAAATATAGCAATCGAAAATGAACGAACTGTCAGCGGGGAATTGATAGGTGACATCCAAATTTCCTATCACTCATTAAAAGGAATAACCATTGAAGGTGAAATCATTCCAAGGTTAATTGATGAAATACCTGTCATTGCCTTGCTTGCCAGTCAGGCTGAAGGAACGACAATCATTAAAGATGCAGAAGAGCTCCGAGTCAAAGAAACGGATAGGATAACTGCTGTCTGCGATGTTTTAAATACGTTGGGCGCAAATATCACACCAACAGAGGATGGTATGGTTATAGAAGGGAAAACCAAGCTGAATGGTGGCAGCATTTCCTCCTACGACGACCATCGCATCGCCATGATGGGAGCCATCGCTTCATTAATAACGGCAGATGATGTAATAATAGACGATATATCCTGTATTTCCATTTCCTACCCTGATTTTTTCAAGGACCTGAAATCACTGAAATAACTTAGTACTTACCTTATTAAAGAATCTGCAAGCCTGCAGATTCTTTTTAATTCGCAAATTTGAACTAACACCCCGTTTTCGGTATTATTAAAGCTGACAACAGTTATATTTTGCAGTTTTAGAGAGGATGTTCATTATGGACACCATTATGGAAGCAGTACAGCTAGTAGAAAACAATCAAACCGAGAAAGCAATCAACCTGCTTGATAACTATTTGACAAAAGCAAATGTTGATGAAAAATATACGATAGCGGAACTTTACATGCAATGGGGATTTCTTCAGGAAGCCCGACTGATATTAGAAGAATTACTCCAGCAATTTCCTGAAGAAAACGATCTTAAAATCTCCCTTGCCGATATATTTATCGAGTTGGAAGAGGACGAACCGGCAATCACGCTGCTGAATGAGATTGAAAGAGATGATCCGGCTTATATACAAGCGCTTGTTCAACTTGCAGATTTATATCAGGCACAAGGATTATTTGAGGTATCTGAACAAAAGTTGCTCACAGCCAAGCAACTGTCACCAAATGAGGTTGTAATCGATTTTGCGCTAGGGGAATTGTATTTTTCCATTGGCGAATATGTGAAAGCAATTACCTATTACGAAAAAGTGAAAAACAACCAAAATGAAGTCGGCCACATTTCATTGGATGACCGGCTCGGTGAATCTTATGCAGCAGCAGGGGAATATGAAAAGGCACTGACCTATTTTAAAGAAGACGGAAACGAAAATGCCGATAAGTTTTTTAAGCATGGGGTAACAGCATACCAGGCAGATAGAACAGATATTGCCATCAAGGCCTGGGAACATGTTCTGGAAATCGATGAAGATTATCATACTGTCTATTATCAACTCGCCAAAGCATATGAGGGCGAGGGTTTGGTTGAAGAGGCACTTGAGATAGCTAAAAAAGGAATTGAAAGAGATGCTTTTAATAAGGAGTTATATTTTATAGCTGGTTCTGTCGCCCATCAATTGGGACAGGATGACGAAAGTGAAAAATTCATTCGTGAAGCAATTGCACTTGATCCCGATTACAAAGAGGCCGTTCTCTTTTCGGTTGAGCTTTTCAAAAAGAACGGAAGCTTTTCGAAAATAAGCGAATTGTTATTGGAAATTAAAAAAACCGGTGCAGATGACCCATTATATGATTGGGAACTTGCTCGGGCATTTAATGAAAATGAATGGTTTGAGGAGGCATTAAAATACTACCGTGAAGCATATAATAGTTTAAATCAGGATAGTGATTTCCTAAAGGAATACGGTTACTTCCTAACTGAAGAGGGCAGGATTAAAGATGCCATACCGATCTTTGAGTCCTATTGTTCACTGCAACCTCTCGATGAAGATGCTGAAGCATATCTGAGCCGTTTAAAACAAACGTATGAATGGGATCAATAGTATCTTGTAATTTAAGAAGGGGGGAAAACGATGATATCTCCTGTAACAGCGAAGGACAAAAAAAGCTTCATCCAGTGGTTCCTGAATCATTATCGTCTGAAAAAACGTGAAAGTGTATGGATACTTAACTACCTTGTCAACCACAATGAGCTGCTGGCAAATGTCCATTTTGTCAGAGATGTGAAATATTGTCCAAGAGGAATCATGATGACCAGTCACTGTTCAGAAGAAGTACCTTTTCGCTTTTATAAAAACCACCTTGTTACGACAGATGCTGAAAAATCTTTCCATGAGATCAGACTGAACCAGAATGAACCTTTATATTTGCAATTAAATTTCAAAAAATCAAATCAGCATTCATACTATGCATCCGTCCTTGAAGAAAATCCTTTTATTCCTGTGGACTACTATATAACGAATCATGATAAAGACCTTGCCAATCAAATACTGAGTCATTCACTATATGAATATAAAAAAAATAGCTTACTGACGGAAATCGACCGTGCCCTCGATGACATGAATCTGGAAGAATTCCAGCGTCTGACAGATAGATTAAACGAGTTAAAATCATCAAATTTCAATCAGCCTGACCATAAGTAGGAACAGGTTGATTTTTTTTGCCTATATAAGATAAGATTTATGAATGGGACAATATGTAAGCAACAAGTAAAAAGCCATGAAAGGAAGATGACCGATGAAATGGAGAAAAGATGATCTCCAGCAATATGTACAAGCTAAAGAATATATAGATACGATTCTCTTGCCATTAATCCCTATCCAGCTTTCCAAAGATGATCAGGCTGAAAAATATGCCTCTCAAGCTGAGGTGATGCATATTCTGGCAAATGAAATTGAGAAAGAGCTGACAGGAAGAATCATGCTTGCACCGAGCTATCATTACTTAAATTCAGCAGATAAAAACACGGAGATCCACCGCCTGAAAATGTGGGCTGAGGATATGAAAGAGCAGCCGTTTTCACAAATCGTACACATAACCTTTGATTCAGGCTGGAAGAAGCATGAGAAGGATATAAACGACAATCTTTTATGGATTCCGGCTGTACAGGCAGGGGAAATAAACTCAAAAGAAATGCACCGTATAATTCGTGACCAAGTAGGACAGACTGCTGAATTGATTCGTTCTTACTGGCAATAATGTGACGGATTCAATCAAAAAATCCAGAAATTTGTCTAATCTTTTGCCACTGAATATGGTTTTAGATTGACCGAATAAAAAGATTGCGCTATCATTGTATTGTCCTAGTAATCTGAAATAAATTGCATAAGTCCGTGATTAATGTAAAGAGGGGGGAAAATCATGAGTGATGAAAAACAGCAAGTATCCCGTAGACAGTTTCTAAACTATACGCTTACAGGGGTAGGGGGGTTTATGGCAGCCGGCCTGCTTATTTCTCCGATAAGAATGGCGGTCGATCCTGTCCTGAAGGATTCCTCAGCAGGTGATCTTGCAAACGTAGGTTTAGCTGTTGAAGATATTACTTCAGAGCCTCAGCGAATTGATTGGAGCGTTAACCAGGTAGATGGCTGGTATGAATCTGAAGTTAATCGCTCTGCATGGGTTTATCGAAATGACGATGATGAAATTGTAGCTTTTTCCCCAATTTGTAAACACTTAGGTTGTGTTGTTTCATGGGAAGGCAGTGAACAGCATCCAAACGAGTATTTCTGCCCATGTCATGATGGACGCTATTACAAGGATGGGACCAATGTTCCTGGTACACCACCATTAGCTCCATTGGATGAATATGAGCAGGAAGTCAGGGATGGCATGTTATTCCTGGGCGATGCGAGACCACGAGGGGAGGCGTAATGATTTATGTTACAGAAAATATATGATTGGATTGATGATCGTATAGATATTACGCCGATATGGCGGGATATTGCCGATCATGAAGTTCCAGAGCATGTTAACCCGGCCCATCATTTTTCTGCGTTTGTTTACTGCTTCGGGGGATTAACCTTTTTCGTTGTAGTAATTCAAATCCTTTCCGGAATGTTTCTGACAATGTACTATGTTCCGGATATTGAAAATGCCTGGCAGTCCGTTTATTATTTGCAAACTGAGGTAGCTCATGGACAAATAGTAAGGGGAATGCACCATTGGGGCGCCAGTGTTGTTATTGTAATGCTATTATTACATACGTTACGCGTATTCTTCCAAGGTGCTTATAAAAAACCACGTGAACTTAACTGGGTAGTTGGAGTGCTGATCTTTTTCGTAATGCTCGGTTTAGGTTTTACTGGTTATCTATTACCTTGGGACAACAAAGCTTATTTCGCAACACAGGTTGGACTGGAAATTGCTGAACAGGTTCCGTTTATCGGAATGCAATTAAAAACATTATTGGCTGGAGATGCAACAATTGTCGGTGCACAGACATTGACCCGATTCTTTGCAATCCATGTATTCTTCCTGCCGGCAGCATTATTTGCACTATTGGCAGTACACTTTATCTTAATTCGCAGACAAGGTATATCCGGACCACTATAGAAAGGAGGGCAAGTGATGCATAAGGGTAAAGGTATGAAATTTGTCGGAGATTCACGTATCTCTGCTGAAAGGAAACCAAATATACCGAAAGATTATTCTGAGTATCCTGGAAGGACAGAAGCTTTTTGGCCCAACTTTTTATTAAAAGAATGGTTGGCTGGTGCAGTCTTTCTAGTTGGGTTTTTATGTTTGACATTAGCTCATCCATCACCACTTGAAGGGATGGCTGATCCAACAGATGCAGCTTATATACCTCTGCCAGATTGGTACTTCTTATTTCTGTACGAACTATTAAAATATGAATTTGCAAGTGGAGACTGGACGCTTATGGGTATCCTGATTCTACCGGGAATCGCATTTGGTGCACTCCTGCTTGCACCATTCCTGGACAATGGTCCTGGACGCAGGCCGCATCAACGTCCTGTTGCTGTTGGAATGATGCTGCTAGGATTGGTGTCAGTAATCTGGTTAACGTATACTTCCGCAGCACATGTTGATTGGGAAGGCCGTGCAGAAGCGAACAAGCCAGTTCCGACAGCTGAAGTCGACATCGACACAGAGCATCCTGGCTATGCTTCCTATGAAAACAGCTGCCTCGCATGTCATGGCGCTGAATTGGAAGGTGGAGCAGGTCCTTCACTTGTTGGATTAGACCTTTCGGCTGAAGAAATTGCTGATATTGCAGTAAACGGTATTGGCTCTATGCCACCTGACCAGTTCCAGGGATCTGATGAAGAGCTCGAACAGTTAGTTGACTTTATTATTACCGTTAATGAATCCGCAGAATAATTTACTAAAACACCTTTACCATCTATGCTGGTGAAGGTGTTTTTACATAGTCATATTAGAAAACTTGGCATACGCCGAGCCTTTGGGCGAATACCGTAGTTGCACTTATGCAAGTAAGAAAGGATAAAAATAATGATCAAATACATACTCCAGGACAAAAAATTCGTTTTTTTACTATTCCTGATTAATTTCTTTGGTACAATCTATGGTTATTATTGGTATAAGGGGCAACTTGCCATTACACCAGACATATTTTTGGTTTTTGTGCCGGATAGTCCTACGGCGAGTTTATTCTTTACAATTTTTTTATTGTTTTTCCTGTTTGGCAGAAACCTTCCTTATATTGAAGCACTTTCTCTAATTACCTTATTTAAATACGGCACATGGGCAGTGGTGATGAATCTGCTCACATTGATTGTGGAAGGATCTTTAGGATGGCAGGGGTATATGCTCATGGCTTCTCATGCTGGAATGGCCATTCAGGGGCTGCTTTACGCTCCTTTTTACAAAATCAAATTACGTCATATTGTAGTTGCTTCGATATGGACACTTCATAATGATGTCATTGATTATTTATTTGGGATGATGCCATCTTATTCTTCACTAAATAATTATATGAGTGAAATTGGTTATTTCACCTTTTGGCTGAGCATACTGTCTATTTTTATAGCTTATTGGTTGACCATCGATCAAAAGCGGAGGTGACTGATCAGAAACTCAATGCTAGCAAGGGACTGGAAAGCGCAAGGGTTTGGCTCTTGGAATGTCCTTTGCTTATGACAGGAGTTTCTAGGAACCGGAGCTGGACGTGGCTGTTTATGTGTAAAGATTAATTGCTGCCAAAAATTTATATTTTCTTATTTTGCGAAAAAGGGAATATTAAGTTACTGTTATATGCTGCGTTATTTCATCATACACTTGAATAATAACAAGTATATGAGGTGATCTCTATGGTAAACAGAAGAAGACTTCTTGTTCAGATCACAACAGCAGCACTCATAGGGATTTTAATTTATATCCAATTCGGTTCCATTTTGGCCGAGGCAAGCACCATCAATAATACCGAAGTGTTAGAAGAGAAAAACAATATGGATATTACGATGCTTATTTGGACAGCTTCTATTGTTGGAGGTTCTATAATTTGTACATTATCTTATGTAAGCTGGAAAAAATATAATGCAGAAGTGAAATCAAAAGAAGAGGCGAAAAAGGACAAATCAGTTGACTAAATACAGGAATTTGACTAAAATTGACCTTAGATAAACAAAATAATGGAGGAATGGAAATGGGTTTAGGCAGTTACCTGATTTATATAGCTTTGTTGCTGATCATACCAATGTGGGCACAGGCTAAAGTGAAAAGCACATATACAAAGTTCTCAAAACGACCAACATCTTCTTCTATGACTGGGGCAGAGGTTGCCCGTAAAATATTGGATGAAAATGGATTATATGATGTACAAATCGGACAAACAAAAGGTACTTTAACCGATCACTATGATCCAAGGAAAAAAGTGATCAAGCTTTCTGAAGGCATTTATCATGGACGCTCAATGGCTTCCTCCGCTGTAGCGGCCCATGAAGTCGGACACGCTATTCAAGATCAGCAGGAATATGTGTTTTTGAAATTCAGAAGTGCTTTGGTGCCAATTGCAAACTTTGGATCAAACATCTCTTTCTTTTTAATCATAGCAGGTATGCTTATGGGTGCAATGAACTTGTTCCTTTTCGGTATTATCTTTATGTCAGCCGCTGTTTTATTCCAGCTTGTAACACTCCCTGTAGAGTTTGATGCATCCAATCGTGCGATGTCTCAGTTGGTATCAGCCGGTGTAATACGGAATAACGAAGAAAGAGACACAAAAAAAGTTCTCAATGCGGCAGCATTGACATATGTCGCAGCTGCTCTAGTTGCTGTAGCTGAATTGGTCAGATTTATTTTGATTTACCTTGCAAGCAGAGAATAGTTTAAAGGGATGACCCTATGTCATCCCTTTTCATTTGTTCTTTTATATGATTAATCATTTATTGGGTTTTTATTTTCATCGAGTGTAAAACCTTCTCCCATGACATCGTGTGCAGTTGTAACTGCTACAAATGCATGTGGGTCAATCGTGTTAATAATGCTCTTCAGCTTCACAATTTCATTTCTTGCTACAACACAATAGAGAACATCTCTTTTCTCACCTGAATAACTTCCTCGACCATCCAGTATAGTGACTCCACGATCCATCGATGAAAGAATCCTCTCAGAAATCTCATTGCTTTTACACGATATGATTGTTGCTCCTTTAGCTGAATAAGCTCCTTCCTGAAGAAAATCAATCACTCGTGCTCCCACATAAACAGCCACCAATGTGTACATACCTTCCACAAGGTCGAGAATAACAAAAACGGAAGTTGCGATGACAATAAAATCAAATAGGAACATTGTACGGCCCATACTCCAGCCGACATATTTATTTACAAGCCTTGCTATAATATCCACGCCACCGGTTGTGCCGCCGAATCGAAATATAATTCCTAGCCCGACTCCGATAAAAACCCCCGCAAAGAGGGCAACCAGTGTCATATCGTTTTCCAGAGGAATGAAAAATTGATATGACTGGAAGATCCTTAAAAATATGGACACAGCGATAGTTCCAATAATCGTATACAAAAAGGTACTTCTCCCCAGAAACTTCCATCCTACAAAGAAAACCGGTATGTTCAGAATGATATTTGTAATAGCAGGATCCCAATTCCACAGAAAGTAAAGCAACAGTGTAATACCAGTAAAACCGCCTTCCCCTAGATTGTTTTGCATATTAAAATGAACAATACCAAAAGAAAATATCGCAGAGCCGAGTAAAATGAAAAAGATATTTCTTAGTTTCATTCCATATATCATATGTAATGCCTCCTGACGATTGTCTATACCCTTTTATGCCGTTCATATTCTATTTTCCAATTAAATCCATTATAGATAATAAATTTTATAAGAACAATTTTATTATTCCTGTATTAAAAATTTGTCAAAGCAACTCCTTTTCGCTAACATGGATAAGAGAAAAGGATAGAAGAGAGGTATTACCTATCGATACACCAGTATATGATACCAAAGAAATTCAAAAAAGAGTTGACGACTATATTTCGCAGTATAAGGAAGGTTACTTTTCTCCTTTGTCTTTAATGGCAAGATTGACGGAAGAGATTGGAGAATTGGCCAGAGAGGTAAACCATTACTACGGAGAAAAACCAAAAAAATCTACTGAGAAAGAAAAGACAATTGAGGAGGAATTGGGGGACATTATTTTTGTGCTATCCTGTTTCGCCAATTCGCTTGAAATTGATCTCTCAGAATCGTTTGACATTGCAATAAACAAAATTGAAACAAGGGACAAGGAACGCTGGACCCGAAAAGATTAAAGGAGACAATAAGAATGGCAATAAATATTATATTGGCAGGCCCACGAGGAAGAATGGGATCTGAAGCAGTAAAAATGGTAAAAAATGAACCTGATTTTAAATTGGTAGCGTGCATCGACAGAAAATATAACGGTCAACAATTAAAAGACATAGAAGGACTGCCAGATATGAACGTACCTGTTTATGAGGATATCGATAAATGCTTTAAGCAAGTAAAAGCAGACATTTTTATCGACCTCACCGTTCCCGAGTTTGGATATCATCATACGAAAACGGCATTGGATAACAACATCAGACCAGTGGTAGGGACTACCGGGTTTACCGATGAACAGATTATCGAGCTTTCACAGTTAGCGAAGGCGAAAAACACGGGTTGCATCATAGCTCCTAATTTTGCTATTGGAGCTGTTTTGATGATGAAGTTTTCACAAATGGCAGGAAAGTACTTTTCCGATGTAGAAATTATAGAGAAGCACCATGACAAAAAATTGGATGCTCCATCGGGCACAGCCAAAAAAACAGCAGAAATGATCATGGAAACAAGAAGCCATAAAAACCAAGGTCATCCTGATGAAGAGGAAACAATTAGAGGCTCCCGTGGCGGTGAAATGGATGGCATGCGAATCCACAGTGTACGGTTGCCTGGCCTTGTCGCACATCAGGAGGTAGTTTTCGGCAGCTCCGGTCAGACTTTATCCATTAAGCATGATTCATTAAATCGTGACTCCTTTATGGAAGGAATCAAATTATCCGTCTTTAAAGTCATGGATATGAACGAACTCGCTTATGGGCTGGAGAATATCTTATAAATAGTCTCCTATCGTTCATGCATTCCAAGGAGCTGGACGTGGCTGGTTATGTCTAAACATTAATTGCTGCCAACATTTACACTTTCTTATTTTATTAAAAATACTGCTGAGTTATGATAAAGGAAGGTATCTATGAATATTGCTCTGATTGCACACGACAAAAAGAAAGAAGACATGATAAATTTCAGTCTTGCATATTCCCACATACTAGAGGAGCATCAATTGTATGCTACGGGAACGACGGGAAAATTAATAACAAAAGCAACCGGATTAAACATATTTCGATTTAAGTCGGGGCCACTTGGGGGAGATCAGCAGATAGGGGCAATGATCGCCACTAATGAAATGGACATGATCATTTTCTTCCGTGACCCATTGACCGCGCAGCCTCACGAACCTGACGTGAGTGCACTGATGCGGTTATGTGATGTATATCAAATACCGCTCGCGACAAATATTGCTGCATCGGAGATATTTCTTCTCGGGCTTGAACGTGGTGATTTAAAATGGAGAGAAGTTATTAAAGAAAGACAGCAGAAAGAAGGGAACAGGTGAAAAAAATAGGAATTACATGCTATCCAACTGTAGGCGGCTCAGGGGTCATCGCTACAGAACTGGGTATGCTACTTGCAGAACAGGGAAATGAAATTCACTTTATAACCTCCAGTATCCCTTTTCGTCTGAATAAGATTCACCCGAAGATCTTTTATCATGAAGTAGAATTAAACCATTATCCCGTTTTTCAATTTCCGCCATACGACCTTGCTCTTGCAGCAAAGATGGCTGAAGTGATTGATCGGGAGAAACTGGACATTCTGCACGTACATTATGCAATGCCACATGCTATTTGTGCCATATTGGCTAAAGATATCGCCGAACATGATGTAAAGATAGTAACTACACTTCATGGGACGGATATTACGGTACTTGGTATTGATCATACTTTCAAAAAAATAATCAAACACGGCATAGAGAAATCAGATGCCGTGACAGCTGTTTCCAGCAGTCTTGTTCATCAGACAGAGCAAATGCTGGATCTGAAAAAAGAAATATCCGTCATCTATAATTTCGTCAACGAAGCGGAATACCATAAAAAAAGTATTCCATCACTCAAGGAACAATACGGAATTAAAGACAGTGAAAAAGTTCTTATACATATATCCAATTTCCGTAAAGTAAAACGTGTACAAGACATCATCTATTCCTTTAATGAAATTAGAAAACAAGTAAAAAGCAAGCTTCTTCTTATTGGAGATGGTCCGGAATATTCGGATTTGCTACAGCTCACTGAAAAATTGAATATTCAAGAAGAAGTGCTTTTTCTTGGCAAGCAGAACAATATCAGTGAACTATTGTCGATTGCAGATCTGAAATTGTTATTATCGGAGAAGGAAAGCTTCGGGCTGGTGCTCTTGGAAGCAATGGCATGCGGCGTTCCGTGTATTGGGACGAATATTGGAGGAATCCCAGAAGTTATCAGACATGAGGAAACCGGATATATTGTTGAGTTGGGAGATATAGATGCTACGGTCAAATATGCCTTACAGTTATTACGAGACGACCGATTGTTGAATCAATTCTCAGAAAATGCATTGGAGCACAGCAAGGAAAGCTTTGAATCCCGTAAGATTGTTAATGAGTATGTACAGCTTTATGATAAAGTTATAAACAAGCAATCAGAAAGAAAATGGTGATTTTGTATGTTACCAAAGCCCTTTTTAATGGCGAGACCCGTACTTGAACATATCGAAAAACACAACCATAAGGCATATTTTGTCGGTGGTTGTGTACGTGATTTGCTGCTGGGCCGTCCATTGGGAGATATAGACATTGCTACTTCAGCAGCCCCGGAATACATTCAGGAGATTTTTCCCAAAGTGATCCCTGTGGGCATTGAGCACGGTACTGTCATCGTAAGACATGGCAAGGAATCCTATGAAGTAACCACCTTTCGTGTAGATGGCGACTATACGGATCAACGACATCCTGATACTGTCCAGTTCATTGATGAGATTGATAAAGATCTCGAAAGACGTGACTTTACGATCAATGCACTGGCTATGGATCTGAATGGAAATATCATCGATTTGTTTGGCGGCAGAGATGATATTGACCATCAGATAATCCGGACTGTTGGAAATGGCTATGAGCGTTTTTCGGAAGACCCTTTACGCATCATCAGAGCGCTTCGATTTTCCAGTCAGCTAGGATTTACCATTCAATCGAAAACATTGGAGGAAATGGCTGCTCTCAGGGAGGAAATCGAGAATCTCGCAGTAGAACGTATTACGAATGAATTTACAAAACTTTTTGCCGGAGATTATATTTCCTCCGGGATCAGCTATTTAAAAGAGCTGGAGATTGGAAAATTCCTACCGGTCATGCGAGATTATCCTGATATCATACATTCCATTCCATCTACAATTAAACCGTTAAAATCATTCGGGGAAGTAATTGCTCTATTTCACATCCTTCATCCTGAGGTGTCGGTAAAACATTGGGTAAGCAGCTGGAAATGTTCCAATAAAATAAAGCTGGAGGCCCTTCAGCTTGTGCAGGCATACAAGTATTTCAAAACCAAAGAAATGGATCCATGGCTTGTATATCGACTAAGCCCGGAGTTCTATGCCGGCTTTTGCCGATTAGTCAATATACTGGATCATTCAGCAATCAACATACACGAGTTGATAAAAATAGAAGACCAGCTGGTAATAAAAAATAAAAGCGAATTGATGATTAACGGTTATGACATCGTCGAATTATTTCCGGAAAAACAAAAAGGGCCATGGCTGAATCATCTACTGAAACGAATTGAAAAAGAAGTTGTTTCCGGCAGATTAATTAACAATAAAAAAGAGATAAAGGATTGGATAAAATGGAATCCACCCGAGATCGATTAATAAATTTGCTAGCCGAGAATGAAGATAAGTTCATTTCCGGACAAGCATTATCCGAATCGTTAAACATATCAAGGAACGCTGTTTGGAAGCATATGAAGGATCTTGGAAAAGACGGTTACGAAATCGAAGCGAAACCAAGAAAGGGATATCGGATTAAAGAGTACCCTGATAAATTAAGCAGTAATACGATAAAGTGGGGCCTGGAGTCGAAATGGATCGCAAAAACCGTCATACATAAGCATTCCGTCGAGTCCACACAAACGATCGCACATCGGGCAGCAAGGGAAAACGCACCACATGGTACAATTGTGGTTGCGGATGAGCAAACTAATGGGAGAGGGAGGATGAGCCGGACGTGGCATTCTTCCAAAGAGAAGGGAATATGGCTAAGCATCATCTTAAGACCTGAAATGCCACCAAATCATGCATCTCAATTAACTTTATTGACAGCGACTGTCCTTGCAGATGTACTGAATTCCTTTGAGGGTGTCGAACCCCTTATTAAATGGCCAAATGATATATTGCTGAACCAAAAGAAGACTGCCGGTATTTTGACTGAAATGCAGGCAGAGCAGGACCGGATTCAGTATATTTTGATAGGCATAGGCTTAAATATCAATCATTCCATCGAGGATTTGAGCGAAGATATCCAGATGAAGGCCACTTCCTTGAAAATAGAAACCGGCAAAGAATGGTCCATTAAAACGATTATTCAAAGATTGCTGACAGCTTTTGAAACTTCCTATGATTTGTACATGAAAAATGGATTCCATCCAATTAAAGAGAAATGGGAGCATTTTGGATTCAAAATTGGTGAAAATATAAAGATACAAACGTTCTCCGATCAATGGGAAGGAAAATTCCTCGGAATTTCCGACGAGGGAGCCCTTTTGACCGAATCCATAGAAGGGAAGCCAGTAAAACTTTATTCTGCTGAGATTGACTGGTTCTGAAGATAGGTGCCATTTGATTATAAATAGGTTCCCTGCCGTTGATGTAGCATTGACTGCACATCAACAGGATTTCATATCATACTGAGGGATAAATTCTATTTTGGTTTGAAGGTTGCTCAACCCGATGTACATTGTTTAAAATATTACTATTAACCATAGAGATAGCGTGTATCAGAAAGCAAGGTGGAAAAGATGGATAAATTTGTGGTGGTTGATCTTGAAACAACAGGGCACTCACCATCCAGGAATGATAAAATAATTGAAGTCGGCATCGTTGTTATTGAAAATGGTGTGATTACAGATACCCGTACGACCTTATTGAATCCAAGTAAATCAATTCCACCATTTATTTCCAACTTGACTGGAATATCTGATAAGGACGTGGCAGGGGCCCCTTTATTTTATGAAAAAGCAGACAAAATCACCGAGTTATTTAAAGACAGTTACCTTATTGCTCATAATGTTTCATTCGACCTTGGCTTTCTTAATGCCGAGCTTGCGGCAAACGGCAAAGAGAGGCTGCAAAATCCTGTATTGGATACAGTCGAGTTAGCAAGAATTCTCTTTCCTAAAGCGCCAAGCTATAAACTGGGACAGCTTGCAGAATACTTGGATATTCACCACGAAGACCCTCATCGGGCACTTTCAGATGCATTTGTAACTGCTAAATTATTTTTGGAATTAAAGAAAAAACTGGAATCACTCCCATATGAGACGATTGATCAGCTATTGAAGCTCGAACGGCTTTTTATATCTGACATTCGAGACATATTATCAGACAGGTTGGATGAATTGGCTTTTACCACAGCAGAACAGAACGATATAACATCCTATCAAGGGATCGCTTTCAAAAAGACAGACGAATCAGTGAAAGAAAAGAATATAATGGAATCATCTTTTGGTGAATATTTGGATGGAATATACGAAAAAGGCGGTTCCATGCAACAGCGATTTACCAACTATGAGAAGCGTGCAGGACAGCGGGAAATGTCTGAAATCATTTACGACTCCTTTCAATCGTCAAGTCATGCATTGATTGAAGCTGAAACGGGCACAGGGAAGTCTCTGGCCTATTTGCTTCCGGCAGTATATGAAGCGGTAAAAAAGGAACAGAAGGTCATCATAAGCACGTACACGACTCAATTACAAAGCCAATTACTTGAAGAGGAAATTCCGTCCGTAAGAAAACTAACGGACATTTCCTTTAAAGTAGCATTGTTAAAAGGGAAAAGCCATTATATAAGTCTGGAAAAATTTGCACATGAATTGAATATTTCCCATTCAGACAATTATGATACGGCATTAACGAAAGCAATACTGCTCGTTTGGATCACGGAGACAGATACCGGAGATATTGATGAGGTACAGTTACCTACAAGCGGTTATTTCTTTTACAGAAAGATTTCTTCGGATACCGAGAGTAATGTAGATCCTCAGTCACCTTGGTTTTCCAGATCTTTTTACCAGAGAGCTAGAAGAAAAGCTCAAAAAGCGGATCTCATCATTACAAATCATGCATTACTTTGTACAGATATGTTTAATGACTACCAATTCTTACCGGGCTACGAAAAAGTGATTATTGACGAGGCACACCATTTTGAAGAAACTGCCTCACACCACTATGGTCTGAAAATGGATTATGTCAATATACAGTTTCTTTTTAACCAGATTGGACATTCGGATGATGGGAAAATGATTGGCAAGATTGTTGAAAACTATGGAATGACAGCGGAAGATATCCCAATTGAAAAATGGGATGATTTATTTGACAAAGCCAAATACGAAGTGGACGACTTATTCCAGACGCTTTATCAGTATGTTGTTGCACAGCACAAAAAAAGTAAATCATTAAGTGATATCGGTAGGCTTCAATACCGTTTTGCAGAAGATAAGGAAGATGACACAACCTGGCCGATTGTAAAGGAAATGTCCTCCAGAGTGACATTTTATTTAAGGGATCTTATCCATATCCTTGCACTCCTAGAAGAGCATCTGAACAAAGAGAAAAGACTGGACAAGCATGATAGGGAAGATTTGCTTTCCATGACAGGTATTTTCCAAAATTTCATTGACGGGTTTGAACAGTTATTTTTCCTGGATGGAAATGTACCCCAAGTAAAATGGATTGAAATCGATACAAAAGGAACGAAAAATGCTGTCTATTTATACAGTGAGCCAGCAGATATATCTGGATTGCTGGCCAGTGACTTCTTTCAGAGCAAAAAAAGCGTGATCATGACAAGTGCAACACTGACAATGAGAAATTCCTTTGAATTTATTCAAAAAAGACTTGGGTTGAGAGCAGAGAGGCTGATTACTAAAAAAATAGATTCACCATTTTCATACAACGACCAGGTTCAGTTACTGATCCCTAATGATTTTCCAGATATAAAATACGGAAATATGGATGATTTTATTTATGCAACGTGTGAAGCGATCATTTCCCTTGCCGAAATAACGAGAGGAAGAATGCTCGTTTTATTCACATCTTATGATATGCTGAAAAAATCTTACACATTATTAAAGGAAATTATCCATGATAATGAATTTATACTTATTGGGCAGGGCATAACGAGTGGAAGCAGATCCAGACTGAAAAAGAACTTCCAGACATTTGACCAGGCGATATTGCTCGGTACGAGTTCTTTTTGGGAAGGGGTCGATATTCCCGGGGAGGACCTCTCATGTCTGATGATTGTCAGACTTCCGTTCCAGCCACCGAACCATCCAGTTTTTGAAGCAAAATCACAATTAATGAAAGAGAATGGTAAAAATGCATTTATGGAATTATCATTACCAAATGCAGTGATTAAATTCAAGCAGGGATTTGGTCGGTTGATCCGCTCCTCAAGTGACAGAGGGATCGTCTTTGTCTGTGACGCACGAATCATAAAAACAAAATATGGAAAATATTTTACTGACTCCATTCCTGACGTGCCATTATCCTTTGATTCCACAAAAATGCTGTTAAATAAAGCAGAAGAATGGTTTTGAAAAATACGATTCAAACGGAAAAAACTACTGATGCAAAATGCTGCATCAGCAGTTAAGACAGATATGATGTGTGTGGGTCAGGGAAATTTTTGCCAAACTAATCAGAAAGCAGACGATACAATCATCCTTCTTTCATCCATTTGACTTATATTTATTATTTACATACTGTCACCAGCTATGTATAGTAAAAATTGATAAAACAAGAAGCACTAAAATTTGGAGGGAGGCAGATGAATATGTATAATGGAGAAATTATATTGTTTAAGCTCCAATATTCATCTCTTAGTGGACATATAATAATGGTGGATAAATTATATGCATAGTTCAAAATCCAATTGGTTATTATGGAGTTTTGTCAGCATCGTGGTAATTATTTTAGCTTGCAGCATCTATGCTGTATACTTATATAATGAAATTTACGGTAGCAAAACTGCAGAATTTGCGGAAACTTCCCGGCAGATTCTTAACCAGACCGCCATTACAGAAATTGAGAAGGTTGAGCAATATAATGGTTCCGAAGCTTACCATATTGTATTTGGTGAAAATGATGAGAATGAAGAGAAGCTGATTTTCTATCCTCTTGCAGGAAATGAAAAAGAGCTGACAACCATTGACAGAACAGAAATAATGTCAGAGGAAGCGATTTTGGACCAATGGCAAGCACAATGCAATGGATGCGAATTCATAAAAATCAATCCTGCATTGGAAAATGATGAACCTTTATGGGAAATAACGTATAATGATAATAATAATCGCTATGTAATGGATTATCTGTCCATTTACGACGGCTCCAGAGAAGAACAGTACCGGTTAAAAAAAATATTTAATTAAGAGAGGGGATTTAATAATGGATTTAGCACAACGAGTCAAAACGTTATCACCATCTTCAACTCTGGCAATAACTGCCAAAGCAAAAGAACTAAAACAGCAAGGATATGATGTCATTGGTCTGGGAGCAGGAGAACCAGATTTCAATACTCCTGATTACATATTGGAAGCAGCAAAAGAAGCCATGGACAATGGTCAGACAAAATACACTCCTGCCGGTGGAATTGTAGAACTCAAAAAAGCAATTGCTGCCAAGTTCGATAAGGACAACGGTCTGACTTACAGCAATGACCAGATAATAGTCACTACAGGGGCCAAACACGCTCTCTATACACTATTTCAAGTAATCCTGAATAAAGGGGATGAAGTAATCGTCCCAACACCTTATTGGGTCAGCTACCCTGAGCAAATCAAATTAGCAGAAGGAAACCCAGTCTTTGTCCATTCTTCCGAGCAAAATCACTTTAAATTGACTCCTGAAGAACTGGAAGCAGCAATTACAGACAAAACAAAAGCGGTTATTATCAATTCACCATCAAACCCAACCGGAATCATGTACAGCAAAGAAGAGCTGGAAAAACTCGGCGAGGTATGCCTGAAGCATGATATACTCATTGTTTCTGATGAAATTTACGAAAAGCTTATTTATACTGCGTCTCCACATGTTTCAATTGCAGCTCTGTCAGAAGCATTAAAGAAACAGACTGTAATAATCAATGGCGTATCAAAATCACATGCAATGACAGGTTGGAGAATAGGTTATGCAGCTGGAGCAGCAGAGATCATTAAAGCAATGACTAACCTGGCTTCACATTCTACCTCCAATCCGACGTCCATTGCTCAATATGCAGCATTGGCCGCATATGAAACAGAGGGAGAAACAACTGAAAATATCAAACAGATCTTCGCTGAAAGACTTGATTCATTTTACGATCTGATTCTTGATATTCCAGGTATCAGCTGTGTAAAACCGGAAGGGGCTTTCTATTTATTTCCCAATGTGATAGAAGCGGTAACCAATAATGGCTTCTCCACCGTTGATGAATGGGTGGCAGCATTACTGGAGGAAGAAAAAGTAGCGCTTGTTCCTGGATCAGGCTTTGGCTCTCCGGATAATGTCCGTTTATCTTATGCATTATCAATGGAAGAACTAACAGAAGCAGCAAAAAGGATCAAGCGATTCGTCGAAAATCACCAATCAAAGTAAGATGGAGGTAAATTCTTTATGAAAACAACCATATCACAGGCACCAAGATTAAATGAGCAAGAAGTAACGATTGGTGCATGGCTTGCCAATAAAAGATCCAGCGGTAAGATAGCTTTTCTTCAGCTCCGGGACGGTACGGGATTCATCCAAGGTGTTGTTGTTAAAAGTGAGGTATCCGAAGAAACTTTTAACCTTGCTAAAAACCTGACACAGGAATCTTCCATGTATATAACTGGAAAAATTGTTGAAGATACGCGTTCTGCATTTGGTTACGAAATACAGGTAAGTGACATTGAAGTAATCCATGAAGCAACAGATTATCCAATTACACCAAAAGAGCACGGCACCGAATTCTTAATGGATCACCGCCATTTATGGTTGCGTTCCAAAAAACAGCATGCTGTCATGAAGATACGCAATGAAATCATTCGTTCAACGTATCAATTTTTTAATGAAAATGATTTCGTTAAAATCGATCCACCGATTCTTACAGGATCTTCTGCAGAAGGCACAACAGAACTGTTCCATACGAAATACTTCGATGAAGAAGCATACCTGTCCCAAAGCGGACAATTATATATGGAAGCAGCTGCAATGGCCTTTGGAAAAGTTTTTTCGTTCGGACCGACATTCCGTGCTGAAAAATCCAAAACCCGCAGACATCTAATCGAATTTTGGATGATTGAACCAGAAATGGCTTTTGTAAACCATGAAGAGAGTCTGGAAATTCAGGAAAACTATGTGAGTTATATTGTTCAATCTGTATTGAACAATTGTAAACTGGAACTGGACATCCTTGAACGCGACACATCTAAACTGGAACAGATCAAAGCACCATTCCCTAGAATTTCATATGATGATGCAATTGAATTGTTAAAGGAAAAAGGTTTTGATGATATCGAATGGGGAGAGGACTTTGGTGCACCTCATGAGACAGCTATCGCAGAAAGCTTTGATAAGCCCGTATTTATAACCAACTATCCAGCCGAAATCAAAGCATTTTATATGAAACCAGACCCAAATAGATCAGATGTCGTATTATGTGCTGACCTGATTGCTCCGGAAGGCTATGGAGAAATCATCGGTGGGTCACAGCGTATCGATGATCTGGAATTAATGAAAGAACGATACGAACAGCATGGATTGAACGGTCCAGCTTATAAATGGTATTTGGAATTAAGACAATATGGGAGCGTGCCACATTCAGGATTTGGACTAGGTCTTGAAAGAACCGTAGCATGGCTCTCAGGTGTGGACCATGTGAGAGAAACCATCCCATTCCCAAGATTATTAAACCGCCTATATCCATAAGAGTTACAATTTTATTAAAATCCCTTGCAAATATGAAGCAAGGGATTTTAGTTTCCCGAAAATTATCATCTTTCATGCTATACTAAGATAGAGGTGCTGCAATCATGACAAAAAATATATCGATACAACAAATTCTCTTAGATCAGCTGCATATCCCGACAATTCTGCTCTCGAAATATAAATCATTGGGTCTCGATGAAAAAGAGGTAATGATTATCCTTCAGCTGCTTCGTTATTTGGGAGACAAGAATGATTTCCCTACACCTTACGACCTTTCCGAATGTGTAACGATGGATGAGCAGGAATGTGCGAATCTCCTTCGTAAATTAATGCAGAAAAGCATCCTTTCCATTGAACAGAAAGAAAATGAAAACCATCAGCTAAGTGAAGCATACAGCCTCGACCCGTTATGGGAAAAGCTGTTTACCGAAGAGGAAGAGGAAAAAGTCGAAGAACAGACAGTAGGTACCATATTTATTCTGTTTGAGCAGGAATTTGGCAGACCGTTATCCCCTTTTGAAATCGAAACAATCAATGTTTGGCTTGATGAAGATGAAATAGAGCCGTCGTTGATTAAGGCCGGTTTGAGAGAATCTGTACTTATGGGGAAGCTTAACTTCAAATATATTGATCGAATCCTGAGAGAATGGAAAAAGAAAGGGATTCATACCGTTGATCAGGCCCGCCAGGCAAGCAAGAATTTTCACAGCAGAAAACGTCCTAAAGAAGAGAAAACAGTAAAAAGAGACACATCCTTTTATTACAACTGGTTAGAAGGGGAAGATTAAACACATGCTAAACAGAAAGCAGATCCGACATTGCCTCGATGTGATGGCAGACATGTTTCCGGATGCCAAAGGCGAACTCGTACATTCCAATCCATTTGAACTTGTAATTGCTGTATTGCTGTCTGCACAATGTACAGACAAGCTTGTCAATAAAGTAACTGCCGACTTATTCAGGAAATATAAAAAACCTGAGGACTATCTGGAAGTGTCGCTCGAGGAACTGGAGAGTGACATAAAATCTATTGGACTCTACCGTACAAAAGCTAAAAACATAAAAAAGTTATGCACGGTTTTACTGGAAGATTATAATGGAGAAGTCCCACGTACGAAAGAGGAGCTCGTAAAGCTTGCAGGTGTAGGCAGGAAAACTGCCAATGTAGTCGCCTCCATTGCTTTTGACGAACCTGCTATAGCAGTTGATACACATGTGGAGCGTGTTTCCAAACGACTGGGAATTTCCAGATGGAAAGATTCTGTTGTTGAAGTTGAAGAAACACTTATGAGGAAAGTACCCAGGGATGAGTGGAGCGTTACACACCATCGAATGATTTTCTTTGGAAGGTATCATTGTAAAGCACGTAACCCGGAATGCCCGGAATGTCCTTTGCTTGATTTATGCAGGGAAGGGCAAAAACGAATGAAAAAAGCAAATACAAAGTAAAAGAGAGGTAAACGCGGATATCCGAGTTTACCTCTCTTTTGGTTACTGGCCTTCGTCTTCATCTTCATCCTCAGAATCAGTATCAGAGTCAGTGTCTGATCCTTCTTCTTCGTCTTCTTGGTCTTCATTACTATCATTTTCCGGATTTTCTTCGTCTTGGTTATTTTGGTCATTTTGGTTGCCATTACCATTATTACTGGTGCCATTGTTCCCGTTTCCGTTATTCCCGTTGTCATTGTCCTCATTTCCATTGCCATTGTTCTCATTCTCGTTGCTATCGTCAGCTTCTTCTTCAGGTACATCGACAGTCGTGCTTTGCGTCTGACCTCTTTCACCTTCATTATCGCCATTTTGGCCAATTGGCGTAACTTCTATATTGTAGCTTTGGCCAGGTGTTACACCACCAATTTCAATTCCCTCTGATTGTACTGTCTGCGTCTGTTCACCATTGACAGATACTTCAAAGGAAGCTGGTGGGCCATTGTAATTCCACGATACATCGATCAAGGAGCTGTCTGCAACATACCGTGCATTCAATCCACTTACAGGCGGTATATTTTCTTCCTCTTCCTCACCAGGAATGGTTATTGTTGTTGTAGCAGGTTCACTTGCCATCGATTCGCTTATGACGACTACCTGTATCTCATACTCCGTTCCCGGTTCAACTTCCGATATTTCCATTGATGTATCTTCGGTAGAAGAGAGGCTTCGCATTTGGCCGCCATCTATACTTGCACTGACTTCAAATTGGACGTCTTCATCAGTGTCATAGTTCCACTCGATTTGGACGGAATTGGAATCCTCCTCATAGGATGCCGACAACCCTGTAACCGGATCGAGCTCATCAAATTTTTCAGATGTTTCCGTCGGTTCGGTTCCTTTTACAAATAGCTCCGTAACAATCTCAGAAGAAGGGGTATATTCACTAGGAAGTGCAGGTGGGTTAGAACCTTTTTCCACTTTTACTTCGACCACCGAATCTGGTTTTTCCCAATCAGCAGATTCAATTCCTTCTGATATCTTAGACATTGTTTCCTTAAATAATGCCTTTGAAAGATTTGTATCTTTCAGTGGGGCGCGATTTTCATCTTCGTCAAAACCGGCTGTCCATGCAGAAATCGTATAATTCGTCGAATAACCGGCAAACCATGCATCAGGACTACCAGAGACATCCGGAAGATTTGTTGTTCCCGTTTTTCCGGCAATAGGTATTCCAGGGATGTTTGCTCCTGTACCGGTACCATCCGTCATAACTGTCTTTAGCATATCTGTTATCATATATGCGGTATAATCCGACATGACCGCTTCTGGTTCTGGAGTAAGATCAACTACTTTCCCATCTGGAAATTCTACTTTCGTTACAGCATATGGCTCATTATAAATTCCTTCATTTCCAAAAGCTCTATATGCTCCCGCCAGTTGAAGCGGGGTGACATTGGTACCTGTTCCGCCAATTGCATCACCTATCAGAATCTGATCATTAGCAAACTCATAACCGAGTCCTTCTGCAAATTCCTGAGCTTTTCCATATCCAACTTCTTCCAGCGTTTTAACAGTAGGAACATTCAATGATTGATTCATTGCATAACGTGCAGTGATCCAGCCACTATAGCTTCTGTTCCAGTTTCTGATTGGATTTTCCATTCCTGCACCTTGATATGGACCATCATCATTAATTTGATGATAGGTGGACATCTTGTTATATTCGATAGCAGGTCCATATGCCACAATTGGTTTTGCTGTCGATCCCGGTTGACTTCCACCTCTGATTGCGTGGTTATAGCCTCTGTTGCCTTCATTGTTTCTGCTTCCGCCAATGGCCTGGATAGCTCCTGTTTGCGTATCCAGCACAACCATTGCAGCTTTTGTCTCATCATCCGGATATTTTATCGGATTTTCTTCGCTGTCTGTCAATAAAAATTCAACATGCTCCTGTATACTTGTATCCAGAGTCGTGTAGATTTTCAGGCCGTCGGTGTTAATGTTGGCACCATCAACTTTTTCACTCACTTCATTTTCCACTTGTTGGATAAATGCTTCATATGGTGTCGGGTCTGGACGTGACTCAACAAGCAGGGAAGGGATATCCACTTCTCTTGCTTCATTCGCTTCAGCTTCAGTGATCTTTCCATGTCTTACCATTAACGTTAACACAGTGTTCATCCTTGATTCCGTCAACTCTGGATTTTGAAATGGGTTATAGGCAGTTGGCCGCTGTGGTAAACCAGCAAGTATGGCTGCTTCTGCCAACTCCAAATCATTTAAGTCTGTTTTCCCAAAATAGTTTTCGGCAGCCTGGGCAACCCCATAAGCGTTATTACCATAGAAAATGCCATTTAAATACATTTCCATAATTTCCTCTTTGGAATATTCACGTTCCAATTGTAATGCCAGCCAAGCTTCCTGTACTTTTAGACTGATTTTCTTATCTGGCGTCAGAAAAGCTCTCTCGACTACTTGCTGGGTGATTGTACTTGCACCTTGCGAACCAAATCCGTCAGTGATATTAGCAAGTACCGCTCCGCCGATTCTTCGGAAATCCACCCCTGGGTGTTCAAAAAACCTTGCATCCTCTGTTGCGGTAACCGCCTCGATCAGGATTGGCGGCAGATCCTCGTAGGTAACCTGTTTCCGTTGTTCATCACCGCTTAAATCAGCAAATTGATTGCCATCCTTATCATATAACGTGGATGAGAAGGGGACAGAGAGTTGAGACTCATCCAGCTCTGGGGCAGTTGCTATCCAATAGGCCCCGACAACTGCTCCTCCCACCCCTAAAGATAAAAAGACTATAAGAGCAGTTAATACTATTTTTTTCCATATTGGTTTCTTTTTTGTTTTTTTCTGTTTGCGTCTAGCTGTTCGACTCTGGCTGTTTTCTGCCATTGTTTCCTACCTCCGTCTCTAAAAATAAAGCTTATCTATGATGGATAAATAATCGACTCTTGTCTGATAGGTAAAGGGAATAACCTGACTTTCCTGTTTAAGTGTTTCATAGGAAATGGACTTTTTTCCTCCCTCTGATTTGTCGTTCCAGAACGTAAAAAGTTTCTCCGCTTCGAGAAAATAATTTTCGTCATATGCTGCAAAGCGAATGATCATAAAGCATAATCCTCCATGCTCGATGATTGATTTCATATGACTGATTTGGTGTTGATGGATGTTTGCTAAAGGAAAAGTCGTCTTGTTCTTTGTTTCCTTTGCCTCAAAATCGACATATTTACCTCGATACAAGCCATTGTAATCGGTAGTGGAAGCTTGTTTGAAATATGCCTCTGTAATAACGGCAGCACTACGCTGCGGATAATGCACTTTTACTATTTGTACGGGTGTCGGTTTTTTATGAATAACCGCCTTATTTGTATCCAAATAAAACTTGTTTGTAATATTTATATCTTCTTCAAGCGTCATTCCCCGGTTACTGAATATGTTATTTTCATTATTTCTAGATGTTTTCTGGACAGGTATTGTTTTCCTTTGTCCATTTGGATAATTCAAAAGATATTCCCTCCCAGCATAATACAGTATGATATCAGAAAAAATCGCAAATGATAACCTTTAACCACACTGCATCTTTTTATCACATCATCCCGAAAAGAAGGACGTGCTATGAAGTGAGTAATAAAAAATCGGATTACCTCCTTCATTATATAACAAATTCGGTAACATCACATAATGTTGACAACATCTCAAGGACAAAAGCCTATCAAAACTATTTTATTCGCCACCCTGAAATCAAATGGTCACTTGTTGCAAGTATCGTTTCCAGAAATGCCGGCTGGAACATGACTGATTTGTATCTGCCACCATTTCAAGGGTTATTAAGCAAAAAGGAACGAACCCGTTTGTTCATGACATATGAAAGGGCAAATTGGCTGATTTTTTCTGATGCCTATCCACAATTGCTTACCTACAGTGTTTCAAAGGAATACAATAAACCTTTCTTTCATTTATTACCTGAATTCGGTGTGTCAGCATTTATGACAGATGAATGGCATCGCTTCTGGAAATTAAAAGATATGGAACGACTTTTGACCTCTTTAATCATTAATGAACAAAATCTCATCCAATCACCGGTAATTGACCAATCCTTCTTCAAAACCCAAGTATTTGGATCCTTCCCATATATATTGCAAAACCTGCTGTTTATGAATGCCGTTCTGCTTCCTGATCGTAAGGGTAACCTGCATGGCGTTTTTGTACATGATTTCACAAACGTAGACAAGAGGATTGAAGCAGGAAAGAAAATTGCCGCCTTGCTCGACAGACAGGATATTCATGAAGGGATATTAGATTTCATGTTATCTGTCGAGCCAACGGGTTCCCGCCTGGAATATGAAGGTTTCATAAAATTAAACGTGCCAGTCAGCGCCAGTTTAAGAAATCTGTATCCGATCATAACCCATCAGGATATTATTCGAAATGATTGGTTTGAAAATAGGGGTATAAGAAAAAAATGGCAGCAAAAGGTGAAAGTTTCATCCAGAAAGGAAATCGGCAGATCATTTTATAACAAACGGAAATTACTGTTTGCCTATTATTATTTAAAGAGGTTATGCAAAAAGGATTTGCTGTAAAAAACAAATCCTTTTTGCATTAATAAAACAAGTAGCTTATACAGATGGACGATTTGGGCCATTTAGTTTTTTATCACCGGTTTTTAAGGATTTCGCTTTACGGTCTGGCTTGTTTTGTCGGTCTTTTTTCGACTGCTTCAAAAGAAACACCTCCTTTATTATAGTTTGTCTAATAATGGCCAAAAGATAAGTAGTTACACTAGTTTTGTATAATTAATTCTAGTTTTGTCGAAGGAGAAGGATAGTACCAGTGAGACAGCGAATTATTTATTTAACAAAATAAATAGCAGAGGTGATGAACATGACAGCAGCATTAAAAGACATGAAATTGGAAAAGAACGGTATCAGTAAAAATAAAGCGCAACACACACTTCAGGAAATGGCAGCACAGCTCCATCTAATTGATCAGAAACTAAAAATACATGTTGACCGAGAAGTGTGGATGCATTTTCAAAATGAAATTCACCAAATTGATTTTACGAAAACAACCATAAAGAAAATGATGGCTTAATCCAGATTAGATGCCTTTCATACGTAAAAATGATAAAGTAATATCAGGTAGGTTTCAATACAGTATAAAGGCGGAAATAGTCATGGATTTAAGGAAACAGACAGAACTGTTAAAAGAGCATCTGGCAAGTTTAAAAGAAATATTTGAGAAAAATTCCCCTCCCGAAAGTACAAAAGACCGGGATTTCTTTCTGATGGTGAAAAAGGATACGGATCCAATTTATCAGCTATTGGAAGAGTGGGAAGAAACGGCTTTAAGCGTAGTAAAGGAAAGAAAAGCAAACGTACATCCCCAACAGATAACTTCCACAAGGGAAAATATGGAGCTCGTATTGATGCATAGCTACTACGTTGATACAAGAAGAAAACGTTATATGGAATTGCATAATTCAATCCTTTATGTTTTTGATTTGCTCCTGGAGGATATATAGTATATAAAACCTATATCAGAGCTTTACAATAATTTGTGCTTTTCTTATAATTACCTGCACAACTATAAAAGGAATGAACTCGATGAAAACTGAAAAACTAATTGAAGAAGCAATAAAAATCAGAGATAGCGCATATGTCCCATACTCCAAATTTCAAGTCGGCGCGGCATTACTTACAAAATCAGGAAGGGTCTATACCGGGTGCAATATTGAAAATGCTGCATATCCCGTCAGTTGCTGTGCAGAGCGCGTTGCCATCTTTAAAGCCATCTCAGAAGGGGAAACTGAATTTCAGGAGCTTGCTGTGGCTGCAGATACCGCAAGAGCTGTACCTCCTTGTGGATCATGTCGCCAAGTAATGAGTGAGTTTTTCCCTAAAACAATGGTGATCCATCTAACCAATTTAAATAAAAACACAAAATCACTCACAATGGAAGAGCTGCTGCCATTTTCTTTTGATACGGACGATTTGCTTGGCAGCTGAATAGAGACAGGATCCAAACAAAAATATAATGCTTTCATGAAAATAGAATTTTCTTCAGATATTAAGATTCGTTAATATTAAGCAGGAGACAGATATTTTAGTTTCCCTTTTTATGATATAATAAAGATTAATATTGGTATTAAATTTTCATTTGGACAATAAACTTAAATTGACAATGGAAAAATAATAACGTAAATAGGAAATGTGAAGATTATGAGGTGATGAGATGAGTTTGAACCGCATTCAACTTAGCGGAAAAGATATTCTTGAGAAGGATTTTAAAACTGCTATGAGAGGATACAACCAGGAAGAGGTTGACGAATTTCTCGATGTTGTCATCCAGGATTATGACATATTCAAGCAGGAAATCGAACGTCTGCAGGCGGAAAACGAGAAATTGAGAAAGAATTCTGCAGAACAGCCAAGGACAAGAGCGCCACAGCCGAATACACAGGTTAATTATGATGTATTAAAACGCCTTTCCAATTTAGAAAAAGCTGTATTTGGCAAAAAGTTCGCTGATGCTGGGGAATAGGTGACGCAAAATTGCCAATTTCCTCCAGCCATTGATAACAGGACGTATTTGTGATATTATAATAAGACATTAATTAAATGCTCAAGTAATCGCTGCATGCAAATGCAGAGGAAAGTCCATGCTCACACAAACTGAGATGTTTGTAGTGTTCGTGCTTGATGAATTCATAAGTCAAGGTAGCTTATAGCTAACGGCAGAAGACATTCCTAAGTCTTTTGATATGGAATTATTCTTGAAAGTGCCACAGTGACGTAGCTGTAATGGAAACATTACAGGTGGAACGAGGTAAACCCCACGAGTGAGCAACCCAAATAATGGTAGGGGCATCCTTCAGTAGGGAATTCAACCGAACAAGGGACAGGTTATCAAACCTGTAGATAGATGATTACAACCGGCGTACGAGGTTTGACCACCGCTTGCAGTACAATGGTACAGAACATGGCTTATCGAGCATTTAATGGTCTATACGATGAATTGTAAAACCTTTTCTTTGTCAACAATGACAAAAGGAAAAGGTTTTTTATTTATGCTTTTTTCTAAAAGATTGGGACTCCGTTAACTTATCCCATAATTATTGGGTTATGTCGCAAAATATGTAAGATGTGAAGTAACTTATCTTTAATATATGTACTTCTGCTGCCGTCCGGGATCGCTACGGACAGTCGCGCACCTTAGGGCACGGCCTCAGCCCCGAAGAGAAAACCACTCTTCTGGTCTTCGGACACGTGCTTTTCCCGCAGGAGTCGACTGCCCGCCGCTCCCCCGAACTGGTAAAGCTGTATCATTAGATTTTGTTATTAAGGATGCAGTTTATTAACAGCAAACTTAACCAGCTCTGGGAAATACACGGAGACTTCTGCGGGAGCAGAGGCATAGGTGAGACAGCGCAGCGCTTTAGCGCAAGTTGGCTCACCAGCCGCCCGCGAAAAGCGCAGTGTATTTCCCAGAGCGGTCGCCGAAGTAACTTGCTTCCATTATTCGCGCCAAGCTCTAACACAAATAGTAGTTACGTCGCATTTTATATCAACTGTAATGCAGGCATATAAAGCAACTAGACTTACTAATAGCAAACTCGCACGTATCGGGGGTTCCTCTTTTGCAGGCTCAATTGTATATGGTAAACTAAAACTAATTTTAATCCGAAGGGAATAGTTCAATGCAGAAAGTAACATTAATAGCAACTGCTGCGATGGGTTTGGAGTCAGTTGTTGCACAAGAAGTTAAATCATTGGGATATGAAGTAACAGTAGATAATGGAAAAGTCATTTTTGAAGCGCCGATATCTGCAATTCCGCGTTGCAATTTGTGGCTGCGCACAGCTGACCGCATTAAGCTCGTAGTCGGACAGTTTAAAGCATTAACATTTGATGAGTTGTTTGAATCGACGAAAGCACTACCATGGGAACAGTATATCTCTGAAGACGGTCAATTTCCTGTATCCGGAAAATCGATTAAATCAAAGCTTTATAGTGTGTCGGATTGCCAGGCGATCGTAAAAAAGGCAATCGCTGAAAGATTAAAGCTCAAATATGGTCTGGCAAGTAAAATGCCTGAAACTGGAGCACTATACAAAACCGAAGTAGCCTTGTTGAAAGATGTGGTCACATTAACATTGGATACTTCTGGCGCAGGTCTTCATAAACGGGGATATCGCGTTGGACAAGGAGAGGCACCTTTAAAAGAAACACTGGCGGCTGCCCTTGTCATGCTTACAAACTGGAAGCCTGAATACCCATTTGTCGATCCTTTCTGCGGCTCGGGAACATTAGCCATAGAAGCAGCGTTAATCGGACAAAACATTGCACCTGGATTTAACCGAGAATTTGCTTCGGAAGACTGGACACTAATCAAAAGGAAATTATGGGATGAGGCATTTGAAGAAGCGGAGGACAAGGCCAACTATGATCAAAAGCTTGACATTACAGGTTCAGATATCGATCACAAGATGATTGAAATCGCGACAGACAATGCCATCGAAGCTGGACTCGGTGACCTTATTACATGGAAACAGATGCAAGTAAGTGATCTATTTATCCGCAGGGAAAATGGTTATTTAATTAGTAACCCTCCATATGGCCAGCGTATCGGCGATCAGGATATGGTCGCAAAAATGTACAGTGATTTAGGAAATATCATGAAAAATCACCCTTCCTGGAGCGTATATATTATCACAGCTTTCGAAGCTTTTGAGAAAAAATACGGTCAAAAGGCTACCAAAAAGCGAAAACTGTTCAATGGATTTATTGAAACCAATTACTATCAGTATTTTGGACAAAAAACCAAGGGGGAATAAGCTTTGGAAAACACTTATCTAAACGAGAAAGATTTTAGAGATTTATTAAATGAGCAAAATGCTTACCGTGAAGCATTAACACTTGCACAGTGGGATATGCGTACAAAAATTCCAAGAAAAGCAGTTGAACAAAGATCGGAAGTGATTGGTTTTCTTGCGGATAAGTTGAATCAGCTGGAAACATCCGAGAAAATGAAATTCTTTATTGATGTGTTAAAGGATCATACAAGTGATGAAATCATGCAGAAAATTGTTTTGGAATGTGAAGAGAAATATGAGCGAAATCGCAAAATACCTAATAACGAATACAAGGAATATGTAATGCTTCAGTCAAAATCGGAAGCAATATGGCAGGAAGCGAGGCAGAAAGCAGATTTTTCCCTATTCCAGCCATATCTGGAGAAATTGGTGGATTACAACAGGAAATTTGCTGAGTACTGGGGTTATGAAGATAATATTTACGATGCATTGCTACATAATTATGAACCAGGTATTACGACAAAGACATTGGATGATGTGTTCCCGAAATTAAGAAATTCACTGAGCAAACTGGTGGAAAAAGTGAATCATAGTAAAGATAAACCTGACCCATCGATACTTAAGGGTCATTTTCCTAAGCAAGATCAAAAGGCTTTTACGGTTGAGGTACTAAAGCAGATGGGCTATGATTTCGAATCTGGACGTCTTGATGATACGATCCATCCGTTTGCAATCAGTTTAAATCTAAACGATATTCGGATTACAACCAGATATGATGAAGAAGATTTTCGCATGGCTGTTTTTGGCACCATTCATGAGGGCGGACATGCATTATACGAGCAGAATATAAGCAAAAGGTTTGCAAATACACCACTTGCTACAGGTACCTCGATGGGGATTCATGAATCACAATCCTTATTCTGGGAAAACTTTGTAGGGCGAAGTAAATCATTTTGGAACAACCATTATGATCTGTTCAAGTCCCATGCTCCCGAGCAATTTCAAACCGTTGACAAGGAAGAATTTTACCGGGCAGTAAATGAGGTCAAGCCATCGTTTATTCGTATAGAAGCGGATGAACTGACATATCCGCTCCACATTATGATTCGTTTTGAACTGGAAAAAGCATTAATAAATAGTGAAATTGAAGTAAAAGACCTCCCTCATTTATGGAATGAAAAAATGGTGGATTATCTTGGGATTGAACCTCCTACCGATAGGGAAGGTGTATTACAGGATATCCACTGGGCAGGGGGAGATTTTGGATACTTTCCTTCCTATGCATTAGGTTATATGTATGCGGCACAATTTCACCATTATTTATCAAAAGACATGAACATGGACGGTATGATTGCATCCGGCAATTTCAGATCGGTAAATAAATGGATGACAGATCATATACATCAGTATGGAAAGTCAAAAAAACCATTGGAAATCATAAAAGATATAACAAGTGAACCATTAAATCCAGATTATCTTGTTAATTATTTAACTACTAAATATACAGATATATATAGATTATAATCGCGGGGGAAAATAACTGCAAAAGGTGATCGAATTGAGCAATATCTGTTCCATTGGACTGGGAATTCCCGAATTCACTATAGAACAGCAAAATATCAAAGAAATCGTCCAGGAAATATTCTCTTACTCTGATAAGCAAATAAACCGTCTATTACCTGTGTTCGACAATGCAGCAGTCAATAAAAGGCAGTTTGTCGTTGACCAATCCTGGTTTTTAAAAGAACATACTTTTAAAGAGAAAAATGACCTTTATCAGACAGCGGCTGAAAACTATTCCCTTGATGCAATAGATGACTGCCTAAAGAACAGCGATTTTCTGCAGGAAGATATCCCTTACGAAGCAATTGACATGATTATATTTGTATCCAGTTCAGGGATTGCAGCACCTTCTATGGATGTTCATCTTATGAATGCACGCCCATTTCGGCAGGATGTAAAGCGAATGCCCCTTTGGGGACTAGGATGTGCCGGGGGAGCGATTGGATTGGCGCGTGCACATGAATGGTTGACTGCTTACCCGGAGAAAACAGCCCTTATTGTGTGCTGTGAGCTTTGCAGTCTGACATTTCAAAAAGGGGACAGTAAGAAGAGTAACATGGTTGGTACTGCACTTTTTGGAGATGGGGTCAGTGCTGCGCTAGCTGTCGGGGACGAATCACCCTATCTAAAAAGCCGAAAAACTTCAACACCAAAAACAATCGCAGCCAGTTCCTATTTGAAACGTAATAGTGAAGATGTTATGGGATGGGATATCAATAATGATGGGTTTGAAGTAATCTTCAAAAAAAGTATTCCATCATTGGTAGACTCCTTTTGGAGGGAGCATGTCATGAAATTCTTTGAGGTAGAGGGACTCAAGTCGGACCACATTCATTCATTCGTTTCCCATCCAGGAGGAAGAAAAGTGATGGAGGCAATGGAGAATGTCCTCCAATGTTCTAAAGAAAAATTAAAGTTCTCTTACCAGGTATTGGCTGACCACGGTAACATGTCCTCTGCAACAGTTTTATATGTTTTACGTGAATGGATGAAAGAAACGATCCATCCAGGCGAAAAGAGTGTTCTCTCTGCGCTTGGTCCAGGTTTCAGTTCGGAATTATTGCTGTTGGAGTGGATGGAGTAATGACTTTATATATGTGGGTATTATTCATAATAATTATTTTCCAGCGTCTTATCGAACTAGTTATAGCCAGAAGAAATGAAAAATGGATGAAAGAGAGAGGTGCCATTGAAAGAGAGGCTGACCATTACAAATGGTTCATTATCATACACGTCCTTTTCTTTATCTTCATTTTAACGGAAACATTCTGGAGAGATAATTCAACATTACCGTTAAACTACACCTTATTGATTTTTTTCATTTTAACGCAGCTAGGGAGAGTTTGGTGTATTGCTTCGTTGGGAAAATTCTGGAATACCAAAATAATTATTCTGCCTGGAGAACAGCTAGTAAGCAAGGGTCCCTATAAATATGTTAAACACCCCAATTATATTATTGTAGGTCTGGAACTATTTATCATACCACTGCTTTTTGGAGCAATAATAACTGCAGTCATATTTCCATTGCTTCATATTTTATTGCTTACTGTAAGAATTCCAGCAGAAGAACGTGCATTAAATGATGTCCTCTCAAACTCAAAAAGGGAAGAGACTGGTGATTAACCTGTTTCTTCCCTTTTTACAGCAGCTAAAAAGGCATGGAATACTTTCGTATCTGCATATGTCTAATCATGAGTTACCAATCGGCCAATCGAATGGCGGTGATCCTGGTGGTGAGTTTTGGATAATGTCCACAAATGGGATCGTATAGGCAAACAAGATTAATGCTACGGTTATTGCCACCCATAGTTTCCAATTCTCAAGCCACATTGGAGTTGCTGGTGCATTTTCTTCTTCCTCGGCGATCGGAAATTCCTCTTCGCCTTTAGGTGAGAAGAAGGTCAGTTTAATAAAGATATAAACCATAAGGGTAATGCCAATAAACAGGATCGTACCACCAATTGCCTGAGCCATTTGGTATGCTCCCCATTCGACAGCCTGCTCAGAACCACCATAATCGGAGTAAGCAGAACGTCTTGGTGCACCTAACAGACCTTGGATATGCATGGCACCTGACATGATCGTCATACCAATCGTCCAAACAAACGTTTGAATGATTCCAAGGCGATTGACTTCTTTTGTCAATGTTCTTCCTGTCAAGTGCGGGACAAGCCAGTAAGTAATTCCGAAAAATGTCAGGATTACCGTGGTAGCTACCGTTAAATGAAAGTGACCTGTTACCCAAATGGTATTATGGACGACTGCGTTCATTTGGTGGGAAGCATTAATAATACCTCCAGCGCCACCTGGAATAAATGCCAGCATACCAATAAACGGTGCAAGGAAACGTACATCTTTCCATGGCAAATGTTTCAACCAGCCGAATAATCCTCCAAATCCTTTTTTGCGTCCAGTAATTTCAAATGTTGCAAACATTGAGAATGCGGTCATCAGACTAGGAATAACAACCATAAATGTCAGAACGACCTGTATAAATTTCCATGTTGGATCAATACCCGGTTCTGTCAGCTGATGGTGAAAACCGACAGGAATCGAGAAAAACAGGAATAACACAAACGATAATCTTGCCAATGAATCACTGAAAATCTTGCCACCAATAATTTTCGGGATGATTGCATACCATGCCATATAAGCAGGGAGCAGCCAGAAATATACCAAAGGGTGGCCAAAGTACCAGAATAACGTCCTGCTGACCAATACATTAATTGTTTCTGCATAGCCAAGAGACCAGGGGATAAACTGTACGAGTACCGCGACAGCCACCCCAATGGAAGCGATAAACCACATAATCATATTAATCGTTACCATAAATGCCAATAGAGGGGACTTTTCGCCCGGATGGTCTTTTTTCCAAACGTATAATTGTCTCCAGTTTACAAACCCTGCAATCCAGCTTCCCACTACAACAAGAGCCAAGCCAATATAAAATGCCGGATGTGCCTTTAAAGGAGCATAGAACGTATATAAAACACTCGCCTTACCTACAAGAATGGTAGCTGCCGTCATAGCAGTCCCAATAGTCATTACCCAGAAAGCAAGCCAGGATACTTTCCGTTGCTTAGCTGACATACCAACTGTCTTTCCCATTAATGCATACTGAAAACCAAGAATGAAGAATGTAGTAAGTACTAGAGCGAGAACAACCCCATGTAATGTTAAAATCTGATAATAACCAATTCCCCATGGCAGTGTAAAACTGCCTGATCTGACCAGCACTTGCAGAAGACCCATTAACCCGCCAATAAATAATGAAATAAATGCTACATAAATAAATGACATATACAGGTTTGCTTCTTTTTTTTCGATAGGCAATGGTAATCTTGAATTATTTTCAAACACATCTAATTTTGGTATGGCCATTATTCATACACCTCCACAGTGGCGAACATCATGTGATGTCCGACACCACAATATTCATTACATAAAAGAGTGAATTCACCTGATTGTTTCATCTCAACTTCCATACTGCTGATAAATCCTGGTTCGACCATCATATTTACATTTGTGCCAGCAATGTTAAAGCCATGAACAACATCTGGTGTCACTACTTGAAAAAGTACAGTAGACCCTTTTGGTATTTTTATGTTCTTAACGGCATTACCGTCTTCATCGACACCAAGATCATAATTGAAGGCGGTTGCCACAACATTCACAATATACTTATCGTCATCCACTTTCGTCAGACCCAGATTTTCAGGCTGAAAGGCTTCTTCGGCTTCGATATTTGCAGGATCAATTGTTATGCCATGGCTTTGTGGATGAGTTCCGAGATAAAAGGCTCCGAATCCAAGTATAACTAAAAATAATGCTAATGCTCCAACACCAGACAGAAGCCATAACTTTTCAAACTTGTGTAAATGCATCGATTACCACTCCTTAACATTCATTTTTTATCTTGAAATAAATAATGCAAATACTGCAAACCAGCTGATGACAATTACCAATCCCAACACCCCGACGGAAATCAATGTCCCTTTTAAACTCGGCTCACGGTTTGACCCGCTATAATTTCTCTCACCGCTTTTCATTCGTCTCACCCCTTCGTAAAAGTATCAGGTATCCTATGTTTTTATCATACACAATATAATTGTAGAAATAGTGGCAATTGGAAACGATTCACAATTTGTTCAATAATGCACAAAACAGTCTGTATATAGGTTTTACTAACTTTTAAGTATAAAAAGTTTGTGAAATATGTATGAATTATTTGCATATTCCATTGACAAATAAAGGAAATATGCCATCAAATATACACGTATATTTGATTTAGCGAGGGGAGGCGGGAAGAGAGGAGGGGTGGACAATTTAACGGAAAGAACAAAAGCGCAAGCGCCTTGATCACCCCCGACAAGCTTAAGTAGAAACTACCAGTGGCGTTCTTTGCCACAGGTAGTTTCTACTTAAGACCTCGAGGGGGTAGGCGCTGGAGCTAGACGTGGCTGTTTATGTGTAAGAATTAATTGCTGCCAAAATTTATACTTTCTTTACTCACGAAAAAAAGCGGAAATCCAGGTAGATTTCCGCTCCGCTTATATGTTCACGCTTATCTTTTTACAACGTTTGCAGCTTGTGGGCCACGTTCACCATCAACGATTTCAAAGGAGACTTCCTGACCTTCTTCCAAAGATTTAAAACCCTCTTCCTGGATTGCTGAATAATGTACAAATACATCATTTCCTTCTTCCAATTGAATGAATCCATAGCCTTTTTCAGCGTTAAACCATTTTACTACTCCGTTTTCCATGTAACTTTTCCTCCTAAATAATTCCACGTAAAACGCGTGTTAATACAAAGTCGAGAAACGGAATATTAAAAAAAGGCAGCTTCTATAGAAGTGCGGGATCACTATTACATCCACTTCTATAGAAGCTGCCTCTGTCATTAATGATTCCGTACATCTTCTTCTTTGCTTGGTATTAATATAGCTTATTCAGAAATCACAGTCAAGGAAATGGGCTCATTTTTACCTCAATAAACTATTTTTTACAAATTATTAATCAAATCGACAAATCCATGAACATTTGTAAAAAAAATTTTTCGCAGGTTATACTTAATAGTAGGACCGAATAAAGGAGCATAAAAATGAAAACAGACATTGAGATTGCACAGCAGTCAAAGCTGAAACCCATTTCAGAAATTGCAAAAGCATTGGATTTAGCTCCTGAAGACTATGAGCTTTACGGCAATTCAAAAGCAAAGCTATCTGAACAATTAATCGGCAAGTTAAGAAACAGACCGAATGGTAAAATAATTCTTGTGACTTCAATCAATCCAACACCTGCCGGGGAAGGAAAATCTACAGTCACAGTCGGGCTGGGACAAGCATTATATAAATTAGGAGAAAAAGCTGTTATCACTTTACGCGAACCATCCTTGGGGCCAGTAATGGGATTAAAAGGGGGAGCGGCTGGTGGAGGGTATTCCCAAGTGCTTCCAATGGAGGAAATCAATCTCCATTTTACTGGCGACCTCCATGCAATTACAAGTGCCAATAACCTGCTTTCTGCAATGATCGATAATCATATCCATCAGGGGAATGTATTAAATATCGATCCAAGAAGAATTGAATGGAAGCGCGTAATGGATGTAAATGATCGTGCATTAAGACAAGTTGTCACAGGCTTAGGTGGACCGCTGCATGGAATACCAAGAGAAGATGGCTTCAATATTACAGCAGCTTCCGAATTAATGGCTGTTTTATGTCTGGCAAATAGTCTGGAGGATTTAAAAGCAAGAATTTCAAGAATCGTAATCGGCTATACATATGAAGAGAGACCTGTAACCGTAAAAGATCTTGAAGTTGAAGGGGCAATAACATTGCTTTTAAAAGATTCCATCAAGCCTAACCTTGTGCAAACGACCGAAAATACTCCAGCCATTATTCACGGAGGGCCATTTGCTAACATTGCCCACGGATGTAATAGTATTATTGCTACAAAAACAGCTGCCAAATTAGGTGATTATGTGATTACGGAAGCAGGATTTGGGGCAGATTTAGGCGCTGAGAAGTTTCTCGATATAAAAACATTGGCAGGTGATTTCGAGACAGATGCGGTTGTAATCGTCGCGACTGTAAGAGCATTAAAAATGCATGGTGGTGTCTCAAAACAGGATCTAGATACTGAAAATGCAGAAGCATTAAAATCTGGCATGGAACATCTCCATAAACATATTGAAACAATCCAGCATTTTGGCTTACCGTATATAATAGCCATCAATAAGTTTCCTGCAGATACAGAAGCTGAAACAAATTTCATTCAGGCCTGGTGCGAATCAAGAGGAATAGAAGTTGCACTAACAGATGTCTGGGCTAGAGGAGGAGAGGGTGGTCTGGAACTGGCAAGCAAAGTAATACAGACTTCAACGGAAACCTTCAAACGACTCTATGATTTGGATGATACCCTGGAAACCAAGATCAGAAAGGTAGCTCAACTTGTTTATGGTGCAGATGATATTGAACTTTCACCTGCAGCAAAAAAACAGGTCCTATTTTTTGAGGTCCAAGGTTGGGGAAAGCTGCCTATCTGCATGGCTAAAACGCAATACTCCTTATCGGACAATCCGAAACGATTAGGCAGGCCGAGCGGATTTACCATAAACATCAGAGAGCTGAAAGCCTCCATCGGGGCGGGATTTATCGTTGTCTTTACAGGTGATGTGATGACAATGCCTGGTCTGCCGGAAAAACCTGCCTCTAAACAGATTGATGTATCAGAAGACGGAACGATTAAGGGGTTATTTTAAGATGAAAGAAAAACAGTTGTCTAGTATCCGGGAATATGCAATGCAACTATTCGGTGACGATGCAACGGGCCATGACTATTTTCATATGGAGCGGGTAGCTAGGATGGCAAAACAGATTGCAGAAGCAGAAAAGGCAAATCCATTTATTTGTGAAGCAGCAGGTTGGCTCCATGATGTTGGTGATCAAAAACTTTTCAGCGATCCAAATAAAGCTATAGAAAATATGCGTCTATTTTTAACCTCAATATTATTGACCGATAAGGAAATTGTCTTGATAGAAAGAATTATCAAAGCTGTTTCCTTCAGCAAGGGAGAGGTACCAGATCAATTGGAGGGGAAAATCGTACAGGATTCCGACCGCCTGGATGCTATAGGTGCAATTGGAATTGCCAGGACATTTGCTTACGGTGGAGCGAATAATCAACTGATTCACCATCCAGAGCATACTGCGACATCGATACAGCACTTTTTTGATAAGTTATTAAAACTTAAACAATTGATGAATACAAATACTGCCAAAGAAATTGCGGAAGAGCGCCATCAATTTACGGAAATCTATCTGAAGCAATTTTTCCGTGAATGGAATTAAGCATTTATTATGAAAACAAGCAAGGTGCTGTTACACTTGCTTGTTTTTATCTTACCCGCCCTGCACCTAAATAACGTTCTTTCCAATAGGTGTTATCCAATTCACTGATTTCGACACCTCGTGAAGAGCCAGCATGTATGAATTTTCCATCTCCTACATAAATTCCTGCATGGGATGGACCAGGAGTGTAAGTTGTAAAAAACACAAGATCACCAACCGATGGAGAATCTACAGGATTACTGAAATTCCATAAATCACTTACAGTTCTTGGAAGTACAATATTTTGATGTTGAAAAACATACTGGATGAATCCGCTGCAATCAAAACCAGAAGGGGAAGTGCCCCCATAGACATACGGTGTGCCTACTAAAGAGCGTGCCGACTGAATGACATCCGTATTGTTTGCAGTAACTTCTATCTCTTTTGTGACAATCGGCACTTCCTCTTGTAAGTCATTTGGGGCTTTCTCCGGTAAACTGTCTGATGCCTCATCTTCTGCAATCTCGGAATGGATCAATTGTTCCGGTTTCTCCTCAGATGGATTTTCTGCGATGATTACCGGGTACAGCGTATCCAATAGTTCTTTCGTATCTTCTTTTGTCAATACCAGGTCAAGGTCCTCTTCAGCTTCTTTCAATGCCTCATAAGTGATGGGTCCATATTTCCCATCAATTCCCCCTTCATAATAACCAAAATAACCCAATGCTTCCTGGACATTTTCAACTTTCTCGTTATTTATTCCTGGTTCAATAACCTCTGCATATTTCACCAATTGTCTGATTCGTATTTTTCTTTCAGATTCTATTATTTCGGATAATGTTTTCCTTTCCGATGGACCTTCAATTTCCAAATGGTGACTGTCCTGGAATTTGTTTATTGCATGTTCCGTAATTACAGCAAAATGGGCAGGGTTTTGTTCTTCAAAGTAGGTCAGCATATTTAGTTTTTTGTATAAAAGACGATCTGCTTCCTCATGATATACGGAATTTATTTGTTCGCTTTCAGTCATTATTTTGCCAATTTCCGGTGAGACAGTCCCAAAACCCACAAGCGGCTGACTTAGCACATAACTGCACAGAAGCGACTGTTTCAATACATTTTCCATCGTTCCATTTACCATGAAAAAATTCCTCCCTAAACTTGCTTTTGCTCTATACTAGAATTATGGGGGAAAACCGTTCATATGAATTACGGTTATATTACGAATCTGTTATAATAAATAATACTCATATTTAAATGTACATAACGTATATATAGAAGTTAGGAGAGATTCCATGACAAAAGGTGAACAGGCCTACTTGGATTTAAGCAAGCATATTTTAGATAACGGCCATAAAAAGGGAGACCGTACAAATACTGGCACATACTCTGTTTTTGGTCATCAGATGAGATTTGACCTTTCGGAGGGTTTTCCGTTACTAACCACAAAGAAGGTTCCCTTCCGGCTCGTCGCAAGTGAACTTCTATGGTTCATTAAAGGGGATACAAACATACGCTATCTGCTGGAAAACAATAACAATATCTGGAATGAATGGGCTTTTGAAAAATGGATCGGCAGTAAGAAATATACAGGTCCCGACATGAAAGATTTTGGAATCAGAAGTCAGCAGGACCCTGAATTCAATAAAACATACCAGGAACAGATGCAGCTGTTCAAAGAAAAAATATTGCAGGATGAAAGCTTTGCTGTAGAATTCGGTGATCTTGGATCTGTATATGGGAAGCAATGGAGGAAATGGAAAACTTCTCAAAATGAAACAATTGACCAGTTGAAAGAAGTGATCGAATCCATACAAACTAATCCGGACTCCCGCAGACATATTGTTTCTGCATGGAACCCTGAGGATGTCCCGCATATGGCACTGCCGCCATGCCATACACTATTTCAGTTCTATGTAGCAGACGGAAAGTTATCCTGTCAGCTGTATCAACGTAGTGCAGATGTTTTTCTCGGGGTGCCATTTAACATTGCAAGTTACGCATTGCTGACCGAGTTAATTGCACATGAATGCGGTTTGGAAGCGGGAGAATTTGTACACACTCTAGGGGATGCACATATCTATTCCAATCATGTTGAACAAATAAAAACACAACTGACAAGAGACATCAGAGCTTTGCCAAAGTTAAAAATTAACAAGGATAAGTCCTCCATTTTTGACTTTGAACTGAGTGATTTCGAAATAATTGATTATCACCCACACCCAAGTATTAAAGCACCAATTGCAGTTTAACTATTGAACCGGAGGAGAATAAAATGATTTCATTATTGCTTGCAATGGATAAAAACCATGTTATTGGTCTAAAAAACGGTATGCCATGGCATTTACCAAAGGATTTACGTTTTTTTAAAGAAAAGACGACCGGAAATACGATTATCATGGGTAGAAAAACGTACAACTCCATGGGAGGGGCTTTGCCTAACCGAAAAAATGTCGTGTTGACACGAAGCAAAAATGATTTTCCAGAAAACGTGGAAGTAATTGAAAACCTGCAGACGATCACAGAGTGGAATGAAAATAACCCTGAGGAAGAATATTTCATTATCGGGGGAGGCAATATATTCAAGCAGGTCATTGATGTTGCTGACAGAATGTACATTACATTGATTGAGGAGTCATTTGAAGGAGATACTTATTTCCCGGATTTTAACGAAGCGGATTGGAATTTAACTTCAAAAGTTAAAGGGGAAAAGAATGAGACAAACCCATATGACTATTATTTTTTACAGTATGACCGCAAACAGTAGCCTATTGGAAGAAAATTCACTTGTTTCGTAAATGATAAACATGTTATTATATAGTTGTATATTACTGTAATAGGTGATTAAACATAACAATTAGACTATTGATGAAGAAGGTGTACATATGCTGGCAAATATAGGTGTACCTGGATTGATATTGGTTGTATTGCTTGCACTGATTATTTTCGGGCCTAAGAAACTACCGGAAATCGGCAAAGCAGCCGGTCAAACCTTACGGGAATTTAAGGACTCTACGCGCAGCCTGACGAATGATGCTACAGATGAAATCAATGAAGTGAAATCAATCGTTCAAGGTGAAAAAAAAGAAGAAGTTAAATAACTTTCCGGAGTGATAGGGTATGTTCAGTAACATTGGTATTCCTGGATTAATACTTATACTCATCGTTGCTTTAATCGTTTTTGGACCTTCTAAACTGCCGGAAATCGGCAAAGCCGTTGGAAGTTCGGTCAAAGAATTTAAAAATGCAACAAAGGGTATTTTAAATGATGACGACAAAAGTGATGGCAAAAAAAACATATGAAATGATGAATAGATTGTAATGGAGGTGTAGGGTTATTCCTTACATCTTCTTTTGTGCTATGACAGAGGGAGTGTTCAAAAATATGTCAGAAGATCAGCAACAAATAGATACCGAAAAAGAAATGAATCTAGTTGGTCATTTATCTGAATTAAGAAATCGGCTTATAGTAACTGCTGTTTTCTTCATTGTTTTCTTTATTGCAGGGTTTATCTACGTAAAAGATATTTATTGGTTTTTCGTTAATGACATCGATCTTGAACTGACTGCAATCAGTCCAACGGAAATTATCTGGATCTATTTCTCCATGGCAGGTCTAGTAGCAATTATAGGGACGATTCCTGTCCTTGCATATGAAATATGGGCATTTATCAAACCTGGGTTGACACCCCATGAAAGGAAAGCATCATTATCCTATATCCCTGCATTATTTCTTTTGTTTATTTTAGGACTAGCTTTTGGTTATTTCATATTTATACATTTAATCATGCCTTTCCTGTTATCGTTAAATGACGGTATGTTCAATATTATGTTTACCGTTGACAGATACTTTAAGTTTTTATTACGGGTTACATTTCCTTTTGCTCTTCTGTTTGAACTGCCAATCATCGCAATGTTCCTGACAAGCCTTGGAATTCTGACTCCAGATTTTATGGTTAAGAATAGAAAATATGCTTACTTTGTGCTTATAGTTGTTGGAGTATTGATAACTCCACCCGATTTCATATTACAAATTGTTGTAGCTGTACCGCTGATCATCTTATATGAAATCAGTATTCAGCTGTCAAAAATTGTTTATCGGAAAAAACTGAAGAAACATGAAGAATTTATGCAGGATGAAAGCTAATGAATGAGGTGAAAAGTTGCGTTCCTTCTATCAATTTTTAATGACCTACAGAGGAAAAATAAAACCTGATGAAAAGTCTATACTGGCTGACTGGGCATTTAAAGATCATAATTTCCCAAAACAGTCGGCAGATTATGATGAAATCAGCAATTATTTGGAATGGAACAGTCCTTTTCCAAATGCATTATATATATTTGACGAAATTTGGGAAACGTATCAATCGACTAAATAAAATATTACTTCAATCTGTTGGGGCTAACTGACGTATATGAGATTGGAAAATGGTTCGGAATAGACATCTCCGAGCCATTTTTTATTTTCCCAGAAATAATTGATATTCATAAAAACATAAACAGCCAGGTTACTGCAAAAACTAAATCACCATCTTTATTAGCTGAAAAACGGATAAACTAGAAGAGGGGAGGGACCTGATAAGATGAAAAGGCTTATATACCAGGCATTCATAACAGTTAAACAAACGTTTGATCAATTATCAGAAAACAGCTTTATCACTTATTTTATTGGTTTGAAAGCTGGTGATTGATAAGAATACAATAATGTTAGAAGGTAAGAAAATTGTAGTGCGCAAAAAAAGACTTTTTTCTCATTTAAATTACAGTGAAAGCATATATTTGTAGATTCCTGCGGTTGCCCGGGAAATATTCCATTTATGTCTCAAGCCGCCTACACGCATTCACCCGCTTACACGTAAACTAATGTTAGATGATTTATTCTAATAAAGGGGGATAATTATGCTATTTCCACCACGGCAGCAACAGAACAGATACGGAAACCCATTTCAAAGTCATTCAGGAAATTCCATGCTTCCATCCACATTCAAGACAAAGTTTAGTGGAGGAAACACTGTCAATACTATTTCCAAAACATTGGATAGTGTGCAAAACGTATTAAATATGGTCGAGTCAAGTGCTCCACTGATACAGGAGTATGGACCGATGGTAAAAAATCTTCCTGCTATGTACCGGATGATGAAAGCATTTAAAGAAATTGAAGCAAGTGACGAAGAAAATGCTGGAACTGCCCACAACAAGGAAGAAACAACTGATGAGAATGAGAAAGAAGAAACCCCAAAACGAGAACATGCAATGCCTGGCCAACCAGACAAAAAGGTGGAGTCCAAGGGTGTATCAAAACCTAAATTATATATATAGCAAATTCTTGAGTCGGACTACTTGATTTTTGTTTGCAAAAAGTGAAAAATAGATATAAATAAAGTCAGAAGATATCTCTGTAATAAATTGAATAGATGAGCATTCTATGGTTCACTGATAATAACACGAATAGGACTGGAGGAATATTCATGTCTAATAACTTTGAAACAGCAACATTTGCCGGAGGATGCTTTTGGTGTATGGTAGAGCCCTTTGACCAGCGACCTGGAATAGAACGTGTGATTTCCGGATATACCGGAGGACATGTGGAAAACCCAACATACGAAGAAGTATGCTCGAATACCACAGGCCATTTGGAAGCAGTGGAAATAACCTTCGATCCAAAAATTATGCCATATGAACAGCTATTAAATACTTTTTGGCAGCAAATTGACCCGACCGATCCAGGCGGACAATTTAACGATAGGGGAGAATCCTATCAAACAGCGATTTTTTATCATAATGAGCAGCAAAAACAGATAGCCGAGAAATCCAAACAGGAGCTTGATGAAAGCGGCAAGTTCTCTAAACCGATTGCAACCCGAATCCTGCCTGCCAAGCCATTCTATCGCGCAGAAGAAAACCATCAGGATTATTATAAAAAGCAATCATTCCATTATCGGTTATATAAAAAAGGATCAGGCAGAGAAGATTTCATTAAAAATACATGGGAGAACAAGATTGACAAATCCAAATTAAAAGAAAAGCTTTCCCCCATTCAATATCATGTCACACAAGAGAACGGTACAGAGAGACCGTTCCAGAATGAATACTGGGATAATGACAAAGAGGGAATCTATGTGGACATTGTTTCGGGAGAAGTATTGTTTTCATCGAAGGATCAATATGATGCGGGTTGCGGCTGGCCAAGCTTTACAAAGCCTGTTGATCCATATCAGGTTAAAGACAAGGTGGACAACACACATGGGATGATACGTACGGAAATCCGAAGCAAAAGTTCCGATTCACATTTGGGTCATGTTTTTGAGGATGGTCCACAGGAAGCTGGCGGATTACGCTATTGTATGAATTCAGCTGCCATGAAATTTATCCCTAAAGATCAGATGGAAAAAGAAGGATATGGAAATTATTTATATCTTTTTGGGCAACGATAATAACATTATGTAAACTAGTTGAAGTGAGGGACAAAAAAATGATCCATTTAAGTTGGGAAGACAGTGAAACAGTAAAACAAATAGAATGTATCCATGCCAATGCAAAAAAGTTTGTTGTTGATAATAAACTGACACCCGGTAAAAAATATGATGTAAAGAACGAAACAGAAGAGTTTTATTTCATCATCGATAACAGTAATCGTGTAGGCGGCTTTCGAAAAGACTATTTTAAAGAAATTGAGTAAACAAAAATAACAGGAGAGGCATCCTGTTATTTTTTTAATTCAATTTTTGTTAATGTTTTTTAAAATTAAATTATTTAGCTCTCCACTGTCGTAATTAAATGATATACTTTATTTACCATAACACCAACCAATCAAGACCAACAAGGAAAGGGCTGATCAACTGTGAAAAAGATATATTTCGTCCGACATTGTTCTGCGCTCAGTCAACATAAAGATTCTCCATTAACTAGAGCTGGTATAAGACAAGCCGCTGAGTTGGCAAACTTTTTCACGAAAGAACAGGTTTCATTTGATTTGATCCTTTCCAGTCCCTATTTGAGGGCAGTGGAGAGCATTAAGCCATACGCAGAACGAACTGGTAAATCTATTAAATTTGACACACGGCTGCAGGAACGCATTCTTAGTGCAGATCCAGTTGAAGACTGGATGGAGGCCCTGGAAAAATCCTTTGTGGATGACAGATTTGCATTACCTGGCGGGGAATCAGCACAGGATGTATTATCCCGATCCAACGAAGTACTTTACGATTTATATAAGGATCCATCCATTAACAATGCGATAATTGTAAGCCATGGAAATATATTGTCCCATCTGTTTCATCAATTTAATAAAGACTTTGGCTTCAATCAGTGGAAACAGCTCAGGAACCCTGATATCTATCTATTGACATACAATATAGAAAATGACATCAGTAAGCTGCAATGTGTATGGCATCCGTACGAACTATAAATACAAGTTTGCGAGCATGATTCCAAGACTTTCTTCATAAATTTCATCAAATTGATCGATCGGTAGAGGATTCACTCCAGATCCTAGCTCAACAGTGAATCCAGGTTGTCTGAATTCCTGAATAAACCAATCTTTGTAGCCTGCATAACTGTCCACATACTGAATAGGTTCATACCCACTAGTTCTTGCATATTCATTAACAACTTCTGAGGAATAAGGTGGTTCCAACCCTTCAAATCCCCAAAATATCACTCTGCCTTGTGTATGAAATGCATTCATGCGTACAAAGTTTCTTTCCTCTGCAAGATTTGCCATTGCAATTGCTTCAGGCTCTGTTAATGGAGCAAAACCAGGAAAATCTCTTGGCTGTGGCGAAGTAGGCTTTCTGGCTGCTTCTACCTCCCATAATGCAGGATATTGATTATTTAGGTCAACTCCATTTATATTTGCTTTCCATCCGGAAAAGTCATCACTTTGTTGATTAATCGTTAAGACAGATTCGCTGTATTGTCCCGCAGCTTCAGCACCACCAATGACAAGGTTAACCCCATCTGGGTTTACCATTGGCACTACAGATAGTTGTGTCGCAGTATAAAGCGGAAGCAATGCCAGTTCTCTGATCGGCAAACCATTCGTAACGGACAGAGCGTATTGATTTATAAAACGCATAATTACCGGTGTTGTAATCCATTCATTAGCATGGAAGGAGCCATTTATATGAACTTCCTTTGGACCTGCCCCAATCTGTAATTCGATAATTTCTTTTCCCATGACCGAATTACCTGCACTGCGGTTACTGATAAAAGGATAAATGGACAGGAGTTCATCTATATGTTCCCTCATTTTTTCATACGTATAATCGGTTATATCATCGACAATCATTTCTGTCACAAGTTTAGGGAGAACAATTGTTTGCCCTATCTGAATATGGGCCGGGTCGGTGTCCTGATTTGTCACTACCAGCATGTCCAATGGAATGTTATTTTCCCTTGAAATAGTCCAGAACGTATCTCCGGCTTGTATGGTATACCTTTCTCTCACATAGCCTGGTATTTGTATTATCTGACCAGGTTGAAGTCGTGTTGCGTCCACTCCGATATTAGAGGTTTCAATGAGTATAAGGGGCACATTGAACAATTGACTATAATACCAAAGGGAATCGCCTGTTCGAACTCTGATTTCCATAATTTCTCTCCTTTCATTCACAACTAATATATCTTATGATAGGTGTAAAAAATGATGAATCTTTTATTTTTTTAGGTTTATGCGTTATAATAATTGAATACTACAACATATTCATATTTTGGCGCGAAGGAGGAGAGTAATTTGGCATTTGTAATCACATCACCATGTAAAACCGAAAAAGCAGGAGAGTGCGTAGAAGTGTGCCCTGTTGATTGTATAGAAGAAGGAAAAGATATGTTTTATATTGATCCTGATATATGCATAGATTGCGGAGCATGTGAGGCAGTTTGTCCGGTAGAGGCAATTTATATGGAGGACGAGGTTCCTGAAAACGAAACAGAATATATATCATTAAACCGGGTATTTTTTGAAAACAGATAATACTTCTAGCAAAAACACCGCTTACCGAATAGGATAAGTGGTGTTTTCTTATGAGGAAGAGCGGCACAGCAAAACAAATGGAACGATTCTTTGATCCGAATACATACATTTGCTTTAAATGGCTAAACTAATCTTATCTGACTAAAGATAGGAGAGAAATGAATTGGTAAAACCTCAATTGCCACAATTTCCTGAGCCAATATGGCGTGACCAGATCTCTTTGCCAAGTTTCCCTGCTTTGAATGATTCTATAAAAGCAGATGTCGGTATCGTTGGTGGGGGTATAACAGGGATAACCGCAGCATATTTACTTGCTAAACAAAACCTTAACGTTGTCCTGCTCGATGCTGGTCCTGTCTTAAACGGCACCACTGGTCATACGACGGCGAAAATAACTGCCCAGCATGGAATCATTTATGATGAATTCATCACACATTTCGGTCTGGAAAAAGCTTCTCTCTATTATAAAGCTGCTGAAGAAGCAAAGGAGTTTATTGAACACACGGTAAGTGAAAATAATATCGCGTGTGATTACAGTAAGGAAGATGCCTACATATATACGAACGATGATTCCTATATAAGCAAACTGGAAAAAGAAAAAGAGGCATACGAGCGGTTAAACATTGAAAGTAAACTGACCGATACTATTCCGCTCGATCTTCCGGTTAAAAAGGCTCTTATAATGCATAATCAGGCTCAGTTTCATCCACTGGAATATTTAAAAATGCTGTTGGAAGATGGATTGAAACACGGGCTCACTGTATACGAAAATACTACTGCTTCCGATATTGAATATAACAAACATACGAGCATTATCACTAGAGATGGACACCGAGTCACATGCAAATATGTGATCGTAGCTTCACATTTTCCTTTCTATGACCGGCAAAGCTTTTATTTCGCCCGTATGTACCCGGAAAGATCCTACCTCATCGCAGGAAAATCCCCGGAAAAATTCCCTGGGGGCATGTATATCAATGCAGAATCTCCAACAAGGTCTGTACGGTCAGCAAAATTCCAAGGGGATGACGTACTGCTTATTGGCGGTGAAAACCATAAAACTGGCCAAGGTAAATCCACGATGTCCCACTATGAAGCCTTACAGATATTCGCACAGGATCACTTTAAAATAGATAAAATAGATTACAGGTGGTCAGCACAGGACTTGACAACACTGGATAAGGTACCCTATATCGGAAGGATCACGAAAGAAGATAAGACAGTACTCACCGCTACAGGCTTCCGTAAGTGGGGAATGACCAATGGTACAATTGCAGCCAAAATACTGGTCGATAATATCCTTGATCAGGACAACCCATATAATGACCTTTTCACCCCTGCACGGTTTCAGGCTGACCCGGCTGTAAGGAAGTTTATGGAGATCAATGCTGATGTTGCCAAGCATCTGATAAAAGGAAAACTGGAGTTTACAAAAAACCCTGTTGATGAACTTGCCCGAGATGATGCTGCTGTTACGAGAGTGAATGGCAAAAGAGTAGGTGTTTACAAAGATGAGCAAGATGCAATTCATATGGTGGACACAACTTGTACCCATTTGGGATGCGAAGTGACATGGAACTCCGGCGATCGGACCTGGGACTGTCCATGTCACGGTTCACGATTTAATTATTCCGGAGAAGTGGTGGAAGGTCCTGCCAAAAAACCTTTAGCCAAAATAGAGGAACACAAATAAGCAGTTTTTCTACTGCTTATTTGTTTATTTTTTGTTAAGTTTTTATTTAAACAGGTTTATCTTCCATGGAAAATGTTAATTTATATTATAATAGATTATGAAGACATTAATTCTAGCATTTGGAGGTAAACAATGAAAATTATTGTAGCAGGTGGAGATGGATTCTGTGGGTGGCCAACTGCCCTTTATCTATCAAAACAAGGACATGAAGTGTCAATCGTAGATAATTTAGTAAGGCGGAAAATGGATGAAGAATTACATTCAAATTCCGTTACTCCTATCGCATCACTAGAAGAACGCGTCGCTAAATGGAAAGAACTGACAGGCAAAGAAATTAAAACGTTTATCGGAGATCTGAATCACTACGATTTTCTAAGAGAAGTATTTAAACAAACGAATCCGGATGCATTCGTTCATTTCGCGGAACAGCGATCTGCTCCATATTCGATGATAGATAGAGAGCATGCGGTTTTTACCCAATCAAATAATGTTATTGGTAATTTAAATGTTCTTTTTGCCATTAAAGAACTGGCACCAGATTGCCATTTGATAAAACTCGGTACGATGGGCGAGTATGGTGCACCGAATATCGATATTGAAGAAGGATATATCGAGATTGAACACAACGGACGAAAAGACAAACTTCCTTATCCTAAACAACCTGGGTCATTCTATCATCTATCAAAAGTGCATGACAGCCATAATATTATGTTCGCATGTAAAATATGGGGCATTCGCGCAACAGACCTTAACCAGGGCATCGTTTATGGGTTACATACAGACGAAACAGAACTGCATCCAATTTTAAATAATAGGTTGGATTATGATGGTGTATTCGGAACCGCTCTGAACAGGTTCTTAATACAATCTGCAATAGGGCATGACCTGACCGTTTACGGTGCAGGTGGGCAAACGAGATCATTTCTGAATATTAAGGATACCGTAAGATGTATTGAAATCGCAGCAAACAACCCAGCCGAAAAGGGAGAATTCCGGGTGTTTAATCAATTTACCGAATATTTCTCTGTCAAAGAACTGGCTGAAAGAACAAAAAGAGTCGCCGAGGAAATGGGGTTATCTCCAAAGATAGCCAATATAGAAAATCCTCGTATCGAAGCAGAAGAGCATTATTATCACGCAGTAAATACAAATCTTCGGGACCTTGGCCTGGAACCGAACCTGCTAACGGATGAAGTACTGAAAGAAATACTAAACGTGGCATTGGACAACAAAGACCGTGTAATCAAAGAAAATGTACTTCCGCAGGTTACATGGAAATAAAAGGAGTAATTCAGCTTTGAGAATAGCAATAGTTACCGAAACATTTTTACCTTCTACTGACGGGGTAGTTACCCGACTTACACAAGCTATCAAGCATTTTCGCTCAAAAGAGCATGAGGTTCTTGTCGTTGCTCCGGATTTAGGTGTATATGAATATGAAGGCGCGAAAGTAATAGGCATTAAACCTATCACTCTTCCTTTTTATCGTTATAGACCATTTACATTGCCATCCAAAGAAGTGAAGGGAGTATTGGAAAACTTTCAGCCTGATATTGTGCATGCTGCAAATCCAATTTTGCTCGCTGCTTCCGGTGTGCATTATGCAAAAAAGCTTGATTATCCTTTGATTGCCACCTATCATACCCATGTACCGAAGTATATGGATTATTATTGGGTCTATAAGCCGGCTAAACCAATTGTCTGGCATCATATTAAAAAACTGCATCATGCGGCAGATTTAAATCTTTGTACATCTGAAGCGATTAAAAAAGAGCTTCACGAGAAAAAATTTCATAATCTCCATGTATTGCAGCGTGGAGTAGATATCCATAGCAGACATCCGAAATTTTACGATGAACAAATGCGCGATTACCTTACAAATGGTGAAAAATCCAAAAAATTACTCGTTTTTATTGGCAGACTTGCAATAGAAAAGGAAGTCCATAAGATAAAACCTTTATTGGAAGCAAGAAGTGATATTGCTCTTGCAATTATTGGAGATGGACCATCAAGACAAGAGCTTGAAAAAACATTCAAAAATACCAATACCGTTTTTACAGGATTTCTCCATGGAGAAGAACTTTCAAAGGCATTCGCATCAGCTGACGCATTTATTTTTCCATCTGTCACAGAAACACTCGGATTGGTCATTCTGGAAGCAATGGCTTCAGGATTGCCTGTTGTAGCTGCCAAAAGTGGTCCGACACTGGAGCAAGTTAAGGATGAAGAAACCGGTTTGTTATTTGAGAATGAAGATGTAAACAGCATGATCCAGGCAGTTAACAAATTGGATAATCAGGAACTGTTACAGCAAATGAAGCAAAAAGCCCGAATCGAGGCTGAAAAATACGCCTGGGAGAATGCATCCCAGCAGTTATTGGATTATTATCAGGAAACGATTGAAATACACAATCACACAAAAATCATGGCTGCGCAATAAGTGCAGCCATGATTTTTTTATTTGCTGAACATGTCCATACAAGATGCAGTCAATAATATGTACTTATAATACAAAGTTTGGGGAAAGATTCAAACAGAGAAATGAAGTAAATTAAAATCTAACAAAATATGATCGATAAGGAATAAAACAAAACATATAAAATTCTTTAACAAGCCTGCATTTTTTCATTTTATCTCACTATCATAAGTATACTTGGTTAATGAGACGAATATTGTCACGTTTTATTTAACTTCCTATAATAAATATTATGTAAACCCGGATTAATTTATGCCATACCTGGAATGTATACTTCTTCTGGATGTTTTTGAACAAACCCAATAAGAAAGGCTTCTAATCTATTGTCATCTTCTTCCAACTACAAAAATAACCGAGGCAACAAATGGGTCATTTGACTCTCACCCTACCAATCATTAATAACATCAATTACTTTGTAATATTCGGCTTCAATAACATTAACTGTCTTCTACCAGATCGGTTTCAATTTCCTCACTCAACTGCCGATATAACGGTATCTCGATGCTCAGGAGAGAGTTTTCTTGTTGTACGTATTTTTCTCATCTTATCGTGGTAAAGTTTATAAAGTTCGGTTACGATCCAATCCTTTTGACTATTTTTCAATTGTGAAAAACGCTTGTTCTTTTGGAGAAGCTTTTCATTTACCTTTATGTGATTTTTCATCAAGAACCGCCATCCTTTAAATCTTACTTAACTTAGCCTTTTTAAATTTAACATAATTGTTATCGTCTTATTTTAAAAGAAATGCGTTTTCACTTATTGTAAAAATGCACCAGATTATTAAAGAAGTAATCAAGACTTTTCCTTTATTTGCTTTATTAGTTCAATTATTTCTTTTTATTGCTTATATCCTTTTCTAATATGTCCGTCAATTTACAAAAGACTCACAACTGCGATAATACCTAGTATACCCACTACCAATCCCTCCGCCCCGATTCTTTCCTATCCAACTCTTGCACCAGATAGTGAACTAACTAAAATTCATTATCTTGTATTTCCTTAGCTTTTCTTTCAATATAAAACGCATATTTAACCAAAAATATAGAAACTAAAGAAAAGATAAGATTTATCAAACGATATAAAATACCAAAGTCTCTCTATCAATAATCAGTGAATAAATATAACCAATTAACCCACTAACCAATACAATTACTAAGAATGGGAACCGAGGAATTATAAAACTGACTAAGCCACTTATTAACATTGTCATCATAAATAAAACAAGAAAATGCCACCATATGAGAAAATAGAAAGCCATTCATTTTTTTATTAACGTATATACTCAAATGCATTCAAATTAATGCCCTTCCCTGAAATTAAAAAGCTCCCGGCAACCGAACCCTTGTTGTATATAAGCACCTGTTACTTTATAATTCATTACCTTCTTTATCAAAATACTCAAATTCGAGTTCTCTCAACAACTCAGAGTCAACACCGTGAAATAAAAAAGCATTCATATATTCATTTTCTATTTCTATCATTGCAGCCTCATGAGTTCCCATTTTAACTTTAGCTACTTCTTTTCCGGCAAAACCCACAATATGTTCATCCATACCTGAAGCCATTCCCTCATTATTTTTATCAATACTTCCCACACCTATTACTTCATCCACTCGCCAACCATATTTATTCTTATTTATTATTCCTGCTGCTAAATAGTCTTTCGGAGCATCAAATTGTGAGTAATAGAAGACATATGCAACTTCTTCGTATATTTTTGGATCCACGATTTCTAAAACATCGAGGTATTCATGTTCATTATTTCTTAATGCTTCTTCTGGCGTAGAATATGAATTGCTCTTTTTACTATTCTCTAAATAAATGAAAGTAAATACCACCATAATTACAATAACTGCAATACAAAATATCAATTTTTTCATTGTCTCCCCCTTTATAGTTTATAACGATTCTTTCACTAAAAATGTTTCACACTTTCTTCAACAAACCTACCCGTTTGTTGAAGAAGAAACTACCGTTTTCTAATTTTAAAGAGTAAAAACAAGCCTATTAATAAAATAATTATTCCTACCTGCCAATAGACTCTATCATGAGCTTGAAGAAGTATATAATTCCAATAATCAGAAGCGGTATCCCAATATTTAAACGGATAAACAAATATAACAGGCATTAGTCCAAAAACAGAAAAAATTATTCCTATTGCTGTTAATAAAATAGCAAATAATTTAATTACAATCTCCCCCTTGATTTCTCTTATTAACAAACCTGTCCCTTTAGATCAATAAGCGACTGTCCTTATTTAACAATGCATCAGTTACTTTAATTGATTTTTTCACAAACTAGTCCCAAATTTCATCTAATTTATTCGAATAGAAATCAATTGCCTCTTTATAACTTAATATTTCATCGTCTACTGTTGTATCTATTAAGCATTTTAATAATAACTCCATCGCTTTACTATGCTCGTTCAAATTATATAAGGTCATCGAATAGAATGTTTGAATTGCTCTATTGTGTGGAAATAATTCAATTCCCTTTAGAAATGTCCTTTTTGACCTTTCATAATCTCCTAATGTTCTATATGTACTCCCTAAACCCAATAAAGCTCCCTCCAACTCCTTAGAAGATAACCCTAATTCGATTGCATTTTCGTAAAAAGGTACTGCTTTTGATTCTTCTCCTAATAAATCAAAACTCCAAGCATATTGATAGTTAATCGACGCATTATCGGGGAACTTCTGTACCAGTTTCATAAGTAATTCGTTAGATTCTTGATGGTCTCCAGTTTTCCGTAAATCAATAGCTTTTTCAAATTCTTTTTTCATTATTTTCACCCTCATTACTTTATCCGATTGTATCACCAAACTACGTCGATAACACAAAAGGCAACAATTCCTATTGGACAATCTCTCCAGTTAGTTGAATATTAACCTCCCAAGCCTTCTTCAAACGCTTCTTCCCATAAAATGACTCCATCATTATCGATGGCTTCAATTTTCAGAGTATCAGGATCATCGGAAATTGATTTTTTCTCATAGTCAAATATGCTATACCAGATATTTAAGTTTTCAGCTATTTTAATAATATCAGCTTCGTGGACCTTATCATTTTGCAATACTCGCACCTGTTTAATTTTATTTTCAGTTATTACCCCACCAAAGAAACTAAGGTCTGGTCCCATTCCACCTTCCCAATTGAATCCATTTTCTGGATTTAATGTGGGAAAATCTAAATGCCCACCAAAATTTGGTTCCCTTGATGACACAAGTAAACGATTTCCAGTTTCACTCTTATATAAGACAATGAATTTGTCTTCTTCAAACTCTTTATAGATAATTTCTGTTGATTCAGTGAGAAAATCATTTGCAATATCGGATTGGAGAATAAATTTCGATATTTCAAACATTGAATTATTTAACCCTTCAATTTGTAGTTCTAAATTTTCATTTTCCCCTTCTAAATTTAAGTAGTCTATACTTAATTGATTTAATTCTTTTTTTAATTTTGTTATTTCCTCTGAATCATCTGGACCTGAATCCTCACTTTCTTCAACAGGTTCTATAAAATAATTTGCTACTATCACAAACAGAATTATAGGAATTAATAAAAGCACCTTTTTATCCATCTTCACTTTTTTCCCCCATATTATTGTTACATTCTCTTTTTAACTCTCTGTTTTTAGTTCATTGTCTACATAAAAATAATAACAGAATACCAAACGCTATAATTATAAATTTCTGAAATTAATAAAAAAAAAGACCACCTTTTTAATGATCTCGTTTGTTGAACTTTTGCACCATTTAATTTAAAGTTTGACAATTTCTAGATATTCTACTTCAACTAAATGACAGTTAACGAAAGAAGACGGAATAAATTATAAAACCAACTATCATTAAAAGAATAAGTATTCCAGTGCCTTTCCATCCTAAACCACCAACTAAATCAGAAAGATTGCTCCCGTGAATACTACTTGAAGGGCTTTTTAATTCTTTTTGTCTCATTTGTTCTCTTCTTTCTTCAGGAGTTTTTTGATTTTCACTCATTAACATACCCTCCCTTGCATAACCCTCTTCGCATAAACTACATCGTAATAAGGTTGCAATCCCCTAATTTGTATAAAGCGCCATTAATTAAAGAATGAAATACTCTTCAGAAAAAAAGATTAGTCTTTGTCGTATTACTCTTGATTTTTAGAGTTCTTACCTGTTTTCCCCAAAAAATATAAGAAACCTGCCGATGATTAAATAATTAATATAGTATAAACAAGCCCCATTGTTACCCCTTAGCTACTACTCAACTATTCTGCCTGTTTAGCATAATATCTCTATATATCAATATTAACATAATTTTCCAAAATATTATTAGAATTTGACTAAAAGAAAAAGGCGATCAACCTTGATTAACTTATTTAACTAGCACCAGTTAGCATAAGTACAAGGCTTTACAAAGTATTAATATAGAGATGATTTAAAAATTAAAGATAAAACATTAAATACAATAATAAATCACCACCTTGTTTAACTATTGCATCATTTAGTTGAATGAAAAATGACGGTTATTCCGCAGTCGCTCCAGATAATGGAATAATACATCTGAAATTAAAGGAACAAAAAAATAACCCTGTAAAATGAATACAGGGCATTGGCTAGTTTTTTTTGAAACAATCATTCCGACCATGGTGAATGTATAATACAATGACAGAAATTCTTATTATTATATTCCGGTCTGAAATGTTGAATAACATCTTCTTTCATATTTCCGAAAGTAGTTTCTGGCTTATGCTTAAAGCCCTCATAAAACGCTGGTATAATTTCCTGTTTGAAATTGTTGCGGGGGAACGCGTTGATAATTTCTTCACGCAAATCTCCAGGAAATTGTTCAAAGCCATCTCCCATCACATCTAAACCTACGCCATGAAAGAGAAGCGCTACTTCTGACTGTTTGTGTTCTGCAACACCAGGTGTCGTATGCAGTGCAATTGCATCCCATACAAGTTGGATGGACTCTTGCGGGATTTGATACTGTTGCAGGAAACTTCTAGCTGCATTTGCACCATCTACTTCAAACCGTAAATCTGGGCTACTGTATTTTTTTGTTAAGCCTAAATCATGGAATAACGCACTGACATATAATAACTCCAAATCATAATTCTGCTTTGCTGTTTGTCCGTTTACGGCACCAAAGAAAAATACACGATTGGAATGATTCCACAATAGGTCATTCCCATACTCACGTAATATATCGGCTGCGTCTTTCGCCAACCTGGAATCCGGAATTTTGATACCTGCTATTGTTTGTTGCATGATAAAAACCCCTTTACAGTAAATTTTTTTCATCATCATGAGTTGTCTTCATTGTAAAGAGGACTCCATTATTTGTCTATTTAATCATTTCTATAATAATGATAGATAAAAACTATAATATAGAACGTTGTAAAGAAGTGATCGCATCTTTTTCTGTGTGAAAATGTAGCTTTTCGATTTCGCGTACCAATAACTGAATATATTTACGTGCTGGATAATTAATAAAACAATTCTTTTTCATCACGAGATAAGCTGCCCTTGTCAAAGACGGTTTTTCAATATGTTGAAAAAATAAATCCCCTGTATCATAAAATTCATATAATGTACGGGAAACAACACTGCGACCAACACCGCTTCGGACTAGATTCAAGATAGATTGAACACTTGACGTCTCCACAATTGGCTCTATTCTCTTGCCAACCTCAGCACTTGTTATATCAAGTATTTTTCTACATTGATGCATACTTGGAAATAAAATGAGAGGTCCATCCAAAAAAGAGGAAAATGAAACCTTATCCTCTCCATTACTTTGATTACTAATCAGATAAAATTCTTCATCATACAACTTCGTCAATTGCAGCCTATCACATTGATTAAATTGGAAACCAATACCAAAATCAGCTTGATTTTCCAGAACGGCCTTTTCCACCTGATCAGTAGTTTGAATGGAAACATTAATGTTCGGATATAAATGGTTAAATTGAATACACAACGTAGATACTAAATCCGTTATTTCCCCTGGTAACACAGCAATTTTCAATTCTCCGATCTCCACTTTCGTGAATGCCTCTATTTGAGAGGACATACCTTGTAGGGAACCTTGAATATTCAATGCTTCTTGTTGTACAATTTCCCCAACCTTCGTAAGCTCAATTTTCTTGCCAACACGATTAAAAAGCGGATATCCTACCTCTTGTTCGAGCATCTTAATTTGATGACTTAAAGTTGGTTGCGAGATTCCTAATTTTTCAGCTGCCTTTGTAAAATGTAGTTCTTTCGAAACCATTAAAAAATATTCTAAATGTCGTAATTCGATAATGTTTCACTCCTTTCTAATTCAAGATCTACCTTTATTTCACTAATTTTTTAATACGAACTACATATATTAAGTTAATTTAAATTAAGAAATTATGCCACTAATTGGCCCGATTGTTGAACACAAGTTAATTAGTATCCTAATTCGTATAGGTTCTCCATGATAACCGAACTCCTTATTATAGGGCACCTCGCATTATTACTCTTCCATTATTTCTTTCAGCTCTTCGGATTGCTGTTCGGATAATCTGTAGTAGTTTGACCGACCATCATACCAAATCATGCTCCCATCATCCTGACACCAAATATACCTGCTAAGCTCAGAAACACTGTCTTCGGGTCTATGTATTGTAAAAAAAGCATCCGAATTGGCTCTTAAATCATCTGGCTGTGCTATCTCTTCCAATTTATCGTTGATATTCCGCAGCTTATTGATGCTTTCCTGATCTGTGATTTCACTATGGAAATCAATTCCCTCCCCTCTCTTGTCATTAAATGGAGTGCCAACCAGGAGCACCTCATCCGCTTCTGAACAACCAACTAGTATTCCTCCAAAGAAAATCAGCAGCGATAGATAAATCACGTTTTTAATATTAAATCTCTCCCTTTCATCAAACTGCTAAATATAATTCCTTAACTAAAATAATATCAATATATTGGAGTGATTTTAAACCTTTAAGCTATAAAAAATAAAGGAAGCTACTTTACGTAACTTCCTGAACGATTAATAATATTCTTTCACCTGTTCACTCGAAGCGATCATCCGCTCATATTGACGAAGCTTCAATTCGAACAAGGTAAGCGGGTCTTGGTACAATTCGGGATTGTTGCGCATATCACGAAGCGAAATTTGGTTTTCCTCAATTTCTCTATCTGTTTCTTCCAATGTCCTTTGCAGCACTTCAAACGGATTGGCAAAAAACATATTAACATCTCTTTGCAGGGAATTCTCGAACAGTTCAAATTGCTGCATGAACTTAGCGGTTATTGATTCCGCTGTTTCACTGTAGTCTTTACTGTCGATAAATTGCTTGTATTTGTTATAAAGCATCCCTTTGTTTTGAATGGCCCCAAACAGCTTTCCTGCGCTTTTAAATAATAGTTGTGACGGGGTCGAACGAGTCAGTATATTGGCCTTTCGCAACTGCACATTTCCCCTTGTCATCCGGTCGGCATCCCGGCGCCAGTCATCCAATACTTTAAAGTCACAAATCAACGCGATTTTTTCTTCGCCGTATAATTGGTTGAAGCTGTCGCTCATCTCTTTCAAGTTGGTCTGGCTCTCTTTAAACTCTCTTTCACTATCAACAATCCAGCCCATTAATGATGCACGGTAGTCCGGCAAGACGCTGGTTTCAATATAATCGGTGATCCGCTTATTCATCTCTTCATTCAGTTCAATATGGATTTTTGCAAAGTCACTGTCCTCTTTTACCAAATCAGCGCAATCACGGAGCAATTCCGGGATCTTTGCTCTTAAATCCTGTCTCATCTTATCTTTTATTTCACTGTAAGACGTTTTAATAACTTGAACTTTTTCCTCTTCCATATCCTTTACCTGATTAACCGCTCCTTGGAGTTTTGTAACCATCTCTTCGTTCCATTTCACTTTATCAATTAACGAATTTTCCATATCTACACGTTTTCCCAGCAGGAACTTAATTGATTCCTTGATAAAATACAGAACATTGACAGTCCGTTCTTTTTCCAGTTTGCGAGCCCTTTTTATCGATTCCATAAAGGAGGACAATTCATCTAAGTGCTTTTTGCTTTCATAAGTCGCAGATAATGTTAAAAACGTTGCATCCGGAAAATATGTTTTGATTTTGGAAGTCGTTTCATCGAGATGTTCCATTGCTTCCTGACCATAAAAGGAACTATTTGTATTGTACAGAACAAAATGAATCTGCAGCTCTGGAGCCCGCTCCTTTATTCTGACAGCCGAATTAAGCTCTTCTGCGGTCATGGGTGATTCGGGATCCATTACAAACAGCATACTGTCTGCAACATGCAAATATGGAAACAGATCATTTCTCGACCTGCTCTGGCTCGTGATTCCCGGAGCGTCGATGAGGGTAATCCCATTATCTTTCAAAAACGATACTGGCTCTCCGTAAAAAACCAGTGCCTCTCGATTTTCAGCATGCTGGCGGAGATCATCAGCATCGGTTATATCCCTTACCTCTTCATTTGTAATTGCTTGAATGATCGGATCCTCTGAATGCTTCAGAAAAGCTGCTGCTGATGACCTGTCTTCCAAAAGCTTATTACCAAGCAGCTTATTTAAAAAGGCTGTTTTTACATCATTATCTATCCCGGAGATCAGCAGGTGATGCTGGCTAAAATCGAGAAGTTCTTGTGCCAGCCATACGAACCGTTCACTCATTAGAACTCCATTGTCGTGCGCCCAGCTCTTAATGGAATTCAAAAGCCCGTAACCGTCCTTCACACCAATCTGATTACTTTCAGTCCGGCTTACCATGTCTTCTGCTTTACTAACTACAGATGCTTCCATCGACGAAGGAAAAATATCACTCCATGCAAGAACAGCTGCTGAAGCAAGTAAAGCATCTGAGGTTGTGCATATCTTTATCCAGTTATTTAATAGGTTCGGAATGATTGGCGACAGGTCCCTGATTAAATGGTCTCCATCAATTAATTCAACATACGACTCTCTGTAAAGGTCAGAAAGCTTTTGCCAATTATGGGAACGATCCACATCGATATGCAAGAAAAGATGATTGATGTCTTTCAGCCAGGTGAAATACAGATCGCTTTGTTTATAACTGTTCCAAAGTGCCTCCGTTAAACTCTCGAAGCGAGCATGACTGATAGTATACAGAGTCAGCAATGCCTCCTTGAAATAGCCTGGGTCAAACGCTGAAGTATGCGACATTTCCGCATATGTTTCCAAAACGGCAAACCATGAAAGGGATTGGGTGCGTATCGCCTCATTCACAGCCAATTTCACCGCATTGCCAAAGTCCTGCTGATCCTCAAAGAAAGCACGTGCCATATCCGTCACATCAGGATAATCCGGGTTTAGGCTGACCGCTTTTTTGATCGATTCAGCCGCCTTTTCAAGCTTTCCAAGCTGGATATAGAGTGAAAAAAGCTGCAAGAGCACCTCTGTTCTTAAAACCTCGGAATCTGTTTCGACTGCTTTATAATAGTCTTCGGCAATTGCAAGCAAATCCAGTTCAAAATGGGCGTCCGCTATATTTTTCTGTGCCCACGGCTTTAATTCATTTGAAATGTTTTCCCATTTGAAAATGGCCGCTTCATAATCTTTATTTAAAAAATAGACCTCTCCCTGGGAAAAACGGATAGACGCCAAATCGGTCACTTCGTTCATTTGCTCCGTCATATACATTTCACCCAGGACTTTAATTGGGTGGATACTCTCTTTTCCATCCATAAATTGTTTATAATAGGTTTTATTGATTAGTTTCTTCTCTACTGTCATGATGATCCCCCGCAGTACTTTTTTGTTATTCTCCTATTAGAATAATTATGCTCCATACCGGATTTTTCAATATCCTACAGGCTATAGTCCATTTAAAAAATAACAGCCATAAAATTATCCTTTTCTTTATAAAATTCGTATCCTCACTGATGTTTGTGACCTTAAGATGCTTTATTCCAGCAAATTCCCGTTATTACTTAATGTTACTCTTATAGGCATTAAGAAGTAAAGCATCTTTCACACAATATCTATGTATATTCCCGACTCCAGTTTTTTATGTTCGAAGCATGAAGGGCTTTAACCAATAGTGGCAAAGCCCTTCTGATCTTTCACTTTGCAAAAGGAAATTGAATTTATGCTGCAGGAAGCATTTTTGTTAATAATCCTTCCGATCTCCCTCTATGATGGAAGCTTGGGGTGTGATGTCGTCATGTTCCTTTTTCTCAAAGCCTTTATCTAATCTTCCCGCATTTTCAATATCACCGGAAGCCTTATAACCAGCAATTTCTTTGTTGGAAGTGGTTCCGTATAGCCCCATCCCACCTAACTCAACATTTATTTTTTGATTTTCTTTCGCTTTTTTCTTTTCCAATTGATTCACCTCCTAACGGTAATATAACCAATGGAAACGAATATATAGCTTAAAAAATTGCATATTGAAGATATTATTCACACGCTCAACAAAATAAAGTGAAACACAATGCACATATTATCTAATGAGGTGATAAAATGGGAAATCATAAAAAACAGCCTGGATTACCGAAACAGGATGTCCGGGAAAGAATCAGCGTTCAAGCTGGACCGAATACGGTTAATCGGATATCTGGAGACTCTGTAGATGAACATCGAAGAATAGAATCAGCTAATAATTTCCTTGCAGAGAAAGAGATTAAGCAAACATTTAACAATTCATAATGGCTTCTGCTTTTACCAATCAGACGCAAAAGGAGCCGGTGCTCATTTTTTTAAGCACCGGCTCCTTTTCCAGATCATTTATACCTTCCTATTTCAAATAGGTTCAAGTATTAAATACCAATTGTATGATTGACATGGTTGGTATTAAAAGCATTCAACTTTTTCAAACTCCACTTTTTTATATCAAGGCTTACATTTCCATTTGCGGAAAAATGGATATTCGGATCAGCTGGGTAATCGAAAATCCTTGCTGAAAAAACCTCTTCTCCGTTGTTAATGAAAATTTCAACGGATGATGTATCCTTAAATAGTCGAATCGTATTTAACTCGTTTAGCACACAACTTCTTTTTTCATAATTATTTTCGTCTGCAAGGTTCAATCGTTTTAGGGAGAAGGTTTTTTTTAACTTGTCATAGGTTATTTCATTATTTTCTCCTAGTGTAAAGGAAAAAGATGTGGCATCCAGTTCTTTGATGGTAATTTCCAGTTCCAATACATTGCCTTGAACGTTTGGAAGAGAGATTTTATCTCCATCAATTGGAACATCCATGTATTCTATCTCGTTTTCCCGTAAACATTGAAGTTCTTCCACTGGATTTTGCAAAAGTTTTCCATCTTTCCATTCGAGATGTCGCGGAAGTGTCAGCGTATGGATCCACTCATATCTGGTAGTAGGATGGATTGATTCCCCTTCTTCTGCATTGCCCATCCAGCCGACCATCAGCCTTCTCCCTCTGTCATCAATCATTGTTTGAGGGGCATAGAAGTCGAACCCCCTATCGAGTTCGGTGAATCGCCCATGTTCAAAGGTGACTTGTTCATAATCTACCTTACCGGAAAAATACCCAGAATGAAAAATATTATTGAATTCATATCCTCTTGGCTCAAGCCCCTGTGGACAAATGATCAAAATATCCTGACCATCTAATCTAAAAACATCCGGGCATTCCCACATATATCCGAAGTCACCAAGCCCATTGCGGCCGCTTCCTGCAAGGGGACCGTGAAAAGTCCAATTATCCAGGTCCGTGGATGTATATAAAACGACTTCCCCTTTCCCTTCTGTCGTTTGTGCGCCAACTACCATATACCATTTACCCGCTTCACAAAATACCTTTGGGTCACGGAAATGTGGCGTATAACCTTCTGGAACGTGGATGATAGGTCCTCTTTTATGGAATTCAAGACCATCCTCAGACACTGCAAGGCATTGGTAGGATTCCCTGTTTCCGTCGTCATCCATTACATTGCCTGTATAAAATAAATACAATTTATTATCATGTACTACTGCGCTCCCTGAATAACATCCATTTTTGTCGTACCACTGATCCGGGGCAAGGGCAATTGGTGCCTCCTTCCAATGAACAAGGTCATCGGAAATATAGTGCCCCCAATATTTAATCCCATGCTTTGTCTCAAAAGGATTCCACTGATAAAAAATGTGGTAGCAACCATTAAAGTAAGCAAAGCCATTAGGGTCGTTCAATAGTCCAATTTGCGGCATCAGATGGTAATGAAGGCGATACGGATCATCTGCTACAATATTTTGAATTTCTTTTATTCGATTTGTGATTAATTCCTCTATTTCAAATATGGTTTTAGTCATGATGCTATAACCTCCCTAAAAATATCAGGTCGATAATTAGTTTATTTTTGCTATATTTTTTTTTGCTCTCTATAAGTAGCCTTGATGAATCCATGTAATCAAAAAATAATTGTAAAACAGCAGGTGACAATTGTAAAATAAAAAATCCATATATGGAAGAGTTATTTCGTTTTCTTCTCAAATATGTGATTTTGTTTTGAAACCCATATGGTAAGTGCTTACCCCGTTTGTAAAAAATTAATACTCCTTAGTCACAAGCGTTTATTTTCATAAAATTCGATACCGCTGCTTTAATTAGCAAAATAAAAGAATCTTGCTTGATGTCTTCCCTATTTTTCACCCGAATATGCCGCATTGTCTTCCCTGTACCTTGTAATAAGTTGTCAGTATCTTGCTCCATGAGTTCGTTACCTTTATGAAAACCGAGATTCACATGGTTTTTGGAGGCTTGAAGATAACAAACCAGCCCATTATATGAATAGTTAGGCATAGACCACTTGAACTCCTCTTTAATCTCTGGAGAGGAGTGAAAAATGATTTCTCGTAATTTCTCTGTGAGGCTTTGTATGTCTGTTGGTAAATTCAAGATATATTGATCCACTTCTTGGATTGTACGCGCTTTATCATCAGCAGCCATTTAATATCTCCTTTTTTCTGTGTAATAAATTATTTAAAATAGGGAATGAGCTTAGGTGCTCATTCCCTTACTAATCAATAACCTGAAACTTGTTTTGTCTCATATGCTACGATAGCCTTATACAATGACTCCCGCTCCATTTCATTTAATGGGATGAGCGGCAATCGGACACCTCCAACAGGTATACCAATTCGGTTCAATGCTTCTTTTACCGGAGTCGGGCTTGGTGCTGCGAACAGAGCTTGCATTACCGGTAAGATCTGACGATGGATTGCAGCAGCATCAGATACATTCCCAGCAAAAAAGTGCTGGAGCATTTCCTGCATCTCGTTTCCGACAATATGGGAAGCGACAGAGACAATTCCTGTTCCACCGATTGCCACCGAAGGCAATGTCAGACTATCTTCCCCACTATAGACACTGAAGTCATCGGATGTATTGCTGATAATTTCTACAGTACGATCCAAGTCCCCACTTGCTTCTTTTACTGAAACAATATTATCTATTTTGGAAAGACGGATAATCGTCTCGGGTTCCATATTGACTACACTTCTTCCTGGAATGTTGTACAGCATGACAGGCAGTTTTGTTTGTGCTGCAATGGCAGAGAAATGCTGATACATTCCCTCCTGAGAAGGTTTGTTGTAGTATGGTGCAACGAGCATAATTCCATCGACACCAGTTGCTTCCGCTTCTTTTGTTAAGTCAATCGAAGCCTTTGTGTTATTTGAACCTGTTCCGGCGATGACTGGCACGCTTCCACCAACAACATCCACCACAAATTTAAATAACTTTAATTTTTCATCATGTGTAAGAGTTGGTGATTCACCGGTAGTTCCCGCAACAACTAAACCGTCTGAACCATTTGCAATCAGATAATTAACTAAATTTCTGGTTGCATCATAATCAATGTCACCCGCCTGATTAAATGGAGTTACCATAGCTGTTAATAATTTACCGAAATTCATAACTACACACCCTTTGATTAGAATTGTTTGCGTTGGTGTGGAGGGCCAAACTAAAAAAGCACCAACGAGAGCCCGCTGCTGCTTAGAACGTCTGTTATAGTTCTGCGCTTGATAGCCCTCCATATAGTTCCCTATATGACAGTCCTGCATCTATTAAATGACAGCACCAGCTTCAGGTTTATGAGTCTCCCTCCGCTTCGGCAAATTCCCCTTTCCTCATGGATCGCTAGAGCTCATACTCCTCCACATGAGTACTGATGGTTTTTGCACCTCTATCCTTACCTTAAAAAATCTAAAATAAGAAAGTATTCAATTGATAGGTGTATTATAACAATAAATCCTCGTAAAAACAATCTATTTTGCTTCAAAAATCGGCATCCTGGACATTTTCACAGTATTTTTACATTTTGAAGTGGTATAATAGCATAGAATTACAATAAACAACCTATTTGGAGGTAACATGCTTACATTTGAAGAAAAACTTGCAATTATAGAATCCTTTCCAGAACTGGAGCGTCATCATGTTTCCCTTGGCCGTGTCAATTTTCATTTTCAAGAAAGTGTAATGGAGAAAAAGATTGTCGTCTATCACCTTCATCCAAACGGAAATGGATTTGTCTATGCTGAACAGATTGAGGACAACTATGCAGTCGATTCGAAAGGCATGGTAAATATCCGGGATTTTACTGAAGAAGAACTGCGTAAAATCATAAAGCAATCCATCAAATCCCTTTCTGAGTCAGAACCTTTCGTGGAGTCATGGATCAACGATGAACGGCAAATCCTTAAAATAGTTCATGATTTCGATTTATGGAATATATATGCAGGAGATTTATTGGATGGAACTTATGCAACCTACAATGCCGCCGCTGATTACCTACAGCAAGAGGGCTTCAGAAGATGGGATGATGACCAGGAAGAGCTTGAATAGGCTAACAAAAGCTCAAACGCATTGACTGACCAGAAACTCAACACTAGCAAGGGACTGGAAAGCGCGTGGTTTTTGCGCTTGGAATGTCCATTGCTGTGACGGGAGTTTCTAGGAACCGGAGCTGGACGCGGCTGTTTATGTCTAAGAGTAATTGCTGTACCAAAATTTATTCTTTATATTTTTAAAAAATGAACCTGCTTTATTCAAAAGCGGTTCATTTTTTTTGCAAATAGGAAAGCATTAAATATCCAGTCCCGCGTTCGTACAGCCATAGATAGCTAAAGGGCCCAAAATCAGCTATCAATAGTTTACAATCACTTGAATGTCATGAAGAACCTTGCGTGCGAACTGGTAATACGCTGTATGTGGATATCTTCTTAACCGATTAACCCCTTCCTGTGCATATTCAAAGGCCTTATCAATTTCACCGATCTTCATATAACACAAGGCCCGGTATGTTGTAGTAATCTCGCGTATGGCTGCATCCATGGGATGAACACCCAAATGTTTGGTTCCCTCTTGTATGTGCTGTGTGAAGCGGCTAAGCGCCTCTCTTGGCTCTTTCAGCTTTGTATAGCATCTAGCTTTTGCATCGGAAATATGATCTGCAAACGAGTTCTGTACCGCTTCAGGAAGTTGAGAAACCTTTTCCTCATAGTTTTTAATCATTTTAAGCGCCTTTTCCGGCTTGTTTTCAAAAAACTCGACATAATGAATTAAAATCATTTCTTTATCAAGATAAAGCTGTTCATTATCGATGATTTCAAAGAACTTTTCAATTTTAGCAGTATACTCCCTTGCTTTTTGAAAATCATTTTCATTATAGTACATGAATGCACCACGATTATAAATTTCAAAGAAGCGATGCAGCATGAGATGTTTATTTGAGAACCTGATTAATTCGTCAAGCATTTCATAGTTTTTTTCCACTTCACCCAAAGCCTGTAAGATATCGAATTTCAGCAGCAGCAAATCAATGATTACGCCAACCGTATCGTAATCATTCTCTGAGTATATTTGATTGACCGCAGTGTGTATCTGTTCCAGTGCCTTTTGATAATTGCCCTGGCTGGATTCCACCATGGCATTGAAAAAACGCATTTTCAGAACCCTGTTCTCCATCTGCAACTCTTTATATATATTTTCTGCTTTTATCGCATACTTTTCCCAGTTTCCATCTTCCAGCAAATCATATTGCGGTTTATAGAGCAAATAGTACTGAAATAGGCAATGGGAATAGATTTCATAAATGCGCCCCGATTCAAAGCCGCTTCCCAATCCAGATATTAAACCTTTCATATGGCTGATCGCCTTCTCAAGGACTGGTTCATTCTGTATACCTTCTAAGAGTTCTTCTATATAAGACAGCTCTATCTTTAATTCATCTTTCGTCATGCCTTCTAAAAATTCGGATACGTTTACATCCAATTGTTTAGCAATATGCTGGAGATTTTCAGCAGAAGGCTTTGATTTTCCATTTTCAATTAAACTGATCATTGCCGGTGACATTTGATCCTTTGCAACATCAGCAAGTGTCAGTTTTCTCTCTTTTCTTCTCTTTTTAATTTTTTCACCTATATGAGTCATAAAAACCCTCTAATCAGTATCCTTTTTTGTTATTTTAGCATAATTTAAATATATTTAAAAATAAATTTAAATTATTTAAAAGGTCCGATCAACAACTTTCTTTCTTAAATATATTTAATATTATATTGAATATATTTAATCATGGGTTCCCCTATACTCCATGCACATTTCGAGCAATCAGTTTTCCACCACTATTGCTTATACAGTATTCCCGACCTGGAAATTTCGATTATCCTCGGTGTTGTGTTCATTGTTTATGGCGTTATGACCGAATGAGTTATCTAAACTTGTGCTTTTCGTGATTTCTTAACTAACGTGATTTTATTCTTTTTACGGTTTAGTATTTTCTCAAGTATTTCTTCTACATACATTGAAAAAGCTGGATGTGTACGCTGCCTTGGCCTCGGTAAACGAATAGGCTGATTTACACTGATTACCCCATCTTCAATTAATATGACCCGATCAGCGATTGCTACAGCTTCTTCTACGTCATGTGTAACGAGTATGGAGGTAAATTTCTTTTCCTTCCATAGCGATTCAATCAGATCCTGCATCTCTATTCTGGTTAGAGCATCAAGTGCTCCAAGTGGTTCATCCAGCAAAAGCAGTGAAGGGTTATGGACCAATGCTCTAGCCAGTGCCACGCGTTGCTTTTGACCACCGGAAAGTTTGGACGGCCAATCATTCATTCGTTCATCCAATCCGACCTGACGCAAAGCATCCGTAGCTTTTACTCTGGCAGTGTCAGGAATACCAAGGCATACATTATCAATTACGCGCTTCCAGGGAAGAAGACGTCCATCCTGAAACATAATTCGTGCATATTTATTTAGGTGATCTAATGGCTCACCGTTCATATAGATGGAGCCTTCATCATTACTTTCCAGTCCTGCAATTAACCTGAGTAAGGTGCTTTTTCCACACCCACTCTTTCCAACAATTGCAACAAACTCACCTTTTTCTATACTAAGATCCAATCCTTTGAGAACCTGCCGTTCCCCGTAAGATTTCTTAATATCGCTGATTAAAATATATTTTTCCTTATTTGATTCCACTTTGGTTACCTCCTATAGGTTTTCATGTATTCCACTGAAGTAACTTCCCTTCCAAAAACCTCGCAATCATATCTGACAGCTTTCCAAATAAGGCGTAGAGCAGGATGCTTAATACAATCACATCCATTTGCATAAATTCCCTTGCATTCATGGCCATATAGCCGATCCCTGTATGAGCTGAAATCGTTTCTGAAACAATCAATGTCAGCCACATTACCCCAAGGGAAAATCGGACACCGACGAGAATGGAAGACATCGCCCCAGGAAGAATAACAGCAAAAAACAGCGCTCTGCCTTTAAGGCCATATGCCCTTCCCATTTCCACCAACCCTTTATCAACCGTCCTTATCCCGTGATACGTATTTATATAAATCGGAAAGAGAACTCCAAGAGCCACTAAAAAGATTTTGGATGTTTCGCCTATTCCAAACCATAAGATTACAAGAGGAATTAAAGCTAAATGAGGTATATTTCTTAACATTTGAATTGATGTGTCAAATAGCAAATCTGAAACCTTGAACATTCCATTGAGCAATCCAAAGACAAACCCAATGGTCCCCCCAATAAGGAACCCGGCTAATGCCCTTCCAAGACTTATGCCAACATGGCTGGATAATTCCCCGGTTGACAAAAGCTCAATACCTGCTTGCAATACCTTTGTTGGCGCTGGCAATATCCTCTCGGGAATTACACCAACCCACGAAAACAGTTGCCAGCCAACAATCAACAAGAGGGGTAAAAACCAGGGGATGAACTTTTTAACCGATTCTTTTATTATAAACTTCACTTGCCCCACCCTTCTTTCTATCCGCTTACTTAGCCATGACATCTGCAACATCTATTTTCTTCGGAATAATTTCAAGACGGTAGAATGTATCTGCGATTTCCTGCTGTTCTTCAATAATTTCCTCACTTAATGGATCGACACCGTATACCCTTCGCTCCACCGCCAACTTAATCGAATCCTCGTCAATGTTTAAAATCGGTGCAAGCATTTTTATTAACTCATCATGATTATTATTTGCCCAGACAGATGATTTCTCAATTTCTTCCAGGATAACCTCAACCATTTCCTCATGCTCCTTGGTGAATGTCTCCGTAGCAATGAAAAAATCCCGATCGGTTGTATATCCCTCTCCATTGACTAATAGTGTTGCATTCATATTCACTTCTGTTGAGGAAGTAAATGGATCCCAAACTACCATTGCGTCTGTTTGCCCTTGTTCAAATGCGATTCTTGCATCCCCCGGCGACAAAAAGACAGGAGTAATATCTGTATAGTCTAACCCTTCGCTTTCTAGTGCCTTTACAATCAGATAATGTGAACTGGATCCTTTAGCAAAACTTACCTTTTTGCCATGTAAATCCTTTATTGATGTGATGTCTGAGTCTTCGGATACTAATATGCCGCTGCCCTCAAACTTAGATTTCCCAGCAGCTACAGTCACAAATGGAGCATCTGCAGCCTGCGCAAAAATCGGCGGGGAGTTTCCGGTTCTGCCAAAATCAATACTGCCTGAATTTAATGCCTCCACAAGTGCAGGACCTGCCTGGAATTCATGCCATTCTACTTTATAACCATTTTTTTTGACTCTTTCCTCAAGGGTACCTAAGGATTTTAAAATAATTAATGGACCATTTTTCTGATAGCCAATACGAATAACATCTTCTGTTGACTTAGCAGAAGAATCACTTATACTGCAACCTCCAATAACGATACACATCAAGATCAACATGTACATTGATATTCTTTTAAACATATCCAAACCCTTCCTTACCAAAATGTAATTTATACCTGTGGTTAGATTATGTATAAATAAAAAGTAGGTTCCTGTCCTGTATCAATTAAAACAATTTTTATTCTGGATAAATTATCTGCTTTCAGGAAAACTGATACAGACAGAATGAATAGGAGGAAATTGGTATGGGAGCATTAATGAATAAGCCACAGGAAGAGCCGTTCCATTCCGGGGAGGTCTATAATCTCTGGTCATACTTATACAGCACAAAAGCTACGCTCGTAACATTACAGGTTTTAATCAATCACTCTGGTGAAGAAGATTTAAAGGTATTTTTGGAAGACCTTCTGGAGAATGTGTTCACTCAAGAGGAGCAGCAAGTGGAAGCATTACTGAAAGAATCTGGCATTCGCTTGCCACCAGCACCGCCTGACCGCCCAAATGTTCAAGTCGAAGATATACCCGCCGGTGCACGATTTAATGATTCAGAAATCGCTGTCCTTGTACAGAAGGAATTGATGACAGGAAGGATTTTATGCAGTTATATAACCGGTATTGCTTTACGCGAAGATCTGCGAACGATGTTTAGCGAATTCAGTACGCAAAAAGAAGAGTACGAGCTCAAGCTATTAAAAATTACAAAAGAAAAGGGATGGATGGTTTCACCTCCTTTAAATATAAAGTAAGCCTCTAAATTCAAGGAATCAAGGAGTGGGAAAAAGGTGACAAAGAAAAATAAAAATATGGTAATCACTGCCATTGGTTCTATCCCTCTCATCATGACACTGGGAAATTCCATGTTAATTCCAATATTACCTGAAATGAAATCTGCCCTGGACCTTTCCCAGATGCAGGTAAGCTTGACAATAACGGTATTTTCCATAGCTGCTGCTGTTTTTATCCCGTTTGTCGGATATCTCTCCGACCGTTTCTCCCGTAAAATTGTCATTATTCCATCGTTAATATTGTTTGGTCTGGGTGGGCTAATTGCGGGGTTAGGTGCTGCTTTTTTTTCACATGCGTTTTTATGGATTATGATTGGAAGGACCATACAGGGTATCGGCGCTGCGGGAACATCCCCGATTGCTATGGCGTTAACCGGTGATTTATTTAAAGGAGGAGAACAAAGCCGCGTTCTGGGAATATATGAAGCCTCCAATGGATTGGGGAAGGTATTGTCTCCAATCCTTGGGGCCACTTTGGCCATAATCGTATGGTATTCTGTATTCTTTACTTTTCCGGTAATAAGTGTTGCCTCTGCTTTATTAGTATGGATTTTTATAAAAGAAAAGAGCAACCGTCAGTCCCCCCCTCCTTTTCGGAAATATGTCAGAGGTCTATTAAGTGTTTTTAAACATGAGGGGCGTTGGCTCTTTACAACATATCTTGCAGGCGGAACCTGTTTATTTGCTCTCTTCGGTATTTTGTTTTATTTATCTGACAATTTAGAGACGGAACATAACATTGATGGAGTTTTAAAAGGGCTAATATTGGCACTGCCCTTGTTGGTTATGGTAACTACTTCCTACTTTACAGGCAGTAAAATAGGAAAGAACTTAGAGAAGATGAAAAGATTGGCATTAATTGGATTTTTATTCAAGACAATCTCATACGCTTCTCTCGTATTTATCGATCAGCTCATTCCTTTTCTGGCTGTACTGGCCATAAGCAGTGTAGGGACTGGTCTCGTCCTGCCTTGTGTAAACAGTATTATTACTGGAGCAGTCGGTAAAGAGCGAAGAGGTTTTGTAACTTCTTTATATGGCTCTGTCCGATTTCTCGGAGTAGCATTGGGGCCGCCTATCTTCTCCCGTTTAATGGATTGGTCAAAAACAGGCATGTTTATATCCATCGCTGCATTTACTTTTATTGTAGGACTGCTCGTACTGCTCCTTCTTCATGTTAAAGGAAAAGACGGCAAGAAACATAAAAAAACAGTTGTCCGTTATAAATATTTGTAGGGTCGCTGTATCACTTTTTCCTCCAGCCAAGTGTATAGGTTTGAAAAAGATTCATTTGACATACCTGATCAATGACCTTCGAGGAAATCCATTGACTAATTAGTGCCAGGCCTATTATTTTCCAATCGATAATTATTGCAGTAACTAAAAAGATAGAAATATTTACATAGAAAAGGGGCTTTCCAGGAAGTATATTTCTTTTAGCAGATATAATAAGGGCAACTACCCCTACCCCTCCATTGGAGACCCCCTTTCGCATAAGGATTCCTATACCTGTCCCAAGGAATATAGAACCTGCTACTACATCAAACAACAAATTCCGGTCAGGATGAAAGTTCTGCTCAAAAAAGTGAAGTGAAATAGATGTTATCGTAATGCCGATTACCGTCCACACCGCAAACCGTTTCCCCAGAATTTTAACACCGACTACAAGCATAGATAAATTAACAATCCATAATGCAAGTCCCATATTTATATTGAACCAATAGTTTATTAGAACAGCTATCCCCCCCGCTCCACCTGAAGGAATATAATTGGGAAATAAAAACAGACCCATACCTAACCCTTGAATGACTCCTCCTGCAGCTACAATTCCAAACTTTGCAATAACATGCCTCACAACGTTCCCCCTAAGCGTTAACCCTTTTATCGGCGCTGGCTGGACAACTCTCCTATCTCATTTTATTCACAACTTTTTGGAATCATGACACTAGTTCCTTGGCGCATAAATAGTGAGTGACCGCATCTCCCGAGTTTTGCGGGGAATCTACCGAGTGAGCGGCTACGTCTCCCGAGTTTTGGACAGGCTCTCCCGGGTGAGTGAACACGTCCGGCTGTATGTATAAGAGTTAATTGCTGCCAACATTTATGTTTTCTTATTTCACAAGACAAAATCGCAAATCGACGCAAGAATTCCTCCATCACAAATCCAAAGAATTAATCTAAAATTATGATTCGGTCATTAGTGAAGGTTCAGATGTGAAAGGAATGTCGCAAGCACTTGATTGTGTTAAGAAAGAGATTTTTGTAATATATAAAGGATATGGCATTATTTTTTCATTCCATGACAAAAAACCGCTGATACAGAATGTATCAGCGGTTTCACCTTGCCTGGCGGCGTCCTACTCTTGCAGGGGCAAAGCCCCAACTACCATCGGCGCTGA
>NZ_LQNF01000013.1 GCF_001618145.1 Oceanobacillus damuensis
TCTACTGGATCTTCTTCTACAGGTTCTTCAGCTGGTTCTTCCTCTACCGGCTCTTCTTCTACTGGCGCTTCTGGAACTTCTACCTCAGGTACTTCAGGTACTATGTTCGTTGTATTGAGCAATACTTGCGCTACAATTATATTGTTAACTGTTACTTCAATATCACTTTCCACTTCCGCTACTTCTGGTGCACTATCGTCTACTTTTTTCGTAACAGCGTTTAGTTGATTGACAGAAGCGTTTAAGCGATTATTTAAAGAATCAAGCTCCCCTTGTAAATATTCATATTGATTCTGCGTTAATTCCTGGGTGTTCATAAGTACGTCGGTTACCATTTGAAGTTCCGAATTTACTGAAGAAACTCGATTATCAACCGGATTTAAGCGTTCCACACTTGCCGCTCCATTTACCTTGACTTTCCCGTTTGCAACCCCATTGACCTGACTGTTGATTTGTCCGTTTAATGAAGCATTTGGACTTGCTGCACTCACTGTAGACTGTGCCGATAAAGCGATTCCGAGTGCGACTGCTGGTGCCGTAACCTTAATCAGTTTTTTGTTCATGTTGCAAATTCCTCCTTTTGTTTTTTAAAAGTTGGTACATACATCTAGTACCACTTATTGGAAAAGATAATCCTCATTTCAGGTATATTTACAAAAGGGAAAGACTAATGTAATATTCACTTGTTTCTGTAATCTTACCGAAATCTATTTGATAATTTACAGGTTATGAAGCTTTTGTTAAGTATCTGTCCTGTTCAACGGTATAACTCAAATGCAGAACCTCCGAGATTTTTACGTTCTACTGGATTGTTTTTCCAGACGCGCACAAAAGGAACAAAGCTTAAATAGCTTTGTTCCTTTTCTCAAGTTTACTTGGTCCTTCTAGGGGGAATAGATTCACTGTACTAATCCAAAAAATGGACCAAGGAACCTGTCCCCGTGGGTCACCTGGCAGTTGCTGGGAAATAGCGGTTTTTTAGGCGGGTTGATATTAGTTCTAATACAATCGCAATGATTAAAATTGCATAGGTGATAAAACCTACTTCACGTAAATCGAAATAGAATCCCGATGCCATAAACAGTTCGAAACCGATACCGCCAGCTCCAGCTGCAGCACCCATTGCAACGGCAACACCGAAGTTAATTTCAAATCGTAAAAAGGTCCACGATAATAGGTAAGTAAATGTTGATGGCAGTACACCATGGGTTACAATATGCCACCAGTTAGAGCCAGTTGCACGCATAGCCTCAATTATCCCTTGGTCCACTTCCTCAAAGGACTCGGAGAAAGCTTTCACCAAATAGGCAACCGAATGAAACAGCATCCCAAGCACTGCAGCTTCACTGCCCAGACCAGATGCAATAGCAAATATAAGGACCCATAATACGGTTGGGACAGCGCGTATAAAAGCAACAATAATTCTCACTGTTTTGGATATGGATGGTTTTGACAGATTTTCTGCAGCCATAAAGGACAAAAACAGTGCAATCACCGCTCCAAATATTGTCGCCAAAAATCCAAGGCCGATCGTAACCCCTACCTGATAGAATGCTTCTCCCCATCCAAAATGACTTAAAGCCGGTTCCAGAAACATGACTTTCAGATTATGTGCGGTTTCTGTAATCGCACGGCCCAGCTGCAAACCCGTATAATCAAAAAAGAAAAATGCCATAACTGTCAATAACGTTAGAATCAGTATCGTCAACTTGATGACAAGATCGACTTTATTGCCGGATTTTATATTAATCCGACCTTTTTTCGTCCTTTTTATGTACATAGCTTTATTTGTATTTATTACTTCCATTATAATATCACCTTCCGTATACGGTTTGATATCATCTCAATAATGATTACAGCGATGATAATGGTAAGTGTGACAAGTGCTACGGCATTATAGTTTAGCGTTTTATAATACAGATCAAATGTAAATCCGATACCTGTACCAGTTAAAATACCTACTAATGTTGCACTTCTGATATTTGTTTCAATCATGAAGAGTATCCAGCTCAGCATTTGCGGCAAGGTCTGAGGAATTACGGCTTTATTTACAATATGGAAATAGGTTGCTCCTGTAGCTCTCAGTGCTTCCACAGCGCTTTGGCTTGCCTCATCAATTGATTCGATAAACGCTCTGGTTAAAAATCCAAGTGTACCTACAAATAAGGCTAAAAAACCGGTAACAGAATTTTGCCCGAAGGAAATGAGCAAAATCAATGACCATGCTACGACTGGAATATTTCTGGAAAAAGATGCAACACCGCGGGAAATTACGCTTAATACGCCATTTACCTTCGTCGTTTTTGAACCCATTAAGCCCAGAAAGATGGAAACAACAGCAGCAAGGGTTGTTGCGGCAATGGACATGAAGATGGTTTCAAATAATTTATCCAGAATCGAAGGCAATCTTTCCCATGTTTCCGGCGTAATAATAAGATTTGCACCTATCCAGCCTAGCGCTTTTGGTATTGTTGCCAGACCCTCAGCAAGATTAAAATTTGTTATCACCGCTGACAGGTAGGTCATCATGATAATGACAATGAGAAATATGGTCGCTATTCCCCTGCTTTTTCGTATCGTTTTTTCATTCACTGTAATTGCTCCTTATACCGTTATTAATTCTCTAATTTCGGAACCGTAAATATTGTTAATTTGATCTTCATACAGCGATTTGCTTGGTCCATCAAATACAATCTCACCTTTTTTCAAGCCAATGATCCGATCTGAGTAATCCTGCGCAACCTCAACTTGATGGAGATTTACTAAACATGTTATTCCAAGTTCATTTGTAATTGATTTTAAATGGTCCATGATGACTTTAGATGAATTCGGGTCTAGTGAGGCAATAGGCTCGTCACAGAGAACTAATTTAGGCTCCTGAATAAGAGACCTGCAAATTCCGACACGTTGCTGCTGCCCGCCACTTAGCTGATCACAGCGCTTATATGCGTGTTCTTCTATACCCAGTTTTTCAAGGAGAAAAAATGCATGTTCTTTCTCTTCTTCTGTAAACCTTCCTAAAATTCCTTGCAGCGTTGTTTTATAGCCGAACCTTCCATGCAGGACATTTTCAATAACTGTTAAACGTGGAACAAGATTATAATGTTGAAAAATCATTCCGATATTTGTACGCAATTTACGTAATTCCTTTTTCTTCAAAGACCTAACATCCATGCCATCAAAAATAACATTTCCCTCGTTAATTTCTACCATTCGATTAATGCAGCGTAATAAAGTAGATTTCCCTGCACCAGATGGACCGATAATGGATACAAATTCTCCAGCGCCAACTTCAAAGTTAACGTTCTTTAATACCTTCGTTTCCAGGTTATATGATTTACCGAGACCTTCAACTTGTAATAATGACATGGTAATAGGCTCCTTTTAGAGGTTGTTCAAAAAGTTAGATAGAAAAGGATCATCGAATTTTTTCATTGCAACAGATCCTTTCGGTGGGGAAAGTGCACCAGTCCAGGACGTTGCGAGTCTAGCGGAATTCGGTCCTTTTGATTCACTTTTTTGAACACACCTTTTTAATAACTTATTTAATAGATTAGAGTATGCACTGGACGTACATGCATACTCTAATTCTTGGCACTTTTGCAATCATCCGCTAAGCTTTATTAATTTGACAGTTCACGGATCGGATCAAACCATGCATCTTCCACTTCAACAAATCTTTCTTTATCTGTTTTGAAAAACAAACCAGGCTCACCAGAATCTTCCGGCACGAATATTTTTTCGTTATTTGCAATTTCATCTGATGTGAATAATTCCTTTAACGTATCATAATCCTCTTGACCTAAAACATCCATATTTGCCGCAAATGGTGCATTTAATACCGGTGTAACACTCATCAATGTAAATTCACTGCCAGTAACCGTGTTGAATGGTTCTGCTGCATCGTCTTTAACCTTATAAACAGCACCCACCGTATTTTCTTCACCTTCCGCAACCTCTACATAGTTATCAACGCATGTATCACAAAATGCTGCAACATCTGCACTGCCATTTAATAAATTAACAGCTGAACCTTGATGGGATCCTCCAAATAGTACTTGAGAGAACAAAGGTCCGCCCTCCATTAAATCTTCTTCCGTCAGATCAGCATAGTCATCCTGTTGTGTGAAATAATCCAGAATACTTGATGATGGAACTTTAAATCCTGATGTGGAACTGTTTGATACAAATGAAAATTTCTTATCGGCAATCGTATCAAGTGAAAATTCACCATCCACTTTATAATTTTCCTGCTCGTCAACATTTACTGCCAGCCAACTATGATATACCGCATCATCCAATGTACCTGATGCACCAGAACGCACTGCTAAAGGTACGATTGCATCATTGCCGTTTTTCGCTTCAATATATCCTTGTGCACCCATGAATGCCAAATCAGCATTATTGTTGACCAACGTTTCAATTGCAATGGAATAATCAGTTGTCAAGTGATGCTCAACTTCTTTTCCTGTAGCTTCTGCAATCACATTCCCAATTTCATCCCTTGATGATTTCATATCTGATCCGGATTCATTTGGATACCAGACAATATCTATAACCTCGTCCACTTCCGTTTCTCCAGCTCCAGCACTTCCCTCTGAACATGCTGCCAATACCAAACTAAATAAAAGCATCATTGTAAATAAAGACCATTTTTTACTCATCATTGACTCTCCTTTTTGAATACTTATTTGTAAGTGATTTTTCAAATTACTAATCTTATTGAAGCATATAATCTGTTTACAAAAAGCATAATTACAGTCTTTTAACGATTTTTTAAAGTGATTTACATTACCTACACAAATGATTTAAAGGACTTTCAATTTCTCCGATATCTGCTGGTGGCCCAAATTCTCCATGGTAATCCGTACCACCTGTCATGATGAGATTATACCGCCGAGCTAGAGCTTCCACCCTATGGTGATCTTCTGCTGTATGATCCATGTGATTTCGCTCAATCCCCCCTAAACCAGCCTCGACTAGCTCTGGAATAAGATCATAGGAATCGAGTTGACCTGGATGGGCAACTACAGCAACTCCACCATCCTTGACAATTGCCTGTACAGCATCAAAGGCATTCAAGTATTCTATATCACCGGATGCAACACCACCCCCCTTGAACAGCTTTCTGTAAAGCTGCTTGTATTCGATTGATGAAAAGGGTTCATCAGTCAAATGGGCCATAATATGTTGCTTATACACTGTTTGACCAGGTTTTGCCGTTTCTAGAACAGCTTCCATATTGAGTGAATATCCCGCTGATTCAATCTGTTTCATTTGCCAGAGGGAATGCAAGTGACGTCTTTCAAGTAAGGGCTGGCAAATTGACTTAATGTGCACGGGGTTTGAATTATAGTTATATCCAAGCACATGGACTTTGAGCTTTCTTTTGAAGTCATACGCTGAAATCTCAATTCCGGGAATAACCTTTATTCCGAATTCCTCTCCCAATTGGAGCATTTCCGGTAATCCTTCCACCGTGTCATGATCGACAATGCTCAGATATTTCACCCCATTGTTACGAGCTGATTGCATAATCTCATTGACTGAGCTTGAGCCATCTGAATAATTGCTGTGAACATGGAAATCAGCTTTCACTGACAACACCTGCTTGCATGACTAACTGTCTCGTTTTCATATCGTAAACCTTGTCGCACAGTCCTTCCATAAACTCGATATCATGGAAAACCCCCACTAAGGTCGTTCCATTTGCCTTCAATTTCTCAATAATCTCACGTACCTTTATTTTTGACTGGTGATCCAGACTTGCTGTCGGTTCATCCAGCAATAGTAATCGGGGTTTTTTAACTGTTGCGATTGCAATATTCAAACGCAGCTTTTCTCCACCGGAAAATGTATTCGGATAGGTATCCCATAACTTAGGATCAAGCTCAAAATGGATTAATGCTTTTTCAGCTTCTGCTTTTGCAACCTCTTCCGATTCACCCATTTCCAATAATGCCTGTTCAACAAGTTGTCTTGATGTCGTTCTCGGCATCACATTCAGAAACTGAGATACATAGCCAATTTCATATTTACGCAAATAGATGATTTGTCTTTCGGCAGCTGTGGACAAATCAATATCCCCAAAGCGCTCCGAATTATAAATGATTTTACCTTCATCAGGTAAGTATGTGCGATAGATGCTTTTTAATATGGTAGATTTTCCGCTACCGCTTTTACCTACAATGCCAATGAATTCCCCTTTATCCAGTGAGAAATCGATATGTTCCACTGCATGCATTGTTTGACCTAGATGGTGAATCGTAAATCGCTTGCCGAAGTCACCTATTTCCAACATCCTCATTGGGTTACCTCCTTTTTTACCTCATTCGGTAATTCGTCCTCGTAATGACGGCGCCATTTACCATGGTTGTTGTCAGCATGGGATACCCATCATCCATTCTTTCTATCACGATGATGTCTGCTTTTTTACCTGGTTTTATGGAACCTATTTCTTCATCCATTCTTACTGCTTTGGCTGGATTGAGGGTGACCATCATAAACATTTGGTGCAAGTCATTGCCGTATTTTTCATTTAACTCAAATATTGCGTGTAACAATGCTGCCGGATAATAATCACTGCAAAGAATGTCAATGGAATTCTGCTCAATCGCTTCAGCTGCGGACAAATTTCCAGAGTGGGAACCGCCTAAAAGGACATTTGGAGCCCCGGCAATCGTGAGCAATCCCATTTCCTTGGCTTTCTTGGCAACTTCCAATGTGATTGGAAACTCGCTAATCGTTGTTCCGTAAGCTTTTACTAAATCTAACTTTTTAATATCATCATCATCATGGGACGCTATCGCGATTCCTTTTGACAAGGCGATGTCTGCTACTTCTTTAATTTTCTCTATTGTCATGGATGTGCTGCTTTGGCGCTCCGCTATGATTGTTTGGACATCCGATTCCGTCAAATCACGATAACCCTGTAACGTTTGACGATATACTTCAAGATCACGGTACTGGCCTTGACCCGGTGTGTGATCCATAAAGGATAACAAATGCACTTTGTGGCTTTGGATATTATCAACGAGACGATCGATTTCATCGATGTTGTCAATTTCAAACCTTGCGTGTAAACGGTGACGGATAAGATGCAGTTCATGATGCGTCTGATCAATCGCATCCACCAATCTCTGAACGTTTTTGGGATAGCGCATAGGCTTATGTGTGAAAACATCTTCACGATAAAAAGAAAGTGAATGGAACATTGTTGTAATTCCATGACTGATTAATATTTTCTCGGCTTCTCTTAAGCTTATATGGACATCCATCATACTTGTCGGTCTGGGTGACACGATTCCTTCTATATAATCAGAATGAATATCTATAAATCCCGGCGAAATATAGCCACCTCTTGCATCAATTTTCTGTGCATCAGGATAGTCTGAAATCGCATCCTCCTGTATGATTTCCTGGATCACTTCCCCTTCTACGATCACTGCGCTTCCTTCCAGAATCTTTTCTTCTGTTATAATTTTTCCATTATGAATGATATACACCGCGTGAGTTCCTCCTATAACAATGAATAAACCAATTGTTGCGTGTACGCATGTTGCGGGTCTTCCAATATTTGATCTGTCAACCCTTCTTCAATTATCCTGCCATTCAGCATGACGATTGTTCGATCGGCAAGCATTCGGATAACTGCTAGGTCATGTGAAACGACAATCATACTGATCCCCAATTCCCGTTGAATCTTCTTAATCAGGTCCAGAACATTTGCCTGTACGGACAAATCAAGACCTGTTGTCACTTCGTCAAGAAACAGAATTGGCGGGTTATTCGATAATGCTTTAGCAATTTGAACCCGCTGCTGCATTCCCCCGGAAAAATTCTTTGGTGCCTCTTTCATACGAAATAACGGGATATGCACGCTTTCCAGCAATGTTTTGCTAGTTGATTCCATGTCAGCAACATTCCGGTTACCAGCTGCTATCAGCTTCTCGGCGATATTACCGACTGAGGAAAAATTCATCTTCAGTCCATGGACTGGATTTTGATACACCATTCCATATTTATGATTGCGAATAAAGCGTTGCTGTTGGGAGGATAATTCAAAAACATTCTCGTATGCTGTTTCATGGCCGTCAGCGATATATGCTTCACCAGAGGTTACCTCGGCGTCAAAGTATAAGCATTGCATCATGGTTGATTTCCCACTGCCGCTTTCCCCTACGATTCCGAGGATTTCTCCAGGATATAAATCAAATGATAGATTCTGACAGGCGTAGACAGTGCCACAATTTGGGCAATAGTTTTTTTCTAAATGCCTGTCTGAACTGCTGCTGCATTGTACGCATCCCGGTCCAAATTGCTTATGTAAATTTCTCACCTGTAATATTGGTTCCTCATACATAGTTGCCTTTCACCTCAGCTTCCTCATTCTCGTTTAATCGATCCATGCAATAACTTGTATCATTACATTGGTAAATTGTTTCACTTGTTTCCGTATCGATCAATTCGTCCATAAAGACTTCCGTTGCTCCGCATAAATGACAATGCTTACCTGCAAACGATTCGACCGAAAATGGATAGTCATCAAATGCCAATGACTTCACATCTGTATATGGTGGTACCGCATATATTTTCTTTTCTCTTCCGGCTCCAAGCAATATCAACGCATCCGATTGGTGCATTTTGGGATTGTCGAATCTTGGAATTGGACTTGGTGCCATAACATAGCGATTATTCACATATACAGGGTGATCCGCACCAGTAGATGTTTTGCCATATTTCATAATCTGTTCAAACAGCATCAGCCATGCACCACTATAATCATCCTCAGAATGAAGTATCTTCGTTATATATTCCCTGGCCTCCACCTTTCGAAGAGGTTCCGGCTGAGGCACCTGTAATACCAGAATTTGATCTTCCGTCAATGGAACTTCCGGAATACGGTGTCTTGACTGGATAATCGACGCATCCTGGGTACGCTCGACAAGCTTTACACCTGTAGTAGAGTTCACTAATTTTTTGATGCTTACTGCGTTTACTGATTCATCCGCTCCCTGGTCAATCACCTTCAATACATCGGTCTTCCCGATAATGGAGAGTGTAATTTGCAGTCCGCCTGTTCCCCAGCCGCGTGCTATCGGCATTTCCCTCGAAGCGAATGGCACTTGGTAACCTGGGATAGCCACAGCCTTCAAGATTGCACGGCGAATTTCCTTTTTGGAGCCTTCGTCAAAAAATGCAAAGTGGGATTCAGTTTTCATCTTGCTGGACCTCCTTCTTTACTTGGCGAATACTGTCCAAGATCGATTGAAATGTCACATAATGCGGTAATTTCAAATGAGAGATGAATCCAGTTGATTCAACCGAGTCAACATGTAGTAAAACGAACTCCTCATCATGTGTCGGGAAATTCGAATCGGGATGCTCTAGACATTGATCCAAAATGCTCATGGCAATTGCCTTCGTCTCATTTTGGCCATAGCAAACACCATAACCGATCTCAAATTCCAGTTCGTCTTCATTGCTTTCATTCTTTACTGTGACAGGAACAAAAGATTCAACTTCAGTTATTTTTATTTCACCAATATAAAAATTGTCTGCTTCATCTTTTTCCACTTCATTCGGATGCTCTACATAAATTGGAATAGATCCCACGCGCAATTCTCCGACTGTTGGGTGTACTTGTCCATAACCCCTTAAGGAAGCATATCCCAGCGATGTGACGGTGCCTGTCTGACCCCGTGTCAACACTTGCAATCTGGCACTGCGGGAAGACGGGAACTGCAAACTCTTCTTTGTTACATCTGCCGGTGGTGTGTTATCCGGCTCGTATTTTTTGAATAGCCCTTCGTCACGCAAATAATCCACTACCTTTGGAAAATAAGCCAGATCATCTGCCGTTTCGATACGTTCGAAATCTTTTTTATATTCCTCTATCCACCGCTGATTCTCTACTACACTTTCAAAAAGCAAATCAAAATCAAGCAGCCGATGTGTATAATCACGTGAAGCACCTAATAGCTGTCCACCAGGAATATCTTTAAAACTTGCCGAAATACGTCGTTCGACAAGCATCGATTCCGATTCTGCTATTTGACTGTAATAAAGACGGGGCAATGTGGAGCGATGCGCACGCATTAGGAATACTGCTTCTTCCATATTCCCTTCTGCTTGCTTAATGGCAAGGGCCGCCAAAAAAGGGGAATATAGGCTGCTTTCTGACATTACTCGGTCGACCATCCCCCTCATACTGGAAAGGATGGTACGGACTTCCAGCATCTCGTTATCCTTTAAACGTTCATATTTCAAACGTTTGATGGAAGCATCAATAGCCTTCGTCCCGCCCTTAACTGCAACATAACCCATTATTTCACCTCCGTAATTTCTACTGTAGTTGTACGAGGCACACAAACTAATTGTCCATCATTATCCGTAAAAATCAGATCTATCCCCAATGGATATTCCTTCGTACGCTCATTTCTTGAATACCAGAGCACTGACGGAAAGCCAGTTTCCAGATGTGCATGACTTTTAATACCGGGACCTGTTAATTTAAGTACCCCGTCATTTGATAACCGTGTATTCTCTATAATCCATGTCGAGGATTGCTGAGGATTAATCAGGTTGCCAATCTTACATTGATCCATGGCATTTAAAATGTCTGATTCCTTATCATCCTGCAAAACAATAACGAAGTCCGCCTCCTGGATTGGGGCATATTTTGCCAATGTATATTCTGCTATTTTTCCAATCAGATTTTGATTATCCTTTGAAAGAATGTGAAATGTAACCTCTGCATCCAGTAATGCCATTGCACAGAGTAAGGTTGTATCCGAACAAGAAAGGTCAAAATCTACTCGATCTGCCATTTCTGGAAAGGATGAAATTGACCCTGGATGTGACATACTGTGCAGTAACTTACGAAATACCAGTTGCAGATCATGTACTTGATCAATAGCCATAATACCTCTCCTTAAAAATCTGTTTATGTATCCATCGTTTCGAAGTTTACCTTCGTTTCAAACAGTTCCCCTTGTTCTTTTGCTTTAGCTTTCCTAATCTGTTGTTCGGCTTCTATTAACCGGGGATACCATTCCGATGTTTCCGGCAGATTGGCTTTATAGGCTGCGTCAATGATTGCTAAATATTTGGCTAGCTGTTCCTGCATTCCAGTTACAATACCAATACCGACACAACCATTTATTTCGACTTTTGCTTCTGTTATCAGGACTTCTCCTAGATAGAATAGTGAATTTTTAGCGGACTCACGCATTTTAATCATTGTCAGTCCATATTGAGGTGCAATAATTTCCTTACATTCATATCTGTCTATTATCATTTCCGCAAAATGTTTGGCTAACTCTGGGTCTCCTTGAACAAGGATTTCTGTTCTTCTACGTCTTTTCATTTTCGATGCCCCCTTTCTCACAAACCCATCGTAACTTGTCGCCAAGTTTACGTGTTTTAAGTTATGGTAAATTATTTGTAAATTTAAATAACAAAAGAAGAAGCGACGGGGGCGGTTGGGGAACGCGTGCTCCAGAAAGGGACTGGAAAGCATGGGGGTTTCACATGTGGATGGTTCAATGCTTACATTGGGAGTTCCAAGGCACCAGAGCTGGACGCAGCCTATTATCTGGAGTGAATGAGTTGTCGGGAGAGGTTTATGCTCGGTTCCCATAAAGCTTTTCGGTGACAGCCTAAGTTACACCTATAATGGTAGTCTTTATAGTTTCCTTCCAGCAAAAAAAGATAAGAAACCTTGGTTCGGTTCCTTACCTTTTTTAGTCAGTCCATCGTGATATCATACTTAAACTTATCACTCCGATATAGTATTTTTGTGTGTTCCAATACATTTTTTGTTTTCAGATCCATACAATCGCTCTCTACAACAATAAGGGGTACCATACTTTTACACGAAAGTAGATTCTGCTCAGCTGCCGTGGGAAAAGAGATGCTTAATAATGTTTTATTGCTGGAAAATTCCTGAAATCCGTGCTTACGGTAATAGGCAAACATCGATTTGATTGATGGACCATCTTCTTTGATCCTTGGAAAGCTTGCTTCTTTTATAAAAGAATTATGAATTGCGATCGGCTCTTCATTTATGTAGCGCATCCTCCCAATTTTATAGACTGCATCACTTGGTTCCGCTTCTAATATCCGATATACTTTTTTATCATAGCTAATCTTTTCACAACAGATATTCCGTGTTTCCAAATTATAGCCCAGCTGTTCCATCTTTTCTGTAAAGCTGACTTTTCCCGTCAGATGCAATTGAATTGGAATGGATTCCTCTTTTAAATAACGACCTTTACCCTGCTTAGAGTAGATATATCCTCGTTCATCCAATTTATTCAGCGCATTCCTGACTGTCATTCTGGGTACTTGATACCGTTCAGCAAGTTCATTTTCTGAAGGAAGCTTCGTACCAGATTTTAACGTCCCTTCAACAAAACTACGCATGAGATCATCAATGATAATAGTTTCTTTTTCTGCCAAAATAAGAATCAACTCCCATACTTAATCTTACCAACTTCTCCATCATGTTTATTATACCACCTCATCTTATTACCTTTTGTTTTAATTACGTGAACAAACTAAATTTACCCCCAATACATTTTACCTAGCCAGATAGATCAAACTACTTGTTTTATCTCTACATTACATTTAAATTAGTTCCTTAGTATCACGAATAATTAGATTCTTTTCAATATTGTAACATTAAATTTATATTAACTTAAAAAAACTATTTTATAATGAGGGAGTACCAAATTTGTTAGAAGAGGTGATTATGTTGAACATGAAAAAATTAACATTATCCATGATGATCGCTATCCTTTCTGCTGGATTATTGGTCGGATGTGGAGCTGAGGGAGAAGAAAGCCCAGAGGAACCAACAACTGGAGATTCAACAGAACAACCTGCAGAGCCAGATTTAGAGGAAGAGGAAGAAGAAGAGCAAGAATAAACATAGTGAGTGGACCAAGGGGACAGGTTTACTGGACCAAACCAGGGGTTACACAGCTCCTTTCCCTGGTCCCCTCTCCACTAAGCACCCTGCATGACACTAGTTGATATTCCCGATATTCTTGATCACTGTCTTTGTGATACATCGTTTGACTTTTAAAGATTTCGGCAGCGAGAATTCACCACAAAAACCCTCTGCTAACCAACAGTGGCACCTCTACGTTTTTAAAAACCTATTTGCCATCAAAAACAGAAAATTGCTCTATAATAAAGAAAATCCACCAAGTATCCGTATAAACTACTTATACGCTAACTTGGTATTTTTTTATTTGATAACATGTTCACTCCACTGATCCCTTTCATTAACCTCTAATCCCCTTAATACACTCATCTGATAAGGCGGAGAAACGATAGCATATTCGGAATTAATCAGGGAACAGTTAATAAAAGTGGACCAAGGAACCTGTCCCCGTGGGCCGGGGCTGCGTGTACCCCACTTGGGTCGTTAAAATTGACAAAGGGGATAATCTATATAATAATAAGTGTTGGATTAGAATTATTATAGTTAACCGACAAAATAAATAATCGTCGCTATATATGGTTACTATATAGTTCTAAAGAATAAATTATAACAGCAGGAGGAAGATTATATGTCTTTGATCGGAAAAGAAATACAACCATTTACAGCATCAGCTTACAACAGCGGAAACGGTGATTTCATCGATATTACCGATGAGAATCTAAAAGGTCAGTGGAGTGTTGTTTGCTTCTATCCAGCAGACTTTACATTCGTTTGCCCAACAGAGCTGGAAGACCTTCAAAACCATTACGCAGAATTAAAAAAATTAGGTGTTGAAGTATATTCTGTATCAACAGACACACATTTCACACATAAAGCATGGCACGATCATTCAGATGCGATCAGCAAACTTGAATACATTATGATCGGTGATCCTTCTCAAAAAATCTCTCGCAGTTTTGATGTATTAGATGAAGAAGCAGGTCTCGCACAACGTGGTACGTTTATCATCGATCCAGATGGCATTGTACAAGCAGCTGAAATTAACGCAGACGGTATTGGCCGTGACGCAAGCACGCTTGTTGGCAAAATCAAAGCAGCACAATACGTTCGTAACAACCCTGGTGAAGTTTGCCCAGCTAAATGGGAAGAAGGCTCTGAAACACTTAAACCAAGCCTTGATCTTGTAGGGAAAATATAAGGAGTAGAGCCAATGTTATTAGATGCCGATATTAAAGCACAATTAGCACAATATCTCCAAATGATGGAGGGCGACGTACTGCTTAAGGTCAGCACAGGTTCCGATGATATCTCTCGTGACATGCTGGCATTGGCAGAAGAGTTAGCCGCGATGTCATCAAAAATTAAAATCGAGCACACGGTGTTAGAAAGAACGCCGAGCTTTAGTATCAACCGTATTGATGAAGATACGGGTATCACATTTGCTGGCATTCCGCTCGGACATGAGTTCACTTCCCTAGTTTTGGCATTACTTCAAGTAAGTGGAAGAGCTCCAAAAATCGACGAAAAAGCAATTGAACAAATCAAAAACATCAAAGAAGAATATCACTTTGAATCATACATCAGCCTTAGCTGTCAAAACTGTCCAGATGTCGTCCAAGCCTTGAACGTGATGAGCGTTCTCAACCCCGGTATATCGCACACAATGATTGATGGTGCAGCATATAAAGAGGAAGCAGAAGCGAAAAACATCATGGCAGTACCGACTGTTTTCCTAAATGGTGAATCCTTTGGAAACGGCCGTATGACATTAGAAGAAATTCTTGCAAAATTAGGCAATACTCCAGATGCATCTGAGTTTGCTGATAAAGACCCATATGATGTACTTGTTGTCGGTGGCGGACCAGGTGGCGCAAGTGCGGCTATTTATGCAGCACGTAAAGGAATTCGCACAGGTATTGTTGCAGAACGCTTCGGTGGACAAATTTTGGACACGGCAAGCATCGAAAACTTTATCAGTGTGAACCATACAGAAGGTCCAAAGCTTGCAGCAAATCTGGAAGAGCATGTTAAAGATTATAATATTGATATTATGAACTTGCAGCGTGCGACTCGTTTAGAAAAGAAAGACATGATTGAAATCGAGCTGGAAAACGGTGCTGTTCTAAAGAGTAAATCCGTTATCCTCGCAACAGGAGCCCGCTGGCGTAATATTGGCGTTCCTGGCGAAGCTGAATTCAAGAACAAAGGGGTAGCATACTGCCCGCATTGTGATGGTCCATTATTTGAAGGAAAAGATGTAGCTGTTATCGGTGGCGGTAACTCCGGTGTGGAAGCAGCCATTGACCTTGCCGGGATTGTTAATCACGTAACAGTACTTGAATATGCGTCAGAACTGAAGGCTGATTCTGTGCTGCAGGATCGTCTCAACAGCCTGCCGAATGTCACTGTGATTAAAAACGCTCAAACAAAAGAAATTACCGGAACAGATAACGTAAACGGTATTTCCTATGTTGAACGTGAGACAGGTGAAGAAAAGCATATAAAACTATCCGGTGTATTCATTCAAATCGGTCTTGTACCAAACACAGACTGGCTAGGCGATACCATTGAACGTAATAAGTTCGGTGAAATCATCATCGACGATCGAGGTTCTACAAACGTCCCAGGTGTATTTGCTGCCGGAGACTGTACAACAGAACCATTTAAGCAAATCATCATTTCAATGGGATCAGCTGCAACAGCTTCTTTAAGTGCTTTTGATTATCTTGTGAGAAACTAATCTGGGTGGACCGTGGGGACAGGTTTACTGGACCAAACCAGGGGGACACAGCTTCTTTCCCTGGTTCCCTCTCCACTTAGCACACTCTAATAATAATGAAAACCCACCAAATATCCGTATAGATACTTATACGATAACCTGGTGGGTTTTCTCTATTAATAGGGTAACCTGTTCATCTCTACTAATCCCTTTCACTAGCTCCAATCCCCTTTAACACACCACTCAATCAGACGCAGAAACTTAAATCAGGATCCCAAGGGAAAGTTAATAAATCTAAGGGAATGGACCAGGGAACCTGTCCCTCTGGGTCTGGTTAAAATTTACCATTCATTCCCAAATAAATGTTATGATTTAATTGAAACGAAATAGAAAGGTGGGTAGTGAATATTTAGCTTTACAGAAGATATTGAAGAAGCATTTATACACATATTCATATTTAAGGGAGGAAACGTGCATGTTTAAAGAATTTGTCAGCTTTGATAAAATGTTAACACCGACACTCATTAAAGTCTTATTTTGGATAGGTGTTGCATTTTCTGTTTTAACAGGATTAATTATGATGTTTGACGGTGGATTTGCGGTAATATTAGGACTCATTACGATTATTGTTGGACCGATCATTGCACGTGTTTATTGTGAATTATTAATTATCTTCTTTAAAATTCATGAATCATTGACCGATTTAAATAAAAAAGTGGATCACTTGAAACAAGATTAAACAATAGGACCAGCGTAAAATGTGCCCGCTGGTCCTATTGTTCTCTGGAGGAGCTGCCTTTTGACAACTCCTTGTTGTGCTCTATGTTCGCTTTGAGTCAGGATGATATGGCATCGCTTTATTGCTTGTCCAAAGAAGGATCAGACTCAGGCTAATTTCAATACATTCTGATCTTCATCGACTTGTTGAAAATCATTTCTATAGCTTTTCCTGCTCGTTTTGATCTTCATAACCTTAATGAAGTTCATTTCTACAGTTTTCCCTGCTCTCTTTGATCTTCATCGCCTTGATGAAGTTCATTTCTATAGATTTTCCAGCTCGTTTTGATCTTCATAACCTTGATGAAATTCATTTCTACAGTTTTCCCTGCTCTCTTTGATCTTCATCACCTTGATGAAGTTCATTTCTACAGTTTTTCCTGCCCACTTTGATCTTCATCACCTTGATGAAGTTCATTTCTACAGATTTTCCTGCCCACTTTGATCTTCATCGACTTGATGAAGTTCATTTCTACAGCTTTTCCTTCTCACTTTGATCTTCATCGCCTTGATGAAGTTCATTTCTATAGCTTTTCCAGCTCGTTTTGATCTTCATAACCTTGATGAAATTCATTTCTACTGCTTTTCCTTCTCACTTTGATCTTCATAACCTTAATGAAGATCACTTCTACAGTTTTTCCTTCACACTTTGAATTTCATCACCTTGATAAACGTCTTTTCTATTGTAACCGGGTGCCTTTCCTTCTGCCTCACCTCTTTTTCAATTCTCTCCTCAATATCTTCCCGCTTATTTTCGTTTTCGGCAGTTCATCGAGTATTTCAATTTCCCTTGGTGCTACATGGGCTGCCAGGTTATTTTTTACGAATACACGAAGCTCTTCCAATAATTCTTCAGACTCCACATACCCGCTGCGGAGAGTAATATATGCTTTTACAATTTCTCCCCGAATAGGGTCTGGTTTGCCGATGACACCCGCCTCACCAACAGCCGGATGTTCAATTAACTTACTCTCCACTTCAAATGGGCTGATTCTTTCTCCAGAGGAATTAATGATATCATCACTCCTGCTTTGAAAAAATACATAATCATCCTCATCTTGTATCGCTAAATCACCTGATAGATACCAGCCTTCATATTTAAAATAATCGGCAAACTTTTCTTTGTTGCCCCATATCTCCTTCATCAATCCCGGCCATGGGGTTCGAACAGCAAGCTGACCGACGGAGCCGCGTGGTAATTCGTTTCCTTCCTCATCTAAAATACCGACCTGGATTCCCGGAAATGGTCTGCCCATCGAACCAGGCTTGATGTCCTCGGATGGAAAATTCACAACTAAATGTCCTCCGGTCTCTGTCATCCACCACGTATCATGAATCCGAACACCTAATTTTTCCCATGCCCAATAAATAACTTCAGGATTCAATGGTTCCCCGACACTTAATACATGCCTGACAGAAGATAAATCATATTTTTCCACTAAATGCTTTTGAGATAAAAGCATACGAAAAGCAGTTGGAGCACTGTACCATATCGTTATTTTCAAATCCTCTATTAATTGATACCAACTTTCTGCGTTAAAACGTCCTCCTTGGATCACAATGGTAGCTCTATTTAACCATGGTGCAAATAATCCATAGATGCTGCCGGTTATCCATCCTGGATGAGAGGTACACCAATACACATCATTATCCTTTATATCCAGCACCCATTTCCCTGAAATATAATGATGAACGACAGCCCGATGTGCATGTAACACTCCTTTTGGTGTACCTGTAGAACCGCTTGTATAATGAATAATCAGACCATCTTCTGGATCGACCCATTCCACGACATTCTCAGTCTTAGTGTCAACTGACAGATTTTCAATTTCTTCCACGAATAATATCGTTTTCAGAGAGGGAATTTCGTCTTGCGGCACTCTTTTCACCATCTCTTTATCTGTAATAAGTACCGTGCCCCCACAGTCGTTGATCCGATCTTTCACCGCTTCACGCATAAATGCCTCAAACAATGGACCGGCAATTGCCCCGATTTTAATGATGGCTAATATGGAAATATAGCACTCCGGCGTTTTTGGCAAGAAGACAAACACTCTATCTCCTTTTTTGACACCAGATTTCTTTAGCAGCCTTGCATAATGATCCGTTTTTTCTTTTACCTCTTTAAATGTACAGGTTTGCTTTTCATCCCCATTTACATAGTGAAGCGCTATTTTATCGCCATATCCTTCCTCAACATGGCGGTCAATCGTTTCGTATGCGGCATTGACTTTTCCGTTTTCCCTGATAAAATTCCTCCCGATTTCCTCCCACGAAAATTCACCTTTTATCTGATTATAGTCCGGTAAATTGTATATATGATTTTTTAAGGGGGAAATCCGTTTAGTTGCTTGTAGAATTTCTGACATTCGTATCTCTCCTTAAGAAGTTTTTAAATTCAAATCAAGACTTTCTAAAATCTCTGCTTTATGAGCTGCCAGCTGCTTGCTCGCCCGGTCACGCGGACGGGGTTCCTCAATCTTAATTTCTTTATGCAATTCCCCGGGCTGCCCGCGTAAAATAATGATCCTATCACATAAATACAATGCTTCATCAATGTCATGCGTCACTAAAATTATTGTTGATTGATAAGCTCTCCAAACATCTAACAGCAAGTCCTGTAGCTGCATTTTCGTAAAGGCATCCAGGGCACTGAATGGTTCATCCAATAAGAGGATTTCCGGAGAAGTAACCAATGCTCTTGCAATCGCTACACGCTGAGCCATCCCACCGGATAATTGCCTTGGATAAAGCCCCCCGCTTTCTTCTAGGCCAACATTCTTTAAATACGCTTTGGCACTGGTGATTTTGTCGTCTTTATCCCCCTTCAACCCAAAGGTGACATTATCCAGTACTGTTAACCACGGAAATAGTCGAGGTTCTTGAAATATAAATCCGGTTGTATCCTGTATTTCTTTTTCCACATTTCCGTTAATGGCGATGTCGCCGTCATAGCCACTATCTAGCCCGGAAATCGCTCGCAATATGGTACTTTTCCCACAACCGCTCGTTCCAAGGATTCCAATAATTTCACCAGGCTCTGCAAAAAAAGAGATGTTGTTCACTGCTTTCTTGCCATCGAATGACCGACTGACATTTCTTACTTCCAAACTCATCTAATCTGCCTCCTATCCCTATGATTGAACAAGATTGTCCTGCCATCTCAATGCTCGTTTTTCAATTAATTTCAAAATCCAATCCGATAGCTTTCCGATAATCGCAAACAAAATAATACTCGCAATGATGGTTTCAGGTGAAAGTGTATTTTGACCAAGCACAAGCAAGTAGCCTAATCCTTTACTCGCACCCATCAGTTCAGCTGCAACAACAAACATCCATCCTAAGCCAAGTCCGCTGCGCAAACCAACGAGAAAAGAAGGTAAAGCAGCTGGAAGGATAACTCTTTTAATTAACTGAAATGTATTTAAGCCATACATTTTACCAACTTCAATTAATTTACGATCCACCCCAGTAATCCCGCTCACCAGATTCAAATAAACCGGGAAAAATACACCGACTGCAATCATCGTTACTTTTGACGGCTCACCAATCCCCATCCACAGAATAAATAATGGTACCCAGGCAAGAGACGGGATCGACCGGAACGCCTGGATCATCGGGTCAAATAGCTGTTCGGCCTTTTTGTAAAATCCAACAAGGGAACCTAAAATAACTGCAGCTATGGTACCAAACACAAACCCTACAAACACCCGATATGTCGTTATCCCAATATGATTCCACAAGCTTCCGTCCTGTGCCATTTGCCGGATCGTTTCCAAAATCGTCGACGGTGCCGGGAGCTGGTAGGCAGGAAACACTCCAATCCTGCTTAAAATCTCCCATACCAGGACAAGTGCAATCGGAATGATACTTCCTAAAAGCAGCGCCTCTCCCCCTCTAAAATTCCGGTTTGTTCGACCACCCTTCTTTTCACTGATTCGGTTGGAAACCACAACAGTTGATGTCAGTTCTCCTTTATGTTTCATGAATTTCTCTCCTCCAACATGTATTATTCACTCCCAATTACCTCTTCTGCAAAGGACGGCTCAATGAGTTCACCAGTAAGTGTTTCAATATCCAGCGCCCCATCAATCACGTCCGTTTCCTGCAGAATCCGGCCCGCTTCCACTAATGCTTCATGATGAATGTCACCAGGTACAGGTTCAGAAAAATCATTCCGTTCCAATTGTTTCTTGGCTACATCAATCTCAATACTTGCCTCTTCCGCCAAAATTTCTGCCGCTTCCTCAGGGTTTTCCACTATCCATTTTCTGGCACGCTCGTAAACTCCAATTACCCGATTGACATAGTCGGGATATTGCTTTGAAAAATCCTCTCTTACATTCAAAAACCCGTATGTATTAAAATCCGGATTACGGTAAAATAATCGAGAATCAGATTCTAGTTCCAGCCTTGCCATATGCGGATCAAGCCCTGCCCATGCATCAACAGATCCAGTTGTTAATGCAGATGCCCCGTCTCCATGCTGAAGGTTCACAATCTCTACTTCATCGGCTGATATCCCTTCTTCATTTAAGGAACGAAGCAAAAAGATATAAGGATCTGTTCCTAGCGTGGCAGCCACCTGTTTACCTTTCAAGTCCTGAACGGAATTTACGTCAGAATCCGGGTTCGTTACCAATGCAGTCCATTCCGGCTTTGAAAAAATATACACATTTTTGATTGGCGCACCATTTCCTTTTGACATTAATGAAGCAGCACCAGCAGCTGACCCAAAGTCAACACTATTGCTATTTAAAAATTCCAAAGCCTTATTACTTCCCTGGCTTAAAACCCACTCAATCCCGATACCTTCCTCACTAAACTCCTCTTCCAGCCAACCGAATTCCTTTAAAACTAAACTCGTTGGAGAATAATACGCATAATCCAGCCTAATTGTCTCCGGCTTCCCTCCCGAGCTCGCCTCCGTACATCCTGTAAGCAGTACAAATGCTATAATTCCAGTAACCAAATACATAAAGTTTTTCACTTTCCATAACCTCCTTTAGTTTTTAAACAGGGAACAGATCGTTCCCATCCCAATACAATAACACTTTAGATATGCGGACGAACCCTGGTAAATCAAGGATTCCAACTCTTCCCACACACCAGATCTTCGCTTTTTTATACCAATAAAAAACCCCCTTCCAATAAGAAGAGGGTTACCATCTATGTATCACTCCTCTTATCTGCCAGGATCTTCTCCTGCAGGAATTAGCACCTTACTTGGCATATAAGCCTAGTAGGTTGCCGGGCATCGTCGGGCCAGTCCCTCCGCCACTCTTGATAAGAAACAACTAAATAATCTATTAATTTTTAATCTTGAGATACACAATAACATGAAGATTTTCCAATGTCAAGAGTGGACCGAGGGGATGGACCGAGGGGACAGGTTTACTGGTCCAAATCAGCAGGGAAACAGTGCCTTTCCTCGTCCTCTATCCACTTTAGTATGCTAAATGAGACCGACAGCTCGCTAGTGCCCGAGCTTTTCCCCATTTTCCTCAATTTATTACATATTGAACAATTTATCCAATTATTATTCTTTATCTTTCATACCATAGTAATGAATAATCACTTTTAAAAAAAAGGATGGTATTCAAATGAAATTATATTTAGATCCAGGTCATGGTGGTTCAGATCCAGGTGGAACAGGCAATGGGATATATGAAAAGGATATCGTTTTAGATATTGCTCTAAGGATTCGGAACATTTTATTAAATGATTATGAAAACGTTGAAGTGCAAATGAGCCGTACAAGTGATAGCAGCAAAAGCCTGGATCAGCGAACAGATGAGGCGAATTCTTGGGGAGCGGATTATTACTTGTCCATTCATTGTAATGCCTTTAATGGTTCTGCTCAGGGATATGAGGATTATATTCACAGTAGCTTATCCGACTCTTCACAGACTGCAGCATATCGGGATATTTTGCATGCTGAGATAAGTAGAGTAAACGAACTGACGAATCGTGGAAAGAAAAAAGCAAATTTCCATGTTCTCCGCGAAACATCAATGCCAGCACTTTTAACTGAAAACGGTTTTATCGATAACACACACGATGCAAATCTAATAAAACAATCTTCATGGCGTGAAAAAGTTGCACAAGGTCATGTAAATGGTTTAGAAAAAGCATTTGATCTCGATAGAAAGGAACACGATTCTGAAACGATTTATAAGGTAATAGCTGGTTCCTTCCAATCACAGGAAAATGCAGATGAAAGAGTAGCTTACTTGGATTCACAAGGTATCGATTCATTTGTTACCACGATTACAATTTCTGGTGAGCAATGGTACCGTGTTCAAGCTGGTGCTTTTTTAAACCGGGAAAACGCGGAGAGACGGTTAAACGAGGTCAAAAATATAGGAATTGAAGATGCTTTCATTGTTACTGAAAACGGAAACCAAGAAGATACTGCTGGGTATTCCATTTTAGGTCAGACTTTTCTATCACCAGAACTGATGAATCAGTATGTTAAAGGGATAAATCCGGATGCTATCGAAATAGGAAACTATTATTTAACCTTTGGAAACTATTATGGAATTAGGGGAGATATCGCATTTGCACAGGCAATGCATGAAACAGACTTTTTACGATTTACTGGTGTTGTACAGCCTGAACAAAACAATTTTTGCGGCTTAGGTGCTACCGGACCAGATAATCCTGGTGCAAGTTTCGATACACCTGAAGAAGGAGTGCTCGCTCATATGCAGCATTTATTTGCTTACGCATCTACGGATTCATTACCTGATAAATATCCACTCGTTGACCCCCGCTTTGACATGGTAACCAGAGGATCCGCGGAGAGCTGGGTTGCGTTAAACGGAAAATGGGCGGTGCCCGGGGATAATTATGGTCAAAACATTTTAAATATATATGAAAGAATGATTCAATCTACAATTCAAAAATTAGAAGAAATACTGCAAGCTATACAAGAATAACATAGTTATCTACCTCTTTTTATATTTACTATACTATTTAACTACTCTCCTTTCCGACAATTTACGTACTATAACGTAAATCTAAGAAAGGTGGAGTTTTATGTTAAATTTTTCAATGATTGGATTGGTCCGACGTAACGGAAAGAAAATGGACAAAAAAATAAGGCAAGAAATGATTCACTTTTATCGGCCATTTCGTAATATCCCTTGTTTTCTGCAAAGTCCAATCGAGCGAGTCAGGAAGAAGACGAAGAAGCTTCCTGTCGTAATAAAGTTTGAGCCAGGTTCCTTTGTATCTGGTTTAAATGATGTAAAGAAAACAAAATGCAAATCCCTTCACGAATATCCTTCCATTTCATGTTGTTCAGCCAAACTATCCGTAGAAAATATTGAGCATCTAGTCAAAAACTGCAGCCACATCAAAAAGGTCTACTATGACAGAAAGATGACAACCCTACTTGATACTGCATCTCCAGCAATAAACTCAGGTCTATTAAAAGATAATGGATTAACAGGAGAAGGTGTCACGATCGCTGTTATCGATACAGGAATACACCCACACGAGGATCTAAAAGGTCGTATCATTGGGTTTGCAGATTTCATTAACGGGAGAAATAATCCATATGATGATAATGGACATGGTACCCATTGTGCCGGGGATGCAGCTGGTAATGGCTCATTATCTGACGGAAAATACCAAGGACCGGCACCAGATGCCAACTTAGTTGGAGTTAAGGTTCTGGATAAGATGGGGACCGGTTCATTATCAACTGTTATTGAAGGTATCGATTGGTGTATCCAAAATCAGGCCGAATATAATATTAATATCCTTTCCCTCTCACTTGGTTCCGATGCTATGGAGTCTGCAGAAGATGATCCTGTAGTAAATGCTGTTGAAACAGCGTGGGATAACGGGATGGTTGTTTGTGTAGCTGCCGGTAACTCAGGCCCCGCCGAACAAACCATTGCAAGTCCAGGCATAAGTCCAAAAGTGATTACAGTTGGTGCAGCTGACGATACCAATACTGTCGAGCGTTCTGATGATTCAGTTGCTGATTTTTCAAGCAGGGGACCGACCATTGATGGCCTGACCAAGCCAGATCTGTTAACGCCAGGTGTCGAGATTATTTCCTTACGCGCACCCAACTCTTTCCTCGACAAAACAAACAAAAAGGCACGCGTAGATGGAAACTATATGTCCTTATCCGGAACTTCAATGGCTACACCGATATGTGCAGGAGTAGTTGCACAGCTACTTCAAAGCGCTTCTGATTTTACTCCGGATCAAGTAAAAGAACAGCTTATGAACGCGTGCGAAGATTTGGGACAATCCCCCAATGTACAGGGAGCAGGCTATTTAAATGCCGCTATTTTGATTAGAGATGAAGCAACAAAAGTATAAAGCTAGTTTAAGAGCATGTATTAGGCTGATTTATAGAGTTTCATCACTATGTCAAAATCCACTTAGAATTTCACCTTTATTGGTGATAAGCCATGTTTAGCTAGAGGGGAAAGATAGGAAGTTTGGAGAGTGCTTAATTTTTAAACACAAAGATGTATCAGCCTGCCCACTTGCCTTGGGGTTTGGCGGATGGGCTGATTATAATACTTTGGCCATACTTTAGAACAGACCGTTTTGAATCTGCATTGCAAATTGTCGTGAAGTTTAAGACTAAGGCCGCAAATAGCGGAGGACAACCACCCTTTTAACGGCATCTGCCCTCTCACCCTTATTTAAATATACCAAATGGTTTTCCCACTTGCATGCTGAATCCAACATTTTGATATTCCTGTTATGCTCGGTAACTGTCTTTATGATGCTCCGTGTGTCGCTTTGATCCTAGCAAATATAGCGTCCCTTTTTTGTATGTCCGGTAAAAGCTTTTTCTCCGGATTTCCCTTCGCTTTTAAAGTTTATCCCATGATGAAGGTCTTTTCTGGATTTCTCTGCTCGTTTTGTTCATCACCTTAATGAAGGTCTTTTCTGCTGATTCTCCTGCTCACTCTGATCTTCATCACCTTGATGAAGATCATTTCTTCTGCTTTTCTTACTCATTTTGATCTTCATTACCTTGATGAATGTCATTTCTTCTGCTTTTCCTGCTCATTTTGATCTTCATCGCCTTGATGAAGATCATTTCTTCCGCTTTTCCTGCTCATTTTGATCTTCATAGCCTTGATGAAGATCATTTCTTCCGCTTTTCCTGCTCATTTTGAGCTTCATCGCCTTGATGATGATCATTTCTTCCGCTTTTCCTGCTCATTTTGAGCTTCATCGCCTTGATGATGATCATTTCTTCCGCTTTTCCTGCTCATTTTGAGCTTCATCGCCTTGATGAAGATCATTTCTTCTGCTTTTCTTGCTCTCTTTGAGCTTCATCACCTTGATGAAGATCATTTCTTCCGCTTTTCCTGCTCATTTTGAGCTTCATCTACTTGATGAGAGTCATTTTAACCTTAAGGTATTAATACCATAAATCTTTTAAACTACCAATAAACATTATAAATAAAAACGAAGCCTACCATTACTAGATAATAGTATACTCCGCTATATCTTATAAGAATATTACACCCACTTCGTCGTAATAACCTTCTTACGCGTATAGAAGTGCAATCCATCTTTTCCATTTGCATGAAGGTCACCATAGAAGGAATCTTTCCATCCAGAAAATGGGAAGAATGCCATTGGTGCAGGTACTCCGATATTGACACCAAGCATCCCTGCATCAATGGTTTCCCGGAATCGGCGAACACTACCACCATCCTTGGTGAAAATACAAGCTCCATTAGCAAAGCGAGATTGGTTGGATAAATCAATGGCGTCATCCAAATTCTTTACACGTGCAATCGATAGCACTGGCGCAAAGATTTCATCTTGCCAGATTTTCATTTCGGATGTGACGTTATCGAAAATCGTCGGTCCAACAAAATATCCCTTTTGTTTAACTGCTTCATCTGTTCTGCCATCACGAACGAGTTTTGCCCCTTCTGCTTCTCCAGTTGCAATATAGTTCAGTGTTTTCTCTTTATGCTGATCGCGAATAACTGGTCCCAGGAAAATTCCTTCATCCAAGCCATTTCCGATTTGTATTTCATTGGCTTTTTCGGTTAGCAAGGAAATAAACTCATCAGCAACCGATTCCTCCACCGCTACGACCGATGCTGCCATACAGCGTTCCCCTGCGGAACCGAATGCAGCATTCATGATTTGGGTAGTCGCATTATCCAGATTTGCATCACTTAATACAATCGAATGGTTTTTGGCACCTGCTAGTGCTTGCACACGTTTCAAGTTGTCTGTTCCACGTTTATATACATATTCCGCAACTGGCTGTGAACCGACAAACGAAATCGCAGCGACTTTTTTATGATCCAATAAGCCGTTTACGACGTCATGTGCCCCATGGACGATATTAAACACACCTTCTGGTAAGCCTGCTTCCTCCAGCAATTCTGCTAAACGATTTGCTAGAAGTGGTGTACGTTCGGATGGTTTTAATACAAATGTATTTCCTGTTGCGATTGCCATCGGGAACATCCAGCAAGGCACCATCATTGGAAAGTTAAATGGAGTTATACCACCAATGACACCGATTGGATAACGGTAAACACCTGATTCAAGATCTGTTGCAATCGATGGAAGCTGTTCTCCCATCATTAAGGATGGTGCTCCTGCAGCAAATTCTACATTTTCAATTCCACGTTGCACTTCACCATATGCTTCCGCAAAGTTTTTCCCATTTTCAATCGTAATTATTTTCGCCAGTTCTTCCCAATGATCTACCAATAATTGCTGGTATTTAAATAGAATGCGGGCACGTCTTGGGACAGCTACTTCCTTCCACGATTCGAACACCTCTGCAGCAACCTGTACGGCATGGTCAACATCCTCTTGGGTTGAGACAGGTACTTGTGCAATGACCTCACCTGTTGCCGGATTATATACTGGTTTCGTTTTATCTGTCTTCGCTTCTATCCATTTACCACCTACATAGTTTTTTACATCTTTTACTGCTGTTTGTGTCAATTGAAATCCTCCTTGTATTTATGTTATCTATTAATAAACCTATTCTTTTGCATAAAATAGTTAACTAGCTTCCAGATACTGCCTCGCAGTTAACTTAACCGGATTGGCTATTCATCTACATGTTCTCATTAAAAACTTTCTTCAGGACAGCAATCATAAAATCAACATCATCATCCGTACTGGACAGCGGCGGGCTAAGTGTCAAAATATTATTATAACCTGCAACGGTATCTCCGTTTTGCCAATAATGAGTCCCCGATCTTTACAATCCGCAATCAGCTTGCCAACGCGTTCCTTTGACCCTGGCTGCTTGGTCTGTTTTATCCTCCACAATCTCGATTCCGACGATTAAGCCAATGCGCGTAAATCACCAACGTAGGCATAACTTTTCAGTTCATCTAATTCTTTTAGAAGACGATCACCTAATTCAACAAAAGATTTATTCCCCATTGTGACTGAGTTGTTTCCGGAGGTTTGACGGGAATGAAGGTCTTTTCTATGGATTTTAATCTTCATCTCCTGGATGAAAATCATTTCTATAACTTTTTCATCTCACTTTGATCTTCATCGCTTTGATGAAAATCATTTCTATAGCTTTTTCTGCTCACTTTGATCTTCATCACCTGGATGAAGATCATTTCTATAGCTTTTTCTGCTCACTTTGATCTTCATCACCTGGATGAAAATCATTTCTATAGCTTTTTCTTCTCACTTTGATCTTCATCACCTGGATGAAAATCATTTCTATAGCTTTTTCTGCTCACTTTGATCTTCATCTCCTGGATGAAAATCATTTCTATAGCTTTTTCTGCTCACTGTGATCTTCATCGTCTGGATGATCGTCTTTTCTACTGATTTTTCATCAGTGGCGTGGATAGGAACAAGTTATTCAAAACCTAAAGCTATTATAAAACCCCAATATCTAAAAATAGAATGAATTTATGTCAGCACTTTTCAGTTTTATACAGATGAAAGTTGTTTTAAAGAGACGGTATATTAAAAATCAAAAAAGACCAAGTGGCTCTACCACTCAGCCTCAGCTATGGAAATTATTTTGTGCCGCTGCACCTGTTCCACTGGCTCCTCCGTCTAAAGCCTTCCACATCCACTATTCAATAATAAATTCATTAATTAAATCATACGTTTTCAATAACAGTTCATTCATATTCTTATCCTTCATAAACTTTAATTCGATAGTTAAGCCTCCAGACAGCGTAAGTTTGATTTCTGAATCTAAATCCAGTCTACCTGCCGTCTCGATTGAGTAGGTAACAATACTTTTAAAAGGTATGGAATAATATTCTACCTTTTTGCCTGTAATCCCTTGTTTATCTGCAATCAAAATTCTTTTATCCGTGAAAACCGCTATGTCCCGCATTGTTTTTACACAAAATTCTACAGTTTCTTTTTCAGATATAAATTTTTTCACCGAATCTGATAAGGGGACTTCATTATAAAAAGTAAATACCTTGTTCGGACTCACATTTGCCATTCAATCACTCCTTTTGTAATGTAAAAGAATTGCTCAGCTTAGCATGAAGAATAACTCTAGTTTTGTTTTTCCACACTTCTATTATACCAAATTTTGGTATGTCTTTTAATTTATTTCATATAACCTATCAGTTAATAGATTAAAACTGCGCACCATAACTTCTATGTCACATTTCCTTCATCATATGAATAACATTTTTTCGACACCCCTGTTATACCAGCTTTTATCGGATATAATGAATATATAGGAGATCTTCTTTCATATGAGTTAGAAATGTTGCGTTTCTTATGTGTTGTTATTCTAATATTTTATATCTATCACTGTTAAAAAAGGAACTACCAGAAATGGTCCTCATCAACTGAATACCTTCTCATAACCAGGGAGAGGGAGGTCTGACCTATCTCAAAATAGTGAGAATGCTGAAAAGAAGCCCGGTAAGTGGCGGATAGAAGTCCCATCAACTCTTATAGTTCTATCAAGGAACCACAATACTCATCATCAACATAAAATATATACTAAACACAAACAAACAACTAAATAGAAGAGAAAGAGCAATCGATGCTTTTTTGAAAAACGATAACACAATTAATCCACCAAATAAAATGGAAAAAAGAAAGAAGTATACCGTGTTTATGTTTACAACAAAGTCAATTGTGCTAAGAGAATCGATGATATTAGGATAAAACAGATGGAATAAAGGAGATACTGCATTACTTGCTAGATAATCCCCATGAGGAGGCTGTTGTTTTGAAAAAAAAGCTGTAATAGTAAAAATCGCAAATAAAATAAAGCCTTCTGCACGAACCAAGGGAATGGGATTAAATGTGGGGTCTTTTGATATTTTACTTTTCACAATTAGTCCATTCATCGACGCATAAAATAAAAGTGGCAGGATGAGTATATGTTTTATTAATAACCCTTGTCCATAGGAAACCTGCCACGAAGCAATATATCCATCCACCATCACATCCATTAAGAACATACCACTAACAGCTGCAGCAACAAAACAGACCATTGCAACCTTTGAAAACCAGCTTAAAAATTCAAGCCAATTTTTATGATTAAGCGAACACCAGCCAATGATAAGCAAGATCCCGACCCAAATGCTGACAGCGGTCAAATGCAGAAAGTCGCTGATAATTCCTTTCATTGGATCCATAGCACTCGCATGGCTTGTCCAAGCCTCCGTCAATATCAACCCAAACGTAAGCAATATTCCTATCTTAGCAAACATACTCATTTCATTCGACTTCATCGAAGCAAATAACAGCATTAACATACTAGAACCAAAAAGGGTAAGAATCCATGCAGTTCCAATTGTGTAGGTTGTTAAAACAACCTGTAATGATTCAAACAAACCTATACGTGGGGCAATATAAAATGTTATATCTAATACAGGAATAAATGCAAAAACAGGTACCAGGACGGTGATAATAGATAATAGATGCATTGGAATTTTTATATCTGGACGGTAGTTATTTGGGACAAGCAGGAGAATGAAGATTCCTGCTAAAAACGAAAAGCATAAATATAAAAGCGATTGACTGGAAATTATCAATATATCCATTTTTTATTTCTTTCTTTTAGTAAGTATGAAGGAACCACCTGCTCCAAGAACAACTAGAAGAACAATTAAAATCGTCTCCATCGAAGACGATTCTGTTTCCAATTCCTCCGCTGGTCCTGCTTCCTCCTGGTCTACCGCCGTCGTCTCCACCTCTGATACTGCTTCCTCATCTGTTTCTGACGGTGCCTCTGTTATTTCTTCCTCAAACTCAGAAACCGGGGCATTGACAATAAACGAGAATCCCCCTTCTAATGGATGACCGTCTGCACTAACAATGCTCCAATTTACTTGATATTCATCATTTACGAGTGGCTCATCAATAACTCCTGTTAATGTAGACCCACTAATCATAACTTCTTGCAGTTCGATAGATTTCCCATCTATTGTTTTTACATCTATAAAGCTACCCTGTTCAATTTCCCCCTCAAATTCAAGAACAATTTCATTCAATGTCTCCGTTAAAATGTCACCATCTGCCGGGTTTGATTCTTCAAAACGTGAGTGAGAATAAGCACTCGTAGAAATAGATAATGTTAGTAAAAATACTGACATTGCTATATAAAAACGTTTCAAATAATCCCTCCTCACTTGTACTGGGAAATGCACTTTGCCTTTTCCCTGTCAGGTAATGTAAATCCTCGGTATCTATGCAAGTTAATATTATGGGAAAATAACCCTCACTTCACTAACTATTAGAAAACTTGGCATGACCCAAGCCTTTTCAGTGAATACCTTACTTGCTTAAAAAGAAAGGGCTGCTACATTTTACTTAGCAGCCAGCCCTTCCTATTTTTACTTATGATTATGATGACAACTTGCATCTGTCTGTGCTGATGGACGCGGTAAATCTAATGCTGGGTTGCCGTCAAAGAAACCATGTGGTTTTAATGTGAACCCGATATATTCAGTCGGCATTACTGGCCAATCTTCCGGACGTGTAATATGATGAACCCCCATATTATACCAAACAACAATATCCTCGTTTTCAATATTGCGGTTCGCTTTAACCCAATGATCCAGGGTACCTCCACCTTTATTTTGGTTAGGATATTTCCCGGAAGCGTACTTTTGATCACGGTCAAACTTTGTAACATGCAAATGGTTTTTAATAAATCCTGCACGTTTCATTACACTTGATTCCTCGTGAAGAAATGGAACAGAGTTGTGACCAGGTACAAGAGCATAGCCTACTGGTTCACCAACATAGTTTTTAGAGTTAGGATTAATAATCTTCCAACCCCGTGCTGTTTCAAGATTCATTCTTCGCTGTGCTTCCAATTCTGTTTGTAACGTTGTTGTTTCATGATAGAAAGCATTTAATTTTGGATTGTTTTTTGAATCAGGCTTTGATGCCACTGTGTTCCACTCTACAACGGAATTCTTTTGACCATCGATATGTGTATCGATACGATAGTTAAAAATGTGTTGGTGAATTGGTGCACTAATTTGTGGCGCAACCTCTGATCCATACCTTGGGTTTTGACCTTCTTCAATTGCACCAACGTTCAATATACCTGTTAATTTGGCTTCATGTTCGATTTTGCCATCTGTATAGAAGTACCAGAAGAATCCATAATCATAGTTTGCGACTGTAGTGAAGAATGAAATTACTAAACGACGGGAGCGACGTACTTCTACTTCTTCTGTTCTCCAGTCTGTATGTTTCCAGGCAATTCCATAATCTTCTTCATGAATACAGATCGCATTTGGAATTTTGTGAATCTCACCTTTACTAGTTGCCATAACCGCATCTAAATAGCGAATTTCCCCTAGACAGTCACATCCTAGTGTTAGAGAGTTTGCTAACTGTCCAATTCCATATTCACCTGCATCAAAAGCACATTGCCAATCATGAGCTGGATTTGTATCCCCATAAGGAACAACCATTTCCGATAAAGAAGCACGATATAGTACAGGTCTCTTTTTACCTTTATCATAATAATCGACTGTATTAAGCACTAGCCCTTCTCTAGCTGTATAACCAACCCGGATGTCCCACTTTTGCCATTTAATATTGTGCCCGTCAATCTCAAAGCTTGGCCCTTCTGGTTGCGTAATATTCAATGGTTTTAAGTCTGTACGAACTTCCATTTCCTCATTTTGCTCTGGGACATATGGTGCAGCTGTAGGCGCAATTGGCTTGACACCGTGATCTTCAATTCGTACAATTTCCATCTTTGCTAGATCAACTACAGGTAATAGTCCTGTAAGTGGATATGCATACGCATTATCACCGGGGAATTTTCTTACAAAACATAGTGCCTTAGCTAGTCTTTTTCCATCATCCTCTGGAAAACCAGTGTCACCAACAGACCATGGATCAACCATAACTAGATCCGGGTTATCGATACCGCGTCTTTTTAAAGCGGCAATAAATTGAGGATCTTTTTTTACCGTTTCTTCAAGTTCTGAATATTCTTCAAAAAGAAATGACGGTTGAACACCTGGGATATGTTGATAAGATAATACCTCTTCATTTGTAATAGAGACTACTGCTTCGTACGTCGCACTATTAGAAGTGTCTACGACAATAGCAAAGGCTTCGCGTTGAATCGGATCGCCTTCTTTAAAGTTTAATACAACTTCTTTAGGAGGTTCGTGTAAGCCAACTTGTTCAAATCTTGAAGCTGCCGTTAAATTCTTTTTATCTTTCAAAATAGCAACCGCTTGCAAAATTTCTTCTTCTGTTAATGGCTCAAGTGGGTGGTTTACCTTCGTAACTACTGATTCCTGAACTGACATTAATCAAACTCCCCTTTACTAATAATTTTGTTAAGAACAATACTTGTACCAGTTTAAAGGTATCTTCAAATAACCTTTATCAGCTTGTTCTGGCTTAACAATACGTTGCTATGGCCTGCGATGAGTTATGAAGTATTGTCAATCGTTGTTTGGTGTCAAACTAACATTTTCCATCTTGTCCAGTACGGTAATAGAAATTGTTGTGTTGAAATATCCTTTTTACCCCTATTCAATAAGCCATTAATCACGCTCCTTTTAGTTATGCGCCTACATTGTGAAAGTAAATGCAGGATTATAGCGCTGATCGTTGGGTTTAATCATTTTAGAAAATACACCCAATTAAAACTTTACTCAATATTACGTCAATTAAACCTTAAATTTATATTAACTTAATACTTTTTCATATTATTGTAAAAAACGGAACTATCCCGTAAAAATAACTTTGGAAGGAATGTATAATAATTTCCCCCTCAATTATCGCATTATATCAACCTTCTTACTTTAACAGTATATTTTTATACACTATCTGAATTTAAAGTGCATACTTACAAATTAGAGAATTACACAGTATACTGATGTGTAAATTAAAGGAGGGATAAATATGGATGTTTCAAACTTCGAAGAGAATACTCTCCGTAAAATGAAAGCAATTAACTTCACGATACATTATGATGATGGAAAAGATTCAAAAGGTATTTTTGAAGCAGATATTGTTCTTATAGGCATTTCAAGAACATCAAAAACTCCTTTATCACAATATCTGGCTTATCGGGGACTCAAGGTGGTAAATGTGCCTGTTTTACCAGAAGTAGACCCGCCTAAAGAACTTTTTTTAGTGCCAGCAGAGAAGTGCTTTGGTTTAGCCTCTACGCGTGAAACACTGATTAAGTTTCGAAGAGAAAGACTGAAGTCAATGGGTCTTAGCCCGGATGGAACTTATGCAAGTGTGGATAGGATTGAAAAGGAATTACGGCATTTCCAAAGAATTATAAAACGTATAGGATGTCGTGTAGTAGATGTTTCCAATCAAGCAATTGAAGAATCAGGGGATCTGATTTTTGATATATATCATGGGAAGACACGATAAATAAATAGAGGAATTAGTTAACAATCAGATTCAGTTTTTAAATCCTTTCAGTTAAAAGCATCCGCAATAAATGGCAGTAATAATTCCCTGATTTCCCCTTTTAGTATACTTTTATATACTATGTAATATTAAAGTCCGTACTTGTCATTAACTTATATATTGATAATAATATGATTATCGGAAGCCCAAACTTGGGTATGATAAGTAATTTTAAAGTTGGAGGAGGATGGTACAGGTGAAAAAACATAATGAGGAGGCAAAGGGCTTAGGTTTAAGTGGTACAGGAAGAATCGGTCGGCTGTTAATCCGAAAATTATTAGCCAATGACAGCAATCAACTGAACCTGAAAGCTATCAACTCTACTTCTACCCCAGAAACAGTCGCTCATTTATTAAAATATGATACTGTTCATGGGAAGTGGGACGCAGATATTTCCATACAGGATGAAGGACTTTTGATAAATGGAAGTTACATCCATATGGTAAATGAACGTGACCCAGAGCATATTCCTTGGGAGCGAATGAATGTAGGTACTGTGATTGATGCTACTGGAAAGTTTAACAATCGTGAAGGTGCAGAAAAACATAAAGCCGCTGGAGCGTCCCATGTTATTATTACAGCTCCCGGGAAAGAGATGGATTTAACAGTGGTAATGGGGGTCAATGATCATCTTTTGGATACTTCCAAACACACTATTTTATCAGCAGCTTCGTGCACTACTAACTGTGTTGCTCCTGTATTAAGTGTTTTGGATCAGGCTTTTAAAGTTCACAGAGGTTGGATGACAACGGTTCACGCTTATACTTCAGACCAAAGACATTTAGATAATCCACATAAAGATTTACGGAGAGCCCGTTCTTGCACCCAATCCATTGTCCCGACCACAACTGGAGTGGGAAAAGCACTTATTGATGTACTTCCACACCTTTCTTCTTCTATTGAAGGGATATCAATTCGTGTTCCTACACAGGACGTTTCATTAATCGATCTCACTGTTCAAGTACAGCAAGAGGTCACGGCCGAAGAAGTTAAATCGACATTTAGAGCAATACAATCGGGTACATTATCGCAATATATCGGTTATACGGAGGAGCCATTAGTATCAGCGGATTATATAGGATCTGAAAAATCAGCAGTTGTAGATGGACTTTCGGTAATGGCAGCAGAAAATCAGATTAAAATATTAGCTTGGTATGATAACGAATGGGCCTATGCATGCAGGGTTGCAGAATTGGCAAAAGCAGTAAATGATAAGATGATCTCTTACGTTTAACTCTAAATGACATGCTCGTAAATCTTTATTTTAGCTGTCATTAAAGTTTTATACCCATCGTATGACTAGAGAAGAATTATTCTACCTTCATATTTCTGAATCTTTCAATTAGGAACTATATTTTCAATTATATATAAACAGGAATAAAGACGAAATGTCTTTAAAATAAAAAATAAAACGAATAAGGAGAGATAATCATGGCATTAGTTTCAATGAAAGAAATGTTAATTCACGCAAAGGATAACGGGTATGCAGTAGGTCAATTCAACATTAACAATCTCGAGTTTACGCAGGCGATTCTGCAAGCTGCCCAAGAAGAAAAATCCCCTGTCATTCTCGGTGTATCTGCTGGAGCTGGCAAGTATATGAGTGGTTTTAAATTTATCGGTAAGATGGTTCGGGCTTTGATCGAAGAACTGGACATAACTGTACCAGTTGCTATTCATCTTGACCATGGCGCTAGCCTAGAAGAATGTGTACAAGCGATTCATGCTGGATTTACATCTGTAATGATCGATGGCTCCCATCTGCCACTTGAAGAAAATATCGCACTGACAAAACGTGTGGTTGAAGTAGCGCATGCTGTAGGTATTTCAGTTGAAGCAGAGCTTGGCCGCGTCGGAGCACAAGACAGTGGTGTCATTACAAATCCAGAAGAAGCCTATGCAATCCCAGCTGAATGTGAACAGCTTGTAAGAGAAACAGGTGTAGATTGTTTTGCTCCTGCACTAGGGTCTGTTCATGGACCATATAAAGGAAAACCAAATCTTGACTTTGATCGGATGTCCGAAGTACTGGAATTAACTGGTGTACCTCTTGTCCTTCACGGTGGTACAGGAATACCGACTGATGATATACAAAAAGCCATTTCATTTGGTTCCGCAAAAATTAATGTCAATACGGAAAATCAGATAGCTACGACAAATGCCGTTCGAGAGGTATTGGAAAGCAAACCTAACTTGTACGACCCTCGCAAATATCTTGGACCAGCTCGTGAGGCAATTAAAGAAACGGTCAGAAGTAAAATGCGTGAGTTCGGATCTTCCAATAAAGCTACAGAAAGTAGAGAAAAGGTGAGCGTATTATGATTGAACAAAAAGTAAACGTTGAACAGCTTTCCATCAATACAATCAGAACATTGTCAATTGATGCTATTGAAAATGTGGGGTCTGGTCATCCAGGCCTTCCAATGGGTGCAGCGCCAATGGCCTATACCCTCTGGACAAAATTAATGAATCACAACCCTAGTAATCCAAATTGGTTTAACCGTGATCGATTTACCTTGTCTGCAGGTCATGGCTCAATGTTATTATACAGCCTGCTGCATTTGACTGGTTATGATCTATCATTAGAAGACCTAAAAAACTTCCGCCAATGGGGCAGCAAAACTCCTGGGCATCCGGAATATGGTCATACACCTGGTGTTGAGGCTACAACAGGTCCATTAGGACAAGGAATTGGTATGGCAGTTGGAATGGCTATGGCTGAAAGGCACTTAGCTGCTACTTATAATCGAGATGATTTTAATATCATTGACCACTACACATATAGTCTTTGTGGTGATGGTGATCTTATGGAAGGTGTGTCGGCAGAAGCTGCTTCACTTGCGGGACACCTCAAACTGGGACGTTTAATTGTACTGTATGATTCGAACGATATTTCACTTGACGGGGATCTTGATAAGTCATTCAGTGACCGAACTGCTAGTCGATTTGAATCGTATGGTTGGCAGGTTTTGCGTGTCGAGGATGGTAATGACATCGGTGCAGTTGAACAGGCCCTGTCAGAAGCAAGGGAAAACAAAAACCAGCCAACATTGATTGAAGTGAAGACAGTAATAGGCTACGGTTCTCCAAACAAAGGTGGTAAATCCGCTTCACATGGTGCACCTCTTGGGAAAGATGAAATAAAACTGGTAAAACAAAACTATGGATGGGAATATGATGAAGCATTTTATATTCCTGATGAAGTAAAAGCACATTTCTCAGTACTGAAGGAAGCGGGAGAACAAAAAGAACGACTCTGGAATGAATTGTTTGAACAATATCAAAAAGCATATCCAACGTCGGCTAAAGAATTAACCCAATCCATCAATGGTGACCTTCCAGAAGGATGGGATGCAGATATCCCACATTATGAAATTGGGAAAGACAACTTAGCTACTCGTGCTTCCAGTGGAAAGGTATTGAATGCTTTTGCAAAAAACATACCAGAGTTATTCGGTGGTTCTGCTGATTTATCCTCTTCTAATAAAACATTCTTAGAAGGAGAAAGCGACTTCACCCCTGAAGATTATGCAGGCCGAAATATTTGGTTTGGAGTACGTGAATTCGGAATGGGAACTGCACTTAACGGGATGGCTCTTCATGGGGGCTTAAGAGTATTTGGAGCAACATTCTTTGTTTTCTCAGACTATTTACGTCCTGCAATTCGTTTATCAGCACTAATGAAAGTACCTGTAACTTATGTTTTCACACATGATAGCATCGCTGTTGGTGAAGATGGTCCAACACATGAACCAGTTGAGCATTTAGCATCGTTGCGTGCAATGCCAGGATTGTCTACAATCCGACCGGCTGATGGGAACGAGACTGCAGCTGCCTGGAAATTGGCATTAGAAAGTAAAGATGAACCAACTGCACTTGTTCTGACACGTCAAAACTTGCCAACACTTATTGATCCAAAAACAGCATATGATGGTGTCAGCAAAGGTGCGTACGTGATTTCTGAGGCAAAAGGTGACATTAGTGGGTTGTTATTAGCTTCCGGATCTGAGGTCGCTTTAGCTGTAGAAGCACAGAAGCAACTTGAAGAAGAGGGTATTTTTGTCTCTGTTGTCAGTATGCCAAGCTGGGATCGATTTGAAAAACAATCCGATGCATATAAAGAAAGTGTACTGCCAAGCAATGTGAAAGTACGTCTTGGGATTGAAATGGGATCTTCATTTGGTTGGGGGAAATACCTTCATGAAAAAGGCCATGTACTGAGCGTCGATCAATTTGGAGCTTCTGCACCTGCGAATAAAATACTTGAAGAATATGGGTTTACCGTTGAAAATGTAGTTTCCCAGTTCAAAAAGCTTATTTAAGATTACTTTTAAATTAAAATAAATCTGTGTATCTAACACACAGATTGCTTGGATCAGGAATGTAGGTAGGTTTCATCCATTGATGAAACTGCCTACATTTATATTGATTTAGAAGGAGGATATAATATGAAAGTTGCAATCGCGTCTGATCATGGAGGTATAAACATTCGTAAAGAAATAACCTCATTGTTGGAAGAAATGAATATTGAATTCATAGATTTAGGGTGTGAATGTACCAATTCTGTTGACTATCCAGATTATGCTTTTCCGGTAGCTAATAAAGTTTCAAGCGGTGAGGTAGATCGCGGCATTCTAATTTGCGGTACAGGTATCGGTATGAGTATTGCGGCAAACAAGGTAAAAGGGGTTCGTTGTGCACTCGTTCATGATACATTTAGCGCTCGGGTAACCAGAGAGCATAATGATACCAATATATTAGCAATGGGAGAAAGAGTGATTGGCCCGGGACTTGCCCGCGATATTGTAAAAGTATGGCTGGACACGAACTTTGAGTACGGAAGGCATGAAAATCGTGTGAATAAAATAAAAGCATATGAAGTTAGCTCTTGACTAATATTTTTAAGATGGCTGCTGCGAAAATTAAAAGGTGATATTTCTTTACCGCAGTTACATTTGTCGAAAATTACAATAGATAGAACAAAAGGATATAAACAGTCTCACTTCCTTTTCTATAGGAATGAGACTATTTATATCCTTCTTTTGATTCCCGAAGCACGCTATTTTTCACCAGGAAAAAATATCCCTTCCTTCTTCCTGACAATTTCTAGGTATTTTACTACTAGGCGGCTTCTTTCCATCAGCTCATCATGGTAAGTCTTATCATTTTCCTCAATCATTCTTACAAATGCCTCAACCTCATATACCATATCCAATTCAGGACTTGTTTGTGTAAGTACCTCTGTTTTTTTGGTTTTCCGGTCATAAAAGCTGATCGTATTGATGGGAGCAAGATGGTCTATCGTTAATGTACCATCTTCTCCATGGATTTCTGATGGGATGGTACCCTGTGCTATTTTTGAGCACATAATGGTAACATGAAAACCATTATACATAACTACCAAAGTTCCACTTCCATCTATCCCATTCGATAGCTTTACTGGAAAGTAGTGAATATCTTGCGGTTCTCCGAATAGATCAATTGCCATGCTCAACGGGTATACACCTAAATCCATTAACGCCCCGCCGGCAAATTCTTTAGAAAAAATATTTGGAACCTCACCTTTTTTATATGCGTCGTAACGTGAGGAGTATTGTATATATTGCAACAATGCACCGCTGACCTGGCCCGTGTTTGGTAATGCCTCTTTTAGAAGGTCATAGTTGGGGGTAAATAAATGACGATGTCCTTCAAAAATAAACACTTCTTGCCTGCTTGCTTCTCTTTCCAATTTTTCCCACTGGTCTTCCGTATACACCAATGGTTTTTCACAAAATACATGCTTTCCCTGAATAACGCTTTTCAGTACATGATCATAGTGTAATGTATTCGGAGAAGCTATATAGATAAAATCAGTTGGTTCCTGCAGCATTTCATCGATATCCGTATACCATTTCGCGCCACCGTTTTCTTCTGCAAACTGTTTTGCCTTTTCTGACGATCTGGAATAGACTGAATGAAGCTTTGCTTTACCTGAAGCATTCGTTGCTTCAATGAATTTCTCTGTAATCCAGCTAGTTCCGATTGTAGAAAAAATCATTTTTATCATCCTTTTCTTTCTACATTTTAAAAGCCAATTATACAACAGAGAAGCGTTAACCGCTATTTTAATTTTTCGACAATAAAAGTCAAAACCTCTCTCTTGTAAACTAAAGATTCCGAATTATGAGGGTAGTACTAAAGTAAATGCAAGAACCAAACGCTGGAAAATTATCTTGATTACCCTTCATGGTAGGATTCAATGAATTGTAGTTTGCTATTATTTCCCCCAATTGCAAGGAAGGATTGTGTTACTATTAAACCATTTTCCTGCTTCCGAACGCCTTTCATAATATGTTCATCGGAAATTGCTGCTGCAGCAAAAAGACATTCATCTGATCTGACAATATCATCTAATGTTAAAACTTTATCAGGATTTGGAATTCCCATCTTTATACAACGATCAATTTCTGCTTTATTTTGAGGAGCTAATTTCCCTTGAAAATCTCCACCTAAACATTTCAAGGCGGTTGCCGCAATTACTCCTTCTGGTGCACCACCAGTACCTACTAATATATCTACGTCTATTCCATCAATTGCTGTAGTTAATGAACTTGTAATATCTCCATCTGTAAACAATCGAACGCTAGCGCCTAACTCAAGAACTTCTTTGACAAAATGATCATGACGGGGTCTATCCTGGATCATGACCGTTAATTCCTTTACATCTTTTCCAAGTGCTTCAGCAACGGAGTACATGTTTTCCGTTAAGGACAGGTTTATATCGATAGCCCCTTTTGCTTTAGGACCAACGGCTAATTTTTTCATATACATGTCTGGAGCATGCAGCAAACTCCCACCGACAGCAGCAGCAATTACAGCAATTGAGTTATTCTTCCCTTTTGATAACGCAGTCGTTCCATCGACAGGATCAACCGCAATATCTATTTCAGGCCCAAAACCTGTTCCAACTCTTTCACCAATATAAAGCATTGGGGCTTCGTCCATCTCCCCTTCTCCAATAACAATCGAAGCTTTCATATCAATACGGTTCAGTCGATTACGCATTGCTTCTGTTCCAGCGTCATCAGCTTGAATTTTATTCCCCTTACCTTTCCATGGATAGGCAGCAATAGCAGCTTGCTGTACCACATCGAGGAAATCCATGGATAACATTCTAACACCCTGTTTACTGATTACATTCGTTTTTAATTCACTCATTCGAATCCTCCTTTTAAGTTAAAATCTTTGTTAATTAATTATAACTCGTACAGTACTGACTTATAAGTATGCACTTTAATAACATATAGTAAGAAGATTGATACCATTAACACTAATCGGAATACTCCTCAGATACCAACTTGTACGGATGTTTGCCAGAAGTTCTTTGCATGTTGTTAAATTGACAGACTTCTAGCCAAATCATAGATGTCCAAATCAATTTTATGTTTTTCTTTGGTAGCCTCTTCAAAAGATAGATGAATAAGCCTTCCATTTTTTAATCCTACCATCATGCCTTTTTCGCCTTCTATTAATAAATCTACTGCTTTTGCCCCCATCTGACTGCTTATCATTCTATCAAAAGCAGTCGGAGAACCACCTCGCTGCAGATGACCGAGAATAGAAACCTTTGTATCAAACCCTGTTTCTTTTTTTATCATCTCTCCGATTTCCATACCTTTACCCACACCTTCAGCAGCCACAATGATACTGTGCATCTTTCCTCGCTCGGCCCCTTGTTTAACACGATTAATTACGTCCATTGGGTCATACCCAACCTCTGGGATAATAATTGACTCGGCACCTGTACACATTCCTGCCCAAAGAGCAATGTCACCTGCATCTCGTCCCATTACTTCAATAACGTAGGTACGTTCATGAGAAACTGCTGTATCACGGATTTTATCTATTGCTTCTACGGCCGTATTTACTGCTGTATCGAAACCGATCGAATATTCCGTTCCAGTAATATCATTGTCAATGGTTGCCGGTATACCGATTGTCGGCAATCCTTGTTCAGTTAATTTCTTTGCCGCCTTAAACGAACCATCTCCACCAATGATAATGAGGCCTTCTATACCCACTTCTTGTAATTGAGCGATTGCCTGCTGCTGTCCTTCATATGTCTTAAACTCCTCACAACGTGTACTCTGTAAGATAGTACCTCCCCGATGAATAATATCACCAACACTTCCAAGATCCATCGAGATAAATTCTCCACGTATCAACCCTTTCAGACCATATTGGACACCATAAACATCCAACTCCTTGAAAAGGGCTCTGCGAACAACCGCACGAATGGCGGTATTCATTCCTGGCGCGTCTCCACCACTAGTCAATACAGCAATCTTCTTCATTCTCTTTTCCTCCATACTATTCGTGTCTTATTTATTTCCACCCCTATCATCCTGCATATCCGGACGTTAAAATGAGAGGTTTCTTCGTGTGTACTTCTAGTAGACCTATTAGAACTCTATGTTTTGCATTACCTTTTGTACATATAATTGTTATAGCAGGTTGGGAATATAGTTATTCTTGTTATTTTTTAGTTGTAAAAGATTTTCCACTGCGTAGGCAAACCCATCTTCATCATTTTTTTTCGTTACTATATCCGCTATATCCTGAATATGTGAGGAGGCATTTCCCATTGCAATTGAAGTGGTAGCTACTTCTAATTGGGAAAGATCGTTATCTCCATCTCCGATCGCATAAATCTCATCAAATGGCCGGTTCATTATTTGTTGATAGCGCAATATCGCCTTCCCCTTTTGTGCTTCATTTGAAGTGATTTCCAAATTATTTGGAAAAGAAGAGGCTACCGAAATATCCAGCTGGGAAGCCAATGCTTTTCTTACTTCTTTAATCTTGTTTAATTGACTATAGTCTACCAAAGCAATGAGTTTGTATATTTTCAGATTATCCATTTGCAAAATAGCATCGTAATTGCATTGTCGGAATATGGCATCTAATTCTTCTTTGCTTTTCTGATGCAAAGGAGGTAAAGATGACGGAAAGTTCCCGTGATTAGTGTATACAAGGATTCCTACTCCCATATTTTTTAATATGGTAAATATGTTTTTATAACTGGAAATAGCAATAGTAGCTTCATAGAGAACCTCATTAGATTTTGAATAAAGAATAGAACCATTGATACAGAATATTGGTACATTCAGATTTTTTATTTCTTCAAATTTTATTACATCCTTATATGCCCTTCCTGTGTTGATGATGACTTCATATCCCTTTTCTTGTAATTCATTTAATGCTGCAATACTTCGCTCGGATATTTCATGTTGCGAATTCAATAAGGTGCCATCTAAATCGATTGAAAAACACTTCATCATTTCACCCCTGATTTTTATTCTTACTGCGATGGGTATCGTATATTTCTTATTCGTATCGCATTCTCTTTAGAAAACTTGGCATGCGCCAAGCCCTTTCGGCGAATGCCTTAGTTGCACTTATGCAAGTAAGAAAGTATAAACTTTCTTACTTGCCAAAAAATTTGGCTTGCATAAATTTATATGACCAATGTCTCCACTTTATAGAAATGATCACTTTTGCATCCAATTTGTATGAAACGTACCTTCCTTGTCCTTGCGCTCGTACGTATGCGCACCAAAATAGTCACGTTGTGCTTGAATTAGGTTTGCTGGAAGGTCAGCTGTACGATAGCTATCATAGTAAGCAATCGCGCTGGAGAATGTCGGCGCAGGGATCCCGTATTGAACTGCTAATGCAACAACCTCTCGTAATGCAGACTGGTAGTTCTCCACAATCTCTTTGAAATAAGGATCCAGCATCAAGTTCGCTAATTGGGCTTCACGATCATAAGCATCTTTTATTTTTTGCAGGAAGTTTGCACGGATAATACAGCCACCACGCCAGATCATCGCAATATCTCCATATTGAAGATCCCAGCCGTTCTCCTCAGAAGCTGCACGCAATTGGGCAAATCCTTGGGCATAGGATACGATCTTACTCATATACAATGCTTTACGGACAGCTTCGATCAGTTCCTCGCGATGGGCTTCCTGTTTTTGTGTCGCTGGACCAGATAATATACTGCTTGCTTTCACACGCTCGTCTTTCAACGAGGAAACGAATCGCGCAAATACAGACTCGGTAATCAACGGGAGTGGCACACCTAGATCCAAAGCGTTTTTGCTGGTCCACTTTCCAGTTCCTTTCTGTCCTGCCTTATCCATGATCACATCTACTAAGGGCTTTCCTGTTTCCTCATCTGTTTTTGTAAAGATTTCTGCACTAATTTCAATTAGGTAACTGTCAAGCTCACCTTTGTTCCACTCTGTGAATACTTCATGCAACTCATTCGCATCCATGCCAAGTACATTTTTCAGAATATCGTAAGCTTCTGCAATCAGCTGCATATCGCCATATTCGATTCCGTTATGCACCATCTTCACGAAATGACCTGCACCATTTGGTCCAATGTATGTCACACATGGTTCACCATCTACTTTCGCAGATATAGCTTCAAAGATTGGTGCTACCAGCTCATAAGCTTCCTTCTGACCACCAGGCATCATGGATGGACCTTTTAATGCACCCTCTTCACCACCGGAAACCCCTGTTCCAATGAAGTGGATACCCGTTTCATCAAGCATTTTGTTACGACGCATCGTATCTTCAAACAACGTGTTTCCGCCATCGATCAGAATATCGCCTTTTTCAAGGTAAGGCTGTAACGATTCGATTGTTGCATCCGTTGCCGCTCCCGCTTTTACCATTAAAAGGATTTTACGGGGCTTTTCAAGTGAATTCACAAATTCCTCAATGGTCTTTGCTCCAGTAAAGTTCTTCCCTTCTGCTTCATTTGCTAGAAAGTCGTCTGTTTTTTCATAGGAGCGGTTAAATACTGCTACAGAATATCCTCTGCTTTCTATATTTAAAGCTAAGTTTTTTCCCATTACCGCCAAACCGATAACACCAATTTCCTGTTTTTTCATATTTGAGTCATCCCTTCTATTTTTTAAAAATGTTAAATCGCTTTTTTACTTTTTCGGTCCAGTTTTAATGAAGAACTTAATCTACCACCATTTAAATCCATCGTCTTTCAATAATTGATTAGCAGCCTCTGGACCCATGGAGCCTGATGGATACATGTGCAATGGCAGATTATCTTCCTTAAACGCTTCCAAAATCGGTTGAATCCATTCCCAGGATAATTCGAGTTCTCTCCAATGAGCAAAGAAAGTCTGATCTCCCTGCAAGGCATCAAATAATAATAGCTCATAGGCCTCCGGAATATCTTTTTGACTTTTGGAAAATTCTACTGTAATCGGCTCAATCTCACCATCTTTTAATGGATTCCTGCTATTCAGTCGAAAGAAAACCCCTTCATTCGGACTTATTTCAATGATCAGGATATTCGGTGGTAAATTCTTATTTTGGGTATTGCAGACATCTTCAAATGGGTTTTTGAATTCAATTACAATACGGGTAGACTTCTCTTTCATTCTTTTGCCTGTACGGATATAGAATGGAACGCCACTCCAGAAAGGATCTTCTAACCGAATACGTGCAGCGATAAATGTATCTGTTTTTGAGGTTTCACTGACTCCTTGTTCTTCCGTATATCCCACAACAGGTTTTCCCAGTACTTCTCCTGCACGATACTGGCCTCGTATGACATCCGAGTGTAATCCTTCTTTCTGTATTGGCTGAAGAGACTCCATAATCTTGCTTTTCTGTTTGCGGATATTTTTTATACTATCGTTTTTGGGCAAATATACAGCTGTCATCATCAACATTTGCAGCATATGATTTTGAACCATATCGCGAATTGCACCAGACTTTTCATAAAAATCCGCCCTGTTTTCTATGCCAACTGTTTCACTTGCAGTAATTTGTACATTGGCAATATGTTCATTCGTCCATAATGTTTTGATAACAGGATTAGCAAATTTAAGAGCTTCGAGGTTTTGTACCATAGATTTGCCGAGGTAGTGGTCTATACGGTAAATTTCGTCTTCATCAAAGGCTATACTTAGTTTCTTGTTTAGCTGCTGGGCTGTTTTCAAGTCTTCCCCAAACGGTTTTTCGATAATTAGACGCTTCCAGCCTTTTGTAGAGCTTAGCCCGCTTTTTTTGATGTTCATAGTAATGGCATCGAAAAGTTGTGGTGCAACAGATAAATAAAACAAACGATTTTCCGGGATATTTAATTCCTCTTCATTTCGTTGAATAAGCTCTAATAATTTAATATATTCCTTATCATTGTTTACATCTAAAGTACTGTATTGAAATGCTTGAATGAATTCTTCCATCCTTGAATGATCCGCTGGCAGACGTCTGGAAAAGGTAGTTAGTGATTCCTTTATATGGGTTTGGAAGGATTCATTCGACCAATCTCTTCTGCCCAGACCTATAACAGAAAATGAATCAGGGATTTTTCCATCTAGGAATAGATTATAAAGTGCTGGGAATACTTTCCTTTTAGCTAAATCACCTGTTGCCCCAAATAAGACCATCGTTGCAGAATCTAATTCTAATGACTTCACGTTACTTATGCTGTTATCTTCCAGGTCAATATTACGTTTGACAGCTATACCGTCCATCTAAACTCCTCCTTTTTATAGTTATGGGTTTAATTGTGTGACTTGTTAAATTATTCTTTCTCTAATTATAATCTTAAGAACTCATACTTGTAAGTACGCACTTTTTTGTTATATAGTATAAAAAATAACACCGTTTTTAAAATAGTGTTATTTTTACCACTATTAAAATAACGAAAAGGGGAGATTACATTGAGAGAACTAAGCAATAAGACGTTTAATTGTGGAAAAGAACTTACACTTGCCATTATCGGTGGCAAATGGAAAATGCTTATTATGTGGCACCTTGGAAAAGAAGGAACGAAGCGATTTGGTGAACTCAAAGCTTTAATCCCCGGAATTACGCAACGAATGCTCGTTAGTCAGTTAAGGGAACTGGAGGAAGATCTTATTATTCACCGTGAAGTCTACCCGGTTGTTCCGCCAAAGGTAGAGTATTCATTGACTGAAAAGGGAGAAAGCCTGATGCCGATTCTCGAAGCTATGTATGAATGGGGTAATGATTATATAGAAAATGTAATGAATGCAGATTCTGTTTTAATTGACTAATCTAATATATGTAAAAATCTATTCATCTATCATGAGTTTTACGTAACAGTATATTTTTATACACTATATGAATTTAAAGTGCGTACTTTTATTCCAGAATGTTCTATCATATAATCTGAATAAGCACCAAAACAAATCTATTAAATTTACTAAAGGAGTGGAGCGTTCATGGAATTACAATTAGCTTTGGATTTAGTTAATATTCCAGAAGCAAAAAAAATAGTAGAGGAGGTACAGGATCATATTGACATCGTGGAAATTGGTACACCGGTTGTCAAAATCGAAGGATTAAAAGCAGTAAAAGAAATCAAAGATGCCTTTCCTCATTTACAAGTATTGGCAGATTTAAAAACAATGGATGCTGCAGGTTATGAAGTTTTGAAGGCATCTGAAGCTGGCGCCGATATCATCACTATTCTTGGGGTAGCCGAAGATGCATCTATCAAAGGTGCTGTAGAAGAAGCGAAAAAACAAGGGAAAAAAATCCTGGTTGATCTGATTGCAGTAAAAGACATTAAGAAAAGAGCTAAAGAACTGGATGCACTTGGTGTAGATTATATCTGTGTCCACACTGGTTATGACTTGCAGGCAGAGGGTAAAAACTCATTTAAAGACCTTGAAGCGATTAAAGGTGTCGTGAAAAACGCAAAAACTGCTATCGCTGGCGGGATTAAGTTAGAAACGTTGCCAGAAGTATTGAAGTCACAGCCTGATCTTGTCATCGTTGGCGGCGGTATTGCCAATCAAGAAGACAAAAAGGATGCAGCTTCCAAAATACAGAACTTAATGAAACAAGCTGCACTAGCTTAATTTCCTGCAATTTATTTAAAAAGAGCAATTTGCACAAAAAATTATCTGAATATTACTATAAGAAATATTAGTTAAAATGTTTTGCATGTAAGCGTTGTATAAAATAAACGATGTATAAATTAAACTATAGGAGTGAAGAAAATGAGTGAAAATACAGCAGCAACAAAAAAATATAATTATTTAAGCACAAAGCCAGGTGTACAACTAATAAAAAATGGTACGTATCAGCCAAAACCATTAACAAATAAGAGTCAGATTATTGATGTTCCTGTCAGTTCAAATGAGAATCAAATCCAACTTGGTTATTTTAATATGCAACCGGGTGAAGAATTTGAATTCACTTATGAGTTTTTGGAAATTAAAACAGTTATCGAAGGAAAAATTGTTGTGCGTGACGATCAAGGGGAAAAATATGTAGCTGAAGTAGGAGACGTATTTATTTTCACACCAACTACAAATGTTGTTTTTGATGCAGAAAGTGATGGTAAAGCCATCTATTCTGCACACCGTGTACCAGAAGATTCTATGTTGTAAAGATAAGCTGTTGAGAACAAATTGAATTACATGGGTAAACATTTTATAAAGGGCTTATATCCCTTAAAAATGTTTACCCACACTTTTCACAACATTCGTAGACTAAAACAGCAGCATTTCAGTAAAGGACAAGTCATGTACACAGCACATCGCACACCTGATGTTTCTGTATTGTAAAAAATTACAGTACAGAACAAATTGACTTACGGGTAAACATTTTATAGGGAGGGCTTATATATTCTATAAAATGTTTACTCGCAACTCATATATTCTAAATATAATTTGAGGATCTTCTTATGTAAGCGAACACAAAGGATAATAAAGTGGAGGACAACCAAGTCAAATAGTAAACATCTATTGATGTAATATACACCCATAGATGTCTATTTACACCTGCTATATTCTGAATATTGTGATTTAATGAGTGGATAGTCTGGTATGCAATTGATCTGTACAGGCCATGTAGACCATAAAACTAACAATAACAGTCAGTTTATTAATTCCTCTTACTTCAAGATAACAGAGGAAATTAGATTGCAGGGTTAATTACGGTCATAAATTTTTGAATATTTTAAAGTTAGATAAAACTTAAATTTCTTGGTTTACAACCAAATTTGAACCTTTGTCAGTTTATCAGCTACTTGCTAGATTCCACTTATTATATCAAAGGGTTAGGTAAGAATTCTGTAAATATCTGATTGTTTATTCGGATTGTTTGAAAGGGATTACATTCTCTTAAATAACATATTAGTGTTGGAGCCGATTCATCTGGTCACAACCATTGCACTAAAAATTAAATGAAAAGGGAGTTTTTGTATATGCATACAGTACATTCTATGAGCTATAAGGATTATGAATTCGAAGTGGATGGTCAAAAGGCAGACATAGAGGATATTTTTCCTGGTTTTAAACCCAGCGATCGTATCGGTGTCGTTACACGTACACCTGGAGGCAGCATGGGTGCAGGAAACTTAATTATGTCAGCATTGACCCGCTTCTATGATTTTTATCGTCCAGAACTGGGAGACGAACCAGGGAAATTACGGATATATCCTGAGTACTTCGTCTTTCATGTCGGAAAACGCCATATGAATCATACAATGATGGATGTTTGGCCACCACACAAGGATGTCATTGTTGAAGAAGATGATCCAGAAGAAATATTGGCGAGTATTAATGACCGTGGAATCACACGCTTAGTCGTTGAAGATATTGAACCAACCGTACCGGTATTTTTAAGAGAAACAATCAGCAGTGCCAAAAGCCGAATTGTCAGCGCTTTAGCGTATGACCCTTCTGGAAGAGTAGATCAGGGAGACATTACAATCAAGGGTTGTGCATCTTCAGAGGAAAACATAATTGCAACAATGAATATGTCCGATGAGATAAATGAAGAATTAAGAGAGCAATTAAAAATTAACCGTGAGAAAATCACTGTCGATAACCGTGTCGTCGAGACCTATCGCAGAATTGCACCAAGTGAAGCTATTCATAAGCTGACCAAGTTTACCAAAATTGGAAGCAAAACAGCTAGCTATTTGGAAGTATTGCAAAATGATAAAAAGTTTTTAGTTGAACATTGGTAGGATAAAGTCTTTAGAGTTCTGCTGGGTAAATCCTGGCATCTTATTTCCAGAATCATTACCAACGTTTAATTTTTATAACAACAATCTACAAAACTCTAAATAAATGAAGGCAACGCTACTGCTTTTTAGGTAAGCAAACCTAAAATAGCGGTGCCTTCATTATACCAATACTAGTTCAATCAGATAGTAGACGATAACTGATGCAGCAATTGTCTATAGAAACGGAGGGTTTTTTATGATGAAATCGAACACACTTATCTTTATTGGTCTTCCTATGATTGCCGTAACATACGGTTTGGCCAGGTTTAGTTATGGTTTAGTGCTTCCTTATTTGCGTGAGTCTTTGGATATCAGTCAGGCTATGGCAGGACTAATCGCGTCGTCTGCTTACTTATCCTACATTTTCGCGATTATCCTGGCGATGATCTATATGCAAAAAGTGGGACCACGTATGATAATCTTAATAGCAGGTGGAACTGCTGTTGTGGGAATGGCCATTATATCTATGGCCAATAGTGGTATTACCCTTGCCATCGGTTTATTTATTGCCGGCCTAAGTTCGGGATTTGCCTCCCCTCCATATGCAGATGGCGTAAAAAAATGGATCGAAGAGAATAAGCAATCTCAAACCAATACATGGGTAAATTCAGGTACAAGTTTGGGAACAGCAATAACAGGGATCGTTGTTATCTTCTTGGTCAGCGATTGGAGAATGACGTATATTTTATTTACAGTCTTAGCTGCTATTGTACTGATGCTTAATTATAAATACATTCCTAAGGAAAAGAATACCAACGTAAATAAAGCTCAAAAAATCCGTGTGAAGAAAAGTGAGCTCTTGGAAGCAACTCCCTTAATCCTAGCTTCTACACTATTAGGTGTTGCAATGGCTGGTTATTGGACTTTTTCAAGGGATTTGGTAAGCGGAATGGCAGGAGTTCCCGAAGTTATCGTTCAAGGGTTTTGGGTCATTATTGGATTAGCAGGGATATTTGGGGGCTTCGCTGGGAGGATAAGTACTAAAATCGGGTTAACTCCCTCCTATTGGTTAGGTGTCATTGTTATAGGAGCAGCCTCTTTATTACTTGGACTATTTTCAAGCGCCATCCCTATTGTCTTATCAGCAATGGCCTTTGGAAGCTCGTATATATTTGTATGTGGTATTCTAATCCTTTGGGGAATCCATATTTTTAAAGAAGACCCTTCCATCGGGGTTGGCATATCCTATTTACTATTAACCGTAGGACAATTAATCGGGGCAGCATTAGGTGGAATGATTGCTGAAGCTCAAAGTTATGAAACCATGTTTGTCATATTTGGCTTACTTACTTTGGCATCGCTAATTTTCAAACCTAAAAAGCTGGTTAAACCGATTGAAGTGACGGAAGACCAACCGGAAGCGCTTTAAAAATTTATATAGGAAATCCTGGTGACATTCAGCGATGTACCAGTGGTTTTAATAAGATATTACCCTATATAATACACTAGCAAGAGCTTCAGATTAATTTTGTTCGGACATCCCTTCCCAGATCACCCGGTGGGGGGATGTCTGAACCCATATTCAATTTTGTGAACCCATTTAATTCATACAGCATACTTATCAAAATATCATCTAGTTATTAAAATTCAGTTACACTGAGTAAGTTTTATAATAATCCAGTTTGCTAACACAAAAATCATAAATGTAAGTAGCTTCATCTTCTGTGGTTTAGTTAAACCACTCTTTTTTTACCAAAAGAGATATTTTATAATTTAGTTTGATATAATCAAGGTAACCCTCAAATATCCAGAACCTCTAGTTTAAATATCTTATGCTAGTTATACCTGCATTATTCATAAAAACTCTATTATATAGTATGAATACTTGTTCAAATTGCGGCTTCACCAGATAAATGAACAAAGAACCCACTTCTGCTAGAGTTAGATTACCACAAAATACAACAGAAAGGATTCTTATAATGGCTGCTCATAGTTTAGAAGTATAGATTATTGTTTATTTCGAATATCTTGGATTGCTTTGTTACGATCTTCTTGGTTATATATGGCTGATCCTGCAACAAGAACATTAGCCCCTGCTTCGACACAAAGTACTGCTGTTTCAGGATTTACTCCGCCATCTACTTCAATTTCAACCTGCAGATTTCTCTCTTGTACAAGGTCAGCAACTTCTTTTATTTTTGGTAGGACAGAATGAATAAAAGATTGCCCCCCAAAACCTGGATTAACTGTCATAAGCAGGACAAGATCAACGTCATCTATTACATGCTTTATCATTGAGATAGGTGTATGAGGATTCAGTACAACTCCAGCTTTCATGCCCTCAGATTTTATTTGTTGAACGGTCCTATGAAGATGGGTGCAAGCCTCAACATGGACAGATAAGATATCAGCACCTGCTTTCGCAAATGTTTCAATGTATTGATCGGGATTCTCTATCATTAAATGTACATCTAATGGTATATTTGTAATAGGTTTAACAGCTTCAACAATTAATGGACCAATTGTTATGTTTGGTACAAAATGACCGTCCATAACATCAATATGAATATAGTCAGCTCCACCTTGTTCAACATCTTTTATTTCCTCTTCTAAGCGAGCAAAGTTCGCTGATAGAATTGAGGGTGCAATTTTAATCATGCTATCCATTCCTTTCGCTCTGTTCTAAGCGCAAGACGTTACATGTACTTACGCTAAGCATTTTATCTATCACTAACTAGTTACTTCTGAATAATAACTAAGTAGACCTTATAAAGTATAAAATGTACTTTATAAAAGGACTACTTTTAGTTATTTATTCTCTGTTCAGCAGTTATAAAATCGTATGTGAATGATTTACAACGTATTTTTATCTTTCATCCTTAGAAAACTTGGCATGCACCAAGCCTTTTCGGCGTATGCCTTCGTTGCACTTATGCAAGTAAGAAAGTATATACTTTTTTACTTGCCAAATCAGCTTGTTAACTAATATAGAGTGTTTCTATTTTGCAACTGTTGCTTCTTTAATTAAATTTTGAATTGCAGCAGCTGCACCTTTTTTATCGTCTTTGTTAGCAATACCGCCGCCAACAATAACAAGATCAGGCTGTGACTTTAATACTTCCGGCAACGTTTCCAGTTTGATTCCACCAGCGATAGCGGTTTTGGCATTTTTTACAACACTTTTTATTATTTCCAGATCTTTAAATGAGTTTTTGCCTTCTGCCTGCAAGTCATATCCAGTGTGTACACAGATATAGTCTACGCCAAAAGCATCTAATTCTTTTGCTCTTGTTTTAATATCCTTTACCGCAATCAGGTCAACAAGAATTTTCTTACCTTGCTTTTTCGCTTCTTCGACAGCACCCTTAATGGATGCATCTTCAGCAACCCCAAGAATAGTGACGATATCAGCGCCTGCCTCAGATGCCTTCAATACCTCGTAGCCTGCTGCATCCATTGTCTTTGTGTCTGCTAGTACTTGTAAATGAGGGAAGGCTTCTTTAATTTCTTTTACTGCTCTTAATCCCTCAATCTTGACAACCGGTGTACCAATTTCGACGATATCGATATGTTCCTGTACCTCTGCAACTATTTCTTTCGCTTCTGGGATATTGACTAAGTCTAATGCTAATTGTAATTCCATCAACGCTCCACTCCTTTTAGTAAGTTTATTTGATACTGTTTTGTGCCTACGTCAATTATATGTTGGAACATTCAATAATAAAAGTACGCACTTTAAATACATATAGTGTATAAAAATATACTGTTACAAAGAATGGTTTAGAAAAAAGTAACAGCACATTTAAATATATTTTGTAACAGTCATTGACGTATCTAATGTATTTGTGTCCCTTTCTCTCAGACTCCTTATCCAACTCATTGCGGATTTATATAACTGAGTAAGGATATTTTCCTTCTTCTATCATTTGAATAATTCCTTGCTATACTCTTTTAAATATAGATTAGCACTACTATACCTTTTCTCAACAATACCTGCTGACCCTTTCCTTTATGTCTTTCAACTCCGATTAAGTCAAAGTTTTAAGTAAATCACATTCTACGATTTGCTAACGGGAGTTGAATAATCCTCACCTTGTTCCCTCTTTGTCAAGATTGCACAAACGCAACTACTCAATGCCACATCCTGCTTTTGACTACAGTCTCTGTTCTATTGTAAATATCCCGAGAAATGGATAACTGTATTATTTTATAGAGTACCCGTTCTGATCACTGGTTAATCCTACAGTATAATTTGATACACTATATGAATTTAAAGTGCGTACTTTTAATACTGAATGTTCTAACATATAATCGAAGTAAGCACCAAATCAAATCTATTAATTTTACTAAGGGAGTGGCATGTTCATGGAATTACAATTGGCATTGGATTTAGTTAATATCCCGGAAGCAAAGAAAATAGTAGAGGAGGTACAGGATCATATCGACATCGTCGAAATTGGTACACCGGTCGTCAAAATTGAGGGGTTAAAAGCGGTAAAAGAAATCAAAGAAGCCTTCCCCCATTTACAAGTGCTTGCAGATTTAAAAACAATGGATGCTGCAGGGTACGAAGTCTTAAAAGCATCTGAGGCAGGTGCCGATATCGTCACTATTCTTGGGGTTGCTGAAGATGCATCTATCAAAGGTGCTGTCGAAGAAGCGAGAAAGCAAGGCAAGAAAATTCTTGTTGATCTGATCGCAGTAAAGGATATTAAGAAAAGAGCTAAAGAACTTGATGCACTTGGTGTAGACTACATCTGTGTACACACTGGTTATGACTTGCAGGCAGAAGGCAAGAACTCATTTAAAGACCTTGAGACGATTAAAAAGGTTGTAAAGAACGCAAAAACTGCTATCGCTGGTGGAATCAAGTTGGAAACGTTGCCAGAAGTGTTGAAGTCACAGCCTGATCTTGTTATTGTTGGTGGCGGTATTGCTAACCAGGAAGATAAAAAAGCTGCAGCTGCCGAAATTCAAAGTTTAATTAAAGAAGCAGCTCTTGCTTAAGGAGGGAACGTTCAATTATGGAAACAAAGGAATTTTTAAACGAAATTATAAAAGAGTTAAATAACACATCTAGTTTAATATCTGAATCAGAAGCGCAAAACCTGATCAATAATATCCTTGAATCGAAAAAGGTTTTTGTAGCTGGAGCTGGTCGTTCAGGATTGATGGCTAAGTCTTTTGCAATGCGCATGATGCACATGGGTATAAACGCATATGTAGTAGGTGAAACCGTTACACCGGGATTGGATAAGGATGACATATTAATTATTTCATCTGGATCAGGTGGAACTAAGAGTTTAGTATCAATGGCAGAAAAGGCTAAAAGCATTGGTGCAAGAGTTGCACTTGTTACAATATCACCTGATTCTCCGATCGGAAATTTAAGCGACCTTTCTGTTAAAATACCGGCCAAACCTAAAGAGGCTGGTAATGATAGCCAACATAAAACAATACAGCCAATGGGGTCGCTGTTCGAACAAAGTCTCCTTTTATTCTACGATGCTTTAATATTAAGAATGATGGATAGAAACGAACTGGATTCGGAAACTATGTTTGGAAAACATGCGAATCTGGAGTAGAAACTTTTCAATCCCATTTTTTCTATTATAAGTATTATATAGAAGGTGAATGAAACTGATGAAAATATGGGCATATTGTCCAAAATGTTGTTCACTGCAAAGTAAAGATAATCAATTATGTTATTGTAAAAAATGTAATTTAGCTTTAAGCGAAATTTTAATAGATGTGCAGAATAAAACAATTAAAGTATGATTTTCTCCCCCCATGCTTTATAGTTACGTTAAAATAAGACTTGCATACTTGAAAAGAAATTTATTGAAAAAGCCCAATTTAGCAATATTTGCTAAAAATTGGGCTCATTTCAATAAATTTTTATTATGACACGTTTGATATTTGACTGGTAATGATGATAATTACGATTGCTGCAGCAACCGCAACATATGGTAAAATACCTGCTCTCTTCTTAAATCCTTTTTCATCCTGTTCGTTTTGCGTTTGTTCAGGAAATTGCCCTTTGTCAGTAATGTAGTGTCTGTACACAAACAAAGGAATAGCGATCAGGGAAACTAACAAGCCCGATAGGAGTGTGCCTTTTCCCCAAACCAGTGCACCCAAACCTAAGAAAGCAATATTGACAAAGGCTAATACTATGTTAATTGACAAAAGCCATGTCGGTACTTTAAATGGTCGCGCCCAGTTTGGACGATCGAGCCTGTGAATCCATCCAGCATTCAAATTGAAAAAGTTAAATATAATATAATTCACATTTGAAATAGCTAGGATAAATGTATAGTCTGACAAAGAAAGCAAAATAACATTAAATCCTAAATTTGTCCACATAGCTCCAGTGGGAGCCCCATTACGATTTACACGGGAGATGAACTTTGGAAACCATCCATCTACAGATCCTTGGTATATTGTACGAGACGACCCGCCCATAGAAGTCATGATGGATAATACGGTAGAGAGAATCAGCAACAGAACAAGAACCGTTTCTATCAGAAGGCCTCCGCCTACCATCACGGCCATTGCTGAACCTACACCCATTCCACTTTCAATGCCGGGATCCAGTAAGCCTTCCGGTCCGAAAAAGTTTTGAAAGGAAAATGGAACAAGTGTGAACACTAGTAAACATAAAAGCCCTGAAAATATGATCGCTTTATAGGTGTCCTTTTTAGGATTTTTAAATTCACTAGTATAACAGATAGCGGTTTCAAAAGCATACGTAGACCAAGCAGCTAAAAATAATCCACCGAACAGTAACGTCCATCCTGCTGAATCCCAAGAGACTCCAGTTGGAAGACTAGGGGTTATGTTTTCTATACTAATTCCTTGGGTAATCAGTGGTACGATCCCTACAATAAGCAGTGGGATAAGAGCCACGACAGCAAGTATTCTTTGAATACGCGCAGCATTTACGGCACCCAAATTTTGGATTAAAAACACCGCTGCAAGAAAAGTAAGTGCAAGCACGAAGCTAAAGTCGAAACGTACGGTAAGACCTGGGCGTATAAAACCTAATTCCAGCAGTGTAATACCCCAAGTAGTAATAGCTGCAGTTGGAAAAAATGTCGTCAAGACGAAACCTGAAGCCAGTTTAGTTCCTAATGCCAATACTGGAGTCCAAGCTATCCAATTGCTCCATATGGACATTGCAGATAAAAACTTCGAATATTTCACCCATGCCATAGCGCCATATACAGATGCTCCACCAGACTTATTAGGATATAAACCAGCAATTTCAGCGTATAAAAAAGACTGAATGAACCCAATTGTGATGGATAGTGTCCAAACCAGCCACGATAGACCTCCCACAGTGGCTGCAATAGCCCCAATTGAAAATAAAACTAATGCTGGTACCCCGCTCGCAAACCAAAAAGCATCCTTCCATGTCATTTCTTTTTTTAATCCTTGGGATGCTTCCTCATCTTTCGGGATTTCTTCTTCCGGCAATGATTCTTTTAATAGTTCACTCACAAGCATCAAGACCTCCTTGGTATTTAAACAATAAAGAATTGATTTACCTTTCACAGATATGAAAGAATATATCTAAGGTGCCAACTAAATCTATTACAACACTTGTTTTGCGAAAGGACTGCATTCCGCAAATGAGCTGTAAGAAAGCGCATGGATAATTGTCCTTACGCAATTATCCATGCGCTTTCAGCCTATTTATCAGTTTTTTAAAATAGGAATTCTCTAAGATTTAGTTGCTTATCGTTTTGCTTGTATATGCTATACTCCGGTTATTTTCAACGACAGTTTGGGATGGATGCTTATCATTTATTTAGCAATAACTGTTCACAAATTTCCTCACTGGAAGGGTGGATTTCAACGTTTTTTACTTTATAAACTACAAGTCTAAGACAATGCTGCCATTCTTTGTTTTTGCTCGTGATATACACGTGCAAATGACACTTTTTTCTTGTTTCTCCTTATCTGTAAGGAAGAAATCCCTGTGATCAACTTCCCCATCCAGTACGTCTACTTGACAACTACCGCATCCTCCGATTTTGCAAGAATACGGAGCATCGATACCATGATTCAATAAAGTATCGAGCAAGGTTTCTCCTTCTGGCACTTCTAATACTTTATTGCTTCTATTTAATTTAACTTGGAAAGGTTCCATTGGACCAAAGTCTGGTGGGACAAAAAGTTCAAAATGAATATTTGTATCAGGGTACCCATATGATTTCGCTGACTCTGAATATTCGTTTATCATTCTTTCAGGGCCACAGAAATATACATGGGTTCCGATCGGCTGATTTTTCATTAAATCGGTCGTCATCCTATTGCCTTCCTCTGAAAAGTAAAATTTAGTTTCATCTGGATAAACCGAATTCAGAAAGGAATAAAAAGCACATAATTCCTTTGAACGTGCAGCATAATGCAATTCAAATGATTTTCCTTTCTTTCTCAAATCTGCTGCCATGGCGATAAAAGGCGTTATTCCGATACCTGCTGCAATTAAGATATGGTGTTTGGCGCTGAAACTAAGTGCAAAGTGATTTTTTGGATAACTGATTTTCAGCTGGTCTCCTTCTTTTATACGATCATGCCAGCATATCGAGCCACCTTTTGATTCATCATTTCGGCGGATAGCAATTTGGTAGTAATCTGATTGGTCTGGGTCATTTATTAAGGAATAATTATTTTCATAAATATTCTGATCGATTTGTACATATGTTTTAACATGAGATCCTCCGCCACAGCGCAGCAGCCTTGAAGTATCAATGGGCTTTAGTTTAAAACTTTTAACCTGTGGAGATTCACACCTAATCTCTTCTACAACAACATCGATGGTATTTCCAGACATCTTATTTTTTCCTCCTTTCCACACCAATTACTGCTTCTTCAGCTTTCACATAACCAAGATATGCGCCAAGCCTTCTTGAATAATGACTAGAAACCTCTAACTTCGTATTGCAGTGTTCACAAATCATTTCTTCTATTTCATCGCCTGTTTGATTTGTATTAAAAGCGTAGCACTTTACACACATAATTTTTTCCTTTTTCTGTCCTAACCCATTATATTGAATTTCATCATCTGTAAAACCTGAATTATAAGCTACGTTTTTAACGAAATTAATCATCGACCAGGATCCAGAAATATAAAGTCTTGTACCAATTACTTGGTTATTGAAAATAGTTTGCAGCTTAAAATTGTCTAAAGAAGTTATTAAGTTAATGTTATGGTAGTGCTGAAGATAACCCAATAATTCTCCTTGTTCCCCTGCTTTGACATAAACATTGGCTTCAACCCCATTGAAAGATAGAAAGTCAATAATCACTAGATTGTCAAACAGGGCCGCTTCTTCCATTAACAGCAACATTTTCTTGCATCGTTCAGGGATTTTAAAATGTGAATATTCGGAAATATTAATTTCAAAAAAATCACCTTCAGATATTGAAAGGTATTCTCCGTTGTTGATTGAAGTGTTGATAAAGAGACGACATATTCCTTCTTCATTTGTTTTAATCAAATAGACAGGAAGTTGAATAGTAGTTTCATTGCACACTATTTGATCTGCATAAGCAATCATGTTTGGGATAGAGCCCTTGGTCAATTCGACTTCTGCAATATGACCTTGTTCAAATGTCTTTAATTTGCTGAGAAGCTTACAATTAATTGGATGCATTTCCTTTCTTCCCTTCTTTTATTTTATTGAAGAAGAGCCTTCTATCCTCTGTTTCAAGTATTCCAGTATTTCATCTTTATATGAAATAAAACCTTTATATTCCGCTATATCATTTGGTATGTCATCCATAATATTATAGAATTGATATTTCCATTGCTTATTCTTAATCAACTCTTCAAGAGTAATCAGATGTGTGTGAATACTAAACAAAATACCATTACTGCGTGGTAGACGAAATAACCTCTGATCCTCTACTCTTAAATTAACTAATTGACCAGCGTTATCAGCGGTGACATTTCCTTTTTTCGGTCCCCATTCTCCAAATGTCTCTGGTGCAGTATCAAGAATCGGCTCAATTGTTAACGTCCAATTATATCTGGTCCAAGGCTGCTCAGCTTCAATTCTTAAAATGAAATCGCGAACCTTCTCAACTAAACCACTGCCAGAAAAGGCATGTGGAACAGGATTGTGTATTTCTAAAAATTCCATCCCTAAATCAAATGCAATTGACCAATCAGCCGGGAAACATAGCTGTCCAGCGTCCATATATAGCTTTCCGTCTCTTTGTCCCAGATAAACTAAATCTTCTTGAACATGCCGGCCAATAAAGTCTAATGGTTCATAAGGCAAGCTGGAAAGATCACCAAAAGTAAAGGTTTCTTCTTCTCCTAGTAGATGGTTTCGAAATACCCAGTAGTTTCTTTCTTTCTTTAGACTAAAATAGTTTGGGTGGATGGATACCATCTCGTGCATAATCATTTCCAGTATTTCCCACTGAGCTTCAATAGAATGTGGGAAAGATTGGAAAGTCTGTTCTTTTCTGCTCTCTAATAGTTCTCGTTTTAGTTTAATTTCCTCGAAATATTCTGGAGTAATGTCAAGTACATACGGGGGATCAAGTTTCCTGGAATTATTAGAATATCTATAGGAATCTGTAGTAAATGGGAACGGAAAACGTTCTAATAAAGGTTTGCTCATAATTTTTGCACTCTGTGTAACCATTATGTTATTCCTCCTTTTAAGGTACTGAATATTCAGAAATAAACTCTTACAACTGACCAAGCTTCATAATAAATCGGAACGTAATTTCTCTTTCCAATTACTTATTGTATTGCATATTCAGATTGATTGGCGGTTACTTAGATAGCGCTTTCATTAACTTTTGCATCATTCATACATTATAGTAGTTATGAACTTAGAGGTAATTTTTTCAATAAATCCTTTGATCTTCCTGGCCTGACAAATAGGATTCTCACATGACTACGCTTTCAATATTATTCTGACTGCAATTCTGCCTTCGCATTTTATAGTAGTTTTCCAGGGAATCATTAGATCACCTTTCCTCGCTCCTTTCCGTACATCCTTTGAATCGCATACTTTATTATAAATCAGATTAGGATGTGAAAAAAGTACGCACTTTTAATTCATATAGTATGTTAAAAAACATTAACATACGCAAATTCACCTCGTTGACACCATGAAGTTTCTATTGTTCATGAATGTAATATATCTATAGTTGAATCTATATTTATTTAACTAGAGTTATTATGAAGGAATTCTTTTTACTTCTTCTTCCTCCTCATTAAGTGCAGCAAATTTTTCTTCTGGAGCATCTTGGTTGATGCGGTACCTTGCCCATGTGAAGTAATAAATACTTGCTACGGCGAAAATACCGATGTTAATTACGAAAAAGACAGGATCCTTAAAAATACTGGAGAATAAAGCAATTATGCTAATGATAATACAGACGATAGGCACAACTGGGTAAAATGGTGCTTTATACGGGCGATTCAGATTTGGTTCTTTTTTCCTTAAAACCATTAGTGATATGTTCATCATAATGTAAGACACTAACGCTCCAAATGTAGCGATTAAAATTAATCGATCCGGATTGAACATTAGAACAAACACGAAACCAATTGCTCCCGGAACAAGGATTGCCATATATGGTGTGCGGCGCTTCTCATTTAGCTTAGACAGAAATTTAGGGAAATACCCAGCTCTTGACAATGCAAAGGTTTGTCTGGAATATGCCAAGATTGCCCCTGCTAAGCTTGCAAGCATTCCGAATAAACCAACTACAGAGAGGACACTGATTAACCATGAATTTTCATTGACACCAGTGGCAATCGCATAGGAAAGTGGGTTTTCTTCTACAGATGCTCCAGCTGCTCCACCAAGGCCAACGGTAACTGTAACCACAAGGAACGCAAGGATAACAAGTGTAAAAATCGCTCTCATAATCCCTTTAGGCATGTCCTTAACGGGGTCACGGCACTCTTCTGCAAGCATTGGCAGCATTTCCATACAAATATACAACCACATCGCATAAGGAAGTGCAGCCCATATACCGGAGATTCCACCAGGGATGAGTCCACCTTCAAATAATTTTTCAGCGGTAATATGTGGCATCCCATAAAAAGAGAAAAGTAATACAACACCTACAGAGATAGTAACAAGAATCATCTCGATTGTTGCGTATTCATTCACACCTAAGATATGAACAATAAAGAAAAACACATATAAAACTGCAGCAGCTAGAATAGGATCGATTGCAGGAATCAGGAAATTCACGTAATAACCTGCCCCAGCTGTGAACACCGCTGTACCTACCGCAAATTCTAATGTAACACCTACACCAGTAAGAAACCCAGCATATGGCCCCATTGCTCTTCTAGTAAAAGCATATGCCCCTCCAGCATGTGGCATTGCTGTTGTCAGCTCCGATAATGATAGGCACAATGTTACATACATAAGACCTATTATCGCAGTAGCAATCAACATTCCAATTAAACCTGATTCAGCCAGACCGTAGTTCCAACCAAAATATGACCCCGAAATAACGATTCCCACACCCAAGCCCCATATTTGTAAAGGACCTAAAACCTTTTTTAATTCCATATTATTACTCAAAATTTTCCCCCTTATTTATTAAATATTTTAATTTCATAAGTCTTTGTACAGATAAAAGTCTGACAACAATACGTAACATCCTCTTAGAAAATTAGTCGTTACTTCATTCTTGGACTTATCAAAAAGGAATATGGATAGTTTCAGTTTCCTATACTCGAAACAAACAATGGCAACCATAGGTCCATCAGAAATAAATGTGGAAAGGGTTAGCAGCTCTTTGTTGGGTTTTAATTAACAGGAATCTTCATTAAGTGAATATGGAAAAACGACCTTATAAAGGTTTGCTCACAATTTTGTCATTTATAGAACTACTATGTTATTCCTCCCTTCTAACTAAACTGAAGATCAGATAAATCTTCCGCAGCTTACCGATTGCACTTCATAATAGCCTTGCTGATAATCATTGAGGTGATTATAATGCAGTTTTCCTTCTCTATTTCTTTCCAATTACGCCTTTTAAATCATATTAAGATTTACGATGCCTTGTATAGATAGCGCTTCCATCACTTTCCGCATCAAAAAGGACTGTTGTAGTGGGTGTGAAAATTAAAGCATCGCCTTCTTCTGCCACAAACTTTCTGCCTTTATCATCTCGTACAGCAATCTTTCCTTTTGCAACAGTTTGTATTTCCAACAACTCATATGTGATCTTAAACTCTTCCTTATGCGTATCGAAGTAACCCATTTCAGTTGAACTTACAGGCACATTAAAAAATTGTATTGTATTTGTAAGTTTTTTTGTTTCATAACTGCCTGCTTTTATCAGCTGTATACCTGGATTCTGATTTAGATACTTGTAATTTATTTTTGACAATGTCTTCTCACTCATCCTCTTCGCTCCAATACAATAGTTTTCATTTTAACTGGCGTCCGTGTAAATATCCTTTGTAAATCACAGTTTTTCTCGCCAGTTTCCCTCCTTCCTCTCTTTTTTCCCCCTTATCTAGAAATTCTAGCTAAGCAATAACAGGGCCTTCAAAACTTACTTGTCTTACAGCATGCTGTAATCAAGGACTTCAGTAAATTTTTTAGAAGTCTTTATTTAGTCATTACTTCTAGTATGACTGTGTATTTTATTATAATTTAGACTATTCAGGAAATGAAGTACGCACTTTGAAATCACATGGTGTAAAAAATCATACTAAAGATTTTTTCTTTGACGCATAAACTAGAGACGAAATAAGGATCTATCAGTGTATAAATATGGTATATACGTTCCTGAACCAATCATTCAAATTACTTTCCTGCACCTAAATAAGTGGCAAAAAAAATGCTCCTCTCAAATTCTTTCTGAGTAGAAGCACATGAGTAAATTTAATATTTGTATATAAATCGCTATTTTGAAGTTATTATTTTCATTAGCAATTATGCTTTTTTGCTGGAGGACATTGCATACATTTACCGTAAAGTACATCTACCTTTTCACTTTCGATATAATCTATAACCTTACCACATTTCTGGCAAACGATTTGTCTCATCATTACTTTCAACTCCTTCATAGTAGTATGCAAAGCGGTTAATTCTCCCTCTTCATAATTTGCTTATAATCTCTACAAATTAAATTGACTGTGACTTTCAGGAATTTATTAGACAACAATAAGGTAAATGTTCTCAAAATTATCCCTATATAGAAATTTAAATAATTTACTGCAGGTTATACATAAACTGAGTAGGCGTCAAATCAGCAAATTTTTTAAAGCCTTTAATAAAATGCGCCTGATCATGATATCCATTATCATAAGCCACATCTAACGGATTATAATTATTCTTGGTGAAAATCATGGTTGCTAACGAATTTTGAAATCTGACTATTTCACTGAAGCGTTTCGGTGTAAACCCGATAGTTTCCTCAAACTTTTTACGTAAATATCGGTCTGAATATCCTGTTTCTATAGATAATTGTTTAACATTTATATTACCCTTACAGGAATAAATTTTTTTGACCGAATAATCAATTAAATCCTGGTGATTCATATTGGGATAGTATCTCTTACTGAACTCCTCAAATAGATGCATCCTTTCTTCAAAAGACTTTCCAGCGAATATTTGCTCCAAAACAGAGTGATCTATAGACATTACATCAGATAAAGAAACGGTTTTCCCCAAAAGCTCTCTCATCGAATATTTTAATTCTATAAATCTTTGCTCTGGATAAAATCTGACACCAAAATATTCACAATCATCCTGTAAATCTATGCTTTCGCTTCGTTGATTTGGACTGGTCCAAAGGAATATGGACGGCTTTTTTTCAGAGCAGCAAAACAGTAAATCAATAGATCCATCAGGAATAAGTGAAAAAGAGTTAAGTTCTCCTTTTCTGGTTTTAAATTGGTAGAACAACGCGACGCTTTTGTGGGTGATTGATTTTTCTAACGGTTTTTTTTCTACATAATTACCCATTTTGTAGTTAATTTCGGGTTGGGCAGGAAAAAAATTAAAAGTTTTCAATTAAATCCCCTCCTTGTAATTGGCTCAATTTCTGTGGTAATAATTTCCTAATGAACCTTGGCAAACAAGGTTTTATAAAAATAACAATTGGAAAATCAACACCGGACAAACCAAGAATTTTTATAAAAGATGGGAATGTCTTTAGAGACAAGCAGCTTATATGGTTCGGCACACATATATCAAATTTGCTGTTGGTTGTTAATCATAGTTAGTTTCCATTCGATTAATGGTGATGTCTTTCTTCTGCCTCCAGTTTATTTTCATCTCCGATTATTTCAGTATCCAGGTAACCTAAAGTAACAAGCGTGACAAGCGTAAACATTACAGTAACGGAAATTATTGCTTTAGCAGTCCAGGGATGATGCAACTTATTTTCCTTGGAAATACCTGCTTTCGTATCAACCAGATGGATGATGAACAAATAGCTTACTATAGAAAAAATAACGATATATACCAACATAAAAGAATAGCTGTTTGAAGGTATCATATCTCCTATCATCGCCCCCATCATTCCCCCCATTACCCCGCCGGCAACGCCTTCGCCCATGGCAAGCAGACTAATTGGCTTCCCTACTAAAATTCCGACGATAAGGGCAAAATTCATTGCGGTAATCGTAGAAGCGGTTAGATCACCTTTAAACATGATTCCCAAAATTAAGCCAATCGCTGTACTGCTAACCATACCTAATATCATTGCAATTGCCATTCCTGTCATGTTTTTTAATTGCTCTCTATTCCGATAAACTTTAATCAAGCATATAATTGTGTAAACCAAAATTATTACAGTGCCTATTATTAATAACATATTCTCTCCCCTAAAAAGATAGTTATTTGGCATTCATAAACCGGCAAACTATATTGATAATACTTCTGCATTACCATTTTGCAATTTGTCCATCTTTAGGTTAAGCCGCTTCCTGGGTAAGCGCTTTCAAATAACCCCTCTTTTTCTATGCTAGATTTCAAATCAGGTATTACACTTCTATTGAATCTTTAGCCTTTCGGTATGATGAGGCTATTATTATTTTAATTCTTTAGCACTTCTGCATTTATACTTTCGATCCAAACTGGTACGGGGGACGATAATGTTTCTTTTATATATATTATAATTGCTGTTCCAGTTTAAATGAAGTACGCACTTTAGAATCATATTGTGTATAAATATATACTAATTGTGATTAAATTCATCACCATACCCTATTACTCTTTCTTTTATAAAAGGAAAACTAAAATAGATATCTGCGGGAATGTAAGCAATAGAGAAAAAATGTTTCATCATTTTAAGCACAAAAGATAAAAGGTTCACAGCAACTATTATTGTTGCTGTGAATTTATTAATTAAAGGATATCTATACGAAAAAATTAGTTTGTTATCCAGGGAAAGCACAATTATTACACTCCTGATTTATACAGCTTTCCCCATGTCTCATTCAGAATTTGTCAGTTCGATTTTCAGAACATTTTCCATATAGTCTTTTCCCCAATCATACATAGATTCAAGAATCGGCATCAAGCTATCTCCTTTTTTAGTTAATGAATACTCTACCTTTGGTGGAACAACAGGGTAGACCTCACGGTGAACAATAAGATCTTCTTCCAGTTCCCGTAATTGACTGACGAGCATTCGTTGCGTAATTCCAGGGATTAATGCTTTCAGTTCACCAAATCGCTTCGTTCCTTCTTTTCCTAGATGCCACATAATAAGCATTTTCCATTTGCCACCGATAATAGCAAGGGTGAGTTCTTTTTCACAGTTAAGTGCTTTTAAATTAATGCGACTCATTGATTCACCTCCATTCCAGTTCGAATTCCCCAAGTAACCACCACTCAGCTTAATTATAATAAGAAGGCGATTTCAAGAATCCAAAAACCTTTCTTCCGATGAAAACTTTATATGAAAGGAACACAGAACCTCCTTTCTTTGTTTTGTCTCTCTATTTAGAATAGTTTAACATGTCTGTTTGGTTTTTATAAGTACATACTTTTTCATCATATAGTAATATTTAAGTAACTATAATACCTTACCAGACTATCCGGAGAGCGCTTATCCACCAGATTAGAAAGATAAAAACGATAATAAGAATAATAGCTAAACAATCCCGGCCATTTCAAAAGCTATTATTCTGTTTGTCAATTTCTTATGTTACTGGCTTTAGTTGGGGGATTATAAAAAGGAAGTTAGAAAAGAGGTATTGGGTATTAATGAAGTGATTTTAGCAAAAAAAGTGTCCACCATAGGAGAAAATGTGAAATCTATCAGAGGATAAAAAGGTAGAGCACCACCTCCATTCGGGAGAGGGTGCGTGACAAACGGGATAGCACTGACTACACTCGGGAGAGGACGCGTGGCAAACGGGTGAGCACAGCACTCACTCGGGAAAGCGCGCCGGCAAACGGTAGAGCACAGCACACTCTCGGGAGAGGGCGCTACCATACGATAGAGCCCCGCCTTCTTTTAAATATTCAGCAGACGATTATCCTCTGTCACCGTTAATTTTACCTCCCCATTCGGAATTTCACATTGCCACAACAATGATTTGGAGGCATCTTCCGTTTCAATCTGGTCGACAGAATATGCCGTGCAAACTGCCTTCGTTTTTGTCAACTGAAGCAAGGAGTAGCCATGTGTCGTACTGTCAAACAGCTCGATCCACGGATTTTCCAATTTAATGATTTGCTGCAGTTCTTTAAATAAGAGCTCCGCTGTTATCGTGCTTAAGCTCCCCAACTTAGAGTGGAGTGTACTGACCAGCTCCGATACGGCTTCAGATGGGATCGGACCGGAAGTATCAGGGATATTCTGCATAGCATTGCGAATGGTTTCCCTGAGATTGCTCGAGGTCACCGAACCAACCATCAGCTCGACTCCATATTTTTCACCGGTACGGTTATAATCATATTGAAGATAAGAAGCTTCAAATGTATGGAAATCCCCTGTCAAGGCAATGAAATTTTCAATATTATTATTCAGGACGGTCTGTGCGATCACATCCCTTTCATAGGCATATCCATCCCAGGCATCAAGATTGAAGAATCGTTGCAGCAGCTTCAACTCTGTGACCTGCACCTCATTGCCCCATACCTTCCATAGGCTGTCGGCCTGCTTTAATTCGTTAAGGAACCAATCTCTCTGCGGTCTCCCTAGCATGGAACGTGACGACTGCTGGATACCCTCACAGCCACTGGTAAAATAACGGTCCAGCTGTCCTTCGCCACATGGGTGGGAATCCCGATATAAACGCTCATCTGTGAGGAGGATGGAGACCAGATTTCCAACCGTTACCGTCCGGTAGATTTTAATCGATTCATCAAAAGATTTGTCCGGATCATATGGAACCCTTGCAGGCATATACTCAAACCAGACCTGATTCGCGAACAGCCTCCTAGTCGGATCGGAAGCTTCACTGTCATCAGGAGCTACAGCCGGATAGAAGGTATCATTGGCAAACTCATGATCATCCCATATCGCAACAATGGCATGACGTTCATGAAGCTTCTGCAGATCCTTGTCTGTCCGGTATGTTTGGTATAGTGTCCTGTAATCCTCAATGGTAAAAGCTTTGCTGCCTCCACTCGGAAGCTCAATATACCTATCCTCCAATCCACCTTGGTAAGCTTCCTCACCTACAGCTTCATAAATGTAATCGCCCAAATGCAGGAAGAAATCCATCTCCTCTTCCGCCATATGGCCCAATGCGTTAAAATAGCCATTCGTATAATCCTGACAAGATATGTAGCCAATCGTTGCTGAATGGACATCGCTTCCGGGTACAGGCAATGTTTTTGACTTGCCAGTTTTGCTGACAAGACCGCTCTTCGTTATAAAGCGGTAATAATAGACCTGATCAGGCTCCAATGTTCCGTCCAGATCCACCCGCACAATGTTATCATAGTCCTTCCATATTGGAGAGAACCCGCTCAATTCAACCGTTGAAAAGTCTTCTGATCTGCTCACCTCAAACATGACAAATTTCCCCCCATCGATTGCGTCTCTGAGATTTTTGTCACTTTCTTTGCCGTTCTGTTCCATATAATAAATGACTGTACTGCTTATTTCCGGATTGGAGAATCCTGTTTCAAGCTCCGGATCAACTCTCGTCCAAAGCATCATCCCGCTCGCAGTTGGGTCACCGGAAGCAATAGACTGGGGAAATCCTTTGCCCGGTTCTCCTGCTGCCGGATATGCTTCCAATTTAGGTGCCGCTTGCACCTTTGATGTCAAGGAAGCAAGTCGGTTTAGACCGGACGTTTCCAAAGCAAGTACAGCTGTTCCCGCCAAAAAATATTTTAAGAAAAGCCTTCTTGATTGACCCTGTGATAATTTTGCTGTTTCATTATTCCTGTTCTTCACAAAAACACTCCATTTCTTTTTATGATTAAACATACCGTCATATCTTTAAAAACATGAATCAGGAAACGCCACATATGTCCACTGTGGCATTTCCTGCATAATTGCATCAATAGTTTAAGCGGCTACTGAAACTTTTAAAAAATCATGTCCGACATTACCGGATAATGGTCACTCGGATACTGCCCATTTTTTTGGTAGGTAATTATTTCACTAGTCTCAGTGATGACATTTCCCTTCGATAAAATCCAGTCAATTCTGTTATCCGCTCCACCGCCAGTTGCATCTTCAAAACCGGTAAACGTACCAAAACCATCATTTATTCTAGTTTCTGCAGCAGTCCATGTGTCGGTGAAACCGCCTTGTTCAATTAATATTTGATATGGTTCACTGTCTGGACCGGCATTAAAATCTCCTGTCAAAATTACTGGCAAGTCCTGATTAAATTCCTTCACTTTTTCCGAAATAAGTGCTGCACTTTTCTCTCTTGCCTCTTCAGACATATGATCAAAATGGGTATTCACAAAATAGAATTCTTCACCTGATCTTTCATCCAGAAATTTAACCCAGGTAACCATTCTGGGAATCGTATTGCCCCATGACATGGACCCAACAACATCAGGCGTATCGGACAGCCAGAAATGATCATATTCCAGTGGTGTAAAACGATTCTCATTATAGAAAATAGACATGAATTCACCTTCGTTGCCGCCCTCGCGTCCCTGACCGATCCACTCATAGTTTGGCAAGTCGGCAGCCACATCTTTCACCTGCTCATACACCGCCTCCTGTGTCCCAATAATATCCGGCTGTTCCTTTCGAATAACCTGTCGAATGGTAGAGCGTCTCTCTTCCCACGTGTGCGGAGATGGATCAAAATCATTTAAGTATCTTAAATTGAAACTCATTACTCTTAGCTTCGTATCCGTGATATTCTCAGTCTCTTTTGCAGCAAAGGTCTCCACAGGACTTGAAATGAAACCTCCCCAAAGTACGAATAAGCTCGATAATACGAAGAATCTTTTCATCATGTTTTTCAATTAAAATTCCTCCTTAAATTGTGTTTGAACAGTGAGAACAGAAACGATTTTGACATAAAGAGTGGTATGCTTAAGAAAATCCCTCCTCAGCGGTTGCTTACTTTTATCTTAACGGAAGTCTATTAAGCCGATATAAACTAGATTTGGAGAATAAGTAAAGAAAAATAGGCGGATGGACTTAGGTAGGATGTGGACGTTCTGCCCCGTTTTGGAATAGTGTTAGTTGCGGTTTATATAGTTCAATATCATAAATAGATTCAACTCTCTCAGAGCCGGGCTGCTCCTATTCAAATATAAAAAGGAAGCATGAGAAACTCCCCCATGCTTCCTTACCTTAATCGTTATTTTTCCGGTGCTAGTTCAATTGCTTGGCGCAATGCCTCAAGCATGCTTCTTTCGTCAACGATGCCCTTTCCGGCAATGTCGAATGCAGTTCCATGATCAACACTTGTTCTGATGATAGGCAAACCGACTGTAATGTTTACTCCAGCTTCAAGTCCCAATACTTTAATTGGACCATGACCTTGATCGTGGTACATTGCAACGACTATATCAAAGTCTCCGCGTTGGGCGCGGAAGAACAGCGTGTCTGCCGGCAGTGGGCCTTCGACATTAATTCCGTTCTCCGTCGCACGTTCAATGGCCGGGATGATTTTTTCTTCCTCTTCCCCATAACCGAATAGCCCATTTTCTCCTGCGTGTGGGTTAATGCCGCACACACCAATTTTTGGCTGCTTAATCCCTGATTTGGAAAGCGTCTCATGTGCCAGCTCAATAACTTTTTGTACTCGTTCCGGTTTAATCATGTTAATCGCGTCGAGTAAACCTACATGAGTTGTCACATGAATGACCTTTAATTTAGGGGATGAAAGCATCATTGAAAATTCTTTTGTATCCGTTAATTCAGCTAAAATCTCCGTATGTCCCGGGTATTTATGACCACCTTTATGCAATGCCTCCTTATTTAATGGAGCAGTACAAATGGCATCAATTTTCCCTGCATTGGCCAATTCGATCGCAGTCTTCAAGTACTGAAAGGCAGCATCTCCAGCCGCTGAGGATACTTCACCAAACGGCAGGTCTGCCGGCAGCAAATCCAGGTCATAACAAGCGATTTCTCCAAAATGGACAGATGAAAAATCAGCATCTCCACTTATTTGTTTGATAGTTATATCACTATTTAAAATTCCAGCAGCACGCTTAAGCATTTTGGCATCACCGATGACGAAAGGTTGTGACTGCTCGTATACTTTTTCATTCAACAGACTTTTTACGATAACTTCCGGGCCAACACCTGCTGCGTCTCCCATTGTAATACCTATAATTGGCTTTTTACTCATTATTTATGAACTCCCTTCAATTCCTGCATCGCCTTATAAATGGAATTCTCTTTTCCAAATGCTCCGGCTTTCGTTACTACTGTATATGCTCTGCTGGTTCCGATCAAGGCTCCCAATGGTATTCCCGCTTCAATTTGCTTGACCAATCGAATACCAATACCACCAAGAAATCGAGCCGTATCCTTTGCAGTATCTCCACCGGTTAATACCAGTCCTGAAAGACCATCATTACGTTTAGTAATCTCCGTGACAATTCCACCTATTGCCTGGGAAACGCGCTCGCCCACCTGATTACTCGTTAAACCGAGCTCGCTCCCTCTTTCACGGACCTGCTTCCGTATTTGTTCATTAGAAGGAACATAAAGGACAATATCCCTTCCTTCTTCCAGTCCAATAAGACAGCTTTTAATATATTCTTCCCTAAAAATCTTCCAATTGTCATTGAAAATCTCCAGCGTATCCAATTGAACACCAGTAACTCCGGACTGTTCACTGGCAAACTGCACTTGACCCTGCGTTACTTCAGATAAACTGCCGCAGACAGTCATGATTTGAGCTGAATCTGAAAAAGAACGATTTTCTGCCTTTTGAGAAATATCAAGAACCTCCGGCAAAACTTCTGCAAGTCCAGCAGAACCAGCCCAGATTACTTTTTCTGAAAAAGAAGCCATCTGCCGGGCTGCATTTTGCAGATCTTCCTGGTCCACTGCATCACAGACGATATAGGTTATATCACTTTCTTTAAAAGCTTTGATTTTTTCCTGGAAGACCGTTGATTCCACTTCAAAATCATGCTTTTTCAATAATCCAACCGGTTCTCCGGTCGCATTCTCTATTAATGCTGGAATATACGACTCAGTGACTGGATGTTTTGGATCCTTGGATACCTCTGTAAGAGCAATCTTTTTTCCGTTGACAAAATGAATACCATCTTTGGTCGTCCTTCCAAGAGCCGGAAAAGCAGGTGCTACAAAGACAAATTCCGGATTAAACACCTCTTTTACTGCTTGCAGCTCCAATCCGATATGACCCCTTAGTGTAGAATCCATCTTTTTGTAAATATGCCTGTAACCAGATTCTTTAAGGAAAAGAGCCGCTTGTCTTGTAACAGAAGCGGCTTCATTTCTGGGTAAAGCACGTGAATTTGTATCGATTACTATTCCGTTGTCCAGATGATCCTGCATTTTGGGAATATCGAATAGAACAGAAGTGTTGATTCCTTTTTCAGTTAATTGAACCCCACTGTCATTTGCACCCGTTAAATCATCTGCAATTATTCCTATTATTTTTTCCACGTTAATCCCTCATTTATTACGATATTAGCTAGAAACCCTTGTATTTGATTCATCGATCACATAATCATCTGGTAGTTTAACACCTTTTTTCTCCAGGCGTTTAACGAGGAAAGCGATATATAATGGAAGGAGGATAGCTGTTGTAACGACCGAAGCTGCCACCTGTACCGTCGCTATTTCCACGTTTGCCGCAAATCCAGCACTTGCTGCTGCGATTGCTGCTGGTGTTGCCACTGCATTTCCTGCTGTAGATCCTTCTGCTGCACCAACAATAGGATTCCATTTCATCGCTTTAAACACGATGTAGCCAGCTGTTCCAGTCAGAAATACTGTTAGTACGCCAAGTACGACTCCAGCAAGTCCACCCTCTAGAATAGCCCCAAAGTCAATTCCCATACCTAATGCGAAGGCAAAGAAAGGAATCAGCATCGAGCTCCCTTTGTTTAGGAATTCTCTCATTTCATCATCTAAATTACCTAAAACCATACCAACGATGATTGGAAGCAGGACTGAAACAAAGGATACGAATGAAAACATGCCTTCAACAAAGCCCATCGCTCCAAAAATAGATAATGCAACCATGGTAAAGAATGGACCATCATTTAATGCGAGCAATGAATATGCCGCCCTGTCCGTTTTATCCCCGTATTGTCCCACAAGAGCAACATAAAGTCCGCCATTGCTGTTTGTCATCGCTGCAATGATTGCAATTGGAGCAAGACCAAGCCATAGACCATTTGGCCCTGCAAATATATATGCAAGAAGACCAATACCGGCACCTACCAGCCATTTAACCGTTAACAATGTAGCCCCTTTTCCGAGACTAACTCCTACATTCCGAAAATTTATTTGTGCCCCGGTACAAAGTAAGAAAAGTGCGATCAATGTACTTGCCCCATCTACAAATAACGCTTGAGTAAAGTTACCAATTCTCAGCAGGTCAGGCGCAAAGGTATTCAGTGTTGCAGCAAGCAACAGCGGGACTACCATCATACCTCCTGGAATTCTGTCTAAAGTAGCTTTGATTTTCATTCTGCATCCCCCTTTAATTTAATAAAATATGTTTTAAAATTAAACACAATGAAATCTATAAAGCGTTTTCACTAATTATATTAAACTACCATGATAAATTATGCAACATATTTTTATATATTTTTAAAAGGTAATTCTTTTAATCTGATAAAAGTGTTGCATTTTAAATCAAAAAGAAGCCGTTGGAAGGCTTCTTTTTGATTCTCATATTCTAGGGATTAAGCTTCCGCCACAATGTAGAGCGATTAATACCCAGCCTTTTGGCGGCCCTTGATTGGTTGTTTTTTTCTTCTTCTAATACTTGATTAATTATTTTCTGTTCCATTTCTTTAAGCGTTCCATTAACTGGAATGCCATGTTTAATGGTTTTACTCGGCATATCTTTCATATTAGACATTAATTCTTTTACATGTTCTGCCTCAACATAATAACCCTTAGTAATCATACTTATTTCCCTGACTGCTTGTTTCAGCTGCCCATGGTTCCCCGGCCAGTCACCTTGGAGCAGGCATTCCATTGCTTCCGGTTTTATCGCCAGTGTTTCACTGCCGGATTCAGCATGAAACTCAGCCAGGAAGTAATTTACAAGAGAGGGTATATCGTCTTTCCTTTGTTTTAATGGTGAAAGGTGCAAAGTATTTTTGGCGATTCTCTTATAAAGTTCCTCATTAAATTTCTCTTGAATCAAAAGACTATCCAGTGGTTCATTTGCAAGTGTGAAAACCTGCAGCTTTTCAGATGCGTGTCCCAATATTTCCAGAAGTTTTGACTGCTTTTCCAGTGACATGATACTTATGTTTCTTAATAAAAGGCTTCCTTCCCTGATTGTATTCAGGACAGCTATAAATTCTTTCATTTCCTGAATCGAAACATTTCCATCCAATATGACAAGAGGTGCCGTCTTGCCAAATTTTTCAAAGTGAATTGCCTGAGCAATTGCCTGCTTCCCTGTTCCCCGTTCTCCCAGTATGCAAAGACCGCCATCTGCATTTGCATATTGCTCAAGACTTTCCCTCAAGCTTCGGGTTTGTTTGCTCTCGCCAATAATCGGGATATGGCCTGGATTACTAATTTGTATCGCTTTATTGTTTGATTCAATCCCAGAGGAGTATAAAATTACTCCAACGGCGGATTCTGACCCGCTTAAAGGAAAAGCCTGTATCCGAAAGAGTTTTCCCTGGGAAACCGTTTCATCCCATTGAATCGCATTGTATTCAAGTACCCTGTTCACTATCTGGGAAATAACGGGGGAATTACTAATTTCAGGATGAGGGATTTCCTGTTCATATTGTTCGTTTTTATCAATTACCTTTTTGTTTTTATTTAACAATATCATGGGAAATGGCGCAGCTTTAAATGCCTTCTTGAGATAGCTGAATTGGTTTTGAACTTTATGAAATAAATGATAAACCCTTTTCCCCTCTTCAAGTGCGTCCATAAGCGCTTCTTTTCCAGAGGTAATCAAAACACCGCGCAAGCCAATCTGCTCTGCAACCTGAACAGTAATGACGTCCCCGATAACAACAGTATATTCTTGTTCCTTTAAGCGCTCTAAATGACCCCTTACTTCAGTACTGCTTTTAATGGTGATTACATTTACATCAAATTCCAGTATGTTGCATAACGTCGCTGCACCCTGCGATATGTTCTCAAATCCGACAAGAGCAACCCCTTTTTTTATTCCGCGAATAAGTGTAAAAACACGAAGCATATCATAGCCGCTAATATCAATATGTACAACAGGAACAGAAACAGAATCCTGGATCATAGATGCAGTCCCACCACGGCTGATGATTAATTCATATCCACTTTTTTCAGCCTGCTGTGCAGCCTTTACCCCTTCTTCCAGATTGGCTACATTTATATCCAATTCAACATCATCAGGTATATTCAAGCTTTTTGCCGTTTCTGCCAGTCCCTGGTATGGAGCAATCAGCATTGCTTTCATCATTTAACACCCCCATTTGTTGCAATTTTCAACAGTAACTCTATTATTGCATAACAAAAGGGATACAGGCAAGTGAACCGGGGGGACAGTGAACCGAGGGGACAGGAACCCTGGTCCAGCTAATTAAGCAAACTAATAGACACATGAAAACCACCCTTGTAGCAGGCAATCGATGCTGAGTAAGCAATTAAATTTATTCTCAGCTGTGGGGCTCTGTGTATTGAAAATCTAGATTAGAATTCTAAACACACTCAGTCTCATCTACTAGAAATGGACCACGGTTCCTGTCCCTCTGGTCCGATTGAAATAAGCTTCCTACATTTTTAATGATATAATCTGGTTTGATGTGGGATGTCTGTACATCCTTTTCTGTAGAGATACCTGTGAGTACTAGGCAGGTTGCGAATTCTTTTGTTTTCCCCAATTGTATATCTGTTTCCAAACGGTCGCCAATGACTAAGATTCTGTCCCGAGCGACTCCTAGCAATTCGATCATTTTGTTTCCATAGGTATCATACGGTTTACCTATCACTTTATCTATCTTTTTATCGGAAGCAATCTCTATCGCTTTTGCAAGGGACATGGTGTCAGGGATAAAGCCTCCTGGCACGGGGCATACAGGGTCAGGGTTCGTTACAATGAGCTTTCCGCAATGCCGAACAGCATTCATCGCCATATGTAAACCATTGTATGTAAATGTCCTGTCCAATCCTACTAAAACGTGTGTGGCTTCCATTGGATTCTCGGTAGTTTGGATAGAGTGATTTTCGAATTCTTCTTTGATTGCCTGTTCGCCTATCACGAAAACCGATGCTCGTTCTGTGACCCCAGTAAAATAAATGGCTGCTAAATATGGTGCCGTGATTACTTCTTCAAGATCCGCATCGATACCAAACTGTTCGAGACGTTCTTTTCCTTCTCTTCTGGTTAATGTAGGCGAGTTGGTAATGAAAAGGATCTTTTTATTGTTCGCTCTAATTATATCCAATGTTTCTTTAACGCCCGGCAACAGTTGATCACCGATATATATGGTACCATCCAAATCAAAGCAATAGGCATCATAATCTTTAGGTGAAATCATAATACGTTATTCCTCCTTCACCTAACGCGCGAAAACTCTTTCACTTAGAAAGTCTTTTCCGGTTCGTAATGTTTCCAATGAAGTTCCAGGTGCATATTCTAAAATTAAGTCACAGTCAATTTGCTGTTCATGAAGAGTATCGAAAACATTTTCCCAGTCCATTTTTCCAGTTCCGATTGGTAGATGGTCATCCGAAGAACCCATATTATCATGAAGATGGAGCGCTAGTAATCTACCTTTGATCGTTTTGATCACCCGTGGCACGTCCCATCCATCCAGTTGGGCATGGCCGACATCGATTAAATACCCTGCAGTTTCATCGATATCGTCAAGGAAATGTACAAACTCCTCTTCAGTAAAAAGGGCAGTACCATTATAGCCAACATTCTCGATTGCTAAATGTACATTTAATGGCTTTGCAATCCCGCATAATTCCTTTATATAAACGGATGCACGCTGTTGTGCCTGTTTTTTATTAAAAGCAGGCGAGAAGCAAAACCCTGGATGAATGACAACATGACTGGCACCAACCATTCCAGCAAATTCAATAGATTTCTTATACTCATTAAAAGAAGCATTCCGTATTGCTTTATTTTCACTTGTCAAATTAATGTCCCATGCGGGAGGATGAATCGAAAATGGGATCGAAAGCTCGTTTAATTGCTTAGCGACTGGTTCAAACAGCAGCTCCATGTCATCCCACTTGTCTCCGTCCATCATTAATTCAACTTTATCTGCTCCATGCTCGATTAACTGCTGGACATTTTCTATAATATCTCTATTTAATAATGGTAGATCTGAATAAGTTATCTTTTGGTTACTCATACATAAATCCCTCTCTCTTCCATATTGTTTTCAGTTTCATTTAGTTCTTCTGGATACCCGATAGAATTCTCTGTTTCTTTATTAAAAAGATGGATTCGCTCCAGCTGGGGGCTTAAATAGGCAGTTTCCCCTTGATGCCAATGTCTGTCTTCACTTAGGGCAATCATCTCCTGCCCATCCAAATCCAAATAAACACTATAACTGTCCCCTTGATTTTCTATATATTTGACCTCCCCTTTCAATCCGTTTTGGGATGGTGATTTGGATAATTGGACATGTTCCGGGCGTATTCCAAACACGAGATTTTCGATTTGCGCTTTTTTAATATGCCTCTTCCACATTTCAGTCAGCTCAAAAGACTGTTGCCCGATAATAATACGGCCTTGATTGTAGTCCATTTCTAAAATATTTGTTGGCGGCGAACCGATAAACTTCGCTGTAAATATATTAGCCGGCCGGTGGTACACATTTGTAGGCGTATCGATCATTTGCAGCTCTCCGTTGTACATCAGCACAATCCGGTCCGCGAAAGTCATTGCCTCTATTTGATCATGGGTGACATAGACAATGGTTTGCTTAAACATTTCATGGATTTTCACCAGTTCCTTCCTGGCTGATACCCGAAGCTGGGCATCCAGGTTTGATAATGGTTCATCCAACAAGAAAAAATTACTTCGTTTCACTGTCGCTCTTGCCAATGCAACACGCTGACGCTGCCCGCCAGAAAGTTCTTTCGGCAGCCTGTCTTCCAATCCTCTGAGCTGCAGCATGTCCAAAACAGAATCCAGCCGATCCTGAATTTCCTGCTTTGGCAGTTTATGCACCTTCAGCCCGTAGATAATATTTTGCTTCACCGTCATGTGCGGATAGAGGGCATAATTTTGAAATACCATAGCAACATTCCTGTGCCCGCTTGGAACATCATTCATTTTCTTCCCATCCATATACAAGCTGCCATCTGTAATATCTTCCAACCCTGCAATCATCCGCAATATCGTTGACTTCCCACATCCTGAGGGGCCAAGCAAAATCAGGCGTTCACCTTCTTTAACCGTAAAGCTTAGATCTTTGACAACCTCTGTATCTCCATAAAACTTTCTAATGTGTTCAAATTTAATTTCCTTCATGATTACTCTCCTTATTTAATTCCCGATGAAGTAAATGTGCCGATAATATACTTTTGAAAAATTAAATATAATATAAGCGGAATGATCATCGTGATAACCGATACGGCCATCGCGACCGTAAAGTTCGTTCCACCCTCTGAACTGATAAACATTTGCAATGCTAATGGCAATGTATAATTGTCTGTTGTTTTCAAAATAAGAACAGGCCAGACAAATTCATTCCATGTACTGATGAAAAACCAGATTCCAACCGCTGTCACAGCAGGCCGGACAAGTGGCAGGACGATATCCTTCATAATCCTCCTGTGCCCCATATTGTCCAGTCTGGCAACTTCTACGAGAGAGACCGGAATGCTTTTCATCGATTGCCGGATTAAGAAAATACCTACCGCATCCGCCAGCTGCGGCAGCATCACTCCCCATATACTATCCAATAGACCCATTTCAGAAATAATTAAGTAGTTTGGAATCATCGTTACGGTAAAGGGAATGAAGATGGTACCGATTAATACAAAATACAAGATTTCTTTTCCTTTGAAATCAAAATAAACGAATGCATAGGCTGCTAAAAAGGAAGTAACGATTTTAAAAATCGTAACGACCGATGCAATGATGAAAGTATTCATCGTAATCTGTAGAATAGGCAAAGTGTCAAATAATGTAATATAGTTTTCTAAAGATGGGTGTAATGGAAGAATGTTTAGTACATTATTATAAGCATCCTGCAATGGTTTAAAGGACATTCCAACCGCATAGATAATTGGAAATACCAATATAAGAACCGTTGCCATAAAAATAATATGCCATGTAAGTGCTACTGCTCGGTTAGTTTTCATAATAGATTCCCCGCTCTACAAGCTTAAACTCCAGAAATAATAAAATAAGAAAAAGGGCCATGGTTATAATTGATATGGCAGCTGAGTGTCCCGTTCGATAAACGACAAAAGCCTCATGATATGCATGATAGATCAAATTAGAGCTTGCATAGTCCGGTCCTCCCTGTGTAATGACCTTCACCGGCGTAAACACATACTGCAAGCTTTGCACGATGGTAATGATGAAAACATAGATCCCAGTTGCACTGCTCATCGGCAAGATAATCTGCAGGAACAGCCGCCATAATGGAACATTATCCAAGCGGGCAGATTCAATCACTTCTCTTGATATCCCATTAATTGACGCATAGAGAAGAATAAAATTATACCCGAACACTTTCCAGGACGTAATCAGACTCAGGACAAGAATGACCCAGCCTTGGGTTTTCGTCCAATTGGGAATTTCCAAACCAAGCCAGCCAAAAATAATCGCCAGCGGGCCGGAAACAGGGTTTAATATCCAAGTGAATAAAATCGATCCGACTACTAAAGAAATAAAAGCCGGCAAAAACATGGCACTTTTGTAAAACCCGTTAAATCGTTTCAATACAACATCAATCACGAAAGCAAATATGTAAGGGACAACACAATTAATTGCCAGCAACAAGACAATATAAAGAAAGGTATTACCGATGATCCGATATGTTTTCGAATCACTTAAAACCTCCATATAATTCCTTAATCCAACAAATTCCTTTTCGGGGCTAATCATATTCCAGTCAAAAAAACTTAAATAGACCGTGTATAGAAAAGGCCAGAAAGTAAAGATAGCAAAAACAATGATGGAAGGAATGAGAAGCCCATATCCAAACGCATTTCCCCGATTTTTATTAAACTTTCCCCATATTCCAGTTAGCGTACTCATTTGAACTTCCTCCACTTACTTTATTAGGATGATAAACTTGGCCGCTTTGGGTACGGTACCAATCAAAAGCGGGCCAGTTTATCTTTTTGTAACGGATGAGAAACTTTAAAACTGTCCCATCTGATACATTCAACCAGGACATTCGTCTAAAGGTCTGGCGAATGCCTGGTTTGTTGACAATCCATTTACTGAAGCAATTCATTGATTTTATCTTCAGTTTCTGTTAACCCTTCTTCGACAGTGACGCTTCCTTCAAGGATTCGATCACGCAGATCTAAAAGTAATTGTTCTGCTTGCAATCCAGAATCCCCTGGGAAGGAAGCCCAAGAAACGACACCATCCATCTGTTCCACTGCAGCAGTCATCATTTCATTTTCCTCTAGATAGGTTTTCAATCCATTCTCAGCATCGGCAACGTCATTCCTTGGTGGGACATATCCCGTTCCTTTTGTCCAATCGGCCATCGACTCAATACTGTACAAATAAGACATGAATTCCCATGCCGCTTTTTGCTCCTCCTCATTTGGAGCAGTAATCGCAAGCATTGAGCCACCTGCTGGAAGCTTCGGATCTTTGCCTTCCCATGCCGGAGATTTCACTGCTGCCACATCAAATTGGGCATTGTCCTGGATGTTGGAGCGCTGCGCAATTGTTGTATAAGCCATTGCCACACTTCCATCAATAAAACTTTGAACACCTTGATCCCATCCGATATGTAAGGCCGTTTCATCCTCTAAAACCATGTCAGCCAATAATTCATAAGCCTCAATTCCCTCTTCAGAAGCAAATGTTGCCTTTCCATCTGTAATAAACTGTGCACCATTACTTTCTAATAAAGCCTGGGTAGCCCAATTATCCGCTGGTTCCTGGAAGTAAAATCCGCTTTTTCCTGTTTCCTCTTTAATCACTTTCGAAAATTCCTTTACTTCTTCCCATGTTTGCGGTCCATTTTCATCAAGACCTGCTTCCCTTAAAATATCTCGATTAATATATAAAACCGGTGTACTTAAAGAATATGGAACACCTACTTGCTCTCCATCAGAGTTCTTTGCCAGATCCATTATATTCGGAAGGAACTTATCCTGTAAGAACGTTTTATCCTCCGGAAAATGCTCGTCAATGACTTTCTGTGGAGAAACATAGCTGAAATTGTCCGAGAAATAGTTTAAAAAGGACCAGCCAACCTGAACTACCGCTGGAGCATTGCCTGCAGCAGCATCTGCTTGAAGGTTTTGCATTAATCCCTTGTACATATCAGGATTATATTTCGCCACAACTTCCACCGTGTCACTTTGTGCATTAAAGTCTTCCACTAATTGCTTTACCGTCTGTCCTCCCTGTGTTTCTGCATTAACATGCCAATATTCAATGGTCGTTTTCCCATCCGTTGTTGCACTCCCTGCGTCATTCGAATTACATGCTGCCAATAATAAAATAAGTGCCAAAAACAATGTTGCTCGTAACATTTTTCTCATTTTCCATTCTCCTCTTATCATAGATTTTAGGCGGATGACTTTGTCGCCCTTATGTAAGTGATGCTTACTTACTTGTGAAAAAATATGATGATCCATTTTCATTTAAGGACACTTTCTTCTGTTTTTTAAAGATCATCACTGAACCCACATCACATTACAGCCGTCCTTGTACAATCCATTTGGACAGCGATCATAACTAGATTGCATAACGAAATTCTTCTTATGAAGAACCGATAATTCCACCTCCAGCCGGCAATTAAAAAAGACCAAAAATATACAGTATATATCTGCCAATAGATATACACTATTTATTTAAGGTCTCTCTAAATGCCCCGTTTATTATTCACTTTTCATTTTTAGTATAGCAACCAATTGTTAATAAGTTATATAGATAATGTAAATTTATCGTTAAATTAGTAGATTAATATCTTTTTTCCACATCTCTATATTTGAAGTAGAAACGGCGATGGCCCCGTTATCAAATGCATTCTTAGCATGCTCTTCTGAAGATAACAACCCACCTGTAATGATCGGTACAGGAGATACTTTCGATAACCTATTAATAAACTCAGGAACCCTGCTTGGCATGATTTCAATAACATCCGGCTGATTCTTCCCCATATCCTTTTCCAGATTGATGTACATATCCGTATCAATTAAAAAAACACGCTGAATGACAAAAATACCCTTTGCTTTCGCTTTTTTTATAATCCCACTCTTTGTCGTAACAATCGCTGCCGGTCTTATGTATTTTTTTACAAAATCAATCCCATTGTTATCCATCTGAAGTCCGCCAATCCGTTCCACATGCAATATTACCGGCAGATCATGGGACTGGATAAAGTCCACATACCGCTTAACCGTTAAGATCGTTCCTGTCATTAACAAAACAGCACTGATATTATCCTTATACTTAATCGCCTCTTCTAAATATTTGGGATCCTTGACCGCAGCAACCAGCCTATTTTTATACAATTTATCTATCAAAACATTACTACTCTTTTCCACTAATTCTCCTCCTAGCAGTTTCTCGTATTTGCAGATGAAAAGAGGTAAAGGCCTTAGTGCAATGTACCCGCATCTCAAAGAATACCCTTTAAATATATCAGAGAACCGTAGGGACAGGAACCCCGGTCCAACTAATTAAGCAAACCAATAAACAGGGGTAAGCCACCCTTGAAACGGCAATCGATGCTAAGTAAGCAATTAAATCTATTCTCAGCTGTGGGGCTCTGTGTACTTGAGCAGAAAATACAGATTTAGAATTCCCAACACACTCAGCCTAATCTTTTAGAAAACTTAGTTCTCAACAAGCCTTTCGGTGAAAGCATTAGTTGCACTTATGCAGGTTGGTAAGTTTATTCCTTCCTACCTGTCAGGAAATGGACCACGGTTCCTGTCCCTCTGGTCCGCTTTCCCGGTTTTTGTAAGTATTTGTCGTACGATTTTCTATAAAAATGCATTTTAATTTTGATATAATTCATATAATTGTCTTATGCAAATGCACCCCAAAAATAAAAAAACAAAAACAATGGAGTTGATAAAATGACAATACGATCTATTCCTTTCTTGCTTTGCTTTTCCTTTCTTTTATCTCAACAACCGTATCAACATCCATTTATCGAAGAAATAAAGACAGCTATTACACCAGACCTGCTTAATTATTTTACGCTTATAGATTTTTCTCCACTTGTTGATAAAGTAACTAACTATGAAAATACGGTAACGATAAGTGCTGCAGGTGATGTCACGATAGGCAGTGATGATAGCTTTGGATACGATGGTACATTCCATCATGAAGTGGACCAATCTGGCCTTGAGCACTTCGGAAAGAATGTTGCCCCCATCTTTAAAAATGACGACTTAACGATTACTAATCTGGAAACCACGTTAACTTCCAGCCAAAATAAAGCCAAGAAAACATTTCGGTTTGCCGGAAAACCATCCTATACAGAAATCTTGGATTTATCGGGAATAGATGCAGTAAATCTCGCTAACAATCACACGTATGATTACCTGGAAAAGGGATACGAAGACACGGTTATAAATCTTGATACATACCATATAGATTCGTTTGGATATGACAAGTTTTTGTTAAAGGAAATAAATGGTATTGCTATCGGTGCTTTGGGATATAACGGATGGAATGATACAAGTGAAGTACGTCACCAAATTGAAACAGATATCTCCTCATTAAAAGAACAAGGTGCACAGATTGTCATCGCTAACTTTCATTGGGGAGAGGAGCGGCATTATCATCCAAATGCCACACAGCAATCTCTGGGGAGGTTCGCAATTGATGCAGGTGCGGATTTAGTACTTGGTCACCATCCACACGTGGTACAAGGGATTGAGGAATATAACTCAAAACATATCGTTTATAGTCTTGGAAACTTTATGTTTGGCGGAAACCGAAACCCTGATGACAAAGATACATTTATTTTTCAGCAAACCTTTCATTTTGCCTTTGACGAGCTAACGGATAAGAAGGATATAATGATTATTCCAACAAGTATTTCTTCCGTCACGAATCGAAATAACTACCAGCCGACTCCACTGGAAGGAAACGAGGCAGAACGCGTGCTGAATAAGATATTGACGCTAAGTGATGAAATACCTGAGAATGCTTTTGCTTATAGAGATTATAGTGATGAGGAAAGTATTGCTGTATTTTCGAGTGGGGAGTAAGTTGTTAAATAAAGGGCTCTTTTGGTCGTTGTTTTTGAGTGACGTACTATCCAATATTCCGTCTGAGGTTTTCCCTCTCTTTTGAACTATTACGCTTTGATAAAACACTTTCATCATACTTTGAGGCTGGGACAAAAGTGTTCTAGTTATAAAAAAATCCGAACTATGATTCGAATTCTTTGGTTAGAATTCAAATTAGTTCGGATTTTTCTTCTTAAAAGCTTGCTTATCCTGAAATTAATTGTTTTTATTAATGGAACTTTTAATTTATATCTCAGTCCCTTATTATTTAGCTGCTAAAAACTGCCAATTACTCTACCACCAACTCATGTACTGCCTCTACATTATTCGAGATGACTTTCAATGAAATCTCACCGCTTGTAAGTGCGGTAAGTTCTCCTGTCGCTGGATTGAATACTGCGGCATATTTGTTAGATATTTTCGCGTGTTCTAATTTATCACCTGAGCCAATAAATACATTGTCACTGCCTTCCCAATTAACAGACGCTGGGTAGCTGAGTGGAAAATCCAGATTTCCAGCTTGATGACCTGTTGCTGTAATATCGGCAGTTTCACCAGCTTTAATTGTTTCCGGTGCATTTATCGTTATCGAATCTAATGCTGGACGAATCTCTACTTCAATCCAATCCGAATCCTTTACTTTACTTTGCTCTGCTCCTTGTTCTGGGCCAAATGCATGGTCAGGAACAGGTGTTGGATCAATGCCAAACATGGTCCAAGCATAAAATCCACCATTATCAGGTGTTCCGTATGGAGATTTACCTGATGGTCCAACAATCAAATATGGAACTCCTTCTACACGTTCCAGGTGAACCATATGAGCATGACCGCTAATGTAGATAGCACCTTTTCCATTGGAAGTTTCTCGGAAATCGGTTAACCAATCCTCCATTAGCGCAGCCTCCTTCTGGTCGGAGAGTTGACTATTTTTTGTTGGCAGTGGGTCGCGTGTAGGGTGATGACCAACAACAACGACATTATTAATGGTCGGATCTGTCGCTGCATCATTTAAGGATTGCTTCAGCTCAACCAGCTGGTCAAAATCACTAATACGATAACTGCCAGTCGATGTATCAAGCAGAATAAATCGTGTTCCATTATGATCAAAGCTATAGCGATTCTCTTCAAATACATTTAAGAAGTTATCTAATGTTCCTGGCCCCTGAATTTCGTGATTACCAGGAATATAATAGACTGGGATGTCCCCTATTTCTTCTTCCAATATTTGTTTAGCCAATTCGAAATCCTCTTCCCAAGCTGTATCCACAAGGTCACCATTAATAACAATGAATTCAGGGTTTTCTGCGACAATCTCACGTAAAGACTCTCGGGCCATTTGTACTTGACGACTATTTGGAGAACTTGCAACAAACTGGCTATCTGCTAGCATTGCAAATTTCCAGCGATCCTCTCCAATCGTATCGTTTTGAACAATCAATGGATCTGGTTTAGCCACTTCTCTTTCTGGCATTTCAATGCTTGGCGGAACTTCAACAACTAAATTATCATAAACTAATTGGCCTGTGTACTGCTTACTTGCACTCGTTTCAATCGCGCCAATCGTTCTTAATTCTAACGGATATTGCACACCTTCTGGAATATTCATCTCGATATTTTCCCAACCTGTCCACGTTACATACGGACCGTACAAATAATAGTACGTTCCAGCTGCATCGCGCAACGTGAAGGACATCCATTCTCCTTTTCCTTCTCCTTTAACGGACATGCCTATTTTTCTAGGCTCTCCAGGGAGCATCATTGTTGAAACTGGATGAGCATTTGCTGTTCTCGTTCCGGTTGATAATGAAAAATCATAATTGACCAGTAATCCATTTCCTTCTACCCCATCTGTTGTTCCTAAGCTTCCAGAACCACGAGCAGTAGAAAACCTCCATTCGTCTGCCGTATCTTCAAAATCTGAAATCTGCACTGTTTCCATCCCTATTGATACCGGAAGCTCAACACGCTTGTCCTTCACACTGATTGTAATCAGTGCAGATGTACCATCCTGTTTTGGCTCTACTGAAAAAGTGCCATCGTGATTTTCTTCTATGAAAATAATAGAATCATTATAGTCTAATTCCATATCAAGTGCTTCAATCGGTGCAGCATAACCATCCTTATCATAACCAATAACCGAGAAGACTCCGTTTTTCCCCATTTCAAGACCAAGATACGATTGTGAAGTTTCCAATCGATCCAGCTCACCAAGTACCGTAATATCCTTTGTTCCTTTTGCCGATTCAATTTGCGCCTGCGCTACTGCCGACCCTGACTTTTCCGCATAAAAAACACCAGATTCATCAAACGATCCAACATCTGCTGGAAGCGCCTGCCACCTTATTCCCTCTACATTGACAGGGGAATAATTTTCATCATGACCGAGACCGACAAAGCTTCTGCTTAAGCCCGGAAAAACACGATGGCTATTATCATCCTCCACCACAGTTTGAACGGCAAAGTTTGATAGCTCCCCGCTCCCCGCTTCAGCAAAGATTCCAATTCCATTGGATACATACCGCTCCGTTCCATCTGATGGATTATTTACAATATCGGCATCTGTTTCCCCTGGCTTACGTGCAACCATGGTAGAAGAACCGCCACCATCCAGATTCAATGCTTGGTACGCACCATATTCCTTCATCAATTCCCCCATTTCTTTATACGTCATTCCGCGGCTGTCCACTTGACGGCCGTCAATAATTCCTAAAATCATCGTTTGCCCGTCCTCTGAGAAACCGACCGCTGTCCTTGGTGCGGTTAAATTGTCATCTATATTTGTTGGTACCTGGCCATTTTCTACTAAAATCGTATTTCCACCGATGGCAAAATTCATTAAAGCATCTCTATCGATTTTCGGTGCGTAGGAAACGTTTACTTCATCACCAACGGAAAGTTCTTTTAAATAATCCGCACCCGTTTCTCGACCAACAAGTACAAATGTGTTTTCTTCTATTGCTCCTCGTCCTACTTCATTGGAGACAGCAGTCACTTTACCGTCTTGGACTGTTACTTCATATACAGAACTTCCGGCATTCGCTCGTTGTGCTTCTCCCCAAACTGGTGTATAGACCCCAATTCCGTTCGATGGAATGCTCGACTGGTTCAATGCCGCAAGCGGTCGCTCACCATTCGGAAGCTGAACAGTGCCTTCCAAAAAAATAGAGGTAATGTCCCCAATTCCATGTTCATTTACTCCAGCTGTTAACGTATGCGATCCTTGTGGTCCTTTTAATAATGAACCACTTTCAATCATTGTACCGGACGGAGCTTTCGTATTATTAATATCAAAAAAGTCCCCATTTACTCCGCCAACTGCACCAGATTGTTTAGCCATTTCTGATAATGGCTTGGAATCAGTAATGACACCTGAATAGAGCAAATCCGCAGAAACTGCTTCATTTGCAAGATCAACCGTCATCACTTCTCCATTTAACCACCCACGCGCATCAAACCGCTCAAAGTGAGTCAGTTCTATTCCCGGTCCAATTGTTGTTGTCTCTTCACTTGAAACAATTGTCTTTCCAGCTGGGCCTACTGTAATAATCGGCTCCGTTTTATCCGATGACGCAGATCTGGAATCAGCTACAGGATTTTCCTTCGCAAGCGCAACTGGCGCTGGAAAAACAGATGTTAAGAAGAGCAAACTAGCAAACATACTACTGATCCATTTTCGGTTCAACTTAAATCCCTCCCTGTTTTTTAAAAAGTAGATTAGAAACTGAAATTAATAAAGACAAATACTTAAATATCCTCCCTCCTCTTCCTTTCTACTCTAATACTAGCAAAGCAATATTTAATAAATGTATGAATATTATAAATTTTTATAGGATAAAAGGAGGAGGTATATTTACGTTTCTGACCCAGGGGGACAGTGACCCAGGGGGACAGGAACCCTGGTCCAACTAACAAGTTAAACTCCTTCTCCGCGAAGGGCTCTGTATATCGAGTAGAAAATACAGACTCAGTACTGCCAGCAAACTCGGTTAAAACTATAAAAATGAACTGCGGTTCTGTCCTTCTAGTTCTCTATTTCTTATCTAGCAGAAATGGTCTTTCATAGTTTAGCAGTTACATAAACCTGCTTCTAAAGAAATAACTCACTCCCCACAAAATAAAGCAAACCTCAATCAGTTGAATATAAAATGAAATTTCCACCAATTGAAGTTTTGCTTTTTTGGACTAGATAGTATTTATCTAGCCCAACCTTTTATTTACTTGTCTTCACGAACCACCTTCAATATTCCGGTAATTTGATGTGCTGCTTTTGTATCATTAGAAAACTCTTCTTTTATACTATCCCACCAACCCATACATTTCTAAATATACTAAGTCGAATAGCATAATTCCATGTGGGTTATCTTTTACAGTACGGAAGGATACTTGTCCAGGCTTAGGGTCAACACCCCAATTAAAGAAACAGCAGATTAATTCGGGAAGCGCGGCACCAGAACTTCTTCTTTCTGATTTATGAGGCTCTTGTATAATCCTTTAGCATAGTAACAATATCTGTTTTTGAAGTAGCTTTCATCATTTTGTTAATGACTTGCCTATCTTGTAAAAGATTGATTATCGACTGTAAAACATGAACCTGATTAGAAGAATCCTGAATGACAAGCATAAAAATAAGGTGAACTTGCACTACTTCTCCTTTAGCAACCATATGCTGAAAAAGGACAGGTTCTTTCAAAATGCATACAGCAATTGTAGCTTTATTCACGTGGATACTATCGGTATGAGGAATAGCCACTCCAATTCCATCTATAAGCAATCCAGTAGGGAACTTTTCCTCTCGATCAAGAACTGCTTGCTTGAATGTTTCTTTAACGTATCCCTTTTCATGAAGCTCATCGGCTAATTTCTCCAGTACTTGTTTTTGTTCGTTTTCTTCAATTAAAAAGGTCAACTTCTCATTAAAATAATCCTCCGTTTTCAAAACTTTATCCTCCTTGTATTCTCCTTTTACCAACCACTGCCTCTTATACTAAACTGTTCTTTTATAAAACCTGTTAACTCTTAGCTAGGTTACAATACCATCGAAAACTTGATGACTGAAAGTATGCTTTCAGTCCGTGAGCAAATTAAATTTGTCTTTACTTTGACCAATAGATAATCAACTACTTTTTTAAATGGTAGATTCTTCATTTTCTGTCAACCCGATTATATAGGCTTCCTTTTTTACAACTCTTTAATCCAAGGAAGGACTACACCCGTATTTTCACCTACAGTATATAAAAAGGTGGGTAATATATGAAAATATTTGCTTTTGATTAGACAGCGACTTTGTGAGAGCGAAAAGTGGCTACAATGACAATCACCCTACCCAAACCATAATAATTAGACTATTGACAATTGTTGTAAGTATGCTATTATTTAACTAAATAATCAAATATTTAATGATTCACTAGGGGTGCCTTTTAAAAGGGCTGAGATCAAAGTAATTGACTTTGGGACTCTTTGAACCTGATACGGATTGATGCCGGCGGAGGGAAGTGAAAGAACGGATATCGTAATATACTTGTTTAATGATGCGATAAAACCACTTTCCCCATATACGGAAAGTGGTTTTTTTATTTTTTCAAATAATCTTAAAGGAGAAACTTGGGATGAATGATTTTAACAGTCAAGGTGATACATGTGGAGAACTTCATATTATCTCAACTGGTGAACAATCACCCGAAATGTTTGTATCCATTGCTGCAAAGTTAAACGAATATGTAGATGCTTTTCATATTCGGGAGAAATCATGGTCTGATTACCAATTGACTCAAACAATCAAACTACTCCATTCCAATGGCATTCCACTTGAAAAAATCATCGTCAATCACCATATTGATGTAGCCAACGCAATGCAGGTTCGGGGCGTTCAATTAACTTATCAAAGTATCGATGTATCAGTGGCAAGAAAAGCGTATAGATCCTTACACATTGGCTGTTCCGTCCATACCGTGGAAGAAGCTGTTTTCGCTGCTTTACATGGTGCAGATTACTTGCTATATGGTCATGTATTTGAAAGCCGCTCAAAACCTGGCGTAAAGCCAAAAGGATTGGATGGCTTGAAACAAGTCGTTCAGCATGTATCCATTCCAGTAATTGCAATTGGTGGCATCACCTCTCAAAATACGCCACAGCTTATCAATCATGGTGCAAGCGGTATCGCGGTTTTATCAGGAGTGTTATTGTCCAGTGATCCTGTTGCAAAGGCAATCTCCTATAGGCATGCATTAAGAAAGGGGGCAAAAAATGAAGAAACATTATGACGTCATTATCGTTGGCGGGGGTGTCATCGGCAGTTCCATTGCATTCTATTTGAGTAAGCGTAATTATCATGTACTCGTTGTAGAAAAAGAGGCACTCGCTCAAAAAGCATCACGTGCTGCTGCAGGCATGTTAGGTGCGCAAAATGAAATAGGTGAAAATAGTCCGCTTCTTCCCTTTGCTCTTAAAAGCAGAGCAATGTTTCCGGCCTTAGCGGAAGAACTTCAATTTTTATCTAATATCAATATTGAGCTTATCCAAAGTGGGATTATAAAAGTTGCCCAGTCAGAAGAAGAGGCGGCACACTTACGGGCAATCGCATCCTTTCAAGAGAGATTAGGAGAAAAAGCAGAATGGTTGACTACGATGCAAGTGAAGGAAAGAGAACCAGAACTTTCCGAAGTTGTACAAGGCGGATTATATTTGCCAAATGACGGTCAAGTGTCAGCCCCACTTTTATCCAAAGCATTGGCCCAATCTGCAGCTGCTTTAGGAGCAGACTTCCTGGAATATACCGAAGTACAGGAATTAATTCAAGAGAATAACCGGATATCCGGTGTAAGAACAGGAACAGACATCCATCTCGCCGATCATGTCGTTATTGCGGGCGGTGCATGGAGCAAACAAATCTTAGAGAGAACGGGCATATCATTAGAAACGTATCCCGTAAAAGGCGAATGCTTTTCCGTAAATACGCATAAACGTATCATCACATCAAGTATTTTTTCATCTGGGGGCTATATCGTTCCGAAGTCTGGCGGCAGATTAATTATTGGTGCTACAGAAAAGCCAGATACGTTTGATGAATCTGTTCAACTGGATGGACTTTATTCGTTAATGACTCAAGCGGTAAACATCATTCCAGCATTGAAAAATGCCAAATGGGAGAAGGCATGGGCTGGCATTCGCCCGCAAACAGGAGATGGATTGCCGTATCTCGGAGAACATCCACATGTTGCAGGGCTATTCGTTGCAACTGGCCATTACCGAAATGGTATTTTATTAGCTCCTGTTACCGGTTTATTAATGGCTGATATGATCGATGGAAAGGCTGGCGATCACCCGTTTTCTATCAACAGAATTCCATATATGAAGGAGGCGAACATATGAACCTGCTAGTGAATGGAAATGATTTACAAGTTCCAAGTGATGTAAATACGATTGCTGATGTCATTACCCATTTTTTTGAACAGGACCCCATTGTCATTGTGGAGCATAACGGAGAAATTTTGGAGAAAAATCACCATACTGAACGAATCGTCGCAGATGGTGACAAAATAGAATTGGTACAATTTGTAGGAGGCGGATGACATGTTAACGATTGGTAAAAAACAATTTAATTCCCGATTACTTTTAGGAACCGGGAAATACCCAAGCTTTGCTATTCAGAAAGAAGCGGTTGACGTATCAGAAACAAATATTCTAACCTTTTCGGTGCGCCGGATGGATATCTTTGAAGCCTCCCAGCCGAATTTCCTGGAAAGAATCGACTTGAAAAATTATGATCTTTTACCCAATACAGCCGGTGCAAAAACCGCTGAGGAAGCGGTTCGGACAGCCAAACTTGCGAAAGCATCCGGACTATGTGACATGGTGAAAGTCGAGGTGATTGGCTGTGATAAAACCTTGCTGCCAGACCCTGTAGAAACATTACGGGCTACGGAAGAATTATTGAAAGAGGGATTCATTGTACTTCCCTATACTTCCGATGACGTCGTTTTGGCACGAAAACTGGAAGAATTAGGTGCCCATGCGATCATGCCCGGTGCATCCCCTATTGGCTCAGGGCAAGGTATTATTAATCCGCTTAACTTAAGCTTTATTATTGAACAAGCAAATGTGCCTGTCATTGTTGACGCAGGAATAGGTTCTCCAAAAGATGCTGCCTTTGCAATGGAGCTCGGGGCTGACGGGGTTCTTTTAAATACAGCTGTTTCCGCATCCCATGACCCTGTCAAAATGGCTGAAGCGATGAAACTCGCTGTAGAGGCAGGTAGACTCGGCTATGAAGCAGGTCGCATTCCAAAAAAACGTTATGCAACCGCAAGCAGCCCAACAGAAGGGATTAGCATCTAATGAATGACCGTTATTCCAGACAAATATTATTTTCGCCCATCGGTCAAGTGGGACAGAAAAAGTTGGCAGAGAAGCATGTCCTACTGATTGGTGCAGGTGCACTTGGTACAGGAAATGCGGAGATCCTTGTTCGTTCTGGAGTTGGAAAAATAACCATCGTTGACCGGGATTACGTCGAGTGGAGCAACTTGCAGCGTCAACAGCTGTACACAGAGAGTGATGCGAATAGTCGCATGCCAAAAGTCATTGCAGCAAAAAGAAGATTAGAGGAAATTAACCGGGATGTGCAAATTGAAGCCAAAATCATCGATGTCACCCCGTTGGAAATGAGCCAGCTTACCGATGGCGTTGATCTAATTATTGATGCAACAGATAATTTCGATATTCGACTCATTATCAATGACATATCGCAAAAACATCATATTCCATGGATATACGGCGCTGTCGTTGCAAGCTACGGCATCAGTTATACGATTCTTCCAAATGAAACGCCCTGTTTGCATTGTTTATTGCAACAAGTGCCAATGGGCGGGATGACTTGTGATACGGCAGGTGTTATCAGTCCCGTTGTTCAGATGGTTGTTGCCCATCAATCGGCAGAAGCTTTAAAAATTCTAACCGATAATCGGGAAGCATTGAGACGGCAACTCATTTCCTTTGATCTTTGGACAAATCAGCAAGCTTCCATTGATGTCAGCACGTTCAAAAATACAAGCTGCCATTCCTGTGGTCAAGCACCGACATACCCACATTTAAATTATGAAAGTCAAACAAAGACAGCCGTACTATGTGGGAGAGATACGGTTCAGATCAGACCGACAGCAGCTGGAAATCGAGACTTAGAAACGATTGCGGCACGTCTTTTCAATATAGGAAAAGTCGAACAAAATTCATTTCTATTATCTTTTACGAATGAACCGCATCGTTTGGTCATGTTTCACGATGGACGTGTACTTGTGCATGGAACGAATGATGTGACCGAAGCAAAATCATTATATTACCGGTATTTCGGATGAGCTGTGAAATGCCATTCTCTATATGGTATTTCAATTGAATTAGATAGAAACTAGTCTGGAGGGCGGTATGTTGGAAGTTTTACAATGGTTTGTCGATTTGGGAGCGAGTGTGATGCTCCCAATGATTATTTTTATTTTTGCAGTACTGCTTGGTACAAATCCAGGAAAAGCATTGTATTCCGGATTGATTGTCGGCGTTGGTTTTGTAGGATTGAATCTCATCTTAAACTTACTCACGACGAGTTTAGGACCTGCGGCGCACTCCATGGTCGAACATTTCGGTTTAAACTTACAAACAATTGATGTTGGCTGGCCTGCTGCAGCAGCTATTTCCTATGGAACTGCACTTGGAAGTCTTGCTATTCCTATAGGAATTGGAATCAACCTATTATTATTGACTTTCGGATTAACGAAAACAGTCAATGTGGATATTTGGAATTATTGGCATATTGCTTTTACAGGATCGCTCATTTATGCGTTGACAAATGATTTCGCGTTAGGTCTATTTACAATCGCAGTGCATGCTATAGTGGTGCTCTTCATGGGTGATATGTTAGCGAAAGATATGCAACAGTATTTTGGATTAAAGCAAATTACCTTTCCACATGCCGCATCCGCACCATCCTATTTTTTAGCGAAACCATTAAATGCCGTTTTTGACAAAATCCCAGGATTTAATATGTTAAAAGCAGACCCAGCTTCTATACAAAAACGTTTCGGAATGTTCGGACATACGATTGTCTTAGGTGCATTGCTTGGTTTGCTTATCGGTTTAGTTGCAGGCTACAACATCCAAGATATATTGCAACTATCTATACAGACTGCTGCCGTCCTGTTTTTGATGCCAAAAATGGTTGCCTTGTTAATGGAAGGACTGACACCTATTTCAGAAGCTGCCAGTAAAAAACTAAAGAATAAGTATCCAGACAGGGAGCTCTATATCGGAATGGACAGTGCGCTAGCAGTAGGACATCCCGCTGTATTATCCGCTTCCTTAGTCATGATACCACTTACGTTATTTCTAGCAGTCATTTTACCCGGAAATAGAGTTTTGCCATTCGGTGACCTAGCAACAATCCCATTTTTAATTTGTTTAATGGTACCTGTGTTTAAAGGAAACATCGTCCGCACAGTCATCGCAGCAAGCATTTACATCAGTGTTGGATTATATATCGCTACATGGCTATCCCCGATATTTACGGAAATGGCTTTGGCTTCGGACTTTGATATAGGAAGTAATTCCAGCGTCTCTTCCCTTGTTGACGGTGCTGTTTGGACAACAGCCATATTCGCAGGGCTAGGAAAATTATTAAGCTGGTATGGGATTGGTGCAATTGGTTTAGGTGCTTTAGCCGGCTTAGTTTATGTAAATAAAATGAAAAAGGACGGAAAATAAACATGAAAAAAGTGTTAGTCATTTGCGCGACAGGGATTGCTACATCTACCATCATCATGGCGCGATTAACAGAATGGTTGAAAAACGAAAACCTCCTGGAACATGTGGAACTGCATCAAGGAAAAGTCAGTGAAGCATTCCATGTACAACAGGATTATGACTTTATCATCTCCGCTACGATCGTTCCGGATGATTTAAAGGAGAATGTGATTGATGGAGTTCCATTGTTAATAGGTAATGGATCAGAAGAAGTTTTTGAAAACATTAAAAATAGAATTCGTAGGTGAACCGCGGGGACAGGAACCCTGGTCCAACTCATACAACGTACCGGGGAATGAGCCTGTTTCGACTAGTAAATCAAAACACACCTATATTATACTTGTAACAGATGGTAGATGCAGAGTGAGCAATTAAAATCGTTCTCCAATGTTGAGGCCTGTATATTGAACAGAGAAACCAGGCTCAGCACTGCCAACGCACTCGGCGAAAATGGTCCGCGGTGCCTGTCCCTGTGGACCTTTCAAAATATATTGTTTATAGTCTTGGAGACTTTATGTTTGGTAGAAACAGAAACCCGGTTGACAAGGATACATTTATTTTTCAGCAAACCTTCCATTTTGCCTTTGACGAGCTAACGGATATAAAGTTTATCCCAACAAGTATTTCTTCTGTTACGAATCGAAATAACTACCAACCGACTCCTCTGGAAGGGAACGAAGCAGAACGGGTGCTGAATAAGATATTGACCCTGAGTGAGGAAATACCTGAGAATACTTTTGCTTATAGAGATTATAGTTCGGAGGAAAGTATTTCTGTGTTTTCGAGTGGGGAGTAGGTTGTTAAATAAAAGGTTTTATCATTCGTGGTTTTTTGATTGATATAATAATGGGTCTAAGATATAAAGTCACTTGAAAGGGGGCTTGTTGCCTTTATACTTACTTCTAGAAGATACTTAGAAAAGATACAATTGAAATATTAAAAGCCTCCAAAAAGATATTCATTCCGTTCTTTTATCACTGCTACCAGAAGTTAAGTCAGACAAGGAACCAATCTGGTCGGTTAGCTACAAAAGGAATTGTGCCTGTACCCACATTGCATCACCTACGAGTAGTCTTTATTCTTAATGAATATGGATATCGCTTGATTAAGTTCTTCGCCAAGCAGATCCGAGATAATATCTTTTGGAGTATCTTCTAGACCTTTCGTATAAGCTGGCGACACAACAGGACCCGCAAACTCCCATATTTTCCCGGATGGGTCTTTAAAAACACCGTCACCATAACGGACACAGGGACAGGATTTATCCCCATGTCCATTCTACAAGACAAGCATTGCAACCAAAATTCCCACAGCGCTCATAAGAATAGAAAATGGAAAGTTAACCTTCGTAATGTAGTATGGTGAAACGCCAATTGTTTGTGAGGTAAGTGTTGCATTAATACCATAAGGTGCAGAAGCTGATGTTGCGAGCGCAGATATGATTAAGACGATTCCTATACTCATCGGGTTAATTATACTGAATAACGGGCTTAATACTTCCAATAAGATGGCAATCGTTGCAACAGGATGCACCCCAATTAACCCCATCGCAAAATAAATCAATGTAATTAAAATAAAGTTGAATAGATAATAGTCGGAGAACTGACCAAAAATGTTCTGCAGAATCTCTGGGATCGACGTCTGGTTAAATCCCTCCGAAAATAATGCAAGTGAAAGAAATAACACCATAAAATTTTGCATACCATTATTATAATTCTTCCAGTTTTTCCAACCAAATCTGAAAAACGTGTAAGGAAGACGCATGAATATTGACCAAATAAAAGTAAACGGAAGAATGACTAAAGATACCGTTAAAATAAAATTAAGTTCAAACATATAGTTATTCACGATGATGATAGTAAAGAAAGCAAACAAAACAAAAAATAATTTCATCAATGCTCTCATTAATTGTTTTTTATTTACATTTGTAGAATCGACAATCTCAATTTCAGAAAAACTTCTTTTACTCAAGTAGACATCGATAATGGCTAGTAAAAAGGAACATAATAATAGCCAAGGGAGGTAGGACAAGAAGCTCACATTGGTAGCATCGACCGTTATTCCAACAATAATTTCCATCGGACTCCAGATTACTGCAAGAGAGAAAGTTCGTAATGTAACCTTAATAATAAAATCATTTCTGACCGTTTGATCTATCCCTTTTAACTTATCCATAAGAATCTGTTGAACTAAGAAAATCGCCGAGATATTTATAAAAATTAACAAACTATATGTAGTTGAGATACTCTTTCCATACATTTCGGCCAACTGATTGTTTTTCGCGTAAATCATATCTTTTAGATTTTGATCGTATTCACCAAGACTAAATGCACTCGCCATCCAAGGAAGCATACTTAAAAATATTAGCATGGGGAAATTATTAGTGAATTGCTGTGGAATCATATACCAAGCAACTCCCGAAGCAAAACTCATAGAAACACCAGTCACTGTAAAAATCACACTAATCAATTTAAATAAATTTGTTGCCAAAGGCCAGGAAAGAATGAAAACAACCAATGCGCTCCAACTAATAATGGAATGAATGGTGGAGGAATGTATAAATATATTCAGGATATATAATAAAAATACAATTCCATAGATAAGATAAAACTGTATATATTTCAACCGCTAACCCTCTTTTCCTGTTTAGATTTCCTTTCAAAACATAGGAGGAGGCTAAGTAACGTATACTTAACCTCCTTGTAATACATCATTATGCTTGTTTTAAGGTTTCGATAAAGTCATCAATAAATCTTTCTGCATCAACATTAAGGCAAATGTTAACATTTGGCTCCTTTTTCCACAGATTTCTGAAATCACAAATGGTTTGTCCATAATTAAGCGGACTTACAGTTTCCACATCTACAAAGTATTTTTTCGTTTCGATATAGGAAGGGTCAAGAAAGTAACCGATAGTTAATGGATCGTGTAATGCACAACCATTTGTTCCATACTGTTTTTCACTAAAAGCACGGAAAACTTTTGTACTGTTTAATACAAAATCATAATATTTAGTTCCCTTTAACTTTTCAATATGCTCAAGCTTCATATAAGTCTGCAGTGTTACATCAAGACTTACCAACGTTACTTCTATCCCCGAATGAAACACAATTGAAGCTGCTTCTGCATCAGCAAAAATATTGAACTCTGAATTCGGCAACTTATTCCCTTTCCCGGCCATCGATACTAAGCCACCCATAATGATTACTTCATTAATCCAATCAGCGATTTTCGGTTCTTTTCTCAAAGCCAATGCTAAGTTAGTAACAGGACCGACCATTATAAGGGTAAGATCCCCTTTATATTTTTTAGCTTGCTCTATAATAAAATCGGCAGCAAATTGCTCTTCGGTTTGGTTTTCTATCTTCATATCATCCAAAGCATTTCCAATTCCATCGGTACCATGGACTCTAAACTCATATTCAGGCTCACGAATCAACGGTCTATCAGCTCCAGGATATACTTTGATATCCTCTCGTCCGATTAATCGAAGTACTTTTCGTGTGTTCCGTTCGGTCATATGCAAAGGAACATTTCCACTTACAGTTGTGATTCCAAGCAAGTCAATTTTTTTACTTTCTATTCCATAAATAATAGCTAGCGCATCATCCACACCTGTATCGACATCAAGTATTATTTTACTCATAAAATATCCCATCCTTATAAAAGATTTTTAGAAAAAGAACATACCTACAATTGCTCCATTTAACAAATTAGCTAATGTTGCGACAATTAATGATTTAAACGCCATTCCTTGAATTTCATGCTTTCTCTTCGGTGCAATTCCTAGCATGATTCCTAATATTATTCCAATCGATCCAATGTTAGCAAAGCCAGCTAAAGCAAATGTCATTACGGCTACTGATTTATCTGAAAATTGCCCCATAACTTCTGCAAAAGAAGTAAAAGCAACAAATTCATTTAAAATCATTTTTTCACCAAGTAGACTACCTGCGAGTAATGCTTCATTCCAAGGAATACCAATAATTAAAGCTAATGGTGAAAATATATAACTGAATATTAAGTTTAGGGATAAGTTGCTCATTCCAAAAATGGACCCGATTCCACCCAGCATGATATCCAATAAAGCAACAAGTCCGATAATTGAAATTAACACCATTGCTGCATTGACAGTAAGACTGACGCCGTCACGGGAACCATCAATTACAGCATCCATAAATGTTGATTTTTCTCCTGTTGCGGAAGCGTTAAAGTTATCAATTTCCTTCCATTCTGATTCACTGAGCTCCTTGGTTTCCGGAATAACTAACTTTGCCATCATCAGTCCGGCTGGTGCAGACATAATTGCTGCAGATAATAAATAATCAACGGGAACTCCTAATGCGACTAATCCAAAAAGTACTGCCCCAGAAACGGATGCAAGACCCCCAACCATAATTGCAAAAATCTGTGAACGTGAAATTTGGCTGATGTATGGTTTTACAGAAATAGCAGATTGCGTCATACCAAGGAACATATTCGTTACTGCGTTTGTAGATTCTACGTAGCCAGTTTTCATAAACTTGGATATAAAACCACCAACGATCCTAACAAAAAATTGCATAATTTTAAAATGATAAAGAATCGCGATTAGTGCTGTTAAAAACACCATAATGGTTAATACATTGATAATGAACACCGAACCAACCACTCCATTTGGGTTAGCCAGTTCACCAAAAACAAACTGTAATCCTTCTCTTCCAGCCGTCATGATGGCATCTACACCGTTAGAAATAAATTGAATAAAGGATATTCCAATGCTCCATTTAAATACGATAAAACCTAATATAACCTGTAACAAGAATCCGATTGTTACCGTTTTCAAATTAATTGCTTTTTTATTCTCAGACATTAAATAGGTTATTCCAACAATAATAGCACAACCTAGTAGGCCCCATAAAATTGATATCATTACATTCACCCCTTCTATTATTTTTGAACTTTCACTAGAAATTCATTTACTTCATCTCTTTTAGGCATACCAGCTTGTGCACCGACTTTACCTACAGACAAAGCTGCTGCTGCGTTTGCAAAATTAATTGCTTCACTTAATGATTTACCTCTCGCAATTTCTACGGCAAAGGCTCCATTAAAGGTATCTCCTGCACCAGTGGTGTCTTTTACAGAAACTGCATACGCATGAACGGATTTCACTTCACAAGTGGGAGTTATAAATTCAGCACCATGTTTGCCCTTCGTGGTAATCAATTTATTCGTAATCGATTCGTATAAGGGCATGGAACGCATAGAAAACGCTTCACCTTCATTTGGTGTAAAAAAAGTTGCTTTCGTTAAGATGTTTTCTGGAATATATTTGTAAGGTGCTGGGTTAACGATCACAGGAATATGATGTTCATAACCTAGATTGACAATATAACTTATCGTTTCCATAGGAATTTCAAATTGTAGAAGAATGATGTCACTCTTTATAATTACTTCTTTAGAAGCTTCTACAATTTCAGGTGTTAATTTGGAATTAGCACCTGACGAGACGATAATCCGATTGTCATTTTCGGATATAATAATGGTTGCAATTCCAGTTGATGTCTCAGAAAAAATTTGAATACCTTCACGTTTTATATTTTCTAAGTCAAAGTGCTTGAGAAGCATTTTCCCAAATGGATCATCCCCAATAGCTCCAACAAGCGACACTTCAGCACCTAATCTTGCAGCTGCAACTGCTTGATTTGCTCCTTTTCCTCCTGGATTTGTTCGAAATGTCCCGCCTAACACTGTTTCTCCTTGGCCAGGCATTTTATCTACCGCCGTCACCATATCCATGTTTATACTTCCAACAACACAAACCTTTGGGTGGTCATTCATTTGTTCAGCTCCTTTCTTTTGTAGATTCTCTTTGGATTAATGTAACCTTATATTCTTCTGATGGAATCCTTCTATCTGGTTCTTCAATTTGTTGAAGTAGTATTTCGGTAGCTCTTTTTCCAATGATATAGATAGGTTGTTCCATCGTTGTTAAAGTAGGGGAAGTAGTTCTACCTATTGTGATACCATCAAAGCCAATAATTGATAAGTCGTTAGGAACGTTTATTCCAAGATATTCGGCTGCTTTGAGCACACCAATAGCCATCAAATCATTTGCAGCAAAAATACCATCTACTGTTGAGTGACTTGTTAATAGTTCTTTTGCTACCTCAAAAGCATCTTCATAGGTGTAATTTCCAAATCTAATATAATCGTCTGAAAACCGATATTCTTTCTGCACGACGTCTAAATAACCCTTCATCCGCTCGCTTGAACTAATAATATCTTGTGGACCAGCTATATGTGCGATATGTTTACACCCGGTTTCTTTTAAATAACGAACGGCGATTTTTGCTCCTTCACGATTGTTCACAGTAACAGCTGGAAATTCTGCATCAAGTTTACGATCAAGGGCAACAATTGGAACTTTTATTTCCCTTAGTTGTTTTACAGACATGGTACTGGAAACGATAATTACACCATCAATTGACTTTTGTAAAAGTGCATTTAAATAATTGACTTCTTTAGCGGGATCATTGTCTGTGTTACAAAGGATAAAGGTGTAATGATGCATATTGGAAATATCTTCTACCGCACGAGCAAGTTCAGGGAAAAATGGGTTCCTTATATCCGGAACAAACAGAGCAATCATTTTCGACTTTCCTTTAAATAGACTTCGAGCCACATCGTTCGGTCGATAATTTAATTCTTTAATCGCCGCTAGTACCTTTTCTTTCGTACGCTCATTTACATAACCGTTATTATTCATGACGCGTGAAACTGTTGCTACAGAAACATTAGCCAGTTTAGAAACGTCTCTCATTGTAACCATCCTTTTACTCCCCAATCAATTTATTCCACCCCTCAATTGTCAAATAACAACCAATATGTAACGGGTTACATATTATATTAAAAAAAGTTAGGTGATTATGTAACCCGTTACATATATATTAAAGCGGTTTCATTCTGATGTCAAGAAGAATTTAAAAGTTGTACGGACAGTAAACTTAACACCAGATTCCCTTCTATTTGATTTTAGAAATTAAAGACCTCTACAAACTTTTGAAAAACTCGGTGCAATACATGCTGGTATTATGGCGGCTCCTTTTTTAACGATGAAGGATCTTCCTCCAGAAGAATATTATTTCTACAGCTTTACATACGTTCTGTCGTCTTCATTACCTTGATGAACATCATTTTTACAGTTTTTCCTGCTCACTTTGACCTTCATCACTTGATGAAGAGTCATTTCTGCAGCTTTTTCATCACATTTTGATCTTAATTCTGCAATCTACTTTTATTATGATATGTAATTAAACAGTCTAGATTGTAAAGAAAGGCCAAAGCAAATCATCATACTCATTGAAATAAAATAGGCCTTTTACCCGCAAATACATCCTTTACATTTCCTCATTACTAACGGATAAAGTGCCTGCCCTCTGTATATTATTAGAATATTTATAACTTTATTACTACAAAACCCACACAAATAAGACTATTGTAATATTTACTGGACGATCTACACCTGCTATGTTTATTTATGAATAAAATATTCTGAATAGTTGGTAAGTTTATCTTACTAACTAACTTAGTCAACAAGGAGGGTAGATTGTTTATATTTGCTAACTATAAGACGGAAGGGGTTTAACTTATGTTAAAGAAAAAAGCGCTTTATTTGCTGTTGTCACTCATTCTTATCGTTTCGGTTCTCCCTTTTAATGGACTAGTTAAAGGAGAAGAAAAACCAGATGTTGAACTTTGGAATGTAATTAAGCCACTTGATACGACTGTCACTTTCTTAAATACTGGGGCGCATCCGGATGATGAGCGCAGTGATTTCCTGGCTTATTTATCTCGCGGACTCGGTGTGAAGACAGCGAGTTTAATTGCAAACCGTGGAGAAGGCGGACAAAATGAGATCGGGACAGAATTAGGTAATGGTCTTGGGATTATTCGCTCCAATGAAATGATTGAAGCTGCTGAAATCACAGGAGTAAAAGCCTATCACTTAAGTGATACTGTTTCGGACGCTATTTATGACTTCGGTTTCTCAAAATCGCCGGACGAAACCTTAGAAAATTGGGGAGAAGACGTAACCTATGAGCGTTTTATCCGCCTTCTTAGAACCTACCAACCGGATATTGTCATGCCGTCATTTCGCGATGTCGACAGTCAGCATGGCCACCATAGAGCAATAACGATTTTATCAGAACAAGCATTTGAAGATGCAGCAGACCCTACTGTCTTTCCGGAGCAGCTAGAAGAGGGATTATCTGTTTGGCAAATCAAGAAATTATACCTTCCAGCTGAGTCCGCAGAAACAGCAACCACGTCGATAGAAATTGGAGATTATGATCCAATCTATGGGATGACCTATCCACAGCTTGGAGAGGAATCCAGATATATGCATAAAAGTCAGGGTATGGGAAATGACATTCCTGCTGAACCTAGACAAACCCACCTAGAATTAATAAAACAGGCCAATGTGAATGAACAGAATAATGATCTATTTGCTGGAATACCATATGATTTTAATGAATGGGCTGAAATCATACCTGCAAAAAATGTCCAAGTACAATTAGGAAAATTACAGCAACAATTAGATGAAATCATCGACTTATATCCAAGCAGGGAAGCTATTTTACCTAAGTCTCAAGAGACATTAAAAGATGTTGAGAAATTAGAAAGAATGATCAACAACGTCGACATGAATGAGGATTTAAAAAATGACTTGCTTCATAAACTTCAATTAAAAGAAGAACAATTACAGGAAGTAAGTTTTGTGACATCCAGTCTCAAGATAGAACCAGTAATTGATTCCAACGTCTTAACACAAGGACAGCAAAGTCAAGTGACAATGGAGATTACGAATGAAGGAGACGAAAAGATTAAGCATATCGAAGCATCGCTTGCGCTACCAAAAAATTGGAATCAGGTAGGTTCACAGGCTATCGGTCAATTGGAACCTAATCAGTCAACAACAGTAACTTTTGATATAACTGTACCAAGTGATGCAGATTACTTTGATCCGTATGGCGAACCGGTACTACAAGGTAAGATTGAATTTGAAGAGAAAGGTACGACAGTGACTAAATTCATTGATTTTGATAATACCGTTGCTGTATTACCAGAATTAAGTGTCACTCCGGAACCTAAAAACGTAACCATCAATACTGCTGATGTACAGACAGATATTCCAGTTACGGTTAACATTAAGAACTATTTTAAAGGTGAGAATGATGGAGTTGTTTCATTAAACCTGCCTGATGGATGGACAAGCACTCCGGAACAAACGGAGGTATCCTTCGCAGAGCAGTTTGAGGAAAAGGAAGTGACATTTGAGGTCAACCCTCCTTCCGAATTAGAAGAAGGTGATTTCTCATTTGATGCCGTTGTCCAATCAAATGGTAAGCTATATGATACAACCGTACAGGAGATCAGTTATGACCATATTAAAGATTCGTATTACCAATATTCATCAACAGTCAATACAATAGCATTTGAATTATTAACAGAGGATAATCTTAAAATAGGATATATCGAAAGTGGCTTTGATGAAGTTGCTGATTATTTACTAAATGCTGGTATGGATGTGGATAAGCTTACAGCTGAAGACCTCTCATCCGGGGATCTATCACAGTACGACACAATTGTTACAGGAATCAGAGCATATTTATCACGTCAGGATCTTGTAGAAAACAATGAAAGACTGCTTGAATACGTGGAAAACGGTGGACATTACGTCGTGCAGTATCATAAGCCTGGTGATAATTGGGATACAGATTTAACTGCGCCATACTCGTTAGAAATTGGCAGGCCATCCATCCAATGGCGTGTCACAGATGAAACCGCGGATGTAAACGTGTTACAACCTGAACATAGACTGTTTAACTATCCGAATGTAATTACAGACAGTGACTGGGATAATTGGGTCCAGGAAAGAGGACTCTACTTCCCAATGAATTGGGATGATCGGTATGAAACGTTCGTAAGCATGGCAGATCCGAATGAAGATCCATTTACAAGCGGTATATTACTTGCTGAATATGGTGAGGGAACTTACATGTATACAAATCTCGTATTTTATCGCCAAATTGATAATCAGGTTCCAGGTGCTTATCGTATATTTACTAACTTAATTAGTTATAGTAAAGACTAGAACAAAAGCGCGGGGCGCCTTGATCACCCCCGACAAGCTTAAGTAGAAACTACCTGTGGCGTTCTTTGCCACAGGTAGTTTCTACTTAAGACCTCGAGGGGGTAGGCGCTGGAGCTGGACGTGGCTGTTTATGTGAAAGAGTTAATTGCTGCCAAAATTAATTCTCATATTTTCAAAAAAAATAGCCCAATAAGGTAGCTACTACCTTGTTGGGCTATTAATTTTATTAAGTATATTATTTCATACCAGTCAATGTAATTCCTTTTATAATATGTCGTTGCAGAAGAATAAATACAAGAATGATTGGTATGACTGAAATCGTTGCCCCCGTCATAATTAAATGCCATTGCGATTCGGCTTCTCCTGAGGAAAAGAAGGATAAACCGACTGGAAGTGTTCGTAGACTAGGTGATTCAATGGCAATTAGTGGCCATAAAAAGGCATTCCAGTTACTTAAAAATGTAAAAATAGCTAGGGCAGATATTGCTGGCCATACTTGAGGTACAGCTATCTTAAAGAAAATGACATACTCATTCATGCCATCAATTCGGGCTGCGTTCAAGAGGTCGTCCGGTATTTGTTCCATAAATTGCCTCATTAGAAATACCCCAAAACCAGTCATTAACCCCGGAAACAAGACCGCCCAATACGTATCGGTCCATCCTAATTCCGAACTCATCATATACCATGGAATAATAAGCATTTCAGTAGGAACCATCAATGTACTTAAAATTAATACGAAAATAACCGTGCGACCAACAAACCTAAATTTAGCGATAATATATCCAACAAGTGTATCAAAGAATAAAACACTGATCGTCGTAATGACAGCAACGATAAAACTATTGATGAACCACCTGACGAACATGCTTTCCTCTAAAATCTGAAGATAATTACTTAATGTCGGATTCTCAGGGATAATACTTAAGTTAAATATATCGATTGGTGCTTTTAAAGAGGTGGAAACCATCCAAATAAATGGAAAAAGCATAACAACAGATCCAAGTAGTAAGATTAGATATGGCAGGAATTTTCTGAGTTTCATTGTTTCAACCTCCTTTGCTAGTAATCAAATTTCTTCGTCAGAACTTTCATTTGGAATAGTGTTAAAGCTAGAATAAACAGAAATAATATAACCGTTGCTGCTGAAGCCAGTCCCATATCAAACTGTCGGAAAGCAAGCTGATAAATATAGACAACAACGGAAATCGTTGAATTTAAGGGACCCCCACTTCCATCCATACTCATATTGACAACTTGTGTAAATGAAACCTGGATAAACGTAATGGTTCCAATAACTGCCGAAAATACAATGGTTGGATTTAGCAATGGAAATGTCACATGCCAAAATTTTTGCCATGGGCTGGCTCCATCAATATCAGCGGCTTCATACAGCATTTCTGGTATATTTTCTAAACCAGCCAAAAATAAAATCATCTGAAAACCGATGGATTGCCAAATCATCGCACCGATAATGACATATATTGCCTGATCGGGCGAATTCAAAAAGGGCTGCGGTGGAAGTCCTAAATTGACCAATACGTCATTAATGATTCCATTCCCCATTAAAATCCATTGAAAGACCCAGCTGATCGCAACAATACTTGTTACATAAGGGATGAAATATATCACCCTGAAGAAACCAACAAATCGGTTAATTTTATGCAATAACAGGGCGACAATGATGCCAAATATCAATTGACCTGAAACACCTAACACAATATATATCAATGTATTAAAAATCGATTTTATAAAAACTTCATCCTTAAAAAGGGTCAAATAATTTTCAAATCCCACAAAGGGTTGTATATCTGTAGATAGAAGATTCCAATCTCTAAACCCTACATTGAATGTAAATAGAGTAGGTAAAATACGAATTCCAAGATAAAAAATAATTGGAAGCAGTAAACAGGTGTATACAAATAAATATTTTTGATATTTAAGGTTACCTCTGAATTTATGCGTTAACGACTTCTTTTCTTTCTGGGGTGGTTTATTTTCTTGATTATGATGATGTGAAGAAGAATACTGTTCCATGTTGCACCTCCCTTAATTGATAAGGACCAAGGTAGAGTAACCCTTGATCCCCTAAAAAAGTATTATTTATCACTCCAATATGCATCATAAAGTTCCTGGGTGGACTCCACTAATTGATTAAATGCTTCTTCCGGATCCATTCCTTCCATTAACACCCGATTTGCAGCGTCAATGACAAGGTCACGTTCTTTCGTTTCATCAACGAAGAAATGTGCATTGGCAAATGGCAACGATTCGATGAACGGACCATAAATTTCATCGTTTACATATTTGTCCTGCATGGCCACAGCTTCTTTTGCCGGTAGTTCTCCAGTAGCATCTAACCATCTTTCCATCACATCATCACTTGTTAAAAACTCCAAAAACTTTGTAGCTGCTTCTAGTTTTTCTCCTTCTACTCCTGCTGTAATTCCATTCGTCCAGAAAGAGGAATTCGTTGACTGTGCTTCCTTGCCTGGGAGTGGAGCAACGGCATAATTCAAATCAGGTGCATCACTTTGCAGTGTACCAATTCGAAATGACCCATCAACGTTCATCGCAGCTTTTTCCGTAACGAAGGCTGTTACATCATCTGTATAAAATCCTTGTTCAGATGTACCAAGATCGGTTGGGAAGCTTAACCAATATTTAAATGCTTCCAAGCCTGCAGGGTCATCACCCCAAACGACATCTCTTCGGTCCTCGCTTAATACTTGACCACCTGCTTGGATTGTTAAACCATCTCTAAGCCATTGGTGACCTTGCTGTGCAGGTTCCCAAGCCATACCTGATTGTTCCAAACGACCGCTTGAGTCTGCTTTTGTTAATTGTACTGCATAATCCTCCAGTTCTTCCCAAGTAGTCGGTGGAGAATCTGGATCGAGTCCTGCTTCCGTAAATAAATCCTTATTATAGAACAATGCAAGTGTTCTTACTGCAGTTGGAATGGTCCAATACTCGCCATCCATTTTTGTAGCTTCCACTAAAGGGAAAAACTCACTTTCAATTTCATCATGTGGAAAAGCATCTTGCGGAAGTGGCTGTAAATACCCCGCATCTACATAGGTTGGTACCCAGCCATAAAATAAGTTGATGACATCTGGCCCTCTGCCTGCGGGAACTTGCGCCGCTACTTGTTCATTGTACTGATCATATGGAAAGTTTGTCTGTTCTACTTTAATACCAGGATTCGCTTCCTCGAATTCTGCTATTAATTCATCCATCAATTTTACCTTTGAATCAAACGAGTATTGCCAATATTCGAGTGTGATTTCACCACCTGTACCTTCTGAATCATCTGCTTTTGCGCCATTTTCAGAATCCCCTTCATCACTTGAGCATGCTGCTACTACAAGCAATAACAAAATTCCCAATAAAATAAATTGCCACTTTCTAACCATTTAAAAACCCCCTATAAAAATATTTTAAAGGACCGAAGTCTCTCTAATTTAAATGAAGACTACACTTTCAAAATAGAATCATGCTCTTTTAACAACAAGTAACCTGCACCTACTAATGAGACATCTTCAACCGTCGTAATGGATACTTCCGTTTGGATGGGTAAGTGCTTTTTCATAGTTGCAGACAAATATGGTAAAAAGGAGTCCATTGACTTTGATATTCCACCCCCTAGAACAACTTGTTGCGGGTTTATAATAGAAATGACATTGATTAATGCATAGGAGAGATGAGAGAGGAATTCATTAATGACTTTTAACGCAATTTCATCTCCAGCAATTGCCATTTGAAATATTCTTTCAGCAGACCAATTCTCTGAATCGTTATTTTTTTCGCCTAAGTAATGAAGCATTCTTTTTGTAATAGAAGGGCCTCCAACATGGTTGTCTAGAAATCCATAACCAGCGAAAGTTTGGTCATACTTTTTATGCGCCGCGTCTTTATCGGTTACCATATAACCTATCTCTCCAGCTGCGTAAGAGGCTCCCCGGTATAAATCGCCATTTATTATAAGTCCACAACCAATACCAGTACCGAGTGTGATCATTAAAATATTATTATTTGTTTCACCGGCACCTTTCCACCACTCACCTAATGCTGCAACATTCACATCATTATCGATATATACAGGACACTTAAGAAGGCTTTCCAACTGTGATTTTAAGGGTGTATGTTTCCAGTTTAATGTCGGTGCATCAACAACGATGCCATTCTCAACATCCGTAATTCCAGGAACTCCAATTCCGACTCCCAATACATGTTCTATCTCAAACCCACATTCTCTTAAGAGATTATTAACATGATCCGCAATTGTATGGACAAAGTTCTCGCTAATATGTTTCTGTGTGTCAAAAGCAATTTTATTTATAATCGTTCCGGATAAGTTTAAAACCGCAATTTCAACCGATGTTCCCCCAATATCAATTCCAACAATGTAGGATGCATTTTCATTAAAGGAAATTCGAAAGGGTTTCCTGCCGCCCGATGAACTTGCTTTTTCACTTTCCTTTTCCCGAATCCATCCTTCTTCTAATAGTTCATCAACTATGTTAGAGACAGTTGGTTTACTAATTTTTAAGGCTTTTGCAATATCAGACCGAGAATGGCCTTGCTTATTTTGTATGTACTGCAAAACTTTCCGTTTATTCATATGCTTTGTTGAATTGAAATCCATTTGGACATTACGGATAGTAATAATTTTTCACTCCCTTCATTATGAAATAGCCAATAAGTTAGTAAAGTTTACTTATTAATTAAATTTATAATAATATGAAAATTATCTATTGTCAACGGTTACAAAACTTAATATTTATTTTATTTTAATTAAAAACACTATTGTAAAAATTATACTTTACAATAGCAAAAGTATTCCTATACAATGTTTAGTAAGTAAATCTTACTAACTTAATTCAAGTAAATACGAATGCTGAGGTGTTTAAATGAGGGTGATTAGAGAAGAATTTGAAGTGAATGATGGGGTGAGCTTTCCTGGTAAAACGTACGTCGATGAACTTTTAAAACCGGTATTCGAGGATCAGAAAATGTACCTATTTGAAGCGATGTTTAAAATTCATGAGGCACACACAACGATGCTGACCGAGCAAGGAATTCTAACGCAAAAAGAATGCCAAACAATTTTGGAAGGCCTTCACGAGGTGAAATTGCTCGATCAAAGCGAAATACGTTATTCCTCTCAATATGAAGATTTATTTTTTTTAGTAGAGTCCAGGATTGGGGAACATATAGGTGATGAATTAGCTGGGAAAATGCATATAGCAAAAAGCAGAAATGATATGGGAGAAGCGATGTATCGCATCGTTATAAGAGAATACATCAATCAAGCTATTGAAGATGCAGAACAGTTAAGTAAAGTTATCCTTTTACAAGCAGAACAACATGTCGAATCGATTATGCCAGCTCATACACATACACAGCCTGCTCAACCAACAACTTTTGGGCATTATCTCGTAGCTATTTTCGATAATCTAAATCGTGATATTGATCGGTTGAAACAAGCATATCGTACCGTAAACCAGTCTCCAATGGGTGCAGCTGCCATAACTACGACAGGTTTTCCTATCAATCGAGAACGAATGGTGGAACTACTTGAGTTTGATGGTTTAATAGAAAATTCCTATGATGCGATTGCAGCAGGTGATTATTTAATGGAAGCAGCTCAGGCCCTGGTAAGCATCATGACGAATATGGGAAGATGGCTACAAGAATTTCTGCGAATGGCTTCAAAAGAAGTCGGGTTGATTAAAGTTTCTAATGCGTACATTCAGATCAGCAGTATCATGCCACAAAAAAGAAACCCAGTCTCCATTGAACATTCCCGCGCATTAGCCAGTAGTGCTGCAGCAGAAGGTTTGGCCGTCGTTCACATGATCCACAACACCCCTTTTGGCGATATTAATGACACAGAAGATGACATGCAGCCTCATATTTATGGAGGTTATCGAAAAGCGATACGGGTATTGCGATTAATGAGAGCAGTTGTTCTCACATTGGATTTCGATAAAGCAAGGGCATATCAACAAGCACGGGAAAATATGATAACAATTACGGACCTTGCAGATATATTAGCACGCGATTATGGTGTACCTTTTAGAAAAGCGCACAAGAAAGCGAGTATTATTGCAACAAAGGTAAGTGAAACGGGAAAAGAATTGTATGATGTCCCCTTACCATTAGTAAATGAATGGCTAGATGATGTTCAATTAAAAAAGAGCGATTGGGAGGCAATCGTGGACCCTAAGCATTTCGTAAAAAGCAGAAATATCACAGGTGGAACAAATCCGGAAGTAGTTCGAGAAATGATTGAAAGAAGGAAATTAAAGTGGTGTTGAATAAACTATTTTTGAACCGGGGGGAACAGGAATGAAGTGAACCCTTTGACCTTCACCAACCAAATTGTAATAAATAATTGCACAAACAAATGTAAGTTATGTAAAATATAAATAGAATTATAATAAAATAAAAATAGCCTGAGCGCTGTTACACTCAACCTAAGCTACTACATGCCGCATGAAGAGAGGCTGGCCAATTGCATTTGGTGTTTCAATCAAGAAGAAGTAATTACCCTACTCTTTGGACCAGAGCGGATGGGTGATTACTTCTTTTTTTTATTGTTGACAACCATAATGACTGTGACAACTGCTGTAAATGTCGTAACTAAGGAAATGCCAAATTGAAACAGCATATCCATTGCGTCATAAGTCACCATATACACCCCCTTTCTTTCAGGGTGTGCCAACCGCCCATCCGCTTTATGCAGCGATGTAATTATTATTTTAGCAATAAGCTTAAAAGCAATAATCGCAAAACAAATCGAATCTGACCCACGATTTCCTTTTGTTAGGAATCAATATTTAGTAAATGATTCAACCTACTGAATCACCACTATCCGCCCTTCTAAACTTGCGTTAATCGTACCTAGCTTGCTTGCATATTGAATCAGCACTTCCGCATCTGTTTGAGCATTAGTGTCGTCTACTAGAATCTCGCTTTCAGCAAACATTGTGTAGCCATCTCCACCATGAAAAATATAATTTGGCATGGCAACGAGATAGTCTTTTTCTAAATCAATGGGTTCATTGTTAATTGTGACAGACTGTACTCTTTCTCCAACTGGAAGATCTGGATTATAGGAATAGTGGATTCCAGATACTTGTAAAAAACCTCTGCCTAAACTTTCTACACGTGAGACACTATTCTCCAATGCAGCCTGAATTGTCTCTCCTTTTACATTAGCAAGAATGACTTTGTTGCCAAAAGGTAAAATCGCGTATGCGTCTCGTAGTGTGAATTCTCCAGTTAGAATACTTGTACGAATTCCTCCACCATTCATTAGTCCAATATCAGCGTTAAAATGATCACGATAACTATCCGCTACAAAGTTACCAATATTGGTTTCCTCGTATCTTGATTCATGATTATCTCCATAATCTAGAGAAGTTTCTACTTGCGCAATCGTTTGGCCTAAATCTTCTTCCAGCTTGTTTTGGTAATAGTCAGTTAAAGCTTTAAATTCTATTTCTTATCTAGCAGAAATGGTCTATCATAGTTTAGCAGTTACATAAACCTGCTTCTAAAAGAAATAACTCACTTCCCTCAAAATAAAGCAAACCTCAATCAGTGGAATATAAAAAGAAATTTCCCCCAATTGAAGTTTTGCTTTTTTGGACTAGTTTTTTGGACTAAATAGTATTTATCTAGCCCAATCTTTTATTTACTTGTCTTCACGAACCATGTTCAATACTCCAGGATTTTGATGTGGTGCTTTTGTATCATTAGCAAACTCTTCTTCTATAATTTCCCACCAACCATACATTTCTAAATACACTAAGTCGAATAGCATAATTCCATGTGTATTATCTTCTACAGCCCGAATCGCTTTTCTGAACTGTTCTGGATCACCTTCATATTGTTGGAGATAGAGGGAACCATATAATGGTGTAGCATAATCTACTGCTTCCATTGCCAGTTGTGCAGATCCTTCGACACTATACCAGTACGGTAAGCCGGAAGCATCCGATTCTTCAGTAGTTACATCATAATAGTAATTACCTGTCATCAGGAAGTCGAGGGATTCAGCATAACCGGTTTTATGATAATCCTCACTTGCCCAATCATACTCGGGCTTGTAATCTTTGCTTGCCCAGTTTACACCTTCATTATAGTAAAGTGGATACCAAGAACCAACATACGTAGTAAACATTAAATCATCGTCATAAGAATGTATGAGACTCTCTGCTTCTTTGAAGAAGGATTGAATATTATGTGCACGGAATTCAATCCATTCTTTATATAACGGACCTTCCATTATTTCTTGATCTGTTCCATCTAATTGGATTTCATAGATGTCTTCTGGCCAATTTGTCACTTCCTGATCAATGTACTCTTCAAATTTCTCACGGCTTAAATCACTAAAATCAGCATGTTCATTCGAATATCTTGCTCTATCAAGCACAATACCATCCAAATCATAGTTGGTGATGAGTTCTTCAATAATACTCAGTTCATAGTTACGAACATCTTCTCGGATAGGGTTCACAAACACCGAATAAGACGGATACTCTGAAGCTGGAATAATACTAGTCTCCGTTTCTTCGTAATTAATTGGATCACCAACTTCTATATTTTCCAATACCCATGTTCTTGCATCCCCATGAGCGGATAACACTACGCCATTTTCGGGAATTTCTAAAGGTTCTCCATTCGTCGATGCTCTGTCTTCTATTTGAGAGACTAAGCCATCAACAACCTGAACTTCCACTCCCCAACGATTGGAAGGAGATACGTCATATTCCTCGGGAGTAAATAAAACTAATTGGTTGCCTCCTCTTTCTGTATTAACCCCGTCTAATGGTAATGTCGCTCCATTTGCAGCTTCTACAATTTGTACTGCTGTATAGAAATGGGATTGCCATTCTGGATGGTCGAAAGCTGGACCATCTTTATACGTGTTGTTTCCTTCTGAGAAAACATTGATATTAGCTAAAACTTCCAGGCCATAGTTATCAGCTTCTTCGAGTACTGTTTCCAGTAAGTCATAGTCAGCCGGAAAGTCACTATAATCGCCAATCTCTGCTGTACTCATATGTGGCGCAATTTCGCTATTATAACCAACAAAACCAGTATAATTCTTCACGTCTAAAACAATGGTGTCAATATTCGCGTTCGCTGTTTTTTCCACAATTGTTGCTACCTTTTCAGGAGTATCTAGATTGTGAATATTTGCTGATAAATCATACCAAAGCACACGGCCTTTCATGTCTTCATTTTTTACCAGATTAGAAAGTACCTTCTCAAGACCTTTGTCGGATGCTGCATGAATCGGAGTTGCTAACGTCAAAAATAGAACAATAGTTAGTAACATACTTAACCACTTTTTCATTATTCATTTCCTCCAGATTTTTTTAATTGACTAGCAACCTATTACATGATGGATTTTTTCTATTTATCTATAGCTGAACAAACGAAACGAGCGAATACATCACCTCCTTAAAAGATGTGAATGAATGGAAATTGGATTAAGTTCCAAGAAGTCACTCCTAAGAAGTAGGAAGGAAAAACTCTAAGGCATGAATTAAATCTCTCCTCCAAAACTTCCATTCATGTTTCTCTTCCTGTTCGGAATATTTCACCAGAGCACCTTTCTTGGCAAACGTTTGGTTTAATTCCTGATTTCGGCTTAAAATATATAACTTTTCATTTGTAACCAAAGAAACATATTCATCCTCATATTTTCCAACGGTTTGATAGATGCGCCATTGCAATTGGTTTAAGCGTTCTATAACTGCAATATCTTTAGAGGTAACAGCCGCCGATTGTAACAAGAGATGGGTCCATCTTTCTGGATTCATTGCTGCTATATTCAAAGAAACATTTGCAGCCAAGGAATCTCCTAGTAACCCCCGGTGGACGATCTTCCTTCCAATAGCAGCTTCTATTTTCGGGAAAAATTCCTCCGTCATAAAGGCGATGTACCCGCTAAAATTTTCTCCTTCATGATGATAGGCATTCCATCTGTCCATCGAATCACCAGGATGAACAAGAATAAAAACGAACTTCCTGGCTATTTCCGGCTGCTTCTTCAATAAATCTTGGTATGCTTTCTCTAATTCTCCAATATCCAAATAATCCTTACCATCCTGGACATATAGAAGATAAGCGTCCTCTGTTACCTCGTCCGCCGTTAAAATGTAGTATTCATAATCCTTTTCCAGGATGTTACTATGAAAGGTTTTCTTCGTTCGATTCAACAAAGCATCTACATCCTTTTTCTTATTAGAATTCCATTTCCTCTGGCCAATGTAACGCTACACCTTTTTCCATTAATATCTGCTGATAAGCTTTTAAGTGCTCCGGGTTGTGTAGAATTTCTTTTGGTTCAAGCTCATTGGTGATAGCGTAAGCAGCTAAATATCCAACGGACTCTCCAATATTCCATTCAGTGGGATGCAGCCGGTAACAACCATTGGTAATTTGTGTCGTTCCGATATTCTTACATGCTGGCAATAAATTTTTCACTCGTACTGGAATCAACGCTCCAAGCGGAATTTCATATGGGTAGCTTGGGATATAAAACGTACGATTGGATACAGTCGTATGATGTAAATCAAGATGATAGCTTCCTACACCAACACTATCCTGATAAGTCCGAATCCCATCCCGTAAATCTTTACTGACATCATTCTCTGTGATCGTATAATGCGCTTTTATTCTGCGCGACTCACGAATATAAGGGTATTTGGCAAGTCCATCCTCCGTTCCTAAAATATCTGCACGTAATCTTAGACCAGGATAGCCTTTGCCACCATCCAGTCTCGGTGCCTCCGTTTGCAACCAATATAAAAGAGATAAACTAAGCTGCTTTGCGTCTTTTATATGCTTTTCTCGTTCTTCTTCTGTAACATCAATAATGGAACCTAGAAAATAATCATTTTGTGGCCAATTAATCAGCGACACATCACCGTCATATACCGATTCCATTAAATGCGCAACGTTAAGAACTCTTCGATAAGTAAAAAGTGCTGGAATATCCTGCTCATTAGGGAGGAGCGTAAATTTCTTCATCGTGGTTGTATCTGCAGAATTCACGGCATACCAACTAAGTAATGGCCACTTCGAATAAGTCGGAATATAACGTTTCCAAAAATCATACTGTTCCGGTTTCTCAATGATAAAATTTCCTTCTTCTATATAATCGACTGCAATAACATGTGTAATAGCCTGTACATCTTTCGAGTCTGCTTGTAAAGGAGCATGTGGCTCTCCGGTTTCCTCCCGGGACTCTGCACCAATCACATATTCCACTCCTGCAAGAGGCAACAGATCCCCGCATTCGGTAGCATCTAGATAGTAGTTTCCAGTAAGCTCTACTAGTTTCCCGCTTAAATTATCCTGAATAACCACTGACTCAATTGCATCTCCTCTTGTTAGGGCGTCGATAGGTTTATGGTTTAATAAAATACGAATCTTTCCACTGTTTACAAAAGGTGCCAGCATATCCTCAAGCACCTGTAAGGCTACTTTTGGTTCATGGGAAAGGTGGCTTACCCACGCATTACCTGGGTTTAAACGTTCTTCCTTCATCGCTTTTTCTGTTAGTGGGTAGTTCAGTTTATAATAATCTCGAACACGATTTCTAAAATCACGATAGGTAGCGGTACAACCGAATTCCTCAATCCAGGGATGCTCATCAGGTGGAACTGCTTGGCTCGTCAATTGCCCACCAATCCAATCGGTTTCCTCCGTGAGAATAACGGATAATCCCATTTTTGCTAATGACAATGCGGCCATACATCCACCAAGACCCCCGCCGACAACAACGACGTCTGCCGCTCCCTTTCTCATCATGACAGTTCCTTCTCTTTCATAGCAGAAACGAATGACTCGGTAATTAACTGTGGTCTTGTAATGGCACTCCCAACTACCACCGCCCACGCTCCTAAATCAAGCATTTTTCGGGCGTCTGCTGATGTGTGAATTTTCCCTTCTGCAATAACTGGGATATCATATGTATGGCTTAATTTCTCGACAAGCTCAAAGTCTGGACCTTGCTTATGTTCTGTTTCCTTCGTATAGCCGGACAGGGTTGAGGAGAGGATGTCCACACCACATGTCATTGCATATGCCGCATCTTCCAAAGTAGCAATGTCCCCCATGACCAATGTGTCACTATTTTGATGAATATATTGGACCAAATCATTCAAAGTTTCCCCATTTGGGCGAGATCTTTTTGTTGCGTCTAATGCGATGACGTCTGGATTTATCGTTAGTAATTCTTTTATTTCTTTTATAGTAGGAGTAATATAAATTTCAGAGTCTTGATAGTCGCGTTTGATAATCGCAATAATAGGCAGATTTGTTTGTTTCTTAATGGCTGCAGCATCTATAACTGAGTTACAGCGAATTGCTTTTGCACCGCCGACTTTGGCAGCTTCTGCCATTTTAGCCATGATGTTCGCCCCATGTAGTGGCTCGTCTTCCAATGCCTGGCAGGATACGATTAATTGTTGATGTATAGTAGAAAGCAATTTGGCATTCCCCATGTTAGCATCTCCTTGTTAAATAGTTTTCGTTTTCAGTTCTATTCCACATTCAAACATTCGATTCCAAGGTGCATAGGTTTGAATTTTTTCAATTTCAAATCCCTTAAAGCTATTCATGATTAATTCACTGTAACGTCTCCGTAAACGCTTATCTCTTTCTTCATTCACAAGGTTCGCTTTATCTTTTAAATCAAAATACGATAGTCCATGTTTGACAACAAAATCCTCCAGCATTTCCATGCGAATTTCCGTTTGGTAAAAATAATCATCAAGCAAATGATAGATTAAGTTTTGTTGAATCACAGCTTGTTCGCCATCCATCCCCATGACTCCTTGGGCAATCGTAGTACCAAGCGTATTACAATTCGTATTCCAGCCTTTATAGGAAAGTAATTTATCTAAAATTCCTGCTTCATCCAAAAGTGTAATAAGCTGAGAATCACCACCATTTGCGTATGCAGAATCAGCTACAATCACTTTTTTTCCTTGCTTTACATAAGAAGCAATCTGATCAACGAAATGTAATAAATTACGAAAGCTAGAATACGTAATATCCTTCTTACTTTGATCCCAAGCTTCTTGCATCAAACGACCTGGTGTATTATAAGCAAGAATGATATCTGCTTCTTCAGCGCGATCAACGAGTTGACAGCCACTAGCTAACACATGTGCCTTGAGACTTTCCGCAAAAGGACGATCCTCATACATTGGGATAATTTGAGGACCAAATGTGCTACTCCAAAACGTATAGATCCTTGGGCGTTTCTGATGAAGTGTGTTATAAATTCGCGCAAGCAGGGTTGCACCAACCTCATCTGCACCTGGATAAATATGAACGTTGTTATAAAGCCTAAGCTGTTCACGCTTTGCAACTACGACGGATTGGTCCCTTGCCGTATAACCATATTCCGAACTATCATCCTGTGGAATAGCAAGAAAGTTAATGACTCCTTCCTGGACTAATTCCAACACAGATTGATTGACTTTTATGTTAAAGCTTCGTCGCTTTTCATAGTCTTCCACATATTGCTTTGGAAGCTTTTGCTGTATTGCTTTAAGTTCAGCTGCTTCGTCATCCGTTAAACCATTAACATTTTGTTTATCTTCCAAGTAGGCATGTAGAAATATTTCTCTCCCCCATTCCTCGTAATACATGGGCTCTTCATCACTAGAGCTATATTTCGGTGTGCGCATAATCATGTTTGACGCATAGATAGGCAGGTCAGGATACTCTTGATGGAAGTCACGTAACCGTTCTATCCATTTATCAGCTGTTTCCTCCAACAAATAATGCATACGCGAAGGGAGCAAACCACCATACACAAGCATATCCACACTTAGAATGAGTGCATCGGCTTCAGAAGCTTCATGCTTTATCCATTGCCATATTCCCTCGGTATCCGCGGGATTTTTTTTAAATCCAAACAGATTCTTAGAGGGTAACAGTAAATCAATATCTTCCGCTGTAGCCGCAATTCTTTCTACCACATGTGTATTACATGGTCGCTCATCAATTGGAATATAGATGATTTTCATTTGCACACCTCTTCTTACATAACTTTCTTCTTATTCAAAGGTTGTATTTCCTTAAAAAACGTATCGAGTAAATAAAATAACGACATTTCACTAATTGAATGGCTGACTTTTCCAACATCATTGCTGGAAGGAATAAAAAAGGTAGTATCCACTCTTTCTGTTATCGGTGAATCCTGCTGACTAGTTATTCCAATTGTAGTTGCGCTACATTTCCTGGCAGTTTCCAGCATTGTTAGTACGTTGGAGTCAAATCCAGAAATACTTAATCCGACTACTAAGCAGTGCTGATCCAATAAGTGAATAGAGCAGTCCATTTGATAGCGATTCGAAAAAACTTCAACAGGTATTTTAAGTTCCATCAATTTATACTTCAGTTGAAGCATTACATATTCCATTTCCTCGGATCCATATAAAATAATGCGTTTCGCAAGACTAAGCTGTGAACCTAATTCTAAAAAATCGATCGATTGGTTTAATGTATCAATTTTGTTCAGGATGTTAATATAATCTTTTTTAATTTCTACTAAGCTAGAATTCTCGGTTTTATCATGTAGTCTTGTTCCAATCGTTGCTTCTTTCGCCATCATACGTAGCTTGTTATAGGAACCAATTTCAAGTTTCTTGCAAAATCTCGTAATCATTGATTCGGATACATCAATTTTGTCCGCCATCTCCGAAATTGTATGATTTGGTACGTCGCTTAAATTCATTGTTACATATTTTGCTATGTTCGCTTCGCCTTTGGTCAATTTATGTTTATTCGATTCAATCATCGTCGTAATCCGATTGAAAGGCTGCATCGATTCCTGTATCAGGAAATGCCGTAATGCACCAACCATACCCGCATCATTTAGATTTCCCGCTATTTCAATTTTTGTTTTATCTAGGAGTGCAGGAATAAGATCCTTCTCTAATTGTTTGATAATCCTAGGGTAAAGATACTCCTTTTGATTCGTTATTCCTCCACCAATTACAATCATTTCTGGATTCATCATATAAGCAACCGTTGCAATTCCCTTTGATAGGTAATAAACAAGCTGATTGATTTCCTTTTTGCAAATCTCATCTCCATTTAACGCTAATTCAAATATTTTCTTACCATTAAGATCCTTCTCTGGAATTCCCTTTTGCTTAGAGACATTTTTTACTAGAGTTTTTGTAGAGGCAAGCTCCTGAAATTGACTTCCTTCAATCGGAATATAACCAATCTCACCACCACTATAGCTATGCCCACTATGCAGCTTATTATCGATAATATAACTGCCACCTATTCCTGTACCAATTGTGAGGCAGAACAAGCTTTTGACATCTTTTCCTTTTCCTATCCATGATTCTGCTAATCCCACACAGTTCACATCATTCTCGACTTCCACCTGTAATTGAAAGTAGGTTTCCAACTCTTTTTTGATTTGCATTCCGGTATACTCCGGGATGAGCGAAGATGCGTATAAAATTTCTCCTTTCTTAGAATCCACCTGTCCAGCCGTACTGATACAGATTCCAGCAATGTGATAAGATTGAAGTAGTTCATTACCAATTTTTTTCACTTTATCGATTACTTCGGTTCCCCCTAAATATGCCTCTGTAGGGACTTCATTTTTATAAAGAATACTGCCATTCTCTTTGAGAATACTATATTTAATTAACGTACCACCTATGTCGAATGCGATAAAATCTCTCATTGTACCACTCCTTACAAACTCGGATCACGTGTTAGTGACCCAGCCAAATTTTAATTGTGTATTTATCCCTTAACTGCTCCATCCGTTTGTCCGGAAATAAAGTATTTTTGTAACCAGATAAAGATTAGCAGACTAGGAATCGTAGTTAAGATCGAAGCGGCACTTATTAGTTTTAAATTTCCTCCATCAAAGTTCTGTGACATTTGTGCTAACGCTATTGATAATGTATACATGCTGCTTTCTGTTGTATTAAGGAGAGGCCATAAGTAATCTCCCCATGTAAAGGTAAACGTATAGATTGCCAGTGAAATTAAGGTCGGTTTCACTAATGGCATAGCAACCTTCCACCATACTTGAAAACGATTGGCTCCATCCAGATAAGCGGATTCTTCCAATTCCTTAGGAACTGTCAAAAATGCTTGACGCATAAAGTATATACCAAATGCAGTAGAAATCTGCAGTACAGCTAAACCTACATAACTGTTTCTTAATCCGAGCTCACCAGCGATTTGGAATAGGGGAGCCATGTATAATTGGAAAGGGACGGTCATCGTTGAGATGATAAGCGTAAGGACAATACTTCTTCCTTTAAAATTTATACGGGCAAGTGCATACCCAGCCATACTACTGAATAATAAGTTAAATGGTACGGCTATTCCGGTTACAATGGCAGTGTTTAGAAGATAGCGTACGAAATCCGTCTTGTAAAATGCATCGGAAAAATTTGCAAATGTTGGCCTAGTAGGTAACAAGCCATCATAAATCCCTTGTGTTGCGGGTTTTAACGAAATAAATAATGTATATAAAAATGGACCCACTGTAATGACACAAATTGCTAGCATGGCAATATATAGGATAACTTTCTTTGCTTGTGCCTTTGCTTTCACTTTCTTTCAGCTCCTTTTTAAGCCTTTAAGTCATCTTCTCGACCACTCGTTAGCTTCATTTGAATGAGAGATCCGATAACGGCTAATACCAATAATACTAACCCAGCGGCAGAAGCAATCGACACATCCAAATTCATGAACTTATCGTAAATATACATAACAAGAGTAGTGGTTGCCCCAGCTGGACCTCCATTGGTTGTGAGGGCTATTTCTTCAAAAACTTTTAACCCGTTAATAATGGTTAGGACAGAAACCAATGTCATGGAAGGAACCATCATTGGCACAGTAATCTTAAAGAATTTTTGCATACTATTCGCACCGTCAATACTTGCTGATTCGTAAACTTGGTTTGGGATAGATTGTAGGTTTGCCAGATACATAATCATATAGTAACCAAGCCCTTTCCAAACGGTAATAAAGGCGACCGCAATAAGTGCAGTTGTTGTATTCGTTAAGAAATTCATGGATGAATCAATAATACCCAGTGTTTCCAAAATGTTGGAGACAGTGCCATTCTGGGAATAGAGCATTTTCCACATTAATGCAGCTACGACAATTGGCGTTACAACGGGTAAATAATAAAGCACCCGAAATGCTCCGACAGCACGTATTTTTTGATTAACTAGCACAGCTAAAATCATGGGAAGAAATATATTTAATGGAAGAACAATGGCAACATATAAGATTGTGTTTACAAAAGCCTTCCAAAACATCTCGTCCGAGAATATTTCTTTAAAATTAGCAAACCCAACAAATTCACTGGTATCCGCTATAATCTTATAATCTAGAAAACTCCAATAAAATGCCTCCATAATGGGTATTACCAAAAACGTTACTAATATCACAATTGATGGAAGTAAGAATAACCAGGGTATAATAGCTGTTGTTAGACTCTTTTTTGAGAAAGGACGTCTACTCATTCGTATCCCCTCCTGAATTTAGAGACTAGCAAGGCTGCTAGTCTCTTCAATTTTTATATTGTGTTAGAATGTTGGCGTTAAACCAGCCTTTTCAAAGGATGCATCCCATTTTTCAGAGATTTCCTGTAATGCTTCTTCAGGAGTCATATCCCCTTGGATATTTTTCACAAAAGCCATTTTAACAATTTCATAAAGCTCAGAAGAATTTTCTACCGGTGGAATCAACACTTTCGAACGTTCAAGTGAAGTCGCAGCTTCTAACATTCCTAACGCTTTAGGTGAATCTCCTGGATTTGTAAAATATTCATCCTCCAGGGATTCATTAGTAGAAGGAAGTACCGTCCCGGCAACTTTCGCAAATTCTAATTGATTTTCAGCATTCGTTACAAATTCCGCTAATGCAACTGCTGCATCGGGGTTATCTGTTTTCGATGGAACAGAGAAATTCATGACAGCTACATTCACTGGTGCGTCAAGATCATTCAACGGTTGACCAGCTTTTGATGCCTCATATACATCTGGTGCCCCAGATTCAAGCGGTCCTAAGAAAGTTACACCACTTTCAAGAAGGGATAAATTATTTGCCATAAATAGTTCTTGTGCAGTAGAGAAAGAGCCCTCTGCATTTTCTTGTGGCATAATACCCTCCTCATACATTTTTTGTGTTAGCGTGAAGAATTCAACGATCTCTTCATTTTCAGCTAATACTGTTTTTCCTTCTTCTACAATCGGATCCCCATTAGCTATGGAAATCATTTTTTCGATTACTGTGTCTCCTTGGTTGATGATTTGGAAGTAAGAAGGATTACCTGTTACATCTGTAATAGCCTTTGCTGTATCATAAATTTCCTGTGTACTTTTAGGTGTTTCCGTAATTCCAGCCTGTTCAAAATGTTCATTATTGTACCAGCTCACCGTAGTTGTTAAATACCAAGGTAAGGCATATAAATTTTCTTCAAAATAACCTGCTTTAAAAGGTCCTTCCAGATATGAATTTTGCACTTCTTCACTTACTAAGTCATCTAACTCTAAAAGCCCACCTTGAGCAGCAATATTAATCATGTAACGTGGTGCTAAGTTAACCACATCTGGGACATCGTCACCAGTTAGTGAAGTAAGTACTTTTTGTTCTATTTCGTTTTGTGGAATATCTTCTATGACGACATCAACATCTGGATGCGTTTCTTCAAATGCTGCTTCTAAATCCGCAAAGTAACTATCGAATGGCTCACCAGACAAAGAGGCAGTCCACATTGTCACTTTCCCTGACAGTTCACCAGATGATCCAGCTTCTGAAGTAGCATTACCTTCATCCTCACCACTGCAAGCCATTAAACCAACTAGAAGTAAAGCAGTAACTAATGTAAATGAAAATTTCTTTTTCATTTCTTTTTTCCTCCCTTTTAATTGTGAAAACGGAAATTACCTCTATATGAAACCGCTTCCTTAATTTAATTGTAATTGTTTGATAATTATATAGCAAGACTTTTTAGAAAAAAATTTTATATTTTATTATAATTCGGAAATTATTTTTATTGAGTGGCTAATTTTAAAACAGTGCTTACCGATTGTTAATTTAGTATCATTAAATAGGTTAGAAAATCGAAGGTACCCACGTATTCCGCTGTAAGAATCAGAAAAAAATGAATTTATTGGACATTAGTGATAGGAGCGAACTATTTTTTATTGTTGAATAGGCCGAAGAGGGAGCATGTGGAACCGCGGGGACAGGAACCCTGGTCCAACTAATACAACGGACCAGGGAGTGATCCTATTTCGACTAGTAGATCAAAACACACCTATATTATACTTGTAACAGATGATAGATGCTGAGTGAGCACTAAACTCATTCTCCACTGTCGAGGTCTGTATATTGAGCAGAGAAACCAGGCACTGCCAACACACTCGCCCTAACCTACAAAAATGGACCACGGTGCCTGTCCCTATGGACCTTCCTCTGGTCCTTCACCGACCAAATTATAATAAATAATTGCACAAACAAATGTAAGTTATGTATAATATGAATAGAATTATAGTAAAATTAAAATAGGCTGAGTACTGTAACACTCAACCCAAGCAACTACATGCCGCATGAAGAGCGGCTGGCCAATTGCATTTGGTGTTTCAATCAAGAAGAAGTAATTACCCTACTCTATGGACCAGAGCGGATGGGTGATTACTTCTTTTTTCTATTGGTGACAACTATAATGACTGTGACAACTGCTGTAAATGTCGCAACTAAGAAAATGCCAAATTGAAACAGCATATCCATTGCGTCATAAGTCACCACGATATATACACCCCCTTTCTTTCAGGGAGTGCCAACCGCCCATCCGCTTTATGCAGCGATGTAATTATTATTTTAGCAATAAGCTTAAAAGCAATAATCGCAAAACAAATCGAATCTGACCCACGATTTCCTTTTGTTAGGAATCAATATTTAGTAAATGATTCAACCTACTGAATCACCACTATCCGCCCTTCTAAACTTGCGTTAATCGTACCTAGCTTGCTTGCATATTGAATCAGCACTTCCGCATCTGTTTGAGCATTGGTGTCGTCTACTAGAATCTCGCTTTCAGCAAACATTGTGTAGCCATCTCCACCATGGAAAATATAATTTGGCATGGCAACGAGGTAGTCTTTTTCTAAATCAATGGGTTCATTGTTAATTGTGACGGACTGCACTCTTTCTCCAACTGGATGATTTGCATTATATGAATAATGGATTCCAGATACTTGTAAAAACCCTCCGCCTAAACTTTCTACACGTGAGACACTATTCTCCAATGCAGCCTGAATTGTTTCTCCTTTTACATTAGCAAGAATGACTTTGTTGCCAAAAGGTAAAATCGCGTATGCGTCCCGTAAAGTGAATTCTCCAGCTGGAATACTTGTACGAATTCCCCCACCATTCATTAGTCCAATATCAGCGTAAAAATGATCACGATAACTATCCGCTACAAAGTTACCAATATTGGTTTCCTCATATCTTGATTCATGATTATCTCCATAATCTAGAGAAGTTTCTACTTGCGCAATCGTTTGGCCTAAATCTTCTTCCAGCTTGTTTTGGTAATAGTCAGCTAACGCTTTTAATTCTGGATTTTCTGGAACGGTGTGATCAACTTCAATAACAGTAGGAACAAGGTTAATATCCTTCGCATGCTTCGTAATATCTAAGCGAATCACGGAACCGATATTTCCTTCTGGTGCTAATATATAATCGTTACCATGCTCGATAATAAAGGACCTGTCCTCTGCTTTTTCTTCTGTAAATACGGCGTCAATTTCTGGTACAGCATCTAGTAATTGTTTGTCCTTCTCAAGAGACTCCTGTGTTAATGCAATAATCACATCAACTTTTTCTTTTCTCTTGATTTGCTCGACAGCTTTTTTAGCTGAAGGAATAATATCCTGCTGAATAACCTTCCCGTCATTTGTGGTCGTATACATGTCATCCGTTAAACCAATTATTCCAATTTTAATACCACGTTGATTGATAATTTGATAGGTTGGCAGATTAGCAAATGAATTACCTTCTGGATCTGTTAAATTCGAAGTAATCCATTGAAATTTTGATGCTTCAACTAACTCCTCTGTCACCTCTGAACCGAAGTCAAAATCGTGCTGCCCAAAATTGGCAATATCAATTCCTATTTGATTAAACACTTCTACAATGGGAAACCCTTTGTATACACCCCCAAAGAGTGTTCCACCACCCAAATCACCACCGAAAGCAACAGCGGTATGTTTATTATCTTCTTTCACACGGTCGATTACCGTTTTAAGTCGAGCGACACCACCACGGTCGCCATACTCGTTTACAACCGGGCTAATTTCGTGGGCATCGTTAAAATATAATATTGTTGCTTTTCTTGGTTCCTTCGCATCAGCAGTACTTGATTGTATAAACCAAGAACACAAAAATAGCGATGCGCATGATAAAATAATCACAAGTTTTTTCATCTCTCATCCTCCAATTTTTCTACGTTATAAATAAGTATAGGTTTTTAATATGTATGGATTATGGACGTGGGGCAAACTTTGTGTAAAAAAAAGCAATACCATTTCACTATAACTTTTGACTTACTATAATACGTAATCCTTTTTTTATTCCTTAAACTAAAAGGTCTATAAGATTAGGAGGCAATCGTAGACTTTAGGTATTTTGTGAAGAGAAGAATCACAAGTAGCACAAATCCGGAAATAATTCGGGAAATGATTGAGGAAGGAAATTAAAGTTGATTTGAATGAACGATTTTAAAGCGAATTCGTGTTTTTTCTTAGTTATAAGAGGGTGAATGATTATTTCATAGAAGGGCGCTATTCTAGATAAGAATTGCGCCCTTAATCTATATTTCGATTAATTTATTTTCGTTTTTACATTCATTTTTCTGACGAGAAAAATGGTTGCCTAGCAAATTCCCACATAAACATTCTGGCCCATGGTTCCTGTCCCCTTGGACCACCCCCTTGGACCACAAAAGGACAGGAACCTTCCCAATAAGTAAGGTTCCTGCCCTAACTTCCACTCAAAAGCAGTGACAATTTTAGTTCATAAACATAAATCACGCTTGATAATTATTATTTTTTCCGAGGTTTACGAAACCCACCAGCAATATCAGCCTGTTTAAATTCCTTCGAATAGTGTACTTCCTGTGCATCTGAAAGCTGTTTGTTTTCTGCTGGTTGATACTGTTGTGACTTATCCATCTGAAACCACCCTTTCCTTTACAAATGGTTACAGTATATGTTTACCCTATTGTTTCAGGATAAAACTTATGAACCATGCCGGGAGAACAGTGGACCGATGGGGACAGGTTCCCTGGTCCAACTATTAAATCAAATTAATAAACACGCTGAAGTGGTGGGGACTGATCTCTTAAGCCCGTAATTATACGGACCGTGGTTCCTTCCGAGGCCATTGAAAAAAGCACCTTTTTTAGGTGCTTTTTTCAGCGGTCTCTTCCTGTCCCCTAGGACCTGTAAATTGGCTGAAATGGACCATGGTTCTGTGGGGCACCCCAAAAGTTAGAGTAAAAAACTAACTTTTGGGGTGTTCTATTATGGTCAAAAAATATAGCGATGATTTAAAGATAAAAGTAGTTAAGGAGTATCAAAATGGATATTTAGGAATTAGAGCTTTAGCTAAGAAGCATGGTATAAAATCAAAATCACAAGTCGGTAGATGGATACAAATATATGAGGATTTTGGTGAAGATGGCTTGAAAAGTACGAAAAAGAAGCAAACTTACTCTGTTCAATTGAAGCTAAATGTATTAAGCTTTATGGAGAGAACAGGTTATTCAGAAACGGAAACAGCCCTTCATTTTGGAATGAAAAATCCTACTATGATAGCTAATTGGAAGAAAGCTTTTCGTAAGGGTGGTGTTGAAGACCTGTGTAAAACGAAAGGATTGCTAGCCATGTCTGATACATCTAAGAATAGAAAAAATAAACAAGTAAAAAAGCAGACAGTTAAAGAAAAAGAAATGACAAACGAACAAAAACTTGAAAGAGAAAATGAACTTCTTCGTTTAGAGGTAGAATACTTAAAAAAGTTGCGAGCTTTTCAGATGGATCCGGAGGGTTATCTAGAAAAGCACAAGCAGCGCTATCATTCGAACTCAAAGAAGAATTCAAATTAAAAGATGTCTTACAAGTAGTTGGCATCCCTGAGTCCTCATACCATTATCATATAAAAATGATGAAGAAGGAAAATCCAGATCAGGACCTAGAGGTACTCATTCAATCCATTTTCAACGAGCATAACGGTAATTATGGTTACCGTCGTATTCATCTAGAATTGAGAAACCGTGGATATAAAGTGAATCATAAGAAGGTTCAACGTATCATGAAGAAACTAGGACTTAAAGGCAAAAAGTTCTGGACAAAAACACGCAAGTATCGTTCCTATAAAGGTACCATCGGGAAGGTTGCCAAAAACCGTATCAATCGTCGGTTTTACACCAATGTACCACTTCAAAAACTAACGACAGATATCACTGAATTTAAATGTACGGACGGAAAATTATATTTAAATCCAATTATGGATATGTTTAATGGTGAAATTATTTCATTTGGAATAAACAGGCGCCCGAATTTGGAACTAGTGATGAAACCTCTAGATGAAACTCTAGAAATCGTTAAAGGATCAAAATACAGAAC
>NZ_LQNF01000014.1 GCF_001618145.1 Oceanobacillus damuensis
CATTTCATTAGCTTTTCCATCTCGTTTTGATGTTCATAGTGAAGATGAAGGACATTTCATTAGCTTTTCCCTCTCATTTTGATGTTCATAGTGATGATGAAGGTCATTTCATTAGCTTTTCCCTCTCATTTTGATGTTCATAGCGATGATGAAGGTCATTTCATTAGCTTTTCCCTCTCATTTTGATGTTCATAGCGATGATGAAGGTCATTTCATTAGCTTTTCCCTCTCATTTTGATGTTCATAGCCATGATGAAGGACATTTCGTTAGCTTTTCCATCTCATTTTGATGTTCATAGCCATGATGAAGGTCATTTCATTAGCTTTTCAATCGCATTTTGAACTTCTTACCCCTATGAAGATCATTTCACCATCTTTTCGTCAAGTTTGGAACTTCATCCCCATGATGTTCTTTTAATCGTTTTTAAGTCTTCAGCCAGATATAACGTGATTTTTTGAAAAAGGCAGTGTTGCTTGATCTAGGAGAAACTAAAAAATCGTGCACACTTCCAGCCTTCCTGCATATAATAACTTCTGTGTGAGGAATTAGTTAGAAAGGAAGAGGACCTATGGAAACAAAGCAAATGATTCGTTTGGCGAGCAACCAGATAAATGATGGGGGATATAAGGTTATTGAAGTAAATATGTCTGACTCATCCGGAAATCTATATGCCGTTTGCACACCAATAAAAAAATAGTGCAATTGCTTTTGGAAAGACCATCCCTTTTGTATGTTTACATAGGATGGTCTTTTTTCAATTACTGTTAAGAAGGTGATGTGGATTTGATAAGGAGGAACAATACTGATCTTCCTCCTTATCGTATCCTTTTATAGGCGAAATGAAAGAATTCCAAAGCATCTTCACTTGATTGAAACCCTGCCTGGGCCGATTTAGCGTTTCCCCCGCCTTTTCCATTGTACGTGGATATATGTTCTTTATAGAAAGCACCACATGAAAGTGACATAGAACCATCATGGGCCAGGAGAACTTTATTTTCGGCGGTAGTGGCAAACAATACGATTAACTGGTGTTCTGCTGCTATTTTTGCTGCTGTTTTTTGCATCTCTTTTAGTGATTTGTCAGGGAAGATATGTGCAAGAACATTGCCTTCGACGTTGTGGAGCAGTTCTTTTTCCAAATAGCTGTTATTTTGCTCTTCCAGCTCGGAAAGCCGTTTCTGCAGTTCATGATGTTCCTTTTCCCACTTACCAAAGCGATCCAGAATATCTTTTCTACGGGTGTTGAATTTATCGGAGAGGACATCGGTAATTTCCAATGTTGCATTAAAATCGTTCAATGCCCGATAGCCACATTTAAAATGAATTCTGGTGGCGTCTTTCAACTTATCCGTTTTAAAAAGTTTGATTATCCCGATCTCTCCCGTTTGAGAAACATGCGTACCACCACAGGCGTTGTATTCAATGCCTTCAATCTCTACAATGCGGATATTTTCTATTACTGTTGGCTGCTTCACAAGCGGGATACTTTGAAGCTGTTCATTGGTTACAAAATAACTATGTAGGTGACGGTTCTGAAAAATTTGTTTATTTACTTCATGTTCAATCATATGGAGCTGATTTTGTGTCAGGTTGCTCTGATCTACATCAATGGTTACATCTTCTGTTCCAAGATGGAAACTAACCGTTTTTGCCTGAAACAGATCCCGGCAAATAGCAGAAAGCAAGTGCTGCCCACTGTGCTGCTGCATATGATCAAACCTTCTATTCCAATCCAGTTTACAGGTGACATTCATTGTTTCAGGAGGACGTTCCAATTTGTGGACAACCTCATTTCCTTCCAAAAATACATCCAAAACAGCAATATCGTTCAAGCTTCCTAAGTCGCAGGGCTGCCCGCCACCATGGGGATAAAAGGCTGTCTCTTCAAGTATGACATAATAGTCATTTTTGTTTTCTCTTACTTGCTTTATCTTTGTTTGCCATTCTGCTGTCTTTGGTGAGGTATAGTAAAGTTTTGTGGTCATTTTTGAATTCCTCCAGTACATATGAGTAAAGCTTACTATTATCAATAGTATATCATCCACGTTTAATGCAGGGGGATATTCTCAGTTCGTATCTAATTGGAATGAAACCAGCAGTACTATTATATAAATCTCAATTCAGGCAAAACTATAAAACATGACACTAACGTGATAAACTATTAACTTAATGAATCCCGCACACCCTGTAACTATTAGGAGGAAAAATGATGGATATGAATAATAATGACATCTTAATTCGATTAAGATACGCACTTGATATAAAAGATGCGGATATGGTAAAGATATTTAAATTTGGCGGTATCGAGGTAACAAAAGAAGAAGTGCAAAAAATTCTCACAAAAACTGAAGGTTATTATGATGAAGATTTTGATTACGAAGACAGGAATGTAGAAAGTATACCTTGTGATAATCTCATGCTGGAGTCATTTTTAAACGGTCTTATTCAATTTAAAAGAGGAAAACAGGAGATAAAGCCTGGCCAGCCGGAACGCCCGCCAATCATGATAAAGAATAATGCCAGCGTGAATAATGTCATGCTGAAAAAATTGAAAATAGCGTTGAAGTTTACCACAGAAGACATGTTGGCGATATGGGAAAAAGCAGGGGTAGACATCACTAAAGGAGAGTTAAGTGCACTACTGAGGAAAGAAGGGCACAGTAATTATAGGGTATGTGGCGATCGCTATGCGAGGAACTTTTTGAAGGGATTGGGAATGAAGTACAGAGATAGGTAGGTCGTTAGAGGTCGTTAAGAGAACTGATAAAATGCTTAAGATGACTCTGGACTCCCTGTAAGTCTTTTATCGCATTTGAGATAAAGTGTGATGTAACTGGTTTTGTATCTATAATTATGTGCTTTTCCAGCTGTGGCTGAACCGTTCCCGGCCAGATAAACTTGTTATACGGCAGATAAAGACGCTATACAGCATGTAAGACCACTTTAACTCGGAAATTGTAATGTGGGGGCTGCTGGTATAGCGTTAACCAAAATTGCTTATAAATTGCAGATCTTTCAGTTCTTTATTATTGTGAGCTAATACAAATTAGGTACTCTCAAAATGCTTTATCTTCGTTAGATAGGGGATTATTGATTTACCGTTTATTTTTCACCCTTTATTCCACGAAGTATCACTTTTCCATCTATCAAGTCTCTTTCTGACAGAATACATGGAATTTCATACTCAATAAGTTTTCCCTCATTATCAAAAAATAAATATCCTTCTTCTTCGCCATAGATAAAGGAATTGATTTTCATATTTGGGGTAATTAATAACGTCATTTTCTCAGTGTCATTCCACATTACCTTTACGATTGTTTTTTTCTTTAATTTCTTTTCTACCAAAGCTTTCATAGCGCTTAATGAAATGCCTTCTTCCATTGTGAGTCCCCCAAGTGATCATATTTCCAGCATACTGCCAGTTATTTATTATTTGCCGAATCGAAGCACGATATATTCTTATCTATAACATTTATGTAAGAAATTATCCACTAAAGTCTTCTGAGCATGTTTCTCTGATATTATTGAAAATAAGAGCGTTGACCAAGCTGGTGATGCTCCGCCATTTTAGCCAGAATGGGCAATTACTTCTTTTTGTATAAAAAATAACAATCCTCCCTCATCTTTCAAGAAGCCGAAATAGTACCTCCCTGTCTGTATAAGTGCAACGAAATCAATCGCTTTAAATCTTCGTCATTTCCATGGGTTTTAAAATAAGGCTGAGAGATTGGCAGCAATGCAGGAGTCAGTCTTTTCAATACCAGTTGGGCTCAAATTATGCTATGATGGGGCGTGTTGTTCCTACGTTGTTGCGTATATTAATCCTGAAATCGTTTGAAATAGTCATCTAAGAAAAATAAGAGAGAAGGTAGCTAAATGCTGAAAAATCTTGCAAATAGAGTTTATTATATGCCTCATTATTCAGAAACGGACCGTCCCGCATTAGGATTAATTTGCGGAGAGAAATTTAGCTTGGTTGTTGATTCAGGCAACTCACCTGCGCATGCTGACGATTTCCTCCGTCTGGTCGAAGAAATGGATGTATCTCCATTAAAGTTTGTTGTCATTACGCATTGGCATTGGGACCATGTTTTCGGTATTAAAACGATGGATTTGTTAACGGTAAGTCATGAGGAAACGAAGAAGAAAATAGATCATATGAAAACCTTAAAATGGGATGACGCTTCATTAGATAAACGAGTTGAAACTGGAGAAGAGATTGAATTTTGCAGAGATTTTATCAAACGCGAAATGCCTGAACGTGAGCATTTGGAAGTGAAGGGACCGGATATAACCTTTAATGATAAGTTCGAAATCGACTTGGGCGGCATAACCTGTGTGGTTGAACATGTTGGCGGAGTCCATGCTGACGATTCATCGATTATTTATATTCCAGAGGAAAAGATCATGTTTCTCGGAGACTGCATCTATCAGGACTTTTATAGCGGTGAATGGAGTTATGATAAGGATGAACTCAATATCCTGCTAGCTAAAATAAAAAAATACGATGTTAATTGGTATGTGACCGGTCATCAAGATCCGAAGAAAAAAGAAGAAATGGAAAGCTTCTTTGATGATTTAACAAGTATCGGTGAAATTGTCGGTGGGAAAGTTTCCCTTGATAAAGCTGTTGCTGAATTTCAGGACGTAAAAAAGACAAAACCGAGTGAAGAACAGCTAGAGTATATTCAAAACTTTGTAAGTGGCAATCAAAAGGAAAAGAGAAATTGATTGAATGCTCACTTTCATGAACATTTAATCAGATACTTGTAGAAGTAATCGCTAACCTTGGTCGGGCAGGCGGTTACTTCTTTTTGTATAGAAGAACGACAATAGTGACAACAAAAGTTAGAGTCGTTATTGGTGAAAGAATAAAATACGCTATTGAGTAATTAAAGTTGGCATCCACACAGTATGCACCATACTTATACTAAATGTGTATTGGAACCATCCTCAGGATACACAGAAAATCCTCTCAGTTCCCTAACCACCCTCGAAATAGGCAATCCAACCACATTATAATAATCTCCTATTATCTGCTTAACAAACATAGCTCCAACACTTTGAATTCCATAAGCACCTGCCTTATCATACGGATCGTCAGTGGATAGATACCATTCTATTTCCTCTTCCGATAAAGGCCAAAATTCAACCTTTGTTCGTTCAACAAATACTTTTCTATCATTTATTGAGCGTATCATGACACCGGTAAACACCTCATGTATACTTCCGCTTAACGCAGAAATCATTTGGTAAGCCTCTTCCTTGTCTTTTGGTTTCTCATATATTTTTTGATTATGAGAAACAATGGTATCAGCAGATAAGATTATTTCATCCTTATTGTCAATAGAGACATTTCGACCTTTCAGTAAAGCTAATTGGCTTACTTTTTCTGCTGGGTCATTTGTGGTGACTTGCGATTCATCTGTACTCGGTTTACGGATAGAAAAGGGAAGCTGTATTTGGTTCAGAATTTCCTGCCTTCTGGGTGACGATGAAGCCAGGATAAGTGTTTTTGTCATCTATTAGTTCTCCTTTGTTGTCAGCCTTTATTAATTACTGCAATTATTTCATATAATAAGTGAAGTTTAGCAAAATGTTTTTAACACGAACAGATTCATAAGGAGCCTGAGAATAGTTACTAGACATATTTATTTCAATGTGTATACTTAGAACCGAAATAATTCAACCAGGGGGATAAACGTGAATAAGACTCAAACATCCAGATCTATTCGTTTTCTAAATTTTATAGAAGAAAAAGGAAATAAATTGCCACACCCAGTAACCATTTTTATCCTCTTTACGTTAATAGTGATTGCCGTTTCTCACATTTTATACCTGAATGGAATTAGCGTCACGTTTGAAGGTGTGAATAATGAAACGAACGAGACCGAAATGCTTACGGTAGAAGCAGTCAGTCTGCTTGTTCCTGAGGGCATTGCATATATGTTTTCCAATGTTGTTTCCAACTTCACCTCTTTTGTGGCGCTCGGACCTGTGTTGGTAGCCATGTTAGGGGTGGGTGTCGCTGAGAAAAGCGGGTATATCAGTGCGATGATGACGAACACCGTTACGAAAGCACCGAGGAAATTTGTAACGCCGCTCGTCGTGCTAATGGGAGTACTGTCAAATGTTGCAGCATCTGTAGGGTATGTTGTTCTCGTGCCGCTCGGGGCCATCATATTTCTTGGATTCAACCGGCATCCGCTTGCAGGATTAGCTGCTGCTTTTGCTGGGGTATCAGGAGGATACTCTGCCAATCTTTTTTTAGGTACAAACGATCCTTTATTAAGCGGTATTTCCACAGAGGCTGCAAACATTTTAAATGCGAACTATGTGGTAAATCCGACAGATAACTGGTTTTTCATGTTTGCTTCGACTTTCTTAATTGTTATACTCGGTACGCTTATTACAGACAAGCTTATCGAACCGAAGTTAGGAAAATATGTACCGACTGAGGCGGAAACGACGACCCAGCAGCAGATTTCCGGGATTGAAAAGAAAGGGCTGTTATGGGCGAATATTTCCATTTTGCTCGTAATACTCGCAATTCTCCTATTGGTAGTTCCTGAAAATGCCCCATTAAGAGGGGAGGGAGGAAGCATCATCACTTCCCCATTTATGGGCAGTATTATTTTTCTTATGATGATCATCTTCCTTGTTCCAGGTATTGTGTATGGGATTGTAACCAAAACAGTCAAAAATGATAAGGATATTGCCAGTCTTATGACAGCTTCGCTTGAAACGATGGCGGGATTTATAGTATTGATATTCTTCGCTGCACAGTTTGTGGCATTATTCAACTATACAAATTTAGGGACAATCATCGCGGTAAAAGGTGCTGAAATATTACAGGCGATCCAGCTTGATGGGGTATTATTGCTTGTGGCATTAATTATCGCAACGACATTCATCAATCTATTTATCGCCGCGGATTCAGCGAAGTGGGCGATTATGGCACCTGTATTTGTACCGATGTTTATGCAAATGGGGATTTCTCCCGAAGTATCTCAGGTTGCCTATCGAATAGGGGATTCATCAACAAATATAATTTCCCCGCTAATGCCATTCTTCCCATTGATTGTGGCATTTGCCCAGCGTTACGGGAAGCAAAATGGAGTCGGTACGGTTGTGTCGCTCATGCTGCCATATTCCATTATTTTCCTTGTCTGCTGGACGATATTTTTCGTTATATGGTATTTAATGGGCATTCCGGTTGGTCCGGGGACCAGTTTAAATTATTAGAGAGGGATGACAACAATGAAAATTAATACAACATGGACAGGCGGCAGAGCGTTTACTGCTGTTGGGGACTCCGGCTATGCGATCAATATGGACGCTACAGAAGCCTATGGCGGTCTGGGCAAAGGAGCAACACCCACAGAAATGCTGCTCGGTTCTTTGGCAGGTTGTATCGGAATTGACGTCACGATGATATTAAGGCCGCATTTGGACAAAATCGATAAAATAGAAATAGAAACGGATGGCACACGAAAGGAAGAAGCACCTAAAGGCTTTACAGAGATTGTGGTGACATTCGTTGTAGATGGCAAGATCGACAGCAAAAAGGTTTGGCGGGCAATACGCCTGGGAGAGGAAAAATATTGTTCAGTTTCTGATTCCCTAAGCGCCAATATATCCTTTAAGCTAATATTAAATGGGGAAGAACAGCAAGGTTAAAGTTATCGCTTATAATTTGGGGAGCAGACTCACCAGTTTTTAACAATGAACAAACTAAATAACTTCATAAAAAGAGGCTGGTCATAAGTGAAAACTCCTCACAAAAGACAAAAGATTAGAAGATATAGAAGTTTATAAAGAAGAAAAAATCCGAACTGATTCGAATTCTAACGATAGAATTCTGAAGCAAAGTTCGGATTTTTTATAATTTAAGCCCTTTACCCTAGTCCATCCTGACAAATCTATAATCCGTCCAAAAAGCTTTTTAAATGGATGACATTGAGCAGCATGTATCTGTGATTATTGGAATGATTAGAAGAAGCAGTAAATATTGATCATGTTGAAGATGTTTATTGCAATTTTGTTTGGTGCGCAGATATGACTTATGATTACTTTAATAAAAAAGCAAACACTTTTGTTGATAAATTATTCCTGTTACTATGGTATATACAGGGTTTTAATTTATTAGATGTACTTTCATAAAGGTAAAGTCTTTACGAGGAGGAAAAACGAATGGTTGAATACGGAACATTACACCATGAAACAGATGGAAAATATACGTTGAAATTCGAGCGTTTTTTCGCCCAGCAGCCTGAAGAGGTGTTCAATACGGTTATTCATCCGGAATACTTTCCCCAATGGTATCCATTTGCGACTGGAGATATGGATCATAGGGAGGGCGGAGAAATTACCTTTGATGATGGGGAAGGATCGACATACGCAGGGATTATTACAAAATTTGTACCTCCATATGTCTTTGCATTTCGTGAAGTGAAAGATTTGCTATCCATGGAATTCCAATCGGAAGACAAGGGGTGCCGTCTTATTTTTAAGCATACCTTCGATAATCAATCCATGACAGTGAGGACGGCTGCAGGGTGGCACCGCTGTCTTGATGCACTGGGCATATTAGTCAACGGTAAAGAAGCAGCCTGGCCTGATAATGGGGCTGAGCTGCGTGAAGCTTATGAGAAAGCCTTTGCTACTTGATTTTTTTAACCTGCCACAGGAGGGGGCGAGAAATCTGTCTCATGCCCCGCTATTTCCTGAACTCATTCAACCTTGCGTAGGTCTCAAGTAAAAAGCCATAAAACAATTCTTCCGTTGGGAGCAGCTTGCGCTGGGTGGGATAGATGACACCTACGGATCGTGTGAGACTTGGATCCGCTAATGGAACCATTACGGTGGACCTTGGTACATTATCCACTAACGTCATTTCTGGCATCAACGCGATTCCTAATCCAGCAGCCACTAACCCTTTCAATGCATCAATATCTTTTCCTTCAAAATCAACTTTTGGCGAAAATCCGGCCCTATGACAGGCTTCGACAACTTGATCCCGGAATACATACTCTTCAGGCAATGCAACAAAAGGATCATTTTTCAATTCCTGTAACATGATGGATGTTTTATTCGCCAATGGGTGGTAAAGGGGCAGAAGTACGACGATATTTTCCGTGAATAGGGTGGTTCCCTTAATTTTTTTCTCATTCTCTTTAGTTGGCATTGGTGCAATCATCGCTAAATTGTAATGGCCTTTTACCACGCCATCGATTAATTCGCCATAGCGCGCATTACTCATTTGAAATTTAGCTTCAGGATATTTTGTACGGAAGGCATAGATGATCGAAGGCAATGTATGAGCGGCCATGCTGATTGGAAATGCGATTCGAACGGTTCCTTTTTCAGGATTCATATATTCCTTCACTTCCCGCTTTGCCTCTTCCATTAAGTTAGTCGCTTGTTGCATGCGTTCAAAAAAGATTTTTCCAATTGGGGTTAATTTTACATTTCTTCCTTCCCGTAATAAAAGCTCTACACCTAGTTCGTCTTCTAAATTAAAAATTTGTCTGCTGACCGATGATTGCGCAACATGCAGGGCATCAGCAGCCTCTGTCACGTGCTCTCTCTTCGCAACCTCCATAAAATATTGAATCTGTCTCATTTCCATAATCCATCATCCCATCAATTTATGCATTAAACGCATTGATTTCATCGTAAATTTATATTGTAACTATCATTTATAACATTATAGAATGAAAATACGACAAAAAACAGTATTTAAAGCAATTATTTAAAATATATTTAGGGGCTGATTGATATGAAAGCACTCAAAGAATTAGAATTGACACAAGCACAAAATGCCAGGGATTATGTAAATCGCTTATTTAAAGTAGTGGAAGAGCGTAATCCGAACGAACTGGAATTTCAACAAGCAGTCAAAGAAGTATTGGATTCATTAGTACCTGTACTTGTGAAAAATCCGAAATATATCCAACAAGGAGTTTTAGAGAGAATGATTGAGCCTGAGCGTTTAATTACCTTTCGGGTGCCTTGGGTGGATGACGAAGGAAATGTACAAGTGAACCGTGGATTTCGTGTTCAGTTTAATAGTGCAATCGGTCCTTACAAGGGTGGATTACGCTTCCACCCATCCGTCAACGCAAGTATCATCAAATTTCTAGGGTTTGAACAAATCCTTAAAAATTCTTTGACAGGGCAACCAATTGGCGGAGGTAAAGGTGGTTCTGATTTTGATCCAAAAGGTAAATCCGATTTAGAAATCATGCGCTTTTGTCAGAGCTTTATGACAGAACTCAGCAAGCATATTGGTCCAGATATCGATGTACCAGCAGGTGATATCGGGGTAGGGGCAAGAGAAATCGGCTATATGTTTGGTCAATATAAGAAATTGAAAGGAGCATATGAAGCTGGTGTGTTAACTGGGAAAGGCATTGGTTACGGAGGAAGTCTAGGCCGGAAAGAAGCGACAGGCTATGGTCTTGTTTACTTTGTGGATGAAATGCTCAAGGATAAGGGACTCAGCTTTGACGGAAGCACAGTGGTAGTTTCCGGTTCCGGAAATGTCTCGATTTATGCGATGGAAAAGGCTGTTCAGTTAGGAGCAAAAGTTGTAGCGTGCAGCGATTCAAGCGGTTATATTTATGACCCTGATGGTATTAATCTTGATACACTGAAACAATTAAAAGAAGTGGAGAACAAGCGAATTCATGAGTACGTCAAAGAACATCCTGGAGCTACATTTGAAATAGGTTGTTCCAATATATGGTCCGTGCCATGTGATATCGCTTTACCGTGCGCAACTCAAAATGAGCTGGAAAAGGAAGCGGCAGAGTTACTGATATTTAACGGAGTTAAGGCTGTTGGAGAAGGGGCAAACATGCCTTCAACACAAGAAGCCGTCGATACTTTCCTGGATAAGGACATTTTATTTGCCCCTGCTAAAGCAGCAAATGCCGGTGGGGTTGCAGTATCCGCCTTGGAAATGGCCCAAAATAGTGCAAGGCTTGCCTGGACACAAGAGGAAGTCGATAACAAATTACAAGATATCATGAAAAACATTTATCAACAAAGTGTTGAGAATTCTGAGAAATATGAAGTTCCAGGAAATCTTGTAGCTGGTGCCAATATAGCAGGATTTATTAAAGTTGCGGATGCGATGATTGAGCAAGGGATTATTTAAAGGGAATTTTAAAAAGATGTCAGCTTCCTAAAAAGGGAGGCCGACATCTTTTTTATATTTTTTCGACAAAAACCGGGAAGTGACAGGCACCATCCAGTGATATGTATCACAGACGGGTTGGTTTTTTTGGATTACACTATAACCAAGTCAAATTATTAAATGGAGGGGTTATAGTGAATTTTACTGATGAACATACACCAGCAAATATTGTGAAAGTTTTTCCGAAGGCAAGTGATTTATTTAAAGAGAACAAAATTGATTTTTGCTGTGGCGGGAATAGACCATTGAATGAAAGTTTTGAGGAAAAAGAGTTGGATGGAGATAGGATTTTAGAAAAGTTAAATGCAGCGTTTGAGCAATGGAACAAACAAGATCATCATCTCATTGACTGGGATGGCAAGTCACTTTCTGAGCTGGTAGATCATATCAGACATACCCACCATGCATACTTAATGGAAGAACTTCCTGCATTGGGTCAATTCGTAACAAAAATTTATAGCAAGCATGGGGAAAATCATCCACATTTAAAAGGTTTGTATCATTTATACAATGTGTTTAGAATAGAAATGGAAGAGCATACGATTAAAGAGGAAAATGAAGTTTTTCCATTGATTAACCAATACGAGGCAAATCCTAAAAAAACATTACTAGAACAGATTCGAGTGGCGAATGGAGAGCTGGAAGAAGAGCATAATGCTGTTGGAGATATGTTGAAAGAAATGAGAGCTATTGCAACTGAATTTGTACCTCCTGCAAATGCCTGTGGTTCCTACCGAATAACCTATCGGCGATTAGCGGAATTGGAGGAAAATACCTTCCAGCATATTCACTTAGAAAATAATGTGCTATTTACCAGATTATGATGAAATGGAGTCAGGGAATAGGGAGAATTTTGTCAGAAGCCTATTAAGATATTCCAGAAGAATTCCGTGTGGTTCTGCATTGGGCCTAGGCTATCCAAATGAAACTCCAGAACCGAAGAAACATGTACCAAGGGAAAAAGTAGTTTATAATGAAACACTTAACAGATGAAGTGAAAATACATGCGTGTTCCCCCCCTGTTAAAAGGCGCTGGGGAGCAAGCATTTTTTGATATGTAAGAAAGCAAGCATATAATTAACGCTACCTGTTGAATTTTATAATATAGGAAGGGAGTTAATTTTAATGAAATATATGGAATCTCAAATGAAAAGATTGGTCAAGAGCAATAAAGAATTACAAAAACGATTAAAGGAGCTGATGAATGAGCATGATCTTGAAAAAAACTATGCCCTTAAGGCTCTGTATCATTCTGAAGTTGCTTCAGGCGGAAAATATCAGGCCGCTTATCGGGAACTTGATTTACCTAAGGCTTAGGGGTTGGTAAGCCGGGGCCTTAAACTCGTCGCCCCTGCGTCCTTTTACCTCTCCAACTTTATACGACATTAATAAAAAGAATAGCAGTTACAAGTATAATTGTAATTACTGAAATAAATAAGAGGGACAGTTTCCTGGAAATATTCGCTTTCTGCAGATCCTGCCAGTTGTTTGGTTTTATGCCGCTCAGCCAGAATACGAGTACAGCGGAGAGGAGGATTGAATTAACATTGACCATTAAAAGAATAAATGGCACAAGCGCCTCTACCCAGTTTCCACTGCCTAGAATCATGCCGAATACGACAGCAGGGGGAAGTAATGCTACTGAAACCATAACCCCCACAAGTGCACCCGTGTTCCTCTTCACAAAAGAAAGGGCTCCAGCTGCACCGGAGACGATTGCAGCAACTACATCGATGATCTGAATATCTGTTCTTGAAAGAAACTCATCACTATAAACAGGTGGATCGAAAAAAAAGCTAAATACAGCAGCAATCATTACTGGTATACCTATTCCAACCATTGAAGTTAAAAGCGATTGACGTATTAGCTTAAAATCACCGAGGACGGAAGCGAATGAAACAGCTGTTACAGGTCCTATTAGAGGTGCAATTACCATTGCGCCAATGACAATCGCTGGACTGCTCTTTATAATACCAACCGTAGCGACGATTGCCGAAAAAATGATGAACCAAATATAACTGACACTAATTTGGCCTGACGCTTGAACAGTTGTATATAATTCCTGACGGCTTGCTCGCTGCAAATCTCTTTTTTTATCCTCTTCTTTCTCTTTTTTCCTTGGAAGATATGTTTGTACCGGAAGCAGCATGACTTGATAAACGTCTTCACTACCAGGCAAATTTTCCAAATAATCCAGCATTGTTTCTACATCATTGGTTTCTAATAGAATCCGTGTCAAATGCTTTTCATTCTCCGCCTCCGAATACCAATAGGAAATAACGGAAAAATAATCCTTTATTTCATCTATATTTAAAAAATTTTTCGGAGCATAAATTTCAAGCAGTTGTAGTGACATAATTTTCGTCTCCCGTGTACAAAGAAAATATTATGCCTTATTGTTGCCTTTCTTTCTCTTTTCATAACGGAAAATCAAGCTAATTTACTCTTTTTATCTGGAAACTTCTGCTTTTATAGAATCCATATGAAATTTCTGTATTGCATTTTTGGGAAAAAGGGAAAAGAATTAAATAACATTTAAAGGGCCCCGCTCTTAGCTATTTCTGATAAGGAATATCGAAGTCCTTTAAGGTCGACTTTCTTCAATGCACTGAAAGACCCATTCGATTCAAAAAATGCAAATGCTATTTCACGAATGCAGGAAATTTCACTTTGAAGGTGGCCCACTAAACCTGTCCCCGTGGACCACCCGTGGACCTCCCGGAGTTAATGTGAATTAGATTTAATAAAAAGGAGTAGGTAAGTGTGCTGTCGAAATTTCTAATCATCATCACAACATTGTTTTTACTTATCAACATCTATTACTTTTTTACCAATAAAGAATTTAAAAAAAGCTATGTCAGCTTTGCTCTTTTTTACAAACTGCTTTACGTCTTTATAGGTCTGACCGTTGGCTTCGCTGTATTGTATAAACTATTATCTTTGGAAGAAGATATTCTTTTAATAAACGATCCGACTGGGGAGCCAGCTGATGACTCTTTTCTTACCTTCCTTTACTTCAGTGGGGTTACTATCTTATCCATTGGGTATGGGGATCTCGTACCGGTAGGGAGGGCCAGGTTTGTATCTTTGTTCGAAGCAAGTATCGGTGTCCTGCTGCCAACGGCTTATTTTTTGAAAGCGATGGGAATTCAACGGCCTGAAAAGCAAGAGGAGAAAGAGATTAATAGACAAGAGGAATAATGGGGGGAGATAGAAAAAAATTGCCCATAAAAGTTTGTCTTCTTATCCTGAGCTTCCTATGAATTATTACAATGTCGGAAATCAAGGTCAAGTACAAACTTTTATTTTTCTTCAGCAACATAGGTTTCTAATCTATTATCCAACAAATATAATTTTTTGGCTTGCAATTAGGCGCAAAATTTGTTAGGATTAATCCAAATTTAGTGGTCATATGTAACTGGCGAAACGCGGATAACCGCAGGGGAGCATATGTATCGAAAAGTCGATCGCCTGGGCAGAGGTAAGGGGAATCATCCCCTTGCCTCTTTATGCTTACTTAGGAGGCGATACATAATTAACAGTCATATATACACGTAATGAAAGTAAAATTGTATAGTTAAAAAGCTATGATTGTTGTGGGTTACACTATAACAGGAGCAGCTTCTGGAGAGGATGCATCTATTGCAGCGCCGAAGGGTTCAAGATCTCAGGCAAAAGGACAGAAGAATAACAAATGTTTGTTTGTTATTTTGACGTTTAATGAGATTGGGAGGCTGCCAGTCTCTTTTTTAGTAGTTAAAAAAGTATAGACTTTCTTAACTCCATAAGTGCAACTAACGCTGTCACGAAAGGCTTGGTGACAACCAGGTTTTCTAATATTTCTTTATGTTGGACAGATAAATTTGAATAGGATGTGGTGATTAAATGAATAGGGTATTTAATTTCTCTGCAGGTCCATCCATGCTTCCACTGCAAGTATTGGAAATGGCTCAGGAAGAATTGGTCAATTATAGAAATTCAGGCATGTCTGTTATGGAGCTGAGTCATCGATCCGAGCTTTTTACAGAGATAATTAACGAAGCGGAACAGTTGCTGAGAGAATTGATGGCTATTCCAGACAATTACAACGTACTTTTTATTCAGGGTGGTGCTTCCCAGCAATTTGCGATGGTGCCGATGAACCTGCTTGGCAATAGTGGGAAAGCAGATTACGTAAATACTGGATCCTGGTCAAAGAAAGCAATCAAAGAAGCGAAGAAATTTGGTGAAATTCGCGTTATCGCCTCCTCGGAGGATGAAAATTTTACGTATATACCAGCTGTCAACAAAAGCATGATAGACCCAGAAGCGGATTATGTGCATATAACAACGAATAACACAATCGAAGGAACTAGTTATTGCGAGATTCCAGATACTGGTGACGTCCCACTTGTTGCGGATATGTCATCCAATATATTATCTGAGCAAATCGATGTTTCGGATTTTGGTTTGATTTATGCAGGTGCCCAGAAAAATATCGGGCCTGCTGGTCTGACAGTTGTCATCATTAGAGAAGATTTAATCGGACGTGCAATGGAGACATGCCCGACGATGCTTGATTATAAGACACACAGTAACAGTGGCTCATTGTATAACACGCCGCCAACATATGGGGTTTATGTGGCAAAGCTAGTATTTGAATGGCTGAAAGAACTTGGCGGATTAAAAAAAATGGAAAGAATAAATCGTAAAAAGGCTCAAATCCTGTACGACGCGTTGGAAATATCCACCATGTTCAGATCACCTGTGCGAAGAGATAGCCGTTCATTAATGAATATCCCATTTGTTTCCGATTCAGATGAACTGGATGCCGCTTTTGTGAAGGAAGCAAAAGTGAAAGGACTTGAAACATTAAAAGGCCATCGTTCGGTTGGAGGCATGCGTGCCAGCATTTATAATGCAATGCCGGTTGAAGGAGTCGAGGCATTGGTTACATTCATGAGAGATTTTGAGAATAAACATAAATAGAAAAGAGGAGAAGTAATGAACACACTGACATTGGACAAGGTCAAAACGATAAAAACATTAAATAACATTGCAGAGAGCGGCTTAAACGTTTTTAAGAATGCCGATTATATGATAGATGATGAAAGTGAAAGCCCAGATGCGATTGTTGTCCGCAGTTTTAATATGCACGAAATGGAGTTTGACAACAACTTAAAGGCAATTGCACGGGCTGGAGCTGGTGTTAATAATATTCCCGTCGACAAGTGTACGGAACAGGGGATTGTGGTGTTTAACACACCTGGTGCCAACGCAAATGCTGTGAAAGAAATTGTATTAACGTCTTTAATGGCATCCTCTCGTAATTTATTTGCCGGTGTCAATTGGGTAAAAACGTTACAAGGTAAAGGAGACCAAGTGCCAAGTCTTGTGGAAGCCGGAAAGAAACAGTTTGTCGGTAAGGAAATCAAAGGCAAGAAATTAGGTGTTATCGGACTGGGAGCGATTGGTGCACTTGTAGCAAATGATGCACTAGATCTCGATATGGATGTTATTGGCTATGATCCATTTATCTCAATCAATACAGCTTGGGAGCTTTCCCGAAACGTGCAGCGGGCAATGACATTGGAGGAATTGTTTGCTGAGTCTGATTACATTACGGTTCACGTCCCTTTAACGGACGATACAGTCGGAATGTTTAACGAGAAAGCCTTCAGCATCATGAAGCCTGGAGTCCATATTTTAAACTTCTCCAGAGGGGGACTTGTAAATGAAACGGACATGGCTGAGGCGCTTGAAAGTGGGAAAGTAGGCAAATATATTACTGATTTCCCTAACGAAAGTGTACTAAATATGAAAAACGCTGTTCCGGTACCGCATCTTGGTGCTTCCACAAGCGAATCAGAAGAGAACTGTGCGATTATGGCAACCCGTCAGGTGAAAGAATATCTTGAAACTGGTAACATTAAAAATTCAGTGAATTTCCCTAATGCTTCAATCCCATACACAGGGAAACGCCGTATAACCGCATTCCATCTCAATATTCCAAACATGGTCGGTCAGATCAGCTCTGCTATATCGAACAACAATCTCAACATTGCTGATATGATCAACAGAAGCCGTGGTGAATATGCCTACACGATGGTGGATATAGACAATAATCTGGACGGCAATATTATTTCTGAATTAGAGGAAGAAATCAAAACAATCACGGGCATTGTTACAGTACGTGTAATATAAGAGATAACGGAAAAGATCCATGCTCCGTTGAAGAAACAAGGCGTCAGCCCCCTATACCGGGGGAGCTGGCGTTTTTTGGCAGGTAGGAAAGTATCAACTTACCAACCCGCATAAGTCAAGCTGGGGTGGGAGCGACTATTTTTCTAAGGTACATGATTTTATTATGAGGATAATGCAAAAATTAGCTTGAATGTTTGTTCTATGGGATAATGATCATGTTCAGTTTACCTTATAAACATCCTCCAAAACAGGCTGGTGAGTTTTTGGTATCCGTTAGTGCTTTCTTTTATTGAAAGACTAATAGGTATGTTGTTTGTGAAGAAACTAGTTTATGCTTTCATTTCTTTATACCAGATGGTAGGATTTTAGGGGTATTTGTGTTGGATAATAGTGGATTGAACTTCGCTTGTAAAGGAGAATATGATGCTTTACGAATATATATTGATTTTTATAGGAGCAGCTGTCCCCTGGCTGGAAATTGCACTCGTGATACCATTGGGAATAATATGGGGGTTTTCTCCATTCTGGGTAATGCTGCTGGCTTTTGTTGGGAACTTACTTACAGTCATCCCTGTTATCATAGGTTTTGAGAAGGTGAGGACGTGGTACGAAAAGCGTCAACTGAAAAAAGGGAAGGAACCTTCAAAGCGCTCCAATCGAGGAAGAAGAATTTGGGATAAGTATGGTCTGCCAGGACTTGCTATGCTGGGTCCGATTTTAACTGGAACCCATATTGCTGCATTCATTGGGATGTCCTTTGGTTCCGAGAAAAAGTGGGTCACACTATGGCTGACCATCAGCATTGGAGTTTGGACCGTGATTTTTGGGGTAGCTACCATATTCGGTTTGGATATTTTCCTATAGAGTAAAAACGGGGAAAAAAGTCGAGATTTTATCCCTGATAAGATGCATTTAAAACGGAAAGGTCCAGTGGGGTATCAGCTGGAATGAAGGTGGACCGAGGAACCTGTCCCTCTGGACCGGTAAAACAAATTTGACCTTTTGCTGATTGTCCTTTATGATATTCAAGAAGAGAATACCCGTGCAATTAACGGGAGAGGTTCATAGCTGATACCCTCTATAAAAAACTATGGATACTTGACGATACGCCATGTCCATATTCGGATGTGGCTTTTTAATTTTTATCCGTTTGTTTAAATAGATTGATTATGCTGCTCTCCGGTGAAAGTGTGGGTACACATTTTATAAGGGGGATTTTTAATGTCTGGCCGTAATGATAAAGAAGGTTTGAAGGATTTGACACTGCTCGGAAATCAGAAAGTGGATTATTCATTTGAGTATGCACCGCAGGTTTTGGAGGCAGTGGACAATCTGCACTCAGATCGTGATTATTTCGTCAAATTCAATTGTCCGGAGTTCACAAGTCTTTGCCCAATAACGAATCAACCGGATTTTGCGACGATGTATATCTCTTATATTCCAAACAAGAAGATTGTGGAATCTAAATCACTGAAACTATACTTGTTCAGTTTTCGAAATCATGGTGATTTTCATGAGGATTGCGTGAATATCATTATGAACGATTTGATTGAGTTGCTTGATCCTAGATATATCGAGGTATGGGGAAAGTTCACACCGCGTGGGGGGATTTCAATTGACCCATGGTGCAACTATGGACAGCCAGGAACCAAGTATGAGGAGATGGCAAATCATCGATTGATGAACCATGATCTCAATCCGGAAAAAGTTGATAATCGATAAGGGGAGCTTGAAGAGAAATGATCTTATATTTAAATGGAATTTTTGTGGGCCTGTTAATCCTATCCAATATAGTGGCTGTTAAGCTATTTGGTATAGGTGATTTTGCAGTACTGCCTGCAGCGGCCATTATTTATATTTTTACCTATCCAATTACAGATATCATCGTTGAAATCTATGGGAAGAAAGAAGCAAGAAGAACTGTTCAGGCCGGGTTGATCACACAGGTGATGGCATTGATATTTATCTCTATAGCGATAAATCTGCCTGCTGCCCCGTTTTTTGAAAACCAGGCTGAATTCGAAACGATTTTAGGGGGAAGCTTTCAAATTATTATTGCCAGCTTGATCTCCTATACAATAAGTCAGCACCTTGATGTGACAATCTTTAATAAATTGAAGGCGAAACATGGTGAGAAAAAATTGTGGCTGCGAAATAATGCCTCGACAATGCTCAGTCAGCTTGTCGACACTACCATATTTATTTCCATTGCTTTCTATGGAACAATGCCATTTTCTGCAATAGGAGACTTGATTGTAACGCAATATTTATTCAAGTTCTTAGCTGTTATTTTGCTTACACCAATAGTATATCTCATCGTCATGATTATCCACAGAGAACAAAAGCGCAAGCGCCTTGATCACCCCCGACAAGCTTAAGTAGAAACTACCCGTGGCGTTCTTTGCCACAGGCAGTTTCTACTTAAGACCTCGAGGGGATCGTCCGCTTTCGCTGGACGGTCAAAAGCGGAGGTGACTGTTTAGAATCTATGCTAGCAAGGGCCTGGAAAGCGCATGGTTATTTGCGCTTGGAATGTCCATTGCTTATGACGGAAGTTTCTAGGAACCGGAGCTGGACGATCAAAAGCGGAGCTGGACGTGGCTGTTTATGTTAAAAAGTTAATTGCTGCCGGAAACCTATATTATCTTATCTTTCAAAAAAGTATTCATCCCATTCAGTAAGAACTTGAGAAATTTATTGTAACCCATCTGTAACTGTAACCCCTTACCATTTCAATAACAATGGAAAGGGGTTGTTTTTTTGTTAAAAGCAAAACGAGCTTGGTTTATTGGTTTATGTCTGTTGTTAGTATGTTCTATGATTGTCTGGCCTACTACCACAAATGCTGCAGGTGAAGTCATTTCAGGATCTTATGGTGGAAAGTCATATAATTTGTATATACCAAGTCAATATGATCAAAGCCAGACTTATCCATTATATGTGATGCTGCATGGTTGTACCCAAGATGCGGGGCAGTTTGCTGCAGGGACAAAGATGAATGAGCTTGCGGAAGAAAAAGGATTTCTTGTTCTCTATCCTGAGCAAAACTCTAGTTCTAACTCAAGCAAATGTTGGAACTGGTTTGAAACGAGTCATCAATCTCGAGGAAGTGGTGAACCAGCAGTTATTGCTGGTATGGTCCAATCATTGGATTCAACTTATTCGATTAATAACGATCAAGTGTTTGTTGCAGGTCTCTCAGCAGGGGCTGCAATGAGTGTGATTTTAGGTGCGACCTACCCGGATATTTTTTCAGGAATTGGAGTTGGAGCAGGATTAGAGTATAAAGCAGCGACGAGCGTTAGCGAGGCTTACACTGCTATGTCCAGTGGCGGACCAGATCCAGAACAGCAGGGTAGAGTGGCCTACCAAGCAATGGGCAGTCAGGCGGATGTTCTTCCTGTGATTGTTTTTCATGGCACTTCTGACTATACGGTAAACAGTATTAATGGGCACCAGGTCATTTCACAATGGGCAGTGACCAATGATCTGGCAGCAACCGGTTCTGTCGATGGATGGATTGATGATGAACCCGATCATACGGAGAATTACCAAGTTCCATCTGGTAAAAGCTATACTGAAAGTGACTATACAGGTCAAGATGATCAGGTGTGGATGAAAAAAATATTGATCCAGGATATGGGGCATGCATGGTCTGGAGGTAGTTCCCAGGGAAGCTATACAGATCCGGGCGGTCCTGATGCAAGTCTGATGATGTGGAATTTTTTTCAGACCTTCTCTAGTGGGGAAGAAGATCGAGACCCAGACCCTGACGTACCTGTAACAATCGCAAATCCGAGCGGTGGAACCTATTACGATTCTGTACGTGTAGAGCTTATTACAGATGAACCTGCAACAACCTATTATACGACGGACGGTACAGACCCAGACACTGACTCTGCGGTTTATGAGGAATCAATAAATATAACGGAGAACACCATATTGAAATTCTTTAGTCAAAATAGTGAAGGCAGTATGGAAGCGGTCAGGCAGGAAGAATATATTATTCGCACAGATCAATCGTCGGAAGAAACAATCCTTACTTCAAATGGTAATGAAGACGGGTATGCCGGGCGTTTTACTGCAGATGGGAAGAGTAATGAAACAATAAAGGTTGGCGATAAGGGGATGTATAACGAAGATACGTATAGAGGTATATTATCCTTCGATACTAGTACCCTTACAGAACCCCTACAATATGCAAAGCTTCGTTTATATACGAAATCCACTCAAGGGATTGTTTCATCGCTTCAATTGGATATCAAACAAGGTGTATTTGGAAGCAGCTCTATGATTGAACAAGTCGATTATTCTGATATGGCAACCAAATCTAACATAGTCAGTTTTAATCCTGCAGAAGGCGAGTATATAGACGTAGAAATTCCTGCCAGCAGTTTTTCCCATATAAATCAGAACGGAATTACACAATTTCGTTTAAAAGCTGAGACCCCTGGAATGTTCGATTCAAACTTTATTGAGTTTTATGGGGGAGAAACTGTGAGCTATGCACCAAAGCTAATTATTGGACAGCAGTGAATAGAGTAATAAAAATCACTGAGATTACCTTCAAATGACCTTCTTTTTATTGGAGGGTCATTTGTTTTTTGTTGTTTTTAAAAGAATGCCCGCTTTTAAGAATCGTAAATCATTAAATTTTTTTACAATGTTTGTAATGAAGGTGGGGGAAGGATTGGAGTAAAATTTAAGATCGGATTTTATGAAGAATTATGTTTAAGCTTGTTGTTAAATGGTAATAGTCCCTATATAAAAGATAAGAAAGGAAGGATAACATGTCTAAGAGTTTAAAATGGTTAGGTACACTATTATTTGCATCAGTCGTTCTGGTTGCTTGTGATGACGGTGGAGAAGATATTGAAGAACCAACAACTCCTCCAGTAGAAACACCGGAAGAGGATCCGAATAACGGTGGGGTAGAAGATGGTACAGAAACAGATGAGAATATGAATGATGGTACCGAAACTGATGGTTCTGACGACCTTGAAACAGATACTGATACAGAAACAGATACAGAAACAGATATTGAAACAGATGTAGAAGAAGACGACGAGGAATTGTAATATCCAACTATAAAGTAATAAAAAACAGACCTCCCTTTGGGGTCTGTTTTTTTCGATTTCTTACGGGTTATAAAAGTTAACAAAAATTAACTGTATACATATCTTTGGTTTGTGATAAAATGGGAACATACGTTCAGAACATTAGTTCCAAAAAAAGGGGGTGCAGCATGAAAGGGTTGTTTTTACAATCAATGGAAAATAAAGAGAAGGTAGTTATTTTCTATATAGACCAGGATAATAATGTAACACAGCGGTTTATTCGTGTTATTCATATTTCTGATACGTCTATTCTGGCTTATTGTTACTACAGGAAAAAAGTCAGGTCGTTTCGACTGGACAATATTCTTTCATGCGGTCCGATTAAAAGAAGGGTGGGGGCTTAATATGAACGATCGTGGAAGTATTAAATGGACTGCCATGATGATGCCAGAGCATATTCAGCTTCTGAATGATATGTGGAAGCGGAAGGAATATAAAGAGAAGCCTGTTTTGGATGAGCAGCAGCTTGAAGAAATAAATAGGAAGCTGCACATGGCAATTCATAAACATTTATCAGCAGAAATTACGTATTATGCTGACTATGATTATAGAAAAATCACGGGGAAGCTATTTAAGATCGAAACAAGTGAAGGTTTTATAAAAGTTGATAATGAACATCGGACGAAAATCTATTTGAATAATATTTTAGACATAAAAATTGATTAGTCACTAATTGAAAAAACTATTAAGTAAAGAGGCGATTCGATCGATTCAGGTCGGGTTGCCTTATTTCATTCATTCCTGCTTTTATCTATTTCCGGTTGTGCATTAGAAGGATGTAAAAGAGCATATTTTAGAGAAAGTAGATACGTCTGTCTATTCATTGCTTCGTTGCTGACATAAGGTGTAGTAAAGGAAGAAGGGAGGGATTTGAATGTCCATGTATAGAAGCAGACGCCGTCGCCGTGATGATATACTTGATGTGGAGGACGTGCTAATTCGCACAGACAAAGTAAAGGTCATAGAAGATGATAGAAGACGGAAACATCGATTTCATGATGATTCTGACAGAACGTTAGTCATAAATGCTGACAAAGTGACTGTTCTCGCAGACGAAGTAGATTTTAGGGATGATGACCGTCGCCGTCGCCGTCGCCATCACCATGACAGATGTGATTGGTAGTCTATAAGCACATCATATAGACGATTTTCCGTTGGCAAAAAACTAATCTTGGAGAAAAAGAAGCATTCGAAAGCATCATGTTCTCGCCCCTTTCCAACAGCAGAAAAATACACGAGAATCCATTTGAAACTTATCCAGCAAAGCTGTTGTAGTGAATAAGATAGACCGAAATCTGTATAGTACAAAACAACCTTACTTCAATTTTTTCTATTGAAGTAAGGTTTAATATATTCTAATTAAAATTTTTATTGCAAAAGCGATAGTTAAATAAAAGAATCTGGAGCAAAAAAACAGTGATTTTGCGGTGTGGTTTGAAAGGATAACAGGTGAAGTATTTAATTAGAATAATAGGATATAAATATATATTTTTTATTTTTGTATAAATGGACCTTGCGACAGATTTACCTGTTAAAGATCCATGAAAACAGTCCCTTTTTCCTTTTTTCTTCCTGTTTCTTTTCTTGAAGTTCGCGCATGGCTTCCAATAATGTTGCATCCCGTGCTTTTATGCTTTCGTTCATGAAGTTCTGTTGCTCTAATTGTTTCAGTAATTCCCGTTGATTCTCTGCAAGGTTGTGCTGATCGACTGCATACAGTTGCCTTAATTCCTTAAGCTCCGTCGTTATTTCTTCGTTATGCTGTCGTTGTTCCTCCATAGCTGCAGCCACCTGTCTAAATCCTTCATAAATCTGTGCCATCATTGGAAGTTGATTTTCACTGATGTCATCATGGTCGATTGTAATAATCTTCACATTTTCGGTAAGCACCTTTTCAATCATGCTTGGCGGTTCATTGTCATCCTTCATACGAGCAATTAATTCAAATAGGGCAAGGGCCTTTGCATCATAACGAGTAGTTCTTCCATGCGTTCCACTAATTGTTGGAAGGTACTTTTTAAATTGATCCCTCCATGACTGAACAGTTGTCCGTGGTCGTCCCAGTTTTCTCGCTATATCTGCCAGACTGTAACTGCGCTGATAATCAGTTTCTGTAGTCATTCATCGTCTTCCCCTTTCGTAATGTCGTTCGATTATCGTCATCTCTATCTACATACACATCCACATCAAAATATTGCTACTACATCTTCTTGTTGTTTCCTTTAGCTATAGTATATATTCTTTATGCAACTGCTAAAATCCTGCTAACTAAACTAATTTTTCTAAAAATTAAATAAAAACAATATCTGAGACAAAGTTTAATGATTTGTTTGAATTGGATATGAATGCAAAAGGTTGGACTGTGATATGATCGGTAAAGCTGTTGTACATGGGTTTCAGCAATTAAGTGATTGGTTCATTAAGAAGAGGTCAAACTGATATGCTGCAAAAAAATATTTTACAATAAATTTATTTGCGCGAAAAATTGGAAAATGTTAATAGATAAGGGGTTTTCAAGTTCTAGATTCAGTGAATTTTTTAAATATTGAACTATCCCATACTATTTGGACGCTTTTAATAGGCAATGGCACCTAATCGTCATTAAACGGATTGTATCAAGTTTAAACACGCTATATGACGCTTAATTCATTTTGACGAATTAAACGATTGCTTATAGGCTATTACACGTGATTGATTTTAGTAAATGAAACGAGGGAGGTGTTAAGCATTAATATTTCTGAAGTGGCTGATAAGCTGAAAATGGACAGCACGAATTATCATTTTCGGAAGCCGAGTAAAAATGATGGGGCTGAAGCATGGGAACTCGTGAAGCAAATCGGCAATCTTGATCTTAATTCATCTTACAGCTATCTCATGTGGTGTGAAATCTTTTCAGATACATCGATTGTAGTTAAAGACAAAGAGTCCCAAAAGGTTGTTGGCTTTATATCCGGGTTTATACACCCCGATAAAACGGATACATTGTTTATTTGGCAGGTAGCTGTTGATGAGTCTCAGAGAGGCAATGGATTGGCAACCAAAATGCTGCTTCAACTTTTGGATCGTGAAGTATGCAATGATGTTCATTATGTGGAAGCAACGGTATCGCCGTCAAATACACCGTCCAAACGATTGTTTTTTGGACTCGCCAGAAAGTTTAACACGAATTGGAAAGTCAGTGACTATTTCACAGCAAACGATTTTCCCGGAACAGGCCATGAAGATGAGTTGTTATTCAGAATTGGACCATTAAAATAATAAATTTATTTAAAGGATGAGTTGATGGGAACAGCTGTAATAAATGACAATAAAATGAAAACGTTTGAAGAAGTGGAATCTGGAGTAAGAAGCTATAGCCGAGGTTGGCCAACTATTTTTGAAAAGGCTAAAGGCTATAAATTATGGGATATAGACGGAAAAGAATATATTGATTTTTTCGCAGGAGCGGGCGCATTGAATTATGGACATAACAATACTGAAATGCAGGACCAAATGATCGAATATATTAAGCAAGATGGAATCCTGCACAGCCTCGACATGGGAACGACACCAAGAAAAGCTTTTCTTGAAAAGTTCCGAGATACGATACTTACACCTCGAAACCTCGATTATAAAATTATGTTTCCCGGCCCAACAGGAACGAATACTGTTGAAAGTGCATTGAAAATTGCCAGAAAAGTAACAGGTCGTGACACCGTAATTAACTTTACAAATGCGTTCCATGGTATGACAATCGGTTCGCTATCAGTAACAGGTAATTCATTCAAACGTCATGGAGCAGGAATTCCGCTTCATCATACGTCGACGATGCCTTTTGATGAATATGTTGAAGATCAGGATTCGATTGCCTATATAGAGAGGTTTCTAGAAGATAATGGAAGTGGTGTTGCTCTTCCGGCAGCAATTATTCTGGAAACTGTACAAGGTGAAGGTGGCATAAATGCTGCCCGAATGGAATGGTTGAAAAAAATAGAGAGTATATGCAGAAGATGGGACATTTTACTAATTATTGATGATGTTCAAGCTGGGTGTGGCAGAACAGGAACATTCTTCAGCTTTGAGCCTGCAGGAATTAAACCGGATGTTGTTTGTCTTTCCAAATCTATTGGTGGGGCAGGGTTACCGATGGCCATCACATTGATCAAACCTGAGTTTGATCAATGGGGACCTGGGGAGCACAATGGTACATTCCGTGGAAATAATTTGGCATTCATTGCTGCTGCAGAAGCACTAAGCTTTTGGGAGACGGATGAATTTTCGAATGATATAAACAAGAAATCCATCCTGTTAAGAGATACGATTGATGCAATTATTGCAAAATATCCACAACTAAAAGGTGAACCTCGCGGAAGGGGTCTGATGCAGGGAATAGCAGTGCATGTTGATGATCTGGCAGGTGAAATCTGTGCGGAAGCATTTAAACGGGGCCTGATTGTGGAAACTTCAGGTGCAAAAGATGAAGTAATAAAATTCCTTCCACCACTAATTATTGATGAGGAAGGCTTAAATAAAGGGCTTGAAATTCTTATAGAAAGCATAGAATCTGTTCTTTCTTAATGATTGTAAAAAATACACTACTAAAGGGGAATAAAAATGATCGTAAAAACACTTGATGAAATTATCGGGACAGAAGACCATACAAAAGGAAACACATGGGAAAGCCGCAGATTTATCCTGAACAAGGACAATGTCGGTTTCAGCTTAAATGATACGATCATAAAAGCAGGCACAGAGAGTTATTTTTGGTACAAAAACCATATTGAAGCGGTATATTGCATTGAAGGTGAAGGAGAAATAGAAAAAGTCGAAACTGGAGAAGTTTGGAAGCTTAAAGCCGGATCCATGTATCTCCTGGATGAACATGATAAACATAAATTACGTGCGAAAACTCAAATGCGTATGGTATGCGTATTTAACCCACCGTTAGTCGGTACTGAAACACATAATGAAGAAGGGTATTATCCTTTATTGACTGAGTAGATAAAGGACCAAGGGAGTCACCCTTAGATCCTTGATTTAATGATATTGTCAGTTCCTTATCTTAATAGGTTGCTGACAATATCCTCTTTATTTTCATATGGCATTTCCTGTGTCAGCATATCCACTGAACCGTTGATATACAGGTCACCTTCCAGCCAATCGGTAGCATCTACTTTTTCTGTGCCATAGACATAGTATTTTGGAATTAAAGTGCTATCTCTGCTTTCAACAACGACATAAGCTATTTTCCAAAATTCTTCATCGTAAATAAAGTCTGCTACATTCCCAAGTCTGCCATTGTTTGCGTGGACTCTGAAACCTATTGTGTCTTCCTCGCTTCTAAGATCATGCTCTGGTTCGTCAGGATCGGGAATCCCTTCTGCTGTATCTGGTTCAGGTGGGGTGCGGACATTGACTGTTGCAATCTGTCCACCTCCATATAATACCGGATCAGATAAGTTTGATCCCCATCCATAATATTCATCGATTCGTCTTTTATTTTCCCCTGACACACTTGAGTCTTCAGGAACATCCGGACTGTTTCGGATTGTTTCTTTGTCATAATCCACTTCCAGCTTTTTGTCTTTTTCGTTCACTTGAATAAAGGAAGATGGAGATAAAAGTACTTTTCTGCCGGGCAGCCATTTTCTTGTATCTATGCTTGCATAATGTATTGCCCAAGAGTTCTCTTCAAAGTACAGATCTTTAATTTTACCTAGTTCGCCATCAGTGGCATCAATATTATAGTTTTTCAGTTCAGAAGTATAGAACAACATTTCATTTCCTCCTTCTTCTCGATATATTAATCTTTACCCGTCACCAATCAAAGTAAAACAAACCAAGTCGGTTCTTTGCGATTGAATAATGAAACATTGAAGGTTAAAATCACAAGGATTATTAAAAAACTGCATTATTCTTAACAAAATTAACATGCTTTATTCAAACTGTCTTAACTTTTGAATTATATAATATTATTAATGTATTTTTTCTAAGACAGATTTATATTGATGGTTTTGCGTTAGGAAGTAAACATTTCAGTTCTTCTTTTATTGGTTATCTTTTTATAAGAAAGGGAATAAAAAAGTAACAATATTTTAATCAAAGGTGGGTGAGACATTGGAAATCAATAATAATCATGCAGAAATCGGTGATGAGATCTATTTTAAGTCCGGTATAAAGGGAGTTGTCGAAAAGGTATATAGTAATTCAGTGATTGTTAACGTGACTGAAAACAATACGGATTTAGAGTTTAAAGGTAATAAGACGGTTGTAGGACATAAAAATTATAAGATTATCTGATAATCTCTTAAGGTACAATAATTTAGTTTCGAACTGTATGGCACAGAACACAGAAAATCCCCTTTTCAACCAAAAGGGGATCAACTTTAATGTAAATTCTTGTTTTCCTGTTCTTCCAATTCTTTCATTTCCTGGTGTGTCTGTGGAAAACCATTTGCGACCCATTCTGATTTTTGGGCATGATCGAGCTGGGTAAGCCCTTTTTCGGAAGGATCTTTATCAGCATCTACACTTTCAATTCGATCAATTTTTTCGCTATTCCTCATATCTGTATCTTCATATACTTCAACTGTTTCTTTCTGTCTTTCTCTATAAGCGGAGACAGCCAGGACAGCTCCGCTAGCTGACAGCAATGATCCAAGAACAATGTTCCTCGTTGATTGCTTCATAATATCCCTCCATTTTGATAGTTTTTCTTCTATGCTATTCCTATACCCCCTTTTACTCTTTTTGAAAAGTTTACAGATTTTCAGTTGCAAGAAGGGGACTGCTCCAAAATCTGGATTAAAGAGCAGACGCATTTCCAAACGATATAAGCACGTACATTTCAGGAAAACAAAGAGAATACTATGTTACTATTGAAGATGAAGTTATGGAGCTGACAGACAGTTTAATAGAAGAAGAAATTTTAAAAATGGGGGGTCTTTAACTGTGGAGATAATCTTTATGTTTGTTGTAGCCATGATTGTGCTTGTCTTATCTGTAATCGCTATTATTCGAGGATTAACAGAAAGGTTCAAAAATCCAATCAATGAATTAAAAGGACGAATCTCATATCTCGAAAAAAGAGTCAATGACTTGGAGAACGATAAATAGTATGTGATTATTTTTATTAATTGCAAGGGTGAACAATTTGTCTTCTTATCTTTTAGATATTATTTTCTTAAGAGGTGGAAACGATTTAACTGCCGAAACTGGTTAGTAAAAGAAAAGCGTTTACTGCAGGTAAAAAGGGGTGGCGGTAATTTGCGAAATTGGTTAGCATTTTTATGGATACTCCCATTAACTGCATTAGCAATTGCTGCTTGCGGAGAGAATATGGGAGGAACTGGTGAGAACCCTTATGGACATTATGAAGATGATAAAATGATTGGGTTTGTACAAGAAGTTGACAAAAGCAAGGATACGGTGGTAGTAGATATTTCTGAATGGGAAAAACGTGATCGGAAAGGTTCTGTATTAACAGATGAAGGATATTCTTATATAGCTGAAATGACGGATGAAACCGTTATTGAACTGGAAAACGGGTCGAATGCAATTCTTGATAATGTCAAAGAGGGACAAAAAGTGTTAGTCAATCCACCGGTAGGCAAAGAATTTGAAGGCCGAGCACAAGAAGTTATATTGTTAGATATGACCCACGAAGAAAAATATTCTGGACTCCTATCACATACAGACGGATTAAATATTGTAGTTATGTATGAAGAAGGCGAACCAATTTCAATCGATATAGAAAATATAATGCAGAATATTGAACATAAAACGGTGGGCAGACAAATGCCTTATCCAAATGATTTTGTGGTTGATTATAAATCTGAACTGGATTTTGAGGAACTTCCCATCATATTAGTTTTCAATAGGGAAGAACTGGTATTTAAAACGCATAATGTTGATGAATTATACAATTTCATGGAAACCTTGGATAGCAGGTGAGTTGAAGGCATTATGCAAGGTCAGACATAAAGTAAGGAGTCGTTTCTTAATAAAAACTTTTAACTAACGAACGAATATTAGAAGAAATAAAAGTACAAAGTTAGTAATTGTTGTAGATTTAGTTAGTTAAATCGGAATAAAAAACAGTGAGCAGACTAATGAAAATACACATTTTTTTGTTAATAATATCCACGCAATAAAACTTGTAAAAAATAAGCATCCCAAAATAACCGTTTTCTAAAAGAATTTTATTTTGAGATGCATTTATTTATTCGTTTTGATACTGATACGAAGGCATTGCCCTTTTCCAGTTTATTTAACTTTTTTTCCGATGACGAACATCAGAATACCGAAAACCACCGCTCCAGCAACCCAAACCCAGATGGGGATTCCATTATTATCGGATGTATTTGTTTCAGGTACATTTTTTTCCTCATACTCTTGAATGTCTTCATTCTCTATAGTAAAGGATTCGGATGCTGTAAACTCATTACCTCCTGCAGTGCCGTTTACATTTAGTGTGTATGTCCCATCATCGAGCGATTCATTTTCCCAAGGAATCGGGTAGCGAATTTGAGATTTTGGAGCCATCTTGAAGGAAGGAATTTCCCCACTGAATAGTTCAGCTCCTTCTTGATCTGCCACAGAATATGTACCCATAATTTCTTCCTGTATCAAATGAACATTGTTGGTCATTTCGATAAATACCTCACCTGTTTCGTTCATAAACCCTGCCTCGCCAAGTGATAAATCAGAAGGAGTTTCAACTGGTAAATTCAATTGTAAAGCTACAGTGTACGATGTTTCTGTATTTAGTATCACATTTGCTGCATCTTCTTCATTTGTTTCCTCTGTTTCCATACTCATAGGTTCTGTAGTTAGAATGACCGCCCCTAAAAATGTCTGACCATCTTCCTCTGGAATCGCAATTTCAATAGGGACATTTACTGAAGATTGTGATGGGATTGTTATGGTTTCTTCTATTTCTATAAGGTCAGCAAGGAGTATTGCATCCTCAAGAAGTCTGCTATTATCAGAATCAATATTTGTGCCATATAACATTCCTCCAGTCGGATGTGTATAGGCATTGGCTGTGCTTCCTGTGAGTGTTAACTCCGTCTCTAAGTTATTGGTGACCTTTAATTCAATTGTTTGGGTTTCCCCAGGTTCAACCAATAAATTAAAATAACCTTGAGTTTCAGGTTGCTGATTGTCAGGGTATACAGGTTCAATTTCTAATGGTGCAACCTCGTCTTGAGCAAAGGTATTGATTGGAAGACAACATAAAAAGAATCCTAAAATAAAAAATAAACGTATCTTCAATCTGACTCCTCCCTTATTTCCTGTGACTTTGCCTGCATTCTATTTAAAAACGTTATATTAACAACCTACCCATTTTGATCAGGAGCAAAACAAATAAAGGCTGATTCTATTTATAGAATCAGCCTTGTAAAATTTATTTTAAACTATTAAACTTATGGTCCAGTTACTAGATTAAATGTAACTGTAGAAGCGTACGTTCCAGCCTTAACATCTTTTGGTTGTAGATTTAGATTCAGACTTGAGCCCGTTATACCAAATGTACCCATACCTTCATCTGTATCAGCTGTTAAAAGTTGTACTCCTGTGTCAGAGTCTATGTTTCCAGTTCCAATGCCAATCACACTGGCACTTGAAGACCCTTCTTCCGCAGTTATAGTCGGAGTAGAAATGCTTAGACTGTTAAATGGTAACGTTTTTAAGCCGTCCGCAGTTTTTAATTGAGTTGCTTTAATGTTTAGGTTCCATCCTGATCCTGTTCCTGTGGCATCGACCACGGAAAATGGTTCCACAGTAGCTGTTAGATTTTGAATTAAACCGTTTAACGTAATTTCCCCGAACGGGCTAATTGAAGCATCATTTATTGATAATGAACCACCTGTTACTGTTGTAGAAGTTCCCGCGTCAGTTGTGGTAGCAGCAGAAGCAGTTGTTGCAAAAGTACCAGCCACCAATCCTAAAGATAATGCACTGATAGATAATTTTTTGATGAATTTATTCAAAATTTTTCCCCCTAGATTTTTTTGTGTAAGTGGTAACCTACAATGTCTATTATGTCTTGAAAGAGTTGCTATAAATATCCCCCAGTGTTCCTATTCATAAATAACGGGAACCTGTTCCTATTATTGTTTATATATTTCTTTGAATATGAAAAGCTGCAAATACATTCCTAATCCAATGAAATGTTCTTCACTTCCAGATTTAAAACATCCAGAAACAATTACTGTTAGTCTGTAAGCTCCAATATCCAATCCTTGAAATCAACCACACGTTCATATTGAGGTGTTGAAGGATCACCGGTAATTATCATGGGAGTAAGTGAATCATCTTTATGCAGTGACCCATGACCGCCGCCCCCGGGATGTGTAGGGGAATGTTCTCCAATAAATTCATGTCCGGGTTTTGCATCGACAATAATGTAACGTCCTTCATGTGAATGAAGTGCGCCATATAATCTTGCAAGTGCATCGGGATATTCTCCATAGGAAATTATGCTTTGCTCATCCATTGTTATGTCTAATATGGACGGGTCTCCCTCTAACTCCCATTCTTGATCGTATTGATCGGTGTAATTGCCGTTTGGTTTGAAAGTAAACTTGGAATTCGGATTCTGGGAAACAACATGATTTCCTGTGTCGTCTTTCCAGGCGATGAACCCGATTCTTGAGTCATTCGTAAAATTTGCTAGTAGTTCAGTAAAATTTATATTCTCATCAAGTAAATGGACATAAGCCATACGTGAATTGACTGCCAAAACGACTTGATCCTTGGCTTGTATTGGTTTTCCAAGTTCAGCGATCTGGTAATTTTCCAGGATTACCCTTAAATCAATCAGTGCCTCCTGCTCATCGTCAGCAATTATTGCTTGGCCACTATCGCCATAAACAATTACGGTAACATTTTCGATTGCGTCCTCCCAAGAAGGGAATTCATTTAATATTGATTGAATCTCCTGATCGACAGCTTCAATTCCTTCCATTTCCATTGGACCATTCTTGTGGACTTTTTTATCAAGACCCGGAAAATAAGCAAGAGTGAAGGAAGGGAGTTTATCATTTTGGATAAGCTTTTTAAGTTCGTTGGCTGTAAAGGAATCGTTCATTCCAAGTCTTTGCCAAACGTTATTATGCTTTTCATTTTCAGAATTGAATTGGGATAAGCTTCCTAAAGATAATACGGTTGGTCCTTTTACTTGGACAGTTTCAGGCAATATATTAAAAACGGAAATGATAGTTGGGATATTTAGATCATACCGCTGGTTTCCCCGATAGACCATTCCGTTAATTGATCCGGAATCGAGTTGTCTACTATCCATTTCTTCAAAAATGGTTGTCGTATCTTTACTTAAATGTTCATGATTTAAATTATGGATACTATCATAAAGAACTTGATCAACACCTAATTGAAAAATCTCCATTGCACTGCTTCCATAATTGACCAATCTGTTTTCCTGCAAATTATACCAGGCAAGTGCAGGTACCATATGATGATTGGCATAGGTTCCTGTTAGAAGGGTGCTATCGATGGTTACGGACATTGTCGGATAAGATGTTACAATTTGCGGTAAATACCGCCCCTGATCAGCCAGAAACTCTAAAGCAGGGGTACGACCTTCCTCCATAGCTTTTTGCAACGGTTCATCCATTAAAGAGTCAATAAGCATAAGAACAACAGGTTTAGATGTATTATTAACCTCTAACACGGATAAGTCGTTTGCAGGAGAAGAGAAGCCAAACCAAATAACCGCAAATAATATGAGAGAAAAACTTAGGAGAGCGATAATTGATTTTTTTAGCATAGGTATCATCATCCTTTAAGATGTTCATGCAGAATCACATCGGGTATGTGTTAGTTTGGCTTTGAATCGATATTTTATTTATTACGTTTTCAATAGAATTAATTTGCAACCGGATCTGGACGAACAAAAGCGGAGGCGACTGTTTAGAAACTCAACGCTAGCAAGGGACTGGAAAGCGCATGGTTTTCGCGCTTGGAATGTCCATTGCTTATGACGGGAGTTTCTAGGAACCGGAGCTGGACGTACAAAAGCGGAGGCGACTGTTTATGTGTAAAAGTTAAAGTTAATTGCTGCCAAAATTTTTCCTCTTTTATTTATCCAAAAAAACAGGAGACTTCACAATTGAAGTCTCCTTGTCCAGCTATAATCTCTCTCCATTTTTCAGTCTTTCAATGAATTCATTTAAATCTTCTTTTTTAACTCTCCAGTGTCTTCCGATTTTAAACCCTGGTAGTTTTCCTTCTTGGACTAGTTTATATGTTGTCATTTCACTAAGCTGCAAATATTCTGCCACTTGAGAAACTGTCATTATTTCTTGTGTCATAAAATATGCCTCCAAACAGTTAACTGTGTATATCATACCATAAATCACTGCGTTTTTTTAAAATATTATAATAAACACACTCAAATATAAATGATTATAAATGACTATACAAATAAGTGTATTTTATGAAGATATGTAGAAAAACATAGAATTAGATAGAAATAAAGAGCATCCGCATAATGTTTGCGTTTACTTGGCGTTTTGTGTTTGCGTCGTTCTATGGTATGATTCGATTTGTTAAAAACGGAACTTAACTTTTGTGAGAGTCGAAAGTTACTATATATTATAAAATACTATAAATTTTAAAGAGGTGCTAAATTGAAAGTTCAAGAATTAAAACAGGAATGGTTTGGCAATGTTCGAGGCGATGTGCTTGCAGGTCTCGTTGTGGCACTGGCTCTTATACCGGAGGCCATTGCATTCTCGATTATTGCTGGAGTTGACCCGATGGTTGGCCTTTATGCTTCATTTTGTATTTCCGTAGTAATTGCTTTTGTCGGGGGACGACCGGGAATGATTTCTGCAGCAACAGGAGCCATGGCGTTGGTAATGGTTGATTTGATTGCAAATCATGGGTTGCAGTATTTACTGGCAGCAACGATATTAACAGGCGTTATTCAAATATTGTTTGGCGTCTTTAAACTTGCGAAAGTAATGAAGTTTGTCCCGCGTTCGGTTATGGTTGGATTTGTAAATGCACTAGCCATTATGATTTTTATGGCCCAATTACCACATTTTGAAGGCGAAACATGGATCATGTATGCACTTGTCGGATTGACATTGGCCATCATCTATCTTTTGCCAAGAGTTACAAAAGCAATCCCGTCGACGCTAGTGGCAATTGTTGTCGTAACAGCAATTGTTATTTACGGTAATATTAACATTGGTACTGTGGGAGATATGGGAGCCATATCACAGCAGTTACCCGTATTTTTACTGCCTGATATTCCTTTGACTTTTGAAACATTGATGATCATTTTGCCTTATTCATTATCACTGGCAATAGTTGGTTTAATAGAATCACTATTAACAGCTAATATCGTTGATGATATGACAGATACAGAGAGTAATAAAAATAAAGAAAGCCGTGGGCAGGGAATCGCTAATATCGTATCAGGCTTCTTCGGAGGAATGGCTGGTTGTGCAATGATCGGTCAATCGGTTATCAATGTAAAATCCGGGGGGAAAGGGCGCTTATCATCTCTTGTCGCTGGTGTGTTCCTAATGTTTCTTATCGTTGTTTTAGGTGGATTGGTTATCCAAATACCACTTGCAGCATTAGCTGGTGTAATGTTTATGGTTGCCATCAGTACGTTTGACTGGTCATCCGTTAAAAATCTTGCGAAGCTTCCAAGAACAGATGCAGTCGTTATGGTTGCTACTGTAGCTATCGTGCTTGTAACCCATAACTTAGCTATTGGCGTTTTAGCTGGAGTATTACTCAGTGCTATTTTCTTTGCCGCTAAAATCTCAAAAATAAAAGTGTCAGAAGAACTGGTTATGCTTGAACAGAAAAAGATCTATCGTGTGGAAGGTCAATTGTTCTTTGCATCGGTAAGTGATTTCCCTGGTAAATTCAATTTTGAGGATTCTGTAAAGGAAGTAGATATCGACTTGACAAATGCTCATCTGTGGGATGATTCTGCAATAGGTGCATTAGATAAAATCGAAATGAAATTTGCTCAGAACAATATAAAAGTGAACTATATTGGGTTAAATGCAGAAAGCAAACAATTGAAAAGTCGAATAGGCGGCCTTTCGAATGCTTCCGGGCATTAACCAGAAATAACAGCAAAAGAGCGGGCAGCGTGTCATATTCTGATTGTAAAATAGCTTTAAAATGAACCAAAAAGCTTGTGTTTTGTTAGCATACAAAACGCAAGCTTTTTTTTGCGGTCAGGAAAGTATAAACTTTTCAACCTGCATAAGTGCAACTAAGGTTATCACCGAAAGTCTTAATGACAACCAAGTTTCTAAAATAAAAATTCTGACAGGGCATAATAAAGAGATCATCAGCTAAAGATATAGTAAAAAGTAGATCAGTTAATCTCGGGAAGGGGATTGTGATTTGGATTTACATTTCATTTGGAAAGCTGTCGTGATTGTATTTGGTGGTTTGCTGATCCTGCGTTTGGCTGGGAGGAAATCGATTTCTCAGCTTACTGTTGCACAGACTGTGCTGATGATTGCAGTTGGTTCACTGATTATTCAGCCTGTAAGTGACAGAAATATATGGATTACGATGGTAATTACACTTTTACTCGTACTTACACTTATTCTCATTGAGTATCTTGTGTTGAAAGTCGACATGCTGGAAAGTTTCTTGTATGGAAAGTCTGTATTAGTAATCGAGAATGGGATAATCAATGAAAAAAATTTAAAGAAACTGCGCTTGACTGTCGATATGCTCGAATTACGTCTAAGGCAGCAGGGAGTACAAAGTATCGGTGATATACAATGGGCTACAATTGAATCGAACGGTCAGCTAGGATATATGCTTAAACCTGGGAAGCAATATGCCACTAAAGAAGATATCGAAATGCTCAAATCAATGATTCAAGGGAAAGCTTCAACCATTCCAACACAGAGCAGTCCATCAACCCCGTCCGATAATCTATTTACCGAAGTTAAAAATAAACAGCATCCAGAAAAGCCTCCGGAACATTTAAAGTGAGGGGAAGATAACATGAATAAAGAAAGCAGCTATAAAACATTTATTACAGTTTTCTCAAAGTGGGTGATTCTGGGAGGTATTATTGGTGTCATAATCGGGTCCACGACAGCCTTCCTTTTAAATACAAATGATTTTCTCGGACACATAAGAGAAGAAAATTTCTGGCTTATTTTTTTTCTCCCTCTAGGGGGGCTTGTTATTGGCTATATGTATATGAACTACGGAAAAGAGTCAGGAAACGATGCTGCTGAAGGGAATAATCTGGTGATCGATGGAGTCCATGGGAAAGCTAGAGTTTTGCGTAGAATGGGACCAATCGTTTACTTGGGAACATTCATTACAATTCTTTTTGGTGGTTCAACAGGAAGAGAAGGGGCTGCCATTCAAATGGGAGGAAGTGTGGCAGAGTCATTTAATCAATTCCTCAGAATAAACTTGGTTGACAGGAAAATCTTCTTGATGAGTGGAATAAGTGCGGGGTTTGGAGCTGCATTTGGAACACCGATCGCAGGAGCCATTATTGGGATGGAAATGGTGGCCCTAGGGAAATTAAAATATGAAGCAGCTGTGGCGTGTCTTGTGGCGAGCTTCATCAGTCACTACATGACAACGGCCGCATGGGGGGTGGAACATGAAGAATTTGTTATAAAAACCGTACCGGAACTATCCATCCTCTCGTTTACAAAGGTTATCGCAGTTTCAGTTGTTTTTGGACTTTTAAGCCTTTTATATTGCCAACTGAGACATGGCATTCAAAGACTATCGGAAAAATATACAAATAAAAACCACATGGTAAGAGCGTTTGCGGGAGGAATCATTATTGTAGCATTAACGCTTATTATAGGTTCGCAGGATTATAATGGTCGTGGTTTAGAATTACTTGAGCAATCCTTTGAGCAAAATGTGCCACCGTTAGCTTTTCTCGCCAAACTGGTATTTACAGCAGTTACACTTGGAAGTGGTTTTGTGGGTGGGGAGGCTATTCCTTTATTTTTTATGGGTGCGACCTTTGGAAATACGTTAACCACATTCATTGATTTGCCAATGTCCTTTCTTGCTGCTTTAGGAATGGTTGCTGTATTTGCCGGTGGTACCAATACGCCGATAGGAGCTTTTCTGCTGGCACTTGAAATGTTTGACGGGAAAGGAATTGAATATTTCTTTGTGGCATGCCTGATCAGTTATATTTTCTCGGGACATCATGGAGTTTGGCCGTCACAACCGATATATGAGCCAAAGAGCAGGTTGTACGGACTTAATAATGGAGAGTCGATTGATATAGTGGAAAAGAAGAGGAGGCACTAGCGCTTGAAGGATGCTGGAAAATTCATAGCGGGGTTTATTATTTTAACATTTCCCAATAAATAGGTGTGCCGGGAGGATCCCGCACACCTACTTAGTTAGCATATTAATAAATTTTATCACCATTAAATATGGAATTTTTAACAACAACATAATCTACATTGCGGATTGCTTCCAGTTTATTTCCACCAGCATAGGAAATGGAAGATTGCAGATCCTGCTCCATTTCAGTCAATGTATCTTTTAGTGAACCTTTATGCTCCACGTACATTTTCTTGCCTTCTACGTTTTTCTTTTCACCTTTTTGGAATTCAGAAGCTGAACCAAAGTATTCTTTAAAGAGCTTTCCATCCTTTTCAAAGGTTTCGCCAGGTGATTCTTCATGTCCTGCAAAGAGTGAGCCAATCATGACCATGGTTGCACCGAAACGAACAGATTTCGCAATATCTCCGTGTGTACGGATACCGCCATCAGCAATGATCGGTTTGGTTGCTGCCTTAGCACACCAGCGAAGTGCAGCCAATTGCCAGCCGCCAGTACCAAAACCGGTTTTAATCTTCGTAATGCATACTTTACCAGGGCCAATTCCGACTTTTGTTGCGTCCGCACCAGCATGTTCTAATTCTCGAACCGCTTCTGGGGTTCCAACATTTCCTGCAATGACAAAACTGTCCTTCAGTTGTTTTTTAATGTGCTTAATCATTTCGATAACTGCATTGGAATGACCATGTGCGATATCGATAGTAATATATTCAGGTGTCAGGTTTTCTGAAGCTAATTGGTTTATGAATTCATATTCCTGTTCTTTAACACCGACACTTATTGAAGCGATTAATCCTTGTGACTGCATTTCCTGTACAAAGGACATGCGCTTCTCAGGATTAAAACGGTGCATGATATAGAAATAATCGTTTTTAGCTAAATAGGCTGCGATCTTTTCGTCAATAATTGTCTGCATATTTGCAGGTACTACCGGTAACCTGAAGGTACGGCCTCCCAAGGTAATCCTCGTATCACATTCTGAACGGCTGTTAACTACGCATTTCGCGGGAATTAGTTGAATATCTTCATAATCAAATACATTTTCCATGTTATACACCCCTAAAAACGAATATTATTAAGTGAATCAAATAAAACGTTCGCCTTTAGTAATTTAACTCATTTTTCAATGGAAGTCAATGTTTTCACTTGAGTGTGATAAACTTTTCCGTAAGGGGTAAAGAAGAAGGGGTTCCCAATTTAAAAGAGATAGAATGTGTTCAAGTCTAGGAACACATCAAAGATGCTGGAAATAGTAGCTGTTCAAACCGAATGTTTGACGAATTGAATGAAATGGAAAAGGGAAAGATATTGCAAAAATTTGGGAGGTTTTATTCATGAATTATAAGGATGATAGTGTTGCACTGCATACAGATCTATACCAAATAAATATGGTCGAAACGTATTGGAAAGATAATGTCCATAATCGAAAAGCTATATTTGATTTGTATTTCAGGAAATTACCCTTTGGAAATGGATATGGTGTGTTCGCTGGATTGGAAAGAGTAATTGATTACATTCAGAATTTCAAGTTCAGTGAATCTGATTTAAATTATTTGAAGGAAGAACTGGGATATGATGAAGATTTTATTGAATATCTGAAATCCGTAAGATTTAATGGAACGATTAAATCGATGCGGGAAGGGGAGATTGTATTTGGAAATGAACCACTCCTCCGTGTAGAAGCAAATATAGCGGAGGCACAATTAATTGAAACGGCTCTTTTGAACATCGTTAATTATCAAACATTAATTGCTACAAAGGCCTCCAGGATAAAACAAATCGTAAAAGATCAGCTATTAATGGAATTTGGAACAAGAAGAGCACAAGAAATGGACGCAGCAATTTGGGGTACCCGAGCAGCTTTTATTGGCGGGTTTGATGCTACAAGCAATGTCAAGGCAGGGAAGTTATTCGGTATTCCTGTTTCAGGCACACACGCCCACTCCATGGTCCAGGCTTATCAGGATGAATATACAGCTTTTAAGAAGTACGCAAAAAGTCATAAGGATTGTGTGTTTTTAGTGGATACATACGATACACTGAAATCGGGAGTTCCAAATGCAATTAAAGTAGCAAAAGAATTAGGAAATGAAATAAACTTTCTTGGTATCCGTTTGGACAGCGGAGATATGGCATATCTGTCAAAAATAGCTCGGAAAATGCTGGACGAAGCAGGTTTTAAAGAAGCAAAAATTTATGCCTCCAATGATTTGGATGAATCGACCATTTCAAGTCTGCAGGCCCAAGGAGCGAAGATAGATGTTTGGGGAGTTGGTACAAAGCTAATAACGGCTTACGATCAACCAGCCTTGGGGGCCGTATATAAACTGGTGGCGATAGAAAACGAAAATAGGGAAATGGAAGATACCATCAAAATCTCAGCTAATCCCGAGAAAGTAACAACCCCCGGCATGAAGAAAATTTACCGTATTGTAAACATGGTAAATAAACGGGCTGAAGGAGATTATATTGCAAAAGAAGATGAAAACCCGAATGAAGAAGATAGATTAAAAATGTTCCATCCAATACACACCTATATCAGTAAGTTTATTACGAACTTCGAAGCGGTTAACCTGCACCATGACATTTTCACAGATGGAAGATTAACATATAACAAGCCTATTCTTTCTGATATCAAAGCTTATTCCGAACAACAATTGAAGCTGTTTTGGGATGAATATAAACGAACGGATAATCCGGAAGAGTACCCGGTAGATTTAAGTCAGAAAACCTGGGATGACAAAATGAAACTTATTGAGAAAGTCAGGGGAGAAGTAAGAGGAATCAAATAGAATGGTCTAAATTCGATACGCTGTTTACATGTGGTACCGTATTTGAAAAAAGGGGTGGAACAATTGAAGAAACAAGAAAGGTATGAAATCATTCCTGTTATTGTTGATGTAACATCAAATTTAAAAACAATCAATTTTTATTTAATCAAAATGGAAAAATCTGTAATATTGGTTGATGCCGGGCTGGATAATGATGCATGTTGGACGGCACTCCAGAATGCATTAAGTAAAAATAATCTTACCGTTCAAGATATAACAGAAATCGTTTTGACCCACAACCATGGTGACCATGTCGGGTTGGTAAATCGCATCACTGCAATGCATGCCATACCTGTCTATGCACATGAGACTGCAATACCCCGTTTAAAAAGAGACCGTGACTTCTTTGAGATGAGGGTTGAATTTTTTGCTGAAATATATAAACAAATGGGTTGTGGGGAAGCGGGACACAAACAAGTGGAATATTTGAAGCAAGCAATGCTGAAAGGAAGTAAGAGTGCCATACATACAGATATTTCTCCAATTGGCTGCAATCATATGGGCTTTAAGGTTATTCCTGTGCCTGGGCATGCTGAGGACCAGATTGCCTTGTATCATGAAGCAGACCAGATCCTTATAGCAGGTGACTTACTGATTCAACATATTTCAAGCAATGCTTTAATCGAACCTGACAATACTGGGAAGCGCCTGCCAACATTGATTCAGCATAAGCAATCACTGGAGAAAATATATGCTTTATCGGTAGACCTGGTTTTCCCGGGGCATGGGGTTTTAATTGATGAACCTAAAGCTTTAATCAAAAAAAGGCTTGCGGGAATCGAGAGGAAAGCAGATCGCCTGAAAAACCTCATCCAAGACGGTATTACAACAGGCAGTGAGCTAGCCGAGAGCTATTATAAAAAACTGTATTCTACCCAATTCTCACTCGTGATGTCTGAAATTATCGGACATCTCGATTATTTGGAGGATGCCGGTCATGTGAGAAAAGAAATGCTGAATGGGGTCTGGCATTATTCGGTTGTTGAATAAATTGAGTGAACATCTGCATATAGTTGATTCCTGTTATACCCTTCCTATTTCGGTGCATTAAGTGTATAATTGAAAATGATTATCATTGACTATTGCCTTAGAAGCAAATAGACTATAGATATGTTTCTGGAATAAAGTTCATACATTAGAACATAGTTTTCATGTATGTTGTAGGGAGTGATTTCCATGCAGGAATTAGCTGTAAGTGACTTGACGCTAAGCTATGGAGAAGAAATTATTATAGATGATCTTAATATAAAAGTGCCAAAGGGCGAAATTACTGTTTTAATCGGGGCGAATGGTTGTGGAAAATCTACATTATTACGATCAATGGCACGTCTGTTGAAACCAAAGACTGGTTCTGTCGTTCTTGACGGGCATGATATTGCAAAAATACAGACGAAGGAAGTTGCTAAAAGGTTGTCCATCTTACCACAAAGTCCTGTTACACCTGAAGGTCTAACAGTTTTTGAGCTTGTGAAACAAGGCAGAAATCCATATCGGGGCTTTCTGAAACAATGGTCTTCAGATGATGAGAATGCTGTACATCATGCACTTGACCTGACACATATGACCAATTTAAAAGATAGGTCCGTTGATTCACTATCAGGTGGTCAACGACAACGTGCATGGATCGCCATGACATTAGCACAACAAACAGACATCATTTTACTCGATGAACCTACAACCTATTTAGATATGACTCACCAAATCGAGGTTCTTGATTTATTATTTGAGTTGAACGAGAAGGAAGGGCGGACAGTTGTCATGGTTCTGCATGATTTAAATCTGGCATGTCGTTACGCTCACCATATCGTTTCTATAAAAGATAAAAAAGTTTTTCAACAAGGTAAACCTGAAGAAATTATCACATGTAACCTGGTTGAGGAAGTGTTCCAAATGAAATGTGATATCTTCTTTGATCCTAAATATGGAACACCTATGTGTATACCCCATGGTAAAGGACGTAGTGTGTTTACGGAACAACAATCCGAATTCTTTAATCTGAACTGATTTAATATCGTATTTAAGATCATAGAACAAAAGCGCAAGCGCCTTGATCACCCCCGACAAAAAGGAAGTTCGGCTAATAACACCACATCCTGTGGCAACGCCGAACTGACCCACGTCCTGTGGGCCCAAGTAGAAACTATCAGTGGCGTTCTTTGCCACAGGTAGTTTCTACTTAAGACCTCGAGGGGGGTAGGCGCTGGAGCTGGCCGTGGCCGTTTATGTGTAAGAGTTAATTGCTGCCAAAATTTATACTTTCTTATTTTATTAGAAAAACAGACGGATCTGTATCGTCTGTTTTTTTGCTTAGTAGTATTGACAGCATATAAAGAATCATATAAAATTCATGATAATGATAATCATTTTCAACTAGTGGCTGGGAGATAACTTCCAATTAATAAAGCTAATATGCCTCCAATTATCAAATTAAAAAAGTTTTACATATGTACCTTTTTATAGATAAGAGGGACGGTGGGGCTAAGCGGAAGAAGTGTAGATGAACCCAAGACGTCGGGCTGACAGGTTGGTAAAATGGACTAGGCACAATGTGGACAGTGAAAAGCGCTATTGAATGATGTGCTTACTCGTAAAATGGAACTTTGAATTTTACTGGTAAACATAAATTAATAGCGGTTGTCCAAATTGGTTATCCTAATAAGGTACCAACGTAAGAACGCACACTTTCAGAGGGGAAAAATGATTTGATCAATACTGAAAAAATTAGATGGGGGATAGGCTTATGAAGAAACTAGGATTACTTTCAGCATTATTCATTGTATTTATATTAGTATTAACCGCTTGCGGAGAATCAGATGACAAAAATGAAACTGGTAATGAACCAGAGACAAATTCGGATGAACGAACAATTACTATTGAAGATGCAATGGGTGAACAAACAATTGAAGGAGTCCCTGAAAATATCGTTGTACTGGAATGGTCGTATGCCGAAAATTTACTTGCATTGGGAATTCAGCCTGCAGGTGTTGCAGACTTAGACGGCTTTCATCAGTGGGTAAATATTGATGCAGAGTTTGACGAAAGTGTAGAAGACGTAGGTACCAGACAGGAACCTAACCTTGAGGCAATCGCCCGCTTGAATCCGGATTTGATCATCGGTGTGGATTTTAGACATGAACAACATTTAAACAGCTTAAAGGATATTGCTCCCGTTGTTACATTTGCACCTTATGGGGAAGAAGCAATTGAGGATCATTATCAAAATATGATCAATGAGTTCCAGACGGTTGCAAAAATAGTTGATAAAGAAGCGGAAGCAGAAAAAGTATTAGCAGATTTGGAAGAGTTTACAAAGGAACAAATAGATCGTGTTGCGGAAGCAGGGCTGGAGGGTTCAAGATATGTTGCTACCCAGGCTTTTACTGCTCAAAACACACCCGTGCTTAGATTGTTTACAGATAACTCCATTGTTTCCCAAGTGATGAGTAATTTAGGTTTTGAGAATGCATATGAGTCAGACACTGTTGAAACGTATGGGTATACGGAAGTTTCGATTGAAGCGCTGCAAAACTTCCAGGACGAAAATCTTGAATTTTTATATATTGTTCAGGAAGATGATAATGTGTTTGAGAATCAATTAAAGGATAACCCGGTCTGGGAAAATCTGAGCTTTGTTCAGGAAGGAAATACACATGCATTACCAGGTGACACATGGACTTTTGGCGGGGTATTATCAGCGGAAGTGCTGACAGAGCAATTAGTAAATGCCATGGTAAATGAGTGATTCGATGGACACAATGCTTCGAAAATGGATAAAAGCGGTTCTGACCTTCGGGGGTGGAACCGCCCTTTTATGCATTTTAACATTTGTACATATTAATCAGGGCAGTGTTTCCATCTCATTTGCTTCGGTTGTCGATGCAATTTTCGTACCCCAGGATCTCTTGGAGCATCATACCGTACGATATTTACGGATGCCCAGGGCCATGATGGGTATTATTGCTGGAGGAGCATTAGCCGTTTCTGGAGTTATTTTACAAACGGTTACTAAAAACCCACTAGCATCTGCCAGTACATTAGGAATCCATTCAGGTACCTATTTTGCAGTGGTACTCAGTACAGTATTATTCCCGCAAGCATTAGTCGGGAATGGAATTATCGTTGCATTTTCAGGTGGTATTCTAACATTTTTAACCGTATTTCTATTGTCAGGCGGCAATAAAGCAACACCCGTGAGAATGGTCCTGGCAGGAATGATTGTAACGCTTTTATTTTCCTCGCTGACAAGTGTTCTTCAAATTTTTTATGAAAATGAAACAGCAGGATTATTTTTATGGGGCTCTGGTACGCTTGTTCAAAATGATTGGAGTGGCGTACAATTCTCTTTACCAATTGTAGTTGCTGGATTAATCGTTATCTTGCTCATGAGTCCGAAGCTGGACACGCTGACATTGGGAGACGATATAGCGGTAGCCCTTGGGCAAAAAGTATCGCTTGTTAAGTTAGTTGCGATTCTTGCTGCCGTTCTATTGACATCTGTAACGGTCAGCATAGTGGGGCCAATCGGCTTTGTTGGACTGATTGCACCTCATATTATCAAGTTGATTGGTTACCGTAATCACCTTCCTTTAATTATTGCCTCTTTTATATGGGGGGCAAATGTATTGGTGTTTGCCGATATTTTAGCGCGAATTATTGACCCATCATTCTCAGAGCTTCCTGTTGGTTCGATTACTGCCCTTATCGGGGCTCCATGGTTAATCTATCTAGTGTTACGCATGAAAAAGCGAAAGTATGGAGAAGAGAACAGTTCTGTTTTAGCAGGTAAGATATCAATTGGAATGCCGTTAAAAATAGTCGTTCCTGTCTTAATTGCTGTAATTTTAATTACGTTGCTAATCAGCCTGGCCTCAGGAAATAATGGCTTCGAACCGATTGTAGCATATCAGGCGTTTTTCGGTAATGGGAACGAATTCATGAAAAATCTTATTCTAGAACTTCGGTTCCCCCGTTCTCTTGTTGCTTTGTTAAGTGGAATGCTTCTCGCGATAAGTGGGTTGATTTTTCAAGGTGTACTCCGTAATCCGCTGGCAGATCCATCTGTTATTGGAATCACTTCCGGTGCAGGGGTAGGTGCTCTCTTAATGATGTATGTGTTCGGTGTATCTGCAGTGTGGATCCCAATTGGGGCAATGATCGGTTCATTTGTATTTTTTGTTATTGTCATGGCTCTAGCAATCCGGGCCCAGTTTCAGCCAACTATTCTAGCATTGCTTGGAATTGGTGTATCTGCTTTTGGCTCAGCAATCATTCAGATATTAGTTGTACAGGCTGACCTTGGAGTTTCATCTGCATTAACCTGGCTCTCAGGGACAACCTATGCAAGAGGATGGTCTGAGCTGTTTAATTATTTAATATGGCCGGCATTCATACTGCTTCCCATCCTGTTTTTAAAAATTAGGGTAATGGATACGTTGGCATTAGGTGATGATACAGCAAAAGGACTGGGACTAAAAGTAATGTCGACACGCTTTCAGTTAGCGTTTTTGGCGACGGTCCTGGCTTCGTTCAGTGTAGCGGCAGTCGGGGCGATTGGCTTTGTAGGTCTAATCGCTCCACATTTCTCCAGACTGCTTGTGGGACCGGCCAATCAACGGTTATTACCGGTAACAGCATTAATAGGCGGTCTGTTGTTAGTAGTTGCCGATCTGTTCAGCCGAGTGTTATTAGCACCGAATGAAATTCCAACGGGTATAATAGTTGCGATTATCGGTGCACCATACTTCCTGTGGTTAATGAAAAAGCGGGCATAGTTTCATAATCTTCTTATTTAAAAAGCAGATATACCTGTTATTTCGGTATATCTGCTTTTTGGCGTTATTTATTTTTTCTCCGAAGTTTCTTTGTCTTCATAAAATAGAATCATGTTGGGATCAACTCGCCCAATACCTAAATATCTTGCCTTATAATCATTCAGTAACACAAAGAATTGCTTACTTAAAATCAAAATGACAACAATATTGATAAAGGTAGGAATGGCAGAAGAAATGTCTGCAAAATACCACACTGTCTGGCCGGGTAATCCATAGCTGACAGCATAGACGACCATAAGTGTACCAGGTATCGGATATAACCAGATAAATGATTTTAAAAGTGTGTTTTTGATTTTTGGTTTTCTGTTTTTGAATAAGTGACGAAGCAGTATCTCATAGTATAAAAACCAGCCGCTCAGTGTAGTTAAACCGAATAATAAGATGGATAAAGCAATGATGATTCTTCCTGTTTCTCCAATGCCAGCTTCAAATGCTGCAAGCGTCAGTTCGGCTCCGGATAAGCCTGAAGACCATGCACCGGTAATGATGATGGTAAAGGCTGTAATCGAACTGACGATAATCGTATCGATAAACACTTCAAAAGCTCCCCAGAGCCCCTGTTTAATCGGGTGGTCTACTTTAGCTGTTGAGTGTACCATCGGGGAAGTACCCCATCCAGCTTCATTACTGTATACAGATCTTGCCATCCCCATACGGATCACCATCGCAACAGCGGCTCCGGTGAAACCACCAACTGCAGCCGTTCCGCCAAAAGCTCCGGAGAAAATGAGTGAGAAGACTTCGCCGAGCTGACCGAAGTTACTTATGATAATGTAAACACCTGCAAGAATATAAAAAAGTACCATGAACGGAACAATTTTTGCCGCTATTTTTCCGATCCGTTTAATCCCACCAAAGACGACCAAGTAAATTAAAATGGAAAATAAGATGGACGCTGGAATCATACCAATGTTGAAGGTTGAACTCATCGCTTCAGAAATGGTATAGTTTTGCATCGTGATAAAGAATGTGGAAAAGATTCCAAATCCAAAAATGACAGCCGGAATCATCCAATATTTAAAATTGCGTTCTTCTCCGAGTCCTTTTTCCATGTAATAGGTTGGGCCACCATATGGATCGCCATTCTCATCCGTACTACGATAATAGACAGAAAGGGTTACTTCGACTGCTTTAATGATCATCCCAATTAAAGCACAAAGCCACATCCATAAAATAGCCCCAGGTCCACCAACGGCAATTGCTGTGGCAACTCCTCCAATATTAGCTACTCCAACGGATCCTCCAATTGCGGTACTCACCGCTTCAAAAGAGGATAGGATTCCTTTTTCATTAGTATCTTTCTTTTTATTCCGGAACAGACTGAGCAATGTTTCTTTTAATATATGTGGTAAATGGACGAATTGGAAAAATCTGCTTCCAATCGTAAAATATAATCCCACAAATACGATGGTCAGGATAAGGGGGAGTCCCCATAAAAATGCTGATAATTCTTCTAGTATCTTTTCCATAGATTTCTCTCCTAGTGTGGTGAGTAGTTAGTTATTTTGGTATTTTACACTTCCGCCAATGATTGTCATGTCTATCGCTGTAGTCAATAATTCGTCAGCGTCTTCCATCTCAAATGGATTTTTGGAATAGACGGTCATATCTGCTAATTTTCCTCTTGCAATTGTTCCTTTGATTGTTTCTTCGTTTGTTGGGTATGCACCCATTTCGGTAAATAACCTGAAAGCATCGTACATAGATAGCTTCTGTTCAGGATATACGCCGCTATGAGACTCACCAGGTGTTTTTCTTGTTACAGCCGCATGGATTCCTAGTAATGGATCTACAGGTTCCACTGGGGAATCAGATCCGCCGGCACAAAGAACTCCGGCCCGCTGCATTGACTTCCATGCATAGGAAAGCTTCATTCGTTCTTTCCCCAGTCTTTCTTCGACCCATGGGTAATCACTGGCAAGAAATCGTGGCTGGATGTCTGCGATTCTGCCAGGTTGTGCGAGACGTTTGATTAAATCTTCGCGAAGGACCTGGACATGAATCAGTCGGTCCCGATGTGAGACGGCAGGGAATTGGTCCAATATATCCAGTACATTTTCCAATGCTTTGTCGCCAATTGTATGAACCGCTACAGGCATCGATAAATCACGTGACCGTTTGACGATATCGTAGATTGTTGCTTGATCAAACATTGCATTGCCATAGTTATTCGGATCATCACTGTAAGGTTCTGATAACAAAGCAGTTCTTCTTCCGAATGCACCATCTGCAAAAAGCTTTACAGCACCGATCTGCAATGTTTCATTTCCGTATCCTGCATACATTCCCATATCTTTTAGGTCATCAATGAAATTGTAATTGATTAATAGATTCGTTCGTAAACCGAGTTGTTCATCATTGAGTAATTCATCATAGATTTGGTAAGTCTGGCTTAACCCACCCATATATAGTGGATCATTGGAGTGTACGCTTGTTAAACCTTTCTCCATTGCAAACTTGATTGTTTGCCGCATCCCGTTTTTCAGTGATTCAAAGGACTTTGCAGGGATGTGCTGTTTAATGAGTTCTGAAGCAGATTCCAAAATAAGTCCTGTTGGTTTTTTTGAAGTCTCATCAAGTACGATTCTTCCGCCCTCTGGAACAGTCATTGATGGGTGATAGTTGCTTCTTCCCAAAGCCTTACTGTTTACAATGGCGGCATGCTGGCAAATTCTCGATAGCATCAATGGGTTTTGGGGTGCCACATGGTCGAGTTCACGGATTGTTGGGATTTTTCCGTCTGTAAACAGGTTTTCATCCCATCCGCTACCAAGTAACCATTCTCCGGGCTGGAGGTTTTTTGCATGTGTCTGTATACGTTCCAGTACTGCTTGTTTCGTTGTGATACCAGTCAGATCCAAGTCGATGAAGTTATGTGCCAGCATGGATAGATGAAGATGACTGTCAACTAACCCAGGTGTAACGGTTTTTCCTTCCAGATTAATTACTTGGTGATCTGAAGCTGTCCAGTGGAGCAGCATAGCATCGGATGAACCCATATCAATAAAGCGTCCATTCTCCACAACTACAGATTCGACGGTAGGTTTAATTGGATTAAACGTATAAATTTTTCCATTGGTAAAGATTTTTCTCATGGGTAACTATCTCCTCGTTTATATATAAATGCTCAAAAAATAAACAATTCGGTTAGTTAAGAGGATAGGACTGGTAATTGACGTGTCTGGCGTACTGTCTATGGAATGCATTCGAGTTAAATACGGAAGAAAACAAGCTGAATGAAGGTTTTTTTGAGGTAATACTTATTTAAGCGCACAAAAAAACAACGATAGAAAATAACCTATCATTGTTTTTTACAATATACGTTATCCTCCATTTCGATCAGTAGTTCTCCATGCATTATTACATTGCATGACAGTACATTTCCTATTCGAAAACATACCAGCCATAATAAGCTTGACCCTTATTATGCTTCGGCAAATAATCCTTTCAGCAATCATCACAGGTGTCATACTCCGATTGAATACTCATATTATTTGCGCCTCTACCTCACCGATCTGATAAGGTCTATTAATTTACGGTAATAATATCAAAATATTGAACATTATACAAGGGCTAATTTTAAAAGCCCCAGAAAATTCGACAAAATCCGGGGGAGTGACAGGCACCTTCCAGTTATTTCCTGGAATGTTAGGTGTTTATTACAAGTGTATGTATGGTATTTACATCTTTATTCCATATATTTAACCTAAAATAGTACACGGTTTAAAAATTCTTATATGGAGTAGTTGCTAATATGAAAAAAATCACTCTCTTAATCGCAACAATACTAGCTATTATTATCCTGAATGATAACAGGGTCTACGCTGAAACCTCTTCAAAACCACCAACCTTGCACAGTGAGTCTGCTTTTCTCATGGAAGCAAATACTGGTGAAATTCTTTATGAAAAGAATGGTACCGAGCCAATGTATCCAGCAAGCGTTACTAAAATCGCTACAGCCATTTTTGCAATTGAAACCGGTAATCTGGAAGATATTGTGACAATAAGTAGTGAAGCAAGTGCGAAAAATGTTGAAGGGACTACTGTCTTTTTGGATGAGGGGGAGCAGGTGACGTTAGAAAAGCTTGTTCAAGGATTGCTGATTAACTCCGGAAATGATGCAGGTGTTGCAATTGCGGAACACTTGAGTGGGAGCATGGAGCAGTTTTCTGAAGATATAAATGCCTATTTAGAAAATGTAATCGGTACGGAACAGACAAATTTTAAAAATCCTCATGGGTTGTTTGACGATAAACATGTTACGACAGCAGAAGATTTAGCTAAAATAACTCTGCATGCAATGCAAAATGATAAATTTATGGATATTTTTGGCAAGAAGGAATTGGAGTGGGATGGAAAAACATGGGATACAACCATTCGAAACCATCATAAATTAGTGAAAGAGGAGATTCCATACATAGGAATTACTGGAGGGAAAAACGGATTTGTCTCCAAGTCGGGTTTTACTCTTGTAACCACAGCAGAGAGGGACGATCTTCATTTGGTTGCCGTCACTTTAAAGACCAGTCTGGATAGTGAGGCATATGAAGATACTATAAGTCTATTGGACTATGGATTTGAGAACTTCACGGTATCTAGCATTGAAGAAGGAACTGAATTTACGGTTGAAGGGCAGGAATATGTTGCCCCGGAAACATTATCTTTTCTCCATTCCGTTGAGGAACAGCCAAAGGAGATCATCGAGGAAGATGGATTAGTAAAGATCGTGGATGGAAATGAAACGATCACAGCTTTTCAATTGGAAAAATATTCCGATGGCGGTGAGCTGGAGGCAAGGAACACAGCCGTCGAATCCCATGAGACATCTATATTTGATAATATTTTCGTGTATTTCTTAATCGCTTTTATTCTAGGCATTTTCATACTGGTTAATGTGGCGATTCGTAAAAGGAATAAAAGGAGATATGCGAGAAACAACAGATATTTTCTTTGAATCAGCTATTACATCTATCTAAAATAACATATCCCGCTACTGAAACGCAGGCCAAACTCCCTGACACGATATACACGTGTCAGGGAGTTTTTAGTAAATAAGAACACATCCTAAGTTGACACTGTTAGAATATTTATTATATACTTTATTCAACAAAGTTGAATCAAAATAAACATGATTGAATATACTACACTAAAGATAAAAATAATCGTTTTTGAAACAAAAGGCTAATTCAAAAAGGTTATTTTTAAAGGAATAAAATATTTATGTAAGCGCATACGTTGCATTTTTATTACGGATTTCCCGCTGATGTGGAAGAATTTTAAAATTGAACGGAGGGTTATTGATGGCTCGATTGCCTGGTTTTGTTCAGATTAAAGAAGTTGGACCTCGTGACGGATTGCAAAATGAAAAGAAATGGATTGCTACTGCAGATAAAGTAGCCTGGATTAACATGCTTTCGGATTCAGGAGTTAAAGAAATCGAGTATACTTCTTTCGTCAACCCGAAAATGATTCCTGCCCTATCAGATGCCAGAGAAGTTGGAAAACAAATCCAGCGTAATCCGGATGTCCTTTATTCTTCGCTCGTTCCGAATATGAAAGGACTTGAATTCGCTCTTGAAGCGGGTATTGATGGAGCTTCTGTTTTTATGTCGGCCAGCGAAATGCATAATCAGAAAAATATTAATAAGACAATTGATGAAACGTTTCCTGTCCTCGATGAAGTGATCCAGGAAGCAAAAAATGCTGGAAGAAGGGTAACCGGTTATATTTCTACTGTTTTTGATTGTCCCTACGAAGGGAGAATTTCACCTGAGCAAGTGTTAAGGGTCTGTGAAAAGCTATTTGAATCAGGTGTCAATGATCTTTCCCTTGGAGATACTATTGGTACTGCGGTTCCTACACAGGTGGAACAGTTGCTTGAAGTACTCATGAAATATTATCCAAAGGAAAAACTAATCCTTCATTTTCACGATACGAGAGGAATGGCAATTGCCAATATCATGACCGCTATGCATTACGGAATTAACCGTTTTGATAGCACTGTCGGCGGACTTGGAGGCTGTCCATATGCCCCGGGTGCAGCAGGGAATGTGGCAACGAATGATGTGCTTTATTTATTGCATGGACTGGGAATCGAAACAGGTATTGACGAGAAAAAAATCCAGAATTCCGGACTGTACATCCAAAACAAGCTTGGTAAGACCCTGCCAAGCAGATCACTTGCTTATTTTGCAAATGCACAATAATAGTAAGCTAGAAATTTTTTCAGAGCAGATTTGGAGCACTCATCCCTGATGAGTGCCTTTTTCAGTTCTTACAGTCGATTATGGGCACTCAACTCCTTTATGAATGTCTTAATGCAGTTTTCACAGGCATGATGACAAAAATGGATTTGAAGACACATCAACAATGATGATTCTTGTGTTCTATCATTTATTTTACTTTTCTTTATACTGTAGATTATTAGTGAAAATCAGCAATAAACTAAATCCATTTTGGAAGTTGTGCCCTTTTCGAGGATGACATGCTTTTAACCTTTTCTTGACTACTTTCAAAGCCTAATCTATGATTAAAAAAACGATGATTTCAGATGGAAGGACTGAGTTCCAATCGATCTTCAGCATATTGGAAAAAAAATAAAACAAATTCGTTTACGGAATAAAAAAACGCAGCAGCAAATTTCTGATGAATGTGGAATTTCAAAAAGCTTATTATCCAAAATTGAGAATGGCCAAACGGCATCTGCAATTGCTACATTGTCTAAAATCAGTGACGCACTGGGTGTACAGCTTTCCTGGATTCTCGACGATAAGACGGAGGAAGACCTTGTACTTCAAAAGAAGTCAACAAGGCAATCTAAAGTTGGTGATGAAAGTATGGGCTATTCTTATGAACTTTTAGCGAACAGGTCCAAGTACAGCGGTATCGAACCAACAATCGTACATGTTACACCTAAAAAGAGGAATCAGAGGCTGGATAAAACATACACACATTCCCAGGATGAATTCATTTACATACTTGAAGGCTCGATCAATTTGCTGTATGACGACGAGACCCATTTTCTGGAAAAAGGGGACAGTGCTTATTTTCAGGGATCGAAGCCCCACTTGTTTGTTCCAGTGGATGATGAGGGAGCACAGGTGTTAACCTGTTTTATAGATCGAATTTAAATAAAGGAAAAAACGGGAGGCTGGGACATAACTAAAAGTACCAATACTAAAAACAAATTATTCCAAGATGAGCAAGCTTTAAATAAGAAAAAATCCGAGCTAAATCGAATTCTTGACTAAAGAATTCGATTTAGCTCGGATTTTTCTATAATTAAACCACTTTTATCCCTGCCTCTATTTTTTTGGCGGAAACCGGGAGTGAGGACAACTTTTACCATCTGCCTTTTATCCTTAATTGGTGTAAGATAACAACCTATCATCCCAACTGTATTTTAAAAGAAAAGAGATATTAATTGTGGTAGAGTATAAAGTAGATTATAGAGATTTAAGTTTTCGGAAATTATTCTGAATTTAAAGCGTAAAAGGTTGACCCAAATTGAATGGTAAAAAGATGTCTCTTTCCCAAAAATACTGAAATTGAATAAAAGGAACCATCGAAATGTCGATAGTTCCTTTTATTCCCTGTAACATCTTTATACTTAAAACGATAACTCTATTTGTACGTCTTCTCCAACAGACTCAAAATTTTCATCATGTGCTCCACTAATGATCAATTTTATATTTTCTATCTCGGAGGCAGGAGTATCCAGTTGAAAGAGTACTTCTCCTTCTTTATTGACTGGACCGAAAAATTCTCCACCAACACTATCGGAAAGAAACAGATCGGCATCCACCTGATCTCCAGTATTCGTCGTTAAAACCGCTTGATCAGGATACATGGAAGTCGTATCTTCAGATGTATTCTCCGCTTTCATTCCAACCGTTATAATCGTAACTTTCTCTTTCCCATCAAATAAATCTATATATACATCGTCAGGTTCCAACTCCCCAGCCTGTATGCCTGTGATTGCAAGTTCCATAGGGCCACTCGTTGCAATTTCGTCCAGATCTTTCACTTGCTTAGCAATTGAGAATGTACCGATTTCGTTTTCTACTGTTTCCCTTTCCGTAACCGTGTCATTGCCTGCTTCCTCGTCGTCAGTTTCGCTGCCATCTTTGCTAACATTTTCTTCTGATTGTGCAGGCTCACTTTCTCCCTCGGATTCTGCGCCACATGCTGCTAAACTGACAGCGATTGCGATTAGACCAAACAATAATAATTTCTTCATAACCAAAAACACCCCTTATAGTTAATAATTACATATCGATTTCATATGTCTATAAAAAAGTATAGTGAAAAGGGTGTACAAAATAACGTACACATACTAGAAGCAAATGATTGAATTTAATTGATGAAGGCAAATGATTTTATTGCACCCGAAAACTCTAGTATGATTAATAAACAAAAGAAATAATCAAAGGAGAATTTATATGGCTGATTCAAGAGTCAACGTTCAAGTGGATAATAATCAATTCATATGGGAAAAGGATGAGGGATTATTTAAATTTGATGGCGCATCCTCCCTATTATTTTGGGACGAAGCCATTAAGGTATTGCTTAATACGATAGAAGAAGTATCAGGAAGTGATGTATCGAACACTGTACTGGAAGCTACTGGCTTTCGTATGGGGAAGTTAGTAAGTTCATATTACCGAGGACACTTAGACATCGAAAAGGTGCTGAAGGATTACAGTAATATTTATAGAAATGCAGGCTGGGGGAACGTAAATATCACGTACTACTCTTTCGATGAGAAAAAAGCCATTGTTCAAAGCAGAAATAGTTGGGAACACAGAATACTTAAAGCTTCGGACAAGAAGAAGTCAAGCGTTTTATTACCTAGTCATTGGGCAGGGGTTTTTAGTGGCATTTTTGATGGAAATATGTGGTATAAAGTGATCAAAAGTCAATTAGATGGATACGATTATGATGAAATAGAAATTTTCCCATCAGATATTACACCTTCTAAAAGTATACATGAGCTTTCCCGACAGAAAGAATACAACTACATAAATGAATTAGAGGCTAAAGTCAAACAAAGAACAGAAGAATTATCCTTGCTTGTAAATGAACTGTCTTCTCCAGTCATTCCCGTTTTCGAAGATATTCTTGTTATCCCTCTTATTGGTAAATTTAATGAAGAACGCTTCCATAATTTAAATGAAAAAGCATTGGCTGAGTTTTCCTCCAAAGATGCTGAATATTTGCTAATAGATCTGACAGGGATAAATGAATTTGATGATTTTACGGTATATTCTATACATCAGTTAATTAATTCCGTCAGGCTGCTGGGAGGGGAATGTATTATTGTTGGTATATCGCCAAAACTCAGTACGCAGATGATTTCAGCAAATGTAGATTTGAGTGATGTAATTTGTTTCTCTACACTCCGACAGGGTATTTTATACGCCTTTGGAATGAAAGGTTTTGATATTGTGAAGAAAAAGTAGATGTTTTCGACAAAATTCGGGGAGTGACAGGCACTAAAAAAGGAACAATCTGATTGAATTCAGATTGTTCCTTTTCAGGTACTATTAGCTTTTTGATTCCACTTTGTCATTTTCTGATTTGCTGTCGTCGAGTTCGGCTTCGTACTTCAGACGGTCGATGTCTAGATTGTTTGGTTTCCCTGTTACATTTTCCAGCAGTTCTTTTACATCGATTCCAGAGGAGGCTTTCAAAGATTCCTGCAGGGTAGACATCAGATTTGTTGCATAGCCGGTTACTTTATTGGCACCACCTTCAGATCCGCTGCCACCAGTATCGACAACTGTAATTTTATCAATGTTGGCAAGTGGACTTGCAACTTCTTTTGCGTATTCAGGAAGCATTTTCATTACCATATCGAGTACAGCTGCTTCACCAAACTGATCAAATGCCTCGGCGATTTTTTCCTTCGCTTCTGCTTCTGCAAGACCTTTCAGGCGGATGATTTCTGCTTCGGATTCCCCTTGTGCTCTTGTAGAATCGGCTTGTGCAAGACCCGCGGCACGAACTTGCTCTGCTTCAGCTCTTGCTTCAGCCTCAATACGGTACTGATTCGCATCAGCTGAGGCAAGCTGTTTCGCTTTATCGGCGATGGCGGCCTGTTCTACTGCATAACGATCTGCATCGGCTTTCTTTTTAACCTCTGAATCGTATTGTTTCTCACGACGGAGAATCTCTTTTTCTTCCAATTCGATTTGCTTTTGACGCTCAATGATTCTGATTTGCATTTCCTGCTCGGTAACCTGTTGTTTCGCGCGAGCAGTTTCATAGTCATATGCCTGGTCGGCCCGTGCTTTAGCTATATCCTGTTCTCTGCGATATTCTGCCGTTTTTAACTGATTCTCTTTTTCCGCTTCGGCAATTTCAGTTGCTCGTTCCAATTCAGACTTTTGTGCTTCTTTGGCCGCTTCCGCACGTTTAATCCGTGTTTCTTTATCTGCTTCGGCGGTAGCTATATCTGCATCACGTTTTACTTGAGCAATACGCGGTTTACCGAGCGATTCAAGATAACCGTTTTTGTCCCGTACCTCTTTAATAGTGAAGGATACGATGACAAGGCCCATTTTTGCCAGATCCTGAGAAGCAACGCGCTGCACTTCCTGGGAAAACTTATCACGATTCTTATAAATTTCTTCCACCGTCATTGAGCCAAGAATCGAACGAAGATGACCTTCCAGTACTTCTTTCGCTTCGTTCTCACGGTCTTCTTTGGATTTACCTAAAAATTGTTCTGCTGCAGTCGCGATTTCGCCGATGGACCCACCAATTTTAATGATTGCTGTTCCATCCGCCATCACCGGGACTCCTTGCTCCGTATAGACTTCGGGAGTGGTTACCTCAAGCTTGCTGGATAACAGACTTAGGGGTTCTGCCTGCTGGAAAACCGGCAAGACAAAAGTACCTCCGCCCCGAATAATTTTAATTTTGTTGCCAGATTCATCCACATGAACATTTTTCCCGCCGAGATAGCTTCCAGTTACAATAAGCGCTTCATCAGGACCTGCAGTACGATATTTCGTAACAAAAACACCAATGAGTGCGATTAATAAAAATGCTGCAATTCCAATGACAATCCAAATTTCTGTCATTTTGTATCCCCCTTAAATTTATTTATTAAAAATACCTACCTTTTGATAAGTATTATTAACCAGAGTAGCTGTAATCCAAATTGTTTTCATAAGAGACAACGTATAAAACCCCGTTCTTCACTTCAATTACAAGCACTTGCTGCCCTTCTGGGAGGGGTTTGTTTTCATAGCTTGCAGCCGTTTTTGAAATCATACCACTTTTGTTTTCTATGACCATTTCACCAAAACCATCCTTTGGGACAGGGATGATAATTTTTCCTACTCGACCTTTTAATGACTCTTCTGTATAGCTCAGAGATTCTTCAGCAGATGACATCGGAGTAAGGACAAATACATGAAGAAGTGTATCCAGAATGGTGGCAATCAGGATGGAAATGATAATAATCGTGATATGTGGAAGGGAAGTGATGTATTCCAGCACGTACCCAGATGCAGAGAAGATTACAATAAATGCTAAAATCACTGCTGGATTCATGAAAAATACCGTTTCTCCAATTCCTTCCAAGATATCGCCAAAAAAGATATAAAGTACGGTCAGCAGTCCAGAAACAACCAGCATGATTAAGTAAAGGCTTTCCAATGGATAACCAAAAATTGTCATATGTATCAGTCCTTTATGTGATGTGTGAAAGGCCTTGTAGCTTATATACGGAATACCTATGTAAATGGTTCCAAAAAAGTCTAAAGATTTTTACGTTTCTATGAGAGCTTACATTTCTGTGGAAAATCAAATCATGGAGTGGGGAAAGATAGAAGCATTGGATTTTGGTCAAAATTCATACATATTAAATATATTCTAAATGTTTGATGATATCAACCGTATTTGAATATTGCATTTTAAATTTATGATCTAATAATATGGCGACACTATTTATCCATCTTAGAAAACTCGATTGTCAACAAGCCTTTTGGTGAAAACCTTAGTTGCACTTAAGCAGGTTGTCAAGTTTATACTTTTCTTCCTGACAAAAAAGGCACTTTATATGCAGTGCCTTTTACACAATAATCCCATTGATGTTTCTATAAATTGACGATCCCATACTTCTTCATTTTGGTATAGAGCGTTACTCTTGAAATACCTAATCTTTTTGCTGTTTCAGATTTGTTTCCATTCGTTTGATTGAGGGTTTTCTCAATGAGCTGCTTTTCTATATTTTCTTTTTCCTGTGGCAGGACATTATTCTTTTTAGTCTGCTGACTGGTATCATTGGGTGATAGACTGGGCAGGTAGCCTAACAGGTCTTGTTTGGTTATCTGTGATTTTTCAGTTAGGATGATAATTCGCTCCATCAAATTACGCAATTCCCTGATGTTCCCCGGCCAGTTATACTGCAGGAGCAAATGAATTGCATCTTTTTCCATTACAGGGATAGGTACCTGGTAGTGGGAGGCAAAATGTTTAAGGAACATCTCCGCCAATTCGTGTATATCGTCCATTCTGTCCCGAAGCGGCGGCATTGTTACTTGTATGACATTTAATCGATAATATAAGTCGGACCTGAATTTCTTTTCTTCCATTAATTGCTCAAGATTTTGATTCGTTGCTGCAATAAAGCGTACATTCACTTGTCGCCCTTTGGAATCTCCAATTCGGTATATGCTGTTTTCCTGTAAAACGCGGAGCAGCTTTACTTGCATCTCGAGGGGAAGCTCACCAACTTCATCAAGGAAAATCGTGCCGCCATCTGCCATTTCAATTTTCCCTGCTTTCCCTTTTTTCTCGGCACCAGTGAATGATCCACCCTCATATCCGAATAGTTCACTTTCAAATAATGCTTCGGGAATAGCACCGCAATTTACAGGAATGAATGGGCCGCTGTTGCGGTCGCTTGCTTCATGTATGGCGCGTGCGCAAATTTCTTTTCCTGTGCCGCTCTCTCCCAGAATTAATGTTGTTGCATCTGTTTTTGCCGCTTTACGGGCAATATTAATTGTCTGCTGCAATGGTAGGCTTTTTCCTGTCAATTTGGAGAAAGGAGTTTCTTCCATATTTGTATATACCTTTTGCCTTAATTCATGTAGTTCTGCAGAGGTCGTTTCCAGATTATCATTTAATTTTACAATCTGTGAAATATCCCTTTCCACAGATAATGCCCCAATTAATTGATCCGTCTCATCGAAGATAGGAACAGCATTAACGACTACATGCTTATCTTTACGAGGTCGGTGATAGGCATTTTTAACAGGCTCTTTTGTCTCAAGTACTTTCAATACCATTAAATCATCGTTATGAAAAAATGCGTTTATTGGTTTATGAATGATATCAGCTAGCTTAATATTGTACGTTTGAACAGCTGCATCATTCCAGAAAATGACTTCCATTTTACTATTTACAATTGTAATTGCATCATCTTCCGCAGCTAAAACAGCTTCCAAATAAAATAAATGATTAAGCATTATCTTCACCCCGCGATGTGTTAAACCATTGTAAGTATCATTGTATAGTTATTTAACAATATTGTAAATATACTTTACATCTGTTTTCAGATTACTTGTTCGATTTCTTCTATTTAGATATTAAAGAATTAAAGATTTTTCGTTGGTGACAAGAGTTTTAAAGGTTTTGATGTATGTTGGATTTAAGTTGGCACGAGTTTTGCTAATTATAATGGTGAAGGGTTATATCCCTAATTATTTTACTACAATCCCAAGGAGGTTTTTATATTGGTACTGCCATTTAAACACGAACCATTTACAGATTTTACCGAGGAGACAAATATTAAAGAATTTGAAGCGGCTCTAGAATTGGTTAAAGGTCAACTAGGCAAGGAATACCCATTGGTGATTAATGGAGAGAAGATCTTTACGGATGATAAACTTGTTTCCGTCAGCCCATCCGATAAGGAACAGGTAGTAGGTAAAGTATCAAAAGCAACTAAGCAGCATGTCGATCAGGCATTTGATTCGGCAGTGGAAGCTTTTAAAACCTGGAAAAAATGGACAGCGAAAGAACGTGCTGATGTTCTTTACCGTGCAGCAGCCATTGTTCGCCGTCGCAAACATGAATTCTCGGCATGGCTCGTCTACGATGCGGGAAAACCGTGGAACCAGGCAGACGGTGACACTGCAGAGGGCATCGATTTTCTGGAATATTACGCACGGCAAATGATCGAGTTAAGTCAAGGTAAGAAATTGGTGGACCATGAAGCAGAACATAATGACTACTTCTATCAGCCAATGGGTCCTGGAGTGACGATTCCACCATGGAACTTTGCATTTGCCATTGTGGTTGGTACGGTTGCAGCTCCAATTGTGGCGGGTAATCCGGTACTCTTGAAGCCATCTGAAAATACACCGGTTATTGCCTATAAAATGGTTGAAGTGCTGGAAGAAGCAGGTTTGCCAAAAGGTGTTCTCAATTTTGTTCCTGGAGATCCAGCTGAAATCGGTGACTATCTTGTGGATCATAAAGAAACTCACTTTATCAATTTTACCGGTTCACGCGAAACTGGCACACGCATTCTTGAAAGAGCTGCAAAAGTTCAGGAAGGACAACAACATCTTAAACGTGTCGTAGCCGAGATGGGTGGCAAAGATACAATTATTGTCGATAATGATGCAGATCTCGATTTGGCAGCAGATGCGATTGTGAACTCCGCATTCGGTTTCTCTGGTCAGAAATGTTCAGCTTGCTCAAGAGCAGTCATTCATAAAGATGTATACGATGAAGTTCTTGAGAAGTCAATCGAATTGACAAAGGAACTGACAATGGGTAACCCATCTGAAGAAAACTATTATATGGGTGCGGTCGTCAATCAGAAGCAATTCGATAAAATAAAAGAGTATATTGAGATAGGCAAGAACGAAGGGGAATTAGTTTACGGTGGGGACGCTGACGATTCCAAAGGTTTCTTTATTTCTCCAACTATTTTCACAGATCTTGATCCTAAGGCAAGAATCATGCAGGAGGAAATTTTTGGACCTGTTGTTGGATTTGCAAAAGCTGAGAATTTCGATGAATTACTTGAAATTGCCAATAACACAGAATACGGTCTTACAGGTGCAGTTATTTCGAATAATCGGGAGCATTTGAATCGCGCGCGTCATGACTTTCACGTAGGAAATCTATATTTCAACCGTGGTTGTACGGCAGCCATTGTCGGCTACCAGCCATTTGGTGGTTTCAAAATGTCGGGTACGGATTCAAAAGCTGGTGGCCCAGATTATCTGCAGCATTTCCTGGAAGCGAAAGTTGTTTCCGAAACATTTTAGTTTTAAATGATCTCGCGGCAAGTATTGTTGCTTGCCGCGAAGGTAAACTGATTTTTAATTTACGAAATGTGATTGGAGTGGAAGGGATGTCACATTTTAAAGGGGAAACTGACATGACAAACCTAACGAGAGATTTTTTTATCGGTTTATCAAATAACAAATTGTTAAATAGTAATGCAAAAAAATGGGGGTTCCGTTTAGGGGCAGATAAATTTGTCGCAGGCACGAATATTGAAACTGTAATTGAAACGATCAAAGAGCTGAACAGCCGTAATATTTGCGGTACTCTTGATAATCTTGGGGAGTTTGTGTCCGACAGAATGGAAGCAACCACTGCAAAAATGGAAATAATCGGGATTTTAAATAAGATCCATGAAGAAAATCTTGACTGCCATATATCGTTAAAGCTTACTCAGCTTGGATTGGATATTGATCATGATTTTTGCATGGAGAATATGAGGGAAATTCTGGAAATTGCAGCTGATTATAATATATTCATTAATATTGATATGGAAAAATATATTCACTATGACAAGACACTGGAAGTATTAAAGATTTTGCGTCGCCAGTACAGTAACGTCGGGACAGTCATTCAGTCCTACCTTTACCGTGCAGAGGATGATCTTAAAGAATTGAAAGATGTAAGGATCCGGCTTGTAAAGGGGGCTTATAAAGAAAGCGCTTCCGTTGCCTATCAGTCTAAGGAAGATATTGATCGTAATTTTATTAAACTGGCTAAACAACGCCTGCTCGGGGATGCGTTCACTTCCATTGCAACCCATGACCATCATATTATTCAAATACTAAAGGACTTTGTCAGAGAGAATAATATTAACAGGGATAAGTTTGAATTCCAGATGCTTTATGGTTTTCGGACAGAGATGCATTATGATTTGGCTAATGAAGGATATAATTTTTGTACCTATATTCCGTTTGGAAGCGATTGGTTCGGATACTTTATGCGCCGGTTGGCAGAACGTCCGCAAAATATGAATCTGGTTTTCAAAGATGTGTTTTACAGCAAAGATAATAAACTAAAGAAAGAACCGATTATACTTGGTACCTTGGCAGTGACCTCCGTATTGGTCTGGAAAAAAAAGAAAAACAGAAAAGAAAAAATTGGCTGATGCCCACCAGCGTAACAAGCACAGTGGTTTTGGAAATATATATTAAAAACAAAGCGACACCTGCTTAGGCAAGTAGTCGCTTTTGAAAATTTATTGGTAATTCATTTTACACTCAATGCCCCGCTACATCTCGCTTCGTAAAAAATATCCAGGATAACATCAAAAACAGCACATAATAAATCAACAGTACCGTAATGGAGAACCCCAATGTCATTCCTTCTATCCACGGTGTATTTCCGTTGAAATATAGGCTTAAATCTGTATTTGCAAAGAGGATATACTTTGCCCACGAACGTTCCATGAAAAAGAATACGATTTGGTTCCCTACCATCATGAAGAAAATGGCCGTTCCAATTGCCAGAGCACTATTGCGAAATACCGTCGAAATCATAAAGGCAAAGGTGGCCATCATTAGAAGCGTCACAAGCTGAAAACCATAGCCGGTAATAATTTCATTGATAACCGAAACATATTCAAACCCAGTATTTTTCTCCATTACGATATGTGGATTTATTCCCTCTACACCAAATAGAAGCGCTCCTACGACCCAGGAAAGCAGCAATACAAAGAGCAGGGTAAACAGAGAGAACAAGAGAACCGCACCATATTTGGAAGCGAGAATTTTCTCCCGGGAAATCGGGCGAATAAGTAAGAGCTTAATCGTTCCCCATCTGAACTCATTAGCTACGATACCTGCAGCGACGATAATCGTGAGCAGGCTGACAATTGATAAAAGCATTTCATTTTCCATAACGAACTGCCATGCACCATAGCCTGCTGGCTGAATGTCATTTTCCAGGTAATAATTATTCATTTCGATGGAACTTAAATTGAAATCCTGTAAGAATGGTTCTTCTTCCATTTCGTTTGTCAGTTCCTCATTCTCTTCCTGTAAGGTTTCCCGCCAAGTATCCGCTTCATATCCATCGTTCAGATCCCCGTACGTGTTTGCTAATATACCAAGACCAAGAATAATGACACCGAGTAACAGATACATGATCCATGTTGATTTTTGAATGTATATTTTGGCAATCTCATTATAAATCAGGCTGAAAAAGTTACTCAATTGTATTCTCTCCAATCAAATTAAAGAATTTATCTTCTAAGCTAGATTTGGCAATTTCAAGCTGGTAGATGGAAATATTGTATTCTACTAAAGTCCGAATCATAGCAGGAATCTTTTCTTTCTCACTTTGGAAATGTAACTTTCCATCTGTTTCCATTGCAGTAATTCCATGATGTGTCTGTAATAGTTCCATAGCTTCGTTCATTGGAGTGACTTCCATTTGTACCTGTTTCAGTTTCTCTATGTCCGTTTTTTCATTCACCTGTTGGATAGCAACGAGTTCACCGTTTTTAATAACGCCTATCCGGTCACAAATCAACTCAATTTCGGATAAGAGATGACTGGAGATGATAACGGCCACATTCTTCTCTACGGCAAGCCGTCGGATATACATTCGAATTTCCCTTATTCCGGCTGGGTCAAGACCATTTGTTGGTTCATCAAGAATCAGTACGCTTGGGTTATGTAATAAGGCCTGGGCTATACCAAGACGCTGCCGCATTCCCAATGAATATCTGCCAACTTTTTCCTTCGCCGCTTTTTCCAGGCCGACAAGGCTAATGACTTCTTGTATACGTTGCTTTGATACCTCAGGAATCATACGGGCGTAATGGTTTAAATTTTGTATGCCGGTCATAAACGGATACATCTCGGGGTTCTCAACAATTGCTCCGACTTCCCGTACAGCTTCTATGTAGTCTGATTTAATACTCTTACCGAGAATGGTGACATCCCCTTCAGATAATTGCATTAGTCCAACCATCATTCGGATTGTCGTTGTTTTCCCGGCACCATTTGGTCCGATAAGCCCGAATACCTCCCCTTTATTGATGGTGAAAGATAACCCTTTAATAATTTCCTTCTTGCCAATCCTTTTTTTAACATCAATCAATTCCATCGCCGTTTCTGACATATTTCGATACCTCCATTATTAAACACTACCAATATATACGAATTACGTTTTTAAATGTTTCATAAATTTACGCATTTAACTGAAAAATAGGTTTTTCCATATTTTTTTGGTAGAAAGGTTTTTCGGGTAGATAATTATAAGAAGATAATGTCACGATGTTACTGTATTTCTGTTCAGGGAGCCAATTCGATCGTTTTTGATACACCAAATGTTTAACATATTGCACAACGGGAAATTAAACACTAACTTAACAAATAGCTTTTAAAATTGAAAGGAGTTTTTACATTGGATACAACTTTACAAAATCAGAAGAAAGCAAAAACAGGTTTAGTCGTTGCAGGAGTTCTTGCAAGTGCATCTCTTGTTCTGCTTAACAGCAATGCACGAACAAAAGTGAAGGATACATCAAGAACAATGAAGGACTCCGTAAACAAATATGCTACAACAATTAAAGAAGATCCTAATGGCACAAAGCAAGCACTGATTACACGTGTGCAGAATGCAACCGAAATTTCCAAAGAAGCGATTAATAAAATTCAGGCAATCTTGGATACACAAGCAAAAGATATCAAGGAAACGACAAAGAACGTTGCTGACGAATCCAAAGAAGTTTTATCTTCAGCTAAAGATGCACAGGGTAATTTAATGGAAGCCAAAGATAAAGCTCTGGAAGCGAAAGACGAACTGATTTCTGCTAAGGATGATGTTAAGTCTAATTCATCAGAAGATAATAACAATAAAACGGCAACAACTACAGATCATACAATTACAAAGACGCCAGTAAGCTAAGCAATTGAACAAAAGCGCAGAAACTCAATGCTAGCAAGGGACTGGAAAGCACATGGTTGTCGCGCTTGGAATATCCATTGCTTATGACAGGAGTTTCTAGGAACCGGAGCTGGACGTGGCCGTTTATATGTAATAATTAATTGCTGCCAAAATTTATACTTTCTTATGTTAGACAACTTGGCATGCGCCAAGCCTTATCGGCGAATGCCTTAATTGCCAAGGAAGGCTGCTTCAAATTCTAATTGATGGATTGAAGTAGCTTTTTAATTTGCCTTCAGCTTCCTTTTAAAGTGAAAAAATTCCTTCTAAATGAGCTTTAATGGTTACAAGTTCCATTCTTACATTTAATATGTCTTCTTCTTTTACAGCTGCCATCAGTTTATTGATACTTTCATCGATTCCTTCATATTCTCCTTCATCTCCAATTAATTGCAGTTTCCACTTGTTATCTTCATACATGAAGTTCAACTCTTCCGCCTGCGTTTCAATATATGTCCAGTCCGGTTGGTCAAGAGCTTTCTCAAATTGGTCAATATGATCGAAAAAGTAATGTCCTCCGACTTTATTCGTACACGCCGAAAGAAGGACCATTAAAAATAGATATGTCAGGACTTGCTTTTTCATTGTCGTAACCTCCGATATGTATGTTACATCTAGATTGTCCAATAATATAAAAAGGTTGCATCAAGATATATGAAGGGGCTCGCGGACATGTCAGAGATGGTATTAATTTTAATTCGCTCTATAAGTGCATTTCTATTATTATTGCTTATGGCCCGCATTATGGGAAAAAAGCAAATTTCACAGCTTACTTTTTTTGATTACTGTGTTGGAATTACAATAGGATCGATTGCCGCTACCATGTCAGTCGATCAAAATGTCAAAATTTCAAACGGATTGGTTTCGTTGATCATCTGGGGTCTATTTCCTATCATTCTGGCATATGGCGGCTTAAAATCGATAATATTTTCTAATATAACAGATGGCAAAGCAACAATTGTCATACAGAATGGGGAAGTACTTGAAGAAAATTTGAAAAAAAATACTATAACTGTCAATGAATTGATTTTATTATTACGAGAAAAAGGTGTTTTCAAATTTTCCGATGTTGAAATGGCGGTCCTTGAAACGAATGGGGATCTCAGCGTAATGCTCAAGACGGAGATGCAGCCGATAACACCTCATTCAATTGGTCTGAAACCGGAGCAGGAACATGCACCGAATATCCTGATTATGGACGGACAAATTCTTGAAAAAACACTTCAGAAGCTTGGCTACTCCAAAGGGTGGTTATTGGGAGAGGTTCAAAAGCAGGGAGCGAACGAGATTGAAGATGTCTTTGTAGCTCAACTGGATTCATATGGTAATGTATACGTCGATTTATATAATGAGAAAAGCAAGAAGCATACAGCAGAAGAAAGCCCCACTGCTGGCAGCAACATTAAAAAGAATCCAGGCAAACCTTGAAAGCATTTATTGCAAACCACACTTCCAATGTGAAGGAGCTTTATGCAGAACAGGCATCCAAATTGAAAAAGACATTTTCACTCCTGATGAAAATTACTTCTCAGTCACTTGCCTATGGAACTAGTAACTTTATTTCGAATCTTATATTTAGTTTTTTTGAAACTTTTACCATCCAATATCGTATAACTACCTGAAAATTAATTTTAGGAGGAATGTAAGATGAGGAAGTGGATGGTATTCTTTGTATTATTATTAACTGTAATTCTCGCCGCTTGCAGTAATGAAGATGCTGAGGGTGTGTTTACGAAAGCAATGGATGTTTCTGGGGAAATGGAGAGCGCCGAGGTAGATATGAACATTACACAAATTTTATCTACATCTGATGAGTCAATGGAGTTGGAAATGGAAAGCGATATGAAGGCAGAAATAATAATGGATCCGATTGCTATGTATCAAAAAGGTACGATGAATATGGAAATGGATGGATTCCCCATGGAAATGGATACAGAAATGTATATGACAGAAGATGGCCTATATACATATGATTCCATGTCACAAACATGGATGAAACTTGATAATGAGATGTATACAGACCTATCTAATCTGGCGCAGCAGGATCCTTCCGCACAACTTGAAATGATGGAGCCTTTCATGGATGATGTAGAATATGAGGAAAAAGATGATTCCTATATTTTTAGATTTGCAGGGGAAGGGGAAGCACTGAACGAATTTTCGGAAAGTGTAATTCAAGAATATTTGGATACTGAAATGTTTGCTGATCTCGGAGCAGATGTTAATGAGGTACTTGAAAGCATGACTGTCAACAAATTAAATTATGAGATGGAAATCGACAAAGAATCTTATGAAACGAAAACATTTTATATGGATCTTGATATGGCACTTTCCGCAGAAGGTGAAGAAATGTCAATTGCACAGCAAGTAAACGCCGTATACACTGGCATCAATACGATAGATTCCATTGAGGTTCCACAGGAAGTCCTCGATAATGCAACGGAGATGAGTTACTAATAGGAAGATTTTCCTCAAAGAAGACGGATGACTACACTAAAAGATACCTTTTTGAGTTGTATTTTCAAAGAAATACAACTCAAATTATATTAAAGTTGATCGATAAAATAACAAATAAAAATTGTATTTTATCATTAATAGTGACAAAGTTAGCTTTTTACTTAGATAAGGCGGAAAAGGAATGGTTTGTCCTTTATTTTTAATATAGTACTGTCATGTCATTTTATTTAGTGAATTTTTATTTATGTGGGGGTAATTATGAAAGTCCATATTATACATACTGGTAAAGTGTATATTGATAAAGCATTGGCTTATAATGAAAAAAATCTACATCCTATGCCATATACTGGTTGGTTAAGAGGTGAAGAAACAAAGATGTGGGTTCCTGTTTCATCTTATCTTATAGAGCACCCGAAAGGTCTTATTTTGGTTGATACCGGATGGCACGAAGAGATGAGGACCAATCAGAAAAAGCATCTGGGTCGTTTAGCATATTCTATGTACAGAGGAGAGCTTCCAGAGGGTGATTCAATAATGGATAAGTTGAACACTTTGGGTATAAAGAGTAATGACATTGACTTTGTTTTATTAACGCACCTACACTCTGACCATGTTAGTGGTCTGAAGCACCTACTAGATGCAAAAAAAATACTTACAAGTGAACTGGAATGGAAAGCAGCAAACAAAAAAATTGGCTATATAAAATCAATGTGGAAGGATGCTCCGATTAAAACGTTTGCATTAGAAGATGTGCCTTATGGTCCATTTAATAAAGGTCTTGATTTTTTTGGGGACGGAACTATATTCCTGATTCATACTCCAGGTCATACTGACGGAATGTTTTCTTTGCTGGTTAAAATGGACGAAGGCTGGTTATTGTTAGCTAGTGATGTCGGATATTCAAAAAAATCCTGGACACATATGATATTGCCTGGTGTTACAACTAACAAATCAAATGCAAGACAATCATTAAAATGGGTCAGGGACTTTTCCAGTAGAAAAGATTGTATACAAGCTATCGCAAATCACGATCCTGCTACAAAAGCTCAAGTCATTGAGTAATATGAATGGATAAAATAGAGTTATGTTAAATGAGATGTATCTTGAACTCTAAAAACCTCCTAAACAAGAAGAGGTGGGACAAAAGTGGTTTAGTTATAGAAAAAACCGAACTATGATTCTGAATTCTTTAGTTAGAATTCGAATAAGAGCGGATTTTTCTTCTTTATAAACTTTTTTATATTGAAATCATTTGCCTTTTGTCATGGGGCTTTTACTTATGTCCCAGCCTCTTAGTCTCATTTAACCATCTTTCACTTCAAAACAGTATCTATACTAAACAACCGGCTTCTTGTATCGAACCATAAATACTAAACATATAGTTAATAAACATATGTATATTCAGAATTCCACCTGTTATAATGGAAGGGGTTACATTATACTTTTTGCTTCCTTTGCACCAAAGGAAAATAGTGATGATAGGGGGATTTATATGAAAGAACTGAACTGGGATACTCCAGAAAAACTGCGCTCGTTACTGGATGAGATAGTCAGCTGGAAAAGCATGACATTATCAGAAGGAGAGAGGCAATTTCCTGCAAAGCTACATGCCAAGCTGCAAAGTCTTGCCTATTTTCAGAAGCATCCGGAGCATTTAACAACTCATGAAGCTGATTTGAGAAGAAAATTCTTAACAGCCTTTTATAAACATCCCGAAGCAAAAGAAACAATTTGCCTGATCAGTCATTTTGATACGGTAAATACAGAAGAGTATGGTGTTTTCGAGCCTTTGGCAACACAGCCTGAGGAGCTTACAAAGGTTCTTAGGGAAAAACTGGATGAAGTACAGGAAGATGTGCGTAAGGATATTGAATCAGGTGAATTTCTATTTGGCCGAGGTACAATGGATATGAAAATGGGGCTCGTCATGCACATGAGTCTGATTGAAAAAGCAAGTGTGGAGAGCTGGCCAATCAATCTCCTGTTGCTGACGGTACCTGATGAAGAAGTAAACTCTGCTGGAATGCGTTTTGCAGTTCCCGTATTGCTGGAACTTCAAAAGAAGCATCAATTTACATATAAACTATTTCTTAACAGTGAACCAACTTTTCGTCAGGATCCCACAGACAAGTCAAATTACTTGTATACAGGTTCAATTGGAAAACTGCTTGCTGCTTCTTTGTTTTATGGCAAAGAAACACATGCAGGTGAGCCGTTAAGCGGTATAACTTCTTCTTATATTTCGTCATTTATGACAAGGGAAATGGAATGGAATGACCTATTTCAAGAGACAGTTCTTGGAGAAACAACACCACTCCCGGTAACATTGCAGCAGACCGATTTACGGTTGCATTATTCGACTCAAACGCCATATCGTTCATCGGCATTGTATAATATTTTTCTTATGAAACATAGCGCTTCGGAAGCCTTCAATATTTTTAAAAAGGTAGCGGAAACCGCGGCTGAAAAGTGTAACGAGGCATATGAACATATTTGTAAAAAACATAACGTCGAACCGATTGGAAAGGTTAAAGTTATTCGCTATAAAGAGTTATTAGCATATGCTGCCAACAAGCTTGGTGAAGATTATATTAATGAAGTGAAGGCGGATATTCATTACAACGAGGCTTGGGATGATAGGGAAAAGTCGCTTCGCATTACAGATAAATTAATGATTCAATGTCAGGAACTTGCTCCTGCAATTATTGTATTGCTTACACCTCCATATTATCCTGCTGTTAATTCTTCAGGGAATAAGCTGATTGAGGACTGTACTTCTTTTATTGCAACGGTTGCACAGAATAAATTTAATTTGCCGATTAGACGAATTCATTACTTTAATGGAATTTGTGATCTTAGCTATGTAAACTATTCTGGATCGGCAGAGGGCTGGAATGCTTTTGAGGAAAACACACCTGTCTGGGGTGACAGCTATACTCTCCCGTTTAAGGAAATGCAAGAACTGAATGCACCAGTACTTAATGTTGGTCCATTTGGGTATGATGCACATAAAAGGACAGAGCGGCTGAATATCAAGAACGCATTTGAGGAGTTTCCTGTAATCATGGAAGAGTTAATTCATATGGTCAGTAAGACTGAGTAACATCCTGGATATGCAAACTTAATAGTTTAATGTTTTGGGATTATATTTCACTTCTTGTCAGCAATGGTATTAGAACAAATGGGGTCTTATCTGTAATAGGGTAAGCCCTTTTGTATCTGTTAAAAAAAGGGGCACAAAACTATTATGCCCCGATCGTGTTCCTCCATTTACATGCTAGCTTCTATCTTCCGTGTTCCTGTATCATCATCTTTCCTTTGGCGTTGGATATACCAGATTGCTAACATGATTAGTAAACCAGCAGAGCTGCTGATTAGGTTGGGTATGATCAGCATGATGCCAGCTGCAAATAATAGAATTCTTTCCGACGTATAGGAATTTGTGATAAGGTATCCGATCACAGAACTGCTGACTGCTGTCATTCCCAATATCGCTGTTGCTCCGGAAATAATTAGATTGACTGGAGTCACATCAACAAGTACAAGAATCGGATTATAGATAAAAATATACGGAATGATAAATGCAGCTACAGCAAGTTTCACTGCCGTTACTCCAGTTTTAAAAGGATTAGCTTTTGCAATCCCTGCTCCAGCATATGCGGCTAAACATACAGGGGGTGTAATATCGGCTATAATGCCGAAATAGAAAACAAACATGTGAGCAGCAATGGGGGCAACACCAAACTCGTTTATAAGAACAGGTGCAGCGACCGTAGCTGTAACAACATAATTGGCTGTTGTTGGTAATCCCATGCCTAGTATAATACAGGCAATCATTGTAAATATTAATGCAAAAATAAGATAGCCACCTGATAATGCAATAATACCTGCAGCAAACTTTGTGCCGAGCCCAGTAATGCTCACGACTCCTGCGATTATCCCTGCTGTACCGACTGCTGCAATAATTGGGAGGGCTACCCGGGCACCTTGTTCAAGGACGTGGATAAGTTGTTTGACATTCATTCGTGTGTCCTTTCGGGCCAGACTTACTAGAAAGGCTGCTGCAATTCCCATCAGGGCTGCTCTTTGTGGGGTAAACCCTGCCATAATTGTTCCTATAATGACAAACAATGGTAAAAGCATATAACCATTTTTTATCATTAATTTACGAAAACTGGGTAATTCAGAGGCCGGTAAGCCAAGTATATGCAGCTTTTTTGCTTCAAAATGCGTACCAATAAAGATTCCGGTGAAATATAGGATTGCCGGAACTAGAGCTGCCAACATGATGGTACTGTAGGATACACCCAAATATTCCATCATGATAAATGCTGCCGCACCCATAAGAGGAGGCATAACCTGTCCGCCTGTTGATGCTGATGCTTCCGTTGCAGCAGAAAACTCCGGTTTAAATCCTGCTTTTTTCATCATCGGAATGGTGAAAGACCCGGAAGCAACCGTGTTTCCAACCGAACTCCCAGAGACCATCCCTTGTAATGCACTAGCGGCAACAGCTGCTTTTGCAGTCCCTCCAGTAAACCTGCCAGTTAATGCAAAGGCTAAATCATTAAAGAACTTACCAATTTGTGTATGCACTAAAATAACTCCAAAGAAGAGAAACAGAAAAATGAATTTTGCTGAAATCTGGATAGGCGTTCCGAAAACGCCGCTTTCTTTAAACCATAAATCTGTTGCGATACGGTTTACTGAAAAACCAGGATGAGACAGAACTTGAGTAGGTATCATGTTACCAAATAGAGTGTATAAAATGGCAATGCTTGCTACAATCACAATCGGCAATCCAACTGTTCGACGCGTAGCTTCCAACAATAATAGAATACCGAGAATAGAAACGATGACATCTAATGGACCATAACCTGAAATTCGGCTTTGGAGAATTGAATCGAAGAATATAATTTTATGATAGGTCACATACATTGCCGTAAAGGCTAATACGACATCATACCATGGAACTGATCTTTGTTTTTTTTGCCAACCCATTTTAGCAGGGAAAAGCAGGAAAATAATCCCTAGGGCTGTACCTAAGTGAATTGCACCTTGTTGCTGAGATGGAAGTGTCCCATAATAACCGGTGTATAAATGAAAAAGAGTTAAAGCGATCCCGAGAAATGTGACGACCCACGCCCAATTGCCGATATTTGTCCGATAATTGTTTTCTCTATCATATTTTTCAAGTATTTCATTCATATCAGTCTGCTTATTTTCTTTCATCCAATCACCCTTTGTAATAAAGTCATATTTTCAAAAGCCGGGCTCATCAAGTTCATGTGGTCGATAAATGGAGGAAAAGGCCCCCTCAACTTGAAATCGGGGGCCCCTTATGAATTGTTCTTCTTTTTAAACAATATGGAGATTATTTCAGCTCATCCAAGCTTTCGATTCCACTATTTTCACGTGTGACGATTTGAACGACCTCTGGATAAATATGACCGATGAACGCTGCGTTGGTTACTTGATTTCCTTCAAAGTCTCCCTCGCCGTTTATCGCATCAAGTGCTGGAACATGCACCGTCATTCCGAGATCCATATTGCCATCACGAATACTGGATAAGTTTTCAACCGAAGCACCTGTCTCGGTATTCGTAATGTTTAAACCATCAATATTATTTTTCCAAATTGTGGCCATCTCACCACCAAGCGGATAATAGGTGCCGCCTTGACTGCCGGTTCCCAAAATAAGATCATTTTTAATTTCACTGACGTTCAGTTCTGCGACAGGATTATCAACAGTCAGTCCTTGTTCTTCATAATAACGCTTTGCACCGGGATGAATTGGTAAATCTTCTGCACCTTTAAGGGCATTTTCCAATGTCATATGTTCCGATTGGGCATGTGTGTTTTCACTGGCGTTTTCTACCATGCTTTTAGCAAGCTCATATCCCAATTCTTCACTGATTGTGTCTGTATTCCCCATTAAAACAGCATATGCTGTAACTGTTTCTATATCCGAATCCAGAAAGTCATACATGTCTTGTGGGATGGTGTAGCGTAAATATCCGCTATTTTCTTCAATGTAGGCAATTGCATCATCAGAAAGGCTTAGCATCTTTACATCACCCGCTGAAGCTTGCAGGCTTTCGATGCTTCCTGCAGGCAGTCCAAGTATTCCAATCGATATGTCAATATTACCATCCTGTACACCATCGGCAGCATCACCAAATCCTTCCTGGTATGCATTATAATCATCGTCCCCAATACCATAGGCTGCCAAAATCAATTTAGAAACAGAATTCGTTTCACTTGCCGGTGGGCCGATTGCAATGTTTTTCCCGCCTCCACCACAAGCAGAAAGGACTGTAATCATCATTAAACCAAAAACTGCAAATCCAAATAATTTCTTGATTCTCATTTTAATTGCCCCCTCGTATAATAAAAATAGTCAATAATTGGATCCTGCATTTGGCATAGAGAAAGGAGTAGTGCTTCAAGGTTAGTAACTTATTTAGGAAATGATACTTTGCGCGTTAATGGTATCAAATTTCTAAATATTATTAATTATGTAATAATAATACAATTGTAATCAGTGGAAGTCAATTACATATAGCTTTTTCTAAATGGATTTATTTTTGGCTAAGATGTTTTAAGATTAAATATTCTAATTATTGCAATTTTATTTGTGGGCATCTATACTAACTGTAATTAAATAAAGTGCGAATTCCTATGAAATATAAAGGGGAGATGGGTATGCCTTTTGTTTCCGATAAAGTGAAAAATTTACCGCCCTATTTGTTTTCAGAATTTCAACGGGAGAAGAAGAAACTTGAAGATAAGGGAGTGGATGTTATCGATTTAGGCATAGGGGCTCCGGACTTGCCTGCTCCTGATTTTATCTATGACAAATTAATGCACGAAGCCAGAAAACCGGAGAATCATCGGTACTCTGCCTATAGTGGATGTCTTGAATTTAGAGAGGCAATCGCTCATTTTTATAAACGCAGCCATGGGGTTGACCTTGATCCGGAAACAGAGGTTTTAGCGCTGATAGGGTCTAAAGAAGGGATTCATAACTTTGCTCAGTCAGTCATCAACCCTGGAGATAGTGCTATATTGCCGGATCCAGGCTATCCTGTATACCGTACTGCAGTCCATCTGGCAGGTGGCAAAAGTGTACTATTACCATTAGATGCCGAAAATGGGTATACCCCGTTATTTAATAACTTAACGGAAGATGAAAGAAAACGTGCTAAGTTAATGTTTTTAAACTATCCAAGTAACCCAACAGCCGCTACGATTGAATTAAATACATTCTCAGAAGCAATCAGCTTTGCTAGTGAAAATAATATGGTTATTGCTAACGATGCTGCCTATAGTCTTGTGACATATGACGATTATAAATCTCCAAGTATTTTGGAAGCACCGAATGCAAAAGACGTAGCAGTAGAATTTGGATCACTATCCAAGAGCTTTAATATGGCAGGATGGAGAATAGGTTTTGTCGTTGGTAATAAGGTAATGATCCATGCATTAGCTACATTAAAAAGCAACATTGATACGAGCCAGTTCCTGCCTGTTCAAAAAGCAGCCGCTTACGCGTTGAGAAGTGATCTTTCCGTTGTTAAAGCGAATAACCGCATCTATAAAGAACGGATGGAAAAGTTATATGCTGCTCTCGCAGAGGTCGGTATTGTTGCTGAAAAACCAAAAGGTACATTGTTTATTTGGGCACAAATACCGGGTGATTACAGCTCTCTTTCTTTTTCTGCTAAACTATTGGATGAAGCAGGAATTATCGTTACACCTGGTACGGCTTTTGGGCCGGCGGGAGAAGGATTTATTCGAATAGCATTAACGGTATCTACCGACCGATTGGATGAAGTTATCAGGCGGTTGAAGAAGCTTGATTTACAAGGAGGAAAAAACGGATGAATACAGTTCCGTTAACCGCAGCCCAAGCAATTGTGGAATGTATGAAAAGAGAACGTGTAGAGCAAGTCTTTTGTGTCCCGGGAGAAAGTTATTTGCCAGTTCTGGATGTATTGCACGATGAACCTTCCATTCATGTGATAGCAAATAGACATGAAGGTGGGGCAGCATTTATGGCGGAAGGCTATGCGAAGTGCAGTTTAAAGCCAGGTGTCGTTTTTGCTACCAGAGCAGTCGGAGCGACAAATTTATCCATTGGTGTACATACCGCTTATCAGGATTCAACACCAATGGTTGTCTTTTTAGGTCAGGTGCATCGAAAATTTAGAGGAAGAGAAGGATTTCAAGAGGTTGATCTGGATCGTCTTTTTCAGCATATTGCAAAATGGTCTGTTGAGATAAATGATGCAGAACGTATACCCGAGATTGTGCAACGTGCTTTTCGAGTGGCACAAACCGGGAGGCCTGGACCGGTCGTTATATCCCTTCCTGAAGATATACTTCCCGAAAGAGCGGTAATGCAGTTTGGTCCGCTAATGGAAAAGCCAAGGCCAGCTCCATCACACAATGAAATCACGAAGGTAGCTTCGATTCTTAAAGCAGCAAAACGACCACTGATCATAGCCGGGGGCGGCGTCAAAAGTGCAGAGGCAGAGGAACTGCTTGTACAGTTTGCCGGAAAATTCACATTACCTGTAATCGCTGCTTTTCGCCGTCAGGATGCCTTTCCGAACAATCATGCATTATACACAGGACATCTCGGTCTTTCTACGAACAAGGAAATCCTGCAAACCGTTGAAGAAGCGGATGTGATCATTGCACTGGGTACGAGACTTTCGGAAGTGACGACCCAGGATTATACGATTCTATCTAGTGATAAAAAACTGATTCATATTGATATAGATTATGGAACGATTGGAAAGGTTTATGCGCCGGATATTGGAATTATTGCTGATTTAGCGGAAGCTTTACAAGTGCTCTATCAAATGGAAATTGATGTCACCTGGAAAAGCTGGGCAATAAAGAGACGACAGGCTTTCAGCAAGGTCAGTAGCTTGGAAGTTTCAGCGACTGATGTCATTAATAAGCAAGTAATTGCCATGCTGGTTGAAAAACTCCCAACTGATACGCTATTGACCACAGATGCCGGCAATTTTGCCGGATGGCTTCACTCCTTTTACCCCTTCCAAGAAAAACATACATTTGTCGGGCCTACTTCAGGGGCGATGGGATACGGCATGCCTGCAGCACTCGGAGCCAAATTGTCCTTCCCGAATAAAACGGTCGTTTCCCTTTCAGGTGATGGAGGGTTCATGATGACTGCACAAGAATTGGAAACAGCTGTCAGATATAATATACCAATCATAAGTCTTGTTTTTAATAATCGTATGTATGGTACCATTCGAATGTACCAGGAAATGCATTTTCCACAAAAGGTAATGGCGACTGATTTAGGGGTAGTTTCTTTCAAGGATCTCGCACAAAGTGTTGGTGCAGATGGGTATGTAGTAAATTCAATAGAAACCTTTGAAACAGCGCTGGAACAAACATTACTGAAGCAGCACCCTACAGTAATAGAAATAATTACAAATAAAGAGGATATTTCTGTTTCATCAACCATATCTGGCATCCGCAGAAAAAATAGCTGATTAAAAGACATCCTTCTGTTGCTTAAGGATGTAGGTTTTATCCAATATAAGAAGTTTGATGAAATGAATCAGAGCGTATATAATTGGCGCTTAAGCAATGGAACTTCAGTAGGGCGGGACCACTGAAAAACGATCTGTATTCATTAGTCTCGTAGACTGTCAATATTTGTGCCCCCAGTTATGAAATTTTTCTTAGGATATAAGGTGAAAGATTTTAAGGTTTCAAACGTCTAGAAAAAATAAAATGAAGACAGCATCTTCCTGAGTGGAATGAAAGATGCTGTCTTCATTTTAATTGGATTTCAGAATTTTGTTAGGATTTAAAATGGAGTTCGGATCCAGAACTTGTTTGATCTTTTCCATTACTTTCAAGGCTTCACCATGTTCTTTTTCCTGATATTTTCGCTTTCCTGTCCCTACACCATGCTCCCCAGTACAGGTACCACCACGAGCGAGAGCATATTCTACTATTTGTTCGTTCAAATTCATGGATTTTTCAACCTCTTGCGGATCGTTCATATCAATCATAAGAATGATGTGATAGTTTCCATCACCAACATGTCCAGTGATTCCTCCAGGAAGACCGAGTTGGTCCACAACGGTTCTTGCATGGTGAATTGCTCCTGCCAGTTCAGATATTGGCAGGCATACGTCTGTGACCATCATCTTCCTTCCAGGATAACTGTGAATATAGGCATAGGCCAGATTATGCCTTGCATCCCAAAGCTGATTACGTGCTGCAGTATCTGTTTCAAATTGGATGTCAAGGCAGTTAAAGTCTTTAAAAATTTCTTCCGTAAATGCGATATCCTGCTTTAATCCGGCCTCATTTCCATGAAATTCCAAAAAGAGGGTCGGAACTTCCTTATAGTTGGAATCACGAAACTGATTGACTTGTCTTACAGAAGTTTCATCTACAATCTCAATTCTTCCAATTGGTATTCCAGCCTGTAAGACTGCTACTACAGCTTCTACTGCATCATCCACTGTTTTGAATGTTGCCCTTGCAGCAGAGATGACCTCTGGTATTCCGAATATTTTCAGAGTCAATTCGGTAATACAGCCTAATGTACCTTCAGAACCGACAAAAAGTCCATTTAGATGATAGCCGGAAGATGACTTTGCCGCTAATGTACCGGTATGGATTGTGGTGCCATCAGCCAGTACAACTTCCATATCACGGACGTTATCCCGCATTGTTCCATATTTTACTGAAAGTGTCCCACTGGCATTAGTTGCTGCCATACCACCAAGTGTTGCATCAGCTCCCGGATCGACCGGAAAAAAAAGACCGTACTTTTTCAATTCCTTATTTAGTTGGGTTCTCGTCACACCGGGCTCAATTTTTACGAGAAAGTCTTTTTCTTTGATTTCAATAATTTTATTCATTTGTGAAAAATCAACCGTTATTCCATGGTCATAGGGGATGACATGTCCTTCCAAGCTTGTGCCCATTCCAAAGGGCTGAACCGGAACTTTATTGTCGTTTGCAAGTTTCACAATTTGACTTACCTGCTCAGAATTATCGGGAAAAACAACAATATCCGGCAAACTTGGTATATGGTATGATTCGTCTTTGCTGTGCAATTCGAGAATTGTATCATTTGTGCTAATTTGATTTTCATTCAGTATGTTATGTAATTCCGAAACTATTTTTTTCATGGTTGCATCCAATCTAATCGCCCCTTAATCAAAAATTATTTCAACTATTTCAACTATTTAGTTTGCAATTTGTAGTATAAATGATTTTTAAGTGGAAGTCCATGAAAGCTAAAGATAGCTTCATTTCTTCTATATTAGTGTCTGTTAGAAAGTAAGCGATTTTTAATAAATAGAAATCTAAATCTATATTGACTTTTGGATTGGTAAATATATACTATATAATGTTGGATTATCAAACAAATTAATTATGTTTATCTGCTTAAACTATTACATTGGTCCCGTTATAAAATACTTAAACCATATAAATTGTATCAGAAAAAATGGCTGATTGATGGACTTGTAGAGAGAGCAATATTCAACAAGTAGTTAACACGACATTATAACAAGGGGGTAAAAAAATGATGGATCAAAATTTTAATAATAAAAAGCCTGACATATCTGCAGATAAGGAAGTTGTCGATACTTCACGCCGTAAGTTTCTGAGAAATACTGGAATTGCAACTGGTGGGGTTGTTGGAGGAGCGGTTTTAGGAGGCTTATTAGCTAACCCTTTCAAATCACACGAACCAGCTACAACTATGGCAACGGAGCACCCTGAGCCAATTAATTATGCAGAGTCTTTGACCTTTTTCAGACGTCAAAAAGATTTTGATGCCTTAAGTGCGGCAACGGAAGTTATTTATCCGGAAGATGCAAACGGTCCAGGAGCAATTGCTTTAGGAGTACCTTATTTTATTGATAAGCAATTGGCTAGCCCATGGGGAAGTAACGCGGATGATTATAGGAAACCTCCTTTTAAAAATGGCCAGACACCATTAACAAGAGGGGATATCTTTCTGCAAGGTGTCAGAAAGCTTAATGAGATCAGTGAGAATGAGCATGAAGTCTTATTTAAAGATTTGGAAGAAGATAAGCAATTCGCGGTACTCGAACGTTTTATGAAAGGCGAGGTAGAGATGAACCTGGTTATCTCGGCGGAATTCTTTGCATTGCTCAAATCAAGTACACTTGCAGGTTGCTATGCAGATCCGCTATATGGCGGAAATAAAGATATGGCTGGATGGAAGATGAAAGAATATCCAGGTTCACAAATGTCCTATATCGACATGATAGAAGCAGATGAATTTATTTTGATTGAGCCAAGAAGTGTCGGCGGTCATAAACACTAATTCTTTAATATTGAATAGTGGAAAAACAGGGGGATTATGATGGTTACAAAATTACCGAAAGTAGATGTTGTTACTACTGGCGTAGGTTGGACAGGCGGCATTGTGGCTGCAGAACTGACTAAAGCTGGATATAAAGTAGTAGGTTTGGAACGTGGAGAAGATAGAACAATTGAAGATTATTTGCACGGTCATGATGAATTGAAATACAATCAAAGAAAAGAATTAATGCAGAAGCTGACCAAAGACACGATAACGTGGAGAAACACGATGGATCAGGATGCTGTTCCAGTTCGTGATGAAGAAGCGTTTGTAGTTGGCACTGGAGTAGGTGGGGGAGGCGCACACTGGGGAGCTCAGACCTATCGCTATTTTCCATATGACTTTGAAATAAAAAGTAAAACAATCGAACGTTATGGTGAAAGTAAAATTCCTAAAGACATGCTTATCCAGGACTGGGGGCTTTCCTATGATGAAATAGAGCCTTACTATTCCAAATTTGAGCAGATGGCTGGTGTTTCAGGTGAGGAGGACCCGCTTGCTGGACCGCGTTCGATTCCTTATCCGACCCCGCCAATGAAAAAAAACCGTCCGATGCGATTGTTTCATGAGGCTGCAGAAAAACTCGGTTACCACCCATATGTCGTGCCTGCGGGAACAGTGTCTGAAGTCTATACCAATCCTGACGGGGAAACATTAAATGCTTGTCAGTATTGTTCCTTCTGCGGTAATTATGGATGTGAATATGGAGCGAAAGCGGACCCGGTTGTAACTGTCGTACCTACAGCCAAAAAAACCGGTAATTTTGAGCTGCGTACGAATTGTCTGGTCACTCGAGTATTATATGACGGTGACAAAGCAACAGGGGTATTATATAAAGATACTCGCACTGGAGAAGAGTTTGAACAGCCGGCCGAAATTGTTGCTATGACAAGCTATGTATTTAATAATATTCGCTTATTATTGCTTTCCGGTATTGGTGAACCTTATGATCCCAAGACTGGCAAAGGAATCATCGGAAAAAATTATGTTGATCACCATACGATTATGGGAGCAACTGGATTTTTTGATGAAAAATTCAATTTGTATGCAGGAACGGGTGCATTAGGTTCAGCATTCACTGATTACTGTGCAGATAACTTTGATCATAGCGATGTTGATTTTATCCATGGTGGACAAATTGAAATCCATATTATGGGAAATGAGCCGATTGCCAATAATCCTGTACCAGCCGGAACCCCGGCTTTTGGAAAAGAGTTTAAAGAAAAATCGTTACATTATTCTAATCGAACGCTCTCGGTAGTTTCCCAAAGGGCATTTATGCCGTGGAAAAATCATTACCTCGATTTGGACCCTGCATATACGGACGACAATGGTGATCCACTAATTCGTGTAACTTTTGACTATACTGATCAGGATTGTAATTTGAATGAATTTTTAGCTGATAAATGTGCTGGTGTATTGAAAGAAATGGGAGCGGAAATTATTGATAAGCACCCAATGCCGGAACATTTCGGCGGGCGCTTTACATTCCAGCATGATTCCGGTGGGGCGATTATGGGATCCAGTCCAGAAAACTCTGCAGTAAACAATTATTTGCAAATGTGGGATGTTGATAACTTATTTGTATGTGGTGCATCTGCTTTTCCACATTTTGGCCCAACAAATCCAACTCCGACTACCGCAGCATTAACTTATCGTGCAACTGAAGGTATGATTGAGTATCTTAAAAATGGTGGCGGTCAATTGGTTAAAACAGGAAAAGAGACTCAAAACGTCTAAGATATTAGGGTAAATCCTATCAAAACTTCTGCATTCGGTTGGCTGAATCTGCTGGGAGAGGTGCTTAAGTACTTTCTTCACATGTATATATTATAAATTATCGCAAAAAACTTAAACTTTTAGACAAAGTAGAGTATAATGAATAGTGTATGGAGGTGACACCTTATGGGTTTCGCAAATATAGGCATTCCTGGTTTAATACTTATCGTAATTTTGGCCTTAATCATTTTCGGTCCAAAAAAATTGCCAGAGATTGGTAAAGCTGCTGGACAGACACTTCGTGAATTCAAGACTTCTGCTAACAGTTTGATGGACGACGATGCTTCAGAAGATAACAAAGATAAAGAAAAAGCAAAAACAGAGACAGAAAAAGCATAATAAAAAAATCAGAACCTATCTATTGACGGGGTTCACTTGTGAGGTGCAAATCAGTAAAACGCAAGTTAAACCTCACTATAATCACATAACTTTCACTATTAATTTCACAGTAAAAAATGGCTCGGAGAAATGTCCAAGCCATTTTTCTTTATATTATCTGGTGTTAAACGCTTGATCCCCCTAGTGCTGTAAGAAAGTTTCCATTATCTGGTTTAGTCTATAGTTAAACCAACACTACTTGCTATCAGTTAAAGCACGCTCAAATAGAGTCCTACCATACAAGTACCCAACGATTTAAATGGCCCTCTTAACTCTTGCACTAGTATAATAATTCACACTGATATCTTTGTTCTCTAATTCTTAAGATCCTACTCATTTAACTTCATGCTAAAACAATTCCTCCAATAAACCCGCCAATCTGTCCCATTATAATACTAAAATGAGACTTATATTAATAAGAGTTTGGGATATGTTAAAGATAAATACCAGAATCTTAGGAGGAAAGTTATGGAACATGGAGAAAAATTGAAAACTGCGGGACTTGCTATGGGAAGCGATTTTAAAGTACAAACAGTTGGTGGTGCCGAAAAAACAACTAAAACGTTTGCAAACATGGATACAGTCAAGCATATTGTTAAGGATTGGAATGCAATGTCCAAAAAAGCAGCTAATCTTACAATAGACCAATACGGTCCCCCTAATGAAGCTACTGAAAGCAGGCTGATTTGGTATAATAATGGTCCTTGGAAGAGAACCATTGTCTATCGTGATGAAATCCCACACGATTTCCCACAGCCCCATACCGATGTTATCGAGAACTATATTAACTATAACGTGCCCATTGAAAAGTTTAGTGAACTTGCAAAATTTGATGGCAGTGTCATTGTTGAGAGAACAAGAGGTGAAGTTTCTTCTCGTTGTGATATGGAAGCTGCAAATATACTTGCACTGAATTTGGTGAATGACATTGTTACAGATAAATTAAGCGTTGAGGAAGCCCGTGAAAAATATTGCGAAGTGACCTCAGCTTTTATGATGAACAGATCAGCACCATATGCAGAGAAACTTCAATTTGAAGTATCAAAGGACGAAAAATATGATACAGACGTTGTGATGATTGCTGATGAAATGATGGAGCAAGCCAAAGAAAAAGTTAACGAAGTAATCGATGATAATCTGAATAATGGCAGACTTCATTAAAATAAAAAATAGAAATCTTTAAAAAGCTGTCTGAAAAGACAGCTTTTAATCATCCACGATTTCTGTATTAACATTTAAATTCACAGGAGATTTCCCTTGAAAATCTATGTATTTGACTGTGTGTTTCAATGTTTGCACCTCTGAAGCAAGCCTGTTACCTGTCTTTAGATAATGTTTTCCACTAAAGAAAATAGAAGAATCTTCAAAATTAATTTGTCTCATAATACATTAACTCGCTGTTTTTGGTTTACTTATAATTGTGTGAAAAGCTCTGTGATTTGACTGTTATCCATGGGTTTGCTGAAATAGTATCCTTGTCCTTCATGGCACTTTTGTTTTTTAAGGTAATCTAGCTGGTCTTCACTTTCGATGCCCTCGGCTATGACCCTGAAATTTAAGTTTTTTCCCATGCTTATGATGGTATTGGCGATAATTTCCCCGTCTCTATCAAGATCGTCGATAAATGACTTATCAATTTTTAGTGTATCTATCGGAAGCTGCTTCAAATAGCTTAATGATGAGTATCCTGTCCCAAAGTTATCAATTGAAACTTTCACACCTAAATTCTTTAAATCATTAATAGTCTGGGAAGAGGTTTTAATATCGAGAATGGTTCCTTCTGTAATTTCAATTTCCAAATAGGATGCATCAAGCATTGTTTCATTCAAAATCTCTTTTAAGTCTTGGATGAAATTTCGGTCTTTGAATTGGATCGGAGAAACATTTACACAGATCCGCTGCATCAAGATCCTTTCCTCCTGCCAAAATTTCATTTGGCTGCATACCGTAGCTAAAATCCATTTTCCAACAGGGACTATCAAACCGTTCTCTTCCAAAATTGGAATGAATTCATTGGGCGGGACAAGTCCCAGTTTTCGATTATTCCAACGGAGCAGTGCTTCTGCACCGACAATTCTATTGTTTTTCAGATTTACGATCGGCTGGTAGACGACCGTAAATTCATTTCGGAGCAGTGCTTCTTTTATTTCTAAATCGAGCTGATAGTTTCGTTCAAGGACCATGTTTTGATGGTCATTGTTAAAACAATACTGATTACCGCCTTGTCTTTTAGAATGATACATAGCAGTATTTGCATTCTTGATTAAACTCTTCAAAAAATTATCATAGGAATCTTCCTCTGAAGGTATGTAATCTTTGCTTATCCCTATACTTGTAGTGGTAAACAATTGTTTATGATCAAACACATAGGGCATACCGATTCTCTTTAAAATTGCAGACGCAATTTCCCTGATTGATTGTTCATCATCATTGTTTTTCAGTATGATAATGAACTCATCTCCGCCTTGACGTGAAACAAAGTCTGTTTCACGCAGACATCCCTTTAACCGGTTTGCTGCTGTTTTTAGTATGGCGTCACCTGCATCATATCCGTAGTTATCATTGATTGCTTTAAAACGGTCTAGATTCAGAAATAGTGCCGTTACTATTTCGTTTGTTTTTTTCGGTTGGCTTTCGACCCATTTAGTGAATTGATTCCGATTTGGCAGTTGGGTTAAAGGGTCTGTATATGCCATCGATTCGATTACTTCTTCGTACTTTTTTCGGGTTGTGATATTATATTGGATTGCTATGTATTTATATGGCTTCCCTTTTGCATGTAAAAATGGAATGATGGTCGTGTCTACCCAATAATAGCTGCCATCTTTTGCCTCGTTTTTAATTTCACCTTGCCATACATTACCCATACTGATTGTTTTCCACATTTCTTTAAAAAATGATTTCGGATGGTACCTCGGCTGACGATATTTTGATTGCTGCCTATTAATTCTTCCAGACTGTATTTTGATATCTCGCAAAATTTTTCGTTTGCGTGTTTTATAATACCCTTGTTATCTGTAATTGCTACGATTGATGACGCATCAAGGGCAAACTCAATGTCTTCCAGTTTTTGATATGCCTGTTCTAACTCGTTTGTATCGTTCATCGGCAATACCTCTCTCGCTACTTATGTCCTGCTTCTATTTTACTAGAATTCTATTATACTATCTATGACAAATATCGCAATAATTTACAAAGTTTTTGAAATATAATATGCAGCGGTAATAGAATAGTGGGTGGGAGAGGTATTTGGAAAATTCAGGGGTAATCCGGGAAATTCTGTTAGAAGACTTGGTTGTCACTAAGCTTTATGTGCCCATTCTCAGTTGCGTTTATGAAGGTTGGTGAGTTTATATTTTCGTACCTGTCGAAAAAAAGAAACCGGCACTTGGCGCGGTTTCTGCATTAGTCACTGATTTTTTCAGGTTCCGGATAGTCGTATCCTTTTGTGTCTACTTCAACTTTTTTCATGGTTTGATCCTCCAATGGCTTATCCCCATCACGCTCCTGGCCAACGATCGCGTCCACTGCTTCCATCCCTTCTGTAACTTGTCCGAAGGCCGCATACTCGCCATCCAGATGGGGGGAGTTTTCCACCATGATAAAGAACTGTGATCCGGCTGAATCGGGATGTCCCGACCTTGCCATGGAAATTACTCCGCGTTCGTGTGTCAGCTCGTTTTCAAAGCCATTGGCACTGAATTCACCCGCAATCGAATAGCCTGGACCTCCAGTGCCATTTCCTGCAGGATCACCGCCTTGAATCATAAATCCTGGGATAACCCGATGGAAAATCAAACCATCATAATGACCGGCTTCAATTAAGTTAATGAAGTTAGCCACAGTATTTGGAGCAATCTCCGGGTAAAGCTCAATCATTATTTGTTCATCATTGTCCATGGTTATCGTAACAATTGGATTTTCTTCCACATCCGGATAGTCCTTACTTGATGTTTTACTGGACTGGTCTTCCGGCTCATTTTCCTGTGCGATTCCACAGCCAGTTAAAACAATAATCAGAAGTATTAATGCAGCAGCTCTTATAGCTATTTTTAATTTTGCCCCCATGCTCGTGTCCTCCAACATTTAAAAATTAAGCAGAATCATTATAGCATGTCTTTTGAATGACCTGCTAATTATATAAATTCGCTATTCAGCTGCAAAAATCCTTCTCTGTATGCGTTTTGTTGGATTCATCATGCATAATGGCCGCCGATCTTTTTGCTTCGATCCAAGGTGACACCGGCATCCGTATAGCTGGAAGCACGGAGTATTGCAGTAGAACCATATTTATCACGAATAGCGTCCATCACATAGCCTATGTCACTCTTCTTTGCACGGTCTTCAAATAAATCGAGTTGCGTTTCCCCTTTTTCGACTAAGTTAGTGAGGGTTACGTAGACATGCCGTATATTGCTTTTCCCATCATAAAACTTTTTGAACAGCTGCAGGCATTGATGATAGACATCCATTGTCACATTGGTAGGTATATCAATCGATCTGGAGCGGGAAAAGCCACTGCCTGTTTCCTTTGAATAGGATATTCCAAGATGAATTGTTCTTCCTGTTTGATTGGCTGTTCGTGCTCTGCGGCATACTTCCTCACAAAGGTCAAGAATACAGTAAGCAACTTCATCTTTTGTATAGTCTCGAAGCAGAGATATACCATGCCCGAATCCTTTTTGTTCGGTCTTTGCAAAATTTCCGAATACAGGACTTAAATCGACTCCCCATGCATGCCAATACAATTGTTCACCCATAATCCCGAACCGTTTTTTCAGTTGTTCCGGATTATAATTGGCAAGCTGGCCGAGTGTAACGATTCCCATCCGGTTCAGGTTTCGTTTCATTCTCCTGCCGATTCCCCAAATGTCTTCAATTGGAAAGGGCCAGAGCTTTTCCTCGACATCTTCATAGGTGCACTCGGCAATTCCAAGCTTTTTGGCATGCAGGTCCATTACCACTTTTGCAAGAAATTTATTGTCACCAATACCGATGGATGAGGTGATTCCAAAGCTTTCAAAAATGTCATTTTTGATTCGTTGTGCTACATCCTGCCGGTTTCCAAATAGTTTTTTGAGCCCGTTAACCGTCACCCAGACTTCATCTACGGAGTATTGATGAATTGCCTCTTGAGGTGCATATTGATTGAGAAGCTTTGTTATTTCCACGGATACATGGAGATAATCCGCCATATGGGCAGGGACGATATGGATATCGGGATCGTTCGGCAGTTCAAAAAAGCGACTGACATTGCTGATTCCATGCTTTCGTTTTAATTCGGGGGAGGCAGCAAGCACGATACTCCCTGACCTGCTTGGATCTCCAACTACAGCGAGAAGTGTTTTCATTGGGTCCAGGCCGAGCTTTACGGCTTCCACACTTGCGTAAAACGAGCGCATATCAATACAAAGTACATCATTGCGAGGGTAAGAAGAATAATCCAAGTCATCACCGCCTTATAGGAACGTTTGTTCCTATTATATGCAGTTTTTTGGAAATTATCAATTGGGAATTTAATACATTTATCTTTTCAATGCACAAAAGTGGAGGTGACTGTTTAGAAACGCATGCATAAGTAAGGGGCTGGAAAGCGCATGGTTTTCGCGCTTGGAATGTCCATTGCTTATGACAGGAGTTTCTAGGAACTGAAGCTGGACAATCAAAAGCGGAGGTGACTGTTTAAAAAAAGGATGCCAGAAGCATCCTTTAAAATTCCGATTATTAGTGAGAGGAGGAAAGAAGCTAGCTGATAAATGGTCGACTACATCTTAATAATGTTTTACGAAAGATGTTCCAACGATAATTAACAAGATGAACAGAACGACAATCAAAGCAAAACCACTGTCGCGTCTGCCACCAACGGAACCACCATAAGCACTCATATGTTTCACCTCCTGTATTCGTATACACACATTATATGGAAGGAGACGAAAATAAGGCAGGGCCCTCACCCTAGAATGGAGATACAAAAATAACGCTTCTTCTATAATAGAAAATAGAGGATTCTCCTGACTTTTATAGAATGATAATTAAGAAAAGCGATCTGCAAGCTTTAGCCAAAGCCAAAGGAGGGATTGAATAATGGAAAAAGAATTAAGAAATTATATTGTAAACGATGAAAAACTCAAAGGGGGATTATTAGGTTTAAGTATATGCTCTCTTTCCTCCGGTGAACCATTGTTTGAACATAACAGTAAAATCCGCATGCATCCAGCTTCCAATATGAAACTTTTGACTGGTGTAGCGGCTCTTAATGTGCTTGGTCCAGCGTACAGATTTGAAACAGAAATAAGAGCGGATGGATCTATAATAGAAGGTAAGCTGGAAGGAAATCTATATCTGATTGGAAAAGGTGATCCCACTTTACTGATAGATGATTTTGATGAATTCGCGACAAAGATAAAGATGCAAGGAATCCATACAATAACAGGGAATATTATAGGTGATGATACATGGTTTGATGATGTGAGACTTTCCCATGATTTGGTATGGACGGACGAACAATATTATTACGGGGCACAGGTATCGGCGCTGACCGTATCTCCTAACGAGGATTATGATACGGGTTCTGTCATGATTGAGGTTACCCCTGCAGCTACTGGAGAGAAACCATCATTTGCAGCTTTCCCAAACACCAATTACATAACCATTCGAAATGAAGCTGTAACAGTCAGTGAAACAGTGGAGGATGGGCTGATTATAGAAAGAGAGCATGGAGGCAATCTCATCACAATCAAGGGAAAGATTTCCTATGATTCAGATCCGATTAAAGAATGGATGGCGGTATGGGGAGCCAGTGAATATGCAACGGCCATTTTCAGTCAGTCGCTTGAGAAGGCTGGAATTAATTGGAGTGGAAGTGTCAAACAGGGGAGCACTCCAAAAGAAGCGGGTTTACTTGTTTCGAGAAGTTCCATCCCACTTTCAGAATTACTTGTTCCATTTATGAAATTGAGCAATAATGGCATTGCTGAAATTCTGGTGAAGGAAATGGGAAAAGAAAGCTATGGTGAAGGCAGTTGGGAAAAAGGCCTTGATATTCTGGGAAAAGAAATGAATAAATTTAGAATGGATATGGGGAGCATGATGATCAAAGACGGTTCCGGCATCTCCCACAGTAATCTCATTCCACCAAAGGAAATTGCACAGCTCTTATACGAGGTACAGAAAAAAGAGTGGTTTCCGGTATTTTTGCATTCACTCCCAGTTGCAGGAATAGAGGAAAGAATGACTGGCGGTACACTTCGGGATCGAATGAAAGGTCGTGTGGTAAAAGCAAAAACGGGAACAATTGAAGGGGTCAGTACACTAGCGGGGTACATGGACACTAGCAGTGGCGAACAACTGATCATTTCCATTATGGTAAATAATTTGCTTGATGAAGATACAGGGAAAGCAATTGAAGATGAAATCATCGAGATAATAGCAGCAGGACATTGGAAAAGGTCAGAACTTTAAACGATAAAAGCGATCGTTCAATTTGGAATGATCGCTTTTTTGCACTATTTTTTTCCATCGTTCAATTTTCTTGCCTCTTCGGGGCTTGACATCTTTGCTGTACCTTTATAGCGAAGACCCACATCCCGGTCGGATTCCACACGTCCGCTTTCTCTTAGCTTTTTTTCCTGACGGTCTCTTCCCATATTAAGCACCTCCTAGTGTTAACATGAGTTTTTTTATAAAAGGTTATACATACAAGGTGAATAATTAATCTTCTTTTCAAAATTAGTAAATGGAAAGTAGGCACCATCTGCTGTTAATTGAATATCTAATAAATAGAATGGATTATTTGCCTATTTTGTTACTAAATTTAAGGAAGTGATTTTATTGTTTTATCACGTTAAAGAATTACAATATCACGCAAAACCGGAGCGTCCCGACCCGGTATTTGCAAGAAAACTTCAAGAGGTGCTCGGTGGGCAATGGGGTGAAATTTCAGTTGCTATGCAATACTTGTTCCAAGGATGGAATACACGCGGTGACGGGAAGTATAAGGATTTATTGATGGATACTGGAGCAGAGGAACTGGCACATGTGGAGATGCTTGCGACAATGATCGCGCGTCTTCTCGATGGGGCTCCTGATCTTGAATTAAAAGATGCTGCAAAAGATCCGATGGTAGCTGCAATATTGGGGGGATCGAATCCGCAGCATACAATTGTTTCAGGATTAGGAGCGATGCCTGCGGACAGTAATGGAAATCGCTGGACTGCAAATTACATCATTGCAAGCGGAAACCTGCTTGCAGATTTTCGAATGAATTTAACAGCTGAATCCCAGGGGCGTCTTCAAGTAGCCCGCCTGTATGAAATGACGAATGACAGAGGAGTAAAAGATATGCTTTCCTGGCTGCTTGCAAGGGATACAATGCATCAAAATCAATGGTATGCTGCAATTAGAGAATTAGAGGAAAAAGAAAACATTGTAGTTCCAAGTACTTTCCCACGCGAATTGGAAAAGCAGGAAGTAGCATATACTTTATTCAATTTATCACAAGGGAATGAAAGTACAACAGGTAGATGGGCACATGGTCCAAGTATGGATGGGTGTGGGACGTTTAATTATGTGGAAGACCCTGTACCTTTTGCACCTGCCCCAAAACTTGCCCCAGCACCACCGTATTTCTTCAATACACCACTCTGGGCATTGAGAAAATCAGATGATTTACCGGATCCGGATATGAAATAAAATACTGACCAAAAAAGACCATTAGCTTTTTCTTAGCTAATGGTCTTTTTTTTGCAGATAGGAAGTATAAAAATTTCCTATCTGCATAAGTGCAACTAAGAAAGAAGAAACATTCTTGATTATGTACAACGGGTTCACTTGCAAATTTTCTGATGAATCTACCAAATTTGTCGCCAGTTTTATAGTAAAGCAAGATGGGTAATATACAGTAAACTAAAAGGGAGAGAAACGAATGAGTGCACACCAAGTATTAATTCTATTGATTATCGGTTACATCGTTTTTTCCATTGATAAGAAGCAAAAGTTTTTCCCTGTGCCGGTGGTATTAGTGCTTTTGGGATTAGTACTTGCTATTATTCCTTATTTTGATGATATAACGCTTACCAAAGAGTTGATATTTAATGTTTTCCTGCCTGCCCTGTTGTTTGTTTCAGCATATAGCTTTCCTTTGGACAATTTAAGAAAAAATAAATGGATTATCGGTACATTGGGTACCATTGGATTGCTTCTTACTGTACTCATTCTTGGTGCAGCTATCTATCTGGTCGGTAATCTGTTTATCCAATTACCTTTTGTAGCATCACTGTTAATCGCTTCGATTCTTGCACCTACTGATCCCGTATCCGTTGTTTCCATCTTGAAACAATCATTAAGTGACGAGAAAATAGCGGATATTGTTGAAGGAGAATCGATGATTAATGATGGGACAAGTATCGTTGTATTCACTTTATTGCTTGAGATGTTCACGCAAGATAAGAGTTTTTCATTTGGGTACTTTATTGGTGAATTTTTATACGTTTCCATCGGGGGAATTCTATTAGGCATTATATTTGGCTGGACTTTGAGTAAAGCAGTACACTATTCCAAGCATCGTCAATACCAAGTAATGCTGAGTATTATTGTTGCTTATGGCAGCTTCTACCTGGGGGAAGCTATAGGTGTTTCCGGAGTGCTTTCAACAGTAACCGCGGGCCTAATGTTGTCTTTTGAGTTTGGGAGAAATATTAAAGAGGATTATTTCAGAGAATCGCTGGATGGATTCTGGAATGTTGTTGAACCATCTGTTCTATCGCTCATTTTTCTGCTAATTGGAATTCAGGCGGCAGATTACCTATTATTTTCCGAATGGATGTTAGCAATTGCTATCTTTATGTTGTCATTAATTGTACGGTTTATTGTATTAAATGGGCTCACGTTAACAGTTCCGGGCTGGAGACATACTATTTCAACGAAAGATACCGGACTTGTCACATGGTCCGGCATTAAAGGGACGATGTCTGTCGCGCTGTTGATGGGATTTGAAGCTGCAGCTGATAATGCCGATATGCTTATTTCATTAACCTTTGCCGCAGTGTTATTATCCTTAGTCATACAAAGCCTTGGTGTCTATCCAATTGCCAAGAAAATCAAGCAATAGGATAGCGTCTATTGTTATATATATGATATAAAACGAACAGACGTTTGCGGATAAGGGGGTTATATAGTATACTATTAGGAGGTTAATCCTCTTCCAAATATAATTTCCCCCCCTCAATAATTCAATAGAATAGGTGATTTCCAAATGAAACTGATTCTCGCTGAAAAACCATCCGTAGCGAAAAATATCGCAGACGCATTAAAGATTAAAACAAAAAAAGATGGCTATTTTGAAGGTAATGACCATATAATCACTTGGGCATTCGGACATCTTGTAGAACTGTATGATGCGAAGGACTATGACAGCAAAATGAAAAGCTGGAAAATGGATAACTTTCCTTTTATCCCATCTGAATTTAAATATAAAGTGAAGAGCAGTCCACGCAATAGAGCCCAATCAGACGCAGGAGCAGCCAAACAGTTAAAAACGATTCAAACGCTCATGAAACGAAATGATGTGGAGGCGATTATTTCGGCATGTGACTATGACAGAGAAGGCCAGTTAATCGGAGACAGCATTATTTATCGTGGTGGTTCAAAGCCACAGGCAGAGGTATACCGTCTTTTGCTGAATGAATGGACTCAGAGTGAGGTTTTAAATGGCCTTGAAAGGATGAAACCGAATACTGCAATGAAGCCTTTGAGGGATGCCGGCATCAGCAGACAATGGGCTGACTGGGTAATCGGCATTAATCTGACTTCAGTAGCTACGTTAAAATATCAAAAAGGAAAAGGAAAAGCATTGAACATTGGCAGGGTCCTTTTGCCAACACTAAAAATAATTTATGACCGGGATCAGGAAATTGAGAATTTTAAGCCGGAGGATTATTTCAAGCTGAAGGCGATATTTCAGACAGAGAACAATAAGGAATATGAAGGGATATATATCGAAGGAAAAGAGGAAAAGTTCAAGAAAAGGGAAATTCTTGATCAGATTCAAGATAGGATTCAAAACAGGCAGGCAGAAATTATTGATAAACAGGTAGAGAAAAAGAAAGAGTTTCCTCCATTCTTATTCAACCTATCTAATCTGCAAGGATATATTACGAATAAATTCAGAGGGTGGACATCCGACAAAGTATTAAAAGTGGCACAATCTCTTTACGAAAAAAAGTATATTACATATCCAAGAACATCCAGCATGGCATTGGAGGAAAGTCTTGTTGGAAAGACTGCAAATGTATTGAAAACACATACCGAGGACCTTCCATATAAAGATGAAATAAAGTTTATAAAATCAAAAAGAGTTTTCAACAACGCAAAAGTGGAAAGTCATAGTGCAATTATCCCAACGTACGTTAAACCAAAACGGCTTTCAGCTGATGAAACGATCGTTTACACAGCAATTAAGAATCGTTTTATCATGCAATTTATGCCAATTGCCGAATATGAGGAAACCAAACTGACAACGAAAGTTGATGATGACGATTTAGATGGAGTTTTTATCTCGAAAGGAAAGGTCCAGCTTACAGAAGGTTGGAAAAAGGTTGAAAAAATCCAGTCCAAGGATACTTTACTGCCTTTGGTTGAAGTAAAGAACCGAGTCAGTTTGATAGATGCCGAGGTCACTTCAAATGTGACAAAGCCCCCAAAACATCATACAGAGAGAACCTTGCTTCGAGTTATGGAAACATGCGGGAAAAGCTACAAGGAAGATGACAGTGAAAAGCTAATGGGAAGTATACTAACAGGCTTTAGTATTGGAACGCCTGCAACGAGAGCAGAGACAATCAAGAAACTAAAGGATGTTGGCTACATTAAAACTGAATCAAAAAACTTGTTATGCACGGATTTTGGAAAGCGCCTCGTTGAAACGTTTCCAGTACAGGATTTATTTGATTTGGAATTTACCGGACGACTGGAAAAAGCATTATCAGATATTCAAAAAGGAAAAGCCAGCAAACTAGAGTTTCTAAAACTAGTCTTCCATTTTACAAATCAGTCTGTCGAAACGATTAAAAATGGGGATGCCATCATTATTAACGAAGTGAGTTCAACACGGGTAACAAATGAAGTACTGGGGACTTGTCCAGCATGTGGCGGCAAGGTGACCGACGGATATAAGGGCTTTGGCTGCAGTAATTGGAAAAAAGGCTGTAAATTTATAATATGGAAAAACGATAAATTCCTTGCAACTATGAGGAAAAAACCAACCAAAACATTGGTGAAGGATCTTTTAAAGAATAAAAAAGCGTATGTGAAGGGTTTGACAAGCAAAAATGGAAAGAAATTTAATGCCTATTTAAGCTATGAAAAAAATTCGGAAAGTGACTATTACAGCTGGAAAATGGATTTCTCCAAATAAAAATGGCCGTATATGTGTAATGAAAGCGCATCCGGGAAAATAGTTCAGTTATTGCTGGGAAATTGGTGTATACTTAATAGTAGAGGTAGCATAATTCATTAAACGGATATCCAGAAGAATTATATTTGCGATGCTAATTTTCCTCGAAGCAGAAGGATGATAAACATATGAAAAAAGTAATCGTAAGTACGAAGGAAAATCTGTCATATGGTACATTAATATGGATTTATGCAAGTAATAAGAAAGTATACCACAGCAGTAAGTGTATCGATAGTGATGCATCTTTTAGTGAATACGACTCTAACTACATGGGAAAAGTCCACGAGCTTTATCGGAATCATGACAAGCAACCTGCACTTTTCAACCGTATGCTTGCAAAATCAAATAGAATATTCGGTGTTTGTTTAAATAACAGACGTTCAGATAACGGGTTAAAAGATGTAAAGGTTCTATTCTTCCCGAACTGGGAACAGGTTCAGGAGTTTGCTGAGAACGATTTTCCGGTTCTTGCGGAAACGGAATTAAACAGAAGGAAAGAAGCTAAACAAAAGTGGATGGAAAGAGGTAAAGTTTTTTCAAACAAGAAAAAAACGATATAACCTCTCTACTTCCCAACATGAAGATAAGAACTGTTCGGCTAGGCTAAAACCTGCCCGGGCAGTTCTTTTCTTTTGACTGTTATCTAAAAAATGGGAGTGCAGCGCCTTCTATTATTAAACGGTCAGACAATTAATGAAAAAGAATTGAAAAATATACCAACAAAGGCTTACAATAGGATAAACAGCTGAAATCGATAATAACAGACAAAATATTTATAGAGGAGCGACGAAATGAAAAATAAAAAACTCATCGCCATTAATTTGTTGACACTCGTTGCTTTCCTTCTTGTTGTAAGTGCAGGTATTCACCAAGCCGAAGCCACAAAGGAGGAATACGGAAAAATCGACAAGAAAGAAGTTGAAAAACAGGATTTGTCTATAACTGACGTTGAAATGAATACGACCGAAGTCAGTCCCGCGAAAGAAAATTTGCAAATACATACGCCATTATCCTTTGTCAAAAGAGGGAACGCAGGTAGTCTGGCAATTCAAAACATGGATTTTCCAGCAGAAGACACAGGAGAGATAGAAATAGCAGAAGAAGAAACAACAGAAGCAGTGGTTACAGAAACTGAAACTGACACAAAAGGAAGTTCTGCAGTGAGTACCGAAACTAGCACATGGGAGCCAAGCGGTAATTCCACTGAAAATAGCGTAAGCAATAAAAAAACGATAATATCTACGGAGCCGAAAGAAGATAAAAAAAAGAAAGAAACAACTAAAAAAGAGGCTGCTGATAAATCGATAGAAGAAGAGCAGCAAGAGGAAGAGGAGACAGAAGAGAACAAAACAGATGGAAATTCTGAGAAAGACCAAGAAGATGAATCTCAAGAACCGGAAGAAAAACAAGATGAAGCAACTGAGGCAGAAGTGGAAGAAGAGGAAGAAGAGGAAGACCTCGAACATTCACCTGATTCAACAGATGAGGAACAACCCGCTGCTGGATAAACAATAAAGTGAATAATATAGGCGAATAAAGGAGGATGCGCTATGGCAAAATTCAAAGGGAAAACTGCTATTATTACCGGGGCAAGCAGTGGAATTGGATCTTCCATTGCCCAGCATTTAGCGGAAGAGGGTGCAAATGTTGTTCTTGCAGCCCGCAGAGAAGAGAAATTGGTTGAAGTAGTTAACACGATTAACAAGTGGGGAAAGGGAAAAGCATATAGTATCAAAACGGATGTTTCGAACAAGGAAGATGTAGCCTCCATGGTAAAGAAAGCAATCGATACGTTTGGAGAAATTGATATTTACGTCAACAATGCAGGAGTGGTTGGCAATGGGGCGGTAAGAAACGAGAAAGTAGAAGAATGGGACCAGATGATAGATGTCAATATTAAAGGCGTCTTGTATGGGGTTCATGCTGTTTTACCTCGCATGATTGAGAACGCAGCAGGACATATTGTCAATATTGCATCTGTCTCAGGCCTTGAAGTTACAAAATCCAGCACGGTTTACAGTGCTACAAAATATGCTGTTCGTGCCATTTCAATGGGGCTTGAAAAAGAACTGGCAAGAACAGGAGTAAGAGTTACAAATATTTCTCCTGGAATGGTTGAAACGGAACGGAACTCTGATAAAATGCCAACAGATCGGAAACCATTACAGACGGAAGATATAGCAAAAGCTGTTATTTACGCAGTCACCCAGCCAAATTATGTAAATGTAAATGAAGTTACTGTCAGACCTGTATAGAGAAAATTTTCGGGCAGTTATTAAGATCATAAGTTAAAATACATTTAAAAACGGTTAATTAGATAGATTTTTTGTAAAAATGATATGATTATTAGCCTATTCACAAAAAGTTTGATATTATTATTGATGAACACACTAAATAATTAATGGTTTGAGCGATTTTATATTTATTTGCAGTATTTTTATCTGATGAAAGCGCTTATAACTCCTTACAATTATCAATAATGAAAAGAAATGAAGGGTGGAGAACGATTAATGAGTAAACCAAAGATAGTAGTTCTTGGTGCTGGTTATGCTGGTCTTGTTACAACAAGACGTTTATCGCAAAAGCTGTCACCGGAAGAAGCAGAAATCGTATTAATCAACAAACACAACTACCACTATGAAAGCACATGGTTACATGAAGTCGCTGCAGGAACAATCAATCCGAACCAGGCGCGTTTTATGCTTACGGATGCTGTTAATCCTAAAAAAGTTCGCCTGATTTATGATAGTGTCCTTGAAGTGAAGAGAGACGAACAGCGTGTAGTTCTTGAAAACAGTGAAGTAACCTATGATTATCTTGTCATTGCATTAGGATGGGTATCAAACACTTTCGGAATTCCGGGTATGGAGGAGCATGCTTTTGCAATCACTGATATTGATTCAAGTCGCCTGATTGCTGAACATATTGAATATCAATTTGCGAAGTATGCTACAGAAGAAAATCCTAATGATGAAGACCTTGCTATTCTTGTCGGTGGAGGTGGTTTCACTGGAATTGAATTTGTGGGGGAACTTGCTGAAAAAATTCCTCAGCTCTGCAAGAAATACGATATTGATCGTAGCAAAGCACGTATCATCAATGTTGAGGCAGCACCTTCAATTTTACCAATGTTTGATGAAGATCTTGTTACATATGCGAAGAAATCGCTTGAAGATCGTGGCGTTGAATTCATGATTGGTACACCAATTAAAGAAGCAACTTCAGAAGGCTTTATCGTTGGTGATGATAAAGAATTGGTTAAAGCTGGTACCGTTGTTTGGACAGGCGGAGTTACCGGAAACCCGGTACTTGCAAAATCCGGCTTCGAATTGGTAAAAGGTAAAGTAAATGTAGATGCCGATCTGCGTGTGCCTGGCGAAGAAAATATCTTTGTTCTTGGGGACTGTTCATGGGTAATGGATAAAGAATCCGGAAGACCATATCCTCCAACAGGACAATTGGCAACCCAGGAGGGTGCAGTAGCCGCAGATAACATTATTGCAATGCTCCGCAACCAGCCAGTAAAGGACTTTGTATTCAATAATAAAGGTACTGTTGCATCCCTCGGTATTACAGATGGTATCGGAAATATTCTTGACGGCAACAAAATTAGAGGTAAAGCAGCAGCTGCAATGAAAAAAGTAGTTGATGACCGCTCTCTATTTATGGTTGGCGGACCAAAAATTGTACTTAAAAAAGGTAAATTCCGTCCTTTCTAATATTATTAAAAGTAAATATTATGATTAAAAAAAGCTCCAGAACAGGGAGGTAAATAGTTATGAAAAATTTCTTGTGCGGATTATTACTTGTACTGGCATCTATCGTCGGATATCGACTTGCAAGTGACTATTTAGAAGACAATCGAAACTTTAGATAAGATCAAAAGCGAAATTGCTGCCAAAATCTATACATTCTATAATGAATCAAAAAAACCATCCAATTGGATGGTTTTTTTGAATTATTACAGGAATCATTCTCCAATTTTTCTAAGTGTTTTCCGTTTATTATAATATCAATTTCGGAAAAAACTCGAGTAGCGGAATGAATGAATGGAATTGATTCATACTATCGTTAGGAGGTGCCATGCTGATGATGTTCCTATCCCTTTTACTGATGATCATATTTCCGGTTACTGCGGAAAGTGACAATATAGATATTTATAATAACGAAATTACATTAAAAAAAGTGGAAATTCAACAGTACGGTTTAACGTTAATTGATATGGCTTTCATCAATGAGTATAAATTGGAAAATTTAATGGATAACCTGGAAGCTGTTATCTATAAAGAGGCTCAGGATGCGCGTTTTGGGGAAGATGGCACATTAATCCCTGAAAAACCTGGTGTAACTTTAGATAGACAAGCGTTTCAGCACTTATTCAGAAATCTGTATTATAGTGACAACGAAGGAAGGCTGAGAGTTCCTGAAGCGCCAGTATATCCTAAGGTGGATCGTGGCTTATTAAAGGAAATCAGTACGAAAGAACTTGGGGGATATGTAACCTTTTATAGACAAAGCAATAAAGAAAGGTCCCATAATATTGCTCTTGCGGCAGAAGCTATCAATAATACCGTGATTTTTCCGGGTGAAACATTTTCCTTTAATGAAGTGGTTGGCGAAAGGACAGCTGACCGAGGCTACAGGCAGGCACCTGTCATTGTTAAGGGTGAATTGGCGGAAGATATTGGAGGAGGCATTTGTCAGGTTTCATCCACTCTATACAATGCAGTTGATCTTAAAGGAGTGCAAATCATTGAAAGATACGCACACAGCAGACGGGTGCCATATGTTCCTCCTGGAAGAGATGCAACAGTAAGCTGGTGGGGACCTGACTTTGTATTTAAAAACCTGTATAATGAGCCAATTCTAATTCGAGCTAAATCTCAGAACGGGCAAATGGTTGTTACAGTCCATTCCTCGGAAACAGCAGAATATTTTAGTGGGAATGGGGATTAATTTGGCATGATTCTCCATCTTCACATTGGTTTACAGGAACAAGCTTCCTGTTTTTAGCTACCCATATATATAGTAAGTCACCAAGACCAATAAACTTAAAAAAATACATGAATGGTACAAGTGCCCAAAACAGCGGAAGCATTTTAGTTATTTGAATAATTGCAGAATAACCGTTATACCATTTATTATTATGGAACACATGCAGACTTTTTTCCATTTCAGGTGGATAATCTTTCATATTCCGAAATGAATCAAAGGTAAGGTTATTTCTCCAATCAAACTTTTTCCAGATGGTTGAAGAATTCGTACAGATCTTACAGTAACTATCATAATAAACAATCATCCCAAACACTCCTCCATATATATTATATGTTAACAGGAAAAAAGCTGTATTTCATAAGGAAATACAGCTTTGGAATTTTAAATTACAATTAGGCTTGTTTATGAAGTTCAAGCTCAAAGTTAATGTTAACATCTTCCCCAACAAGTACGCCACCAGTTTCAACTGCTGCGTTCCAGGTAAGGCCGAAATCTTTACGGTTGATGGAAGTTTTTCCGCTGAATCCAGCTACAGTATCTCCACCCATTGGATCTTTACTTTGACCTTCGAATGTAACGTCAAGGGTAACCGGTTTCGTAGTGTCTTTGATTGTCAAATCACCAGTCACTTCATATTCGTTTGCTGATTTTTTTGTGATATCTGTAGCTATGAAAGTCAATGTAGGATAATTTTCAGAATCAAAGAAATCTCCCGAACGCAAATGATTGTCACGATCCTCATTACGTGTATTGACGCTTGCGGTATTGATAGTTACCTCAACTTTAGAATCTGTTAAATCTTCTACATCTGCTTCGATTACTGCATCAAATTTATCAAAAGTCCCTTTCGCTTTTGAAATCATCATATGCTTTACAGAAAATCCAACTTCACTGTGTACTGGGTCTACTGTCCAAAGTGTTTTTGTCATTATAAATCCCTCCAATTATTATGGTGTAACCCGTTAGTTACTTTATGTCACCTAGTATATAATGTAACACGAAACAAGTCAAGAGCATTTAATTAAAAATAGTTGAATTAAAAATAATAAAATTAACGTTTATGTAACATTTCCCTTATCGCTTTGTTTTTAAACCTCGATAAGTTTTCAAATATAGGAAATGGAAGGGGATAAACAAAAAGCGCTTTAAATCGTATACAGAGTGTAAATAATAATGAAATTTTTTTAATATTTCGTTATACTGTGAAGATAGGGTAAAATTTAAAAAATATTTAAGGGGCGATTTGATGCAGGCAACATACAATCCAACATGGGATTTAGAGGCAATATTTCCCGGGGGCAGTGAGTCAGAGGAATTTCATACATATGTTATTTCTATAAGAGATGAAATGGACAAACTATCCCAATTAGTGGAAAAATTTGATTCAGATGCAAAAGTAAACGATTACATGTTATCAACGATTGTTAAACTGATGGAAAGAACAATGAAGAAGCTGCGGGAGGCATTTGCTTTTGTTAGTTGCCTAAGCGCCCAAAATGTTAAAGATGAAAAAGCAGACCTACTAGTTGGTAAGCGAAGCGCATTATCAGCTGAAATGGGTGCGATTCGTACAAGATTGAATCAAAAGTTAGCTACTATTGATGATGCGAAGTGGGATGAGCTTTTAAAACAGCCTGATTTCCAAGAAGTTGCTTTTGTTTTGAACGAAAATAGAGAAGAAGCAAAGCAGCTGCTGTCGGTTGAACTGGAAGTATTGATCAATGACTTGGCAGTAGACGGATATCATGCATGGGACCAAATGTACAGTACAATCGTTGGGAAAATGAATGTGGAAATTGAAGAGGATGGAGACGTGAACGCTTATTCTGTCGGCCAGGCCTCAAATAAAATGACCAGTCCAGACAGGGCGCTTCGAAAACAAGTCTTTGAACAATTAGGTGAGGCATGGAAAGAGCAATCCGATCTTTTCGGCCAGACGCTCAACCACCTGGCCGGTTTCCGATTGCAAAAATACAAACATCGTAAATGGGATAATGTATTAAAAGAGCCTCTGGAAATAAACCGCATGAAGCAAGGGACATTGAATGCTATGTGGACAGCCATAACGAATAATAAAAAGCACTTTGTCTCCTATCTGCAGAAAAAAGCAGATTTATTGGGCTTGGAGAAACTAAGCATCTATGATGTTGGGGCACCATTAACAGATACGATGAAGAAATCGAGCTACTCTGAAGGAGCAGAGTTTATTGTAAACCACTTCCGTGAATTTAGTCCGAAAATGGCCGATTTTGCCGAGATGGCTTTTAATAAGAGGTGGATTGAGGCTGAAGATCGTTCGGGAAAACGTCCAGGAGGATTTTGTACAAGTTTTCCTGACAGTGAACAAACTCGTATATTTATGACATATTCCGGCACCTCCTCCAATATTTCCACGCTGGCACATGAACTGGGACATGCGTATCACCAGCATGTTATGAATGATGTTAATGGATTAAATCAGCAATATGCCATGAATGTAGCGGAAACTGCCTCCACTTTTGCGGAAATGATCGTTGCCGATGCTTCTGTAGCAGCTGCACGGAATAAAAAAGAAAAATTAGCGTTGCTCGAAGATAAAATACAACGAAGTGTTGCATTCTTTATGAATATCCATGCACGTTTTCTCTTTGAAACACGTTTTTATGAAGAACGAAAAAACGGTATGGTCTCTGTTGAACGTTTAAATGAATTGATGATTGAAGCTCAAAAAGAAGCTTACTGTGATAGCCTTGAAGAATATGACCCGAATTTCTGGTCCTCCAAACTGCACTTCCATATAACAGGAGTCCCTTTTTATAATTTTCCATACACGTTTGGATACCTGTTCAGCCTTGGAATATATGCTTATGCCAAGGAAAAGGGAGGAAGCTTTGAGGATGATTATATTGCATTGCTTCGTGATACAGGACGTATGGATGTAGAAGACCTGGCCATGAAACATCTGAATGTTGACATAACTCAGCCAGAATTCTGGGAAAATGCAATTTCTCTCTGTGTACAGGACGCTAAAGAGTTTATCAGTCTGTAAGCGTTGTTTTAACTGCAGTAATAAGGTACAATACAGGTAACAAAAAAGTAAATAGAAAAGCCTACAGGGGGAGCCGTTATGGCTGAGAGTGGAATTGGTCCAGACCCTTTGAACCTGTTAGTTAATTCTAGCGTAGGGATGGTAGTCTTTTTGATGGATAAAAGTAATGTGAGCGAAGCAGGCTGCAACTGTGCAGTCCCATCAAGAAGCTTCCCCTTGGCATTGCTTTTTTGTGTTGTGACAATTGCTGGGAGTAATTTAATTGGCTTCCTGGAACTGTTAAAGCTTAAATAGGGGAGGTAAAAGAATTGAAATCAAAACGGATTTTATTTTTAGTAGAAGTATCTATCTTTACTGCACTTGCATTACTGCTTGATATATTACCATTATCATTTAAAATTTGGGCACAAGGCGGCTCGATATCATTTGCGATGATTCCAGTATTCATTGTGGCATTTCGCTGGGGATTAAAAGGTGGGCTGCTATCCGGATTTTTATGGGGACTCTTGCAGGTGGCAACTGGTACAGCATATATTTTAACCCCTTTGCAAGGGTTTATTGATTATGCATTGGCCTTTACAGTCATTGGATTTGCAGGTGTTTTTGCAAACAGAATTCAGCAGGCAGTGAAGTCTGGTGAAACGAAGAAATATCTTACCTATATTACACTTGGTGTTTTCTTAGGTTCTGCATTAAGGTTTGTCGCACATTATATTGCAGGGATCGTATTCTTTGGGTCGGCGATAGAAGGGCAGCCTGCTTGGATCTATTCACTGATTTATAACGGATCTTATATGCTTCCATCCTTTATCTTGTGTACTGTAATCGTATTCTTCCTATTCCATAAACAACCTAGAACTTTACTGAACGCAGCGTGAAATCATATCCCTATTCGCTCACAGACAGGATAGTCTATTAAATTAGAGACTATCCTTTTTTTATATAGGCCTTTGGGCGAATGCCTTAGTTGCACATATGCAAGTAAGAATTTATTCTATCTTACTTCTGGAAATAAAAAGTGGAGCTATAATCAATACTAAGCTCCACTGTCCTTTACATTAAATAATTATTTACTTGGTCATCATTGGTGACCATTAAAAGGATTTTACCGTCATCTAATTCTTCTTCGTAATTTTCCGCTTCTGCTTCGGAAAATCCCATTTCTTGAAGTTTGGTGCGTAGTTCATCACCTTGACTGTTGAACATATTTCCAACAGCACTTGAAAAATCCATTTCCTTCATGCCAATTGTATTTGCGTCTGCCCCATCGGCTAAGCGACCGGTTCTTTCATCATCATGGGTAAGGATATATATATCATCCTTATTAACCCCTTTAGCCTGTAGTTTGTTTACGTCTGTTTTTAATTGTTCCTCATTAACATATTCTCTGATAAAAGGTTTCATATCCGTTCCCTCCTTGTATAGTATATTTGTTTTATTCCCGCTGTCGGCCGAAATAAACATCAGGCTATATCGTAGCGTTTCTCCTCTCAAATGCATAGGCTATAGCACTATCCGAAGAGAGGAAGAAGAATCATGGAAGAAATAACAATTTCCCATCTGTTATATGGATTATTTACATTGATGATCATTGTAACGATGATATTCCGTAAAGGTGTGGTGTTACCGACGCTGCTTGGTACATTTGTGATTGCATTGGTGTATAAAGGGAATATTATTGATGGTTTTACCGCAATATTTAAAGCGAATTTAGTTGCTGCACAAGAGCTGTTCAGTATTTTTCTAATCATTACCTTTATGCTTGCGCTATTGCATTCTCTACGTGATTTAGGTGCAGATGTGAGAATGATTCATCCTATCCAGAAAATGATGGTGAATGGGCATGTATCCTTTTTTGTATTAGTTGGGATAACCTATGTTATTTCATTATTTTTCTGGCCTACCCCCGCTGTACCATTAATTTGTGCGTTGCTTGTCCCAGCAGCTGTAAAAGCAGGATTACCCGCAATGACTGCAGCGGTCGCTATAGCTCTGGCAGGTCAGGGGATGGCATTGTCCTCAGACTATATCGTGCAGGTTGCACCGAGTCTGTCTGCAGCATCGGCAGGAATCAGTACGGTTTCTGTTGCAGATAAAGCGCTTGTTTTGTCGCTTATAGCTGGAGGAGTTGCGATTCTCTTAGCCTATTTAGTTTACCGGAAGTCCATTCGCTCTAAGAATGACCCACTAAATAATGTGGAGCTGCAAACCTTGCAGACCACTGAAACCTCAACAATTAAAGTGAGGACCGAAAATCTGAATACATGGAGTAAAGTGTTTGCAATTTTGGTACCCTTATCACTGCTTAGTGTTGTCCTATTTATGATGTACAGTAAGCTCTATGCTGGTGGAGGGGCACTCGTGGGGGGAGATGGGGCGGCCTTCGTCGGTGGTGTAGCCGTAATATTACTATTACTATCAACGGTGGCCTTTGGAAAGCAGCACGCCTTAGATTATGTAAGTAATCATATTACAGATGGGTTTGTATTCGCTTTTAAAGCGATGGGACCTGTTATTCCCATTGCTGGGTACTTCTTTTTGGGAAGTTCCGATTTTTCCGGAGCCATATTAGGTGTGGAGGAAGGACCTTCTTTATTGTTTGATCTTGTGGCGTCCACACAAGAGTTCCTGCCGCAAAGTGCCCTGCTTGCAGCATTGAGTGTGCTGATTATCGGTATTATTACCGGGCTTGACGGTTCTGGGTTCTCCGGTTTGCCGCTTACGGGAGCACTTGCAGCTTCATTGGAGACAACATCCATTGATGCAGCAACACTTGCAGCAATTGGTCAAATGGGAGCTATCTGGACTGGTGGAGGCACACTCGTTGCATGGTCATCCTTGATTGCCATTGCAGGCTTTTGTGGGGTATCGGTAATGGATTTGGTGAGAAAAAATTTCCTGCCAGTAATTGCTGGATTAACAATAGCAACAATTATTGCTGTATTTCTGCTCTAGGAAGTCGATAAAAATGTTGTCTTCATCAAACAATAAATAACATAAATGATTGTAAAGAGGCTGGGACAAAAGTAGGTTTAGTTATCGTAACGTCCGAACTATGATACAGAATTCTTTAGTCAGAATTCAAATTAGTTCGGTTTTTTTTCAAAGATAAGAAAGCATTCCTGTAACAAAGCAAAATGAGGATTGAATAAAAAAAGTCCCCT
>NZ_LQNF01000015.1 GCF_001618145.1 Oceanobacillus damuensis
CCAAGGGGACTTTTTTTATTCAATCCTCATTTTGCTTTGTTACAGGAATGCTTTCTTTTCTTTTAAAAAAGTGAGGGAGCCGGCATATAGCTAGCTCCCTGAAACTTCTTCAATATACAGTTCGGGCATCTGCTCCAGAGCAATAATTTCGTCACTTCCCTCGAGGCGAATCATAGGCCTTGTAGGTTTATCCGGTTTAACAAATACTATTTCCCCGCTTTTTTTATTTGTTAGGGTGACCCTGGTACCTATTGATATATTAGAAAGGCTCTCTAGAAAACATGTAACTACTTGGGAATCAAATTTTAGATACTGCTCTTTCTGAATTTCCTCTATCACTTTAAATGGTGATTGTTTTCCAATATAAATTCTGTCGCTTGTCATCGCATGATACATATCTGCTACAGCTATCACTTTAGCGAATTTGTGGATTTTATCGTTTTTAATACCAAGCGGATAACCATTTCCATCAACCCGCTCGTGATGCTGCAAAACTGCCAATTTCACACCTAAAGTGATGGTAGGAAGGTTTTCTACCATACGATAGGAGTATGTTGGATGATTTTTGATTTCATCATATTCTCTTGCTGTTAATGGGCCAGCTTTAAAAATAATATCTGACGTTACCCGTGCCATGCCACAATCACACAAAAGTCCAGCCAAACCGATTTGCAGCCATTCTCCTTTAGAAAATCCCATTTTTCTGCCCAAAAATGCGGAGATAACAGAAACAGCTACACTATGATAATAGGTATAGTCATTCTTTTCGACATACTTATGCAGAGAAAAAATTTCTTCCGGAGTCACTGCCTCTGATTGTTCCAATAAAGGAATAATAATTTTCCGCACTGTGGGAATATCGATCGGCATACTATTTTTCCATTTTTGATACTGTTCCTTGTATTCTGAAACAGCTTTCCGGTAATGATCTTTAAAAGCTATTTTTTCCAGTCCGGCTTGTATATCTGGTTTAACATCCTGGTTTTTCTCTTTTTTATGTACCTGTTTCGGTTGAAATTCTTCTCCACCCGAAAGTTTTGTTGATACTTCAACAGATTCGACGAGAAATTTTGTTAGTATGGTAATATGGTTTTCTGTCAAAATCGTGTCCTTTGAAACGATCGGACGATTGGATTTCCCCTTGACTTCATTCAGCAGTATACAGCCTGGAACCAATTGTGATGGCTCTACTCGCATATAATTTCCCCCATTATTATATAATAAGATGAAGTAGATGACTCAGGGGAAGGGTACTATCCATCCTGAGTCACTTGATTTTATCCCGTCATTTGTTGATATGAAGATCTTGCTTAATCTGATATCTTACTCTTCTTCTGTTGCAGTATCTTCCGGATTGTCCAGCTCTGCATCCGTGTTTTCAACGACCTCTTCCGTTTCTGCTTTTACTTCGGATTGATCTGAAATTTCCTCTTCTTCATCCTTATCTACCTTAGCGACGGTTGCCACTTCCTCACCATCCTGCAGACGGATTAGATGGACACCTTTTGTATTACGTCCGGTAACAGAGATTTCCGATACCTGGATGCGAATTAACACACCTGCAATCGTAATCAGCATGAGATCTTCATCACCTGTAACTGCTTTAACTGCAACAACGTCACCGGTTTTCTCGTCAAGCTTACAGGTGAATACACCTTTTCCTCCACGATTGATCCGGCGATACTCCGCTTCATGTGTCTGTTTACCGAAACCTCTATTTGTAACATGGAGAATTTTGGACTCTGGCTCAATAATTTCCATGGAAACAACGATATCGTCGCCTCTTAAAGAAATGCCCTTCACACCAGCGGCAGTTCTGCCCATTGCGCGAATTTGTGTTTCTTCAAACCGGATCAGATAACCATTTTTCGTTGCAATCATCATGTCCTTTGTTCCATCGTTTAGTCTGACGGAAATAAGTTCGTCATCTTCGCGAAGGCCGACTGCAATTAACCCACCTTTGCGGATATTTGCGAATTTATCAAGTGATGTACGTTTTGCAATCCCGTGTTTGGTTGTGAAGAACAGGAATGACTCTTCGTCATACTCACTTACAGATATAACTGCATTGACCCACTCACCTTTTTCCACCTGAAGCAGATTTATGATTGGGATCCCTTTTGCTGTCCGACTAAACTCAGGAACCTCATATCCTTTTGCTTTATATACTTTCCCCTTATTCGTAAAGAAAAGTACGGTATCATGCGTCGAAGTGGATACGAGATGTTCGACGAAATCATCTTCGTTTGTGCCCATCCCTTGGATTCCGCGACCTCCGCGTTTTTGTGTACGGTACGTTGAAGCCGGAAGACGTTTTATATATCCTTGATGTGTAAGTGTAATGACGATATTTTCTTCAGGAATCAAATCTTCATCCTCAAAGAAACCTGCACCGCCAGCGACAATTTCCGTCCGGCGATCGTCATCAAATCGTTCTTTGATTTCAGTAAGCTCTTCACGAATGATTTCCAATACCTTTTCATCATTGGCTAGAATGGCTTTCAATTCGCCAATAAGCTGCATGAGTTCTTTATATTCATTTTCAATCTTTTCACGTTCTAAGCCTGTTAATCGTTGTAATCGCATATCCAAAATAGCTTGTGCTTGCTTTTCTGACAGATTAAAACGTTCGATCAAACCATTGCGTGCAATATCCGTTGTTTTCGAATTACGAATTAACGAGATTACTTCATCTAAATGATCCAAGGCTACACGCAGGCCTTCTAAAATATGTGCACGTGCTTCTGCCTTCTTGAGATCAAAGGCAGTACGTCGTCTGATGACTACCTTTTGATGGTCCAAGTAATGCTCTAAACATTGCTTGATCGTCAATACCTTTGGCTCACCACCTACAAGTGCCAGCATATTAACACCAAAAGTAGTTTGCAGCGAGGTAAATTTATACAAGTTATTTAATATGACATTGGCGTTCGCATCACGGCGAATTTCCATGACAATACGCATACCATTACGGGACGATTCATCACGTAAATCTGTGATTCCCTCAATTTTTTTATCCCGAACCAGCTCAGCTATTTTTTCAACAAGTCTTGCTTTGTTTACCTGGTAAGGCAATTCTGTAACAAGAATGGTTGACTTTCCATTTGCATGCTCTTCAATATCCACCTTCGCACGCATCGTAATGGAACCTTTTCCGGTTTCATAGGCTTTACGTATACCGCTTCTGCCGATTATTATTCCAGCTGTTGGAAAGTCAGGCCCGTGAATATGGTCTTCCATCAGTTCATCAATTGTTATTTCCGGGTCTTTACTGATAGCTAAAACAGCGTTAATTGTCTCCCCTAAATTGTGCGGTGGTATATTGGTTGCCATTCCAACTGCAATCCCGGAAGTCCCGTTAACCAGCAAGTTAGGAAACCTGGCAGGAAATACGACTGGTTCCCGTTCTGATCCATCATAGTTATCCCTGTAATCAACTGTGTCTTTATTAAGGTCCCGGACGATTTCCATTGCAATTTTAGACATTCTGGCTTCTGTATAACGCATCGCGGCAGCCTGATCCCCATCGACGGATCCAAAGTTACCGTGACCATCTACAAGCATTTTACGATAGCTGAAATCCTGTGCCATCCGAACCATCGTTTCATAAACAGCCGTATCACCATGTGGATGGTACTTACCGATAACTTCCCCAACAATACGTGCTGATTTTTTATGGGCCTTATCTGAATGCATTCCTAAATCATTCATTGCATACAGAATTCTGCGATGTACTGGTTTCATGCCGTCACGTACATCAGGCAATGCCCTTGAAACAATAACACTCATTGAGTAATCCAGAAAAGATGTACGCATTTCATTACTTATATTTACTTCTTGAACGTTTTGACGTTCCTCCGCCATTTAATTACCTCCCAATAGAAAAACAATTCATATGCTTTTCCAGAAGTAAGACAAATCAAAAAGATCTCTTACCTCTTTCACTCTTAGATATCTAAGTTTTTTACGTATTTTGCATTTTCTTCGATATAGTTTCTTCGGGGTTCTACTTTATCACCCATTAACATATCAAAGACCTGGTCTGCTTCAATTGCATCAGCTAAGTCTACTTGCAACAATGTTCTATTTTCTGGATCCATTGTAGTTTCCCATAATTGCTCAGCATCCATTTCACCAAGACCTTTGTACCGTTGAATAGCTGGTTTTGGGGTCGCTGGAATTTCCCGCAAAACTTTTTCTAATCCTTTGTCATCGTAGACATACTGTACTGCCTTACCTTGCTTCACCTGGAATAATGGCGGTTGTGCAATATAAATGTATCCATGATCAATCAAAGGACGCATATAACGGAAGAAAAATGTCAATAGTAATGTACGGATATGTGCACCATCAACATCTGCATCTGTCATAATAACCACTTTATGATAACGGGCTTTTGATATATCGAATTCATCACCAATTCCAGTACCAAGTGCTGTGATCATGGAACGAATTTCTGCATTGGATAATATGCGATCAAGACGTGCCTTCTCAACATTTAAAATCTTTCCACGTAATGGGAGAATTGCCTGAAAATGACGGTCTCGTCCCGCTTTTGCAGATCCTCCTGCAGAGTTACCCTCAACAATATACAGTTCACTGATGGAAGCATCTTTAGATGAGCAATCAGCCAATTTTCCTGGTAAACTTGAAATTTCCAAAGCACTCTTTCTTCGGGTGAGCTCCCTTGCCTTTTTAGCTGCCAGTCTTGCCCGCGAAGCCATGAGCCCCTTATCAACGATGGTTCGTGCTACCGTAGGATTTTCATATAAAAACTTGGAAAATAACTCACTAAAAAGCGAATCGGTTACTGTACGAACTTCCGTATTTCCAAGCTTTGTTTTTGTTTGTCCCTCAAATTGCGGATCTGGGTGCTTAACAGAGACAATTGCTGTCATCCCTTCCCGGACATCATCCCCTGAAAGATTCGTCTCATTGTCTTTAATAAGGTTGCTTTTACGTGCATAATCATTGATCACACGTGTCAGACCTGTTCTAAATCCAACCTCATGTGAACCACCTTCATACGTATGAATGTTATTGGCGAAGGAAAGCAGATTGCTGGCAAAACCATCATTGTATTGAATGGAGATTTCAACCGCAATTCCTTGTTCTTCACCTTCCGCATAGAATGGTTCGTGTAATACTTCTTTATTTTTGTTAATATACTCCACGTAAGAACTGATGCCACCTTCATAGAAGTACGTGATTGGCTCTTTATCTTCACGTTTATCTTCAATCGTGATGGTCAGTCCTTTATTCAGGAAAGCCAGTTCACGAAGGCGTTGTTCCAATGTATCAAAGTTATAGGTCGTTGTTTCGGTGAAAATTTCCGGATCTGGTATGAAGTGGGTTACCGTACCTGTACTGTCTGTTTCACCAACAACCTCTATTTCTCCCTGCGGAACACCTTTTTCAAATCTTAGATAATGAATTTTATTGTCACGATGGACATGTACCTCCAGGCTGCTAGATAATGCGTTAACTACAGAAGCACCAACACCATGCAGACCGCCTGAAACTTTATATCCGCCGCCGCCGAATTTACCTCCAGCATGGAGAACTGTCATGATTACTTCCAGTGCTGGTCGACCTGTTTTCTTTTGAATGTCGACCGGTATCCCACGTCCATTATCCTTTACAGTAATACTGTTATCTTTTTCGATAATCACTTGAATATGATCACAATATCCTGCAAGCGCCTCATCTATGCTGTTGTCAACAATTTCCCAGACAAGATGATGCAGTCCTCTTTCACTTGTTGAGCCAATGTACATCCCAGGTCTTTTGCGTACTGCTTCCAGTCCTTCAAGTACTTGTATCTGGTCGGCATCATATGCTTGATTTTCTGTTACTTTGTCTTCCATTGACATTTTCTCACACTCATTTCTCTTGAAATACGCTTAGCTTCCATCGGGAGGAAGGTTGGTAATTTATTACTATATTTCTTTTGTTGCAGCATCCACTCGATCTATTGTTACAGAGGAATTTCCTCAGAATAATCATCCAATTTATTGATTGTTGAAACCATGCTCGATCTCTTCTTTAACGTGGAAACCGATAATGTGCTGAAATAAATCATTTCTTTAGTGATCATAACAGCTTTGGCTCCTTTTTTTGGACCGGCAACCTTTTTCTTCCGCTTCGATGCTGTCATCATTTCGTCAATGATGGTGGAAGAGGATATTAAGTTGTAATCGATTATTGCGATAATATCTTCCGAATTAATCACATTTCCATTTCCTATATGAATAAACATTATGTCCACTCCTAGCCAGGGGTTACCTGTCAACTTTTCCACCTGTTATCCGAAACAATTCTGCTTGTTTTAATGTTTCATGATTAATTCCATCGACACTTGTAGTGGAAACGAATGTCTGAACGCGCCCCTGGATGGTGTTTAATAAATGGGATTGTCTGAAATCATCAAGCTCACTTAAAACATCATCCAAAAGCAATATAGGATATTCTCCCACTTCCTGGTATATCAGTTCGATTTCTGCCATTTTAACCGATAGTGCTGTTGTGCGTTGCTGTCCCTGTGAGCCGAAGGTTTGCACATCCTTACCATTTACAAGGAATAGAAGGTCATCTCTGTGTGGACCTAACAATGTAGTTCCGCGTTCTATTTCTTTCTCTTTGATTATCTGGAATTTTTCCCTATATATATTTCCTATTTTTTCCTTATTTTCCTCTTCTGATACTTCAATTGTTGGAATATAGCGAATATCAAGCTCTTCCAGCTCTCTGCTGATACCGTGATGGATTGGTTTTGCCCATTTGCGCAGCAATTTCAAAAAGACAAACCGTCTTTCCAGTAAAGTTGCTGCATGTTCTGTCAATTGCTCGGTAAGTACATCCAGCATGGTGAGGTCCGGCTTATCTTTTCGCTGCATTTGCTTTAATAAATGATTACGCTGTTTAAGTATTTTTTGGTACTGACCTAAGTGATAGATATACCGTGGCTGAATTTGACCGAGCTCCATGTCAATAAATCTTCTTCTTATTTGGGGTGGTCCTTTAACGAGAGTTAGATCCTCAGGGGCAAACATGACAACATTAATCGAACCGATATAATCGCTTAGTCGCCTTTGCTCAAGTCTGTTTAGTTTGGCTTTCTTGCCTTTTGAAGAAACGATGATCTCCAGTGGAATCGATTGGTTTCGTTTTGTTATTCTACCTTCTATTTTAGCATATTCCTTTTCCCATTGGATAAGCTCTTTTTCTCTTGGTGTGCGATGTGACTTTGTAAAGGCCAATACATAAATGGCCTCCATCAGGTTTGTTTTTCCTTGCGCATTTTCACCAATGATTACATTGACCTTATCATCAAAGGAAATATCCAATTTGTCATAATTACGGTAATTTTTTAATTGGAGCTGTTCTATGTGCATGCAACCTAATCCTTTTTAATTACAATATACGAACCCGCACCTTCTACTTCAACCACATCTTTCGGATAAAGCTTTCGGCCCCGTCTATGTTCCAATTCTCCGTTTACCAATACCCCTACATCCGCCAGAAATGCCTTAACCATTCCGCCGGACTCCAATATGTTCAGCAATTTTATAAATTGTCCCAGAGTAATATACTCTGTATTTATCTCAATTTGCTCATGCAATATGATCACCAAATTCCGTTTTATTTTATAGCATCGTATCTTTAAGAGTCTTATATACCTATTTTACTAAAGTTTTCGGTGAAAGGGAAGGTAAGACCCTCAAATCGTGCAAAAACGCGTAAAAAGCCCCTTATTTGAACTCCTGAGAATAAAAGTCTCAGCAACTCCGAACAAAAACGCATGGTTTTCGCGTTCGGAATGTTCATTGCTTGTTCATGAATTTCCAGGAATCGGGGCTGAATGCGGCTGTTTATATGTAAACGTTAATTGCTGCCAAAATTTTTTACATTCCTTCTGTTAGAAAACTTGGTTGTCATCAGTCCTTCGGTAACAGCCTTAGTGCAGGCAGGAAAGTTTAAATTTTCCTATCTGGCCAAAAAAAAGCCCTTGAAAAAGAGCTTCTTAAAGATACTTGTATACATGAAACAAAGGCATTTGCCCAAAGGATTAGACAAATGCCTTTGTTTTCTCATGTTAAATTTCAAAATTAGTATGTTCTTACAGGAAGAATCAATTGTAAAATGGAATCTTCATTAAGCGGCTGAATAATAAATGGTCGCATCGCTCCAGTGAATTCGATTGTTACTTCGTCAAATTCAATTGCTTTAAGAGCATCAATCATATATTTGGAGCTGAAGGAAATTTTTAAATCTTCCCCTTCAATCGCCTCAACGATAATTTCCTCCACTACATTTCCCACTTCAGGGGAATTACTGGAAATCTCGATTACCGAATTACCTTGTGTGGACAATCTTACAACATTATTACGTTCCTCTTTTGCCAAAAGAGAGGCACGATCAATCGTACTCAGAAGCTCTTTTGTTTTGACCTGGATTTTTGTTTTACTTTGCTCAGGTATCAGACGAGATGTTTCAGGGTAATTTCCGTCAAGCAAACGGGAAAGGAAATTCAGATGTTTCGTCCGAAATAAGATTTGATTGTTCGTGACACTGATTTCTACCGTTTCCTCGGAATCATCCAATATTTTATAAAGTTCATTTAAACTTTTTCCAGGAACAACTACTTGCTGGAATTCTATGTTTGCGTCTGTAACAGGTATTTCCCTTCTTGCCAAACGGTGACTGTCTGTAGCAGTAAAAGATAAGACATTATCAGCCAATTTTAAATTAACCCCTGTAAGGATTGGTCGTGTTTCCATTGTGGAAACGGCAAATACCGTTTGTTTGATCATGCTTTTAAATAAATCAATCGGCATTTCAAAACTATTATCCGTTTGGAGTTTTGGAAGATGCGGATATTCTTCAGCATCCTGTCCATTCAGGTTGAATTCAGCTTTGCCGGATTTTATCGTTACTTTCAGATTGGAATCCACTTCAATTTCAACTGTTTTTTCAGGTAATTTCCGGACAATGTCAGGGAAATATTTTGCCTGTAAAATAATTGTACCTTCTTCTATTTGCTCTACATGTACGACTCCATCTTCTTCCGCTGGTATGTATGATTCGATGGAAATATCAGAATCGCTTCCTGTTAAAGTGACTCCATGTTGTTTTGCTTCAATTTTCATTCCTGTAAGAATCGGGATTACGGTTCTGGACGATATTGCTTTCATTACATCTTGTACTCCTGCAATTAATCGGTCACGTTGAATAATAAATTTCATGAAAATATCCTCCTAGTGGAAGTTCTTTTATTTATATTTTTTTATAAAAAAACAGTAGTAATAGTAATAGGGCCTGTGACTATGTGGATAAGTGTATATTTCAGCTTGTTTTATATCGTTTTCCACATGTGCATAACCTGTTCATATGCTTGAACAGTTATAAACAGTATTCACATGTGGAGAGTTTTATAAATATGCCAACGAATCAAAGAAGATTTGATAATAACTGGAAAAAGCCATCAAATTGACTTTAACTTTTCCTTAATATCCTCAATATCGTGATTTAAATTGGAGTCCTTCTCCAGCAGCCTGGAAATTTTCTCATGTGCATGTATGACTGTTGTATGATCTCGTCCACCGAATTCTTCACCTATTTTAGGCAAGGAGAAATCGGTCAGCTCCCGGGATAGATACATGGCAATCTGCCGTGGGAATGCAATTGATTTTGTCCGTTTCTTTGCAGTAAAATCCTCAAGTCGTATATTGTATCTTTCACCAACTATTTCCTGTATTCCCTGAATGGTGATTACCTTAGGCTTACTGCTGGGTATAATGTCTTTAAGTGCATCTGCTGCGAGGGATGCATCAATGTCCCGGTTAACAAGTGAGGAGTAAGCAACTACACGGATCAGGGCACCTTCGAGCTCTCTGATATTGGTATTAATCTGGTTTGCTATATAAAGCATAACCTCATTGGGAATATCGAGCCCTTCTGCTTTTGCCTTTTTATTTAAAATAGCAATTCTTGTTTCCAGATCCGGAGGGGTAATATCAGTGATCAAACCCCATTCGAAACGCGATCGCAGACGATCCTCCAATGTTGGGATTTCCTTTGGCGGACGGTCACTAGAGATGATAATTTGCTTGCTTTCCTCATGCAGTGCATTAAACGTATGAAAAAATTCTTCCTGGGTTGATTCTTTTCCAGCAATAAATTGAATATCATCTATTAATAGGACATCTATATTTCGGTATTTATTCCTGAAATTATTTGATTTATTTTCCATAATGGCATTAATGAATTCATTCGTGAATTTTTCGGAAGTTATATAAACCACTTTTGCATTTGGATTATGTTCACGTACATAATGCCCGATTGCATGCATTAAATGCGTTTTTCCAAGCCCGACACCACCATAGATAAACAGCGGGTTGTATGCCTTGGCAGGTGCTTCGGCTACAGCCAAGGAAGCAGCATGGGCAAATCGATTTCCTGCACCTATTACGAATGTGTCAAAAGTATATTTCGAATTTAACATTGATTTTGGTGAGTCGGTCCCGTCCATATTTGGCTTTGGCTTAGGCATCGGTTTCAGATCTTCTACTTCTATAGTGGAATCAGGAATAATGAATTTGGTATTTAACTTTGTACCAGTTACTTCATCAAGGATCTCCGAAATTAGTTCAGTATACTGATTTTCGAGCCAGTCTCTGGCAAATTCATTTGGAGCAGAAATAATCAATGTATTTTTCTCAAGGGCTTCTGCCTTCGTATTTTTTAACCAAGTATCAAAGCTGGGTTTGCTGATTCTTTCTTCGATTTTCTCTAATGTAGCAACCCATAGTTCCTCGATGTTTTCCAAAATCGATTTCACTCCTTTCAAAAAGTGTTTTGTGCTCATGACAGAAAAAGCCTCTCTCAATCTCTAAAGATGGAAAGGCATATACTCCTATATATATTCCTAAATAATAGGGAAAAATAAAAAAATAATGCTTATTTGCTAAAAAGCGATGTGGATAGTCGAAAGTAATCGAAAAAAGGATTATAAGGGCTTATAAACGTTATTCACACTCCTGTTGAAAAAGTTATTAGGGGGAATGTGAACAAGTATCCACACCTTATCCACAGATTGTGAATAAGTATAAAGGGTGTTTTTGATTTCCACAGGTGAAAACATAAATATAATATCAAATAAACACTAATTAAGCAATGGTTTTTGCAAGGTTATCCACACTTCCCACCGCTTGTGTATTTAATCTATCCACACTACCATATTTTGTGATTAACATGTAATTAATGATTGTGGATAGCAAAAATGGAGGGAAATGTTATTAACTTACTCTGTGGATAAGGTAAATTAAAAGACGAGGTTGACAGATGGCAGTAATTTTTCGTATAATATCAAGGACTGTCTACTGGATTAGTTATTACTTTAAATTTAGATATCGAAAAAGGGTTCCCTTAGGGAGGTGCAAGATACATGAAAAGAACTTATCAACCAAATAACCGTAAACGCAAAAAAGTGCATGGCTTTCGCGCGCGTATGAGTACTAAAAACGGACGCAACGTTTTGGCACGCCGTCGTCGTAAAGGAAGAAAAGTATTATCTGCATAGGCCACTGAAATATCAGTGGTTTTTTTCTGCTTTTTAGCAGAGAATGAATATAACAGAAAAGCAGTGATCCGAGCTGCTTTTTTACATAAATAAATTTACAGGCTTGCAGGTGTCAGAGCAGTAATAAAGGTGATAAAGATGAAGAAACAATATCGTATAAAAAAGAATGAAGAATTTCAGTCTGCATTTAAACATGGGAAATCTTTTGCCAACCGACAGCTTGTTATCTATTATTTGAAGAAAAACGATCAGAAGCATTTTCGCGTAGGCCTGTCCGTAGGGAAAAAAATTGGTAACGCTGTGACGAGAAACAGAATTAAGCGGTACTTGCGCCAGGCTTTTCAGGAACTGGAAGAGCGTATCCGGCATCCTTATGATATTGTCATTATAGCCAGAAACCCTACTAGGGAAATGAGCTATGATGAAGTCAAAAAAAGTTTGACTCACTTGCTGTATAAAGAAAAATTATTCAAGAAATAAAGAAAATGGCAGTTTAAGATAGAATCTTATATACAATTAGGATAAAATAGCAAATAGAGTAGTTGCAGGTTATGTTAAGGAGGAAATAAATTGCGTAAAAAGTATCTATTGCTTATGACCTTCGTTGGTTTACTAGCAATCCTTTCCGGTTGTATGGAAGTTGATCAGCCGATTACTGCGGAAAGTGAAGGAATCTGGAATACAATATTTGTTTATCCATTATCATGGGTAATTATAAATATAGCTGAATTCTTTAATAACAGTTACGGTCTTTCCATAATTATTGTTACAATATTAATCCGTCTGCTGTTAATGCCGTTGAATATTAAACAACTTAAAAGTTCCAAAGCAATGCAGGAAATCCAACCGAAGCTTCAGGAAATACAAAAAAAGTACAGCTCTAAAGATGCAAATACACAGCAAAAACTTCAGCAGGAGACAATGGAATTATTCCAGAAAAATGGTGTAAACCCACTTGCAGGTTGTTTGCCGATATTTATACAGATGCCAATATTGATTGCGATGTACCATGCGATCATGCGTACAGATGAAATTAATTCGTACAGTTTTTTATGGTTTGAGCTTGGATCACCGGATCCATACTTCATTTTACCGTTATTGACTGGTGTATTTACGTATATGCAGCAAAAGCTTATGATGTCAACGAATACATCGATGAAAAGTAATCCGCAAATGGCAATCCAGATGCAGGTTATGCTTTATGTTATGCCGATTATGATAGGTGTGTTTGCGATATTCTTCCCTGCTGCACTGGCATTATATTGGGTAACTGGTAACATCTTTATGGTAGTTCAAGTACTTCTCATTAATAAACCAATGATGACGAACAAGTAATGGAGGAGACCATAGTGAGAGAAATAACTGCTAGCGGACAGACAGTTGAAGAAGCGGTTCAATCAGCACTAGAGCAGTTAAACACCACGAAGGACCAAGTGGAAATTGATGTGATTGACGAAGGAAAAAGAGGCGTCTTCGGCATATTTGGCTCGAAACGCGCCATCGTCAAGGTCACAATGAAGAAAGATCCGGTCAAAGAAACGGAAAAATTCATCAAAGAAGTCACCAGTAACATGAACCTTTCCGTTGAACTCACTACTACTGTGGAGGGAAAGCACGTTACCTATGAAATGGATGGCGAAAATATTGCTATTATCATAGGGAAACGTGGACAAACCCTGAATGCCTTACAATACTTGGTTCATTTGGCTATTAATAAGGATAGTGAAGATTATTACACTGTCACTTTAGATGCAGAAGGCTATCGTGCAAGAAGAAAAGAGACGCTTGAGTCATTGGCACATAAAATGGCCGATAAAGCGAAACGGATGAATAAAAAAGTAGCGCTTGAACCAATGCCGGCATTTGAGCGTAAAATCATCCATAGTGAACTACAGAAAAAAGGTGATGTTTCCACCTATTCAGATGGCTTGGAACCACATCGTCATATTGTGATAAAACCTTAAAAATAAAGATTATTGGACCCCGGAGGTAAAATCCGGGGTCTATTTGTGTTTAAAAAAAGCCGATATGGCACATATTAATACTAATATCATTACGAATTATTAGCTGGTTCGTAACGCATGCTATTGATATTCATGACACGTTATGAGGAGATACAAAGGTGCAAAATTTCTCTGGTATGATTTTCAGTGGAGATCTCGATCGGATGCAGGAGTCGTTCTATCTTACACAGGTCAAAAACCTGGAAACAGCCTCTATTTTATCGGAAAAAAAGCTGACAGAGCTTAATCATTATTTAAGCAGCCAGGACGACACATGCATGATTACTATCAATGATCAAATCCCGATTCTTTTGAAGGAGCAGGAAGTTTCAGAGTTGGTGACTGATCTTACAAAAATTATCGATGCCTTGAAAGCACCGTAACGGAAGGGAGTATGCAAAGTGAGAAAGAAAGTAAATGAAAAAGCAAAAACGGTTGCAGATAAGACTTATCAGTATTCCGATTATTACAGTAACGATCAACTTTCTAGAGGGATGGCTGAGTCCCATGAACAGGTATCAGACACGTATATGGAAGGTACGATCGATCGAATGGAAGGCAAAAACAAACGTGATGACCATGAAGAAGGCGAAAAACTTCCGAGAAAACTTTAAGTAAGCTATATAGAAGACTAAAGGCGTGGATAATCCACGTCTTTTTTTGCACGAGTCTTGCCGAAAAATTTTCTTTGCCGCAAAATAAGTAAACTACCGACATAACTTATAATTAATATTTGTGCATCTGCTGTCGTCCGAGATCGCTCTGGGCGGATGCGCATCCTTAGGGCACGGCCTCAGCCCCGAAGAGAAAACCACTCTTCTGGTCTTCGGACACGTGCTTTTCCCGCAGGAGTCACCGCCCGCCGCTCACCGGGACTGGTATAGCTGTGTATTGCTAGTTTAGCTATCGCACAGGTTATAATTGGCAGCATGCGCTAATCAGCTCGGGGAAATACACGGAGACTCCTACGGGAAGAGAGGCATAGGTGAGACACTGAAATGCGATAGCATGAAGGGGCTCACCAGCCGCCTTAGGATGCGCGCAGTGTATTTCCCCGAGCGATCGCCGAAGTATCTCGCTTCAATTATTCGAGCCAAAGTTCTAACACAAATAGTTGTTACGTCGCATTCTATATCCACTGCGAAGTCTGTAAGCAACAAATCACAAGTAGAAAACTAATTTAAAAATCAAATTATCCACATGTTGATAATTTAGTAGAGAAATCAGAAAAATATTTTTTTGTGGATAACTTTATTTTTGCCTAAATGTATGTTATTCTATTTTGTTAGTGACATTAAAAAAAATAATAATGTTAATTAATATAGATTCAGAAAAAAATGTTGGAGGTGACGGAGATGGAGACAGATACAATTACTGCGATTTCAACCCCGATTGGTGAGGGTGCAATAGCCATCGTAAGGTTGAGTGGACCTGAGGCAATTTCGATAACAGCTAAGATCTTTAAAGGTAAGAACTTAACGGAAGTTGATTCACATACGATTCATTACGGAAAGATTATAGAACCACAGACGAAGGAAATTGCTGAGGAAGTAATGGTTTCCGTAATGCGTGCACCGAAAACATTTACCCGCGAAGATGTGGTTGAAATAAATTGTCACGGTGGAATGGTTGCAGTAAACAGAGTGCTAGAAATCATTCTATCTAAAGGAGCACGATTGGCTGAACCAGGAGAATTTACAAAGCGTGCATTTCTGCATGGCCGAATTGATCTGTCACAGGCTGAAGCTGTAATGGATTTGATTCGGGCAAAAACAGATAAAGCCATGTCTGTTGCCTTGAAGCAGATGGATGGTCGTCTATCTGGTTTAATTCAGCGGCTAAGGCAGGATTTATTGGAAACCGTCGCACATGTGGAAGTGAATATCGATTATCCGGAATATGATGATGTCGAAGAAATGTCCCATGATATGATGCGTGGGAAAACGAAGGAAGTTCATGCGGAAATCGAACAGCTGCTGGATGTTGCCAAACAAGGGAAAATCTTACGGGAAGGTCTTGCTACCGCAATTATTGGCAGACCGAATGTAGGGAAATCGTCATTAATGAATACTCTTGTACAGGAAAATAAAGCAATTGTCACTGAAATTCCGGGTACAACCCGTGATATTATAGAAGAATACGTGAACGTAAGAGGTGTACCACTGCGATTGGTTGATACTGCGGGAATCCGTGAAACAGAGGATATCGTGGAAAGAATCGGAGTAGAGCGCTCAAGAAAAGTATTGAAGGAATCGGATCTGATTTTGTTTGTGTTAAACTATAACGACGAACTTACAGATGAAGACGTAAAGCTTTTTGAGGCAGTCGGTGGTCTGGAATATATCGTCATCATTAACAAGACCGATTTGGATCAAAAGCTTAATATGGATAGAGTAAAGGAACTTGCAGGAAACAGACCGATCGTTACCACTTCTTTAATAGAAGAAGAAGGTGTAGACGAGCTGGAAAAAGCAATTGCAGACACATTTTTTGCAGGAGAAATTGATAGTGGAGACATGACATATGTTTCCAATATCAGGCATATTCAGCTGCTGAAACAGGCAAAACAAGCACTTGAAGATGCAATGGAAGGCATTGAACTGGGAATGCCAATGGATATCGTTCAAATAGATGTAACCCGAACATGGGAATTTTTAGGTGAAATTATTGGTGATACTGCGAGTGACAGTCTGATTGACCAGTTATTCTCACAGTTCTGTTTAGGTAAATAAATATAATATAATAAGAAAGGATGAAAAAAGATGACATACGATGCAGGTAAATATGATGTAATCGTTATTGGAGCTGGTCATGCTGGTGTAGAGGCTGGTTTTGCAGCTGCACGAATGGGTGCCAAAACATTAATGCTTACGTTGAATCTGGATATGATTGCCTTTATGCCATGTAACCCATCCATTGGTGGGCCGGCAAAAGGTATTGTTGTACGTGAAATCGATGCCCTTGGTGGAATAATGGGCAAAGTGATCGATAAAAGCTATATTCAAATGAGAATGTTGAATACAGGAAAAGGCCCCGCTGTACAGGCATTGCGTGCACAGGCCGATAAACCTGTCTATATGAAAGAAATGAAAAAATGGATGGAGAATGAAGAAAATCTCACCGTTCGTCAAGGAATGGTAAATTCGCTTATCGTGGAAGATGGTATTTGCAAAGGAGTTATTACCGAAACAAATGCTGCCTATCATGCTGAGTCAGTAATTATCACAACGGGTACATTTATGAGAGGAAAAGTATTAATGGGAGATTTGGAGTATGAGAGTGGTCCAAATAACCAACGCGTATCCATTAAACTTTCTGAACATCTGGAAGAGCTTGGCTTTGAGCTGACTCGTTTTAAAACGGGAACTCCTCCAAGAGTAAACAGTCATACAGTTGATTACTCACAAACGGAGATTCAACCAGGGGATGATAACCCACAAGCGTTTTCCTATGAAACAACCGAACAAATTACGGATCAAATTCCTTGCTGGTTGACGTATACAAATGAATTTACCCACAACGTAATCAATGACAATTTGGGACTTTCTGCAATGTACTCTGGAATGAAACGTGGTACTGGTCCTCGTTACTGTCCGTCCATTGAGGATAAAATCGTTCGTTTTAATGATAAACCGCGTCATCAAATTTTCCTTGAACCAGAAGGAAGAGATACCGAAGAGGTTTATGTACAGGGCTTGTCAACATCATTGCCTGAATCTGTTCAGCATGAAATTATTAAAACAATTCCAGGCCTTGAAAAAGCACAAATTATGCGTCCTGGTTATGCGATAGAGTATGACGCAATGGTGCCGACACAACTTTGGCCGACACTGGAAACAAAGAAAATCTCTGGATTATATACAGCTGGCCAAATTAACGGTACATCCGGTTATGAGGAAGCTGCAGGTCAAGGACTTATGGCTGGCATCAATGCTGCTGCCAAAGCATTGGGCAAAGAACCTGTCATTTTGGACCGTTCACAAGCCTACATTGGTGTTATGATTGATGACCTTGTAACGAAAGGGACAAATGAACCGTATCGCTTGTTGACATCTCGTGCAGAATACAGATTGCTTCTTCGCCATGATAATGCTGATATGCGTTTGACTGATGTTGGTCATGAAATCGGCTTAATTTCTGAGGAACGCTATAAAAAATTCCTTGAGAAAAAACGATTGGTGGAGGAAGAGAAAAAACGTCTGCGTAAAATAGTCATCAAGCCATCTGAAGAGATCAATGAATTGATGGATGAAGCCGGTGCAACACGTCTAAAAGAGGCAGTGAAAGCATACGACTTGTTAAAACGACCGGAGATTAACTACGAAATAATTGACCGAATGATTGAAAGTAATCACGAAATCACACCTGAAGTAAGTGAACAAGTTGGAATTCAAATTAAGTATGAAGGTTATATTAAAAAGGCAAATGAACAAGTGGAGCGCATGCTGAAAATGGAAGAGAAAAAGGTTCCTGTTGATATTGATTATGATGATATTCATGGACTTGCTACAGAAGCAGTGGAAAAACTGAAAAAAGTTCGTCCATTGTCAGTAGGGCAGGCATCCAGAATATCAGGTGTCAATCCGGCAGATGTGTCCATATTGCTTGTTTATATCCAACAAGGGAATATCGCTCGTATTGCCAACTAAGCATTCATTGGATAAAATTTGAGATAGCGGCGTATGAAGGAGATACGCCGCTATCTTTCAATTACTATAAAGGAGACATCCTAATCATGAACCCAGAACAGTTTGTAAACGCATTAAAAGAACATGGAATTGAACTTAGTACATATCAACAGGAACAATTTTCCAAGTATTTTAAGCTGTTGGTGGAATGGAATGAAAAAATAAACCTGACAGCAATCACCGAGAAGGAAGAAGTTTATCTGAAGCATTTTTATGATTGTATCACTGCGGCATTTTATTTTGACTTGGATAAGGAGCTGCAGATTTGTGATGTAGGTGCAGGTGCAGGATTTCCAAGTATTCCGCTTAAAATCTGTTTTCCCCAACTAAACGTAACAATTGTTGATTCACTGAAAAAAAGAATTGGTTTTCTAAATCACTTAGCCTCACAGCTTGAACTTACTAATGTGGCCTTTTATCATGATCGGGCAGAGAATTTCGGGAAAAACAGCGAGTTTCGTGAAACATTTGATGTCGTAACAGCAAGAGCTGTAGCACGTATGTCTGTTCTAAGCGAATTATGCTTGCCTCTTGTAAAGAAAAATGGTGTTTTTATAGCCATGAAAGGATCCCAGGCTGAGGAAGAACTCAATAATGGGAAACATGCAATCGAATTGCTGGGAGGAGAAACAAATGCCGTCCATACATTCAAACTACCGCAGGAAGATAGTGAACGTTCGATTGTAATTATAGATAAAAAAAGGAAGACACCAAAAAAATATCCGAGGAAAGCTGGACTGCCAAATAAGGAGCCGATTGAATAATATTCCACTTTGAAGTATGAAACATGGAATTGAAAAGTCATAAACTATTCTTTACTTTTTCGTATTCAAATATGGTAGAATAGGTATAATTAATGATGGTTTTTAGCGCGCAGTATTTATACTGTAGCGTTTTTATTAATCAATATATTTTATACTGTCAGTCTGTTAAAATTATAAACAAACAAAATTGTTTCACGTGAAACAATTTTATACATACATAGAAACTAGTTTATTTATGAAGGTGGTGTCAGGTAGTGGTACATCCTTTTAATCGGATATTTGGTATGGGAGAGAAGGCGAACACTGAACAAGAGGAACCTGGTTATTCTACAGATGAGGTTTTTCAGCTTGAAGTAGGAAAAATCGAGCCTAATCGTTTTCAGCCAAGAACTATCTTTAATGAAGAGAAAATAAAGGAATTAGCGCAAACAATCAATACACATGGGATGATTCAGCCTATAGTCGTTCGACAACTGGACGAAGAAAATTTTGAGCTGATTGCCGGTGAACGTCGCTGGAGGGCTGTTCAGTCCTTAGGCTGGGAAAAGGTGCCGGCAATCATCCGTGAAATGTCCGATACGGAGACAGCATCGGTTGCATTAATTGAAAATTTGCAGCGTGAGGAATTGACAGTTATCGAAGAGGCATTGGCCTATGCGAAACTTCTTGAGTTACATTCTTTAACACAGGAAGCATTAGCACAAAGATTAGGGAAAAATCAATCAACAATCGCTAATAAGCTGCGTCTGTTGAAGCTTCCTGAAGAAGTGCAGACAGCATTATTAAATAAGTCAATAACAGAACGACATGCCAGAGCTTTAATAAAATTAAAAGATGTCGAAAAGCAAATATTAATTTTACAGGCAATTATCGAAAATGATTTAAATGTGAAGCAGACAGAAGAACGCATAGCAAAAATTAATGAACCAAAAGAAGAAAAAAGAAAACGCCCTAAGCTAAAAGGGGTTAATAAAGATATTCGGATAGCTATGAATACAATTCGCCAATCATTGAATATGGTATCTGATACTGGGGTTGAAGTTGAATCCGATGAGAAAGAAATGGACGATTATTATCAAATCACAATAAAAATACCAAAGAAGAAATAATATCTTTTATTTACTTATACATGATTTCACCCATCTTTTCTGCAAGATGGGTATTTCTACGTGCTTGATTTTGCAAAAGCATATCATCGTGGGGAATTAAATTACAAATTTACAAAAATGGTGAAATTTATAGTCGTTTTAATGTAATTAATGATAATATAGTATTTATATAGTTAGGTAGGTGTCAACATGGGAAAAATAATATCCATCGCAAATCAAAAAGGTGGTGTAGGGAAGACAACTTCATCTGTAAACCTTAGTGCATGCCTGTCATCTTTAGGTAATAAAGTGTTACTTGTTGATACAGATCCCCAAGGGAATGCTACCAGTGGTGTTGGAGTCAACAAAGCAGATGTGAACCATTGTATTTATAATGTACTTGTTGAAGATTTACCAGCAGAAGAGGTTGTTATTCCGACAAATGTAAACAACTTAGATATTATACCTGCAACCATTCAGCTTGCTGGTGCGGAAATAGAGCTTGTACCGATTATTTCAAGAGAGATACGGCTGAAAAAAGCACTTGAAAGCTTAAAAGAACAATACGATTATATACTTATAGATTGTCCGCCATCATTGGGATTACTGACTATCAATGCACTTACAGCTTCTGATACGGTAATGATCCCTGTTCAATGCGAATACTATGCACTCGAAGGGCTCAGTCAGTTATTGAATACAATCAGACTTGTTCAAAAACATCTGAATAAACACCTGATGATAGAGGGTGTCCTGTTAACGATGCTTGATGCAAGAACCAATTTGGGAATACAAGTAATTGAAGAAGTGAAAAAATATTTTCAGGATAAAGTCTATCAAACAATCATACCTAGAAATGTAAGGTTGGGCGAAGCGCCTAGTCATGGGTTACCGATCATTATCTATGATCCGAAATCCAGGGGTGCGGAAGTTTATCTTGAATTAGCGAAGGAAGTGATGGCTAATGGCGAAAGGGTTGGGTAAAGGGCTAAATGCTTTTTTTCCTGATATGGAAAAGCAGGATGAAGCTTCCGTTCAAGAGATTGCTATCACTCAGTGCAGACCAAATCCTTATCAACCGAGAAAAACATTTCATGCAGATGCAATTGAGGAACTCAAGGAATCCATTTTGGAATACGGCATTATTCAACCGTTGATTGCGAGAAAGAGTATTAAAGGTTATGAGATAGTGGTTGGTGAACGGAGATTTCGCGCTGCAAAGGAAGCAGGCCTTAAAACGATTCCTGTTGTAGTTAAAGAGTTATCTGATGAAAAAATGATGGAAATTGCTTTATTGGAGAATCTGCAACGTGAAGATCTGACACCAATAGAGGAAGCCCATGCTTATGCAAATTTAATATCGGAATTAAAAATCACACAGGAAGAATTATCAAAACGTTTAGGGAAAAGCCGATCACACATAGCAAACATTGTTCGTCTGCTTTCCTTGCCAGAACAGGCTGTTGCCTATATTAATAATGGGGAATTGTCGATGGGCCATGGACGAGCTTTATTGGGCTTAAAAGACAAGAACAATCTAATTCCTTTAGTTAATAAAATTCGTCAGGAAAAATTGAATGTACGTCAAGTAGAAAAAATGATTATGGAATTGAACCAAAAACCTGTCCGGAAGAAGGAGAGACCTAAAAAAGATGTGTTTCTTCAGGAGAGGGAAACCGTATTACGGGAACGTTTGGGTACTGCCGTTAATATTCATAAAGGTAAGCGCAAAGGGAAAATAGAAATAGAATTTTACACCGATGATGATTTGAACCGTATCATTGAGTTTCTCGAAAAATAAAATAGGAATAAACTTTAACAGGGACTGACGAAATACTGGTCAGTCTTTATCATTCACATCAATGTTCCACGTGAAACATTGGTGTGAATTTAAATTTATACATAGTAATGGATAAGGTATAGGATGAAAAAATAGATGGAGAGATAACAATGATATTATTTGGAACGTTGGTTAATGGAGCATTCATCATAATTGGAAGCGTTCTTGGGTTGTTTTTCACAAAAATACCAGAAAGATATAAAGAGACAGTCATGCAAGGGATTGGGCTTGCTGTACTATTAATCGGATTACAAATGGCAATGGTCACAGATCAAATTATTATCATTCTATTGAGTTTGCTTTCGGGAGCGGTAATTGGCGAATTTATTCATTTGGAAGAGGGATTGAATAAATTCGGCAATTGGATAGGAAGCAAATTCACATCAACGGGAAGTGATTTTAGTGTCGCTCAAGGCTTTGTCACAGCCACATTAATTTTCTGTATTGGAGCGATGGCAATTATCGGTGCATTGGATAGCGGCATTCGCGGGGATCATGAAATTCTTATCACAAAAGGAGTTATTGATGGATTTGCTGCATTGGTACTGACAACAACGTTAGGATTTGGAGTGATTTTCTCGGTTGTGCCGGTAGTTGTCTACCAGGGTACGATTGCTTTGTTGGCTACACAGATTGAAAAGTGGATTCCGGAATCACTTCTAAATGGAATGATCGTAGAAGTGACTGCAGTAGGGGGACTGCTCATTGTAGCAATCGGTTTGAACATATTAAAGATAACTAATATTAGAATAGGTAATCTATTACCGGCAATATTGACAGTAGGATTCATTTTTTATATCTACCAGCTTTTATAGAGAAAGAAAAGTCACGGTACATGATTTAGTGAACGTTTACTGTGTTACATATCTATTACATAGGATTATATTCTTCTTTCTATTAGAACCGTCCGGAAACCTGCTTTGGAGTCTAGGACGGTTCTTTAATTTGGAAAATGACAATATAAAAATATGTTATATTTAATAGATACTTCCCTCAGCTCATGACAAGCTGAGTCAACATTTTCCAAGACAATTATGACGGACCATTAAACCGTCCATTTTTTAACTTGCTGCTCTTTAGGAATAACTACTGAAGGAGAAGGATTATAGGTTAAACGCTGATCGATTCTGTTTAATATGGAAGAAATTTGTCTTGCCATATCCATAACAATCGATAGTCTGGTGCTTTGCAAAATAGAATGCTCCATAAAACCGCTAATGTTAACGACACCTGTAACATTGATATCACCTATGGGCGGTAATGCTTTATTTAAGGCTGAGCCTGGCTGTAATGGACCTTTTTCCGTAATGATATGCCCAATGGAGGAATTCCGTCCGAGGCAGGCATCAATTGCGATAATAAAAGGGTTCCTATGATTCGACTTTATTGTATCAATTGATTCCTGTAAATTTACCGCATGAACCGGTCTGTGAAGTGTACCATAAATATTCATGTGTTTCGGTTTTGACTCTTGCAGAAATGTACCTGCCAATGGACCAAGTGCATCTCCCGTTGAACGGTCTGTCCCAATACAAAGTATTACATATTCACGCGGGATTTCCGGAAACCAGGAAATGATCCTTTCACTCATTAATGATAAAATGTCTGAATCGTTATGGGGCATACGGAAATGTTCAGCTGAATGATCAAATCGACTTTTTAGACTCATAGCTTATCCTCCACAAACATATTGGTATAGTATACGGATTTTTTGATTGAACTATACATACGAATATTGAAATAATTGGAGGAAGCAAAATGTGGGGAGCCGGATTAAAATGGATGTTTTTAATTATAGGGACGACAATTGGTGCAGGTTATGCTTCGGGGAGGGAACTATGGCAATTTTTTGGACATGAAAGCGGACTTGCCATATTATTATTTGCTCTAATATTTTCCCTGTGCTGTATGGTAATCATGGATATCAGCTACAGATTACAGACTTCTCATTATTTACCGGTACTTGAGGAGATTGTTGGCAGTAGATTGACCGGTGTATTTGATGTTATGATTCTATTGTATTTATTTACGACCACAATCATAATGATTGCCGGTAGTGGAGCTACAGGACAAGCGTTTAATTTTTCCTATTGGTGGGGAATAGTCGTTATTGCCGTCGCATTGGTTTTGTTGTTCAGTAAAGGTGTAAATGGACTGATAAATATCAACCGACTCATCCTTCCTATATTGCTCGGTGGCATGCTGTATATTTTGGTTATGTTTACGATAGATCAGGAACTGAAGTTGTTTTCCCATTGGCATGAACAAAGGAATTGGATGGCTGCCTTTCCGTTTACAGCATTAAATATCCTGCCCCTGATTGCTGTACTTGGTGCGATTGGAAATAAGGTTTATTCCAGGAAGGAAATTTTGATTGCCTGCCTTGGAAGCGGCATTTCTCTCGGTGTCATCTCCTATATCTATAATAATAGTCTTATTCAAATTGCAGATGAAATTCTTCTATACGAAATCCCCTTATTTGCCATTTTAAAGCATTATCCGTTTGAGATTCTCGTGCTTATGTCAATTCTTTTATGGTTCGCTATTTTTACCACGGCAGCTTCAGGAATGCTAGGAATTGCTTCGAGAATGCAGGAATATTTCAGAAAACCACTATACTTGATTGTAATCGGAGCATTGTTCATAATGATTCCTTTAACTACTTTTGGTTTCTCCACCTTAATCGGCATTATCTATCCGATTTATGGCATGCTGAATTTATATGTTTTGGCCAGACTATTACTATATCCAATCTGGAATAAATTGGACAACCGTAAATAATTGAAGTGAGGTTTTAGCATGGAAAAAATAAATGAACAATTAATGGATTTATGGATATATATTACTGGTCCTGATTTATGGACCACATTACTTTACGTATTATTTAGGATTGTCGCTATTGTTTTGCTCGCGGTGGCAATCGTGAAGGTTACAAGATCATTGGTCGATAACGTTTTTAAAAATCGCAAAACCGGACCTCTCCGAATTTCACCAAGACGTGAAAATACATTAAAAAAACTGATTAAAAATGTTGTTGCCTATATCGTCTATTTCATGGCAATCGTAATGATATTAGGTGTACTTAACTTTGAAATTGGCCCGTTGCTCGCTGGTGCAGGGGTTGTTGGACTGGCAATAGGTTTTGGTGCACAGAATCTGGTCAGGGATATCATCTCCGGATTCTTTATCATATTTGAAGATCAATTTTCCGTAGGGGATTATGTAGCAGTTTCCGGTATTGAGGGAACGGTGGAAGAAATCGGACTGCGCACAACAAAAGTACTTAGCTGGACTGGCGAAATGCATATTCTTCCAAATGGCAATGTTACACAGGTGACGAATTATTCCTTACACAATGGACTTGCCGTGGTTGACATCAACATTCCTTATGAAAGCAATGTAGACGATGCAGAAAAAATCATTAATCAGGTAGCCGCTACACTGCCTGAGAAATATGAATATATTGTAGGTGTTCCAGAAACGATCGGAGTACAGAACTTGGAAGCTTCCTATTTTGTTCTGCGTGTCATAGCGGACACATTGCCAGGCTTCCAGTGGGCAGGGGAAAGGAATATCCGAAAAGAAATGCAGGACAAGCTTTATAAATCCGGCATCGAAATACCTGCGCCTCGTCTTATGATGTATTCCACTGAAGAGAAGCAAAAATTCATCAGGGAAAATAGAGAGCGCGGCCTCTAAATATCCGTTATAATAATAGGAAAAAAAGGAGAGCCCGAAAATGGAGAAAGAATTTGGACTGAATGATGTTGTACAAATGAAAAAACCTCATCCATGCGGAGAAAACAGCTGGAAGGTTATTCGAATGGGGATGGATATTCGTATTAAGTGCCTTGGCTGTGGACATAGTGTGATGATCCCGCGGAGGGAATTTACGAAGAAGATGAAAAAGGTTATTGCAAAAGCAGAGGAATAAAAACAGCAAAATATTATCTAAGCATAAATGGATCCCCGCGCAAATGAAGTTGAAGGAATCCGAAATAATTTAAAAAATAGTTAAAATTGACTATAACCCTCCTATAATAGTATTATAGAAGCATAAAGAGATTAAAAAATTTAAAAGTAATAGGGTTTCAAGCAAAAATAGGCATCCATCATATGCCTATTTTTGCTTTTTACGCGCTTGTCTTTTTACATACTAATATCTATAATTGGAATAACGAACGCGTTCATATGAATGGTATCCTTAAGGAGTGAAAGTTTAATGGCATTAACAGCAGGAATCGTCGGACTTCCGAATGTGGGGAAATCCACGCTTTTTAACGCAATTACACAGGCTGGAGCAGAAGCAGCAAACTACCCGTTTGCCACGATCGATCCAAATGTGGGAATTGTGGAAGTGCCTGACGAGCGCTTAAATAAATTAACAGAATTAGTAAAACCGAAAAAAACCGTACCAACAGCTTTTGAGTTTACTGATATTGCCGGTATTGTTAAAGGTGCAAGTAAAGGTGAAGGACTGGGGAACCAATTCCTGTCCCATATTCGCCAGGTCGATGCAATCTGTCAGGTTGTCCGTTGTTTCGTGGATGAGAACATTACCCATGTCTCCGGCAAGGTGGATCCAATTGATGATATTGAAATCATTAATCTGGAGTTGATATTGGCGGATCTGGAAACGGTCAATAAACGTTTTACCCGAGTTGAAAAGCTTGCAAGACAAAAGGATAAAGACGCCGTGGCAGAGCAGGATGTACTTGCAAAAATTAAAGCTGGACTGGAAGAAGAGAAACCTGTAAGGGCAATTGAATTTTCCGAAGAACAGGAAAAAGTTGTTAAAGGACTTCATTTGTTAACGAGCAAACCGACATTATATGTTGCTAATGTGAGTGAAGAAGAAGTTGCTGACCCTGATTCGAATGAAAATGTACAGAAAGTAAAGGAATATGCTGAAAAAGAAAATGCCGAAGTGATTGTAGTCTGTGCAAAGATTGAAGAGGAAATTTCTGAACTTGATGCAGAAGAAAAAGAGATGTTCCTTGATGATTTAGGGATTGCAGAATCAGGCTTGGATAAGCTTATCAAAGCATCCTACCAACTTCTGGGACTGGCAACATACTTTACTGCCGGTGAACAGGAAGTGCGGGCATGGACTTTCCGTAAGGGGATCAAAGCACCCCAGGCAGCAGGAATTATCCATACCGACTTTGAAAAGGGGTTTATCCGAGCCGAGACAGTATCCTATACAGACCTCATGGAAGCTGGATCGATGGGGCATGCAAGGGAAAAAGGAAAAGTAAGACTGGAAGGTAAAGAGTACATCGTTCAGGATGGAGATGTCATCCATTTCCGTTTTAATGTTTAATAAATAAAACGGCAGTAAGGTATCGACTTATTTTCACTGAATGTCTTTGTATGGCACAGGCACAGAACGGATAAAATTGGTGATAACGTATAATTTGGATCTCTCGAAGGCTTGTTATTCTGTAAAAAATTTGGTATAATATATCATTGTGAGTAATTAGATTTTTGATTATTCCTTGCTCTTATCGAAGGACGGTAAAAAAACTGCCAGCAGATAGGGGCCGCTAAGACCAAAAGGAGGTGTAACGGATGAGAAAATACGAAATCATGTATATCATCCGCCCAGACATTGAAGAGGAAGCTCAAACAGCTTTGATTGAGCGTTTCAACAAGATCTTAACTGATAATGGGGCGGAGATCGCAAAAGTAGATGAAAAAGGCAAGAAACGTCTTGCTTATGAAATCAATGACTACCGTGATGGATATTATGTTCTGATTAACTTCAGCAGTGGTGAAGAAGCAGTAAACGAATTTGATCGCCTTGCTAAGTTCTCTGATGACATTATTCGTCATATTACAATTCGAGATGAACAATAATAAGGAGTGGTTCTGATGTTAAATCGTGTCGTATTAGTAGGCAGGTTAACGAAGGATCCTGATTTACGTTATACACCGAATGGCGTTGCTGTAGCTAACTTTACGATTGCAGTAAACAGACCTTTTTCTAATCAACAGGGAAACCGTGAAGCAGACTTCATTAACTGTGTTGTTTGGCGCAAACCGGCTGAAAACCTTGCTAACTACATGAAAAAAGGTAGTATGATAGGTGTGGATGGTCGTATTCAAACACGTACATTCGAAGGCCAGGATGGTAAAACTGTTTTTGTGACGGAAGTAGTTGCAGACAGTGTACAATTCTTAGAGTCAAAGGGTTCCTCTTCTCAAGGAAACCAAAACTCATCAGGATTCCAGCAAAACAGAAATCAGAACCAATTTCAAAACCAAAATCAATCCCAGCAAAACCAGAATCAAACTCAAGAGGATCCATTTAAGAATAATGGAGAGCCTATCGATATATCAGACGATGATTTACCATTCTAGAATCTAAAAGGAGGGGTATCAATGGCAGCTCGTCGCGGACGCGCTAAGCGTCGTAAAGTGTGTTACTTCACAGCCAACGGAATTACACACATCGATTATAAAGATGTTGATTTGCTAAGACGTTTCATTTCTGAACGCGGAAAAATTCTTCCACGTCGTGTAACTGGAACTTCTGCAAAATACCAACGTAAACTTACAATTGCAATCAAACGTGCTCGTACTATGGCATTACTTCCATATGTATCAGAGTAATAAAAGAAAACCTCAAAATCTAATTTGGATTTTGAGGTTTTTCATTTTTAAGTACGCTCTCTTCGTTTCGGATAATGCAAAATCATCCTTACTAATAGTCCGGTGGTATAAATAAAAGCAAAGACCAGATAGATGTCGCTGACTTGGAAAATAAAGGTGATGACAGCATAAAACAGGAACGGAATGGTTGTTGTAAATGCACACATTTTCCAAAGTACAGGGTAACGCAGCTTGCGTCTCATCAGATAGGTGAGTCCTCTTCCCGCATATGCAATTAAGGATAGGCACATAATGACGATAATCGTAAGCGGGAGATAATAAAACATGAAAAAATAGATGAGTTTCAAAATAAAATTAAGATCGGCTCCAAAGCCGGTTGTGGCTGATAATCTTTCAATCAATTCAGGGACGGAGACAATTGCCAACAGAATAAACATATATATGACAGCGGCATCCATTCCGATTCGGTTCAATTGAAACATAGCATCTTTTCTCGGCAGTCTGATGCTATGAAGAAACACTTGCAAATAGATCATTAATTTCATCCTTCATGATTGGTTATTTCATAACGGGAAGAATAGGAATACGCAAATGGCCTCGAAGCCTCCCGTCGTTGTTACTTCTATTATAATGGAAATGAAACAATAAAGCGTCTGTAATGCAATACAAAAAATGAATTAATAGTGACAAAATATGACAAAAAAAAGAGAGTTTTATTGAAATATACCGTCCCACAGGCGGGTTTTTATTCCCCGGGAAATAATAGTATCTACATTTTCCGACAAGCCTTTCTGTACGAATCGTGTTATCATATTATAATACGTAATAATTACTATATTTTTAACTAGCATAGATGAGGTGCAATGAATGAATCAATCAAGAAAAATGACTGACGGGGCATTACTGCTGGCAATTTTCATGGTAATATTGCTGGTTACCATTTTCGTCCCAGTGTTATCGGTATTCAGTATGTTCTTTTTGCCGGTTCCTTTTGTTTTATTCGCTTCAAGACACGGCTTTAAGCCTTCCTTAGTGATGTTTGCTGTTTCTTTAGTGTTGGCAACAATGTTCGCAACCTTCTTCTCCTTACCGCTTGCTTTATTAATGGGATTAGGTGGCATAACTGTAGGGAGCGCAATTTATAAAGAGTATTCACCATATGAAACATGGGCAAGAGGAACATTTGGGTTTGTAATCGGTCTATTGTTTGTTTTTGTTTCCAGTCAAATGATATTTTCTGTGAACTGGGTGGATGAATTAGAGGTTATGGTAACAGACTCCTTGGAAATGAGCTCCTCCCTTATGGAATCTTTTGGAGTAGCTGAACAATCGGAGGAATTTGAAGCGTTAATCCAGCTGCAGGTACAGACTATGATTGATTTGCTGCCTGTAGGCTTAGCGTTATCTGCTCTAGTACTTGCTTTTCTTTCGCAATGGATCAGCTATAAATTTATAAATAGACTTGAAAAGAAAGAACTTCGGTTTTCTCCTTTTCGCAATCTGAGATTCCCACCATCCATATTATGGATTTACTTTTTTGCGTTGATCTTTTCGTTTATCAGCCGTGATCCATCAAGCTTTTTCTTTACGGCAGTACAGAATGTCCTCGTGCTTACAGGTCTAATAATGACAATGCAGGGATTTTCCTTTATATTCTATTATGCCTATCATAAGAAAATTTCAAAGTCTATACCGATCTTTATTGTAATCCTTACGATACTTTTTCCTACATTTCTGCTTTATTTCATTAGAATCTTAGGTATAATTGATATAGGCTTTAGGTTAAGAGATCACCTGGAAAACAAAAAATAGCACAGTAATAATCACAGGTGATATGAAATAGGAGCTGAATGCGATGCCGGACTTACAAAAAAAACCAACATTAAGCAGCCATTTATGGGTAATTTATTTATTATCCGTAATTTTGCTTGGTGTCATTTGGTATTTCCAATGGATGTTAGGTCTCATTATGACTGTCGTTTTGGCTGCTTCCTTTTACTACAGTATCAGGACAGAAAGGGCACTTCTTCAAGAAGCAGAACAATATATTTCCACGATCTCCCATCGAATAAAGAAAGTTGGGGAAGAAGCATTACTGGAAATGCCATTTGGAATTATCCTATATAATGAAGATTACAACATAGAATGGGCTAATCCCTATATGAATCAATTCAGTGAGGAAAGTGATTCACTTGTTGGTGATTCGCTGAATAAACTGTCCGAAAATCTTATTCCAATGATTAAAGAGAATAAAGATAGTGTCTGGATTGAGATAGATGAATATAAGTTTATGACAATCATCAGAAAAGAAGAACGGCTGCTTTATTTGCTTGATCGGACAGATCAGGAAGAATTGGAGCAAATGTATCATAACGAACAAACAATACTTGCCATTATCTTTCTTGATAATTATGAAGAAATTACCCAGAACATGGATGATACAGCCAAAAGCCAGTTGAACTCTCAAGTGACCACAGTTTTGAATAATTGGTCAAGTCATTATGGGCTGTATTTAAAACGTACTTCACAGGAAAGGTTTTTGGCAGTTGGAACGAAAGAAATTCTCCAGCAGCTCGAGAAAGTTAAATTTGATATACTGGATGACGTTCGTGAAATGAATGGTGCCGAGAGTAACCCAGTAACATTGAGCATTGGCGTCGGAGTGGGAAATATAAGTCTTCCTGAACTGGGAGAACTGGCACAGTCCAGTCTTGACCTTGCCCTCGGTCGCGGCGGTGACCAGGTTGCGATTAAAGAGGATCAAGGGAAGGTACGTTTCTATGGAGGGAAAACAAACCCGATGGAAAAACGTACCCGTGTAAGAGCCCGAGTAATATCACATGCCCTGAAAGAATTGGTCAAGGCAAGTGATAATGTCATCATCATGGGCCACAAGTCACCGGACATGGATTCACTTGGTGCCGCAATAGGTGTGTTAAACATCGCCAAAACAAATAATATTGATGGACATATTGTTTTCGATCCAAATGATCTGGATACAGGTGTATACCGTTTCGTCGATGCAATAAAATCCGACGAAGAATTATGGAACTATTTCATTGATCCTGAGGAAGCAGAAGAAATTGCAACAAACCGAAGTCTATTGGTTATTGTGGATACACATAAACCATCCATGGTAGCTGTTGAAAGTCTGCTTCATAAATCGGAGTACAAGGTAGTTATTGACCATCACCGCAGAGGGGAAGAATTTATTGATAATCCAACCCTGGTATATATGGAACCATATGCATCATCGACTGCAGAGCTCGTAACAGAGTTGCTGGAATACCAGCCAAAAGGAACGAAACTCAAAATGCTTGAGGCTACAGCACTGCTGGCAGGTATTATTGTAGATACAAAAAGCTTTACATTACGGACTGGTTCCAGAACGTTCGACGCTGCATCCTATTTGCGTTCAAAGGGTGCAGATACGGTATTGGTACAGCAGTTTATGAAGGAAGATTTAGATCTTTATATAAAACGAAGTAAAATTATCGAACGCGCTAAAATCTATCGGGAGCATATTGCGATTGCCAAGGCGGAAACAGGAACAGCCTACAGCCCTGTTCTGATTGCCCAGACTGCCGATACACTTCTGACAATGACTGGCATTACAGCTTCATTTGTCATCTCGGAAAGGGAAGACGGCAGAATAGGTATCAGCGCCCGATCACTCGGTGAGGTCAATGTACAGGTAATTATGGAAAAAATGAATGGTGGCGGTCATTTGACAAATGCTGCTACTCAAATAGAGGATACAACGATAGAGGATACGGAAGCATTCCTCATCGATATTTTGAATGAGTATTACGAAGGGAGAGAATCGGAATGAAGGTAATTTTTCTAAAAGATGTAAAAGGGAAAGCTAAAAAAGGTGAGGTAAAAAACGTACCTGATGGATATGCCCGTAACTACCTATTGAAAAATAAATTGGCAGAGGAAGCAACAGCAGGCAGTCTGAAGGCTTTGGAAGCACAAAAAAGAAAAAGCAGCCAGCTTGAACAACAGGAAAAGGAAGAAGCTATGAATCTTAAAGATACATTGGCAGAATTGACAATTGAACTGAAAGCAAAATCCGGTGAAGGTGGTCGCCTGTTCGGTTCCATTACAAGCAAGCAGATTGCAGACGCTTTGCAGAAACAGCATGGCCATAAAGTCGACAAACGGAAAATCGAGCTTGATCAGCCTATCCGTGCATTGGGATATACAACCGTTCCAGTTAAGCTCCATCCCGAGGTTTCCGGATCCGTTAAAGTCCATGTAAGTGAACAATAAGCATCATAAACTGTGAAAATACTGAAATAATATCAGGGAAATCGGCTTAATTGCCGATTTCTTCTGTATTTGGCAGTATACTTGTATATATTGGTAATCAGAAATATAAAGAGGGATCAAATTCGCCTCTTTAACAAAGGGGGAAAGAACGATGAGTCAATCGTGGAATGACAGAACACCACCACATAATATAGAAGCGGAACAATCTGTAATTGGAGCTATATTTCTGGAGCCCCAGGCATTTTCGACAGCATCTGAATTACTCGTTCCGGAAGACTTTTATCGTGCAAGTCATCAGCGTATTTTCGCTGCAATGATGAGTCTTTCCGATAAGGGAGAGCCAATTGATGTAGTCACAATCACGACCTATTTGAATAATAAAAAGCAGCTGGAAGAAGCGGGAGGCGTAACCTATCTTTCACAAGTGGCGGAAAGTGTCCCGACAGCTGCCAATATTGAATATTACAGCAAAATTGTTGAAGAGAAAGCAATTTTGAGGCGACTGATCCGTACAGCAACAGATATTGTTACCTCTACATTTGAAAAGGAAGACGAAGTTGAAGATGTACTCAATGATGCGGAGAAAAATATCCTTGAAGTGTCTGGACGGAAAAACACCGGAGCATTTAAAAACATTAAAGACGTATTGATTGATGTCTATGATAATATTGAACAGCTTCATCAGCAACAAGGTGATGTTACGGGAGTTCCGACAGGCTTCCATGATTTAGATCGGATTACTTCCGGTTTTCAGCCAAATGATCTGATTATCATTGCAGCCCGGCCATCCGTTGGTAAAACAGCTTTTGCCCTTAACGTGGCACAAAACGTAGCAGTAAAAACAGATCAGAATGTCGCCATTTTCAGTCTGGAAATGGGTGCTGATCAGCTTGTACAGCGTATGCTTTGTGCAGAAGGAAATATTGATGCACAGCGTTTGCGTAATGGTCAATTGCAGGCAGATGACTGGGGTAAATTAACGATGGCTATGGGCTCCTTGTCCAATGCAGGAATTTATATTGATGATTCCCCAGGAGTGCGTGTCAGTGAAATCCGCTCGAAATGCAGGCGTTTAAAGCAAGAGCATGGCCTTGGCATGATATTAATAGATTACTTGCAGCTTATACAAGGAAGCGGAAGTTCCCGTGAAAACCGTCAGCAGGAAGTATCGGAAATATCCCGTGCGTTAAAAGCACTTGCACGTGAACTAAAAGTTCCATTAATTGCCCTGTCACAGCTTTCCCGTGGAGTGGAGTCCCGCCAGGATAAGCGGCCAATGATGTCCGATATCCGTGAATCAGGAAGTATTGAGCAGGATGCTGATATCGTAGGGTTTCTATATCGCGATGATTATTATGATAAAGAAACAGAGAAACAGAATATTATCGAAATCATAATTGCAAAGCAACGTAACGGCCCGACTGGCACGGTTGAGCTTGCTTTTGTAAAAGAATACAATAAATTCGTCGATCTCGACCATCGTTATCAACAGGGTGATGTCCCGCCAGCAATGATGCAGCAAGCATAGTTATAAAACAAAGAAACAGTCTTTTAACAGGCTGTTTTTTTGTGTGACTTTTGAACATCTGCTGATGCTTTCGTCTGTCCGGGATTGCTCGGAACAGATAAACGTACACAGCTATCCAGGCATAGCAAAAAAAACGATACACAGTTCAATCTTCGGGAAGAAAACCTTATAAAAAAGGACTTCATATTGAACTATGCGAAAGTAGAGTTGCTGGAAGTATGTTGGAGGATAAAAGAGAAATTGTATGGAATTGCGGCTTCAAACTCCCTCATTCTAATATGCAAGCAAAATATTTAACGAAACAATCAAATTTGAGGTTTGAATCTGACAATTATAAGGTTTACAGTTGAGTAATGGGTAAAATGCCGATCGGATATAAGTGGGTTTTGGAAATGAATCCTTTATAGGCTTCATTATATTCCTGTGTATTCATGCTGATAGAATAGTAGCATGTCTTTTTACGTGTTTATAACAAAATATGTCAACAACGAATCAAGAGGTGAAAGATATGGCAGTAATTGAAGCTAAAAATTTATCAAAAGTTTTTGGTAAAAATACTAAACAAACGTTAAAGCTTATGGATAAAGGTTTAACCAAAGATGAAATTTTAAAGCAAACCGGTAATACAGTTGGGGTAAATCGTGCCAATTTCTCCGTGGAAGAAGGAGAAATCTTTGTCATCATGGGCCTCTCCGGCAGTGGGAAGTCGACTTTGGTCAGATTGTTGAACCGGCTGATCGAACCGACAGAGGGAAGCATCTTGATAGAGGGCCAGGACTTGGCGCAAATGGATAAAAAAGCATTGCGCAAAGTACGTAGAGAAAAATTAAGTATGGTATTCCAGCAATTTGCTTTATTTCCACACCGAACTATATTGGAAAATGCCGAGTTTGGTCTGGAGGTTCAAAATGTACCGAAAGAAGAACGTGAGAAAAAGGCAAAAGAAGCTTTACAAATGGTCGGTTTAGGTGAGTATATCCATCAGAAGCCTGGACAATTATCGGGCGGTATGCAGCAGCGGGTTGGTTTAGCCCGAGCTTTGGCCAACGACCCAAAAGTACTATTGATGGATGAAGCTTTCTCTGCATTGGATCCTCTTATCCGCAAAGAAATGCAGGATGAGCTGATTGATCTACAGTCCTCAATGAAGAAGACAATTATTTTTATTACACATGATCTGGATGAAGCATTACGATTAGGAGATCATATTGCGCTTATGAAAGATGGTGTTGTCGTACAAATCGGAACACCTGAGGAGATTTTAGTAAACCCTGCAAATGACTATGTTGAAAAATTTGTGGAGGATGTAGACAGATCCAAAATATTAACTGCTGAGCATATTATGAAACGTCCTGAAACAGTTAATATTGAAAAACATGGCCCGAGGGTCGCTCTTGAACGAATGCGTGAAGAAGGGATATCCAGTATTTTGGTTATCGACGGAAAGCGTAATTTAAAAGGGTACATTACTGCAGAAGATGCTTCACATGCCCGGAAAAATGAGAGCACTAACTTAATAGATATTTTACAAACCGATATACCTAAAGTGAAAAAAGAAACAACCATGCATGATATTTTCACAATTATCCACGATTCACCAACCCCGGTCGCTGTTGTTGAGGACGATAAGTTAGTTGGAATTGTCGTACGTGGGGCAGTAATCGCCGCATTGGCTGGAGATGGAGAGGTGAATTTATAAAATGCTTAACAATACGTTGGATTTCATACCGGAAATACCGATAGCAGAAGCAACCGAGGCTGCATCAGATTGGCTGAAAAGTACATTCTCGTTTGTGTTCAATCCGATTAAAGAACATTTTGGTAACTTAATGGAGTTTGTAGCGGAAGATATATTGATGAATATTCCACCTGTTATTTTTATTATCCTTGTTGCCTTACTGGCATTTTTCGTAACTGGTAAGAAACTGGGATTGGCTGCCTTTTCCATCGTTGGGCTCGTACTGATTTATAATCAGGGACATTGGGATGACTTGATGAATACAGTCACCTTAGTCTTGCTGGCAAGTTTATTGTCTGTAATTATAGGTGTTCCAGTTGGGATATTGATGTCGAAGAGCAAAATCGCCAACATGATATTTACTCCCGTCCTGGACTTTATGCAAACAATGCCGGCATTTGTCTACTTGATTCCTGCCGTGGCATTTTTCGGGATTGGTATGGTTCCTGGTGTATTCGCATCATTGATTTTCGCAACGCCACCTACTGTTCGGTTTACTAATTTAGGCATTCGACAAGTTTCCAAAGATTTAGTGGAAGCATCTGATGCATTTGGAAGTACTGGTGCACAGAAACTTTTCAAAGTAGAACTTCCAATGGCAAAAGCGACGATCATGGCTGGTATCAACCAAACGGTCATGCTTGCATTATCCATGGTCGTTATCGCATCCATGATTGGTGCACCTGGTCTCGGCAGCCAAGTTCTATCATCCTTGCAGCGTGCCCAAGTAGGAACAGGATTCGTTGCCGGATTAGGAATCGTTATCTTGGCTATCATTATTGATCGGATTACACAGAATATGAATAGGAAGAAAGACTAAAATTGCTGGTTACCTTTTCCTTTGGGAAAAGTTCCATATATTAAAATACGAAAGAAAGAGGAGATAATTATGGGTATATTTAATTGGAAGCGTCTTGGAATCGTATCTGGACTTTCATTGGCATTATTCGCTGCCGGTTGTGGAGCAGACGAGGAAGAAGCAGATAACGGATCCACGACAACAGATGAAGGTACAGAAGAAGCAGCAACAATCGAAGGTCAGGAAATTGAATTGGCTTATGTCGAATGGGATACAGAGATTGCTTCTACCCATGTGGTAGGTAAAGTGCTGGAGGATCTTGGATATGACGTGAAGCTGACTCCGCTTGATAATGCAATTATGTGGGAAGCTGTGGCAAATGGCGAGGCTGATGGTATGGTAGCGGCTTGGTTGCCAGGAACACATGCAGCTCAGTATGATGCATATGGTGATCAAGTAGTGGATTTAGGGGAAAACCTTGAAGGTGCTACAATCGGTTTAGTTGTACCAGAGTATATGGATGTTGATTCCATTGCTGACTTGGATGAGCAAGCAGATCAAACCATTACAGGTATTGAGCCTGGAGCAGGTGTTGTAGCTGCTGCAGAACAAACGCTTGAAGATTACGAAAATCTTGAGGATTGGACCGTACAGACTTCTTCAAGTGGAGCAATGGCAACAGCATTAGGAGAAGCATTTGAGAATGAAGAAGAAATTATTGTCACTGGCTGGTCACCACACTGGAAGTTCCAGGCTTATGATTTAAAATATCTGGAAGACCCAGAAGGAACGTTTGGCGAAGCTGAAATTATCGCAACAATGGTCCGTGAAGGTCTGGAAGAAGACATGCCTCAAGCATATCAGGTTTTGGATAACTTCCATTGGACTTCTGAAGACCTTGAAGCTGTAATGCTCGATATTTATGAAGGTACAGACGCGGAAGATGCTGCAGCTGCATGGGTAGAAGAAAATGCAGATTTAGTAGCTGAATGGACAGAAGGAATTGAATAAGTAATTATCCACTTAGAACAGGCTGTTAAAAACTAGCAGCCTGTTTTTTTTCTTTGCTTTATTTTGCAATTTAAAGAATGTATATAGAAGAGCAATTTAACCATATTATAACTAATATGCCAGCCACCGTTTAAAATAATCTATAGATACATATTATTTTACCGTACAATATCAAAATTACATCTTGTTAACGTTCGTATTTTGATTTGACTTCATTCTTTATTATTGATAAAATTACATTTAGTAATATTAAAAACATATAATCTACATAAAATTAGTGGAGGTGCAAGATGTCCTCAGTAGTAGTTGTGGGAACACAGTGGGGCGATGAAGGGAAAGGGAAGATCACTGACTTTCTATCGCAAAACGCAGAAGTAGTTGCAAGGTATCAAGGAGGAAACAATGCCGGTCATACAATCAAATTCGATGATGTGACCTATAAATTGCATTTGATTCCATCAGGTATTTTCTTTAATGATAAAATATGTGTGTTAGGGAATGGGATGGTAATTGATCCAAAGGCATTTGTCGAGGAGATTGCTTATCTGCATGAGCGTAATGTGTCGACAGACAATCTGCGCATCAGCAACCGTGCACATGTGATTTTGCCATATCATTTAAACCTGGATATTCTTCAGGAAGAAGAAAAAGGCGAAAACAAAATAGGCACGACAAAAAAAGGTATCGGTCCTGCTTATATGGATAAAGCAGCACGCATGGGTATCCGTATTGCTGATCTCATGGATAAAGATGCTTTTCGTGAGAAACTGGAACAGAACTTGAAAGAAAAAAACCGTTTGTTTGAAAAGGTTTATGAAGTAGAACCAATTAAAGTAGAAGATATCCTGGAAGAGTATTATGAATATGGTCAGCAAATGGCCCAATATGTAACAGACACTTCTGTTGTCCTGAATGATGCACTTGATCAGGGTCGCCGTGTTCTTTTTGAAGGGGCACAAGGAGTTATGCTCGATATTGACCAGGGTACATATCCATTTGTTACGTCGTCCAACCCAATTGCCGGTGGTGTTACAATCGGTTCGGGAGTAGGTCCGACAAAGATCAATCATGTTGTCGGTGTTTCAAAGGCTTATACGACACGTGTTGGTGATGGTCCTTTCCCAACGGAACTGCACGACGAAACTGGTGATCAGATTCGGGAAGTAGGCCGTGAATATGGAACGACAACAGGAAGAGCGCGCCGTGTAGGCTGGTTTGACAGTGTCGTTGTACGTCATGCCCGCCGTGTGAGTGGGATTACTGATTTATCATTGAACTCGATTGATGTCCTGACAGGCATTGAGAATTTAAAAATCTGTACGGCATATCGTTATAAAGGGGAAATTATGAAAGAATTTCCTGCAAGCTTAAAGGTTCTTGCAGAATGTGAGCCTATCTATGAAGAAATGCCAGGGTGGAAAGAGGATATTACTGGTGTTAAAAGCCTGCACGAACTGCCAGTGAATGCTCGTCATTATCTGGAGCGCATTTCACAATTAACAGAGATTCCGTTATCAATATTCTCTGTTGGACCTGACCGTTCACAAACGAATGTAGTACGCAGTGTCTATAGTCAATAATGCAACTAAAACATAAAAAGCTTGAGGGGATGTTTCCAACCTCAAGCTTTTTGGCTTTCATATAGTGTGTTGCTTCTTGTAATTAAATGTCCTTTAGCTGAAAAGCATTGGGTAAGGGAAATGAAAAATATTACTTGATGAAATGAACATTTTTATAATTAGTTTAGAAAATAATTCCCTATCTTTAAGTATTTCCTATTGGACTCCTGCAAATCTCCATCGGAATACTCTTTTCACTAATGACCTTTTTCACATTCACAATAGCATTTCCTTGATAGACTTGTTCCATAATATATCTTATTTTTTCGCTTTCTTGCATACTTACTTTTTGTTTCATAAGCATTTTTTGAAACCATTGACTAATTTCCATCGGGGAAACATTCCCAGCTATGGAGGAGAGACGATCGTATCCATAGGAGACCTTTTCTTCTAATCCTACTTCTCCGCCAGCATAAAAATATAAAAAATCGTTTTTATGGATACCGTTTTTTATTCTTTCAACTTTTTCTTTATTGCCAGCATCTTTTATTCCAACCACTAAGTCTATCTCACTTAACTGAATAATACTTTCTACTGATAAATCAAATCCGGTTCTTTTTGGGTTGTTATATAGGATAGTTGGCTTGTTACTAAGATGTATTATTCTTTTCGAGTAAACGATCGCTTCTTCTTGTGTCGGTATAACATAAGGTGGATACCCAAGCATAATACCAGATAATCTTGTATTGCGAATCTTTTTAGCCAGTTCCTCCGCTTCTTTCTGTCTAATGGAAGACAGACCAAAGATTATTTCCATGTTACGAATGAGTTCTTCTTCCAGTTCTAAACCGTTTATTATTTCAATTTTCTCCTGAAGATTTAGACTGTGCTGTTCTCCAGTAGTTCCAGAGACAAGAACAGATTTTACACCTTGCCTATACAGGTTTCTTATATGGCTTATCGTCCCTTGAATATTAAGAGATTCATCCTCAAAAAAAGCTGTTGGTACGGCAATATGGACTTTTTCTGCCAGCATTATATTATCCCCTTTTCCTGTTTATGTACTGAGACCAAACTGTCCGATAGTCAAATAACTTCATCATAATAATACCAAAATACTCAAAAAGGTGCTTTGATGACCGCCTTGTTGAACTATCTTCAATAAACGTTTTTTCACTATCGTCTAACACCTAAAATACGGCTCACTTTGCTCATTTGTATGTACTCGCATTGCTTCTATTAAAACCCATTTTTCCGGGACCGCCTCACACCCATCTTTTCCACTCCATTTGAGTCACCTCCAGAATATAAGATTATACTATCATGTATAGTAGAGATGTAGTTCACACTGATTTTAACAAAGGGAAAGCACAATTTTTCCATCGAATTTTTATAGCAATTGTAAAATACTGGGTCTTATTATACAGTTTCTTTACATTGTTCGACAATCTCTGTTTAATCCTTTTGGCCTATGGTAAATTTATAAGTGACGAAAAGTCTTACACTAGTTAATAAAGAGATACATGAATCAAAGGATGCCGGAGGAAATACGAGAATGTCTAATAGAATAACAGAGATAAAAACGAGAAATAATAAAGGTTTTTTAAAAAAACTCGCCACAGCTGTATGCTTTGGTCTGATCTTTACATCTACAACTGCTTTTGCAGATGACACGCTAGGGACAGTTTACCATGTATACGTGGATAGTGAGCATGTCGGAAAGATAGATAACAAAGAAGTGGTTGAAAATTTGATAGATAGCAAGGTTCAAGAAGAGAAAAAGGAGTTTGAAAATCTTTCTTTAACCGTGGGAGAAGAGATTTCGTATATTTCGGAAAAGGTATTTAACCCATCCTACAACAACGAAAAAGTAGCAGATCGGTTAAATGAAGAGCTTTCTATCAAAGCAAACGCAATAGAACTTAAAATTGCAGATGAGACAGTAGGATATTTTAATGACGAGAAAACGGCGAATGACGTATTGGAGCAATATATAAGCGAATATGTAGATGAGAAAAATCTCTTAAATCTTACGTTTGCAAAACTGCATGAGGATAGCAGCGATGAAGTAGTAGTAGCGGAAATATCACCGGAAGAGAAAAAAGAGCTTTCGGAAGAGGAAAGCATTGTAACAGTTATCATGTTATCGGACGATGTAACAATGGTGAATGAAAAAGTATCGCCGACAGATATATTGACCGTCGAGCAGGGTATTACAATGCTGCAAAAAGGCACCCTTGAAGAGAAAGTTCATACCGTTAAAGAAGGAGAAGTATTAGGTAAGATAGCGGGGGAATATGACTTAACCATAAACAAATTGCTCGAATTAAATGGATCATTAAAGGAAGATTCCATCCTTAAACCCGACCAGGAAATCAACGTAATGGAATATGAACCGTTTGTGGACGTTATTATAAAGGAAGAAAAAATGGTTGAAGAAACGGTCGAATACGAAACAGAAGTAATTGAATCCGAAGATATGTATAAAGGTGAAGAGGAAGTTAAGCAGGAAGGCAGTGACGGTACAAAGGAAGTTCTTTACAGCATTGAAAAAACGAATGGAAAACAGACTGGAAAAGAAGTTCTTGACGAAAAGGTAACGAAAGAACCAATTAAACAAATTGTCAAGAAGGGGACAAAAGTAATATCTTCTAAGGGTACCGGCGACATGGTTTGGCCGGCGGTTGGCGGATATATTTCAAGTCATGTCGGCGAACGATGGGGAAAAGCACATAATGGAATCGATATTGCCCGTCCATCCAATAAAAATATACTTGCTGCAGATAACGGAGTGATCGAATCTGCAGGCTATGACAGCGGCGGCTACGGCAATAAAATCGTTATCAATCATAATAACGGGATGAAGACAATTTACGCACATCTTGCCTCCATTGATGTAAAATCCGGACAGGTTGTCGAAAAGGGAAGCAAAATAGGGATAATGGGATCAACGGGAAATTCAACGGGAATTCACCTCCACTTTGAAGTTTACAAAAATGGATCTCTTCAAAATCCAACAGAATATGTAAGTAAATAACCAAAAGGCTGACTCCTTAAAAGTCAGCCTTTTAGCATTTGAATAAAATTTTCGGATTTCTTAAGATAGATAGTGACAGGCACTCTAATCCGGATGGAAATTTTTCAGGGAAAGACATATTTGTGAAATTGAGTTAGAATAGAGAATAGTAATGGATGAAAAGGATGTGGCTAAAAATGAATCACAAAATATTAGTAGTAGATGATGAGCAGCCAATTGCAGATATATTAAAATTCAATTTAGAGAAAGATGGATATGAGGTAGTCGTAGCCAATGATGGCGATACAGCTGTCGAACTGGCAGAAAGTGAAAAGCCTGATCTGATCCTCTTGGATATTATGTTGCCTGGCAAGGATGGGAATGAAGTTTTGCGTGAAGTAAGAAAAACGCAAACCATACCTGTAATCATGCTTACAGCGAAGGATTCAGAGATTGATAAAGTACTTGGTCTTGAGCTTGGAGCGGATGACTATGTAACAAAGCCTTTCAGTAATCGTGAGCTGATCGCGCGCGTAAAAGCTAATCTTCGCAGACAGCAGGTTCCTGAGGATACGGTGAAAACGACAAAAGATATCGTCATTGGAGACTTAACGGTGCACCCTGATGCATATGTTGTATCAAGAAAAGGGGAACAAATCGAATTGACACATCGTGAATTTGAATTATTGCATTACCTTGCCCGTCACATTGGACAGGTTATGACAAGAGAACATTTACTTGAGACCGTATGGGGCTATGATTACTTTGGGGATGTCCGTACTGTCGATGTTACCGTTCGAAGACTTCGTGAAAAAATTGAGGAGAGTCCAAGCAATCCGATGTGGATCGTGACAAGACGGGGTGTTGGATATTATTTACGTAATCCTGAGCAGGAGTAGTTGTTATGAATAAAGTTGGTTTTTTTCGTTCGATTCAATTAAAGTTTATTATCATTTATATCCTTTTACTGCTTCTTGCTGTTCAGGTTATTGGGTCTTTCTTTACACAAAGGTTGGAGGAGGATCTGCTCGACAGCTTCAAATCTTCCATCAGTGAACGTGTGGAACTGCTAAGCTATAACCTGGAGCAGGCCTTTGATAGAGAGCGCAGCGAAGAGGATGAAGGACCAACTTTACAGGATGAAATTCAGCAAATCGTACAGGATATCAATACGGATAATATCGCTACGACCGTAAATGTTATTGATAATCAGCGCAGAATTATCGGGACGAATAAACTCAATCAAGAGGAAGAACTCGGTAAAAGAACTTCAATGCCTATAGTCCAGCAGGCATTGTTTTTTGAAACATCACAAAAAGAGGACTTTTGGGAAGCAGAATCCGAAAGCCGTGTATATGTCCATGTAGAACCCTTAATAGATTCGGATGGCATTACGGTCGGTGTCATTTATTTCCAATCCTCCCTGGATGAGGTATATGGGCAAGTGGAAGACATCAACAGCATCTTCCTGCAGGGTTCGCTATTGGCAATCAGCATTTCGGCAATTGTCGGTATATTGGTCGCACGTACGATTACGAAGCCAATCATGGAGATGAGAGAACAAGCCCTGATTATGGCAAATGGAGATTTTACGCAGAAAGTAAATGTTTATGGAAAAGATGAAATCGGCCAATTGGCGGAAACCTTTAATGATCTGAACAGTCGTCTAAAGCACTCCTATGCTACCATCGAGGAGGAGCGGAGGAAGCTTAGCTCCGTTCTGTCCAATATGTCGGATGGGGTTATCGCCACCGATAATAATGGTTCTATAACGTTAATGAATGAAGCGGCAGGGAGATTAATCGGGGAGAATCCGGAAGAAGTTATAGGAGACTACTTGCTTGATATATTGCAGCTGGAAGGAAAAGTAATAGATTTGACTGAATTGCAGGATAGTGGTTCCATGATTATTGATTTCAGTGATGATGATACGCCATTTCTTATAAGGTCCAATTTTTCCACGGTATCCGATGATGAAGATGAAATAACCGGATTTATCACCGTTATCAGTGATGTAACAGAGCAGGAAAAAGTGGAACAGGAGCGTCGTGATTTCGTGTCCAATGTTTCACATGAATTGCGTACGCCATTAACGACAATGAAAAGCTATATTGAAGCATTGACGGACGGGGCGTGGGAAGATAAGGAAATCGCGCCAAAATTCCTTCATGTTGCCCAGAATGAAACGGACAGAATGATTCGCATGGTCAACGATTTGCTGCAGCTCTCCAAAATGGATTCCGATGAATTGCCATTGCACAAGGAACGTACGGATTTTGTAGAATACTTCCATCAGGTGATTGACCGATTTGAAATGAATACACCGGAAGAGATAACCTTAATCAGAGAAATTCCAAAAGGGCAATCCCTTGTCTGGATGGATAAGGATAAGATGACCCAAGTACTGGATAATATTATTTCCAATGCAATAAAGTATTCTCCAGAAGGCGGAGAAATCCGCATGAAGCTTGATATTAAAAGGCATTATTTACTCGTAAGCATCGAGGATCAGGGAATGGGAATTCCATATGATAAACTGGAAAAGGTCTTTGAACGTTTTTACAGAGCAGATAAAGCGAGAACAAGGAAGCTTGGAGGAACGGGTCTGGGACTTGCGATTACGAAAGAATTAGTGGAAGCCCATCATGGTAAAATATGGGCCAAAAGTAAAGAAGGTAAAGGGACAACGATTCTCTTTACACTACCGCTGATGAGTAAGAAGCGGAGGGATATGAGATGAAACTGGAAACGGCCAAAACACTTATATTGATTATCCTTATAGGTACGAGCTTAATTCTTACTTTCGGAGTTTGGAATTACAGAGCAGAGGTAGGAACGCTAAGTGAAGATTCATATGAAGAAGTCAGTTTAGGCGGAACAGATGATGAGACAAAAAGAAGTCTTATCCAGCCTAGCGAAATTATATTTAAAGACCAAGGGGAATTCTATGGTTTTTCCGAGCATGAAAGCCGGGAGCAGCTGTATCTGCAAATGCAAAACTGGACATTGACGGATTTCAGGACCCAGGTTGCAAGTGAAAGGACTGCCAATGAACATGAAGTGGAAGTTATATTCCCAGACCCTCTTCCAATGGAGTTAATCAGCAGGATCCTTTCCTTTAGCCAAGACGATATAATAATGCCTGGCTGGACGTTTGATCGGATGTATATCACTTTTCAATCTGACAATAATTCATTGGAAGTGGAATTTTTATCGAATGACAGTGATAGAATTGCGCTGGCCACTGTAACTGATTCGACTGTCCATGAACAGCTATGGTCCTATATAACAAATATAGAATCGGATATGTTCCGTAAATATACTGTATTTAATAATGGGGAAAAGGATATTTACATTCCTGAAGGTGAAGTAGTATTGCATGAAGAGTCACTACGATACACAACGATTTCACCATCTTCCATGAGAGACATCTTATTCCCTAATCCAGGTGTGGTGATGGAGTCAACCACACCGCAAATGGGGCTGACTTATTTTACGGACAGCCGGCAGATGCGGGTTGGAACCGATCGTTATGCGATGGAGTATGTCAATCCATTTACGGAGAATACGAATCCATTACTTTCCCCTGTCGAAATTTTGGACAAAAGCATCGATCATATTAATAATCATTCGGGCTGGACCGGTGATTACACATTAGCTGAGCTGGATGTTTATCAAAGCCGTGTGAAGTACCGCATGAATTATGAGGGCTATCCGGTATTCAGCAGATCAGATCCTTCCAACCCGGAATTATCAACCATTGAACAGAAGTGGAACAGTCAGCAACTGGAAGAATATCAACGTCCACTTGTCAATTTAGATGATTCTCTTAACCAGAGTGAAGTGGAATTGTCCTCCGGTGAGAGTTTTATAGCTAATTTATTGACGCTTGCTGATTATAACAGAGATAGTATAGAAGACATAAAAATCGGCTATCGATTAAGGGTTCTCGAAAATAACCTTATTGAACTGGAACCTAATTGGTATGTAAAATACAATGGAACATGGAGATTGCCTGTATTTAATGAAATGACAAGTCAAAAAGGAGGGGATTGAGGATGCAATGGGGTCATATAAAAACACTATTTATTCTCAGTTTCCTCATTTTGAATATTTACCTGCTTATTCAATTTGTGGACAGGCAAAAGGATTCCGATCTGGGAGTGCTGGATAGTGAGGAACAAAGCTATGAAGAGCTTTTGGCCTCAGAGAATATTTCAATTCCTGATTTGAATCAGGATGTGACGGAAGCAAGTTATATAAATGTATCCGATAAAAAATTCACCAGTGAGGAAATGGATCAGCTGAACAGCATGGAAGATCTTGACGCAGCTTTAGTTGAAGATAATTTTATACTTGCTCAATTTGAAGATCCCTTACTTGTACCGGCAAATGCAAACGCCGCTCGCATAACGGACATTGTAGAGCCATATTTGCTCTATCCTTCAGAATACCAGTATTGGGCTTGGAATGAAGAGGCAAATATTCTCCTTTTTTTCCAGGTGAAGGATGGCAGCAGGCCAATATATTCCAACCAAAATGCATTACTGCTTTTTTATCTGAATGATAAAGATGAAATTACCCACTATACCCAGACAATGCTAGGAGAAGCTGAGCAACAGGGAAATGCAGAAACACTTCTTCCCCCGCTGAATGCAATTGGATCGCTTTATGATCGTGGTACCCTTACACAGGACGAAAAAGTGACCGAGTTGGAGCTTGGCTATCTTTCCCGTATTGAATCACAGGTGTTTGCACCAACATGGAGGATTACAATCAATCACGAAGAGAATTACTTTATCAATGCAATCGAAAACCTCACCTATCCGGGTGATGATATGGAATTTTTGGAATCTACCATAACAAATTATATGGAAAAGATTGAGGCTTTACCAGAGGAAGAGGAGCTTAAAGAGCCTTTTGAAGCAGTTATAGATCAAAAGTTTGAAGAAGAAAATCGGAGTGAAACAGAATGACATTGCGTTTTAGTGTATTGGCATCAGGAAGCACTGGAAATGCCTTTTATATCGAATCAAATGAACAGAAGTTTCTTGTGGATGCAGGACTGAGCGGAAAGCAGATGGATCACCTGTTCAGTAAAGTAAATGTCGACCCAGCCCAATTAACCGGCATTTTGGTCACACATGAGCATAGTGACCATATTAAAGGTTTGGGGATCATTGCCAGAAAATATAATCTCCCTATCTATGCAAATGAAAAGACTTGGAATGCCATGGAGAAATCCCTGGGAAAACTCTCCCTGGACCAAAAATTTATTTTTGGGATGGAAGAGGTAAAAACATTTGGCGACATGGATATTGAATCATTTGGTGTATCCCATGACGCCGCAGAGCCGATGTTTTATACATTCCGCCATGATGGAAAGAAAGTGGCTCTTGTAACAGATCTTGGCTATGTATCCGAGCGCATCAAGAAGACCGTGGAAGATGCGGATGCATATATCTTCGAGGCGAACCATGATGTGGGAATGCTGCGAATGGGGAGATATCCTTGGAGTGTCAAGCGCAGAATACTAGGCGATTCCGGACATGTATCCAATGAAGACGCAGGCCTTGCCCTGACAGATATTATAAGTAACCGTACGAAGCGAATTTATCTTGCACATTTGAGCCTGGATAACAATATGAAGGACCTTGCACGCATGTCTGTACAAAATGTCCTTCATGAGAGAGGTATTGAGATAGATTTACAGGATACGGATCCAAAAAACCCTACCGCATTATATGAAGTGGGTTAATTCAACCAGATTTTTCTTCCTTGCTTCCGGTGTTTAATATTTTTCGGTTTAAGGTAATACTAATATATATCATATAGCAAGGAGACCTTTAACTATGGGATATTATAGTGATGATTACAGGAAGACGCGTAAACAGAGAAGACCTTGGTTAATTCCTCTTATTACGGGCGTCGTGCTTGGAGCATTATTAGTACTTATCGTTTTACCGGAATTATTTAATATGGGTGGGGATACAGCGACACAGGAAGAAAATACGGAAGTGCAAAGCAATACAGATGACCGGTCCATCAATCAAACAATGCAGGTCGATGTGTCAACCCAGATCACTGAAGTTGTCGAAGAGGTCACCCCTAGCGTTGTTGGTATAACAAATATCCAGCGGCGTAGTGACTTTTGGCAGCAGCAGGAAGGGATTGAGGCTGGAACGGGTTCAGGTGTCATTTATAAGGTTGAGGAAGGAACAGCTTTTGTTGTCACGAACCATCACGTAATCGAGGGTGCCGATGTATTGGAGGTAGTTTTATCTGATGATACACATTTGGAAGCAGAAATCATTGGAAGTGATTTATTCTCGGACCTTGCAGTATTGAAAATGGACGGATCAAACATACCAAAGGTCATTGAAGTAGGTTCGTCAGCGGATATAAAAGTAGGCGAACCTGCCATTGCCATCGGAAACCCCCTCGGACTTTACCTTTCAAGTACTGTTACCCAGGGAGTAATCAGTGGAACAGAGCGTACGATTCCACAGGATTTTAACCAGGATGGCCGTGCGGACTGGCAGGCGGAAGTCATACAGACAGATGCAGCCATTAATCCCGGTAATAGTGGCGGTGCGCTGATTAATCTTTATGGACAGTTAATTGGTATTAATTCGATGAAAATCAACCAGGAAGCGGTAGAAGGCATCGGTTTTGCAATTCCGATAGACTCCGCCATACCGATTATTGAAGAACTGGAGAAAACTGGGGAGGTTGTACGTCCATACTTAGGTGTTGAAATTTATTCCCTTGATGAAATTCCCCATACGGAGTGGAGCAATACATTAAATCTCCCTGCAGAAGTCGAAGGTGGCGTGTATGTTTGGAATGTCGATCCATTATCACCTGCAGACAGGGCTGATTTAAAGCGATTGGATGTTATTACCGAATTGGATGGAAATCAGGTTAAGAACATGATTGACCTGCGTAAAATTCTCTATCAGGAAAAGGAAATCGGTGATGAGGTGGAAATAACGTTTTATAGAGACGGAGAACGAAATGTTACGACGATAACACTCGGAACACAATAAGAAGTAAACTCCCTTACAATATGGGAGTTTACTTCTTTTGTGTGTACAACGAGAAATTTATCCACAGTTTTTAAAAGTTATGCACAAACCGTGGATAAATATTAAAGGCAAATCCATATATGGTATAGAAAATATGTTCTGCAACCAAATAACTGCGAACACTTGTGCATATGTGTACAACTTTGTGGATAAACAAGAGTTATTCAATGAAAAATGCCCCTTATACACCCTTTATCCACAGAAAATATATAAAGCATGTTGATTCTTGTCTATTTTAGGCGAGATGATAGCTTCTGACATGCTGCCAAAGGAGAATCAGTAAAATGATCATTACAATATCCAAACGAGCATTAAAAGCAAAGGAGAGAAAGCCTTCCGTCCACAGCACCGGAATTTTGGTAAAATAAAGTGCTCCCAGCATAATCAGAATGAGCGGAGGTACAGCAAGCCTCATATACATCCTCCCTGCAATCAGCATTCCACAGGCAAGCTCAACAATTGCGACTAAAAACAAGGTAAGCTCTGGAAAAGGCAATCCGATGCTTGCGAAAGTCCCCTTAAAATCACCGTCAACCAACTTCAATATACCGGAAATAATAAATACATAGCCTACCGCATAGCAAACCCATTTTGTAACATGCATTCCCTTCAATCGATTACCTCCCTAATTTTGCTATTGTTATAACCTATGCGAAAAGAGGGACAATCTTTCTAGAGATAAAATAAAATATAAAATCCGACAGCTTCAGAGGAAAAGTGTCTCATCAAAACAAATAAATCGGTCATCCCCATATAGCGAACGCTACAACATCAAAATGTACTTCTCATACCCCGGCCACCCGAGCAGCTTATTTACCTCACAATTTATATCTTCCCAAACTTCACAAGGCAATAAAAAAATGCCCCTTCTAATAAAAGCTTCTCTCATTGCCAACTTAACTAATTAACACTATAATTTCCTTAGACTACAAAAGGGAGTGCAATAAGTTGATTCGACGATTTTTTTCCTATTATAAGCCGCATAAGCGGTTATTTATTATTGACTTTACTGCTGCTGTAATCGTTGCAATCCTTGAGCTTGCATTTCCGTTAGCGGTACAATGGTTTATTGATGACCTCTTGCCGGGGAATGACTGGAATATTATTATGACGGTAGCTGTATTGCTTCTATTCGTTTATATTCTCAGTACCTATCTGCAATATGTCGTGACCTATATCGGGCACAAGCTTGGGGTGAATATTGAAACCGATATGCGTAAAGACTTGTTCAATCATGTCCAAAAGCAATCATTCCGATTTTTTGATAATACAAAAACAGGACATGTTATGAGTCGTATAACAAATGATTTGTTTGATCTGGGAGAGCTTGCACATCATGGACCTGAAGACTTTTTCATTTCCATTATGACGTTTACCGGGGCATTTTTCATTATGTTCACCATCAATCCGACATTGGCATCAGTCATTTTAGTTGCGGTTCCTATCCTCATTTTCCTCATAACATTCGGGAATATAAGGATGAACAAATCATGGAAGAAAATGTACGAGAACATCGCCGGGGTAAATGCCAGAATTGAGGACGCCGTCTCTGGAGTACGAGTTGTCCAATCATTTACGAATGAGAAATTTGAAATGGAACGCTTTTCAACCGATAATAAGCGCTTTCGAAAAGCAAAAATAGGTGCTTATAAAGTAATGGCGATTGTCCATTCCAATATCTATTTGCTGATGCGTCTCATTACACTGATTGTACTGGTTGCAGGGGCATGGTTAACCTTTAATGAAAGAATGTCATATGGGGAGCTTGTCAGCTTTATCCTGTTTGTAAATGTCCTTACCAATCCAATAAACAAAATTACCGCTTTGCTGGAAATGTATCCAAAAGGTATGGCAGGATTTAAGCGGTTTACGGAACTGATGGATGTAGAGCCGGATGTCCAGGATCGCAAGGACGCCATCGATATGCAACACGTTGTCGGTGATATATCCTTCAAGGATGTTACTTTCAGCTATGAATCGTCCCATGCTCCTGTTCTGAAATCGATCAGTTTCGATATCTATAAAGGTGAAACCGTGGCTTTCGTCGGCCCATCTGGAGCAGGAAAGACAACCATCTCTTCACTTATACCACGTTTTTATGATGTAGATGACGGCAGTATTGCAATTGATGGAATAGATATCCGCGATATGAAAAAAGAATCGCTGCGCAGCCAGATCGGTGTTGTTCAGCAGGACGTATTTCTGTTTACAGGGACATTGCGGGAAAATATAGCGTATGGCAAATTAGACGCGACCAATGAAGAAATTGAATTGGCTGCACGTCGCGCACATATGGAAGAATTTATTAGAGAGTTACCGGATGGTTATGAAACGCAGGTTGGTGAGCGGGGCCTGAAACTGTCAGGTGGTCAAAAGCAACGGATTGCAATTGCCCGTATGTTCTTGAAAAATCCTCCAATTCTAATTTTGGACGAAGCAACTTCAGCACTTGATACAGAAACAGAAATGATTATCCAGCAGGCACTGAATGAGCTGGCAAAAAACCGGACTACACTCGTCATTGCCCACCGTCTTGCAACAATTAAAAATGCGGATCGGATCATGGTCGTTACCAAAAATGGTATTGAAGAAGAAGGCAGCCATGAGGAACTGCTTCAACGTGACGGTATATTTGCCCAATTGCATAACATACAGATGAGTTAGCTGGCGTGAGGAGGAATATTTGTTTATCCCTTCTTTGCAGGCAGAGCAGCTTGGCAACCGCCTTAAGGGTGAGGCAAATGAAGCACAGACAAATATCATGTGAAAGCCAGGAGGGAAGCAATGATGAACCGTACAGTAAAAGTAAAAGATGTAGTAATTGGGGAAGGAATACCAAAAATCTGTGTACCAATCGTCGGAAAAACGATTGAACAATTAAAGGACGAAGCAGAGTTCCTCAAATCAATTGAATTTGATGTGCTCGAATGGCGTGTCGATTTTTTTGAACAGGTAGAAGAGCTCGAAAGCGTAAAAAAAGCGCTTTTCGAAATTCGCCAACGATTGCCTGAGACACCGATCATCTTCACCTTTCGCAGTGCCAAGGAAGGTGGGGAAAAGGAAGTCAGCGCCTCCTATTATATCGAATTAAACCGTAATATTGTCCAAACAGGCGACGTTGATATGATTGATGTGGAACTATTTAATGATGAAACAGACATAAAAACATTAGTGGAAGCTGCCCATGCAAATAATGTGTTTGTTATTATTTCCAATCATGATTTTCAAAAGACACCTGCAAAAAACGAAATCGTTTCAAGGCTGCAAAAGGCACAGGAACTCGGCGGAGACCTGCCAAAAATTGCTGTGATGCCAACAAATGCAGCTGATGTCCTGGCTTTATTGGATGCAACCCGAATTATGAAAGAAGAACATGCGGACCGGCCAATCATTACGATGTCCATGTCCGGAAAAGGTGTCATCAGTCGTTTAGCCGGAGAGGTCTTCGGCTCTGCCTTAACCTTTGGAGCTGCCAAAAAAGCCTCTGCACCAGGTCAGGTAGGTGTGGAGGAACTACGAAACACACTTGAATTATTACACAAAAGCCTATAGCTTTCGAAAGTTATCCACGGATTGTTAATAACTTGTTGATATGTTTAGAAAATTAAAACAAGAAATTCAATTTAAAAATCAAAAGCCTAACTATAATCACCTTGGAACTTATCATATTTTGTCGATATTTCCCGGGAAATGGCAGCCCTCCTCTGGTTTACAGGGGAGGGTTTTGTGCTTCAGCCTTTATTAGATTGGGTCTGTAAAGGGTTTAAGCATTGCTTACGATTGTGCAAAAAATCTTGAATCAAAATTTATAATAAAAAATGTTAATTTACGAATCCTATGAAAAAGGAGGAATGACTAATGCGAAATTTACTTCTTGTTATAGTTACGATCTTAATAATAATGGCCCCTTATACTGGACCCATACATCTTCACGAAAATGCAAGCGCACAGGAGGAAGGAATTCCCTCCTATGCAAAATGGGGGCGGCTTGCAGTAATGGAAACCGAGAAAAGATACCCCGGTGCAAATATAGTTGATTATTTGCATATTGGCAAAGAAGAATTGGAAGAAAGCACAGTAGAAAAATTTAAGTTGTGGCTTAATGCGGGTGAAAAAGAGTTTGGAGTTCTTATTAATATCGAATTCAAAACGGAAACTGATGAAGTAATTAGAATTACATTTGAGGAAACGGATCGATAGGGATGGGATGTTTATAAATGTGCTATGTACCTGTAAACTTGGGGTAGGGTCAAGTTGTGCGGTTGGGAGAGAAGGAGTTTTAGTCGGTAGAGGCTGCGGGTAACTCGGGAGGGACCAAGTTGGTAGAGCCAGCACGTAACTCGGGCGATAACATGTTCAAGTCGGTAGAGCGACCGCACACTCGGGAGAGAGCGAGCTCAAGCCGGTAGAGTCAGCACGTAACTCGGGAGAGAACGAGTCCAAGCCGGTAGAGTCAGCACATAACTCGGGAGAGAGCGATCCCAAGCCGGTAGAGCCACCGCCTAACTCGGGAGAGAGCGATCCCAATCCGGTAGAACCACCGCACCACTCGGGAGAGAACAAGTCCCAGTCGGTAGAACCAGCACATAACCTGGGAGATACCAAGCTCCGTTCGGTACAGCAAAAATCAGTCCGAATGAGCCGCTGCAACCCAACAGAGCCCCCACAGAAAATCCCGACTTCCATCTAGGATCCAGACACCAATGAACAACTAATCAGAGCTTAATAAAACCATCCTCTTTAAACAGCCACTCACTAGACTAAAACCTATACCACTCACTGGCCAACATGCCGTAGATGACGTGGTCCACATAATGGTCATAGAGCCATTCGGCATGCCTGATTTTCCCTTCCTCTGTGAATCCTAATCTTTCGGCAATTGCACGGCTCTTTTTGTTTTCATATGCAGCTCGTATATCAACTCGGTTAAGTTCCAGGGTACTGAAGGCATAGTCTGTCAATGCCCGGGCTGCACTTGTCACGATGCCGTGCCCTTGATAATCGGGAGAAAGCCAGTATCCGATATAGCCGATCCTGTTAGCCCAGTCTATACTGTTAAAGCTGATAAGTCCGACCAGTTTTCCTTTGAAATAAATCCCTGCAGTAAGTGCTCTCTTGGATTCAGCGCTTTTTAACGTTTGATCAATAAAAGCCAGGGTGTCTTCAGGCTTTCGAGTTGAATCTACCCATGGAAGCCATTCGCGAAGGTATTCCCTTGCATAATCCGTTAATTGAAATAAATCATTTGCATCCTGTAATTTCAGCTGCCTCAATACAATATTTTCATCAACTTCAAAAATAAACATATCCTCACCCGCTTCAAGGTCATTTTATATTCTAAAAGTAATCATATCACATAAACATAAAAATATTTTGTCTTTATTTCACCTTTATTGACAGCTGTTTTCGACGGTATGTGAGAAGGGAATAATAGAATACGCTTCTATAAACGCGGGAAGTAAATTTTAGGTCGCAGCATTTTTTGGAAAATTAATATCAATTTTGCACCATAATGGTTTATTATGGAGTTATGTTTGTATTAAAATGTAACTATTAAATTGATTGCAGTAGTTGAATGCATAAAAGGAAGGTTCATATATGACCGAAGAGAATATTACCAGATTACATATAAATGATAAGGAATATATCCTTATTGGAACAGCCCATGTTTCGAAGGACAGTGCAGAACAGGTGAAAGCGGTAATCGAAGCAGAAAAGCCTGATTCTGTTTGTATTGAGCTTGATGAGCAAAGGTATCAATCCGTAACGGAAGGCAATAAATGGAAGGATACGGATATCTTTGAGGTGATTAAAAATAAAAAAGCATCCCTTTTATTAATGAACCTGGCAATATCATCCTTTCAAAAAAGAATGGCCAAACAGTTCGGCATCAGCCCTGGCCAGGAAATGATCCAGGGAATCGAGTCGGCAAAGGAGCATGGTGCAGAGCTTGTACTGGCTGACAGGGATATTCAAATTACTTTCTCACGTATTTGGGGAAATATTGGCCTAAAGGGTAAGGCACTGCTTCTCATGCAAGTAGTTGGCAGTATTTTCAGCAATGAGAAGATTTCTGAAGAAGAACTGGAGAAAATGAAACAGCAGGATACAATCAATGCGATGCTGCAGGAATTTACGGAGCATTTTCCCAAGTTGAAGACTCCGCTGATTGATGAAAGGGATCAGTATTTATCGCAGAAAATAAAAGATGCTCCAGGAGAGAAGGTTGTGGCTGTACTGGGAGCGGCCCATGTCCCTGGAATAACGAAGGAAATCCATAAGGAACATGATTTAAAGCGCCTTTCAAAACGACCTGCGAAATCGAAGAAACCGAAAATAATTGGCTGGGCGATTCCTTTAGTTATTGTGGCGATCATTGCCTATACATTTTATATGAACCCCTCTGCAGGTCTTCAACAGACAATCAGCTGGGTAATCTGGAATGGGTCGCTCGCTGCGATCGGGGCAATAATCGCGCTCGCACATCCACTTGCGATCCTGACAGCTTTTGTCGTAGCACCAATTACGTCGTTGAACCCATTACTTGCTGCAGGCTGGTTTGCGGGTTTTGTCCAGGCATATGTGAAAAAACCAAATGTTGGTGACTTTGAAAGCTTATCCGGTGACGTGCATACGGTAAAAGGTTTTTGGAAAAACAAGGTCACGCAGATATTGCTCGTCGTCGTTTTTGCCAATTTAGGCAGCTCAGCGGGAACATTAATCGGTGGTGTTGATGTCATCCGGGTATTTATTGAGAATCTAACATCCTAATGAAATAAGAAAAACACTTTCATCAGTGAAAGTGTTTTTCTTTTGCCTGCTCGAGATTTTCAAGTTTGTTCTTTGCGGAATCCAATTCACGAGATATTTTGATAATCTTATCGTAATTCAGTTTGCTTTCAGAAGCGTCATATAATCTGGATTGTAGCTGTTCGACCTGCATCTCGAGTTCTTCCTTTGTGTTCACGTCTAAGCACCTGCTTTCAATGGTACTTGTATATAGCCGCTTTTTGAGAATGTAAAACATCGTATACAATAGATTCATAATGGGTATAAGGATAAGATAAAAAACAGCTTTTATCGTTGCATAATACTTTTTTCTTTAGATGAAATAGGCTATGATTAACCTAATTACCTATTTTTCTTGTCCATATTGAGGAGGAATATACTGATGATCATTGCGATCATTGTATTATTATTTGTTTCATTTTTCTTTTCCGGAAGTGAAACAGCATTAACTGCAACAAATAGAGTTCGACTACAGTCAAAGGCAAACAATAATGATGTGAGGGCAGGCAAGATTCTGGACCTGGTTTCCAAGCCGGGTGAGTTTATCACTGCAATATTGATTGGAAACAATATTTCAAACATATTGCTGCCAACTCTTGTGACCATGCTGGCAATTGACTATGGATGGAATGTAGCCGTTGCTTCAGCAATTTTAACGATTGCAATTATTATCTTTTCGGAGGTAATCCCCAAATCGGTGGCAGCGACGTTCCCTGACCGGATTGCCTATATCGTTTACCCGATGATCAAGTTTGTGGTAGTTATATTAAAACCTGTTACCATCTTGCTGAATGGCCTTACAGGATTAATTACGAGAGCACTCTCCAAGGGACAGCCAAATGATGTATCCATTTCCAAGGAAGAATTGATGGCAATTGTCGATATTGCCGATTCGGAAGGGACATTTAGGGAAGAAGAATCCAACCGTATTAAAGGGGTTCTCGATTTTTATAATATGAATGTAAAAGATGTACTGAAAACACCACGGGTTGAGATTGTCTCAATGCCAAGCACAGCGACGTATGAAGAAGTAAGAGACACGGTTCTGCAAAACCCGTTTACAAGGTATCCCATTTACGAGGACGATATCGATAATATTGTAGGTGTCTTTCATTCTAAATATTTGATTGCGTGGACAATTGAAACAGGAAGATCCCTGAAGTACTATAGTGACACAGAGCCGCTGACAGTATATGAATTCCATTCCATTGAATATGTTTTCCGCAAAATGACGAAAGAGAAAAAACATATGGCAATTGTTTTGGATGAGTATGGCGGCACAGAGGGTATTCTGACCCATGAAGATATAATTGAGGCGATGATTGGGCTGGAAATAGAAGATGAGATGGACGTTGAAAGTGATTCCCTCGTCGAAAAGCTGACAGAAACTGAAATTATCTGTGACGGTAAAATAACCTTGCATCGACTGAACGCCGTCTTTGACACGGATATCCCTGAGGAAGAGGATGTTCTGGCAGGATATCTGCTGAAGGAATTTAATGAGTTCCCTAAAGAGGAAGATGTTATCGAACGGGAAAACCTTACCTTCAGGATTCTCGAGGTCGATGGCCGGTCGATTAAACAAGTACAAATAATTAAATAACAATAGAAGATAATAAAAATCCCATTTGTCTCCCGATAGATGGGATTTTTGTTAAACGGAGGATCGTGAAGAAATGAAAATTACCATTGTGTCAGTTGGGAAACTAAAGGAAAAATACTTAAAGCAGGGCATTCAGGAATATATGAAGCGGCTCGGAGCCTATGCAAAGGTCGATATCATTGAGGTAGCAGATGAAAAAGCACCGGAAAATATGAGTGAAGCGGATATGCAGGAAGTAAAGCGGAAAGAAGGAGACAAGATTCTCTCCCATATCAGTAACGATACATATGTCATCACTCTCGAGATTAATGGCAAAATGCTGAGCTCCGAGCAGCTCGCCGCTAAGATGGATGAGCTTGCCACTTACGGGAAGAGCAAGCTTGCCTTTGTGATTGGCGGTTCGCTCGGTATTAGTGAATCAGTGCAAAAACGGAGTGACTTTGCGCTGTCCTTCTCCAAGATGACTTTTCCTCATCAGGTGATGCGATTGATTTTGTTGGAACAGGTTTACCGGGGGTTTCGGATTAATCGGGGGGAACCGTACCATAAGTAAATGAGGTTTTTAGAAGAGTGGTATTGGGACTGCTCTTTTTTTATTAGCTAAATTTTCGTCCTTCAATCATATAGGAACAAATGTTTTTATTTTTATTGACTATTGATAACACTTGTATTAAACTTATAATAACATCAATAAAATTTAATGAAAGTTTTAATGTACTAGTTAGGAGGGGACACTATTTATAAGTACACTGATGCAGAGTTTATGATGGAGGTCAATGATAAGATAGGTAATGTAAGGTTATTTAAGAAACATCTAAGAAGATTAGGGTTGATTGGAAATAGGCAGCAATTCTCACATGAACACATAGAAATGTTCCAATCAGTTAAAGAATATAAAATAAAAAACCATACTACATGGGATTTAGCTTTTAAAAGAGGTTTGTGCACCGAGGAATTAGAAAATATTGATATTCCATTGAGGACTGTAATCTCTGAAGTTGGACAAAGTAATAATGAGGAAATTCTTATTGAAATCTTAAAAACGTTAAAGAGCATTGAAGCAAAACTTTAAATGCCATTACTATATAGTTATTGGAAACTAATATGCAAAGGGTAGATAAAGTGTTAGACTATAAGTTTAAAGACATATATAGGAGTAACAATCTAATCCTTTTAACAGGAGGAAAGTAATGACAACAAATATGAAAGAAAAATTGGAGAATCGTTATAAAGAACTAAAAAATATAGATAATAAAAGTTGTAACAATTTTAATATAAATGACTTTAATAATTTAAATGACAAAGATAGATTAAGTAATCCCATATTTAAAGCATACGGCTATCCAAGTAAAATATTTTATCCTAATATACAAAAATTTATTAGAGCATATACAAAAGAAGGGGCTGTTGTATTAGATTCTTTTTGTGGAAGTGGGACTACAGGAATTGCTGCTTTGATAGAAAACAGAAAAGCAATTTTATTTGATAATAGTCCTAATGCCATTCATATTACAAAAAATACATTTGCGGAAATTGATTTTAATAAAGTCGAAAAAACTTATAAAGGTCTGAAAAAAGACTTGGAAGAGATAATTAACAGACTCTATTCAACAGAAACATCTGATGGACTGGATGGTGTTGCAGAATCAATAATAACTAGTAACATTTACTCGTGTCGTAAATGTGATAATGAAATTAAACTTCATAATTCTTCAACAGGTAAACGTTCTGAGTACAAGTGTTTAAATTGTGGAGAGGTAATTAATATTAGTAAGGCAGAAGATAAAAATCGTATTCTTGCAAGGAGAGTACCTGTTGAAGTAAATATAAGGATAATTAATGGTAAAGTAGGGAGAAAAACAGAAAAAAGAGAAGTAACAAAAGAAGATGTTATTAAGTGGAATAAAATACTGGAAGAGTATAAGCTGAAAAGTGAGCATTTATGGGCACCTACGGAAAAAGTTGTCTACAATAGAAGTTACCCGAGAACTGGAGGTTGGCCTGGTTTTCCAATAGACTCAAAAGTAAGTGACTTATTTCCAGAGAGAAATTTAATTGCCCTAAAGATATTATACAACTATATAAATGAAAAAATTTCTGATGTTGATACTAGAGACTTTTTTATTTTTGTGTTTACCGAGTCTCTTTTTAGGTCTAGTAAGCGATTATTTACAACCTCAGGTATTAAGACAGTATATCATGTACCACCAGTTGGAAAAGAGCAAAATGTACTTTCAGTGTTTGATAGGAAATATAAAACAATAATTAAGGCTAAGAAATATATATATAGTAATTTAGTGGATGCAGTAAGCGTAAACCAAAATCTATTAGTTGAGAAACAAAATGCTAAAGATATTCCTCTGGAGGATAATTCAATTGATTATGCTTTTATTGACCCGCCTTATGGTGGAGTAGTGCCTTATGCTGAATTAAATTTATTCTATAGTGCATGGCTTAAAGAAGAAGAAGACCTTGATAATGAAGTTATTATACCAATGGATTATGATAAGAAATTAGAATTTGTTCACGATTGGGGAAGACAAATAGAAGCTGCCTTTAGTGAAGTTTATAGAGTATTAAAGCCAGGGGCTTATTTTACAATTGTCTTTCAAAGTAAGTTTAGTGAAATTTGGAATGAACTAAGGGACTTAATGGTTAATCGAATTGGTTTCCAATTTGAAAAAATTGTATCAAATGAACGTTCTACTACCTTCCACACAAATCATTTGAATGACACTAATCCCCAAAGTGCATTTATCACTTATAGAAAACCATTGTTTGAAGAAACCAGTGTTTCAGTAGAAACTACTTCTTCCACTGAGGTATCTAGTGTATTCCGGCATATATCAAATGAGTATTTCATAGAAAAGCGTTCCTTTAGGGAAGTTCAATCATTTATAATAAATTTAGTACATGAATTAGGACTGGAAAGAATACCCTCTGATGCGGAAATTAAACAGTGGTTAAATGAATTTTGCAATGTTAATAACAATTATTATCAGTTGAAAAAAAGCAAGTAGACAATTATCTACTTGTTTTTTTTTATAACCTTGTGAGCGTAGCAGTATTTTCTTGGTTTATATCAACGATTGAAAATCCTCTCAATAGGGATAATAAAAATGGAACTCTGTGTTCTAAACTGCTTTGAGAAGGGGTTGTTAATTCTAATAGGTCTAGATATTCTATAACCGGTTCATAGCTCCAGAAATCCTCATACAAAGCTGAAATAGGAATTTCATTTGTGTGATATTGATTAATAAAATCTACGAGAATATTGAAGATAGATAGGTTAGCAAATAAACTATATAGAATTTCTTTAGCATTATTATCTAACCCCTTAATAAAATCAATATAGTACTCAACACGATTATGTTCCATTTTCCAACTAGTAGGAGAATCAGTTGCAAAATTGTAAAACGTTTCATCTGTCACAATTTCATTTAGTAAATGATATAAAACGTCCCCATTATCAGTTAACTTAAGTGAAAAAAGTGGATTATTTAGATTCTGAGGAAGACGATAATCTTCAAGGAACATTAATTCCATACAAGCAGCTACTTTATAATTTGTTTGACGTACGGAAGTTCCGTATTCCCCAGTGGTTGATTGATTATATAAACTTAGTCTATAATCTAAGGAACCATCCCCAATAGATTTAATAATATAAAATATATGTCCTAAATGAACACCTTGGGGTATATTATAATAACTTTTGGTAATCCCATTTATGGTACCAACAAAGTCACTGTATGAGCCATATACGGTTTGATAAGTATCGAGATTAATTGTAAGATTTCCTTCTTCACTAGTTTGTTGAAATAAACCTGGTACTGCCCCCTCTACATTACCTGATGGAATAACTCTTTCGCCCATTGGGAGCTCTTCAAATGTGTCAGTAGTTTCATTATGCTCTTGTTCAACAGGAGGTGGTGAAACAGTCATACTACCAAAAATCCTTCTACTGTTCTGTCTATTACTAATCGTACTTCTCAATCCCCTTGTAAGCTCATCTTCTGATTTTATATATCCTTCAAATTCCAGTGTTTCAATTAATTCTAAATCTACCTTCTTACATAGGTCGTTAGATGTTTCACTATATGATGTAAAGGTTTCTTGAAGGTATTTATTATTAGCATTATCTTGTTCTAAATTTAAATCTAGCTGGCTGTAGGTGCATATCTCATTATTTGTATATAATCCTCCAGCTGTAAGATTATTAGAACCTGTAAATACATGAGTTAAACTTTCTTCATTTAGTATATAAAGCTTTGGATGGTATGTTTGGTCGGCTTTCTCATTATGATATATAAATAATTCATCACAAATGTTGTATAACATAATAAGAGCATCTTTTGAAGTGTTTGACTGGTCAATACCGACTACTATATTTATCGTACCGCCACGCGCTTTAAATGATTGTAGATTTCCTAATAGTCTAATTACACCACTTTTTTTTGCGTATGCTACTAAAATTGAAAGGTTAGTAATCTCTTCTTTTTGTAATAAAGTTTCTAAGTGTGCACCCAGTGAGCCGTAATTGGGCTGATTAATAAATGTTAGCAATTTTTTATTCCTCCTCTTCAAAAAGTTAATAGATACTACACTAAACAAATATAGCATATTATATAGTTCTTTTGATTTAAATAAAGCTGAATTAAATGCCAATTGGAATATATATTATTATTTTAGAAACATAAGGAGGTAAAAATATGAATAAATCAGCAAAAAGAGTAGACGTTGTATCAGTTAAATTAGTAAAGGAATCTAGCTTGCTTTATAAAGAACGTTCAGTTAAGTCACCAGAAGATGGTTATAAACTAATGAAGCTATTTCTTGCCGATAAAGACCGTGAGCATTTCATTGTAGCTTCACTTGATATTAAGAACCAACCAGTATCGATTAATGTATGTCACATTGGTAGTTTAAACGCTAGTATAGTACATCCTAGAGAGGTGATGAAGTCAGCAATTCTTTCTAATGCCGCATCAATAATAGTAGGACATAATCATCCATCAGGGTTGCCAGAACCAAGTAAAGAAGATATTGGGGTTACAAGGAGATTAGCAGAAGCAGGAAAAATAATAGGTATAGATGTTCTTGACCACATCATCGTGGGCGATGAATCATTCATTTCATTGAAAGAAAAAAGCTATATCTGAAAGGAGTAAAAGCAGTGAAAACAACAAATAGCATTATAAAAACAGAAGTCACTTATGATGACGAAATGAAAAACAAGTATCTTGTTAGAAAAGAGTGGGACAAGAACAAGAAAAAGGCACTTGTTATCATGAAAAATGCAGGTCAAGCGGATGAAATCGTGCAAGACCAAACAACGATGTATGTCATTAATAACCTTTCCAAATTGGAATACGGTGTTGTAGATATTGTGAATTTATTTCCATCTATCGAAGGAAATGAAACGAGAGAGACTGCTATTGAAAATTTGAAGTGCATTCAAGAAGCTATCACAAGAGTAGATGATGTCATTATAGCGGTCGGAAAAGGAGCAAGAACAAATAAGAAGGCTGTTGAACGATTAAACATGATTTTAGCCATATTGATAGACAAGAAGGCTAACATTCTTCAAATAGAAACGAATTTTGGTCGGAAAGGTTTCCATCCTCTCTACCATGCGCTTAAACATCAGTGGAAATTAGTACCGTATGACGATAGCCAAAAGGTGAGCTAATAATATTTTATATGGAAGGAGAAAGCTATGTTTGGTATAAAGCAATTGATAGATTTTATGAAAAAGGAATTCGGTGTAGTAGTTGAATTGAATGAGGTGGGAGAGGAAACGGTACTTCTATATCATGAGGAACTAGATAAGAAACTTATTTCAGATGATGTATTGAAAATATTACCGAATCCAGTTTCATTTCACACATATATATACAATGAAGAGTCAGAGTGGATTATTGGGATTGCCTTAGAAGCAAAAACCAATAATCCACTCTTTTTGGTTTGTCTGAAAGATGGGTTAAGGGTGTATGCAAAATTGCTAAATGAGCTGAGGAATAAAAATGATAGAACAACGTAAGTCTCGGTATGTGACGAGAGCGATTAATGATGAATTAAATATAGAAATACAAGCCCTTCTGTGGGGATTATGGGATTCAATTGCAGTTAATAGGAAAGATAAAATGGATTACTTACAGGTTTTTGAGATTGTTACTGATGGAAAAAAGTTAAAGGTAATGAATCGCCAGGAACAGCCAGCCATGAGCGAAGAGTTGGTAATAGAACAATGTTCAATGGAAATTAGTAATATTATTGTTTGGATTATCGATGAACTAAATAAGCAGACTATGTTACTGCCATCGGATTACTAGTGCGATGTATTGAATTTAAAGTGGATTATTAATTTGGATGGGATAACTAATAATCCACTTTTTTTAGGGGGATGGGGAGCAAGTAAAAAGTAAATCCCAGCATTGTTGCTTAAGCTGTTTAGTAATAGAATGAAAAATGGTAGTAAGTTAATCAAGAAAAGTATCTCGTGTGTAATTTTTTTTGATTGACTTCCCCCCTATCCCCCTAAGACTGGAGTGTAAGATAATGGACTTAAAAGAAACTGTTACTATGTACCAAGTATCAAAAGAACTTGCACTGGAAAGTAATTATGACTTTGTAAAAAAAGAAGATGATGGAAATATAAAAATAGTGGAGGAAAAAAGAAATACCTTTGATAATTATAAGAAAGAACAGGTAAAAAAATTAACTGACCTTCTCAGGGTAAAAGGAATAGAAAAAAGTGCAATAAAGAATGGACGGGACTTTGCAATACCAATTGAATCAAAGGAATACATAAAATATTTACTTCTAAATTATACCTCAAAATCGGTGAAAGCAATCAGGAAACACGGGCTCGAAAGTTTGTCATATTCTCAATGGAGCGAGTTAGTAAATGGTCTAGTTGAATATAGCACTAAGGATATTGAGGATATAAATCAAAAAGAGGAAAAAAGGTGTGAGATTTTGGCTCAGCATCAATATTTTTCTATTGAGAGGCATAACCGTTTGATTGATAAATTCAGCAGGTTGTTAAAGGAAGCAGAACTACGATATGGAGAATTTGAAAATTTAGGCAGTGAAAATAGTGATTTGCCGAAAAGAGAAACAACTGAAGTAAAGAACCTTAGTGATGAATCAATTGATTTACATGTGGATGGTTACAACGCTAGATTACTTAGCGAAAATGATGTAATTGAATTATACGACTACTTAGAGAAAAGTATTTACCAATGCTTTATGAAATTCGGAGAAGTTGCGGATATTTTTAGCGAAATTCGTCACGAAGAGATTGAAAATAAAGTTATTCAGGCTATTGATGATAATATAAATCCTGATGAAATAACTTATGATGATAGTAGGTCAGTTATGGAAGAGACATTAAAGGAGTTCCATATAAAACGCAATAAATAAAAAACTACCAACCACTTGGTAGTTTTTTGCTTTTTCATTAATAGTTAGGGGGGAAAAAACAAAGTTTTTCCCCTACTAATTGTTCTTGTTCTTCCTTGTTACACTTAATTCATCAAGTAAATACAAGTAGTTGTTGATAAGGTATTTACAAAATTTAAATTAATGGAGGTAACTCAAAATGATGGTAGATGAACAAGCACAGAAATATTACAAAGGAAAATTGACATTTATTAATAATGTTAAAGTACAAAGTAAACCAGTAAATATTTTGAAAAAAGAACAAAGATTAATGGAAAGACACCCTTTTGGAGATGAACTAGCTAATGAAGATGGCGAGAATGATTTTGCTGTACTAGATGATGTTAATACATTAAAAAATGTAATGGTCTTTGCGGAAATTAACCGCTACAGAGAAACACTCTTGTCAGATATGCAAGACGGAGAAAGAAGCAAAGTCATTAGTCTTATTATTGACAACTTAAATAGGTTTCACGTAAAACCTGTTGCTTATGAAGTAAAAGCTGACTCCATTGTAGTTGCATGGTATCCCAATACAGTAATAAATACTTTCAGATTTTCTGAGTCTATTTTGGCTTTAGAAGACTATGAAGAGAGAGAAAACAGCAATGAAGAATTGGAGGTAGTGGAATAGTGGCACTTAAAAAAGTGAGACGTCCAGTATTGCATGGCGAAAAGGAATATTTAGAGAAGAAAGGATGGAACAACGTGATGGATGCTAGAAATGAACTTGAAGAAACTACCAATGATTTACAAAACGAATGGAATAGTCCAATTTTGCAAAATCAGTCCAATGTTCATAACACTGATTTAGAAATTGACGCTGATACTATTGATGAAGATGAGGCAGAATTTGAACCAAAAAAAGCTTTAGGAGAATCTGCGCTAAACCGTACTATTTCCTTTCTGGAAGATAGTGTGAGGTTGCCAAGGAAACCAAAAGTTGAACAAGGTAATTATTCCTTCCGTATTGACAACATAACCAGTAAAGAAAACATAGTAGGGAAATTTGGAGCATATGACCAGTTTTTGATTGCCTTTTCCCTCTACAAAATCGGTATAGATGTACCAATACAAATCACTATTCCTTATATCATATCATCGAAGCCTGAGTCACCTCTTATGTTGTTCCTTGCCAGCTTCAAATCAATATTTAATGGGCAGAACATAACTATCACACAATTAGTAGGATTACAGGGTACTTGTGTGGTTAGTCATTATGAGACAGCTTTAGGTGATATTTATGAAAGGTTGCTAGTTAAAAACGTAGAATGACCTAACAAATAAGCATTTTGAGAGAAGTGACAGGGCGATTTTTTACCTTGTGCTTCTCTCAAGTAAGGAGAATTGTTATGCATAATGAAAGCCATTTAAATGAATATGTATCATCTTATCCTATTAAAAAAGTAAGATTACTAGAATCAAGCGAAACCATAAGGTCAAAAATGCAATCCATTGATGTTAAAGAAAATCTTTCTTTAATCGTTACAGCAATTAAAATTGTTGCGTTTGAAGAAGGAGCTGCTTTTTTCTCTGCTTTAATGTATCACATATATGAGACATCGAAACAAGCTGCTATTGAGCTATATAATAACGCCGAATTAGTGCCAGAATCTCTTGTTCCAACAGGGTTACTTGATGAATTGAAACTAATTCTAACGGTTGGTAAAGCAGAAGAACGAGGGTTTTTCTATGATGAAAGGAAAAACAGCTATACATTTAATGCTAATGCTTTTGCAAAGCATTTTATTAAAAGATGTAGTGTTCGCTCGACAAAGGACGGGCGACTATTCCTTTACCATAGGAAAGGTATTTTCGAGGAATTGTCTGAGGTTGAATTAGGTAAAGTTATTCGAACCTTGATGCACGAAGGGCGTTGGAATAGTTGGAATAGTAAGTCTGAAACAGAAGTAGTAAAAGCATTATTGCGAGAATCAAACACGGTTGGTGAAATGAATTCTAATCGAAACTTTATCAATTTAAGAAATGGGATGTTGAGTTTGGATAACTTTGAGTTATTTCCTCATCATCCAAGTTATTTATCAACTGTACAATTGCCTATTAATTATGACTCGAACGCTGTTGCTTCATCTTTTATGCGATTTCTAAAAGAAATTACATTGGATGATGAAGAGCTCATTCGGGTTCATCAGGAAATTTTGGGCTATCTCTTATCCGCTGAAACAAAAGCGGAAAAAGCATTCTTTTTTTACGGTAGCGGTGCAAACGGCAAGAGTGTTCTTGCTTCCATCATAACTCAATTGGTGGGAAAAGAGAATGTAAGTAGCATACCGTTGGCTGAATTTAGTCAGCAATTTGGTCTTGAGGGTTTAGTCAATAAAACCGTAAATATTGCCGCTGAAAATGAAATGGGCGGTAAATCGTTAAAGACGGAAAACTTTAAAGCAATTGTTAGTGGTGACACGGTAACTATTAATATCAAATACCGCCCAGCCATAACCTATAAACCGTATTGCAAACTCGTTTTTGTCGTAAATAATTTACCAGATTCAATGGATGTGACTAATGGCTATTTTAGGAAGCTTATGCTTATACCGTTTAGTCGCACGTTTAAGCCAACTGAAAGAAATGTAAATTTAACGCAAGAGCTATTAGCAGAACTCCCTGGAATATTAAATTGGGCTATTGAAGGTCTGAAACGATTAAGGGAGAATAACTATCAATTTAGCGAATGTAAGGTAATTGAAGAATGTCATCGCACTTATTATGTAGAGCAAAACCCTGTTATGGAATTTTTCAACGAGCATGTTGTTTTAATAGAAGGGGTTCGAACAAGGCAGTCTGATTTTCATGAAAAATATCTAAGGTGGTTAACTATGCAAGGAATTGACGACAAAGGGACAAAATCCAAACAAAATTTTTGGAGATATTTCAAGATTGTCCTTGAAAATGAAGGTATTCCAATTGTGAAAAAGAAGGTCAGAGGGACAATTTACTTTGATGGATTGGAAATCGTTGGACTAGATAATCTCCAAGTACCAGTACTAAATGGGGAAATAATTCAGTTTTAGGGGGGGAGGGGGAATGCAAAAACTAAAAATGGGTGGAAATGTAATTACAGAAAACCAATCAAACAAAAGTTTCCATTTTACTCGCCACCCCTCCCCCTAACCTAAAATCAAAATAAAATATATATTATAAATCAGATGAGAGGGAAATTAGCATGAATATGGAAGATACACAAGAATACAAATATCAAACTCTAATAGACATATTAGCAGAAATGGTCAAGGGCTATTTGACTAATCAATCAACACAAAAAGAGAGGGAGAAAAAAGATGAATCAAACAGTGTATCCAATAGACCAGCTTGACCCAAGTAATCAAACTGGAACACAGAAACGTGTTGCACTTTATGCCCGTGTATCTACTGTAGAACAAGCTGAGGAAGGTTATAGTATTGATGAACAGATAAATGTTTTAAGAGAATGGTGCGAGCGAGAAGGATATACAATCTATAACGAATATATTGATAGAGGGATAAGCGGTAAGAATATTAAAGGTAGACCAGCTATTCAGCAACTACTTTATGATGCTAATCAGAAGTGCTTTGATATTGTGTTAGTGTGGAAAATGAATCGACTCTCAAGAAAAAGTGTTGACCTTCTTACCATTGTCGATAATTTGCAAAACAAAAGTATTAGCTTTCGTTCTTATACAGAGCGATACGAAACAGAAACTCCATCAGGAAAACTTCAATTTCAAATGATGGCAGCTATAGCGGAATTTGAACGTGCTAATATTGCCGAAAATGTAAAAATGGGAATGATAGCAAGAGCAAAGGAAGGTTCCTGGAATGGTGGACAAGTCCTTGGATACGATGTAGTAAGTGCTCCCAGTGAGAATCGAAAAAGAAAATTTTCTAAACTCATAATCAATGAGGATGAAGCAATCATAGTACGGAAGATATTTGAATTGTATATTCAGGGAAATGGGTATAAGTCAATTGCAAACCGACTGAATAAAGAGGGATATAAAACTAAGAAAAATAAAGCATTTTCTATAAATGGTGTAAAAACTATTCTATCAAATCCTATATATGCTGGATTTATAAGATACAATGTTAGACGAGACTGGAGTGAAAAGAGAAGAAATAATATAAATCCAAACCCAGTCATTGTAAAAGGACAACATAAACCAATTATATCTGATGATATTTGGGAGCAGACTAAAGGTATTATGAAAAGCCGTACTGGCAAACCAAATAGAATTCATAGCGGTGAATTTCCACTGACAGGTATCTTAAAATGTCCAGTATGTGGCTCGGGCATGGTATTGGGGAGAACGACCAACCGAAACAAAGATGGAAGTAAGCGTGTACTCGAATACTATGTTTGTGGGGCATGGAAAAATAAAGGAACAGCAGTGTGTCGTTCAAATGGTGTAAGAACAGAGTATGCTGATGAATATGTTCTTCAAAGGTTAGCAAATTTAGCCAGTAGTGATGTGCTGATTAAACAAATTGTAGAGAGAATTAATCAAAAGAATGAGGATGGCATATTACCGCTACAGAAAGAATATGAAATGCTGAAAAAATCACTTTCTGCTATCCAATCTAAAAAAGATAAATACTTAAGGTTATATGTAGATGAAGTGATTAGTAAAGGTGACCTTACTAGTCAATTAACTAATCTTGATAACGAAAAGGAACGTCTGGAAGAACGGCTATCTCCTATTGAAGAACAAATAGGACATGGTGGTATTCCAAATATTAATCATGAAGTGGTTAAAGAAATCATGCAGAACTTTATGACTGTCTATAGGAATGCTTTAACACCAGAACAACGTAAAAAGCTGTTGCATCTTCTGATTCACAAAATTACTATTTCAGAAGATAGAAAGATTGATAGCATACAAATACAACTAAATAAAGAAGTAGCAAAACACTTCACAATTAACGGAGGAGCAAATTCGTCTATAACGGATGAATTTGCTCCTCCGTTTTCTATTTTCATTAATATATAAAAAGGAGCGTTAAATTTATGAGTGTTATTAAAGTATTTAGAAGTTATATGGCAAAACATCATCCACACTTAGCGTATAAGGATTGGAAAGCGGATGTAAGACTATTATCAGCCGAGGAAATTCAAAATGGAAACATTAAGGCTCTATTACCCCATGAAATTAGTGAGCCTATAACATGTTGGTTATTCTTTTATGATGATAATCTAAACAACGTTGTATGTTTATTGCAGGACAAAAAGGGTGTAAGTAACATTGGAATTAGTCTTTTAAAGAATGGTGAGCTTGTAAAGCCTATAAGCTTTATTTGAGTGTGATGTAAGAATTTTAATGGTATTAATGAAAAATTCAATAGGCAATTTCTAACTGGGACTATTATGGTTCCAGTTAATTTATGTTGGAGAATTGAAAGGGGTGAAAGAATGTCTTCTATAGACTTATTTAAGTCAGGTGTAACCTTCGGTGTATCAATTTATATTTTAATTAAAGAAAGTATCAAAAATGAATATTAGTAGGGAGGAATAATAATGCAATATTTTTTAATGGGTACCGTCGTAGGGGTTGTAGTCTGTTATGCTTTTGAAAGAATCCAGAGGTCGCATTGGTGCTATAGCAAATGAATAAAATTCGGTGTTTAAAAGACTTTAAATTAATTTCTAGTAAAATTGATAGTGATTTTTTAGCTTACTTGAAACAGGAATTCTATGGGCTTTATGAATACCTGAGTAATGGTGAAGGTCTGAGGGAATTTAAGCTTCATTATCACCAGGCTATCGTTATTTTTGAAAGTAAAGAAGAAATTAATCAATTATTAGAGAGTGATGAAGAAGTTGAGTTTACTGAGGAGGTACAATTAAAGTCTTGTTCTATCCAACGGATAGGTATCTACCATTCTGAAGATGTTCAACTTTGTTTTTATATAAATGATGGTAAGATAAGTACTTAATAAATAAAATAATAAGAAAAATCTAGTAAATCTGGTTGGTAAATATGGCCTTATATGGTAAAATAGACATGTCTCGTAAAAGTAGTTATGAGGGCGAATGGTGAATTTCTGTCAACCCTTATCCATTCCTTAATGATAATTTCTGTAACTAAACAGATATCAATTATTATGGATATTGCTAAAGAATAATACATCAAGACATCCACACCTTCTGTTGTATTAATTGACCTTTCCAATATACTAATTAAAGTATAGCATATAAGTGAAACAAGTAGTCCTATCATAGATTAGTAGTCTATGAGTGAAAAAATGTATGCTTGCGAGGGGTGACTGAATATGGTTCAGGATAATAGGCTACGATTATATACCTTTGCAAGCTCTTCAAAAATAAATGAAGATAAATATAAAACTAAAAGGTATATTCATTTCGACAGGAAAGTCTCTTTTAAGAATATTAAAGATAAAATATATGACCCATGCTGGGTAGAACAGCATGGGTTTTACCCGTTCATTCATTTTCAAATAAAATTTAATAAGTATTTAAGAAAAGAAAAGAGGAAGAAGCCTAAAGAGCGTGACATTTTCTATGCTTCCCATGTTGACAGTTATATTTATAAATATTATGGCGATATCTTAAATAATAAATATAACGATATAGTGGATGACCTTGGTATTAGTGAGGTTTCTACAGCTTATAGGAATAATTGCCCGGGTAAAAGCAATATTAACTTTGCTAAAGAAGTAATTGATTTTATAACTAAACAAAATGAAGCTTTTATATATGTAGCTGATTTTACTAAGTTCTTTGATAAAATAGACCATCACTACTTAAAGGAACAGTTAAAGTTAGTGTTAGGTATAAAAACACTTCCTAAGGATTTTTATGCAGTGTATAAAAATATTACTAAGTATAGTTGGGTGGAAAAGAAAGATATAGACGAGGAACTAAAAGTTAAATATGGAAAAGATAAACCTCAATTACTAAGATATTTTTCAAAAAAGGAATTTAGGGATTTTAAAAAAGGGAATGTACATAAGAACCAGAAGACCTTTGGTATCCCTCAGGGAGCAGGCATTAGTTCAGTTTGTTCAAATATTTATCTTTTAGAATTTGACCGCTTGCTTAGTGCTTATGCTAAAGAAAATAACGGATTATATAGAAGATACTGTGATGACTTAATCATAGTTATTCCTATTAAAAGTGTCGAAGGATTTGACCATAAGACTCACGAAGATATTGTTGAGGTAATAAGAGAAAAAGTACCAAATTTGGAGATACAAAAAGAAAAAACGGAACAGTATTTCTATACAAAAAATAGAATAGTCAATTTGAAAGGCGAAGTATCAAAATTGGATTATTTAGGTTTTAGCTTTGATGGAATTAATGTAAGAATAAGGGAGAAAAGCCTGTTTAAGTATTATAGTAGAGCCTACAAAAAGGTGAGAATATCTAACCGATTGACTAAAAAAACAAATCAGAAAGCACAAAGAAAAAGTTTGTATAAAAATTATACGCACTTAGGTAAAAAAAATAAGGGTCATGGGAATTTCTTAAGCTATGCTTCTAGAGCACAAGAGGAGTTTGATAAAAACTCCAGTACAAATAACCTTATGGAGCACCAGGTAAAGAATCATTGGAAAAAAATAAATGGACGTTTAGAAAAGTAATATAAACAGAATATTTAGCTTTTAAGGAGTATGAAATGGATTCAAATTTCAAACAAAGTTTATTAAATTTAAGTGGAGATTTCGATGAGTTCTTTAAAACACTACAAAAAAGTTATAGTGATGAAAAGTTAGGTCGATGGTTACCTACTCTACTAATTGCACCGTTCACTAAAAAGACATTTTGGAGTATTATTAAATCTATATTTCCTATTATTCTAGGATTCCTCATTGGTTTAGGGATAGTATTCTTACCTGAAACCTCGATATTAACTAAAGTGGTCAGCGGAATTTTAACTATACTTGTTGCTTTATTTGTAACATACGTTCTTCACTTTTTAAAAATGATTAATCCCATAGATTCTACTAATTTCCATATAGGTGCTTATCGAGTGGCAAAAAAACAAGAGTATGAACTATTCGTGAAGTATTTACCATATAATTTTTCATTCTATGGACTTTACGATGAAGTTGTTACTCATAATCCCAGTAGGCAGGAACTTTTAATGAAAGAAAAACAGATAAACCTGCAAAAAGAGCAACATGAAAAATATGTAAAAGAAGCTGAAAAAAACTATTTGGAACTTAAACAGGAGTTTAAAGATTTACAGGAACAAAATTCTTTAGTTGTAGAACTTTTTAAAGAAATAGTAACCGTATTCTATCAGTTTATTAATAGTCATTTCCAAATTTATTCACTTAAATTCTTTTCAGGATTTACTATTTATGAGATGAATAATACTGAAAGGGATTATCTTTATAAAATAGCTGATATTGGTACGTCAGGACATTCACCAGAAAACATTTCCATACCTGATAATATTTCAGACGAGGATTATGCAGTTTTAAGAGCTTTGAGACCAAGAGAAGATAGATATGAACCAGAGTTTGACACACCATATAAAAACCGTTTTATTGTATCACTCAGCATACAAATGAATAATAATAATACATGGGTATTTAATTTTCATGCAGATGAAGATAACACAAAGGCTTTGTTTTTTCTTCTTACAGATAGTATAATGGAGACAAGAGAAGTATATCGTTTAATTCACTCCCTTTGTTTAAATTTAGAGCAAAGAAAGGAGCTAAGAAAATGTGGAGAGAAATTGCATTAGATAAAATTAAAAATAAACGTGGCAGTCTTTCTTTTAAAACACAGCGAGAAATAAACACAGAGCAACAAAAGAAACTTGAAGAATTTAATCAGAAGATATCGAGATTACATGACTTAAATATAAAATTCCATGAGGTATCAATTAACGAATTGCCTGCTAGGGAAGAAGTGAGAGTAAACTAATAGTTTACTCTCTTTTTCATATTAAAAACCTCACTTAGATACACCACGGTGAACCGTACCATAAATAGTGGTAAAACAAAAAGTGGAATATGAGTTTATTGCCATGAAGAAAGTTGCTCTAGTCTTGCCATGTTTTTGAACTAGCAGTGCGGAGTTTTGAGGCAGTAATTGCGAAAGGGAGATCCACCTCCAAATTTGCCATAATTAGCGCAAATATATCTACCACTTGACTTAACTTTTGTCCGTGTTAAAAAATATCCCAAACAGAAGCAAAACACCCCTTGCCATGGTAAAATAAAGTAATGATGGGAGGTTAAAACCTTGGTTACTATAAAAAATATTGCCGAAATGGCAAAAGTATCTCGAACAACTGTTTCTCGTGTCCTGAATAATTCCGGCTATGTTAGTGAGGATGTCAGAAAACGGGTGGAGAAGGTTATTGAAGAAACAGGGTACATACCGAGTCATTATGCCAAATCACTAAGGACAAAGAAGACGAAAATTGTTGGCGTTATTTTGCCGACGATACAGACTGAAACATCTAACCGTATCGTAACAGGGATTGGAAAAGAATTATCGCAGCAAGGTTATGAGATCCTGCTGGCGAATACCAATTTAAACAAAGAAAAGGAAATGGAATATCTCGAACTGTTAAAAGAGCGCAGGGTCGATGGAATTATATTGATTGCCACCAACACGGAGCCTGTTCTTGTAGAGAAAATAAAAGAGATAAATATTCCCCTTGTGATGATTGGGCAGGCAGTTGATGGGATTATGTCGGTTACATTTGATGATTATCATGCTGCACGTGAACTGACACTTACCTTTATAAAAAAGGGGCATCAGGACATTGCCTTTATTGGCGTGGACGAAACGGACCGGGCGGTAGGTTATTTGCGGAAAAAGGGCTTTTTAGATGAAATGGTTGCTAATCAGTTGAAGGTTAATGAGGAATGGATGCAGAAAGCAATCTTTGATATTGATTCAGGACACGATGCAATGGAAAAAGTTCTGACTTCAGCTAGTACGACTTATAAAAAATCAATTCCTACTGCAGTTATTGCTGTAACAGACAGACTGGCCATAGGGGCGATAAATTATTTGAAAAAGCAGGGAATCCGCATTCCGAAAGATATGGCAATTGCCGGCTTTGGCGCATCGGAAATCACTCGCTATCTCGATCCTCCGCTGACAACGGTAGATTACCAAAATGAGAAAGCAGGAGAGGTAGCAGCAAGACAGCTGTACAATCGAATGCATGCACAAAAATGTACAGAAAAAGTTGTACTGGACTATAGACTTGTATTGAGAAAGAGTTTATAATATACATGAAATCGATTTCAAACGTTATAAACTTTATTAAGTCTATAACGTTTCTATATATTAAACAGTAAATGGAACAGTACCGGCAGCACCCATTCTGCGGAAGTATTTCATTACGCACTAAGCAGATAAAACACCTAATGTGCAAAGCTCCATTTGTCACAAACCCAATGTGGAATCGATTCCATACCATTTCAGCATGGATTTAAAGGAACTGCAACGGGTTTCTCTTATTCTGTAGAGGGAGCTATTATCACATGCTGAGCAAGGTTAATCTCCGCTGTAAAAAGATCTATTTATAATTAATCCTAGTATGGATCGATTCCTTATTATATAGAAAGGAGTCATAAAGTCCCTTAGGGGAAAGCAACACCATCATACAAAAGTAAGAGATAACAAAGAAAAGAGAATCGAGAACCAAACAGAGGAAGAATAAAGGATGAATGATAGTTAAATCGATTTCATATATATTACTATTTGCTGCGAAATCGATTCCATACTATGAAGAAAAATAATAAAAGGAACATGAACGGTTTTCTTTATCGGGCTGAGGTAGACTGTATGACCAATACGCATGGTACAAGGGGAATTTTCCGTTCGAAGTTCATTTAATATATTCATCCAATGTGGAATCGATTCCATGCGCAAGCAGGTCAAAAGGGAAGCCATTAGTCAAGCTGGCTTCCTTAGAGCAGCACACCATGAAAAAAGGGGCGAGTAAATTGACAGATACAAAACAAAAGAAAAGCAACAAACAAATTGTGCAAGAATTATTGGATGCAGTTGGGGGAAAGGAAAACATTGCATCTGTTACCCACTGTGCAACACGACTAAGATTTATTATAAACGAGGAAGAGAAAATCGATAAGGAACAAGTGGAAAATATAGATAAGGTAAAAGGGGCTTTCTTTCATTCCGGGCAATATCAGGTTATTTTTGGAACAGGAACGGTTAACCAAATGTATGAAGAGGCTGAAAAACTGGGCCTTAATGGTGTAAGTAAATCGGAGCAAAGCGCTGCAGCTGCAAGGAAAAAAGGACGCTTCCAGGCAGCAATCCGCACATTCGGTGATGTCTTCGTACCGATTATTCCAGTGCTGGTGGCAACAGGTTTATTCATGGGGCTCCGTGGTCTCCTTATGCAAGAAAATATTTTAGCTTTATTTGGCATGACACCTGATGATGTATCACAGAACTTTTTGCTGTACACCCAAGTGTTAACGGATACAGCATTTGCTTTCTTACCAGCACTTGTGGCATGGTCTGCATTCAGGGTATTTGGCGGTAGCCCAATCGTTGGTGTGGTATTGGGTTTAATGCTAGTGAACCCTGCCTTGCCGAATGCGTATGAAGTAGCCAGTCAGACAGCTGAACCATTGATGTTCTTCGGCTTTATTCCAGTTGTAGGTTATCAAGGGTCTGTACTACCCGCATTTATTGCAGGTTTAATTGGGGCAAAGGTCGAACGCTGGGTTCGCAAAAAGACACCAGAAGTGTTGGATTTACTCGTCACGCCGTTTATTACCCTATTAATTATGAGTAGTTTGTCTCTGTTCCTGATAGGTCCTGTTTTTCATTCAGTTGAAATGGTATTGCTTGATGCAGTCGTAGCGGTACTTGGATTGCCTTTAGGAATTTCCGGAATCATTCTGGGTGGACTTAACCAGGTCATTGTTGTTACTGGAGTTCACCATGTCTTCAACTTTCTTGAAATCCAGCTGCTTGAGGCATTCGGCAATAACCCATATAACGCAATTGTAACCTGTGCGGTTGCAGCACAAGGTGGCGCAACTTTAGCTGTCGCACTGAAAACAAATTCTGGTAAGTTGAAAGCACTGGCATTTCCTTCCTCTCTTTCGGCCTTTCTGGGAATTTCAGAACCAGCGATTTTCGGAGTGAACTTGCGCTATTTCAAGCCATTCCTGATGGCACTAATCGGCGGAGCCGTCGGTGGTTTCTTATCATCGGTTATGGGGTTAGCCGGAAATGGCATGGCCGTAACCGTTATTCCGGGTATGCTTCTATATCTTAATGGGCAACTGGTCCAATATATTATCGCGAATGCGGTCGCCATTGCTATAGCATTTACCTTAACCTGGTTCTTCGGTTTTAGCGATAAGATGCTTAAAGAAGTAAAGCAGCCAGAGATACAAACGAAGTAGGAGAATTGTTATGAGTATATCAAATGAGATTATAATAAAAGCAAACCAGCACGTGAAAACGCATCAATCCTTGGTAGGGAGTGATCCATATCGCCTGCATTACCATTTGATGCCGACTGTTGGGCTGTTGAATGATCCGAATGGGTTCGTTTACTATAAAGGACAATATCACGTTTTTTATCAATGGAACCCGTTTGTGACTGCACATGGACCTAAGTTTTGGGGACATTATGTTTCAACAGACCTTGTTCATTGGAAGGAAGTTCCACCTGCTATAGCACCAGGGGACTGGTACGACAGAAATGGCTGTTACTCAGGCAGTGCCGCTGTTTTAGGAGATACCTTGTATTTATTTTACACAGGCAATGTAAAGGATGAACAAGGTAACCGTGAATCCTATCAATGCCTGGCTGTGTCAGAAGACGGTATACATTTTGAAAAGAAGGGACCGATCATCCATGTACCAGAAGGGTATACCGAACATTTCCGCGATCCCAAGGTATTTCTGAACAACGGAAAATGGTATATGGTGCTTGGAGCACAAACCATAGAAGAGCAAGGAGTAGCGGTCCTATATTCTTCTCCTGATCTTCAGGAATGGAGCTTTCAGGGTATACTGGCAGGCAGCGGCTATCATGGTCTTGGTGATCTAGGCTATATGTGGGAATGCCCGGATTTAGTTGAACTCGATGGAACCGACATTCTGCTTGTTTGTCCACAGGGCATGGACCCCAATGGTTTTGAGTATCAAAATATGTTTCAATCTGGCTACATTGCGGGAAAAATGGACTATAAAGAGGGCAAATTTAATCATGGCCCATTTGTAGAAATGGACCGAGGTTTCGATTTTTACGCACCACAAACGATGGAGGACCCAAATGGGAGGCGGATTCTATTTGGCTGGATGGGAAATGCAATAGAAAGTGACATCCAGCAGCCGACTACCAAGTTTAACTGGATTCATGCACTCACCCTACCGCGCGAACTTGAGTGGAAAAAAGGAAAACTACTGCAAAGACCGGTAGAAGAGTTGAAATTGCTCCGTGGCGAAGAAACTCGGTATTTAAATGTAAACCTAAAAGATAATCAGCAATTAAGCTTCAATGGGCAAGTATTTGAAATGAAAATGGCCATTGACCGTATGGAAGGTGAAACTCTGACCATTCAGATTGGGGAGTCGAAATTGATATATCATCAGCGTGAGGGCGTTTTTACCTTTCAACGAAAAAGTTACTATTTGTCTGATCAAGAATCGAGGCATTGTTATTTAAAGGACTTAAAGAAAATTCACCTTTTTAAAGATACGTCTTCCATTGAAATTTTCCTGAACGATGGTGAGGAAGTATTCACTTCTCGTGTGTTTGACGATATTGAAACAGATGAGATTGTAGTTCATACATCAGGAAGCGTGGCAATGAATCTACTAAAATGGGATTTACATCGTGTTACTTCCTATTAAACAACGAAAGGAGAAGGAACATGCTAAAAAGTCTGTTTAAGAAAAAGGAAGCTATAAAGGATATTACACTTGTTGCTCCAGTTAGCGGTAAATTAGTCAGCTTGGAAGAGGTGCCCGATCCTGTATTTGCGGAAAAGATGATGGGTAACGGAGTAGCGATCGAGCCAGCAAACGGGGAAATAGTTTCTCCCATCGATGGGAAAATTGTTCAACTGTTTCCGACTTTGCATGCGATAGGCATCGAAGCAGAGAATGGTGCAGAAATCTTGCTTCACATTGGACTGGATACGGTGAATCTAAATGGGGAAGGATTTACTGCCCATGTGGAAGAAGGCAAGAAAATTAAGCAAGGGACTCCTTTGTTGAGTGCTGATTTAGATGTGATTCGTGAAAAAGCAAGGGGCACTATTATCCCGATTATTATCACGAATAGTGATGAGATGAGCTCTATCAAAGCCACAGATGTCAAACAAGTAACTGCAGGAAAAGAAGAGATATTAGTCGTAAAGAGATAGAAAGAGGACCATGGGGACAGGAACCTTGGTCCTCTTCTTTATGCAACACACAATAAAACGTTGATTCTAATGAAATAAACTACCTTGGTCAGTGAGCTTTGGTGAAAAGCATGGAGGGACAGGTTCACTGGCCTAATCTTAAAAATGGACCAAGGAACCTGTCCCTGTGGTTCTTTTTAGTCCCCAATTTTCATTAACATCATCACGCCACCCGCGATTGTATTTCCAAATATTATCATATTTGGTAAATAGAAGTTCCTCCATTATATTTCAGTATATTCACAGTAATGAATTATATTTCATTTTAATTTATTCATCTTGATTGTTTATTTGGCAAACCATTGCTACTACAGTGTTGGATGATTTTTTTGGGGCTTTAGGGTCGGTATAATTTTCGTAGTTTTTGTTACTTTTTTGTTATGAATCGTACATGATACCGTAATAGTTTTTCTGTATATTAAGAGACCTAGTAAAAAAAGGGAGAGGTTAACTAAAAGAATTATTTCAAGACTAATAGACAACTAGAAGGAGAGAACAACATGGCAAAACGAACTATTTCAATTTTTATGATTGCAACTATTTTCATGTCCTCGTTATTAAATTCTGTAAGTGCGATGGGCAATGGAACAGAAGGCGATCTCCCTTGGATAAACACCGAGCTATCTGCTGAGAAGCGCACCGAGTTGCTTCTTGATGCGATGACGATAGAACAGAAGATCCAGCAAATCGCTATTTCGCGCTTCAATGAGAACGACACCGGTGAAACGGTTGTTATCGACAGGGGCGGTAGTAGCGAGTATATGAACGGCGAATTTGCTCCCCAGGGTACCCTCCCTGGGTGTGAGTGGCAGGACACCGGCCGACAAATCCGTGGTATTGAGGAACTTGGTATCCCAACACTCCGTATGACTAACGGTGGTACGGGTGTGAAAGGCGGATCGTGTGGCAATGACCCAGAGGCGACGGGACTACCGTCTACCCTGGCTATGGCCGCGACCTTCAACCACGAGTTGAATTATGAAGCAGGCCGAATCCTCGGCGAGGAGACACGGGCCTTCGCACATCACGTGATGCTCGGACCGGGCATGAACCTCGTGCGTCACCCGTACAATGGCCGGAACTATGAGTACTTCAGTGAGGACCCATATCTAACTGGTATCTTGGCGACTGAGCAGGTCAAGGGCATCCAGGACCAAGGTGTACAAGCTCAACTCAAGCACCTTGCAGGAAACGAGCAAGAAACCGAGCGATGGACGATGGGTGTTCAAGTTCCGTCAACGGCTATGAACGAGCTTTATATGCTGCCATTCGAGATGACCGTCAAGGATGCTGATCCAGCTTCTGTGATGTGTTCATTCCCAGATGTCAACGGCACCTATGCTTGTGATAGCTCTGAACTGCTTCAAGATGCCCTAAGGGACAACTGGGGCTTCGATGGTTACGTTATGAGTGACCGTCGCGCAATTCACGATACAGTGGCTGCTATCAAGGCGGGTACAAATGTTGAGCTTGACTGGGCACCACAGTACTACACCCAGGAGAAGGTTCAGGAAGCCCTTGACTCAGGGTTAGTGACCGAGGACGACATCGATAATCTGCTTCGTCCACGGTACATCAAGATGATCGAGTTTGGCCACATGGATGAGCCCTACGATGAATTCTTGCCAGAGATTGTTGATCCAATGGTCAATGGCGCTAGCGCACGTAAGATGGCAGAGGAAGGTTCCGTGCTATTGAAGAACGATGACGGCTTCCTACCATTAGACGGCGAGCCGAAGTCAATTGCATTAATCGGCGTTGAATGGTTTGCTGGTGAGGCAAAAATGTCTCCGCGCTCCATTCGAGACAACAATGACAACGTAGTGACCCCTTATACGGTCACACCACAGGAAGGTTTAGAGAATGTTATCGAGGAGCTTGGTTATGATACCGAAGTGACTTACAACGATGGCCGTGACCCTGAGGCTGCGGCAGAACTAGCGGCTGAGTCCGACGTTGTGCTACTTATGATTGGTGACAACCCACATGAGACTGCGGACCGTGACACACTAGGCTTCCCAGCTATCGACCTTGATGAGCATGAGGACCGAGAAAACTGGGTGGAACAAGAGCCGCTAATCGACGCAGTCTTGGAGGCGAATGCGGAGAATACTGCTGTAGTTCTGAAGACTTCCGGTATGGTGCTTATGCCGTGGCTGGATGAGGTACCAGCAGTACTTGAAGCTTGGTTCCCAGGCATGGAGGATGGCAATGCCGTGGCCAACTTGCTTTACGGTAAAGTCAATCCTTCCGGTAAGCTACCTATGACATTCGGTGCAACTGAGCGTGAAGCTGCCTTCGCGACAGAAGTGCAGTATCCTGGAACTCGTCAAGACACTGGTAAGGTAGGTGGACCAGGTCCATACGGTGATGGTTCCGATCAGCTGATTGCTCAGTACACAGAGGGCCTTGAGATGGGCTATCGTTGGTACGAGGCTAACGACGTGAAGCCACTCTTCCCATTCGGTTACGGTCTGTCTTACACTACTTTCGGGTATGACGACCTCAAGGTGAAGAAGGTTCGCGGTGAAGGTAAAGGCAACAAAGGCAACAAAGGATCATTATCTGGAATTGAAGTGTCCTTCACAATCACAAACACTGGTGACGTTGCCGGGAAAGAAGCGGCACAGGTCTACCTAACACTTCCGGATGAGGCGGGGCAGCCGACTAAGCGACTCGTCAACTTCGAAAAGGTTGAGCTTGATCCCGGTGAGAGTGAGCGAGTGACTCTACAGATTAACCATGCTGACTCTAACCACCCGTTCTCCTATTTCGTTCCGGAAGAGCCGGACAACTTAGCGAACTGGGCTGACGGCGAGTGGGAAACTGCTGACGGGAAATACCGCCTGCATGTTGGTGGTTCATCTGCAGACACTCCGTTAGAAAAAGACGTTCCATTGAACTTCTAAACTCAGCAAGGACAATAGCAAGGCCAAGGGTAAGGGGAACTCCCGTAAATAAACCCAGGCGATGGGATGACGTCGGCAACCCGATATGGGTCGTCAGGCGCCCCGAAAGTAGTGAGCCCGCGGGCTCGGTGAATCAAGCCGAGGCTCGCGGGCTCACTACTTTCTCTTGTGCCCACATAGGGGACGAAAGAAGTCAAGGAAGGACGTGAGAAGTTTGAAGAAGGAATCCGTTCGGAACAGCAGGCGTGGTTCGGTACATTCGTGGTGGGTGATCCTTGGACTGGTGATCCTCTTGACTGCTTGCACCGTCGAGGAATCCGGCGGGCCTATCGAAAGCGATGATGCCGTGGAACCCACCCCGCCTGAGCGTGGCGACTGGCAGGATCCTGGCTTGGTGGACCGGACTGGCGAACCAATTGAGGTTCCGACGCCAGGACCGGCAACTGGTAGGACCCTGGACGCCACGGACTTTGGGGCAGATCCAGAACCAGATTCACAAGATGATGCAACAGCGATCCGGGCGGCACTTGATGCGGCCGAACCGGGTGACGAGGTCGTGCTGCCAGCTGGCACGTATGACCTACGTTCTACTGACCCGGCCGACGAGTCGGCGAACATCGTGTTACAAAGCGGCGTGGACCTGCGTGGCGAAGGTCAGGAGAATACTGTACTGCTGACCTCCCTCGACGGCGAGGATAACAGCCGAGTGATCCGCGGTTCTGGTGTCCACGATGTCATCATTGCGGACTTTACCATCACCTCCCACCATGAGGGACCACTTGGCGATGACCCTGACGACGGAGACGCGGGTGGCGGACCGATGTATGGCGTCTACCTTGGAGCTCATGAAGGGAAGTCGAGTTCTCAAGTTCTGGTGGAGAATCTGAGCATCCGCAGGTTCGAGCGTCACGGTATCTCCGTCAAGGCCAGCCGTGAAGTGCCATCTCTGGAAATCACATCAGTGAGGCAACCGCCGTTGGTCCCGGCGGACAGGGCTACGGCATCGCTATCGAGGGTTCAGTTGACCAGCATGACCCAAATGCCGCCAACGATTCACGGCATAATGTCGTCATAAGCAACACCTTCGATGGTAGGCATCTGCGACACGCCATTCTGCTGCAGTTCCCGACACACAACAATCTCGTGGCGGATAACACCATCGTTGGCAGCCACCTCGACGCCATTGACCTTCACGGCGAGGGCGAATACCTGAATGAGATCCGGGACAACACCGTCATTGGTGGTCAACGGGCGGGCATCGCGCTGGGCAATTCTGGTGGATCTAAGAACAAGCACGATGCCTCAGGGCCTGGAAACTGGGTATACTCCAACAATCTGATTGGAAACCGTCAAGGAATCCTCGTTATACTGGGTACTCCTGACACCCTAATTGAGGACAACAAGATCACCGCTGGTGAGGATTCCAAGGCTGGTATTGAGATTCGCAATGCACCGGGTACAACGTTGCTTGGTAATCACATCACTGGAGGGACTGATGGGTTCTGGTCTATCAGGCTCCGTGATGACCGTGGTACTGACGGACGGGGCAAAGGAATCCCCACAGGCATTAGGATGGAGTCCAACGTCATCCGTCAAGCGGCCAACGGCATAAGGATCGATGATGGAGAGAAACTCACTATGGTTAAAAATGTCGTGGATGGCATCGATGGATCTGAGCTAAAGGTGGCCGATGGGATCGAGGTGAGCCGGTCGGCCCAGCGGTAATTTATGTAAGCCTAGGTACTAGCAAGATATAGAAATACCTCTAATATTCTGGAGTATTTGTTGACAAGGAATACAATTATTGTCTAATACTAGATAGCATAAATATGGAAGAAGCTGGGGTTACTAGGGGTTAGTCGAATTACGAAATGTTACTCCAATTATTTATTTCCAATAAATGGATGAAATGATGTAATATTCAACAAATGATCTTGGTTAGATAATTTTTGAATAACATAATGGCATTGGATATAATTCCAATGCTTATTTTTTTGCCTCTTAAAAAATTACAGTGAACCGCACCATAAGTAGATGAGGTTTTTCATAAGGACACTAGTAATTAAAACTAGCTCTATGCTCATGAAATATGTATATAAGAATCGTGTTGCTTCTTTATTTTTCCTATCTCTACAGAAGAAATTTTTCTTCAAGATAAAATCTTATCTAGATACCCATGATGACTTTATATATCCTAAGTAAGTTTGTTTCATCGTAGCAATTGGTCAAAAAAAACCTGCCACTTCTATATTGAAGCGGCAGGGTTCTTAATAACAGAGTAGTTGCAAAGTAACAATGCTTATTTAATGTATATCCAACCGGTTCCAACTGCGATAAAATTATCATTTTTCAATTTCCATGAAATACGCATACTGATTTAAAAGGATCTGTTCGTGTTTATTGTATTTTTCTAATTAGGAATTCCCAAAGGCTGTTACCTGACAAGAGGGAGTGAATTTTGACCTCATGTCCACTTAGTATATCAATCAGCAGAAAATTGTTTTTTAATTAGTGTAAACAGATATCCTTTATATCAATAGCAGTGAACTACAATCACCATAAAAAAAAGACATGACCCCCATCACAAATTTGGGAATCATATCTCTTAATTCAGTTAAAATTTACTGATACTTGGCTTTTCCCTTTTTTATCCATGCAATAACAGCAGCGATAATTAACGCAAATCCTAAGTAGCCCATTGTTGAATATACTTCTCCAATAAGTGTAGTAAATCCTACAGAACTTAAGATAAAACCAAGTAACCCGATAACAACTACGGCTGGTTTATATAATTTACTATCAGGTGCGATAAACCGTACGGTAAAGGAGTAGAACATACCTACCGCAGTATTATACATCATACCGAGCAGCGCAATCGCCATTAATATGCCGACAGCTGGATGGAGCTGATTTGCGAGTGCCAGTGTTGGCATGTCAGCACCAGCTACCACATCAATTTTCACTAACATCCCAATATGGATCAGGATAATCAGTCCTCCTAGCATGGCGCCACCAAGAATACCACCCATGCCAGCAACTTTACGGTCTAAAACGCCTCCACTCATCACAATTAATAATGCTGCACCGGCTGCTAGATTATAGGACACATAAAGAAAAGCACCTAGAACCCAGTTGTCTGTAGCAGAGACTTGTTGTTTTGCCAAGGTGTCCGCTTCAGCAAATGATAGATCCATTGTGAAGATAGAATAGATTAAAATGATAAAAATAATAGTGATTAAATAAGGTGTTATCATTGCTATGATACTAATAATCTTTTTCGTATTTAATAATAGAGTAAGAATGGTGAGGGTTACCATGATGATACTCCCTACTCTAGTATCGATGCCGAACATTTGCTCAAATGTTGATCCTGATCCTGCAAACATAACAACCGCTACACCAAATAAGAAAAATGTAATTAAGATATCCAATATTGCTCCGATATATCGGCCGCCAATATGATAAATAACTCCTTTATGTGATGTTGCTTGTAGGTCTGTTCCTAGCTGTGCGAATGTGTACCCTAAAAAGATGAATAGGATGGTAGCAAGAATTCCTCCAGCCGTTCCCCAAATGCCAAAGCTGGTGAAGTATTGCATTACTTCTTGCCCTGAGGCAAATCCAGCTCCAATAATTAGTCCGACAAAGGCACTACCTATTTGAAAACTCTTTTTCATGCGGCCAATCTCCCTTATTTGTAATTTTTCTTAGCTACGGTATATGCTTCAACTGTTTCCCGGTCTACTTCATAACCAATGCCTGTTGTTTCTGGAACATCTATATAACCGTCTGCAGCGACAACTTCAGGAACGATAATATCCTTTTCCCAGTAGCGACTTGAACCAGCTGTATCTCCTGGTAAAATAAAGTTTGATAATGTTGTTAAAGCGACATTATGGGAGCGGCCAACACCTGATTCCAGCATGCCGCCACACCAGACTGGAATGCCATTTGCTTCACAATAGTCATGGATTTTCTTCGCTTCGGTTAACCCTCCGACACGACCAATCTTGATATTAATAATTTTCGTGCTTCCTAGCTCAACGGCTTTTCGTGCATCCTCTAGAGAATGAATACTTTCGTCTAAACAAATTGGCGTTTTTAGTTCCTTTTGCAGCTGTGCATGGTCGATAATATCATCCGATGCTAATGGTTGTTCAATCATCGTTAGGTCAAATGCATCTAGTTGTTTTAAGAGGTCAATGTCTTCTAAGCGATAAGCCGAGTTTGCATCAGCCATAATTGCTACATCTGGGAAACTTTCACGTAATGTACGCATGACGTCCACGTCCCAGCCTGGCTTGATTTTCACTTTAATGCGCTTATAGCCTTCCTTCACATAGCCATCTACTAATGCTACTAATTCTTCAATAGACTCTTGTATTCCAATACTGATTCCAACTTCAATTTTGACCTTCGTTCCACCCAAGGCTTTGGCGAGTGATTTATTTGTTTGTTGTGCGTAAATATCCCAAACAGCGCCCTCAAGCGTTGATTTTGCCATGTTATTTTTACGAATTGGAGCAAAAATTTCATTCACTTCATCTGGATGGTTTAATTCTTTATTTAAAATAAGAGGAATTAAAAAATCCTCCAGCATATGCCAGTTTGTTTGCAGTGTTTCTTCGTTATACCATGGTGCGTTAAATGCAACAGATTCACCCCAGCCAACGGTGCCAGCTTCATCTCTCGCTTCCAGCAATAAAAATTCCTTCGTTGTAAAAGTTCCAAAGCTTGTTGTGAATGGAGCTTTTAACTTCATTTGTAAATGACGGATTGTAATTTCTGTGATTTTCATTATTGTTCTCCTCCAAGTTCTAATGTATCTTTTTTTACGAAAATGTATTCACCATGGTTTTCATAGGGTTCTATATGAACGGCCACATATCCTGCTTTAAAAAGGTTTTGGAATTGCTTGCGTGTTTGTAATCTCCAGTCCATTGCCAGCTCTTGGCTTGCTGCTTTTAATCCTTGAAAATCCTTTGGTACAGCGATGGAATATGCATACTCTGTTAGTTCGGTTTTCTCGCCAGCAGCAAAGACAGGCAATCCTGCTTTATTAAATGTTAATGTACTTAAGCTCACTGTGCTTTCTATGTTTGGCAACTGTTTTTCAACTACATATGGACTTGTTAAATGCCAATGGATTTCAAAGCGATCGGATGGAAGGCCTTTATTGAAACCGTCCTGCATCTCACCATAACAATTTTCAATATAGGTATCACAAATACCATTCAGTTTGGTTAAATTCAGATAAGCATTACGTGTTTCAAGTGGATCGTATGTCCATTTCATCATGTCATAGCCTTTTTCTATCGCTATTTCACGTTGTTTTTGCTTCAGCATTTCACCGATGCCTTTTGAACGGTAGGCCTCGTCAATCCCAAGCATATGAGAGCATAAATAGCTTTTTCCATTATGAAAGCCTGCAAATCCGTAGCTGAAGCCAACCAATTGCTCCACGTCATAAGCACCAACCATAATTCCGCCATTTTTAACAGCTGTTAGCGTTTGATGTGTAGGGATGGTGTTAATTCCCCAAACCTTCCGTTCAAGCTCTTGTATTTGTTGCATTTCATCCATCGTTTTTAGTTCTCGGCTTTCAATCATGAGTCTACTCTACCTTCTGCTTGTTGTAATGCGATTACTAGTGCCTGAGCTATTATTTTTGCCCCAGTTGGTAGACGCTTTTGATTAAATGTCATTTTTGGATGGTGGAGTCCTGGTGTAACACCACAACCGATGCCAAGCATCGTCGTTTGCAGCTGTGATTTAGAATAGGTGTAAAAATGGAAATCCTCGCCACCTGGTGTCACTACTTCTGGTGCGCATTTTTCATTCCCTGCCACGTCGATAATTGCTTGCTTCATAATATCTTTTGCTGTGTCATCAACCTGGGCTGCAGCAATATGAGCATCTACTTGGTAATCAATCGAAATACCATATAGCGTACCGACAGCTTTTACTACTTTTTCAAAGCCATTTGTCAAAGCTTCCATTGTTTCGTTCGTTTGGGCACGGGCATCAATACTAAATGTTGCACTGCCTGGAATGATATTTGTTGACGTACCACCTGCCTGTATTTGCGTCATTTTGATAGAGGCTGACTCTGCAGGGCTGATCCAAATTCGCTTGAGCCCATCAATCAGTGCAGCTGCTACTTCAATCGCGTTCACCCCCTGCTCAGGTCGTGCTCCATGTGCTTCCATCCCATTAATTTTCCCAGAAAAAAGCTTCGCTGCTCCGTGATGTAATGCTGGTGCGTATGTCCCGTCTTGTAATTCGATGAGTGGTCGTACATGTGCACCGAATAAAAATTGCAGGGAATCCACTACCCCTTTTTCCACAAGCAATTTTGCTCCTTGTGCCTTTTCTTCCGCTGGCTGGAAAATGATCCGAATTGCTCCTGATAGTGTAGGCTCCAATTCCTTCAATAAAAGAATGGCGCCAAGTGCGACTGTCATATGGCCATCATGCCCACAGGAATGATTTGCTCGGAATGTTCCATCAACTTCTTGCCAAAGGGCATCAATATCGGTTCTGAATCCAACTTTAGGGGTGCCTTTTCCAATGTCTACATACAATCCGGTCATATTTTCAAAGGTTTGGGGATGTAAGCCTTCTTCCTGGAGAAGCTTTACAAGATACGCAGTTGTTTCTACTTCATTCCAGCTTTCTTCGGGATTCTGATGCAAATGTTCAAAGATTGGCTGTAATCGTTCTGCTAATTGTTGTTCTGTCATTTATTTCAACTCCATTTTTCTGCAATAAAACTATTGTTATAATCATCGTAATTCACACGTTGCTTGTTGTAATAGGTTGGATCAAATGCCATCATTCCCGTTACCAATAAATTAAGAAAGGAAATAAGTGCCGGCATTAAATCAATCGTTGACTTCTCTGTTTGCTCTAATATAAAAATATAGGAACAGTGCTTTTGAATAGGTGCTAGCTTGGAATCTGTAATCGCGAGCACTGGTATACCCCGTCCATGAAGTAATTCGGCTATTTGAATGGGTTCTTTAAAGTAACGATGTTGGGATATCACGATGACTATGGATTTTTCATCTATTTTCTGTAGTGTCCGAACTAATTCTGGTGTTTCTGTTTGAATAAGCGAAACGTTTGGCCGAAGTATATTCAACGTAAAATGCAGCCACTGGGCAGGGAACTGCGATGCTCCCGCTCCAATAATATAGATGCTTTTTGCTTCATGTAGTTTATGTGTTGCCTCATTAAATAATCTCCTGTCAATATGTTCAACAATTCTGTTAATTTTTGAAATGTCTTCTCCCATCGCCTTTTCAATCAGACATTGGTCATTGAAAAGTTCCCTTTTAGAGGAAAGGTAATTACCAAGCGTACTGACAGTAGTTTGATTAAATACAAAAAGAGTGATCTCTTTTTGTAGCTGCGCAAAACCAGTGAGTCCAAGTGTGTAACAGAAGCGGATAACCGTTGTTTCACTTGTGCCAGCCTTCTCTCCAACTTCAGCTGCCGAATGCGTCCCCACAAAAGTCGGATTATTTAACACGAAACTTGCTACTTTTTGTTGCTTCTTTGATAATCCATTAAAATGCATTTCAATCCTGTCTTTAATTGTTTGCGTATCCTCCAAAAGAAGTCTCTCCTTTAATTTATTTAAAAAGAAGTTTAAACTTCTTAATACCTTATCATAAATTAATTAGGAGAACAAGCAATTTTCAGAAAAAAGGGGTGGCCCGTGCCTATTGAACGATAGTCAAGCTATAACTTTCAGGCGACGGACCATGGGGACAGGAACCCCGGTCCACTCGCAACACATAATAAAACCGTGTATTACGATGCAATAAACTATCTTGGTCAGTGAACTTTGGAACAAGGTTCACTGGCCAAATCTTTAAAAATGGACCAAGGAACCTGTCCCTGTGGTTCTTTCCATTCTGAAATATAAATATTAATATAGGTGTATAAGATATCTGAACTTTAGAGTAAATATGATTAATCTGTGGGGTGGAAAAAATGAGTGGTATTCTGTTTAAGATCATGAATAAATACACTTCCCTCAGCGAAGAGGAGCAGCAGGCTATTGTTAACAATATACCTATAGAGGAATATAAAAAAGGGACTGTACTCCTTAAAATGTTATTTCGTATTGAAGGGCTGCATAAGACAGTACGCCATTGATGAAGAAGGAAAAGAGGTCACCTCCAATTTTTACACGGAAGAGCAAGCCATTGTAGTATTCAATCATCATAAAGAAGATAAATGTTCTGACTACACTTTTACTTGTCTTGAAGACTCTCTATTAGTTGTTGGTGACCTGAATACAGAAAAAGACATGTATGACAAATATAATCAGTTGGAATCAATGACCCGCAGGATGATGGAAGAAAATTTTGGTGAGGTACAAGAGGAGTTTGCTGCATTTATCGCTTCTACACCTGAAGAACGTTTTAAAGCCTTATTACTGAAACGTCCTCATTTAATCGATCGTGTTCCCCAACATCAATTAGCAAGTTATCTTGGAATTACCCCTGAGTCACTAAGCAGAATTAAAAAACGAGTCTATAAAGAAGAAAACTGGGAATAATTAAAGCCTTTTTACAGGGTTCTTACCCTTACCACCTCGGAATAGCAACCATAATCCAAAGCCAAGCTCCCCCGCAATCATTGGTGCGGCAAAAGCAATTTCAAGTACATCAATAATGCCATCATAATGATACAGAAACGTACTGAATAGGTGAATGACTATATAGCCTACTGAAGCAATAAATAACAAGATGCTAATGATTTTAGGTATGTGATTTGAATGGAAAGACAAATAACTTATAATCATTAGATGCCCACCAAAAATGACCAAACCAACAGACCAGATAAAATAAAATGCTTCCAAAGACAGCATCATAAGACTCTGAAGTTGCGTATCATTAGATAATAATAAAATGTCAGGACTACTTGAGAGAAGAGATACAAATACCAAATTCAGGATGGCAATCCCTAATATAGCCGCATAGGTTAAACGTAACATTGCCCCTAGTAATGAAAGATTTTTATTAATTGGGTGCATGAAGGTATAAAGAGCCCAAGCCACTACAATGTCACTTATTAGGATAATAAGCCAACCAAAAATTCCAGCATTGAAAAGGTTAATAGATGATACGATGTTATTAAGCGTGGTTCCTGCATCGCCTTGCACCACAAGATTTCCTAGGATAAGGCCATTGGAAAAAGCTGCCGCAAACGCCATAATGATGAGCGATATACCAGCAATTAGAGCTGATTTTCGATGAAACGGTATTTTTTTAGCAATGGTAGCCATATATGAACCTCCTTTTTCCACTGTTACGTTCATTGTAAAAGGAGAATTTCGGATGGTCATTGACTTAAATCAATAAAGTACATCAATTGAAGGATAAAAATTCAGTTAGTTAGAAGGACCATGGGGACAGGAACCTTGGTCCACTTCTTCACGCAACACACAGTAAAACGTTGATTCAGATGAAATAAACTACCTTGGTCAGTGAGCTTTGGAAAGGCATGGAGGGTCAGTTCACTGACCTAATCTTAAAAATGGACCAAGGAACCTGTCCCCTTGGACCTTTTCCTTGGACCTTTTAGCTCCTTCTACGTTCTTCCTCATTTGTTCTATCGATATATTCTTTCATTGCTTTTTTGTTCGGGGTAAGTGTTAACCCTAAGGACTTTCTTTCCTGATTGGCATCTTTGTAAAATGCTAACGCCATCAATATGACCACAACACTGAATGGCAATGCTGATATAATTGCTGCGGACTGTAAGGCATTTAATCCGCTTTCCCCACCTGCTAACAGCAATATATATGCGATTGCTGATAATGATAATCCCCAAACGACTTTTATAAAGCTTGCAGGGTTTAACGTACCAAAGGCAGTCTGCATACCTAAAACAAATGTTGCAGAATCGGCTGAGGTAATGAAAAAGGAAGATATAAGCACCAAGGTAATAATAGATAAAATGATACTCATAGGGATTTCATTGAAAATACCAAACAACTGTGTTTCCGGTGGCAGATCAAATATGGCTGGTGCACTTTGTCCCACTTCAATTCCTGTCAGACCAAATGCGCTAAACCAAAATATACTCACAAAGGTTGGAACGAGAAGTACTGCAAAGATAAATTCACGGATGGAACGCCCCTGTGAAATCCTTGCGATAAATATTCCTACGAATGGACTCCAACTCATCCACCAACCCCAATAATATATCGTCCAGGACTGCATCCACTCATGTTTTTGTTCATTTAATGGGGCTACATCCAAACTATTGTATAATAATGTATTGAAATAATCACCAGTCGCACTTGTCATCATATTGAGAATGAATAAAGTTGGACCCAGAATTAAGATGGCAATAAACAACAGACCTGCAAGGACCATATTTAAATTACTTAAATACTGAATACCTTTGCTTAACCCACTCCAGGCACTGTATAAGAACAAGACGGTAACGACAGCGATGATGATGCCTTGGACCAGTTGATTGTTAGGGATGCCAAAGAGGTAGTTCAACCCCCCGTTGATTTGCATTGCTCCGATCCCTAAGGATACAGCGACACCAATAATGGTTGCAAATACAGACAACACATCAACAATATTGCCGATTGGCCCGTCCACTCTGTCTCCTAAAATAGGCCGTAATGTTTTGGATATTAAACCAACTTCACCTTTCCTGAACTGTGAATAAGCTAAGGCCAGTGCTACAATCCCGTATACAGCCCATGGATGAAAACCATAGTGCAGAAAAGTTGATCGCATTGATTCAGCCAAAGCCGCTCTTGTTTCAGGGTCAGCAGTAGGCGGAGCCAGAAAATGAGAGATTGGTTCAGATGAGCCATAAAACACTAAGCCGATCCCCATACCAGCACTAAACAGCATGGCTAACCATGATAACGTCTTAAATTCAGGTTTATCATTTGGTTTACCCAGTTTGAGTTTACCGATTGGACTAAAACCTAAAAATATGCAAAAGAACAAAATTAAAGTGAAAATCGTCATATAATACCAACCAAAATTTTCAGTAACCCATGCTCCAATAGCTCCAGTAGTTTCACCAAATTGATCGGGGAAAACAGCACCCAGTAGTACCAGTATTCCGACAATTATGGAAGCGTATGTGAATACACTGGAAAATTGTTTTCTTTCTTCTTTCATTATGCCATTTCACCTTCTTCTTATGATGTCTTTTTTCATATTAACATAATCAAAAATGTAATCAATCAGGACCTATTTCGATGACCACAAAAACAGAATTTGTAAAATTCCAACGGGTCATCAACCAAATAGTATTCCAATTTGAGGGCTCGATAAACAGTGATTGAAAAGATTTCCCTGCTCCATAAACCTGTCAGCAATATGAACAATTTCATAATCGTCCCACTAACATAGAATAATCCAGCGCAACGTAATTTGTAATATCGTCCGATGGTTAAGCAAATCCAGGTGACAACCGGCTTCCATTCATTTTCAATCAGCAAGTCAAAACCTTCTGCCTGTACGCCGTAGCAGGAGCAGGGAATTCATAAAATCTCCTGTTTCGAATTGTTTCTCTTTCCTGATTAACCCACAACAATAACAAGTTTCAACTTTGATTTTAATTTTTTTACTGGAACTCTAACGCTATTTCCCTATATCAAAATAAGATAAACCGTCCAAAACATAAATAACCGGGAAATCTTCTTGCGGAAATCTCGCTTCTAGTAAAAAGAGATCGACTGTATAGGTATGGTTTATACGATTAATCAAGTCACCCGATTATTTTGCACATTCATCCATCGAATATGTGAATAAAATAAAGGGTCAGTCCCCCAGCATGTGCGATTGCGAAATGGGTACTGAACCAATAACCAGAAGATAACCTTCTTTAAGTGAAACCTGTCAATATGTCTCCATCCCCAAACAAAAATGTATACGCAAAATCCTATTAAGTATAAAATAGGACAGATAGCATTTTGTTATTTATGGTAAGGGTGGTAAATATGTTAAAAGCATATGCTTGGCTGACATTTTGTGTAGTGATGTGGGGAAGTAATTTTGTATTCGGAAAGATGCTAGTCCAGGATTTTTCCCCAGCACTGTTAACGATGCTCAGACTTTTGTTTATTGTACTATTTTTAATTGTGTTGTCCTCATACAAAAAGCATTTTAGAAGCGTTAAAAAATCGGATTTACTCGCAATTTCTTTTCTGGGGGTTATTGGTGTTTTTATAAACCAATGGTCTTTTTTTGTGGGATTGCAAACAGCTGATCCAACAACATCTGCATTAATTTTGGCAACAGCCCCTATTTTAACCAGCATATTAGCTGCCATTTTTCTAAAAGAGAAATTGACAATTCGCATGCTGTTAGGTTCTGTTGTGGCAATTACAGGTATTTATTTCGTTGTAACAGACGGGAATTCCTCTTCATTTTATATCGATAAAGGGCTATTATGGATTGTTGTCACGATGATAACATTCGCCATTATGATTATCTTGACCAGGCTTCTTTCCCATCGAATAGATCCACTTACCATTACGCTGTATTCAAATGTCGTCGGCTTTATTGTGTCGGTTCCTTTTGCTTTTCTGCTGGACAATCCCTTGCAAATTAGCGCTAAGGTTTCGGACTGGTCCTTTCTGATTGGAACTGCCATTGTTGTACATGGTATTGCAACATTAATTTGGAACAAAAATATTAGGCATGTTGATGCTTCAAAGGCTTCCATATTATCTAATTTAGAACCTTTTGTAGCAATGGTAATGGGATTGATATTGCTGAACAAACTAATAACCGGAGCAGAAATTTTAGGGTCACTGCTTATCGTTGGAGGCGTAGTGTTTTCTACATATCAACGGAAAAAGCTAAATAGAGGAGCAGGACAGTCCCCCACTACGCTAAAGTGATAGAGAAATAGGATCTGACACGGTAACTTGCCTCCTAATTCATCACTTAGGATTCTACCGATAATAAAGATAATGATGATACAGACAGATTACTTCCAATCTAATGAACATATGTTGGTAATCGACAATGCGAGGAATAAGAGGTCCTCCTACTACGTTAAAGCGATAACGAACAGGGGACCTGACCCTCTGTACCATTTTAATGCCGAGTCATAATCCCCGCCTGGAATAAATATTGTCTTTTCAAAAATACGACAAAGCTACCGGACAGTTTAATTAGTATGGCACAAAAAACAAATAAACCAGAAGTGTGTTATACTAAAGGAGAGAAATTATTTTCACTCTATTCAGCAAATTCTTCATTTCATCACTACGATCTTTAATACAAGCCCCCGATAGCTTGGTTGCTCCAATAAAATGAACTTCACGGTAATATCTTTGCTTGACTCGGCAAGCAAGGGTGTATTTTCATGATGGGAGGATTTAATTAAATGTAAGAACTGCAATCATTTTCATCCTAGCTCATGCGATGGAAAGTTAGAAAATCTAGATGGTTTTTTGCTTTGAAAATAATTGGGGGGATTTATTTGATACGAACAGTAGGTTTTCCATTAAATAGTAAAGAAAACGAACATAGACAGGCAATGATTCTTAAAGATATTGCTGAAATGGATCATAAGGACAAGCTATATTTCGAAAAAGGGTATGGTGAATGGTTTACTGTATCGGATGAGAGGTTAATCAAACTAGGCGTCCATGTTGTTAGCAGGGAGGAAGTTTTAAAGCAAGCTATTATCTGTGACCCGAAAGCTGGGGATGCCGACTATATTGAAAACCTTCAAGATGGCCAAATTGTATTTGGCTGGATTCATGCGGTCCAAAATGAGCAACTAACCGATATATTTTTGTCCAAACGATTGACAGGTATTGCTTGGGAGGATATGAATGAAGAAGGAAGACATGTGTTTCTGAGAAATAATGAGATTGCCGGAGAGGCAGCAATCATGCATGCGTTCAGCTGTTATGGGAAAATGCCGTATGATACAAAGGTTGCCGTTTTAGGCAGAGGAAATGTGGCACGCGGCGCATATAAAATACTAATTGGACTAGGTGCAGAGGTAACTGTTTATGATAGAAGGACAGAGGGCTTATTCCAAAAAGAAGCAGGAAAATACGATGTGCTTGTAAATGCAATTACATGGGATGTGGGCCGCACAGACCATATTATTTATAAAGAAGATTTAAAGAAAATGAAACAGGACGCAATGATTATCGATATCAGTTGTGATGAGGGTATGGGGATTGAAACGAGCAGGCCAACAACGATTGAAGATCCGACATATCAATTGGACGGTGTGCTTCATTATGCGGTCGATCATACTCCAAGCATCTTTTACAAAACGGCCTCCAAATCAATTAGTGCGGAGATAGCGAAGTATTTACCAATTATCATGACAGGTCAGGAAAGGGGAAATGATATCATACGTCCAGCAATTATCCTGGAAAACGGTCATATTTACGATCACAAAATAATTGATAATCAAGAACGAAGAGATGTTATGTGGACCATGGGGACAGGAACCCTGGGCCAGCTCTAAAGCTTAATGCACTAGTAATTAAATTTATGTGATGGGCAAAAATCAGCCTTACTGGTTCATCCGCACGTATACCGTATCTCGGCAGGTCCCTTTTAAGCTATAAACGTAAAATGCATTGAATTACAAGGGAAATTAATAGCGTTAGCAGTTAATTTAAAGAAGGTAGCAACGAACTATCCTCTTTAAAGGGTTCTAATTATGATATTGTTATTGTTTTTTGAAATGTGTAGCTGGAAATAGATGTCAAAAAAGGGGTGCTTTTCAGTGGTCGCAACCTGTCCCTATAGTCCTGCGCGCTGCTTCAATGGAAATGGAAGAAAAGCAACTGCAAGAGAGTAAAATTGATTGAGAAAAAAAGCTTTCATTCTGAAGGAATTCAGCGTGAGGCTTATTTTTTGGATGAAATAATGTCAGTGATTTTTTTAATAGATTAATGAGTGATTACTCACTTTACAAAAGGCGAGTTTTGTTGTATTTTATTAGTGAGTGATTACTCACTAATAAAATGATTGAGGTGAAAATGATGAGCAATAGAATGTCGTGGATCTCGATTCAACATGTTTATAAGCAGTTTGGAAAACAGGAAGTGTTAAAGGATATCAATCTAGAAATTAAAGAAGGTGAGATATTTGGACTTCTCGGTCCATCCGGTGCTGGAAAATCAACCTTAGTAAAAGAACTAGCTGGATTAGATGTTCCTACGTCAGGGGAGAATTTAATTTTTGGAGAAAAGATGCCATCACTCAAATTGATGAAGCGGATAGGGTATATGGCCCAAGCAGATGCGCTTTACGAGGACTTGTCAGCAAACGAAAATTTACACTTTTTTGCTAGCTTGTATGGATTGAAAGGGAAAATCAAAAAGGCAAGGATTAGCGAAGTGATGCAGATTGTAGACTTATCGGGTCATCTGAATAAGCTCGTATCCAATTATTCTGGTGGAATGAAAAGACGACTATCACTTGCGATCGCACTTCTTCATGAGCCTGAAATGCTAATCCTTGATGAGCCAACCGTTGGGATTGATCCGGTTTTAAGAAAAAGCATTTGGGAGGCTTTTTATAACTTAAATCGAAATGGAACGACAATCATTATTACGACCCACGTAATGGATGAAGCTGAGAAGTGTGATCGGTTGGGATTGATGCGAGATGGAGAGTTGATCGCGGTAGGCACCCCTGAAGCATTAAAGAATGAAACAAAAACAGGTTCGATTGAGCAAGCTTTTCTAGTATATGGAGGTGCGTAAAATGAGAGTAATCGCTTTAACGAAAAGAATTCTTCAGCAGCTAATACACGATAAGCGGACGTTAGGTTTACTTATCTTTGCACCAATTTTAGTCCTGACGATGCTTCATCTCGTTTTTAACGGGGATGACTATGTACCAAAGGTGGGAATGGTGGAAATACCAGAAGCAATCGTTGAACAAATCGATATGACAGAGGCTGAAGTGACAACATATAACGATGAAAGTGAGGCAGAAAAAGCGCTTGTGGCTGGAGCGGTTGATGGCTATATTGTATTAAACGGTGGCTCACCAGCTGTTTTCCTGGAAGGCAGTGATCCAACTGTAAACAGTGCCACAATCAGCTGGATTCACTCAACATTTGGTGAGATGCAGCAGGGCGGAAATGCGGATTACCTTGAAGTGGATTATTTACATGGGTCAAGTGATATGGGGTCATTTGATTATTTTGGACCAGTACTACTCGGATTCTTTGTATTCTTTTTTGTATTTATTATTGCTGGTGTTTCCTTTATTCGAGAGCGGACTACGGGAACGCTGGAACGGTTACTTTCTACACCAATACGAAAATGGGAGATTGTGATGGGCTATGTATTCGGATTTGGGATTTTTACAATTATCCAATCAACAATCATCGCTTGGTATGCGATTTATGTATTGGGAATGATGATGGTGGGATCGTTTGTCCATGTGCTTTTAATTACGTTGTTACTTGCTCTGACAGCACTAACTTTAGGCATACTTATTTCATCCTTTGCAAATAATGAATTGCAAATGATTCAATTTATCCCAATCGTTGTCATTCCGCAGATATTCTTTTCAGGATTATTTAATTTAGAAACAATTTCAGACTGGCTAAGTTGGGTTGGACCATTTACCCCGCTTTATTATGCGGCAGATGCACTGCGAGATGTTATGGTAAGGGGGCATGGCTGGCACGAAATTTATATTAACCTTATTATTCTGTTAGGATTTTCACTAGTATTTATGCTATTAAATGGCTTAGCCCTTCGGAAATATCGAAAAATATAAGCGGGATTTTTCGTTGCAGCTTGTATCGATTATCCGATATGATGTTATATAAGAAATGTTTAAGTTGACAAGAGGCGAATATAATGACAAATAATGAGACGAAATTAACGAAAAAACAAATAGCGATATTAGAGGCGGCGACAGAGTTATTTGCTGAACAAGGCTATGCAGGGACTTCTACAAGTGAGATTGCGAATAAGGCTGAGGTTGCCGAAGGGACGATATTCAAACATTTCAAATCGAAAAAGGGGCTGCTTTTAGCAATTGTTTCACCGATGATGCTGAAGCTAATCGCTCCAATGGTGAAAAATGATTTGAATAAGGTGCTAGATCAGGAGTTTGAATATTTTCAGGACTTTATCCGAGCAATGATAGAAAATAGAAAGGCTTTTATCAAAAATAATTTACCGCTTTTACGCATATTAATTCAAGAAATTCCTTTTCACCCAGAGCTAAAGGAACAGTTTATTGAGCATATCGGAAAAGATATATATGCCAAGATTCGGAAGACCGTCGAACATTATCAAGCAAAGGGGCAAATCATACAAACATACCCAGATACGATTATTCGAATCGTTACCTCTTCTATTTTATCTTATATTATCACACGCTATGTCATTCTTCCTGATGGAAATTGGAATGACGACGAAGAGATCGAACGAATTATTTATGTTGTGGGTAACGGGATTGTGCCAAGGGAATAGGGGGACCACGGGGACAGGAATGATGTGACCCCCAAAAGTTAGAGTTTGATTTAAGCAGTTAA
>NZ_LQNF01000016.1 GCF_001618145.1 Oceanobacillus damuensis
CCAACTATTGGGGGTCACACCAAAAGCGAAGTGTATACGGGCTGCGGCTGCCGAAGTCACTTGCTTCCATTACCAGGTTAGAGACTCAACATAGATGTTACGTCGCATTTTATATCTACTATGCAATAATTAAAAAGCATACCATCTTGATAAATAGCCTTATTTTCATCAGATTCACAAGGGGATTATTAGAAACATTCGAAGTTTAACCCAGTTAACTGTTTAAGCTAATTTTCTTGGTGCGAATGGTGAGTTATTATTTCCCGAATCGGATTCAAGCCAGCAAATCCCTATTTTTTTAAGAGATTTCAGCCGTCCAGATTATTTTCCGGCAGCTGATGCCTTTTGGCTGATTTTGCCCAGCATGTCGGCAGTCATCCGATCAATATCATACTTCGCTTTAAATCCCCATTCCTTCGTTGCAGCGGTAGAATCTAACGAATTTGGCCAGCTTTCTGCAATATTTTGCCTTATTGGGTCAACTTTATATGCCAGCTTGAACTCGGGAATATGTTTTTGAATTGCCTTTGCGAAATCTTCTGGTTCCGCGGACATAGCAGAAATATTGAATGCATTGCGATGGATAAGCCTCTCTGTATCCGCTTCCATTAGTTGAATGATTGCATCCAGTGCATCCGGCATATACATCATATCCATATATGTCCCTTTTGCAATATATGACGTGTATTCCTTTTTCTTCACCGCTTCATAGTAAATTTCAACAGCATAATCTGTCGTACCCCCGCCAGGTGGTGCTACATGGGAAATCAGCCCTGGAAAACGGACACCGCGGGTATCCACACCAAATCGGTGATGATAATAATCACATAGGAGTTCTCCTGCCACTTTATTCACTCCGTACATTGTTGTAGGACGCTGTAATGTATTCTGCGGTGTTCCATCCTTGGGAGTGGTTGGTCCAAATGCACCGATGGAGCTTGGTGTAAAAAATTTCATGTTAAGTTCTTTTGCTGTTTCCAGGGCATTAATCAGGCCTCCCATATTTATATCCCATGCTATTCTTGGAAACGCTTCTGCCTTTGCAGATAGTAGTGCGGCAAGGTGCATCATTGTATCCGCTTCATACTTTTTCGCCACATTCCATAATTGTTCCCCATCTGTTACGTCAACAGCCTCAAATGGTCCTTCATCCTCCACGCCATCAACTTTTCGTATATCCGTACCAATGACATTTTCCGCTCCATATATCTCCCGCAATCTACCAGTCAGCTCTGACCCGATTTGACCAAGAGCCCCAGTTACTAGAATCTTTTTCATTTCAACAACCCCTCTAACCAGATTGTCATATGTTAATCAAATCAGTCCCATTTCTTTGCCTACTTTTTCATATACGGAAATTGCTTCATCAAGCATTTCTTTTGTATGGGCAGCTGTTGGCATATTACGAACCCTTCCTGTACCTCGTGGTACGGTAGGGAATACGATCGATTTAGCATATACTCCCTCTTCATACAGCCTTTTGCTGAATTTCTGGGCATTTTTCTCATCACCGATTATGCAAGGTGTAATTGGTGTTTCACTATTGCCGATATGAAAGCCTAATTTTTTTAAGCCCTTCTTTAGATAATTCCCATTTTCCCAAAGCTTTTCATTTAATTCTGTGCTTTCCATCAACAGTTCAATTGCTCTTGTACTTGCGATTGCATCTGCCGGGGAAACTGCTGTTGAAAAAAGGAATGGTCTTGAACGAACCTTCAGCCAATCAATGAGATTTTGCCTGCCAGCCACATACCCGCCGATAGCGCCAATTGCTTTTGACAACGTCCCCATTTGAAAATCAACTTTATCCTGTAAACCGAAATGTTTTACCGTACCTGCGCCTTTGCCTGTAACACCTGATCCGTGGGCATCATCCACATATGTTATCAGATCGAATTCTTCCGCAATCTTAACGATTTCAGGTAGATTCGCAATATCTCCGTCCATTGAAAATACGCCATCGGTAATAACCATTATTTTGTTATATTCGCCAGATTCAACTGCTTCTTTAGCCTTTTGGCGCAAGTCAGCCATATCGGAATGTTCGAAACGGATAATTTTAGCTTTTGAAAGACGGCAGCCATCGATAATCGATGCGTGATTTAAGGAATCGGACAAAATAGCATCGTTTTTGTCCATCACTGCAGAAATCGCAGCCATATTACAATTAAACCCAGACTGATAGGAAATCGCCGCTTCTGTCCCTTTAAACTGGGCAATTTTTTTTTCAAGATTTATATGAAGGTCAAGTGTACCATTTATTGTACGAACCGCTCCGGCACCAACACCATGGGAATCAATTGCTTCTTTAGCCGGTTTTTTCAGCCGCTCATCTGTTGCCAAGCCAAGATAGTTATTGGAAGATAAATTGATGAGTTCTTTTCCATCAATACGGATTACAGGACCGTTCGCACCCTGAATGGTATCGATTTCATTATAAAGTCCTCTGGCTTTCAAATCGGCAATATTGTCGTTGAGGAAACTGTCCAGCGCTTTACTGGTCATATGATGAACCCTCCTTCGTTTTTATAATGATTTTCTTGCAAATGTGTACCTTTTTTCAAGTTTAACACAAACAATTCTAAATGTTTAATGTGTTTTGATTTTTAATTTTGCCTACCAAAGTGAATACTATTTCTTTTTTACTGTATTTTCCTATGGTGATTTGTGCTTGCATCTATTATACTGATAGTAAATATATTAATTGCTGGAGGAAGTGTTAAATGAGAAAGGTATTACTGGCATTATTTGCAATGATTATTGTCGGAATTGGTATTGCAGGATATAATGATTACACAGAAGAGCCAAATGAAGTTATTGAAGAAAAAGGTTATTCCACTGAAATTAAACTATAACTAGATCATATATGTTTAGATTCCATACAAAAAAGGAAAGCACATAATATAAGTGCTTTCCTTTTTCAACTACTGGCAAGAAACGATTGGGACACGAAAATATGATTAGTCGACAATCGTTACGTCAACTGTTTTTACGCCCCATTCGAAAGCTTCACCTTTAGTAGGGACATGCAGGTCAATTTTGTTTCCTTTAATGGCACTGCCGATATCGGCTGCTGTTGCATAGCCATATCCTTCAACATATACTTCCGATCCTAATGGAATTACATTAGGGTCAACAGCAATTACTTTGGCATTGGGATTTTTGTTAAGATCCACGCCAGTATAGGTAACGCCTGAGCATCCTTCACAACCTGCAGTGTATGCAGTTGCAGATACGGAAATAGTTTTACCTTCCGTTTCCTGTTCTGTGTTTTCCGCTACTTCCTGGGATTTGACTGTTGCTTCATTTTCAGTACTTTGGCTTGATTGATTCTGTGCTTTTACTGGAGCTTCTTCTGTTGCTGCTACTGTTTCAGCTGGTTTTGCATCTTCACTGTCTACATTTACACCTTTAATATATAAATCTTGTCCAATAACGATTAAATCAGTTTTTAAGTCATTCCATTCGATTAACTCATCTGCTGATATGTTATATTCTCTAGCAATACTGTTCAATGTATCTCCACGTTTTACCGAATATGTATCGTTAATAAACAACAATTCTTTCGGGTGGATCACCGTAGATTTTAAATCATTTATATCTATCAACTCTTCAACAGTAGTGTTGTGCTTGTTTGCTATTTTCCATAGACTTTCTCCATTTTGTACCTGATGTTCTTCAGCTGAAACTGTTGTTGCAGCCGTGCCAGTAATAAAGATACCTGCAACGATTGCTGCTACTAATTTTTTCATCTGATTTACCTCCTTGATTTTCTGACAGTCTCTATCGTATCACAGCAGTTTCGGGAAAGCAGTTACAGGAGGTTTAAAAGTGTATTACAAGAATTACCAAAATCTCTTTATATATTACAAATGTAATAGATTTGATACATAAGTACCTTGTTATCCCTAATACATTACAAAATACACAGAAAAAAGTCATTATGAAACAGTTCTACTTTACTATCTTGAAAACAGCAATCGCTATTTTTGATGCTGTCATTTTTTGAAGCATCTATCAACCACAGACCAGGCATAACAAAAGGACTCAGTTCTTCATGAGTCCTTTTGTTCGTGTTATTTTATTGCTGCCAGTCATTAATTAAATAACCCTTTAAGAAAGTTGCTTAGCGATGCAAAAATTTCACTGAAAAAATTAGCTACTTTTTCCCAGAATCCTGCATCAAGTCCAAGTTCATCTGCTTTGTCGGAAATCGTATTTGCAATATCCTCCAGCTGGTTCTTTACTGCACCAAAGTCAATATTCAAATCGCGCATTTTATCTACCAGATTAATGAGCATTTGACGATCCTCTTCACTTAAGTTAATTTCCAGGTTTTCCAATTGTTTGCTGACAATCTGCTCCACATCTTCCCTCGTGGCCGGGTTTTGTTCGGCAATCATTTGTTTAATTTCAGTAAGAAGTGTACTTACATCCTCCTGGGAGACATCTTCATTTTCAGCAAGATCTGTTGCAACGTTCAATTCGTCATTCGCAAGCTCCATGCGTTCTTTGTCAAGTTCCTCGCCTTCTACATTATACGCTTTATAGATCCCGGTTAATGCAGAATGCCCGCTCACCTGTACTGGAGAAACAACATCAACGGTTGCATTTTCTGCTCCTGCAGTCAGAAGGGCATTTTCATACATCGCTCCGGTCACCTCCGTAATGTTTTCCGGTGTGATAATATTGACATTCAGCCCAGAACCTTCATCTTCAAGAATGATTCTTGCGGAGGAATACATGTTGGAATTGGGATTTCCATTGATAAAATCTGCATAGTCCTGACCTGTTACATCATGTTCTTCTACTGTTTCATTGTCGGATATATCAAGAAGATTACGAACCTCCTCCCGTTGTGACTCACTTAATTTCTCACCATAAATCAGGATCGTGTTAGAAGCTGCTGAAACCGGAACAGCAAGTCCGATCATTAGTGTAAATGCCAGAAGACACAGTCCAAACCTTTTAAATTTATGTTTCATCGTTAATATCCCCTTTTTCAAAGAATAAGAAAGTACAAATTTGGCAGCAATTAACTCTTTCACCTAAACAGCCACGCCCGCTTTTGTTCAGTCTATACTAATAGTATGCTTGTACAGGTAAATAAGATCACTTGTTTGTCATTCTATTATAACGTTTTTCGCTTCGTATGCACATATTTTCTCCGTTAATTTCTTAAGAACGGTAATTAGGTGAGCAGAAACCTTTAAATAAATTTCGTGTTGATGTATATTTAGGGTAGCGAAATAAAATGAAGAAAGAAGGTCTTTGGAATCAAAGATACAGACCAAACCGTAAAGCGAAATTTGGCTATTATGTGGTTTGCCAACTTTTTTGTCAGTGGCAGTATGACAATGGTTATTCCATTTATCTCACTATATATTGATTCAATGGGTGACTTCTCCGATTCTTATGTACAGACATGGTCGGGGTTAACATTCGGAGTAACGTTTATTGCTGCATTCCTCTTCTCTCCCATTTGGGGAAGAATTGGAGATCAATATGGCAGAAAAAACATCCTGATTATTTCAGCATTTGGAATTGGACTATCCGTTTTTCTTATGGGGTTTGCCACAACAGTATGGCAGCTTTTTTTATTACGGCTGTTTATGGGTATCGTGACAGGATTTATTCCGATGTCCCAGGCATTCATATCAACGCAGACACCAAAGGAGGAAGCAGGAAAGATTCTCGGTACACTTCAGACAGGAAGTATAACGGGTATGCTAATGGGGCCGATGCTAGGTGGCGTATTAGCAGATGCTTTTGGGTATACAACTACATTTAAATGGGTATCGATAACCATCTTTATTTCCGGAGTTCTTGTAATGTTCGGTGTGAAAGAAGTGAGACTCAAATTATCCAATGATAAAAATGATTATAAATCGTACAGCAGCAGAGAAGTCTTACAGTATATTATACAAAGGCCCGTACTGCTAGTTGTTATGCTGCTCTCTGCTCTCGTACAAATAGCTCATTTCAGCATACAGCCGATTCTATCTCTATTTGTGGAGGAAATTCATGGTCCTGCAAATATAGCATTTTTTGCAGGGCTGGCTTTCTCTGCAGCTGGGCTCGGCAACTTGATTATGTCTCGTAAATGGGGCACGCTCGGGGACCGACTCGGTTACATCAAAATATTGATCGCTCTCTTATTCGTGGCTGGTTTCGTTTATTTACCTGGTGCATTTGTAACTAATATTTGGCAGCTTGTCATTTTAAGATTTCTGCTTGGCGTTTCGATTGGTGGTATTGTGCCGTTACGAATTGCTTATATCAGGCAGGAGGCACCTTTATCCATGCAGGGAGAAGTACTTGGGTATAACACAAGCCTGCGTTTCCTCGGAAACATTATCGGACCTGCCCTCGGAGGTATCGTTGCTGCTGCGTGGGGATTCCCATCAGTGTTCTTCATCACAAGCATGCTGCTCATACTTAGTGGAGTTATCATGTTAGTTGCCTGGTATAAGTATGAAAATTCACCAAAGGATTCTCATTCTTTTTCATCTCGGTGATTATAACTCAATGCTTAGGGTTACCAACGCAATCAGGACAGAAAGCATCATTGCTTACCGCTTTTCATGAATGTTTCCGAGCCGATCATGAACCGAATAATTGAATTGTTTCGGTAAATATGCTAAAACTAACAGTGTCCTATTAAAACCTATTAAAGAAAGAAGTGATAGCAATGGGCATAGTCGTTGTGGAAGTCTGTGACGGTAATGCAATCACTACTTTAGATATAGAAGGTATCATTGAAGCAGAGTTTCCTGAAGTTGCAGTGCTTATGAATGAGTGTCTTTCATTTTGCGGTCTATGTGCCGTACGTCCATATGCGCTTGTTAACAATAAGCGGGTTTGGGGTAAAACCCCGGAAGAATGTCTTGAAAAAATAAGAGAAGAAATAAGAAAAGAACTGGCTGTATATCAATAAAACAGCCGGTTCTTTTCTTTTTTCGACAATAATTATTTCCCAGGAAATATATTGTCGAATTATCTTTATTTAGGATTAAGCATCTTTTCTTACCTTTTTTGCTTCGCAGTAGATATATAATGCGAAGTAACTACTATTTGTATTAGAACTTTGGCACGAATAATGGAAGCGAGATACTTCGGCGACCGCTCTGGGAAATACACTGCGCTTTTCGCGGGCGGCTGGTGAGCCAACTTGCGCTAAAGCGCTTCGTTGTCTCACCTATGCCTCTGCTCCCGCAGAAGTCTCCGTGTATTTCCCAGAGCTGATTAGAAGATTACTGCCAATTATTATCCTTCCAATAGCTATTGATTACGGAAGAATTTACGTCGTGCACTGAAAGTAAATCAAATGTGTTGATTGTTCTTGCGCAAAATTATTTATTTTGATAAAACACCATACCAGCAGCCCGTATACACGTAGACTCCAGCGGGAGGAAAGGCATAGGTGAGACACTGAAATGCGCTAGCATGAAGGGGCTCACCAGCCGCCCGCGGAAAGCGAAGTGTATACGGGCTGCGGCTGCCGAAGCAACTTGTTTTCATTAGAGATCTCACACAGATGTTACTTCGCAGTTTACCCATATTGTGTCACTTACAACAGCTTTTCGATAGGACAGATAACGCAGTTCCATCAACGCGTAAAATTAAAGACTTGCTTTAAAAATATCAAGCGAATCCTGTTTGGTAAGAATTTTATATCTGCCATACTCCGGTTGGGCTACAACTGTTTTTTCAGCCATTAATTCAATTGTGCTTTCATCAATATCATAATCCCTAAGAGTTGATGGGGCGCCAATGCTGGTCCAGAATTCACGGAGCCTGTCAATTCCTTCCAGTGCCGCTTCCTTATCTGACTTTCCAGTAGTATCTACTCCAAATACACGAACGGCAAGCTGTTTAAATCGAGGAGCATTTTCTTCATCCAGAACATGTTTCATCCAGTTTGGGAACAAGATGGCTAATCCTCCACCATGCGGGATATCGTGTACTGCCGATACCGCATGCTCCAGATTATGTGTTGCCCAATCACCTCGGAATCCCATATTCAGCATATTATTTAATGCAAGCGTCCCACTAAGCATGATTGTTGAGCGGTAATCGTAATTTTCCGGGTCTTCCAGAAGCTTTGGTGCAGTTTCCATTACGGTTAATAGAATACTTTCACAGAAACGATCCTGAACAGGTGTATTTGTCGCCTTATGGAAATAATGCTCCAATACATGTGACATCATATCAACGATCCCGTAGATCGTTTGATCACGCGGAACAGAAAAAGTGTTCTCTGGATCCAAAATGGAAAATTTAGGGTATGTATAGGCTGTCCCCCACCCATGCTTTTCATTGGTTTCCCAGTTTGTGATTACCGATCCTGCATTCATTTCCGATCCAGTGGCGGCAAGTGTTAAAACTGTACCGAACGGTAATGCTCCTTCCACCTGGACCTTCTTCGTAACAACATCCCACATATCTTCCTCTGTCGTTGCTCCAACCGCGATTGCCTTTGTGCAATCGATCGTACTTCCTCCACCTACTGCCAAAAGAAATTCAATTGCTTCGTCCTTACAGATTTTCACGCCTTTACGGACTGTAGAAATACGCGGGTTTGGTTCTACACCTGACAATTCAAATATTTCAGCGCCCATTTTACCTAATTCATTAATAACTTTATCATATATTCCATTTCTTTTTATGCTTCCTCCACCGTAAACGATTAGAACACGCTTCCCGTAAAGTTTTATTTCCTCAGACAGCTTTTCAATTTGTCCTTTACCAAAAATAAGTTTTGTCGGATTCTGATACGTAAAATTTTCCATGAAGAATTCCTCCTGATTATTTGGTATATGCGATAACGTCCATTTCAATTAAAACATCTTTAGGCAGGCGGCTTACCTCAACCGTTGCTCTCGCTGGATACGGCTCTGTTAAAAATCCACCATAGATTTCATTCACTTTCGTAAAATCATCCATTGATGATAGATAAATGGTGAATTTAACAACTTGTGAAAAGTCAGTACCTGCCTCATCAAGAATTGCTTTTAAATTTTCAAGTACTTGTTTTGTCTGATTTGCAATTCCTTCAACTACTTCACCGGATTGTGGATTAATTGGGATTTGCCCTGAAACGTATAGGAAGTCACCTGCCTGTATTGCCTGGGAATATGGACCAATTGCTGCTGGTGCTTTTTCTGTGTAGATTGCTTTTACCATTTTAACTCCTCCTAATAGGTTAATATGTTGTTTTGTCTAGGTTTATCTGCGCTTTTCTTTATCTTACCAGTTTCTCAATTCCATTGCTAATACATCCCTGTATTGCATAACAGAACGAACATAGTATATGTCTCCGTAGCATGCCTCATACTGCTTGGCCTCTTCACGAAGACATGTATAGATCGATTGGTCGGGCGCAGTCTCGTACATTTCCCTTGAAAAATCGATGGCAGCCTCTTCTGAATATGTACCCTTTTCTTTTCTTACATAATCAATAAATCCTCGTCCAAAGTTATAGGATTGAACCGCCAATTGCAGGTCGCCATTCGCATCTTTCAAAGTTTTTGAAAAATAATAGACTCCTTGTTTTATAGATAATTCGGGATCGTTGATACATCCTTTTTTCCCACAATAGCTCTCAGAGGATTGCATCGGGTCAGACCCTCTCCCCCCGGATTCCTGCATCATCATTGCCAGAAGTACATCTGCATACTCAGAAACTTCATACTCTGTGGCATATTTTTCCACGACCGGTTTGTAGTTCCAAACCTCGTCACTGATCATAGGGGATTTCTTTTCCGAAACATTAAGGGGATTCTCATATGTCAGGAATGACAGTAATAGAAACGCACCAATAAGCACTAGAGCTATTCCCAGAACCTGGTTTAAAGCCTGTTTCATTTTTTTGTTGATTTTCATGCTGATCTTTCCTTTTCAACTGTTACAACTATAAGAATCCAAACGACAAAACCATACAGCATATGCCCCGCAAGCCAATAAAATAAAGCTTCGAGATCAGCAATCCGAGGTGTCCGCTCCGATAAAGCTGTCGTACCATAAAGCAAACCACCGATTAGCGTATTAATGATGATATACGGCTTTGGTCTTGTCTGGATATTTCTAGACTTGAGCCAAATATACAAGACATATACAAGCACTACGGACACAATCAAGTGCAAAGAGAATTCCATTGTCCCACTTAAAACCCACTCTCCAACAACTGGAAAATAATCAATATTCATCAAAAGAACATATACTTTTTTGCTTGTCCACTGCTCAGCAAGCTTTAAAAATCCTCCGAGTATTAAACCTGATATAATACCTGTCATAAATAGCCTGATAACTAGTTTCATTGATTAGCTCCACTCGTTTTAAACAAATCCTTCTCCCTCCATTTACCGAAGCGATAATAAAGAATGGCAACCATGCTGCTGATGATAAAGCTCATTCCCATCCCCACCGCAATTCCAATGTCACCAAAAATCCCAGCAAATAACGCGGTGAGTGGGTAGCGTAAAACCCAAAACGAGATGATATTCAAAATGAGTACCTGATACATTGCGCCTGCTGCTCTGACTATTCCATTCAGAATGAAATTAATACCCAAAAACGGATAACATAGTGCAATAATCTGCAAATATCTTGTGCCAAATTCAATTGCCTCTTCTTCACGAATAAATAATTTTATACCGTATTCTGCAAAAAAGGCAACTATGATTCCTACGAGAAGCATAACAGAAAAATTGTATAGCACGCCATATTTAGCAATGTCTTTAACACGACGCCAATTTTTAACTCCTATATTTTGTCCTGCCATACTGCTAACCGCTGTACTGAGAGCATGGGCCGGGAGCATCAGTACACTATCAAGACGCTGTGCTGCACTGAAACCAGCTACGACTCCGCCGCCAAAAACCGTGACAACACTCATGATTGCAGCGGAACCTGCAGAGATTACGGACATCTGCAAGCCAGAGGGAATTCCCAGATTCAGAATCAAACGAACTTCTGATTTGGCTGGCAGTTTTGGGAGACTGAATGGAGCAAGTTTTTTATGCAGCATATAAAAAACTCCATATAAAAATGCAATTCCTTGGGAAAGGATCGTTGCGTATGCAGCACCCTCCACTCCCCAATCAAAGCCACTTATTAAAAGAGGATCCAAAAAGATGTTCAAAAGTACGGCAATTGTTACGAAGCGAAGCGGTGTTTTGCTGTCGCCAAGAGAGCGTAATACGGTACTTATAAAGTTATAACCAAACAGGAATAGGATCCCAAGGAAATTAATTTGAAGATAGGCATTTGCCTGGACCATCATTTCTTCTGGCGTACCAAGGAGCCATAGAAATTGTTCGGAAAACAGATAGCCGACAGGTCCAAGTATGATGGCAATTGTCGTCAATAACACCACAAATGCATTCAGATAGCTTTTTAACCCCTCTTCATTGTCTTTGCCCTTCTGTTGCGACAATATTGTCAGTGCAGCATTGTTTAATCCGATAATAAATGAAAGCACAATAAAAATAATCGTGCTTGATACACCTATTGCACCTAGTGCATTTGCACCGAGCAGGTTACCGACCCAGAGGCTGTCAATAAACTGATAGGATGTTTGCAGCAGGTTTGTGAGTATGATCGGACCGGAGAAAATAAATAATTGCCTTAAAATATTTCCTTGCGTAAAATCATGTTGCTTTTTCATAAGAAACCAGCCTTTATAAAACAATTGTTTTTTTACTTATAGATTAACAGAAAATGAAGGTGACCGAGTATATATACTCAATCACCTTCATTATAATATATTTTCATCTATGCTTCTCTTCCCAACCGTCTCAATTGGTCGTTTTTATCTTCTCTTTTAATGATTTGAATCACCAGAAGTACGGCAAATATTCCCAGACCGAAAAGATCCGTATTTCCTTCTGGATAGAGGAGCATGAACCCTGTTACCAGTGTAATGATTCTTTCAAACCAATTAAGCGGCTTGTACCAATAGCCAATCATACAGGCCCCAATGGCTATCATACCTACTAGTGCCGTCAGTAAAGCCCAGGTGACATCCAAAAAGCTGGCGTCAATCATCAGCAGAGTAGGGTTTAGCACAAACATGTACGGAATAATAAATGCTGCGATTGCCAGCTTTGCTGCATTAAACCCAGTTCGTATCGGCTCACCCCCGGATATCCCTGTTGCCGCAAAGGCAGCCAGCGCTACTGGAGGTGTGATGTCCGCGACAATACCAAAATAGAACACAAACATATGTGCAGCAAGTACCGGGATGGCAACCTCAAGATTATCATTCAATGCCAGGATTGCAGGCAATGCTATCGTTGACGTAATAATGTAGTTCGCTGTAGTCGGTGATCCCATCCCTAAGATGATCGAAGCGATCATCGTAAAGAATAACGTTAAAAGCAATTGTGCTTCAATTGAATTGGCAAGTGTACCGGCAATGCTTACGAGACTATTTCCTAGCTTAAGACCTAACCCGGTCTTGGTCACAACACCTACAATAATACCTGCACACGCAGTTGCAGCAGCAACACCCAAGGCGGTTCTGGCACCTGACTGCAATGCCACGATAAACTTACTTGGAGTGATGCGTGTATCTTTCCTGAACAGGCTGACAATAATTGTTGTTAAAATTCCATAAAGTGCTGCTCTTTCCACACTGACTCCTACGAATAAAAAGTATACAATAGCCAAAATCGGCAGTAATAAGTGAATTTTTTTGAGTACAGTTGCTTTAGGTGGTATATCTTTGTCAGGCAGACCATACAGACCGATTCTTTTTGCCTCAAGATGAGTCATGATCCATATTCCAGCAAAATATAAGATAGCAGGGATTGTCGCCGCTTTAGCTATATTCCAGTAGCTTTCTCCGGCAAATTCAATCATCAGAAATGCTGCCGCACCCATGATTGGCGGCATAATCTGGCCGCCTGTAGATGCAGCTGCTTCTACTGCTCCAGCAAAGTTTTTGTGATACCCAAGTTTTTTCATCATCGGAATCGTATACGAACCGGTGGTTACCGTATTCGCTACTGAACTTCCTGATATTGTTCCGTTTAATGCACTAGAAAAAATAGCTACCTTCGCAGGCCCGCCTGTACGTTTCCCCGCTATGGAAATAGCCAGGTCATTAAAATACTGCCCAACACCTGTCTGTACCAGAAATGCACCAAATAAAAGGAACAGGAAAATATAGGTGGAGGATACCTGTAATGGTGTGCCTAAAATTCCTTCCGTTGTAAAAAACATTGAGTCGACCAATTGGTTCAAACTCAACCCTCTATGGGCAAGCATACCAGGCATATTCGGACCCAATAACGCATAGGTGAGAAATAGTATGGCTATTATTGTGATCGGGAGACCGACTGCTCTTCTGGCGGCTTCCAGGACGAGCAATATAGCCACTCCCCCTATGATTAACTGTGTTCCATTGATGCTTCCAATTTGCTGGACAAGGGTATCATAGAATACCGGCCAATAGCCACAGACAATTATCGATAACAGAACAAGTATATAGTCATACCAAGGTATGGATGATTTTTTTGTTTTTCTTCTTGCGGGAAACAACAGAAATATCAATGATAACGCAAAGCCCAAGTGAATGGTGCGTTGAAGATACGCCGTATATTGCCCGAAAATTCCTGTGTAAATCTGGAATAGCGAGAAGGCGATTAACGTAAAAAAGATCACTTTGCCGACTATTCCGCCTACATCACGAGTATTTGACTCAGCATCATATTTCTCCAATAATTCCTGTTGTTCTTTCGTTAACTGATTCGGATCTTTCGTTTCACTCATTGAATTTTCACTCCTTCCAAATACTCCCATAGGGTTAGTTCTTCAACTTTCAAGGTAAACCATGCACCTGGTTCGAAATAGTCATTTAACCATACGACGTGCGTTTCTCCAGAGGTGTTTTTATCGGGTGAGGCGGATTCCCATGCAAGACGGTTCTCAGAAACCGTTTTTCCATTTCTGACCTTCATCGAGGAAAAGTAATTATCCAGATCTTTTACATGATATTTCCCATTTTCATAGACAAATGTTTCGCCTTCCTGGGCATTTGAAGGCATACCAATGCCAAATTCCTCATAAACAATCTCGTATTGTTTCATGTCATGGTTGTCCATCACTACATATTTTTCAACAACATCTGTCAAGTGTATTGAGTGGGTGAAAATCAGCTGGAATGTGTCTCCTGCTGAAATTGGGAGAAACGCTACTAAGTCGTTGGTGTTTTTTTCATAAAATACCAATGCAGTAAGAAAAGGGAAAAACAGGGAAAATCCTATTAAACTAAGTAATATAGTAATTACCATTATCATTTTTATTCTATGTTTCATATGCTGATCCACCTATGAAGCAAGTTAAAATCAAAAAACAGCCGACAGCCAAAGGTGGACAGTCGGCCATTTCTTTTTATTTTATTATCCTATTCTGCACTAATTCCTTCTTCATCGAAGTATTTTTGTGCGCCTGGGTGTAAGTCAATACCAATACCGTCTAAAGCAGTTTCAAGAGTAATGAATTGAGATTTGTCATGAGCCATGCTTGACGCATTTTCATAAACCGCTTTTGTAAGTTCATATACTGTATCTTCAGGAACATCCTCTGCCACAGCAAGCATTGCCAGTACAGCTACGGTTTTTACCTCTTCATCCAGTCCGTAAGTTCCTGCTTCGATTGCATCCTCTGCATAGTAAGGATACTGTTCAATCATTTCATCAATCTTATCCTGGGCAATCGGTACAATTGAAACGTCTACTGTAGCGGATAAGCCTTCTACAGCCCCTGTTGGCGTTCCTGCCGTAATAAATGCCGCATCGATGTTTCCATCCTGAATTCCGCCAGTAGATTCACCAAAATCAAGGTTTTGAGCATCGATATCGTCCATACTCATTCCGTGAACTTCGAGAATCTGTTCTGCATTGACGTAGGTTCCTGATCCAGGAGCCCCTACAGATACTGTTTTACCAGCTAAATCTTCAACAGATTCAATACCTGAGTCTGCTGTTGTCACAATTTGAATTGTTTCAGGATAAAGTGATCCGACAGCAAGCACGTTGTCAACCGGATTTCCTTCAAAAGCATTGACGCCTTCAATTGCATTGGCCACAACATCTGTCTGTACAAAGGCAAGTTCCGCTTCGCCCTCCTGTAATGCGATTACATTATCAGCCGATGCATTAGATGAAACGGCATCTGTCTGAATACCTGTTGCTTCTGTAATGTTCGTAGCCATTTCTCCACCGAGCGGGTAGTATGTACCACTTGTTCCGCCTGTCAGCATTTGCAGGAAGTCTGGAGCATCGCCAGCATCGCCATTCCCTTCGCCTTCTGAAGCCTCATTGTCATCCCCACCACATGCGGCGAGGAAAAGAACCATTGCAGATAATAATATCGCTTTCAAAAACAAGTTTCTCTTTTTCATAAAAAAACTCCCCTTTTTAATTAATTTTATAGTAAGGATATCTTACACTCAGTTTCATATTATTGTCAAATAATTGCCAACTTAATAGAATTGTAAAGTCATAACACTCTTAATCTGTAAAATCCATTCTTTTGGCCTAGGAATCGACTTTTTCTAGATGGATATTTTCTTGGTGGAATAACGAACTGATTATCTCCTCCACTGTCTCTTCTTCCTTGATTGCGCCTACACCCTGTCCAGCCCATAGAGATTGCACTTCCGCATTAGCATAGGAGGCACCAGCTGCACGTATGTCTTTTGTCAGTTCATTCTGAATAGGAAAAGGCAGACGGTCTATTCCACTTTGTTCCAATTCATTTATAAAACGGTTGCCAAGTGCCCTTGCAGGTCTGCCGGAAAATACATTCGTAATGACCGTATCACCATAGTCAGCTTTAACAAGGGCACGTCTGTAAGAGTCGTTCGTTCCCGCTTCTTTCGCCATCAGGAACCGTGTACCAAGCTGAACACCTGAAGCTCCCTGCTTTAAAAACCCTTCAATCTGTTCTTTTGCATGGATTCCTCCTGCAGCGATTACTGGAAGAGAAATATTCTCAAGAAATGACTGAACAAGCACATTCAGGCTAATATCACACCCATCAGGATACTGATCTGTATTAAAAGTTCCCCGGTGTCCTCCGGCTTCATAGCCTTGGGCCACGATGAAGTCGTACCCAGCGTCCTGCAGCAGCAATGCTTCATCCAAATTCGTCGCCATTCCTACAAGCAAAACATCACGCTGCTTCAATCGGTCGATCAGAAGCGATGATAGCACTCCAAACGCCGTACTGACCACAGGGATTTTTTCCTTGATTACCGTATAGACTTTTTCCTGCAAATAGTCTTTTACCTTTACCTGCTCCCTCCCCATTTCTATGCCAAGTTCCTTCCTGTAGGCATTCAATAGCTGCTGCATTTCCTTAATTTCCGTAGAAAACACTTCCAGATTCGTTGCAAAAATATTTACCGCAAACGGACGGTCGGTTCTCTGTTTCACTTCAGAAATTGTTTTCTTTAAAGAAGATGGGCTCATATATCCTGCTCCAATTGTGCCGAGTGCACCTGCATTTGAAACAGCAGCCACCAGCTCCGGTGTCGTGATTCCACCGGCCATGCCAGCTTGAATAATAGGTTTCTCTATATTCATTTTCTCGAGCAATTGTTCCATGGTAAATGAGCTCCTTCTCTAAATAATTTCTTCTTTCCCAGAATACCATATACTGAATATAATGACTAATGGAATTTATATAAATATTATTTTTCGACAGTTTTCTTCTATGTATCGTAGTATGTCGGAAATCCTGGGATGAGGAGCTTCCATCCTATAGAGCAAGATTCTATTAGACTTTCATAATACAGTTATACCCATATTGTAAAACCTCTTTTTCGTGGTATAATCAAAAAATAGCAAACCTATGAAACACCAATATATTATAGAGAGGATGTAAATAAATAGATGAGCCATTCGACAGAACATATAGACAATCCCAGAACTGCTGTAAAGCCTCCTAATCCACGGTTCAGAAACTGGAATATTGTTCTCCGGAAGCTGAAGAAAAATAAATCGGCCATGATTGGCGGCTTTCTCATTCTTTTCTTTATCCTTGTTGCATTAATCGGCCCATATATAACTCCCTATGCCCCACAAACACAAATTATGGTTAATAAACTGCAACCGCCTTCATTTGAGCATTGGTTTGGCACGGATAACTTCGGGCGTGACATTTTCAGCAGGATAATACATGGAACAGGCCTCACATTATTGGTTGGTTTCTTTTCTGTTCTGCTTGGAGCAACCGTCGGGGTATTATTTGGAATTATCGCCGGTTATTACGGTGGACGCATCGACAGTATTATCATGAGGCTGATGGATATCCTGCTTGCGTTTCCTGGAATTCTTCTTGCCCTTGCAATCGTTACCGTACTTGGCGGAAGCCTGGTAAATGTAATTATCGCGGTAGCAATTTCGTCTATCCCTGTATTTGCGAGGATTGTCCGCGGCTCAACTTTATCGGTTAAAAAGCTGGAGTACATTGACGCTATGAAAGCCCTGGGAGCCAGTGATGCGAGAATCATATTCAAACATATATTCCCTAATATAACTTCACCAATTATCGTACAAGCAACGCTTAATATCGCAACAGCTATTCTATCCGCCAGTGGTCTATCCTTCCTCGGATTAGGTGCACAACCTCCTACACCAGAATGGGGAGCCATGCTGAGTGATGGACGGAACTTCCTTTACAATGCACCACATGTGGCACTATTTCCCGGACTTGCAATCGTAGCCGTTGTACTTGCCTTCAACATGCTTGGTGATGGTTTAAGAGATGCATTTGATCCTAAAACGAAAGAATAGAAAGAGGTGAACGGTCTTGTTTAAATATATTATCAGGAGAATCATTCAAACTATCCCAGTGCTGATAGGGGTTTCTATCTTAGTATTCAGTATGATGCATCTCGTTCCAGGTGACCCTGCGCAAATTATGGCTGGTGAAAGTGCCCCGAAAGAACAGGTGGAAAATATCAGAGAAAGATTAGGCTTGAACGACCCGTTGCCTGTTCAGTATCTTTCCTATATAGGTGATGCACTGCAGGGAGACCTTGGCAATTCCATGCGCAGTGGCAGAGATGTCACAAGCGAAATTGGTGCACGCTTTTGGGTGACCGTGGAACTTGCCGTATACAGTACAATCGTAGCAGTTTTTATCGGATTGATTGCAGGCGTCATTTCTGCAACGAGAAAATACTCATTTGCTGACACTTCTCTCATGCTTATTGCGCTTTTTGGACTATCGATGCCTAATTTCTGGTTGGGACTCATGTTAATACAATGGTTTGCCATCGGTATCGATTTACCGAGCTGGGTTCCATTTATCAGTGATACAAGCTGGTTTAAGCCCTCTGGCTGGGGAAGCTTCCAACAGGTCGTCCTGCCGGTTATCACACTTGGTACAGGCAGTGCGGCGATTATCGCTAGAATGACACGCTCAAGCATGCTGGATGTTATTGGCCAGGATTATATACGTACAGCGAGGGCCAAAGGTGTTAAGGAGCGAATTGTCGTATACCAGCATGCATTAAAAAATGCACTGATTCCTGTTGTTACCGTTGTCGGACTTCAATTCGGCGGATTGCTTGGTGGCGCTGTGCTTACTGAATCTGTATTCGCTGTAAACGGAATGGGTAAATTGATTATTGATTCTATAAAAGCTAGGGATTTCCCAGTTGTACAAGGTACTATTTTAGTAGTTGCACTCTTGTTTGTAATTGTTAACTTAATTGTAGATATTACGTACAGATACTTGAATAAACGAATTGACCTGGACTAAAAATCTCAGACCATACCAATAGATTAACAGAAAGGAGAACCAATATGACAAGCGCACCCAATACGTATGAAAATATATTGGAAATAAAAGATTTACAGACTTCATTTTTCACTAAAGATCTTGAAGTTAAGGCTGTTGATGGTGTTTCATTTACCATTCCTAAAGGAAAGATTCTTGGTGTCGTTGGTGAATCTGGTTCGGGAAAGAGTATTACTTCCCTCTCCATTCTCCGTTTAATTGAAGACCCAGGGAAAATTGTTGGTGGCGAAATCCGCTTCAAGGGCGAAAACCTTCTGGACAAAACTGAAGCTCAAATGCGTAAAATACGCGGAAACGAAATATCCATGATATTTCAGGAGCCGATGACATCCCTGAACCCTACCTTTACAGTAGGACAGCAAATTAGCGAATCTTACAAAATACATCAGGGATTAAACAAAAAACAGGCAAAAGAGCGTTCCATTGAAATGCTGAAGCTTGTTGGAATCCCTTCACCTGAAAAACGTGTCGATCAATATCCACATGAACTATCCGGCGGTATGAGACAAAGAGTAATGATTGCAATGGCGCTCGCCTGTGATCCGGATTTGCTTATTGCTGACGAGCCAACAACCGCGTTGGATGTAACAATTCAGGCACAAATTCTGGATTTGATGAAGGATTTACAGGAACGTCTCGGTATGGGGATTTTATTGATTACCCACGACCTCGGTGTCGTTGCAGAGACATGTGACTATGTAGCTGTCATGTATGCCGGTAAAGTAGTGGAATTCACAGATGCGAAAACCTTATTCAAGTCACCTAAACACCCTTATACAGTTGGTTTGATGAAATCAATTCCACCGCACGACCATGATATAGAGGGCGACCTTTCCGTTATTAGAGGTTCTGTGCCAAGTCCTGCAGAAATGCCGAAAGGGTGCCGATTTGCCCCTCGCTGCCCGTTTGCTACAGATCTTTGCAGAGAGAACCTGCCTGACCTGATAACAGATGAAGAAGGTAACCAAATTCGTTGCTGGATCTATTCAGATGAATGGAATGGCGATCCGGAGGTGGATGTTCATGCAGAAACAGAAAGAACTACTTAAAGTTACCGACTTAAAACAATATTTCCCTATCAAAGGCGGAATCTTAGGCAGAACTGTAAATCATGTAAAAGCTGTTGACGGTGTATCCTTTACCATTTATGAAGGTGAAACGTTAAGTATTGTAGGTGAGTCCGGTTGCGGAAAATCAACAACTGGGAGAGCAATCCTCAGACTTGATGAACCAACAAGTGGTGAAGTGGAATTTGACGGGAATAATCTGCTTGATTACAGTAAAAAAGAGATGAATAAAGTAAGAAAAGATATGCAGATTATTTTCCAGGATCCATACGCATCCATCAATCCGCGCCATACAGTACGTCAGATACTGACGGAAGCAATGGAAATACAAAATTCCGTACCGAAACAGGAACGTAATGACCGTGTTCTTGAACTGATGCAAACTGTCGGTCTAGGGCCCCATCAGGCTGATCGTCTCCCACATGAATTCAGTGGAGGCCAACGTCAAAGAATTGGCATTGCCAGAGCACTTTCTGTTGACCCTCAGCTGATCATTGCCGATGAAGCTGTATCAGCGTTGGACGTATCCATCCAGGCTCAGGTCATTAATCTGCTTAAAAAGCTTCAGCGTGACTTTAAATTGACGTACCTGTTTATTTCCCACGACTTAGGAGTTGTCCGTCACATTTCTGATAGAATAATTGTTATGTATCTAGGAAAAATCGTTGAAATAGCTGATAAAAAATCATTGTTCAACAATCAGATGCATCCATATACGAAGGCACTGCTTTCTGCAATCCCTAGTACAAATACAGAGGTTAAAAGAGAGCGAATCATCCTAAAGGGGGATGTGCCTTCTCCAATTGATCCACCTGCCGGCTGCAGATTCCATACACGCTGCCCATTTGCCACAGACCTCTGCAGAACAGAGGTACCAGAACTTCGCAATGGAGACGGAATGACGGATGGCCACATGGCCGCCTGCCATTATATGGAAGAAATCAAAAACGGGGAGCATCAGCCGACGGTTGTTTAATACGTTGAAAAAAGACTCTATTCATAGCGAATAGAGTCTTTTACTTTTAAAAAAATAAGCTCAGAATGGTGAATTCACCATTCTGAGCTTATTCCTATTCACGTTTATTGTTCGATATAAACTTCCTGCAATTGAAGGATACCCGTTGGAAGTTGGGTTAGTCCCTTAACTGAATCACTTACACCCAATATATAATCCTGGTGATGAACATAAAGCATCGGTGCGATATCTACAAGCATTTCCTGAATCTCACTGTATAATTCAAGACGTGTATCTGGATCTGGCTCCTGACGTGCTTGATCTAGCAAAGCATCTAACTCAGGGTCTGCAGTAAATGTGCGGTTACCTGGTTCTCCGATGTTATCAGAGTGAAGTAATGCATACAATCCATAGTCCGCATCCCCAGTAACAGTTGACCAGCCAAGGATAAACATTTCGTGCTCTCCATTTGCAGTCTGCTCCAGGTAAGCACCCCATTCTACAACTTCAATTTCAATATCAATTCCGAATTCTTCAAGCTGTGCCTGAATGTTAGTTGCTGTATCAATTCGTTCCTGATTATCATTTGTCCATAGAGTAGTAGAGAATCCATCTTCATATCCTGCTTCTGCCAATAGTTCTCTTGCAGCATCCGGGTCATACTCAAGTCCGGACACATTCTCATCATACCCGAAAACATCCGGTGCCAATGGTCCTGCAGCCGGGGTTCCGATACCGTCATAAATACCGTTGATAATTTGTTCTCTGTCTATTGCCATATTGATTGCCTGACGGACAAGCGGATCATCGAATGGCTCTTTTTCCATATTGAATCCAATATAAGACAATCCAACACTACCTTGCTGTGCTACACTTGCACCATCCATCGCTTCCACCTGTGCAACGTCATTCGGGCTGATTGGATTGGCGATATGTGATTCCCCTGTGTCCAGTTCAGCAACACGGGTCAACCCCTCACTTACAACTTTAAATGTAACAGAGTCAAGCTTTGCAGGCTCACCCCAGTAATCTTCGTTTTTAACGAGTGTAATATCAGTTCCAGCGTTCCACTCCTCAAACTTGAAGAAACCTGTACCAATTGGATTTTCATTAATTACGCTCCCTGGCTCTTCCCCTTCTTCCATTGCAGCATAGTCTGCCTTTATTTGTTCCAAGGATACCATTGCTCCACCACTATGTGCTAAGTGAGCTGGAAGTGGAGAGAAAGGAAACTCAGTAGTAAAGCGGACAGTATAGTCATCCACTATTTCGATATCCGTAACCATATCGTAAAGGAAAGCACGTGGTGATGCCACATCCGGATCCAATATACGCTCGATGTTAGCTTTAACTACCTCCGCATTAAACTCGGAACCGTCATGAAATATTACTCCTTCGCGAAGCTTGAATTCCCAAGTTGAATCGTCAACAGGTTCCCAGCTCTCAGCCAGGCTAGGCTGTACTTCCATATTTTCATCTTGCTTTATTAGTGATTCATAAATATTTGCCTGTACATCACTTGAAGGTACATCATTTGAACCGGCAGGATCCAAGGATACTGCATCAGACAGGTTGGCAATTACCAGGTTTCCACCAGTACCATCTCCACCTTCAGTTCCTTCTGTGCCTTCTGTTTCTTCAGCACTGTCATCTTCTGTTCCTGACTCGTCCGGTTCGCTCGCACAAGCAACAAGTACTACACTCAGCAGTAAACCAAAAACAAGTAATAAAAGTGACTTTTTGGAAAACTTCATATTAATCTGACCCCCATTTCTTTTGATAGCCATTAAATTATGTAAAAAAGGCTACTCAATGTTTATATTAACCTATTATTCTAAAAATTACAATCAAATTGTATTCTCCTTCTTCACTGAATATTTTTTCATAGATTGGAAATGTAATCGGTTTTATTGTCACTAAGGAGGGAGGATTAGACAGAAATTTAAAGTGATTTCTTGACAATATTAAGAAAATTCAATATGATAGTTGCTAATAATACTTCCATACTTGTGCCAATGAAAGGGGGAAGGAAATGAGTCTTGCAAAATTGGAATCTGCCTTGCTTTCGTTAATAAACGATGATAGAGAAAACTTCTCCATAGCCGTACATACCGATGAAGGTAATATTAACATAAATGCCGATAAACCAAGACAATCCGCTAGTCTCGCTAAATTATTCATTTTGGCTAAAGTGTACGAGCAGGTGGAGACCGGTTCCCTTTTATTAGACAAACTCGTTTACATTGATTCCAAGAAAATGGTCGGTGGATCAGGAGTCATCAGCTATTTAACGAACTGCCATGTATACAGTTATCAGAATCTGGTTGAACTGATGACGATTGTGTCCGACAATACTGCCTCCAACATTTTACTGGAAACAATTGGCGCGGAACAGACAAATCAATTTGCAAGAAAGCTCGGTTGCAGCAATACGAACCTTGGAAGAAATTTCATGGATCAGGTCTCTCGAATGGACGGTTTTGAAAACGTTACCACAGCCTGTGATGTATGCAACTTACTCACCCACTTTTCAAGGGAAAATGGCTTTTTTACAGAAAACAGCAGAAGGAATATAAAGAAGATACTTGGCAATCAGCAATTTAACAGTAAACTTTCCAGTTATCACCAATACGATTCAACCATTAAAATATATCATAAGACTGGTGAATTACAAGGTGTCGAACATGACGCTGCCATTATGGAAGCTAACGGCAACACGATGGAGGTCGCCGTACTGACCGAAGGCTGGAGCAATAATGGTATGGCACAGTACTATCTAGCCGAAATTGGAAGGATGTTAAGAAATTATTTAGTCAGCTGACTTTTAACAGCAAACTTTTATAAGATAGGAGTGTATTCAATTGAATACAAAAATTGCGGTATTTGGCCGACCGGAAACCATAGACCGGGTTGTTGCTTTAACTGAAGGATATGTCGAAATAGAAATCCTGCCTTTTTCATACTCTCATTCGAGGGAAGTTCCGGAATTGGTTGAAAGGGCTTTCATGTGTGATGTCTACTTATTTACAGGGTCGCTTTCCTACATTTATGCGAAAGACAAGATTAAAAGAAAGAGCCTTCCCGCGGTGCACATCGCCCATGATGAGTATATGATTCTTACTTCTTTCTACCGGTTAAGAAATATCTTCAATCAGGAGCTCGACAGGATATCGATTGATATTTTCAATGGTAAATATCTGAGGGAAGTTGCAGAGGAGCTCGGCTTTGAAGGTAAATCCATCTATTCGTATAGCTTTGGGAAAGATCCCCAGCCTGATATTGATCAAATTGCCAATTTCCATAAAAAAAATTGGGAAGAAGGTAAGATTGATAATGTTCTTACATGCTCCAGAGAAGTGGAATCCCATATGAAAGATGCCGGTATACCAGTAATCTGCATGAGCATACCCGATATAAACATCAAAAGGGCAATTGAACAGGCAAAATCCCTTACAGACCTGAAGAAAACTACTGGAACACAGCTTGTCACCGGTTATATACGGATAAAGGAATCGGAAACCGAATCAGAAGATAATCAACAGTCATATGAACAAAATCTTTATCACTTAAAAGACATTTTAGCAGGTTTTGCACAACGCACGGATTCTTTTCTTTCCCATAACAGAAACGACCAATTTGTTCTGGTGGGAACGAAAAAGCTGCTCGATCACCTGCAGAACCATTATCGTGACTTCCCTCTCATGAGAGAGATTGGATCAACGATAGATATGACAATTGATATGGGATTCGGACTCGGATTAACTGCCAAAGAATCGGAAGCACACGCACTGCTGGCAATGGAAAAATGCGGCAAAGACAAAAGAAGCCTCAGTTATATTGTAAATGAAAGAAAAGACATCATCGGACCAATCGGCATCAAACGGGACATCGATACATCCCGTCTGTTTCATGAACTGATTCATAAAGCCCGTTTGAATAATGAGCTATCCTATAATTTTATAGACTTCATTACGGAAAGAAATAACGAACCATTTTCATCAAATGACATTGCCAGCTATTATAAAGTTACAAAGCGAAGTGCTGAACGCACGGTGAACAAGCTGCTTTCAGGGGATGTCATTAAAGTATCGGGTGAGGAACGTCCATATTTAAAAGGAAGGCCTCGTAAATTATTTACACTGAACCAATAGCAACAAATCGAGCAATAGAGCCTAACAACGGAAATAAATAACTGCAGGAGCAGGTGGTGCATACCCTTCTCCTTCAATTATTTATTTTTCCAGCTCGAACGCATTATTTTTCATTAATATTCCGATCGCATCATTAAGGTCGTCTTCCTCTATTTGTCCTTCAATTAAATGTGTTAGAGGCGCATCACTGTCCTGTGAAGCTTCTTCCCCACCAACTTTATTGAGACCGACTGTTCCAGTTACTCCCCAGGTTGGGCCTATTGGGGCAATTGGTATATATCTTGGATTCTCATCTGTTGCGGGAATCTGATCGACAATTAAATTGGTCACCTTAAGTGTTTTTAGTGCAGAACGGGCTGATTCGGCATCATTCTCTGATTTGAAATAAGCAAGTATTTTTCTTGCCATGAAAACCAACATCCTTTCGTGCGCTATTTCTATTCTATTTTCCCCGATTTATTGCGATGCAAACAAAAGTCTCAACATTCGCACCAAGAAAATTAGCTTAAACAGTTAACTGGGTTAAACTTGGAAGGTCTCTAATAATCCCCTTGCAAACCTGATGAAAAAAGGCTATTCACAAGATATTTTTCTTTTTTATTACTGCATAGTTGATATAAAATGCGAAGTAAATTAAGTTTATTCTTGGAGATAAGTGCTCTTGCCGCCGTCCGGGATCGCTCTGGGCGGATGCGCATCCTTAGGGCACGGCCTCAGCCTCCTCGAGAAAACCACTCTGCGGGGTCTTCGGACACGTGCTATTCCCGCAGGACAAGGAACGCTTCGTCAGCATTCGCATCGCACGAAGAAAATTGGTTTGTATTTTCGAGGAGTCACCGCCCGCCGCTCACCCGGACTGGTAAAGCTGTGTATTACTAGTTTAGCTATTGCACAGGTAGTAAGTGACAGCAATCCGCTAACCAGCTCTGGGAAATACACGGAGACTTCTGCGGGAAGAGAGGCATAGGTGAGACACTGAAATGCGTTAGCATGAAGGGGCTCACCAGCCGCCCGCGAAATGCGCAGTGTATTTCCCAGAGCGGTAGCCGGAGTAACTTGCTTCCATTATCAGCTAAAGATTTAGCGTAAACAGAAGTTACGTCGCATCTTACACAAACTGCAAATAAAAAGCTGTAAAACTAAAAGAACGATGGGGATAGGTTTATCCAGAGTGCTCAGTGAAAATAGTTAATCCAAAGTCAACTTGAGCAGTGCAACTCACGCTCTCTGCCAAGGCTCACTTATCCATTTCCTTCTGTGAAAGTTGAGCAAAAATCTAATACCGGAATTGCCTGGTATGAAAGAAGGTCAAAGAGTTGTTTAACCGTTCACACGCTTGGATGTTTAAATGTTGGTTTAACGAAAAAAGGGAATCCTATCCAGAACATGAAAAAGAGACACAAATGTGCCTCTCCTACAGACTCAGCAGTTCTCTGACATCTTCTTCACTCAGACTGGAAAGCATTGTTTCACCTGGCTGAATGACCTGATCAATCAATTCCCTTTTCTTCTGCTGTAAATCATAAATTTTTTCTTCTATCGTTCCTTCTGTTACAAGTCGTATCACTTGAACCACGTTTTTCTGACCGAAACGGTGTGCCCGACCAGTAGCCTGATCTTCCACGGCGGGATTCCACCATAAGTCATATAAAATAACAGTATCTGCCCCGGTAAGATTCAAGCCGGTACCTCCAGCTTTCAGGGAGATAAGGAATATGTTGTTTTCTCCATTATTAAATCGTTCACTAAGCTCAACCCTTTCTTTGGAAGGCGTTTGCCCATGAAGATAAAAATAACCATACCCTTCTTTTTCCAAACGTTCTTTTATAATTTCATGCATGCTTGTAAACTGGGAAAAAATCAGCATACGTTTTCCACTTTCCATTGCTGTTTTCACTGTTTCCATTAATTGTTCAAGCTTGCCTGAATGTGCTTCATAATTTTCGATGAACAGAGCAGGATGACAACAGATTTGGCGCAGCCTGGTCAGACCTGCAAGGATTTTCATCCTGTTCTGGTTAAAACCATTGTCTTGGAATGATTGTGCCGCCTCCTGCTGTACCTGCCTCAAATAGCCGACATATAGATCCTTCTGCTCTTTTGTCAGCTCAGAGACATGGACCGACTCAATCTTATCAGGAAGCTCTTTCAATACATCCTTTTTCAGTCTCCTCAAGATAAACGGACGAGTAAGCATAGCTATTTTCTCATTTGATAATTGTTTAAAGCTCCGGTGGTTAGGCATTAACCCCGGTAAAACAACCTGGAAAATCGCCCACAATTCATCGATTGAGTTTTCAATTGGTGTTCCACTCAAAGCAAACCGACGTGTTGCTGTTATCTCCCGAATGGCTTTTGATGTTTTTGTGGCATAATTTTTAATATATTGTGCTTCATCCAAAATCATTGTTTGGAAAGTAATTTCCCGGTAATATTCAATATCCTGTCTCATTGTTGCATAGGAGGTGATCCAGACGTCAACATCTCCCGATTTTTCAATCAATTGATGACGTTCGTCAGGTATGCCAGTCAGAACCACTGTAGAAAGACTCGGTGCAAACTTTTCGAATTCATTTTTCCAATTATAGACGACAGACGATGGAGCGACGATTACATGCGGTCCAATTGTTTCCCCTTCTGTTTCAGATGCAATGTAAGCGATGCTTTGTAACGTTTTCCCCAGCCCCATATCATCGGCAAGGATTCCTCCCAGATGATAATTGCTCAATGACTTGAACCACTGGAATCCTGTCATTTGATAATTGCGTAATGATGCCTGAAGTGTTTCCGGCAGTTCATATACCTGATCTTCCGGTGATTTCAGATGATTCAGCAGTTGCCGAAATGACGGATCATAATTCTTTTTTGTATCGATCAGTTCATCCAGTTGGGCACCACGATACACTGGGATATGAACATTTCCATTATGCAGATCATTCTTATGGATATCCATATCATCGAAAAATCGTTTCATGGAAGAGAACTCTTCGCCTTCCAGCGATAATAGCTCCCCGCTGCCCAGCCGGTAGTACCGTTTCTTCTCGATGACTGCATTAAGAATTTCATTAATTTCCGAGTCATTTACACCGTTAATATCAAAACCAATTTCCAAAAGATTGGACGAAGATTCAAGACGCACACTTGTACTTGGTAGTGGCTCATTTTCAGCAATCATTCCGCGTATATCCTGTGTTAAGTACAATTCAACATAGTCATTCAGCAAAGGCAATACATGATAAAGGAAATCATATAGCTCTTCCTCCTCCGCTTCAATGTATAAATCCTTCCCATTGTAATGGAAATTGGCATGCTCAATCAGCTGCATAATTTGCTGTTCCTTCTCCACATCACGAATGATGATGACATCATTATTCTCTTTGCGTCCAGTGAATGGGTCTACCGTCTGATCACCGTAATGGTACTCCAATTTGCCCGTAATCCAGGCATTTTTCACTTCCAGATATAGCTTTGCACTTAATGGTACCTGGATAATCTCTGCAGTGATCGTTTCCTCTAACTCGACATTACCGATTTTCTTTAATGAAGGCATTACTTCCGATAAGAAAGTATCCGCCTGGGCTTTGCTGATTGGAAGCTCAAGGTCATTCATGCCAAATCGTGAAATTTCCTCCAATATCCGAACCTGTTCTTTGGCTGGATAATAGAATATCCCTTGATGGAACAGCATTTCATACAATTGAAAATACGTTGCTCCTTCAGCATCTCCGATTTTCAGCATCAAATCATTGCGTTCGTTTTTCGTTACAGAAAAGTTAAATGGCAATGAATCCTCCGCGATCATGACATTCTGAAAGCTTTTGTTCTTTGTCTCAACTGTAAAGTCCCTTTCGGATAGTTTTTCAATAAGCTCTTTGGCGGCAAGCGGAGGAATCGTTAAATATCTTTTATCACCACTGTTTCCCTCCAACGTAAAAGTGGAGGAATAGCTTTGGTAAATTTTTTCATTCTGTTTAATGTCAAACAGCATCTCAAAAATCTCGTAATCCTTTTGCAGGAAATAATGGGTTTCAGGATTATACGTAAATTTTTTCGTGAAATAGTGATCACGTCCAAGAAGCACATCACTTAAAAACTCCAAGGCATCCTTCACAACATAGCAATGCTTTTCACCGGTCCTTATTTCCAGCTGCAGCTTCTTATCAAAGCTCCATCTGCAGTAATACTCGACATGCATGGGAATTTTATCCGTCAAAATATTCGACGTCCCATTCTGCTGCGGAACCTGGCTTAAAGCTTGTATAAAGCTGTTTGTCAGCTGATAATTAGGTTTGACAGCTGCATTCGGTGCAGTCGATTCCATATTGACAATGCTGATCAGTGTCGCAGCTATATGCTTGCAGGAGCCAAACGTTTCAAATGCAGGGCAGTCACAATATGTTTCAATGGAACCTCTATCAAAATCCTTCATGTTAATTTCCACAAAGTAATCCTCTGAACCATGGACCGTCGCTGTCCACACAAGGTAATTTATATCATATAAAAGATCGCTCACTTTATTTTGTTTATAATAGTCCATTCCTCGCCTATAGACGATAGCTGGAAATAATTTCTGGATGTTAATATCACTTATTTTTTTCAAAATACAAGGAACCCACCTTCTAGTATCTGATTCTATTATTGTATACGAGTTTAGTTGGTTTTTGAAATAATCGAACTTATCCTTTCAGAACTTTCAGGACTAAAAAAATATATATTATTACAGCTGCAACCACCGAGCCGGCTGATGCCAGGTAAATGGCACCATAGCTGTAATAGGAAGCTATCTGGCCAAACACCACCGCACCTATACCTACTCCCAAATCAAATGAGGAGAAAAAAGTAGCGTTGGCCATGCCTTTCCGGTTGTCTGGCGCACGATCGACTGCCCATGCCTGAAGGGCCGGTTGCAACCCACCGAACCCAAGTCCAAATAAGCTTGCAGCAAGCAGTAATGTCGCCGTATTTGGCAGCCATGACAGAAGAAGCATCGATACGAAAACAAGCAATGACCCAGGCAGGAATATGTAAATATGACCTTTCCGATCATATAGTTTGCCTGCAAATGTTCTGGATAGCATTAAAAATATAGCAAAAAAGAGAAAATATAACTGGATGCCGGAAACATTCTGCTCCATTGCATGCAATGGTAAAAATGTGGCTATTCCTCCAAATGCAACCGTTATAAAAAAGAGAAGTATGGAAGGCTGTAATGCAGTCTTTTCAAATATATCCAATTTCATTGTTTGTGTTTTATGTGGTGATTCTTCGACTGCCTTGTAACGGATTTTTGAAGAGAATAACAATGCAATGAATCCAAAAGCAGCACAGATTAGAAATAGGTGCGAAAATGGAATGATGCCTGCAAGCGTCAACCCTAGAGCTGGTCCAAATGCGAGGGCAATATTGCCAGAAAGACCAAAGTAGCCCATTCCCTCTCCACGTCTTTTCGGTGGAATAAGATCGGTTGCGATGGTTCCTCCTGCTGTTGTGGAAAACCCCCATCCGATTCCTTGAAGCATGCGGATAATAATTAGAAGAACCATACTTGCCGCAAAAGCAAAAGCGCCAACGGAGAGGACAAACATACTTAGCCCTGCCATATAGACAAACCTCCGTCCTTTCGTTTCCAATGCATGACCAGCATATGGCCTGATCAGTAATGCAGAGAATGTAAAAATACCTACAATTACCCCTACCATTTGGTCACTACCGCCAAGTTCCTTAACAAATAGCGGAATCGTTGGCAATGTCATTTGGAAACCAAGGAAAACAAAGAAGTTAGCAAAGCAAATAAAAAGGAAATCACGTGTCCAGATTTTATTTTGTTTCGAGAATCCCTGTATTTTAGGCTGCTGTTCCATAAAAAGCTCCCTTTCCACTTTATTAATAGCATATTATACAGGAGTCTTTGAGCAAAGGAAATGAAACCATTGGCATTGATTGGTTATTTATTCTGATTGTTCAGGTTTGATGATATCCCATAAGTATGCGAAATTATTTTCAGAAAGAACGAAAAAACGGTGGATCGTGACGTAAACAAAGTCGGGATAAGATTATTCGGCGAACGCTCTGGAAAGACACTAAGGTTGCTAAGTGGCTTTTTACATTAGCAACATTGCATATCTAGCATGGACGTAAGTTATGCCGCACTTTCTTTATAGTAGCTAAATCTTTTTTTGCAACAGAATTTACTAAATTACCTATGATTCGGATGCATGTGCGTTTCAATATAGCTTAAATATGGTATAATTTATCTGGATATTAAATATACTAAATAGGCCCAGCTGTAACTGGGCCATCAGATAAGCGGTTCCCCTAAGCTGGAATCGGCTGCTTTCTGCTCCAGGCCTCTCCCTAAGAACTTTAGACGGCTAATAGGGATGGCCTATTTTTTATTGATCAAGGTGGTGACCAATGCGAGCAATGCAATCAGAAAAGTACCAAAACTTCCAAGCACCATCATCACTTCGTACATGCTCATAGGCATTCCCCCTTTCAGACAAAGGGTAGCCGACCCATCCCTAACAGAACATTATCTTCAATCATTATAGCATATCTAGCACATAAAACAGAACACATATTCTGTTTTTGCCTAAATTGATTCTATTTGACTACTTCATTATTCACCGATAACACCACATGCAATTCTATCTCCTGCATCGCCTGATGGCTGTGAGTTGTAATCATCTTCTTCAGAATGAATAACTAACGCTGTTCCCTCATCTGTATAGACCGTATTTTCTCCATTCTTCTCTAATGTAATCATCTCAGCAGTAACTTCTTCCTCTACCGTACCGTCTTCGGCAACTTCAATATTCGATAAGTCACCTGCATGCGGTCCATCCGGATGTTCAAAACCATGTTCGGCGTTTGTCGGGTTATAATGCCCTCCTGCAGATTCGAAATCTGGCGTTTCACACTTGCCCTCTTCATGAATATGGAAGCCTTTTGTGCCAGATGGTAGATTTTCGCCTTCCAAACGAATGTCAACTCCTGCCTCACCTTCTGTCAATGTTGCCGTAGCCACCATTTCCCCTTCACTGTTCACTAAAGAAACTAATACCTCTTCTTCAGATGTATCATTTGCTTCGTGCGCTTCTTCATCACCCGACTCACTTTCCGTTGCGGTTTGGTCCTGATTGCCTGTTTCCTGTTCTTCCTCATTTCCAGTTGCACAAGCACTTAAAAAGAACGCAGCTAATAGGATAAATAGAAATCCTCTCCAACGATTCATCTTAAAATCTCCCTTCATTGGTTTTACTATGTATGTTTCACAAACTGGCAGTATGTTAAACATTTCTGAGTGAAGTGGAGTATGACCGATTGCCCTAATAAGAAAAAATCACCTTCCTGCAGAAGCTTTCCTTATTTTTAGACTCCTTCTTTGCAAAAAAAGAGCCAATCCATTAGGATCGGCTCTTTTTAAGCAAACTATCAGGCAACAGCTACTTCTTTTTTCACTTTATCTTTAATGATTGGAGTATGGCTTTTCAAGAAAGGCAGTACCCATCTGTCTAAACCATATCTTCCAGCATTATATCCAGCTACAACAATAAATACGGTTATAGCTACCATTTGAGCATTTGTGCTTACCGTTCCACTGAATAGGAAAGCAAAGTTCATTGTGATACCCATTAGTGCTGCAAAATTTGTAAAGATTCCCAGAATAAGTGCTGCACCAACTAAAAACTCTCCCCACATTACCATGTACGTAAACACATCTGCTCCCGGTAGTGCCACTGCTTCAAGAAAACTCCCCCACCATGCCTGAACGGTTGCTTCTTCACCACTTGAGTTTGCAATCGCGCCTTGAATGAAACCACTAGCATCAAATTGTCCACCGGTTATTTTGCCGTAGCCTGCTGTCATCCATTGATATCCAATATAAATCCTTAAGAAAGCCAATCCCCCGGCAGCTACTTTGTTATTGCGAATGAAATCCATAATCATTACATCCATCTCCTTTTATATGTTTTTATTATCATGTTCAATGTTTCACAATATATTGTAAAGGTGTTCCTTGGTACATTTAAAGAATAACAGGTTTTCGTCCTCCTGCAAATATATTTGTGAATTAGTTCACAATTTAGAAACAAAGATGTGTCTATTATTTGAACATCCCTATAATCTTCCATGTGTATAGTGTAGCCATAGCTAATTTTAAATACTCAACTTTTGAAGAGCGAAGTTGACAAATAAGCCCTGTTAGAATTAGGAGTGTTGGAGACGCACTACTTAAGATGCCTTTGGATTAACGCTAGGCTATTATCGCTTTTGATATAAAATGCGAAGTAACTTGAGTTTATTCTTGGAGATAGGTGCTCTTGCCGCCGTCCGGGATCGCTCTGGGCGGATGCTTTCCGCGGGCACGGCCTCAGCCCCGAAGAGAAAACCACTCTTCAGGACTTCGGATACGTGCTTTTCCCGCAGGAGTCACCGCCCGCCGCTCACCCGGACTGGTAAATCTGTGTGTTGCTAGTTTAGCTATCGCACAGGTAGTAAGTGGTAGCAATCCTCTAACCAGCTCTGGGAAATACACGGAGACTCCTACGGGAAGAGAGGCATAGGTGAGACACTGAAATGCGTTAGCATGAAGGGGCTCACCAGCCGCCTTAGGATGCGCGCAGTGTATTTCCCAGAGCGGTCGCCGAAGCTACTTATTCCGCGTCACAGATTATATCAAATACAATTGTAATTAATTAAGTTACTTTGTAGTTTACACAAAATTCGAGTCTTATTAAGAGAACAAAAATTACGAAAACCAGCCTTTCTTTTGTCGTGTTAGGAAGGCGATTTTTAATGGCTTTCTAAGTTCAACCCAGTTAATCGTTTTAACTCATTTTATTGGTACGAAAGTTGAGTAAATACTTTTGAAAAAAAGGAAACTTTCTCTCTTTTAAATCGTATGAAAAGGAGGAATACGCGGGCCGGATTACAAGTCACTTAAATAAAGATTGGCTAATCCGTCCAGCAAGAATCACAAAGCTAAATTACGAACAGGGGAGATAGGTATGGAAACAATGGTGACTGTGGAAGGGTTGGAAAAGTCATTCAAAGACAAGAAAGCACTGAAGGGTATTTCCTTCGAAGTGCACAAAGGGGAAATCATGGCGATCCTCGGGCCCAATGGTGCTGGAAAATCAACAACTATCCGAAATATTATGGGGATTATGTATCCTGACTCGGGTTCCATTACATTTCACAATCATAATGGAACAGGTATTCCAAGAAATAAAATTGGTTATTTGCCGGAAGAAAGAGGATTGTATAAAAATGTCAAAGTAATGGATATTCTGCTTTACCTCGCAGATTTAAAGGACTATCCAATTGATAAAGCAAAGGTTCGTATTCTTGCATATTTGAAAAAATTCGACCTGGAAGGCAAGGAAAATGTCTCTGTAGAGGAGCTTTCCAAAGGAATGGGCCAGAAAGTCCAATTTATCGGTTCCATCATTCATGAACCCGAACTGCTCATTCTTGATGAACCATTTTCGGGTCTTGATCCTGTGAGCCAGGAAATATTTAAAGATGAAATTCGGAGTCTAGCCAACAAAGGAACCGCAATCTTACTTTCCTCCCATCAAATGAATCTGGTGGAAGAAATGTGTGATCGTCTGTTTATGATCCAGCAAGGTGAAAAAGTAATCTATGGAACCTTGGAGGATGTCAAAAAACAGTATGCAAACTTTAAATGTACCATTCATGGAATAAACAATATCCAGGAATTGGAGCGAATTCCTGACGTGCTGCGTGTGGAACAAAAGGATGACTCTTCTGTTTTGCATTTACATAAGGATGTGGAGCCATCGGTATGGCTGAAAAAACTGCCGGATCATCTAGCAATCAACGAATTAAAAATAAACAGAATCTCATTGCATGAAATATTCATCGATATTGCAACAGATAAAAATTTACTGAAGGAAGAAGGTGTTGTTCATGCGTAACTCCATGAAAGTCGCCAAGTGGGAAATTAAAAGGAACCTGAAGAACAAAACGTTTATCATTGGACTGTTTATAACTCCTATCCTTTTTCTTGTCTTCATGTTCATCGGCAGTATGTTTGGAGATTCTGATACGGCGGAGTCTGAGACTACAACTGTCTTTATAAATGATCAGTTAGATGTTTACCCTGCACTTCAGGAGGTCGTTGAGCAAAGTGAATTAAATTGGGAAATGCAAACGACTGAATTAAATGAGTCAGAGGTTACCGACTTGGATAAAGAGGAAAATACTGCCTATATTTTTATAGATGAAGTTGGATTGCAAAGTGGTATTATCCCAGTCTATACCAGTGATGAGATTGATCCCTATTTCATTAACCAGGTTCAGTTATTAAGTGCACCCCTTCAGGCAATTAAAATATCCCAGCTTGGGCTATCGGAAGAGGAAGCCGCAACTGTCATGCAAGGTGTGGCCTTCATTGAAACAACAGAGGAAACGGCTTCAGTTGGCGAATCTCCAGACGAAGCAGGACTCGGTAATGTCGAACGCTTAGTGCCAGGCATCTTTGCTGGAGTCATTTTGTTATCGATTGTTTTTACCGGAATGGCAATTTTTCAAAGTGCTTCCCAGGAAAAGAAAGACAAGATTGCTGAAATTATATTATCTTCGTTAACGCCTGGCGATTTGATGCAGGGAAAAATAATTGGCTATTTTGTATTGGGACTAATACAAGTTGTTGTGTTCATAGGTCTGATACTCCCATTTGTCCTTTGGAAAACCGATATTCCCATTATTGAATATCTGCTTGTACCGGAGACTGTTTTACTCGTCGGGATTGCGATTCTCAGCTATTTAATGTTCGCAGCGATATTTGTCGGAATTGGTGCAACAATGGCCGATGTTACGACAGCGGGTAATTTCCAGGGTATGGTAATGATGCTGCCATTTTTGCCTTTTATTATGATCGGACCTGTACTTAGTGATCCGAGTGGACTCGTTGCACAGATTGGTACTTACATTCCTTTTACCGCTCCAGGTGTGTTGATTATGAGGCTAACGATGCTCGAGGAATGGCCATGGATGGAAATTATCATCTCACTTGCTATCATCATCGTAAGTATTCTTATTTTCATGAAGCTGGCAGGGAAGATATTTAAAGTGGGCATTTTAATGTATGGAAAAAATGCATCTCCAGGAGAAATCTGGAAGTGGATTCGTGCTTAGTTTTTGTGAGGTCAGAAAATAGATGAGTAAGATTTCCTCGATATTTTGACATTTTCCAACAGCCTATAGATATATAACCGGCTGAATACGTTTCAAATATAATTTAAACCTATTTCCATCTAAAGTATTGTATAATATACTTATGATCAATATATAGAAGGATTCGCTTACAAAATAAGGGGGTAATGTTCATGCTTATCGCTGTGATTGCTGTTTGTATTAGTCTTTCCGTTAGCCTCATCATTGCAAGTGAGGTATGGGACTGATAATCACATTTGACTGCACAATAATAGATGGAACGTTATAATGATCGATTATTTGATTCTGATCTATATTGAATGGTGGGTGCCTCAACGGTACCCGCCATTACACATTTATTTTAACGGTTTATGATCACTCGCCTTATTAGCATCGTCAGATTTGAACCATGGTCTGTCCAATGTATGTCCCATAAGTTATATGATTGTCTTTCATCGCATAAGTCACTTAAGAAAACGTTTCTTTTTCATGTTATCGTATTATTGTTCATATAAATATATAACATTGGATTTTAATTGCCTGGTCTTGAGCACCTCTTAGCATTTACTTTCAAGGAGGATGAATATGAAGACAATCGTTTTTCACGGTTCAACCCGTGTTAATGGAAATACAGAATACTTAACATACCATGCTGTGCCTAAAGAAAAAGGAACCCATATTTATTTGCGTGACTGCAATATGATACCGATCATCGATCAGCGGCATGATGAAAATGGCTTTGATGCTGTTGAGGATCAACATAAGGACCTTATTGATCAGATGCTCTTACATGAGGCAATTGTATTTTCCACCCCCATATACTGGTACAGCATGTCTGGACCGATGAAAACGTTTATAGATCGATGGTCACAGATATTAAGGGACCCTAGTTATAAGCATTTTCGCGGGGAATTATCGAAAAAGAAAGTTTACCTTATTGCTGTCGGGGGAGATACACCAACGATTAAGGGCTTGCCACTTGTCCAGCAATTCAACTATATTTGCCAGTTTTACAATATGTCTTTTGAAGGCTATGTGATTGGCAAGGCGAGTAAACCCGGTGAAATTGTTAAGGATAAAGCTGCATTACGGGCAGCCTCCACCCTAATCAGATGAAGTTCATACATGAAAAATGGTTGTCACCGCGAAAAGATGCTATCTCCGCACTCTTTTTCATGGTGACTTACTTATTGTTCTTATAATATGTTTCATATACCCCATTCAGCACCGGCTAATGGGGTTTCTTGAATGGGAATGATCAATATGTATTAGAAGAGGAATCAATAGATAATCCATATCCTTCTATAACTGCAGCATTAAAATTTCTCAAATTTATACAGCAATGTTACCGGAAGAGACGCACCACTTGACACAAATAAACGAATGGAGCGAAAATCAGTGTTGATTTACAAGCCTTTTCTGCTGTCTGCAGCAAGTAGCTGAACATGGGGAGTTTTGCCGTAAAATCTGTAGCTTTCAATACAGCTAATTCTTTCTTCGCCAAATAAAACGATTCTCCCACGATTTTATGTTCTGTCGGATTCTGCAGATATGCTTTTATATTCTTTCAGTGCTGTGGGATCATTAGCATGTGGATAGGCAATTTTTTATAATTTTTTACTCAGTCATTTCCCCTTTTAATATTGTTATACTGCTATTCGAGGAAGTTAGCACTTTTCCCTTCTTTCTTAATGGATAAATGTGATTAAATTATCATTTTATGCTAGTCTATCAGTAGGGTTTTTCTGGAAAAACGTTTAAATAACTGTTGTTTAGGAAACTCTTAACTATTATTATTAATTTAATAGTCTAAACTTGGTAGCAGAAGGAGGAAAAAATGAAGTACTTAAAAAATTTAATCGTTGGCATCAGCTTCCTGCTCTTATTAGCTTTTGCCGTTCCAGAATCAACACAAGCCAATGATGGACAAGCCTATGAAGTGACAACAAACATTCTGAATGTGAGAAGCGAGCCAGCTTCTGACGCTGCAATCCTCGGCTATCTCAGTAAAGGTAATAAAGTGGTAGCTTTCCAGGAACAATATGGATGGGTGCAAACCTATTATGGCGGTAAAGAAGCATGGGTAGCGAAGCATTATCTTTGGCCAGCGAGTACTGGCAGCAATACAAGTGAAAGTACCCAAACATCGGATTCAGGCAATTCAATTACCGTTACAGCAAGCAGTGTTAATGTCCGTTCAGGCCCGAGCACGGATCATTCAATTATTGGTTCAACGCAATCAGGTGATACATACAACTTAGCGGAAACATCAGGTGACTGGCATAAGGTTAACTTAGCGAATGGATCTGTTGGCTGGATTGCTGCCTGGTTGACTGACTCTGCCGCCCCTAAGGTAGCCTCTGCATCTGTTGATGAAAGCAGCGAAGACAGCAGTGGAGGCAGTAGTGCTTCACAGCCGGCAGCAAATGGTTCCTTGGAAGGCTACACGATTGTTTTGGATCCCGGACATGGTGGGAAAGACCCGGGAGCAATCGCTCATGGAGGAGTTTATGAAAAAGATCTTGTTTCCTCCACAGCAACGAAAGCAGCAAAACACTTAGAGGACGCAGGAGCGAACGTTATCGTGACAAGAACAGGTGATCATTTTGTTTCACTCAATGATCGGATAGATATAAGCAATGCTTACAATACACACGCATTTATCAGTTTGCATTATGATTCTTTTCCAGTCTTATCCGTAAACGGGATAAGCACTTATTATGGAGACGGTTCCGATCGACAATTGGCGCAAAATATCCAATCCTCGCTGGCATCTTCCGTGAATCTGAATAACCGCGGTATTATGCAGGGGAACTTTCGGGTACTGCGAAATACAACAGCTCCATCTGTGCTGATTGAGCTGGGATTCTTATCCAATCAAAATGATCTGGCTGTCATCCAAACAGAAGGCTACCAAAATCAAGTCGCAAACGCCATAACAAACGGTCTCATACACTATTTTGAATAATGGTGCCTGTCACTTCCCGAATTTTGTCGATTGTTGTCGAACTGGGGAGTGACAGGTATTTTTCATTTCTTTGCATAAATCATGCTTAAGATATCAATAAATTGGTGTGTCTCCACCATATAATTTTTCTTGGTCAGCCAGTTGACCAACAAACCTCCGTCTGCATAATACTCATCCTCAATGGAGACTACCGCTTCCATATTCCCTTGATTGCGATAATTCTGTATTACCGAATTACGATGGTCCTCATCCGCAAACATCAAATCCGCGAGGCAAATTTGCCCATTCAGCCTTTGAACACGATCCATTCCCTCCAAGGCTAGCAATTTTTCCTCACCTGGTAAATGATGCAATGCATAGCTTGAAACGATTCCATCCACAGAGTTATCCATCAGAGGTAAAGCGAGAAAATGTCCTTTGCGGATTTCAATCTCGGGATGTTTTCTCTTGCAAGCAGCGAGCATCTTATCGGGTTGCCCTAGGTGTTGTATTCAATGTCTTTGCCGCTTCCTTAATATGCATGTTATTTACTCCTCTTTCTTATACTATAAACGTTCACCTGGCGTTAAGGGAAAGAGGTAACATCCCAACAGCATTCGACAAATTTCGGGCGGTGCCTGGCACTGTTCGGTTTTCGACAAAATTCGGGGAGTGCCAGGCACCTATGTTATACTGTAGGCAATTATTTTAATAAGTGGGGTTGGATGATGAAGGAAAAATTACAGGAAATTATTGATTTCACCGCTGAAAAATTTAAGCTGGAAAATTACTCTTTAAAAAGGCACCATATCTTCCGGGAAGAAACAGAGTTGCAAGAAGAATCATTTATTTTAAATATGGAGTGGATTCCTAACGATGCGGACGAGACGGTTGAAGATTACAACCCATCCGGAACAGTGAGCATTGACGTTGATCTCGAAACGAAGCTGGTAAAAAGAATCATATTTGTTGACGGGGAAAATAATACAGATGCGGATTTCCCACCTGCAGCAAATACAGAGGCTGCCATTGAATGGATTGAAGCGGAAACAGGGTTGGAGTTTGGCAGACAATTCAAGCTGGTACATGAAGAAGAAAAAGAATTATACTTTCAGGCAGCTGTGGATAATGTTGCCGTATTTCCTTCCGGGTCGATCGACTTGGAACATAATGAAGAAGGAAAACTCTCGCTATTTTCAGTTGACGGGACTTTTCCAAACGAAAATCAGCTAAACTGGGAGCCATTTGCGCTAACAGCAGAGCAAATAGATCCAATTGCAAAATCACAGACAAAATTGCTGGAAATTCCACTTGAAGATAAAGAAAAATGGGAAGCCGTTTATGGTACTTCAACCGTATTTGTTACAAATGATGGGAAACGAACGATTTCATTCGAAGAGGTTGAAAGTCCAAAATCCTTTGTATCAAAGGACGTCCTCTTGGAATGGGATGAGCCAATTGAAGAAGGATTTTCCAAACAGGAAATTGATCTTTCATTGGAAGTGACACCTGATGAAGCTTTTAAGCAGGAGAAATCCATAGATAAGGATGGATTAAGCACCGAGAAACAGCAAGCTGCTGTGAAAGCGTGCAGGGATTTTCTGCGAAGTGAATTCCCTGAAGACAGCGGTAAGTGGAAGCTGACAGGAATATGGCATGAAAGAGGATTTATCTTTGCTGAACTAAAACCATCTTCTCCAGATGCGCGTGTTATTGACAGAAAGATAAAACTCATTATTGACGATAAAAGTGATCGTGCTGTTAATTATGTGGATAACCTTGTGATTGTAGATATGTTTGATCATTTCTCAAAGGCTGACAAACCGAAGATATCTGAAGAGGAAGCATTTGAAAAACTGCGTGAGCATATCGAAATCTCACCTGTTTATGTATTTGATAAAACGCAGAACAGTTATATCTTATGCGGTAAAATTGACTGCTCCCATGGAGTGGATGCTGTTACAGGTGAAATAGTATTGCTTGATGAGATGTAACGTTGTAAACGGCATGATTTACCAGAGGTTCTGTCTCTACTAAATCATGCCGTTTTTGTTAATCTTCTGTTCCACATTGCAAAATTCGACAAATTTCGGGGAGTGACAGGCACTGGTGAGTTTTCAGATGTGAACTATGGTATCTTGTGTGTGAACTTTGGGTCCTTTTGGTCGATCTATGGCATCTTTTCTGTGAACTATGGCATTTTCACTGTGAACTATGGCATTTCACCACATTTAACCCAAAATAAGGCCCACTCCCTATATTAACTAAGGAGTGGGCTCACCATCTGCTTACAAATCGTCAAATCCATTCAAATCGCTTGTCTTTGTATACTGCCTCGATTTTTGTTCAAAGAAATCTGTCTTTGTACCGTCAAAATTATCCACATAGGCGCGGATCCATTTCATTGGGTTATCCACATCTTGTGGGTAAATTTCACTCAATCCAAGCATTCTCAGCATTTTATTGGCGCGAAATTTTATATATCCTGCCATTTCATCAAGATCAATACCTTCTACTTCTGCTAATACATAGTTGGACCATTCGATTTCCAAATCAACGGACTCCCTAAAATGGGTATAAATCCAGTCTGTTAATTCCGCCGTATTATATTCCGGATTCTCGGCAAGCGTTGCACGAAACAGTTCCGCTATAAAGCGTCCATGCTCCAGCTCATCCCGATTAATATAGCTGATCATCGTTGAGGTGCCGACCATTTTATTTTGCCGGGCCAAATTATAGAAAAAGGCAAATCCGGAATAGAAAAACATTCCTTCCAGCAATGAAGTATAAATGAGTGTCTTTAAAATGTTTTCCATCGTTGGGTTATCCACAAAATTATTATATTGCTCAATAAGATTCGCATTGCGCTTTAGCAAAATCGCATCCGTTCTGCCAAGCTGAAATGCCTCATTCTGTTCATCGAGTGCAACTACCGATGACAGCACGTAGGAATAGCTTTCATTATGAACAGCCTCCTGCTGGGCGATTACCGCCATAATGGACTGAACAGAAGGATCTGTCGCATACAACGATATCAAAAGTGCTGTTCTGGTTTGTGGTGCATCCAATGTCGACAACAGCCCTATTATTTTAAGATATGCATCTTGCTCTTCTTCAGTAAGGCTGGAAAACTGCTTGACATCACTGGACATATTCACTTCATCCGCCTGCCAGTAATTACCTACCAGCCGCTTATATATTTTATGCCAATGTGGATAAGCAATATCATTCCAGTTTAAAATTCCACTTGATTTTCCTCCAAATAGCGCAGTTGATTTATTTGGATATAATGGTTCCAATGTTTTAGCCTTTTCAAGCAAAGCTCTTGGCATGCTGCAGCACTCCTTCCACCCATGACTCAACTTTTCTTTCCTGACTTCCCCTTGGTGACTGTTCGATCTTCAAGCCGTTCCATCTACTTCGATAAAACTTCCCAAGCTTATCCACAGCTTTACAATACAGGTCATCTCCACCGAATTGGGTGTCCCCTGTTCCAAACACTGCAATATTGTCCGGTTTATAGCCTATCTCGAGCACGAAATCTTTTACCTCATCTGGGGTAGCGCCCAATTCCCATGTAAACGTCCCGATAAAAATAATATCATAGTACTCAGGATCTATCGGTGGATCGATTCCGATTCGATGGTTATCCACAAGAACATTTTCTTCCTTCAGTTTACTCTCAACAATTTCAGCGACCTCTTTCGTGTTTCCACTATAGGATAAATATGCCACGAGAGCCCTCAACTTTGACACCACTCACATTCTTCGACATCATTCGACGTTGAACGTACATAATATGTTGTCTTTAGTCCTTCGCGCCATGCCTGAAGATGAAGATCGAGCAAAACAGATGCCCGGATTGTATTTGGCACGTAGAAGTTAAAGGATATGCTTTGATCAATATGCTTCTGTCTAACGGCATTTTGTCTGACGGACCAACGTTGGTCGACAATATAGGCAGAACGGCGATAAATATCATATGTGCGATGATTAAGCTCAGGTGCCGTTATCGGAATTTTAAAATCCTTTTTCTCTTCATTGTAAAAGACATTAAATATTGGATCGATGCTGGCAGTTGAACCTGCAATCATGGCAGTTGTGGAATTTGGAGCCACTGCCATCAGATAGCCATTCCGCATACCGTGTTTTACAACTTTTGCCCATAGCTCAACCCACGAGTCACTTTGATAACCCTTTTCTTCAAAATAGGCACCAGTGCTCCATTTACTGCCTTCAAATGCTGGATAGCTGCCTTTTTCCCTGCTCAGCTCCATACTGTTTTTAATGGTAAGATAAGCAATTTTTTCATATAGTTTATCCGCATAGTCGACAGCTTCCTCTGATTCCCATTTAATGTTTTCCAGTGCAAGCAGATGGTGCCAGCCAAATGTTCCAAGGCCAATTGCACGATATTTTTTATTCGTAAGTTCCGCTTGTTTAATTGGCAGTGTATTAATATCTATCACGTTATCAAGCATCCGCACCTGAATTCGTATCAGGCGTTCCAAAACATCATCCGGTACTGCTTTCCCTAAGTTAATGGAACTTAAATTACAGACGACATAATCTCCGGACTGATACTTTTTGACAATGGTATTCTCATTCTCAATAAATTCCTCGATAAACTGTGTCGGTGACTGGTTTTGCGTAATCTCGGTACACAGATTGGAACAATAGATCATTCCATTATGCGGATTCGCATTTTGTCTGTTGACTTCATCCCGGTAAAACATAAATGGGGTTCCCGACTCAAGCTGGGACTTCATGATTCTTTTCATAATATCAATGGCAGCTATCTTCTTTTTGTTGAGCTTATCCGATTGCACACACGCTTCATATTTCCGACGCCACTCACCATTACCTTTTTCTTCATCATAAAAATCTTCAAGAGAAAATCCCATCACCTGACGTACTTCATGTGGATCAAATAAATACCAATCCCCGCGCCTGTCCACCTGCTCCATGAACAAGTCAGGCAAGCATACTCCAGTAAATATATCATGGGCCCGCATACGATCGTCCCCGTTATTCAGCTTCAGATCAAGGAAGGATTCAATGTCCTGATGCCACACATCAAGATAAATGGCGATTGCCCCTTTTCTTGTTCCGAGCTGATCCACACTGACAGCTGTGTTATTCAACTGCTTGATCCAAGGTACAACCCCGCTGGACATCCCTTTAAATCCTTTAATTGAACTTCCTCGGGCACGGATTTTGCCCATGTAGACACCAATTCCTCCACCGTTCTTTGAAAGCTTTGCGATATCGGTGTTACTGTCATAGATTGATTGCAGGCTGTCATCCACTGTATCTATGAAGCAGCTTGATAACTGTCCATGTGTTTTTCCCGCATTTGTCAGTGTTGGAGTGGCGACTGTCATATATAGATTACTCAAGGCCCAATAAGCATCTTCCACAAGCTGTGTTCGAATGGCTCGATCTTCATCCTGCATTAAATACATGGCAATAATCATCCAGCGTTCCTGTGGAAGTTCATAGATGCCTTTATTGTGATCTGTTGCCAAATAACGTGTAGCGATTGTATAGATACCCAGATAGTTAAATAGAAAATCCCTGTCTGGCTGAATCATCCCTTCAAAGTGTTCCATTTCTTTTTTCGTATATTTGGAAATGATATTAGACGCGTAAATACCTTGATCTGTCAGTGTTTGAACGAGCTCATACAATGATCCGTAACGTTCATCCTCACTATATTTCCGATTGGCCGCAGCCTGGCGATACAATTCCCGCAAATAGATTCTCGCTGCTGCAAATGTCCATTCGGGATTAGCCTCGTCGATATTTTCCAGCGCAATTTTAATAAGGATGTCTGCTGCTTTTTCAGGTGAAGTCTCCGGTTTGATCGTTTTAATAGCTTTCTGTGCAAATTGTTGTGTATCAAGGGACAAACCTTCCGAAGCCTCGTTTATAATCTCTCTGATCATGTCCTCGTTTGTTTTTGATTCTATTATCATGATATCTGCCTCCCATTTTATATGTACGACGAAAAAGCCATCCCTCCAAATGGATGAATGGCTATAAAACGACAGAAAAAGAAATTTATCCCCATCGTTTCATCATCTCTCATCCCGGAGGTATGAAACTTCAAGCTAAGGCAGGTCTCCTGACTTGTGTTTCGTTTTACTAGAGTCCTTCCCATATTGCCTATTCAATGCGGTAATACAGTGGTTATTCTCGTTCATCCACACTTACAGTTGCGGGGACAGTCCCGGATTTACACCGGGTTCCCTTTTAAGACATATGCTAGTATGTCACCTTTTCTCATAATACAATATGTTGTGTTTTGATTATAATATAATATCAATATCTTGTATAAACAGTATCATATAAAAATAAGTAAAGCAAATATTTTCTTTGTGCTTATTCATAGAAAGCAATTTTAGTAGAATGATATTGGCAAATTGGTCTTATAGAATAAGGAATGCTGTAGATACACTGCTTTAGTATAAATTGGGATTGCCTATTAAAATCTTAGGAGTCTGGATACATCCAGACTCCTAGACTCTTAACATATTTATCGTTTTTATTTCGCATTTGATATAAAATGCGAAGTAAAATAAGTTACTTCGGCGACCGCTCGGGGAAATACACTGCGCTTTCCACGGGCGGCTGGTGAGCCCCTTCATGCTACGCATTTCAGTGTCTCACCTATGCCTTGCCTCCCGTTGGAGTCTCCGTGTATTTCCCCGAGCTGGTTAAGTTTGCTGCTACTAAACTGCATCCGTAATAAAAATATAATTATACAGCTTCACCAGTCCGGGTGAGCGGCGGGCGGTGACTCCTGCGGGAAAAGCACGTGTCCGAAGACCAGAAGAGTGGTTTTCTCTTCGGGGCTGAGGCCGTGCCCGCGGAAAGCATCCGCCCAGAGCGATCCCGGACGGCAGCAGATGCACATATCTCCTGAAAAAAACCTGAGTTACGTCACAGTTCACATAAACTACAACGAATACAAAGCAACAAACACTACGAAAAAAACACTCTAAAAAAGCAGCCACATTTTCACCAAAGTCGGCAAGGGGATTATATAAGACATTCTAATGCTTAGCCCTATTAAATATCTGAACTTATTTAATTGGTATGAAATTGCATCATAGATTAATAGGTTTCCCTAAAACAGACCACCATTTATTTTATAGTGGATGATCTGGGAAAATACCTCTCCAGTATTTAAATTCTAACCAAGCACAACGCGATCATCTTCAAACTGCTCGCCGCGTATCCGCTGGAACTCCTGCAGAAGGCGCTCGACCGTCAGCTCTTTTTTAGCTTCACCATTTGCCTCAAAAATGATTTGACCTTTATCCATCATAATCAATCTATTGCCAAGGTCCAGTGCCTGCTGCATATTGTGGGTCACCATCAATGTTGTCAGACCAGATTCCCGCACAACTTTTTCGGTAAGTGACGTAATCAGTTCAGCCCGTGATGGGTCCAACGCAGCGGTATGCTCATCGAGAAGAAGAATATTTGGTTCGGTAAATGTTGCCATCATTAGGGAAAGCGCCTGTCTTTCTCCACCGGAAAGCAAACCGACTTTGGCAGATAAACGGTCTTCCAAACCGAGATTAAGTGTTCCTAAGTGTTCACGGAAGATATCCTTCCTTTTTTTTGTAACACCAATCTTTAATTTTCGTTTCTTATCACGTGAATATGCCATAGCGAGATTTTCTTCTATTGTCATCGATGGTGCCGTTCCTGCCATCGGATCCTGGAAAACACGGCCGATGAATGCAGACCGTTTGTATTCAGGCAAATGTACAACTTGTTTTCCATCAATAAGCACATCTCCAACATCTGGCAGGATATTACCGGAAATCACGTTCATCAGGGTCGATTTTCCCGCTCCGTTACTGCCGATGACTGTTACGAAATCCCCTCGTTCCATTTCCAGGTCAATCCCGTTCAATGCCTTTTTCTCATCAAGGGTACCTTCGTTAAACGTTACAGAAATATTAGCGATCTTAAGCATGATGATTACCTCCTGACTGAGCACTGAGCTGCTGGCGTTTTTGCAGTCTTCGTTTCTTCTCTTTTCTTGCCTGCAGAATTCTCGGGCCAACTAAAGCGAAAATAACAATAACCGCAGTGATCATTTTCATATCACCCGTTTCCAGAAAGTCGACACGCAGTGCAAGTGTGACAATGATTCGGTAGATAATTGCCCCTCCTATAACCGCTAAGGTGGCTCTTGCAATCGTCTTCGTACCGAACAATGCTTCACCGATAATTACAGACGCAAGGCCGACTACAATCATACCAATACCCATGTTTACATCGGCAAACCCTCCAAGCTGACCTATCAATGCACCCGAAAGTGCCACAAGACCATTTGATAGACCAACTCCAGCAATGGTTAAATTATCTGTATTCGCAGAAAGGCTGCGAATCATTTTTTTATTATCCCCAATTGCTCTCAGTGCGAGGCCGACTTCTGTTTTTAAATAATAGTCTGTAGCCAGTTTAATCAGAAGTGTCACAATGAGCATGATGAGCACAATTCCCCACGTTTTGGGAAATCGGTCCAACCCAAACATCGAAAGCATTCCGTTCAGTACTTGATCAATTCCAGTCAAGGACCAAATCGAGTTAAGCTGATCAAACACGGTTGTTTCATGTAGCATAGAAACTGTCGGGGACCCCAATATTCGAAGATTGATCGAATAAAGAGCTGTCATCATTAAAATCCCTGAAAGCAGGGCATTTACTTTTCCTTTTGTATGCAATAGTCCAGTGATACATCCTGCCGCAAATCCAGCAAGCAATGCCAATAGTGTAGCAAAAACTGGCGGAACACCATTTACAATGGAGAGGGAGGCAACTGCCGCCCCCGTTACAAAGCTTCCATCGACTGTCAAATCAGGAAAATCCAATACACGGAAGGTTAAGTAAACGCCTAAAGCCATAATGGCATAGATTACTCCTGACTCTACAGCACCGAACATTGATATAAACATAATTCTTTTCCTCCCGCTACGTCTTTGTTATGTGTGCAAAGCGATTAACTTGATCAGAAAACTTGGCAACTGCCTATAGGCTTTGGACGAATGCCTTAGTTGCACTTATGCTAGCAGGAAAGTTTACGCTTTCTTACCTGCTAAATGAAAGGAGCCAGATGAATACCTGGCTCCAGTAAAATCTATTACTCTACGAATTGTGCCATTTCGTCCCATTCTGTATTCCATTCAATTCCTTGTTCTTCTGCAGCTTGCTTGTTAATGAACAATTGAATTTCAGGCGGATATTCTGCAGGGATATCGCTTGGAGATTTTTCCCCAGTCAGGATTTCTGCTGCCATCTCTCCTGTACGGTATCCGATGGTATGGTAATCAATGCCAAATGTAGCAAATCCCCCACCAGCGAGTGAATCAGGCTCACCTACGATCAGTGGAATGTCCTGATCATTTGCAACTCCAATGACACTATCCAAAGCAGATACCACTGTATTGTCTGTGATAATGTAAAAAACATCTGCATCTCCAACTAGTGTGGTTGCTGCTTGTTGCACTTCAGCTGCGTTGGCAACCGTACGTTCAACAACTTCGAGACCCTTGTCTTCCGCTGCTGCTTTTACCGCTTCCACTTGATTGACGGAGTTCTGTTCACCTGCATTGTATACCATTCCAATTGATGCGCCTTCAAAGTAATTGCCAATGAATTCAACTGTTGCGTCAATTTGTTCCGGATGTAAATCAACTACCCCTGTAATATTTTCCCCAGCTTCATCCATGGATGGAACTAGCCCTACATCGACAGCATCTGTAACAGATGTGAAAACAATCGGAATATCACTTGTAGCCTGCAGTGCACCAAGCGCACTTGGTGTTGAATTGGCAAAAATTAAATCGACATCATCTGCAACAAAGCCATCTGAAATCGGTTTTACATTGTTCTGGTCATTTTGTGCACTTTGAAAATCGTACTCCACTTCAAGTCCGGCATCTGCCAAAGCATCCTTAAATCCCTCGTAGGCCGCATCAAGTGAAGGATGTTCCACTATTTGTGTAGCGCCAACTTTATATGTATTCTCACCTTCCGAAGATGATCCCTCGGTATCATTATCAGCTCCGCAAGCAGCTAAGCTAATGACTGCAATAATCATTCCCAGCATTAATATTTTTTTCATATTATTCTCCCCCTACCGACGATTGTCGTTTTCCAAATATTTAAACGTGATTATATCATACTATTTATTCATTTGCGATAACTTTTTCTTCGTCTGGAAAAGGATATTTTACCCATAATTTTGAGTAAGCGCTATCATATATTGCTATATATAGAATTAAAGAAGAGATGGCCCATTACAAGAGCCATCTCCAACATGTTAATTGTTCTCTTTATTCTGTTCTACATATTTTCCATGATCTGGTACAGCAATTTCTTTAAAGTTAGTTGTCAGTCTTTGGAGACCTTCAGATAAATCTTCTCCGCTCATAGGCCTTCCATGTCCGGTTATTGCAGTCGTTGGATTCAACCCTGCAAGTTTTGCAACAGAACATTCAGAAGCCTCCCAGTCCGGTGTAAAGTAACGAGGTGGCCCATTAACTTCTTCCGTTTGCATCATTACCTTCCATAACTCATCCTGCTTCACGGTGATAAATGCATCTCCAGCTATAAGGAGCTTATCCGTTTTGCGTAAGAGGGATACATGACCAGGAGTGTGTCCAGGTGTATGAAGCCATTCCCAATCAGGCAAACCGGGCACCGTCCCATCTTCAGGGAATGCCGAAATGTTACCTTTCAAATTGATTGGCTCCTCCGGGAAAAACTCTGAAATTTTTGCAACCATGCCACCTTCAACACTCGGGTCCGGATCTGGATAGCTTTTTTCTCCGGTTAAAAATGGAAGCTCCAATGGATGGGCAAAAACAGGAATATTCCATTTTTCAACAAGCTCTTCAGCAGCACCGACGTGATCGAAATGACCATGTGTCAGAATCAGTGCTTTCGGCTTTGCATTTTCTCCGTATAATTTTTCCGCCTGATCGATTATTCTTTTGGCCGACTTAGGCATTCCTGCGTCAACTAGCACCCAGTTATCTGCATTTCCTACAAAGCAGAGATTCACAATCTGATTTGTAAAACAATGCACGTCCTCAGCCACTTGATGAAGGTTCCCGCTTTCAACTGAAGTCATTGGCATGTACTTATCAAGATTTTCATTTGCCATTCAGTAATTCCCTCCTATTCTATTTGTTATATTAATATTTTCCCCTGTATAACAGTAATTAATCTAATCCAAAAGTCCTGGGTGTTAGATATTATTTATAATATTCTTTAATTTCATAGCGGAATATTTGCTATACTTAATTTACCAGAAGTGGATGTGAAAGCATTATTCAGTCGTTAATGAAGGATAAAAATAACCTGCCATTACTTTAAATGATCTGGCGGGTTATTTTTATGCCTGTTCCGCTTCACTTCACTGAATATGTTTTCCTGTTCATTGGCAGGAAGCGATTCACTATCCAGTTTACGCAAGGCCTCGCCAAGGCGGGCTTGATCTGCCCGTAACGCTGCAATCAGTTCACTAATTTCCTGAAACTCTTTTTTTGTTACCGGCTGTACTTCTTGTTTTAACAAATAACCTATCTGACCGTTTGGCTCCAGTGTAGCCCATTCTAGATCACTGATTCGGGAAATACCTTGCTGTCTGAGATTCATTTCCAGCTGATCGACAGTCAGTCTTCTTTTCTTCAGATTATTGACCTGAAGTGTCCCATTTTCAACTAATACTTCTGATTTCCCTGTCAGTATACTTTCAAAAAAATCGCCCTTTATTTGAATGTATTCCATTAAGATTAACGTTAAAATCAGAATAAGCCCCACAGCGATCGTCATCCATACGCTTTTACCTGCCAACGGTTGTATTAATAATGAACCGATACCAATCATAATTACCGTTTGAGACAGAGTCATTTGTGATATGGACTTTCTCCCTGCCAGTCTAAGAAGAAATGTCCCAGCCAGTACAATCAGGATTGCCTTCCATATCCAGTCAAATTCCATTGTAATCCCCCTTTGAAGCATATTATTACTGATTAGTTTTACAATAAAGGGATTTTTTATTCTCACACTGGCTTTCGACTTACATAGGTGCACCCTGGCAAACCAGATTGCACTTTTAATTTATGAGGTTTTCAACTGTTCCTCTGAATTTTTTTCACCAAATACATACACCTTTTCCACGTATATTTGATGCCACAGCATGAACATGAGAACTGTCCATATTTTCCTTGAATGGTCTCTTTTCCCCGCTTTATTGTTTTCAAGCAAGTCAAGTACGACAGATTTTTGCAAAATATGATCTGTTTCACTGGCAATAATCAGGTCCTTAGCCCATGTATAAAGGCTTCCTCTCAGCCAATGCTTGATCGGAACGGGAAATCCAAGTTTTTTCCGATTCAGAACCTGCTCTGGTACAAAACCATGTGCAGCCTTTCGAAGTATCGATTTGGTTGTGCCATCTGCAATTTTATATTCGACGGGAATCCTGCTTGCGAGATCATACACCTCCATATCAAGGAAAGGCACCCGCAGTTCAAGGGAATTGGCCATTGTCATTTTATCGGCTTTTAATAAAATATCTCCAGTCAGCCATGTATGCATGTCAATATACTGCATCTGTTCGACAGGATGATTATTTTTGACTTGCTGATACATTGCCGCGGTAAGTGATTGATACGTATAGGCATGGCTGTAATTTTTCAATAGATTCATTTTTTGGTTCTCCTCAAACATCTTTGCATTTCCAATATACCTTTCACTCAATGGGGTAGTGCCTCTCTCGAGAAAGCTTTTTCCTTTCATCCCTTCAGGTAAACCAGCTGCAAATCGATTGATCGCCTTAAGCAGCCATGTTGGCATTTTGTTAAAACATCTCAAATGCTGCGGTTCACGATAAATATTATATCCCCCAAATAACTCATCAGCACCTTCTCCGGACAGTACTACCTTTACATGCTTCCTCGCCTCTTTCGCAACGAAGTAGAGTGGAACACATGATGGGTCGGCCAATGGATCGTCCATATGCCACATGATTTCGGGAAGGCTCCCCACGAACTCCTCCGGGGTGATAATCTTTGATATATTTTCCACGTTAAGTTCGTCAGCACTTTTTTTGGCTATATCAATTTCGGAGTAGCCATGTTCTTCAAATCCTACAGAGAATGTTTTAATATTGGGTTGGAATTGCTTTGCCATGGACACGATTAATGTGGAATCAATCCCCCCGGAGAGAAACGATCCTACAGGTACGTCACTTTGCAGATGCAGTTTTACCGATTCAAGCATCACTTCTCTGACCCGTTTAATGATCTGACTTTCACTGCCAAATACAGCATTGAATTTCGCATGAAAATATGGCAGGGGTTTGACCGGTTCTCCCCATTCTTTCACAAAGTAATGTCCTGCAGGCAATTTTCTTACTGTTTCTGTCATCGTTAGTGGCTCTGGTACATATTGAAACGACATGTAATGCTGAACAGCTGCCAAATTGACAGATTCCATATGGCTTAAGCAGGAAATGCTTTTCTTTTCCGAGGCAAAAATCATTTCATGTTCACTTTCCATATAATAAAATGGTTTGATTCCAAAAGGATCGCGCACTCCGTACAGTTTTCTTTCCTTTACATCCCAGATAACGATGGAAAACATACCTCTTAGAACGGAAAAAGCATGTATGCCTTTAGCTAAAAACAGATTGGCTGCCACTTCGGTATCTGAATTCGTATGGAATGTATAACCTTCTTCCACCAATTGTTCTCTAAGTTTTACGTAATTATAAATCTCACCATTAAACACCATTTTGTAGCGGCCTCCACCGAAATGAAATGGCTGATGTCCCCCATCGATATCTATGATGCTTAACCTCCGGAAGGCGAACGATAAGTGTGGATCTTGATAGAAACCCATGTCATCCGGTCCTCGATGCTTTATTAAATCATTCGCTTCCCCAATGGCCTTTACATGTTCCTCATTAAATTTAGCATCTTCATTCAGCAATACTCCTATAAATCCACACATAGTGTCACCTTCCATTTTAATTAGTTAACTACTTGAAAGCTTTCCAGCATATAATGAAACCTCGCTCCATGTCCTTCTTCCGCCTCGACAAAATATACTAGTTTGATAATGAATACGCTCCCATCATCCTCGTCCGTCACATAATATCGATGGATGGGCGTATCCCACTGGTAGCCAAATTTCCCAAACTCGTTTGTGTATTCTAGTCCCATTGCCTGGACCATCTCAGCCTCAATTGGCTCTGTAGTACGCTCCTCCATGTATAATTCCATTTCTTCATCGTTTTCAATTCGTTCGATAATATTTGCAATCGCTTCTTCCGTTGTTGTATTCTCTACATGGGTTATTTCCATATACACCTCTGGATACTCGTCACCAAACGGTTCGATTGTCTCGATACGATCAGCCGTTTCTCCTTCCACCATTTTGTACCGATCTTGGTCAATATAGATGACATAGCGCAGTTCTTCGTTTGTTTCCAATTGGACATTCGTATCTTCCTTTTGGCCCTCCAAGTCGATTTCTTCTTCTTTTTCTCCAATAAATATGTCCTTTAAATTTTGGATCATTGCCTGCCCTGTATCTGTCATTGCTCCAAAAAGCAGAAACGCAATGATAGCTGCACTCAATCCGGCAATAGCAAGTCCCCTTCCTTGATTCTTTCTCTTATACGCTCTTTTATTGTATGTCAGTGCGTCCAGTTCATTGCTTATCTTATTCCACGTTTCTTGCTTTCGTTCGACGGCAGCCTCTGTCTGTTTGTTTAATAGTTGTTTTATTTGTTTATCTAAATTATCATTCCTCATCTGCAACACCCCCTATAAATGCCTTTAGCTGTTGTCTTGCTTTATATAATCTTGATTTTACGGTGTTCACATTCAGGTCAAGCACATGGGAAATGTCTTTCTCTGAGAAGCCATTTAAATATTTCAATACAACGACAGTGCGATGATGATCATTTAGCTGCTCCATAGCTGCCTCACGCACTTCATAATTTTTCTCTTCTTCCATCTGGTTACGTAGATGATCAAGTAATTGCTCACTTTCAACACTTATCCCTTCTTTGGATCTTTTCTTCATATATCTTCTGCTTTCATTCATTAATATCTGGTAAAACCAAGGCCGAAATGGCTTCGTAATATCATAGGAATCAATGTTTTTATAAACCTTGATAAATGTTTCCTGCACAATATCCGATGCATCGCTGCTATTCCTCGTAATAGCATAGGCTGTTCGCAATGAATAGTCGGCATAGATTTCGTACAGCTTCTTAAAGGCCTGCTGATTCCCCTTTTTTATCTTCCTAATAAGTTTTCTTTCCGGATCAGCCAACAGTATTACCCCCTTCGCAAAACGCTCTATACTATATATACCTTTTCCATACTCGAAAAGTTTTCAATTAAAATAAAAAAGTACCGAATAAGAAATTCATCCTATCCGGTACTTACTATGTTTATTTATTCATACTGGAGAAGAAATCGCCTAAAGGATCTTCATCTTCCTCCTCTTCAACTGTTTCCTCTTCATGCAGATTCAGTCCATCCAGACTGAAATCATCCAGGTCCATGTCCTGTTTTGGTGGTTTTTCCTTCAACGTATTTGTTTCTTCCTGAAGGTAAAGTGCTTCATTAATATTGCTTGTATTACTGTTCAGAGCAGCAAGCAGGGTAGTCGCACGCATCGGGTCATTTAGCAAGTGATACAATATACTTCCAATAAGCGCCTCTGAATGCTCGTGCTTCAGCCAGCTCCGTTGTTCCTTCGTCAACTGCTTAGGCAGCGGAATCGTAACGGTTTCCTTTTCCTTTACGAAGGTTTCATTGACCCCTTTGAGAACAAAACCAGCAATCTTGCTTGAAAAATTTCTTCGTTCGGTTTCCTTCAGATTCTGCAATTGTTTTAATAGATAATCAGGTGTATCGGAGGGAACACGAAATGTTATTGATTGTCCCCTCTCTATACTATTTTTCGACATGATCTCACCCTATTTATTTTGCCTTTGAAGTCGCTTTTTCTTCTGTCTTCGTACTACTGCCAGCCTTTTGAATAAAATCAGTAATCAATTTATAGTAGGCGTTAGCCATCATCCAAATACTTTCATTTTCATCCTCAAAGAATTCAATATTGTAACCATCAAGCTTATTGTTGAGGGCTTTAATATAATCTTTAAGTACTGCCGATCCGCCGCCGACGAAATAACAGATTTCAGATTGTGAGTTTTTTGCCCATACATTTCTTAAAAAGCGATACTCTTTTTTGGCAAGTTCCAATAAAATATGGTCTGTAATATCGTGTACATTCGTTCTGCTGCCTTTTACCATGATATGATGACGATCATTCTTTCTAGTAATGATATCCACTACATCCCGACGGCTGTCCAATTCCACACCATGCTTCGAACGAATTTCCTCCCTGATAGCTTCCAGGGACTCAGACACACCAAGATTGAAGCCTTGCGCTTTATCATCATCGACATTGCGGTTTCTGATGACTGCAATATCTGTTGATAAACCTCCGATATCCTGGATTAAAATCTGTTTATCAATCAGTTCCTTGTTAATCACTTTTAGATCGTTATCCATTATTAAGTTCACATATGCTGCAAACCCTTCCGGATAAACTTTCACTTCATCAAACTTAATGTTCACCTTTTTCCCTTGGTGTTTTGGTGTAACAAGAAATTCCACCTGATGCACAGAACCAAGCAGTTGGGAACGGTATCCTACATCCTTACCTTCTTTCACTTCTCTTAATGGAAGTCCCGTTCCTAATGTATAGGTAGCATCTATAACGCCATTTTTCTCTTTGAAATCCTCTGTACTGACAGCATCCAATGCCAATGAAGCGAAAAGCATGATTAACGTCTGATCTTCTTCAGACTTGCTGCTTCCCGGATCGAGCTCCTGAGAATTGGTAGTTTTCGTTGCCAGATTACCAACACGATAAATAACGTTGTTTTCATCCAAAGCAGGGGAGTGTACCCTAATATGGATATTTTCCAGTACTTCCTTTTTATCCAACTCCTCGATTCCAATAACAGGGCGATCTTCTAAATCCGGTGCAATAACATTAGGGATATAGAGTTCATTTTCCAATTTACCAAAATTACCTTTTAACGCATCATTACCGACATCAACTGCAGCGACTCTCGATTTTACCATTTATACTACCCCTCTCATATTTTCCTATACAAATAGAATAATTGTTTTCTATGGATTATACAATGAGTCTAATTATGTATTCTTTTATGTTTACATGTATACATTTTGTATTCATTGTTACAACGGTATGTGTACGCATTTGATTACATGTTTACATATTTGAAAACAATATTTCTTTCTAAGTATACAAGTATACACTTTTGTAATCAACTATTGTATATATCAAATTGTATCTGCCCCCTACCCTGTTGTCAGAAACCCCAAAAAAATAAGGGCAGCACAGACTGCCCTTATTCTTGTAACTTATTAAATTACATCTCTTGCCCAGTGTCTATGAACAGAGATTGATCCTACAAAATCATGCAGGAATTTTTCCGCACTTTCACCTGAGACGACACCAATACTATTTAGCATATTATTTTCCTGAAGAATCCGAATACCTTCATGCGTAGCACCGATTGGTTTGTAATGGCTGAATGCCTCTTTCACAAAGGAAGAAGCATTCTCAAAAAATGTCAAATTAGAAACTTCTCCACCAACGACATAGACTGCATCAAACAACACCGAATCAGCAGTAATAAATGTATGTTTTGCTTCGAGTTGTACTTCCTCTGTACCTGTGATCATTCCTAATCGCTCAGCAACGATTTCCGGTTGAAGTCCTTTCTCCTGTAAATCATTTACTATAGAATGTACTTCCTTCCCACTGTAGCCATCTGTTAATAAAACAGCTACTTTTCTAGTATCAGGTGTTTTCCTCGTATTTTCCTGACTCAATGCTGGAGAGGCTTTAGTAATGCTGGACCCACCGTGTTCAGGCGGTTTAATCCCTAAATTGACGGCAACCTGCTGAGCCATCTCCAGGTTTACATTAGCGAACATATCCACTACTTGTTCCTTGATTCTGTTTTCTTTACACTTACCAAGCTCAAAGCTGAATGCTTCAATAATATGCTCCTTTTCGGAAACGCTCATACTATTCCAAAACAGGACTGCCTGTGAAAAATGATCCCGAAAACTATCGCTTCTCGCCTGTACTTTACGTCCTTCCACCTTCTCTTCATAGTGAACATAACCACCTTCATCAGCAGTAGAGGTTTCTGGTGTGTTTTGAGCCAAGGAATTGTTATGGTAGCTTACAGGACCTTTATTGATTGTCTGTCTGCCGTAACCGTCTCGTTGATTATTGTGGAATGGGCAAACCGGACGATTAATTGGCAGTTCATGGAAGTTCGGACCGCCAAGACGGATAAGCTGTGTATCGGTATAGGAGAATAACCGGCCTTGCAGAAGCGGATCATTGGTAAAATCAATCCCTGGGACGACATGTCCCGGATGAAATGCTACCTGTTCGGTCTCTGCAAAATAATTATCAACATTACGGTTTAATGTCATCTTTCCGATAATTTGTACTGGAACATCCTCTTCTGGCCAAATTTTAGTAGAATCTAATATATCAAAGTCGAACTTGAACTCATCAGATTCGTCAATAATCTGGACTCCCAATTCAAATTCCGGGAAATCGCCATTTTCAATAGCCTCATATAAGTCTGTACGGTGAAAATCTGGATCTTTACCACTTATTTTCTGTGCTTCATCCCATACAAGCGAGTGGATTCCAAGCTTCGGTTTCCAATGAAACTTAACAAAATGCCCTTTTCCTTCAGCATTTACCAGACGGAAGGTATGTACACCAAACCCTTCCATCATACGGAAGCTTCTTGGGATTGTTCTGTCGGATAAGTGCCACATGATCATATGTGCTGTCTCCTGGTTATTTGCCACGAAATCCCAGAACGTATCGTGAGCTGTCGCAGCCTGAGGGATTTCATTATGTGGTTCAGGTTTAACCGCATGAATGAGATCCGGAAACTTAATGGCATCCTGAATGAAAAATACAGGAATATTATTGCCAACCAAATCGTAGTTGCCCTCTTCTGTATAAAATTTTGTAGCAAATCCTCTGACATCACGAACAGTCTCGGCTGACCCACGTGAACCAGCTACAGTGGAAAACCGAACAAACACGGGAGTTTTCGATCCTGGTATTTGCAGGAATTTAGCTTTCGTATATTTTTCCATCGACTCATACAGTTCGAATTCTCCATGTGCAGCATATCCCCTGGCATGGACGACTCGTTCAGGAATCCGTTCATGGTCAAAATGGGTCATCTTTTCACGAAAATGAAAGTCTTCCATTAATGTCGGACCACGAACCCCCGCTTTAAGGGAAAACTCGTCTTCAGAGACCTTTAAGCCTTGATTGGTAGTCATTTTCTTTCCCCTGTCATCGGTACGAAACTGCTCAAGCTGCTCATGCTTACTGTTACCATCAACTTTTCGATCATCACTCATTATTGCAGGTCCTCCTTTTTAAGTAACGTTATTTTTCCGTTTCCCTGTTTTTGGAAATGATAAACAGACTGTGACAGAATAGAAGTGCCAAACAAAACGAAAAGTGAATGCAAAAGACAGTGAGAATACAGAAATGAGCTTATAAATATTTGTATTTTCTAACAATAACAATTTAAAGTATGCTATTATAGTACCAGACTAGGAAATATTGCCCACACAGAAAGCAGACAATGAGTGATATCCAGAATCTTCATGAAAGGATACCTTATCATGTACAGACTAAAGGCCTTTATAATTATTATTTTCATAGCCTCCATGATGGTTGCTTTAATATCAGGTCCGATAGAAATTTCAATCCCTTTCTATCTGCAGGCCTTCTTTGTGTACTTATTATTCACCACACTCTATTCACATCTGAAAACTGTTGTTAAAACAGGTAATGTCAATATAGATTACAGTATTTCCTATGGACTTTCCTTTGTACTAATTGCTGGACCATTAGGACTATTTCTCTTTGAAATTGTGAGCCGTTTCTACGTTTATTTTTATCGAAAAAAAACGGGTACCGCAGATGAAGATGAATTTTTACATACATTCTATAATATTGGTGGACCCGCACTACTTCATTCGATTGGATATTTTATTTTTTATGGACTATATCCATATATTGAGGGCATACCTTTTGGGTACTGGGGACTGCTTATAGCAATTGTGGTTCTGACAGACTTTATGTCTTCGATACTGCTGATTACCATATTCCATTTTGCAGGCAATATTAATACAGGTCAGGATGTGTGGGATTTCATCAAAAGCAGAAGCATCCTGGATACAATCAAAAAGGCTGTATCCAATGGATTGCTTTTTATATTCCTTATGGAGCAGCAATGGGAGATGTTGATTGCCTTGTTTATACTGAATTATCTTGTAAGCCGATCCGCAGTTCTTCAGTCCAAAAGCATTCAGCACAAGATTGAACGGGACCGCTTTGAACGGATGGCTTACACAGATTTCCTCACGAACGTCCACAACCGTACCTATATGAGTAAAATAATGAATGAACTAAACGATACGGAAGAAGAGATTGGGATAATCGTAACTGACATTGACACCTTCAAGCGAATAAACGATACATATAACCATACAGTAGGAGATTGTGTCATACAACATTTTGCAGCTACATTAAAAAGCTTATTAAGGGAGGATGATTACCTTTTCCGCAGCGGGGGTGAGGAATTTACCATCATTCTCAGGAACAGAAGCTATAAAGATTGCATACAGCTTGTACAGGATTTGCAGAAATGCATCGAGAACACCCCTGCTTTTGCGGAATTCCGGTCTAAGCAGCTTAAGATATCATATACGGCATCGTTCGGATTATATTTTTATCAATCGAATGCGGAAACTGACATTAAAAAAGCATATATCCACGCTGACGATTTGCTTTTCAAAGCGAAAAACCAAGGGAAAAATCAGGTCTCCATTAAGAATGGGGTTATTGATATGCCATTGTCCATGAGGTATTCTTCTGTAAAAAATTCAGAAAACCTAAACATGTAACAACAGAAACCCCCTTTCCGTTTGCACAGAAAGAGGGTTTTTTCACAAAATAAGATAGTATAAATTTTGGCAGCAATTAACTTTTACACATAAACAGCCACGTCCAGCTCCAGCGCCCAGGGACTAGCGAGACTTCCTTCGCCTCCGTACGATAAGTCAACATCGACTCTCTCCGTTCGTCGTGTTTCCTTTATCTCCTACGTAGGAATGTTCGACAAGTCGAACCACCCCACAGTTCGAGGCGCAGTCCGTAGGTCCCTTAACGGGCGCTTGCGCTTTTGTTCTTATACAGCTTTTGTCTTTTTAATTTGCTTACTTCTAAGTTGACCGCAGGCTGCATCGATATCAGCGCCATTTTCCCAACGGACGCCACAGTTGATGCCTCTATTTTTAAGCGTTTCGTAGAATGCCTGTATCGATTCAGACTGACTGCGCTGGTAATCGATATGTTCATCAACTGTATTATAAGGAATCAGGTTGACATAGGCCAAATGGCGATGATCTTTAATCAAGTTTGCCAGCTGGTTAGCTTCTTCTTTATGGTCATTTACATCCCTGAGCATGATATATTCATAAGTGATCCGCCTGTTTTTCTTCTCCAGATAGTAATCAACAGCCTTCATAAGCTTCTCTATAGGAAATGCTTTGTTTATCTTCATAATGCGTGTGCGAAGCTCATTATTCGGTGCATGAAGGGAAATCGCCAAGTTAACTTGGATATCCTCATCAGCGAATTCATATATTTTATGTGCAAGTCCACTAGTTGAAACCGTAATGTGTCTTGCACCAATATTAAGTCCGCGGTCATCGTTAACAACGTACAGGAAGTCCATCAGGTTGCTGTAGTTATCAAGCGGTTCTCCAATTCCCATGACGACAATATGGCTTACACGCTCATCATCGCCTCTTGTATCAAGGTGTTTTTGGACATTCATGATCTGTTCAACGATCTCGCCACTGCTTAGGTCCCGGCTTTTACGAAGCAGACCACTTGCACAGAACGTACAGCCGATATTACAGCCAACCTGTGTCGTTACACAAACCGATAACCCATAATGGAAACGCATGAGAACAGTTTCAATCAGATTCCCATCTTCCAATTTAAACAGGAACTTGATCGTACCATCTTTTGATTCCTGTTTGATTTCTTCTCCCATTGTGTGGAGAACAAAGCTATCTTCAAGCAATTTTATTGTTTCCTTATTCACATTTCTCATCTCGTTAAAAGATGATACACGCTTTTTATAAAGCCAATTCCACACTTGATCTGCCCGGAATCGCTTTTCACCATGCTCTATAAGCCAATCTGTCAGTTGTTCATATGTCAGTCCATAAATGGATGTTTTACTCATTGTATACCCTCATTTCGATTCAGTGCTCTTCCTATACTACATATTACTTCATCTAACAAAGACTAGCAAATGGTTTTTACTGGCGTTCCAACCAAGTTGGAATGGTGGAATGGATGGAATGGTGAGGAGCATGAGGCTGCTTTTCGATGTGTTTGGTATTTTTATTTCCTTCCCATTATTAAAATTACAGAGGGGTCTTCCTTACTTAAAAAAGATGCTGCGGAATATACCTACAGCATCTTTTTAATAATCATTATGGCAGCTTTGTCTCACCCATTAAATAGAGGTCACATTCTCTAGCTGCTGCTCTTCCTTCGTTAATTGCCCATACAATGAGACTTTGTCCACGACGCATGTCTCCAGCGGCGAATACACCATCTACATTTGTCGTAAATTTCTCGTACGCAGCTTTGACGGTTGAGCGTGTTGTTGTTTCTACGTTCAGTTGTTTAATTAGATCTTGATCCGGTCCTTTAAAACCGATAGCAACCAATACTAGATCGGCAGGCCAAACCTGCTCTGTACCCGGAATATCTTCTCGAATTTTCTTACCATTCTTATAGCGGGTTTTTACTTTGATCGTATGAACCTCTTTAACATGACCGTTTTCATCGCCTGCAAACTTAGTCGTCTGAACAGCATATGCGCGCGGGTCTTCTCCCTGATATGCTTCAGCTTCCGCATGTCCATACTCGACACGATGAATTTTAGGATATTGCGGCCATGGGTTCGTATCTTCATCACGGAGAAGATTCTTCTTCTCATAAATATCAAACTGTGTTAAGCTTTTGCAATTATGTCTAATTGATGTGGCAAGACAATCCGTACCTGTGTCTCCCCCACCAATGACGATGACATCTTTATCGGCAGCAGAAATATAGTTTCCGTCCTCCAGATTGGAATCAAGCAGACTCTCTACATTCGCTTGCAGGAAGTCCATAGCAGGGTGAACACCTTTCAGTTCACTGCCCTCCACTTCCATTTCACGATGAAGTGTTGCTCCACCACAAAGGATTGTTGCATCAAAATCAGATTGAAGGTCCTCCACCGAAATATCTTTTCCAACCTCTGTATTAGTTATAAATTCAATACCTTCCTGCTCCAAAATGGAAACACGTCTCATAACAATATCATAAGATAGCTTCATTTCCGGTATTCCATATGTCAAAAGCCCGCCAACACGCTTATCACGCTCAAATACAGTAACCGAATGACCTGCTTTATTCAGCTGGGCCGCTGCTGCAAGGCCGGCTGGGCCGGAACCTACAACTGCTACGCGTTTTCCTGTAAGGATTTTAGGTGGGTTAGGAACAACCCATCCTTCCTCAAACCCTTTCTCAATAATGGAACGTTCCACTGTTCTAATTGCAACAGGTGGTTCGTTAATGCCAAGCACACATGCACCCTCACATGGGGCAGGACATGCAATACCGGTAAATTCCGGGAAATTATTCATTTGATGTTCGCGTTCCAGTGCTTCCTTCCATTTACCTTCATATACAAGATTATTCCATTCGGGAATAAGATGATAAACAGGACAACCTGATGTGACTCCGTTTATCTCCACACCGGAGTGACAGGTCGGAACACCGCAGTCCATGCAGCGTGCTCCTTGCTTTTTAACCTCCTCCTCTGACAATGGTGCAGTATAGTCATTCCAATCTCGTACTCGCTCTTGCGGATCCCTTCCTGGACGGGTTTTTCGGTCATATTCCATAAATCCAGTTTGTTTACCCATCAAAAGCCCCCTTTTCTGTAGAAATGTATTTTAATTTTTTGATAACAGTGGGGTCAGACTATTTTGACCCCTTGTATTTTCATCTTTTTAGAGTACTTCTGCTTTGCTTTTTTTCTCTTTAAAACGGTTATTGCTTTCCTCGAAAGCCTGCATTTCTGCGTCAAATTTGCTTAATCCGCTGTTGATGAGGAAATCAATGCGATCTCTCATTTTCACATATGCTTTCGGGATAACCCGTACAAATTGTTTCGAATATTTTTCCCAGTAAGCAAGAATACGTTCAGCATGAGCGCTGCCTGTATACTTGATATGATTCTGTATCATGGTATACACGACTTCCAATTCATTCGGGTCTTCAACCGCGCCTACATTAACCATGGCCGGATTAACCTTATCTGCAAAGCTGTTATCCTCATCGAATACATAGGCAACACCGCCGGACATACCTGCAGCAAAGTTTCTGCCAGTGGCCCCAAGAATAATTACAGATCCACCTGTCATATATTCGCAACCGTGATCACCAATACCTTCCACAACAATAGCAGCACCGCTATTTCTAACCGCAAAACGTTCTCCGGCTGTACCCCTTATAAAAGCTTCTCCTCCGGAAGCTCCGTAAAAAGCAACATTTCCGATTATTGTATTTTTCTCTGGTCGGAATGTGACTGCAGGTGCAGGCTGAACAATAATTTTACCTCCGGATAAACCCTTCCCGACGAAGTCATTGGCATCCCCGGTAAGATTCAATGTCATTCCATTCGGTATAAACGCTCCAAAGCTTTGCCCTGCAGAACCATTAAAGTTCAGTTTAATCGTATCCTCCGGCAAACCGGTGATCCCGTATCTTTTAGTGATTTCGCTGCCGAGAAGTGTTCCTGTTGCACGGTTGATATTACGGATTGCCACCGTAAATTCAACAGGTGTTCCATCCACAATAGCACTTTCACATATAGGGATTAATTCCTGGTAATCCAAAGTTTTATCAATTTCATGATTCTGTGACTGGGTAGCATATTGGTCAATGTTGAATGACAGCTCCGGACGATACATTAATGGTGACAGATCAAGGTCTTTCGCTTTCCAGTGATCAATTTCTTTTGCTTCCAGAAGATCAGATCGTCCAATCATTTCATTAATCGTCCTGAATCCAAGTTCAGCCATCAGTTCTCTTGTTTCTTCAGCAATAAAACGCATAAAGTTTACAACATGTTCCGGATCACCGGTAAATTTCTTTCTTAGTTCCGGATTTTGTGTAGCTATACCAACCGGACATGTATCCAGATGGCAGACCCGCATCATTACACAGCCTAAAGCAACGAGTGGGGCAGTAGAGAAACCATATTCCTCTGCTCCAAGCAGTGCAGAAACAACAACATCTCTGCCTGTCATCATCTTTCCATCTGTTTCAACGGTAATACGGTCACGCAATCCGTTTAACAGGAGCGTCTGGTGTGTTTCTGCCAATCCGATTTCCCATGGCAGACCAGTATGCTTCAAGCTTGTTCTGGGAGCGGCACCTGTCCCGCCATCGTAGCCGCTAATGACCACATGGTCTGCACGGCCTTTTGCAACACCGGCTGCAATTGTTCCGACACCCACAGCAGATACTAGTTTTACACTGATACGTGCATTTGGATTCGCATTTTTCAAGTTATAGATCAGCTCGGCCAAATCCTCAATTGAGTATATATCATGATGCGGAGGTGGGGAGATCAATTCCACGCCAGGTGTCGATCCACGAACTTCTGCAACCCATGGATAAACTTTCTTGCCTGGCAATTGTCCGCCTTCACCCGGTTTTGCCCCTTGAGCTACTTTTATTTGGATTTCATCCGCATTCACCAAGTAATTGCTGTTTACTCCGAAACGACCGGAAGCAACCTGCTTAACGGCACTTCTTCTTAAATCACCATTTTCATCAGCAGTATATCGATCAGGTGATTCCCCGCCTTCCCCTGTGTTGCTGCGGCCACCCAGACGGTTCATTGCAATAGCCAATGCTTCATGGGCCTCTTTACTGATGGACCCATAGGACATTGCACCAGTTTTAAACCTGCGTACAATCGCTTCAACTGATTCAACTTCCTCAATTGGTACAGGTGTGCTCTTTTTAAATTTGATCAATCCACGAAGTGACTGCAGATTATTTGTTTCATCCGTCAGCATTTTGGAATAGGTTTTAAAGAGTTCATAGTTATTGGTACGCACAGAATGCTGCAACGTATGAATAGTACGTGGATTATATTGATGATCTTCCCCGTTTTCACGATATTGGAATTCATCACCAGCTGTGAGCTCATCATTGCGACCGCGCTTTTCGCTAAATGCACTTTCATGACGCAGCAGTGTTTCTTTTTCTATCATATCAAGGCCTATTCCACCCAGACGTGACGCTGTTCCCGTGAAATATTTTCCGATAACCTCGTCATTTATGCCGACAGCTTCAAAAATTTGGGCCCCACGATAACTCTGAATAGTAGATATCCCCATTTTTGATAATATTTTGACGATTCCGTCTGTAACTGCTGAAACATATCTCTCTTGGGCTTGTCTTCCTATGATGCCAGGCAGTTCACCTTTTTCCATTAACTCGGCAAATGTATCAAAGGCCAGATACGGGTTTATCCCCTCAGCACCATAGCCTATCAATGCTGCAAAATGGTGGACTTCTCTCGGCTCTCCGGATTCAACAAGAATGCTTACCCTCGTACGGATACCTTTACGAATAAGGTGATGATGCAAACCGGATACAGCAAGTAATGCCGGAATTGCAGCCTTATCCTTTGATACCCCTCTGTCAGAAAGGATCAGTAATGTTACACCCGCATCGATAGCGGCATCCGCTTTACCAAATAATGCATCCAATGCTGCTTCCATTTTTCCTGCTTCAGTATCAAAAAGTGTCGATAATGTTGCAGTACGAAAATCTTCCAATTGCTGTCCACGGACTTTTTCAAGTTCATCATTCAGCAAAATAGGTGTTTCCAAACGAATGTGCCTGCAGTTTTCTGCACCAGGCTGAACAAGATTTCCTTCTGCACCAATTGTCGTTTCTACCATGGTGATAATTTTTTCGCGAATTGCGTCAAGTGGCGGGTTTGTTACTTGCGCAAAAAGCTGTTTGAAATAGTTATACAAAAGCTGTGGCTTTTTGGACAGTACAGCAAGCGGTGAATCATAACCCATGGAGCCGACTGGATCTTTCCCTTCCGATACGAGCGGCTTCATTATCTTGTCAAGTTCCTCGCGTGTATAGCCAAACGCCAACTGCTGCTTCAATAATGGCTCCCCGCTGTATGCAGGCTGGTTACTGTCAGCCTCTGGCAGATCTTCCAATCTGATTTTATTCTTGAGCCACTGTTTATATGGCTGTTCAGAAGCAATCTGCATTTTTATTGTTTCGTCAGGTATAATGACACCCTTATCCAAATCGATAAGCAGCATTTTACCCGGAGTCAGTCTGTCTTTATACAGAATATCATCTGCAAAGATATCCAATGCACCTACCTCGGAACCGAGCACTACCATGCCATCTTTTGTAACATAGTATCTCGCAGGGCGAAGACCATTTCGATCAAGACATGCTCCGATTTGGCTGCCATCTGTAAATACCAATGCCGCAGGACCATCCCATGGCTCCATTAACGTACTGTGATATTCATAAAAATCGCGTTTTTCATCTTTAATATTTTTATCGTTCGACCAAGGCTCAGGAACCATCATCATTGCTGTGTGTGCCAATGACCTGCCTGATAGGTGCAAAAATTCGAATGTATTATCAAAGATGGAAGAATCACTGCCATCTGTATCCATGATAGGCAATATCTTTTCCAATTCCGCCTCATTAAAATTGTCGGAAACACAGAGATTTTCCCGTGCTTGCATCCAATTTACATTTCCGCGTAATGTATTAAATTCTCCATTGTGTATCGTATAACGATTTGGGTGAGATCTTTTCCAGCTGGGAAAGGTATTCGTACTGAAACGTGAGTGCACTAATGCAAACGCAGATTTAAAATCGGGGTGATTTAAATCTATATAAAAGGAATCCAGCTGTTCAGGTACCAACATACCTTTGTAGACAATTGTACGAGTGGATAAACTGCAAATATATACATCTTCGTAAGCCGGTTGCTCGGCAACTGCTTTTTCTATACATTTGCGGATGACAAACAGCTTTCTTTCGAATGCCATTTGGTCTTTAAGATCATTTGACTTTTGGATGAAAAACTGGCGGATGGTAGGTGCACTCTTGGCAGCAACTCTACCGATAAAGGAGTCATTGGTAGGAACAGGACGCCATCCCAAAAAGGTTTGTCCCTCACCCTCTATAATATTCTCTATAATTCTCCTGCAGGTCTTGCGAAGTTGTCTGTCACGTGGCAAAAATATCATACCTACACCGTAATCCCCCTCACGTGGAAGAGATATATTTTCTTTCGCGCATTGGTGCTGAAAGAAACGATCTGGAATTTGTGTCATAATTCCAGCTCCATCACCTGTGCTTGTGTCGGCAGACTGTCCACCTCGATGCTCCAAATTGCACAAAATATTAATCGCATTTTGTACAATATTATGCGTCTTGCTTCCATTGATATTTGCTATCATACCGATTCCGCATGCTTCATGTTCGAAATCCGGTCGATATAATCCTTGCTGTTTAGGATATCCATTTCTTGTCATCACAACAGCTCCTCTCTCTTGTTATTCATCATGTAAAAGGAGTAAAAAACCTATGGAAAGAAGGGATACTCGCTTCATGTTAGGTTATTATATCACAAAAATTCTGTTAACATAAAATTCAGACTACATTTTTTTATTTATTCCTATTGAAAAAACAAATTGAAAACGTTATCATTAATGGTTAACAGGTTTTAATAAAACACTGATATAATGCGGGTTTACAAAACTTTTCACAAAATAAAATCCATTGATTGAATTTTTTTTTTGCATTTCCTGAAAAAATCACATTTTTTTGGATTTTAATCCCTTTATTTAACCAAATTTTAGGAAATTAACTTTCCTTTCAATGGGGAAGTTTGCTGATTCGCAGAAAAACCCCTAAAATCCTGTTTTTTCTACGCAAACCCCTTAACGCCAAAACCAATTATTGGACTCCATCACCCAAAACCAGTATCATTTCTTACTAATAAAGGAGTGAAAATGAATATGACTTCAACGAACATTAAAACGTTCCATAATATCCCCCTATCCGTTTTGGACTTGGCGCCGATCACAGAAGGCAGTGATGCTAGCCAGTCCTTCAAGGAAAGTGTTCAGTTGGCCCAGCATGTTGAAAAGTGGGGCTTTAACCGTTACTGGCTGGCTGAACATCATAATATGCCAGGAATCGCCAGTTCTGCAACGTCCGTACTTATCGGTCATATTGCGGCTAATACGAACCGGATGCGAGTTGGCGCTGGTGGTGTTATGCTTCCAAACCATGCAACATTGGTGATTGCAGAACAGTTTGGAACATTGGAATCACTTTTCCCCGGACGTATTGACTTGGGATTGGGTCGTGCACCCGGAAGTGATCAGGCTACAGCCCATGCCTTGCGCCGCACACTGAATATGGGACCGAACGATTTTCCAATGCAAGTGAACGAACTCCAGGATTATTTCTCTGATGAACCTGTATCACGTGTCCGTTCCGTACCAGGCCAAGGTTTAAACATTCCCCTTTGGCTGCTCGGTTCAAGTGATTTCAGTGCAAGACTGGCTGCTCAAAAAGGGTTATATTTCTCTTTTGCAAGTCACTTTGCACCTGCATATACGATTCCGGCACTGAAGCTTTACCGTGATAACTTTCAGCCTTCAGCTGTGCTTGAAAAACCTTATGCAATGGTTGGGGTGAACGTAATCGCAGCTGAAACTGATGAAAAAGCACAGTATTTGGCCAGCTCCCATCGACTGCAATTTTTAAATTTACGACGGGGAGAGCAAACAAAATTATTGCCACCAATCGATAACATGGATGAGGTCTGGTCACCGATGGAGAAAGCTGCTGTGGAAGAATCCCTCGATCCCAGAACAACCATTGTCGGCAGTCCGGAAACTGTGAGAAAGGGACTCGCCGCTTTCCAGGAGGCTACACAAGCAGACGAAATGATCATCAGTTCGCAGATTTATCATATGGAGGATCGCTTGCGCTCGTATGAAATCGTAGCAGAGCTGATGGATTAGCATAAAAAGAAGCTGTTACGGAAAATCAGATGATGATCCAACAGCATCTTTTATTTGTGATTTCTGGCTTAAAACGGCCCCATGCAAGGATGGGGTCAGATATTTTACCAATTGGTGCATTTTGTTTTCTGTCACTTTTCCCGATCGGATTTCGTTCAAAATGTTAGCCATAAATAGAGCCTCCAGCAAGTGCAAAATCAGCTGCTGGAGGCTCTATTTTAATTCTTTGCCTAATCCTCTTTCTTCTTCAATAATTGCTTAATTTCCCTCAATTCATTCTGTACTTCTTCCAGCTTAATATCAGTTGGAGTCGGCTTTTCCTCACGACTCGCCTCTTCCACGTTGTTAACGACAACACCGACAAACAAATTAACAATTACGAACGAACCAATGAGAATAAATGTAACGAAATACCACCAGGAAGTGGGGTCCTCCGTCAGAATAGGTCTCATTACGCCACTTGCCCATGATTCAAGGGTAATCACCTGGAACAGAGATAATAAGGAATCATGCAATGTACCGAAATATTCCGGGGCAATCGACTGAAACATCATCGTTCCAATGACAGCATAAATGTAGAAGAAAATCCCGAGCAAGAGCATAATTGTTCCCATCGAAGGTATTGTGAGAAGAAGTGCGTTTACCATACGGCGCAGCGAAGGTATAACCGATACCGCTCTGAGAACACGAAGCACTCTCAGGACCCTCAACACGGTTACATAATGAGCACCCACCAATAGATGACCGCTTGCAACGATTACAAAATCAAATATATTCCAAGGTTCCTTGAAAAAAGATCCAATTGATTTGCTTCCAAGAAGCCTGATCAATAACTCAATCGTGAAAACCCACAGTAATAGTTGATCGGCTAAGTATATCCAATCGTAGAAATTATTTTCGAAGTATGAATATGTCTCTAAGCCTACCAATATTGCATTGATAATAATTAGACCGATGATTGTATTCATGAAAAGCGGGTGCTCGGAAATTTCCGCACACTTTTTTCTGTAATTATTCATGGATTTGGTTTCCCCCTTACAGGAGTATTTTACTTTCTAACTGATGATATGTCACCTTTTCTCTCTGTCTAAGTACTTTTTTATGGTGAAGCATTGCCGGGAAATATGTAAACTGCGACGTAACTGCTATTTGCGATAGATCTATAGCTAATAATGGAAGCAAGTCACTTCGGCTACCGCTCGGGGAAATACACTGCGCGCATCCTAAGGCGGCTGGTGAGCCCCTTCATGCTAACGCATTTCAGTGTCTCACCTATGCCTCTCTTCCCGTAGGAGTCTCCGTGTATTTCCCCAAGCTAGTTAGAGGATTGCTACCACTTACTACCTGTGCGATAGCTAAACTAGCAACCAACAGATTTACCAGTACGGGATCGCTCTCGGCAGTCGACTCCTCGAAAATATAAACCAATTTTCTTACGAAGATGCAGATGCTGACGAAGCCCTCCTTGTCCTGCGGGAAAAGCACGTGTCCGAAGACCAGAAGAGTGGTTTTCTCTTCAGGGCTGAGGCCGCGCCCTAAGGTGCGCATCCGCCTAGTGCGATCCCGGACGGCGGCAAGAGCACTTATCTCCAAGAATAAACTTAATTTAGTTCGCATTTTATACCAACTCCAATATTACAAATCAATAACGATTACAATATATTTTATCATTCCCGGATTATTTCACAGCCAAATAAGGGTATAGAGTGTTAAATAAGGAGTGAAGGAATATGAAGAAGAAGAAACCAATTATAGGATTGACAAGTTCTATTCTCGATATAGAGGTAAAGGGAGAAGTAAACCCTGCTGTCCATACAAACCATCAATATGTAAAGGCTGTAACGGAAATTGGCGGGATACCAATTGTTATACCTGTATCAAATGAGGACATGGCAAAGGAGTATATAGATATATGTGATGGCCTCATCTTTACAAGTGGGGAAGATGTCGACCCATCAAGGTACAATCAAGAACCGGAAGAGGAATTGCAGGAAATCAATTTTGCAAGGGACGAAACCGAGATTCCCCTTGCAAAATATGCAATAGAGAAAAAAGTTCCAATCATGGGTACTTGCCGAGGATTGGGGATCATTAATGTGGCGCTTGGAGGAACAATGAAACAGGATTTGGGATCCGGACATAACCAGGAAGCTTACCGAAAATTGCCAACCCATGAAATCGACATAAAAGAGGATAGCCAGCTTTATCATTTATTCGGGGAAAAGAAAGCAATGGTAAACAGCAAACATCACCAGGCTGTCGATAAGCTGGCTGATTCTCTTAGCGTCGCAGCCATCTCTGATGATGATGTAATTGAAGCTGTAGAATCGAACAAGAAAGATCAATTCATTCTTGGATTACAATTTCACCCCGAGGAGTTGTTTGCGATTGATTCAAAAATGCTTAATCTGTTAATGAGTTTCAGGCAAGCATGTGAGAAGAATGCAAGATAGCATCCTAGTAGGAGTATGATGCACGAAAAGAGGGACAAGCTATATGCTTGTCCCTCTTTCTATGTTCAAATTTAATTTTATGCTCTTCTGATATTCCTTATGACAAATCTGCTCTTTGGTATGGAGGGCATTCTGACCATACTATAGCTTAGATCCTGTTTTGGAACTTCGTAATCAATTTTTCCGGCCAAATAATGAAGGCTTGTTTTCATTATTTGCACTGTAATCCACTCACCGGCACAACGGTGGCCTATATCATACTCTCCACCACCCTGCGGAATAAAATTGAACGGACTTCCATCCCACTCAGCAAACCGCTCCGGCCAGAAAACATCCGGATACTCCCACAGTTTTGGACTATGGTTTGTACCATAGAGATCAAGCAGCACTAAGGTCCCCTCTTTAAAATGATGATTTTTCCATGTGAAATCCTTACGAACGAGCGCACCAAGAAATGGACCAAATGGGAAATATCTTCTGACTTCCTGTATAAACATCTGGCTGTAATTTCCCTCATCAGCAACTAGTTTATCTTTTTTCTCCGGATTTTGATACAATGCGACAGCTCCGAAAGTAATGAATCTTCCTATAGCTACAATGGGACGCAATATATTAATCAGCTCTACCGCGGCTGTTTTAATATCAAGCAGATTTCCATTCAGGTCTTCATGCCATGCAATCTGGTATAGCGCTGTCTCCTCTTCTGCATCAAGTTTCCCTGTACGAACCTGTCTGATAATGTAAGATATCCACCTTTCCGCTCTCGTGCGTGCTCTCCTTCCTTCCCAGTGCCTCGGCCCAACCGCACCGAATGCATCAATCATCGCACTAAGGTCCTTCGTTCGAATCTCCAGATCTTTTGCCCACAAAGGAACGCCTGCCCACTGACAGGCAACCCTGCACATGATTTCTTCCGCTTCATCAAATAAGATAACCGTATCAAGGGCAACCCATTTATCAATCGCAATCTCCCACTGCCTTTTCGTAATTTCATCCAATACCTTCAACCGTTCATCTGTCATGAGGGCCATAAACATCGCTTTCCGATGACGATGTACCTCCCCATCCAAGCCTTGGACCCCACCTTCTCCGAACAGACTTTTTTCAATTCGCTTTGGAGCCACACCATTTCTCTGAAATCGTTCGGTATCATAAAACAATTCAGCTGCTTCTTCACCACTTATACAAATTGCTTTCCTTCCAAGTAAACGCGTTTCGAAGATTTCTGTATTGAATTCACGCATTCGATTAGGAATATACTCGTATCCTTCTTTCAACAAAGACAGTGTGTGATCCAATCCTTCTTCTTTAGAAATAGTTTTTGTCGAAGCCATATGTTATCTCCTTTTAAAAAACATTCGTAACAATATTTTTCCCAAGATCATCGTGAATGAAACAATTAAAATAGTGACATTGTCAGTAATAAATAATAATGAGATTAGAAAACTTGGCATTAACCAAGTATATGACAAGCGGTTACCTTACATATGTCCGAGCATATAAGCGTTTAGACCTTTCTATATTCGCATAGAAAAAGCCGATTGGAAATAACCCAATCAGCTTTTTCTGAATTCAGCTTCCTGATTTGATGCGCTTGGCGATATCCACCATACGTTTCGCTTGAACCTCGACTGCAGGTTTTACCTCACCAACAATATTTCCGTCCTGATCAACGGTAGCGCTGGCACCATATGGATTACCGCCTGTCGTAAACAAAACAGGATCTGTGTAACCCGGTGCGGCGATAATGGCTCCCCAATGAAAGAGTGACGTGTATAAGGAAAGGATACTTGCTTCCTGACCTCCATGATCATTTTGAGCAGAGGACATGGCACTGACGACTTTATTCGAAAGTGCTCCTTTCGCCCATAAACCACCTTGCATATCGATAAATTGCTTCAATTGTGATGCATATGCTCCAAACCTTGTAGCAGTACTGAAAATAATTGCATCTGCCCATTCAAGGTCCTCAGATGAGGCTACAGGAACATCTTTAGCTTCATCATAGTGTGCCTTCCAAGCTGGATTTGATGCTATTGCCGATTCAGGTGCAAGCTCCTGTACCTTCAATACCTTTACCTCTGCTCCAGCTGCCTTGCCAGCTTCTTCTGCCCATTTTGCCAACTGATAATTTGTACCGGTTTAGCTGTAGTATATAATTGCAAGCTTTACCTCATCCATATAAATCACCTTCCATCATATATTTACATGTTTACTTTTTCCATCAGAACCGAAACTATGCTTTGAAAATATTTAAAACGGAAGGGAACGTCGTAATAGGCTTACGAGGAATTTTTCATAAAGATAAGAATGATAAACACAATAATCTTTGTAAGATCAGAGGTTATTCTGTCTGGAAATTTTCTATAAAGAGATTGGAGCAGACTTCAATAATAGCGTGTTTAAATTTATTAACAACAAAGGGTAAACGTGTCAGATCCATATTATGGAAGATATAATAACCGGCAAACGGACAGACCGAACAAATGAAAAAGCGCAGAAGACTCTCGATAAGTCGCTGCGCTTTTTTTGGCGGACGCCCGTCACCGAGCGGTTAGCGGTGATGCCACATGATATGCTTCCTTTGTCCTTCATGCCGGGTAAGCCCAGGCACAAGGCTTCCTTCACTACATGAGATGTTACTGAAGAATGGGCGACAAAAGCTTTTGTTTTAATACATATGTGGTACTCTGCTTTCAAAAATTGGGACGTCCTTTCGAATATCATTCACGATATCAAGGGATAATGACGAAATTAAAGTTTCTTCTTTAGTCTCACTCCCAATTTTCAAGGTTTCTCCCCGAGGATCAATAATCATCGATGTCCCTGAAAACTCCTCCCCATTGTAGGACCCAATCCGGTTGCAGGACACAACAAAAAATTGATTTTCAATTGCACGTGCAATTTGCAGTGCCTTCCAGTGATCCTTTCTTGCTGCCGGCCATTCCGCAACCACGTACATGACCTCTGCACCATTTAATGCCAGACTTCTGGCAAGCTCGGGAAACCGTAAGTCATAGCAAATAATGAGCCCCATCTTAATGCCTTCCAATTCAAACACTTGCACTTTCTCTGTTCCGCCTGTGAGATACAGAGGCTCATCCAGCATTGGTACAAGGTGGATTTTATCGTATTCATAAACGAGATTTCCTTCGCGGTCAACTACCATACTTGTGTTATAGAACTTCCCATTTTTCTTATTGGCAACCGAACCACCTATAATATTAATATGAAAGGATTTGGCGAGTTTCCTTAAAAAAGATGTTGTAGGCTCTCCGTCCATATCGGCTACTTTATCCAAATCTTCCAGTGTGTAGGCAGTCGTCCACATTTCGGGCAGAACGATGATATCCGGATTCTCCCTTTCGACAGTCTCACTCACCCATTTTTCCACCTTTACACGATTTGCATCCGGATCCCCCGGAATAATATCCATCTGATAAATTGCATGCTTCATCCCATCATCCCCCTTAGGTGCCTGGCACCACCCGAATTTTGTTGAATTTTGTCGTTTATTATAATGCTATTTAAACCAGCCTTTTTCTTTCAGTCTGGACACTGCTTCAATTCGATTGCTCACATTCAATTTATCCATGATCGTCGATACATAATTACGTACCGTTCCATTGGTCAAGTAGAGCTGGCTTGCAATTTCTTTCGTGTTTTTCCCATCAGCTATCAGTTTGATAACCTGTTCCTCTCGTTCTGTCAATGGATTTTCTTCCGCAAATGCCATATCAATCAATTCCGGAGCGTATACTCTCCGGCCGTCCATAATAGCCCGAATGGAGTCTGCCAACTCTTCGCTTGGACTGTCTTTCAGCAAATAGCCGCTCGTTCCGGCTTTACGTGCCCGCTCAAAGTACCCGGACCGGGCAAACGTCGTTAATACGATTACTTTACAGGAAGATTCCTTTAGCTTTTCGGCTACATCCAATCCGGTCATGATCGGCATCTCGATATCCATAATACATATATCTGGTTGATGCTTTTCTACTAATTCCAGTGCTTCCAGCCCGTTTCTGGCCTGACCGACCACTTCCATATCATCCTCCATATCAAGCAGTGCACCCAAAGCACCGAGCAATAAACGCTGGTCTTCAGCTATTACGATTCGAATCACAGTGACCCCTCCTGTTCCATTTGCTGAATCACACGCGGTACCCGTATAGTCAGTTTAGCTCCATTTTCCGAACCGAATGTCAAACTGCCATTAACAAACTCAAGTCGTTCCTTCATTCCTATAATGCCATTACCTGCCACAGGCAGTCTATCTCGAATGCCTTTTCCATTGTCAGCTATAACAAGAATCCATTCTTCCTCTGTCTGGTTAATGGAAATGCTGCAAAGTGTTGCCCCACTATGCTTTACTACGTTCGTAACAGCTTCTTTCACACACATACTCAGTACATTTTCAACCAGCCGAGGAAAGTTCAGAGCATTCGTGTCGCCGTAAAATCGAAATTTGATTTGAGCCGCGTTTAACAGCTCCTCTACATGTATCATTTCATCTTTCAATTTGGCACCTTTCATACCAGAAACCAAATCACGGACTTCCTTCAGAGCCATCCTTGCTGTTTGATGGATATCCTTTAGCTCCTTTTCCGCCGATTCCGGTTTCTTTTTCAATAATTTTCCTGCCAGTTCACTTTTCAAACCAATTAAAGAAAGCTTCTGTCCTAAAGTATCATGCAAATCACGGGCAATTCGTTCTCGCTCTTCCACTAAAAGCAGCTGGGCAATCTTCTCTTGGGCATCTTCCAATTGGTCCTCGAGCTTTTCCCGCTTGTTGCGGTTATACATGTTAAACGGCAAGAGGATCACACCGATCACACAAATAATGATGAAGGGAAGCTGCGGAAAGAGAATTTGGCTTTGTGTAAAGAAACCAATCGTTATTGCAATTATCGTGCTGACAAGATGTACAACATATAAGGTGATAAATCCCGCTCTGTTACGGATGCTGCCAATAAAAAATGCAAGGAAAAGGGAGAAATAAGCATATCCGAAATACAGTGTCATACCGATGCTTATAGCTATTTCAATTCCTACCGATACATACACCGTCCAACCTTTTTTTATGAATGCAAGGCGATAGGTTACAAAAAACAACCCGATCAAAAGAATGCCGATCATAACTTCTGCAGGTGTCGAGGAACGAAATATAAAATAAAAAGGAAGAAGACAAAATGCAATCCATGCAAAAAGGCTTAACCCTGTATTTTTCGGAAATATATGATACCAATTCTGCAAACCGATCTCTCCCAACAAAATTTCATTAATTTTATATAGTATAACAAAAACCCTTCACACAGAACATGGAAGGGTTTTAAATGGTCACTATTTATTTTTGCTCAAAGGATGTTTCTCTCCCTTTTAAGCTTATGCCGGACTTTTCCTTTTTGGAATTCCGTTGCATTTCTTTATATTCTTTAAAGCTGATAAACGATCTGCTGGCTTGATCATATAATCTGAATCGGATTGATTGCAGACTCGTCTTCAATGTGATTGTTGTTGCCTGGTGCAATGGTGGCGTTGATTCATGCGCCTTTTCCAAATTATAGTTCGGAACCCGCGGGCTTAAATGATGCACGTGGTGATAACCGATACTGCCTGTAAGCCACTCGATCACTTTCGGAAGCTTATAATACGAGCTTCCATCAACGGCTGCTTTTACATAATCCCATTCGTCTTCATTCTCAAAGTACGAATCTTCGAATTGATGTTGGACGTAAAACAACCATATTCCTGACGCTCCAGCAATAAAGAGAATTGGCAGTTGTATGATAAGAAATGCCTGCCAGCCAATTGTCCAAATGAGAGCAGCATAAATTGCAACGATGGAAATATTAATTAGATACGTATTCAAACGTTCTTTTCTTTTTGCACCTTTTCTGTTGAATCTATTGGAAATCAAGAAAAGATACACTGGTCCTAAACCGAACATTACAAGAGGGTTACGGTATAGTCTGTAGCTAAGTCTGCCCCAGAAGGAAGCATCTGTAAATTCTTGTGCAGTCATTACCCATACATCACCAGTACCCCGTTTATCGAGGTTTCCGCTTGTAGCATGGTGAATAGAATGTTCCCGTTTCCACTTTTCAAAAGCAAAATGTGTAATAATCCCCGTAATTGTACCTACAACCCGGTTTGCTTTTGCATTTTTAAAAAATGACATATGTGTACAATCATGAAATATAATAAAGATACGAACGACAAACCCTGCAGCGATCACAGAAATTGCCAGTGATAACCAAATAGATATGGAGAGGCTTTGATAAGAAAGGAACCAAAGTAGGATAAACGGAACAATGGAGTTAATCAGTTGAATGATACTTGCCTTTGTGTTGGAACTTGCATAAGGTGCAACACTTTTTCTTAATTGTGCTTGTTTTTGTTTGCTCATATTATATCCTCCTAAATGTAACATGTTTCTTTACTTTATTTTAGGATAGATTGGTTTATATTATAAGTCATAAACGTCATGAATATATATGACAAATGTCATATTTGGGAGATGGGTGCATGTAGAAAACTTGGCTAAATGCTTGATTCTAAGGGCTATTGGCTTCGTCCGTGCTTATTTGGACAGGAAAATTTTACCTCCGTTCCAATAAAAGGAAATTACGTTTACAATCAGCAAGGTTTTACTGCCCGTTACAAGCGACAGGAGAAAACTTGGTTGTCACCAAGCCTTTCGATGACAGCCTTAGTTGCGATATGCAGGTAGGTATTATAACTGCAAAAAAATAGAGCAGACTCTATTGTCTGCCCTATCTTAATCAGTTTTCCGAGTTATGCTGGTGAAGCGGTGGGGGAACGAGCCACCCTTTTTCCTTATTGAGGCGAAGAACTTTAGCACCGAAAGTAGCTTTCTGTGTATGAAATTGTCCGAACATCATTGCTATATCCTCACGTATGGCCTCACCCATCATTCCGCTGCAGGCAACCAATCCGGCGGCTGTATCTGCAGAAAGGGCTGCTGCAATCTCCTGATCCATAAACCGAGCCCCTGCTGGAATATCTTCCAAATTAGCCTGTGGTCTATCCGGCGGTGTCGGCGGAAGTCCTACTCCGTTGTCTTTTAAAAGCTTTTCCATTTCGGTAACATCCTGTTTTCCCTGCTGGATAGCTTCATCTATCAGATTCACCAAATCTGCATCTCCTGCATGATTTCGCATTGTCTGATAGCCAGCAATTTTCCCTTTCGTTACCATGACTGACGACCAAACACCAAAAACCTCACCATAATGCATCGGTTCGTCTGTTGGGTTTCCACTTAGAATGCCCATTGCAATCCTCCTTATAAAATTCATATTATGTGCCACCTTTCCTGAAACCGCACATATACTTATACTTATACTCTCTCGTAACAGTCAGCTTATACTTCCTGATTAATGAAATTTGAACAACGACAAATTTCGACAAATTACGGGAAGTGACAGGCACCGAAAAGAATAATAGAATGTAGGTAGGATCGTTTTTGGAGGTGGAGTAATGGAAGCATCGGAAATTATTGCGAAATTACAGGATCGGATGCCATCGATCATGGGGCATGAACATTTCAGAAAGTCTGCTGTTCTGGTGCCTCTTCTCGAGGTCAAAGGAGAAACGCATCTTTTGTTTGAAGTCAGGTCTATGCGGATGCGCAGTCAGCCAGGTGATATCTGTTTTCCAGGAGGAAGAATTGATATGGAAGATCCCGATCCAAGACATTGTGCGGTCAGGGAAACCATGGAGGAATTGGGTCTTTCTTCAGATGATATAAGTGATGTTATTCCTTTAGATTATGTCGTTAATGATCTGGGAAGGATCATTTACCCTTTTGTCGGAAGAATTGCAAACCCAGAAAAGATAGCTCCAAATAAGGCAGAGGTGGAAGAAGTTTTTACGGTTCCACTATCCTTCTTCCAAAAGACAAAACCGGAAAAATATAAAGTTAACTTTCAAGTTTCGCCCGAAGATGATTTCCCATATCATCTGATTGTTGGCGGGGAAGACTATAATTGGCAGGTTCGCCATATGGAAGAGCTGTTTTACCAATATGACGAAAAAGTCATTTGGGGATTGACCGCAAAAATACTGACTCATTTTATTGGCTTATTGAAAAATGATTAGAGAGAAACAACCAGACTTGACTCAGCCTGGTTGTTTTATTTTTGCGCCGTTTTTACGTTCCGTTTCTCCCTCATCAATAAACCGGAAATACGGAAGCAGCAAGCCAGCCATTGACACGGTACAAATGATCGCACCAATCAAAAGATATAGTGGCCGAACTCCCCAGACTTCACTGAGTAAACCTCCAACCAACACACCTAGCGGCATCATACCTCTGCTGATTAATAACCGAACGGAAAAGACCTTTCCCATCAACCGGTCAGGAATCGTCAATTGGCTGATGGTTGTATTATGGACATTAAAAATTGCCATCGCAATCCCAGCAATTGTTTCTGTCACGATGGCAAAAACGATGGAATGCGTAATTCCAAGGTTGATGTAAGTGAGCCCACCGATAACAAGTGCTCCAAGCATAACTGTTCTGCGACTAACAAGCCTGACCCGTCCAACAAGCAGTGACCCGATAACATATCCTAATGGAAAACCCGCCATAAAATAGCCATATGTAGCGGAACTTCCATTCATTTCAGCCATGATATATGGAAGGGTTGTAACCATGGTGACCCCTACGCCAAACTGAACAAAAGCCAGAAAAATCCCCAGCCACAAAATCGTCTTTTGTCTGAAAAAGTAACGCACCCCTTCAGTAAACTGCTCCAGCCATGTTTTCCTAATCGTGTCTATAATTCTTTCCTCATGGACAAACAAAAGTAAGAACCCGCTTCCAGTAAGCAGCAAGCAAACAAAAACCAGGGTGATATTCACACCGATGTACTCAATGACAATTCCCGCCAGAATAGGTGCCATGAATGACATTAACCTTACTGTCGCATCCACATAGGCGTTTGCCGTACCCAGCTGATCTTTCGGAACAATCGATGGTAATATCGCGTGGTTGGCAGGTACATATAAAGGCGTAATCAGACCGATGATTAATTGAACAGCATAAATATGCCATGGAACTAAAGCGCCTGCCAAGTATGCGGAAAGCGGAATTAAAAAAATCAATCCTCGGCTCCACAGGGCAGCAATCATAATCCACTTCCTGCTCCATTTATCTATATATGGTCCAATGAACAATTGCATTACGAGCGAAGGCAGAAAGTATAAGAGCCACATACTTCCAAGAGCCAAAGTCGATCCTGTCAATTTATAGACGAGAAGGGAATTGCAGAACGTCCCAAACGCCCCTCCAAGTTCAGAGGCTGTATTGCCAGCCCAGATAAAAATAAACGACCGATTTCTAAATAAACTCAATTCGACACCTGTTTCTTTTTCGATTCCGAGTTTCGCATAGGTGAAGTGTATTAAATTTATTCTATCTGTTAAATTCGCCTCTTTCAATAGTGAAAAAAGCACATGAGCATTTTTCTCTCATGTGCTTTCGGTCGCAAGTAAGTGAGTATAAACGTAAACATTCTTACTTGCATAAGTGAAACTAAGGCAATCGCCCAAAGGCTTAGGCAGCTGCCTAGTTCTCAAATATCTAACTACCCCATTCCATTGTTACAGGCAGAACGTCATCAATGTCCTTCTCATAGGTCTTCCGTTCTTCCGAAGTCATCCAAATATGAATCCCTCCACGGTCCTCACTCGTTCTAATTAGACGGCCAATTCCCTGACGCAACCGAAGCAGCATATATGGAGCATCCACTTCCTTGACCGGGTCGGTGGCGTGATTGCGCTTTGCCTGGAACACCGGATCTTTTGGAGGAAATGGCAGAGAAGCAATGATTACCTGTGTTAATGCTTCCCCTGGAATATCCAGGCCTTCCCATAAATGATGGGCACATAAAACCGACGTTCCATCCCTTTGGAACCTCCGAACGGTTTCACTGATTTCAAAATCTCCTTCATAGAACATATCAACTGGCCATTCTTGTGCTGACGACCATTCTCTAAATTGGCTCATTTCTTCTGCTGTGGAGAAGAGAACCAAAGTATGGCCATTATTATCAATAATTTGTTTGCCAATCGTTGCGAACTTCGATTCAAAATCGTACATCAGATGACCATTGATCTTCATCTGATCGCTGTAATCAAATGGGGATTCAACAGAAAAAGAATCATAACTCTCAATTCCTAAGCTGTTGGCCACGTAAGAAAAGTCTCTGCGCTGTGATAATGTAGCGGAAGAGAATACAAATGGAATCCCTTGTGAGAATACTTCTTTTTTCAAGACATCTTCAACGAGACGAGGCATAACCACGAGACTTGTTGTCGTTTCATTTTCCTCCAGCCAATAGATTCCCTCATCGTCTTTTAATAAAATCGTTAACCCGTACGAGAAAAACTCTAAATATTCTTCGATGATCTTTGTATGATATTCATCCATAGTAAATAATTCGGAATCGAATACTAAATGTTCCAGTAACTGCTGGACCATTTCATTTAACCTTCCTGCCATTTCCAGCATTACTTCAGATCTTGGGACTTCCTGACGATTGGATCCCTCTACTGATTTGGCAGAGTCCCCGAGCAGTTCGAACCATTCGTCATTCAATGCCAGGATATCTTCAACAAGGAGGAGTGACTCTTCACGTACGTCCTGTCCCATATATCCCGTAAGGACATTCGTCAGATTTTCGAAGTTAAAGCGGTAGGTCAGCCCTTTTTGTGCGGCAAATTCCAATAAATGCCCTTCATCAAATACGACCGAGCTTGCCTCCGGAAGCAACGGCATTTGTCCTTCACGCTTACGTGAATCCTTCGTCCACACATGCTCCATGTAAAAATCATGGGAACAAATAATAATATCCTTCGCATGTCTGTAGTATTCCCTGTTCAAGGTTTGTCCACTCCGGTGCCTCCAATCACAGGTAGAGCATTGCTGCAGTGGATCCCAGGCAATTTCTTCCCACTTTTCATCAGGCACCCATGGATACTCTTTTCGATCCCCATAACGCTCAAACGATTTCATAACCGCACTCGTATCAAAAACGAAATCCGGAATTTCATCATGGACTTTTAAAATATCCTCATCATTTGTCTTATTTGCCAATGGATCGAGTTTTTTGATGCACACATAATTTTCCCTGGCTTTTGCCAGACGAACATCAATTGTGAGACCAAGTGCCTCTTCCAGCTTCTCAATATCCCCGCCTTTTTTGACAAGCTGTTCAATCAGCGTTTCGTCCGCACAGGAAATGATGGCCGGTTTACCTTTATATCGAGCGTAGCAGATAGCATACAACAAATAAACGAACGTCTTACCCGTCCCGACACCCGCTTCAGCAAAGATCGTACTTTTATTCTTAAAAGCCTGTTCTAGCTGAAAGGCCATATAGATTTGTTCATCGCGCAACTCATACCCTTTTTCAGGCAGAATATCGTAAAAAACATCTCCGACATAATCACCTAGGCGATCGAAGAAGTTCTCCGTCTTGGAAACAGTAAATGGCAGTGAAGTATTTCTTTTCATAGTAAACTCCTCTTTAACTCTATTCAATAAGCTTTCATACTAGCATACTATATAAAACTACTGCAAATAAAGCGATACTTCCAGTTTGGGGCTTCCCTGCCGTTATATACGTTATAAATGACAGCAGTAATTATCCTTAAAAGAACCATTGCTTTTTCTCTCTCCAAATGTACAATAGCATTAATAGAATGATGCATCCTGAAAAATTCTGACCAGATAGAAAGAAGGAAACTTCATGGAAAAGGCAGTCAGCAATAAACCTGCTGTCCAACCCGAAAGCCAAACAATATATTCTATTTTATTTATAATAGGAACATGTCACCTTTTGAACGATTCCCTGCAGGCAGTCATTCCAGCGATGTTTCCCATTCTTGAAAAATCGCTTGGCCTGACATTTACACAGCTCGGATTAATCGCTTTTACATTGAATATGGTCTCCTCCGTCATGCAGCCACTTGTCGGCATGTATACGGATAAACATCCCATTCCCTATGCCTTGCCAATAGGACTGACCAGCAGTATGTTCGGAATGCTTGGTTTAGCATTCGCTCCCGATTTCTGGACAATCCTGTTGAGTGTGTTTTTCATTGGCATGGGGTCAGCCATCTTTCATCCGGAGGGTTCCCGTGTTGCATATCTAGCTGCAGGCAACCGAAGAGGGCTTGCCCAATCCATCTATCAGGTCGGCGGAAACTCCGGACAGGCACTGGCACCTGTAATTACCGCACTGATTCTTGTACCTTTGGGACAGTTCGGTGCAATCTGGTTTACATTAATCGCTTTTATAGCCGTACTGTTTCTATCTTATATTGCAAGATGGTATGCCGGACAAATGAAAGCATTCGAAAGCAAGAAAAAGACACGCAGTATCGCAAAGCCGAACAAAAGTGTCTCCAATGCGATTAAAGGGGCGCTTATAGTGCTTGTACTGATTGTATTTGCCCGTTCCTGGTATGCAGCCGCTATTTCGAATTTTTATGCCTTTTATGCGATTGACAGCTACGGCCTTACGATTGCAAAATCTCAGGCATACATTTTCACCTTTTTGGCAATGGGTGCTGTCGGGACATTTTTAGGTGGACCTTTAGCAGACCGATTCGGTAAAAGAAATATCATTCTTTTTTCACTAATAGCTGCCGCTCCACTGGCGTTACTGCTGCCTTATATCGGACCGACCAGTGCCATCCTATTGCTTGGACTCATCGGAATTATCTTAATGACTAGCTTTTCGGTGACGGTCGTATACGCACAGGAGCTTATTCCCGGAAAAATCGGGACCATGTCAGGGCTGATTGTCGGGCTTGCATTCGGAATGGGCGCAATTGGATCTGTGGCCCTCGGCTCTCTAATTGATATAGTCGGACTAACACCAACGATGATCAGTATTTCATTCTTACCATTATTAGGATTTTTAACATTATTGCTGCCTTCTGATGAAAAGGTTCGCCAATGGTATACATAAGTTACTCAAGTTTCGCACCAAGAAAATTAGCTTAAACAGTTAACTGGGTTAAACTTGG
>NZ_LQNF01000017.1 GCF_001618145.1 Oceanobacillus damuensis
CGTCACAGCTTATTCAAATTAAATTGTAATTAATTAAGTTACTTCGCATTTTACATAAACTTCGCGGCTTGGTAAAGCGGCAAAAATCACTAAAACCAGCCTTATTTTGTCAGGTTAGCAAGACGTTTATGTACGACTTTCTAAGTTTATCTCAATTAAACGTTTGATTCTCTCCGAAAGTTAATAATATTAAATACTGAATTGGGAATATCATGTAAAGCTGAGCTGAGCATCTTGCTTTGGGTTAAAGATCATAAAGCATCTTTTTTCAAATAAAATATCCCACCATTAATCACATTCACCGTAATAGTTGGATGATATCTGTTTGTTATTTCATTGATTTCTTTCTCCATCTGGGCATTGCCATCATCGCCTGTATAGAAATGCTTTAATGTCTGGATTTCTTCTTCCAGTATTTTCCGTGATTTCTCAGCCCAGTCATGTTCCTGATTATTGATGTAGGTTGAAAGAACCTCCTCAATTCTAAGATAGCCACTTTTAAGCTTAATCAAAGGGGAGAGGGTAAAACAATAATCGGATATCGTTGTCTGCAATTTCAATTCTTCTAAAGAATCCATCAAGTCTACCTTCATTTGCCCATTAACAAGCTGCAATCCGATAGAAAAAATCTCGTCTTTTTTCAGCTGTCCTTGATAACTTATTTTAATATTGGTGACGAGCCACGGGAAAAGAGGGGTTTTATCTGCCTTGTCAACCTTTTGGAACAGTTTCGTAAAACGTTCATTCCTTTTCAGGTTATTCATGATCTGTTGCAGTCTTGGACTTCCGAAATGAATCCACTCGCCCGGAACATTACGCTTTTCTGGATTTGTAATCAGTGTCAGCTGCATTGGGTCACCATCACGCCCGATTTTTTTAATGTAATGCCAGTAAAATGGTCTGTTCATTAACTCCCTATCCATTTGTTCGTTCAATTGTATTTTTAGCATACCATCACTATTTTCGACGATTGTGCAATTTTTTGCAGTGAAATAGCTGCATAAGAATGAATTTAAATCAGTTATTGCCATATAACCTCTCCCCCTTGTCATGACTCATCGTTTCATGATTTATAACCGAAGATAAGTTATTCAATTTAATTCTTACTTCACCAGAAGAAGTCGATTCGTTATATATGGATTCCATTTCGGACTCAATACTTCGTATATTAAGCTCTGCCAGGATATCGTCAAGATTTCCGACAACTTTTTCAAACAGGTTTATCTTTTCATATAACAAGTTGATGATATGTTCTTCAATCGTATTTCTGATGACAAGATTATAAATATGAACATCCTTTTCCTGGCCAAATCGGTGTATACGCCCGATTCTTTGCTCCAGCCGCATAGGATTCCAAGGAAGATCATAATTAATCAAGTGATTGCAAAATTGAAGATTGATTCCTTCACCGCCCGCTTCCGTGGCAATGAGCACCTGTGCATGGTCTTTGAATAGCTGTTTCATCCAATCTTTCTTACCGCGTTTGAACCCACCCCTAAAAGGGACCGATGAAATACCGTGCTGTTTCAGAAACCATTGCAAATAAAATTGAGTAGCACGGTATTCGGTAAAGACGATCACTTTTTCATCACCGAGAGACTTAATTAATTCGACAATTTTCTCTGCTTTTACATGATGCGGCAATTGTTCTATTTTTGACAGTAGTGGTTTGGTTGCCTCGTTAAGCTGTTCTTCTGTAATTTTTGCCAGTGACATGTAGCAAGCTTCTCGGGAAGAACATATTTCTCTTAGATAGGTGATTTTTGAAAACGTCGACAAACCTGATGAAATATTCACCAGATATTCGTATACTTCGCGGCATTCATCAGAAAAATCAAGCCAAATATTTTCTATTATCCGTTTGGATTGAGTAAGCTTCGTTGCCTTTCTTGTATTCCGAATCATAACTTTTTGAATTAACTGCTTTAAATATGGATCTTGTTCCAGCTTATGACGATCTTTACCAAACTTCTCGATAAACGAATCATAGCTTCCTAAATGTCCCGGTTTAAGAATGGTAATTAAATTGAATATTTCAATCAGACGGTTTTGCACAGGTGTAGCCGTCAGCAGCAGGCAATATTTCTTTTTGAGTTCCCTGGCAAACTGGTAGTTCTTCGTTTTATGGTTTTTCAGTTTGTGTGCCTCGTCAATAAGAATGAAATCATACTCCATCTCCAGGATCTCTTCCCGATTAGGAGAACGTTTCGCAGTATCCAGAGAGGATACGATGACCGAATTGTCTTTCCAGCTGTAACTCTTGCGATAAGCTACCGCGGGAATATAAAACTTTTCATTCAACTCATTGACCCACTGATTGACAAGAGAAGCCGGTACAAGAATCAGCGCGTTCTTTACCAATCCTCGAATCATATATTCTTTTAAAATAAGTCCAGCTTCGATCGTTTTCCCTAAACCTACTTCATCAGCAAGAATAGCTCTTCCATTCATTGTTTCAATTGCCTGTTCGGCAACTTCAATCTGATGATCCAGAAATTCCATGTGTGGAAGATATGTTAGGGAACGCAGCCCAGTAAATGAAGGGGTAATCGTTGTAAGTTCAGCATGATAAGCCATTGAAAAAAGCCCCCAGTTGGAAATCGGCTCATCTTTTTCAATGACTGACTCTAGTTCACTTATAAAAGAAGTATCTTTCTGAATATGAATGGAATCCATATGATAATTCCTCTTCCTCTTAATAAAATTTGGGTTTTACTATAATTTTCATTTATATTATGATATAATTCAAATTGAAAATAGATTTTCTCAGTTACTGCTAGATAGTATAACCAAATATTTATTTTTCATCAGCGAATGATTACAGGGGGAGAGCTTACGGAATGTAACGCCGAAGGAGCAAGTTAAGAGCGAATCTCTCAGGCAAACAGACTCTTGTATGACGCTACTCTGGAGAGTGTTTACAGTTTATTGTAAACCACCCACGAAGCAAGTATCTGTACGGTGGAAAGCACTTGGTATGGATATGCAACTTTCTGGTATAAGGACAGAGATTTCTTCCGCAAGGAGAAATCTCTATTTTTGTGCACTTTTTTAGAAAACTTGGCAAATGCCTAATCTCGAACAAAAGCGCAAGCGCCTTGGTCACCTCCGACAAGCTTAAGTAGAAACAACCAGTGGCGATCTTTGCCACAGGTTGTTTCTACTTAAGACCTCGAGGGGGTAGGCGCTGGAGCTGAACGTGGCTGTTTATGTGAGAGAAATTAATTGCTGCCAAAATTTATACTTTCTTATTTTCTAAGAAAAGTGCCTTCGTTACATTTATAAGATAGGAAAGCTTTAAACATTTCTACCTAAAAAAGACAGGAGAGTGGATGGGATGAGTGATCTGAAGCGTACGCCTTTATTTCCTGAATATGAAAAACAGGGGGGCAAAACAATTGATTTTGGTGGATGGGATCTGCCAGTACAGTTTTCCGGCATCAAAAAGGAGCATGAAGCAACCCGAACAAAAGCCGGTCTCTTTGATGTATCCCATATGGGTGAGATTTCCGTTAAAGGACCTAAAAGCCTGGAATTTTTGCAGTATTTACTAACCAATGATGCTTCCAAGTTAGTTCCCACCCGTGCCCAATATACCATCATGTGTTATGAAGACGGTGGTACAGTTGATGATTTAATCGTATATATGCTCGAAGAAGATAACTATCTGCTCGTTGTGAATGCTGCCAACACGGAAAAGGATTATGAATGGCTTATCCAAAACAATCAATATCCGGATGAACAAGTATCAATTACCAACGTTTCTGAACAATACGTTCAATTGGCTTTGCAAGGACCAAACGCAGAAAAGATTTTACAGAAAATTACGGATACTGATTTAAGTGAGATTAAATTTTTCAGGTTCAAAGACGATGTCCGGTTTTCAACTATTACGCATCAAGCAATCGTTTCTCGTACAGGTTATACAGGAGAAGACGGCTTTGAAATTTATATTGATCAATCGGATGGAGGGAAATTGTGGAACTTAATACTGGATGCCGGAAAAGACGATGGTATCGAGCCGATTGGACTTGGTGCAAGAGATACACTTCGCTTTGAGGCAAATCTGGCATTATACGGTCAAGAGTTATCGAAGGATATTACTCCGGTTGAAGCTGGTCTGTCATTTGCCGTAAAGACGAACAAGGCAGTCGATTTTATCGGAAAGAATGTCTTGAAGGAACAGATTGAAAATGGTTCATCAAGAAAGCTTGCAGGAATCGAAATGATCGACAAAGGAATTCCTCGCCATGGGTATTCTGTAATGAAGGATGGAGAAGAGATTGGCTTTGTTACTTCCGGTACACAATCACCGACATTGAATAAAAATGTCGGACTCGTAATAATCGATTCGAAGTTTGCTAAAGAAGGTACAGAATTGGAGATTCAGGTAAGAAAACGAACACTTAAAGCAATTGTAGTGAAAACACCATTTTACAAACGAAGCAAATAGGGGGGTACTTGATAATGGAATTTCGTTATTTACCTATGACAGAGACCGATAAACAGGAAATGTTTGACGCAATTGGAGTAACGTCAACAGAAGAGCTTTTTTCAGACATTCCTGACAGTGTACGATTCAAAGGAGAATTGAATCTGAAGAAACCTGTCAACGAGTATGAGTTAAAGAAGGAACTTACAGCAATGGCAGCTAAAAATGCCAGCCTGAAACAGTATAGCTCATTCCTTGGCGCTGGGGTATATGATCACTTTATTCCATCTGTTGTGGATCATGTCATTTCAAGATCTGAATTCTATACCGCATATACACCATATCAGCCGGAAATATCACAAGGTGAGCTGCAGGCAATATTTGAATTTCAAACCATGATTTCCGAACTGACAGGAATGCCGGTTGCAAACTCTTCCATGTATGATGGAGGAACATCACTTGCAGAGGCAGTCAATTTAAGCGCCGCACAGACGAAAAAGAAGAAAGTTCTTGTATCAAAGGCTGTCCACCCTGAATCGCGGGCAGTAATCGAGACGTATGCAAGAGGGCAAAATGTGGAAATCGTCGAAATTGGATTAGATAATGGACTGACCGATCTAAATCAATTAGAGGAAGAACTGGACGACACGATTGCCGGGGTAGTAATTCAATATCCAAACTTTTTTGGACAAATTGAGCCTCTGAAAAAAGTGGAGGAGCTGATCAGTCAGCAAAAGAAAACAATGTTTATCGTTTCAAGCAATCCATTGGCACTCGGGTTTCTTACTCCACCAGGTGAGTTTGGAGCAGATATCGTTGTTGGTGATACCCAAGTCTTTGGAATTCCAGCACAATTCGGTGGACCGCATTGCGGATACTTTGCCACTACAGAGAAATTGATGCGTAAAGTACCTGGAAGACTCGTTGGTCAGACAAAGGATGAAGATGGGGTCAGAGGTTTTGTTTTGACACTGCAGGCAAGGGAGCAGCATATTCGCCGGGACAAAGCTACCTCAAACATCTGTTCCAACCAGGCATTGAATGCACTGGCCAGTTCTGTGGCAATGAGTTCCATCGGGAAACACGGCCTTAAAAAAATGGCATCGCTAAATATGCAAAAGGCAAGGTACGCAAAATCCCAATTAAAAGAAGCAAAGGTGGAAATTGTTTCCGAAAGTCCGTTTTTCAATGAATTTGTCGTTAAACTCTCTGATTCTGTTTCTAAAATCAATAAGAAGCTTTTTGAGAAGGGAATCATTGGCGGATATGACCTTGCACGCGATTATCCTGAATTGGAAGGACATATGCTTGTTGCGGTAACAGAAATACGTACAAAAGAAGAAATAGATACTTTTGTTAAGGAATTGGGGGATATCAATGGCTAATCAGGATTTTCCATTAATTTTCGAACGAAGTAAAGAAGGAAGAACAAGCTACAGTTTGCCGGATCTGGATGTTGAAGAATTTGATTTGGATGCTGAATTGGATGATGAATATATTCGCAAGACAGCACCTGACCTGCCAGAAGTAAGCGAACTCGATATCATGCGCCATTACACCGGACTGTCGAACAGAAACTATGGTGTTGACTCAGGGTTTTATCCGCTTGGATCCTGTACAATGAAATACAATCCGAAAATCAACGAAGATGTCGCACGTTTGGAAGGTTTCAGTCATATTCACCCATACCAGGATCCAAAGACCGTACAAGGTGCAATGGAAATGCTCTATGATCTGCAAACATCATTGAAGGAAATTACGGGTATGTACGAGGTTTCCCTGCAGTCAGCTGCAGGTGCTCAAGGTGAGTGGACCGCATTAATGATGATTCGGGCATATCATGAGGCAAATGGCGACTTTGAAAGGACGAAAGTTATCGTTCCTGATTCTGCACATGGGACAAACCCAGCTTCTGCGGCCGTGGCAGGATTCGAGGCTGTTACAGTAAAATCAAATGAGCAGGGACTAGTGGATTTGGATGATCTGAAGCGTGTTGTCGGGAAAGATACTGCCGCATTGATGCTGACAAATCCCAATACACTCGGTTTATTTGAAAGGGAAATCTTGGAAATGGCAGATATCGTCCATAGTGCCGGTGGAAAACTCTATTATGATGGAGCCAATCTCAATGCGATTATGGGATACACCCGTCCTGGAGACATGGGCTTTGATGCAGTACATCTCAATCTGCACAAAACATTTACAGGTCCTCATGGTGGCGGTGGTCCAGGATCAGGTCCGGTTGGTGTTTCCAAAGAATTGGAGCCGTTCCTCCCTAAACCGGTTATTGCGAAGAAAGATAACGAATTCGTATTTGAAACTGACAGACCACATTCGATTGGTCGAATAAAACCGTATTACGGCAATTTTGGAATCAACCTGCGTGCCTATACGTATATTCGCACGATGGGTGCAGAAGGATTGAAGAAGGTCAGTGAGTATGCTGTACTGAATGCAAATTATATGATGCGTAAATTGGAGAAGGAGTTTGAATTACCTTATCCGCAACACTGCAAACATGAATTTGTATTGTCTGGAAGCAGGCAGAAGAAATTAGGCGTACGCACGCTTGATATTGCGAAACGTTTGCTGGATTTCAATTATCATCCACCAACAATCTATTTCCCGCTGAACGTTGAGGAAGGCTTGATGATTGAACCTACAGAGACAGAATCCAAGGAAACGCTGGATGGTTTTATCGAGACGATGCTCGAGATTGCCGAAGAAGTCAAAAACAACCCTGAAATCGTTCAGGAGGCACCACATCATACTATTGTAAAACGAATGGATGAGACGACTGCCGCAAGAAAGCCAGTGCTTCGATATTATAAATAAAAAAGGCGCTATAAATATGAAAAGCCCAGGAATTTTCCTGGGCTTTAAACTTAATTTTTTGTTTTTATCTTGCCCGTCCATTTTTTAAATCCACCTTTTAACTGGTGGATATCCTGGTAACCTTTTTTATGCAGTAGCTGTGCTGCTCTCGCTGAGCGAGATCCACCCTGACAATAAAGGTATACGGGTTTATCCTTGCGCAATTCTACAAGGCGCTGGCGCATTTGACTGACAGGAATATTTCTTGCTCCAAGAATATGTCCCCGTTCAAATTCCTGCGGTTCTCTAACATCTATAAGCTGTGCTTTTCGGTACCCTTCCCGGAATTGATCCTCGGTCAGCACCTTTAAGTAATTTCGTTGTCTGTAGTAGCGGAATACACCTACTGCAAGTAAAACGACTAGTGCAATAAATAAAAACTCCATTATAGTTCCCCCGTCTGTCCAAAAATGTACATTATCTATTATATGGCTAGATGATATATTTTTCAAAGTTTTTATTTTGTATGGATCATTTAATGACTAAATCCGTGGAATCGAGCTATTTGTCGAAACCTGTCGATATCGGGCTGGAATGCAACCCATAAAAAAGGTTGTTTCCGCGATAAAATAGAGACTTCGCTTTAAATATCTCTCTTTTCCTTCTATAATCATAGAGTATTGGTTGTTGACAAATCGGAATTCTTTCGTTCCGTACACCATATATAGTATTTCTTTTAAATCTAAGCACTATATATTGTTTTAATGTATTTTATTGTGGTATTGTATATCTATCAGCTAATATAAGATAGATATATATTAAAGGAGAGATCAAATGTCGATTATTGTAGATTCGCAAAATAAGCTGGATGTGGATTCGCTAAATGAGGATATTAAGCTGTTCCCCCCGGTACATCCCATAACAGGAGATATGAAACTTACCCATAAGGGCGTCTCCCGTCTAGTTATGCTGGACCGTTACGCATTCAAGGATACGGAAAAGAAAACATTAAAAGCTGGCGACTTTGTTGTTCTTACAGTAAAGGCAGACCCTAAGTTTCCTGCAAGGGGACTTGGGTTTGTAAAAGAAATTGATTGGAGCGAGAAAAAAGCCAAGGTTTTGGTTGATCCAGAATTTGTTTCGGTACTTGATGATGAAGAGGAAGCAAGCACGGGCATTGTAACACGTTCTCTCGATGTCATTGAGAAGCCTTTAGAGGTTTACTATGAACAAATCGCAAAACGAAATGCAACCGGACTTTCAACTGTAGAAGAAACGGAAGAACAACGGAACAAATGGTTCGATGAATTCAATAAGGAACTGGCCGATTTAAATTTCATTCCCGCGGGAAGGGTATTATACGGAGCAGGTGCAGATACAGATGTCACCTATTTCAATTGTTATGTAATGCCTTATATTAAAGACTCAAGGGAAGGTATTTCCGATCACCGTAAACAGGTAATGGAAATTATGTCCCGTGGTGGTGGTGTCGGAACAAACGGTTCCACATTGCGTCCAAGAAACACACTGGCTAGAGGAGTTAATGGGAAATCATCAGGTTCTGTCTCATGGCTCGATGATATTGCCAAACTGACTCACCTTGTTGAACAAGGCGGTTCAAGACGTGGTAAAATGATGTGCCTCGTCTATAAACAAACCTCGTGAATTGCTGGAAACTCTTTAGATTTCATCAATGAATAATCACCTTAGAAATAATCACTTTGAGGTGGACTGTTCATGAAATCATATGATGCTAAAAAACCACAGGAATGTAAAATATAGATATCTAAACGATTTCGAAACTGTGGAAAGCATCATATATGACTTGTTGGCTACAACGTAACGGGAAACGGTAAGCGTGAATGCAAAAAACAACAGGTGGATAAAGACAATCAGCAGCCAAGCTTCTAGATATAAAGAAGAAGGTTCAACGACCATCGAAAACACGTCAAGTTGACGGAAGTGAGTAGAGTAGAAATCAAGTGATTTCGAAGTGCGAGGACACATAATAATGTGTAAGATATGGTCTGAACTCTAAGGAGACTTAGAGAGTTGATGTAACGGATCAACGTAACAAACTGGCACAAATGATTATGCTAGTGGATTCCCACCCAGACATAATCGAATTTATCATTTCAAAAATGCAAAACCCTAGAATTCTCCGTTATTTGATTGAGAATACAGATGATGAACAAATAAAACGACTTGCTGAAGAAAAATTAAAGTTTACACCTTTAACAGAAACAGAATTCGATTTATACCAAAGTGTCGTAAACTACAAACCAATTCAAGGATTGGGAGGATTTACAGAGGCAGCTATTCGTGAAGCGGATGAGAAACTGCGTACTGGTGGAACGTATTCCGTTCACAATCCTGAATTTTTGACTGGTGCAAACATTTCCGTATGTATTACAAAGGAATTTATGGAAGCAGTCGAAAATGATGAAGTATATGAGCTTCGCTTCCCAGATGTGGAAAATTATACAGCCGAACAAATGCAGGCTTACAATGAAAAATGGCATGAAGTTGGCGATGTTCGAAAATGGGAAGAGATGGGCTACGGTGTTCGTGTCTATCGTCGGATCAAAGCAAAGGAACTATGGAATTTGATTAATGTTTGTGCGACCTATTCTGCAGAGCCAGGCATTTTCTTTATTGATAATGCAAACGATATGACCAATGCCAAAGCATATGGCGATCAGGTAGTTGCAACAAACCCGTGTGGTAAAGTCGCATAGTTTGCCTCACGTAAAACATTGCGGGATGAAGCGGGAAGGCTGAGATGCTAATCCGAACCGAAGGCTGAAGGTAAAATTTCAGTCAGGGGCAACGCATAGGTGGTGAACCTCTTGGAGAATATAATCCACCCACGAGACCGCAACATTACACACACTTAAAATTTTTATGGTATTGGGGGATAGGAATGAATCGCGGATATGCAGGGTTCTATAAAGGTTATTATTTAAGAAGTTCTTATGAATACGCATATGCTAAATTTCTAGACTATCATTCAATAAGTTGGAAATATGAACTAGACCTATTTGATATCGGCTATCGAATATATAAACCAGATTTTTTTCTGTATAACAGTAAAAATGATTTGTATAAAATAGTTGAAATAAAATCAAGAAATGAAATTGAAATGATTAAAGCACAGAAAGCTCTACATGCTATTGAAAATCTCTTTGAAATTAAAACTGAACTGATTTCATACAAGGAATTGTTGAAATTGTATAAAGGACTACCTTTTTCATTAAATTCGATAATAACTGAGTGGATATCCTCTGAAAACACAACTATTAATAAATCTGCTTTTGGAGAGTTAAACGGCCATTACAACAGGTCCCATACATTAGAAACCAGGAGAAGAATTGGCAAAAACACAAAAAAACTATGGGCGTCTGATAGTATAGCCAAGCAAAATATGGTTGAAGGATTAAAAAAATCTGGATTGTCTCAAAAAGGAAAATTAAAAACTCCTAGAGAGACTAGACAATGTATAGAGTGTTCAAAAACATTTATAGTGATGATTTCTTCTACTCAAAAATTTTGTAGCCAAACATGTGCAGGAAATTCTGCTATCAGAAATGCAACTGTTGCTTATGTAAATAAGCGAAATCAGATAAAAGAGGATATAAAAAATTATATTATCCGATGGTCAGAAGAAAACAAAGAGATAGTTTTAGCTGCAACTTTCAATAAGATTAGTCCAACATTAAGTCCGCTACTGAAAGACATTCAAGATCAATTTGGAGTTAAAGATCTAAGAGTTATTTCCAATGCGGTATTCGGTCAAGATAGAGGACGTAAAGAGCTTTTAAAATTTATGAAAAATGTGTGTAATGAAAAGATATGCTGAACTTGCAGGAAGACAACTGTAAGAACTATCGGATAAAAAGCCGATAGGATAACAAATTGGAACAACCACTTGCACCTTATTCAGTCTGTAACCTGGCTGCGGTGAACTTAGCTGAAATGGCTGATAAGGATGCAAAAACAGTTAATTTTGAAAAGCTTAAACAAACGGTTCAGACTGGTGTGAGAATGCAGGATAATGTAATCGACGCAACCCCATACTTCCTGGAAGAGAACAAAAAGCAGGCACTTGGAGAACGACGTGTAGGCTTGGGTGTCATGGGAATGCACGATCTGTTAATCTACTGTGAAACCCCTTATGGATCAAAAGAGGGAAATGAATTGGTGGACAAAGTATTTGAAACCATCGCAACAACTGCTTACCGTACATCCATTGAGATTGCGAAAGAAAAGGGAAGTTTCCCATTCCTGATCGGTAATACAGAAGAAGAAACAGCAGAATTGCGAGAAGCATTCATCAATACAGGATATATGAAAAAAATGCCAGAAGATATCCGACAAGATATCCTTAAATATGGTATCCGAAACTCACACTTATTAACGGTTGCACCGACAGGCAGCACGGGAACAATGGTTGGAGTGAGCACAGGATTGGAACCGTATTTCTCCTTCTCCTATTTCAGAAGTGGAAGACTTGGTAAATTTATCGAAGTAAAAGCAGATATTGTACAGGAATATCTTGATAGAAATCCTGACGCAGATGCGGACAATCTTCCGGAATGGTTCGTTACAGCCATGGATTTGGCACCTGAAGCACATGCAGATACACAATGTGTCATCCAGCGCTGGGTCGACAGTTCCATCTCGAAAACCGTAAACGCACCAAAAGGATATACGGTAAATCAAGTAGAAAGTGTTTATCAACGGCTTTACAATGGCGGAGCAAAAGGTGGAACTGTCTATGTGGATGGAAGCCGTGACTCACAAGTACTGACATTGAAAGCGGAAGAAAATACGGTCGGAGAACAAACAGAATTGTTTACAGACCAGGAAAAACCGAAAGTCGTTTTAATGGATACAATCCAGGAATTAGGAAAAACAAACGTCACAATCGGTTCAGAAGTCGGAGACACCTGCCCAGTGTGCAGAGAGGGAAGTGTGGAAGATATCGGTGGTTGTAATACATGTACAAGCTGTGGAGCACAGTTGAAATGCGGATTATAAGATAGATGGAAAAGGACCATATTCATGTGGTCCTTTTTCTTCTTCCAACATTATGACTTGAGTTAAGCTTGAATTTCCTGTATCCTCAAAGAATAGAAACAGTTTTGCCCTAGACAAAATATTTTTTGAAACGAGGAGATTCCTTATGCCTACACCAAGTATGGAAGATTATATAGAACAAATATATAACCTCATCGAATCCAAAGGATATGCCAGAGTATCCGATATTGCCGAAGAACTTGAAGTACATCCTTCATCTGTAACGAAAATGGTTCAGAAGCTTGATAAAGACAAATATTTAAATTATGAAAAGTACAGGGGCTTTGTTCTTACTGCTAAGGGAAAGAAAATTGGAGAGCGGCTTGTGTTCAGACATGAGCTTCTTGAAGAATTCCTTGAAATCATCGGGGTCGAGAAAGATAATATTTATCAAGATGTAGAAGGAATTGAGCATCACCTTAGCTGGAATTCCATTGATCGGATAGGAGACGTAGTGAACTATTTTAAATCTGATCATGCACGGATCATAGAATTGAAGAAATCAGCGGACGTCAGCGAAAAATAAACCAAGCTAAAACCATACAATTTTTAAACAAATTGTATGGTTTTTCAATTGCATTGGTTCTATTTCTAAAAGCCAGTGCTTACATATAGATTAAATCGATTTGTTGGTCATAAAGTAATTTGTTGTTATTCGCATCAAGAAGGGCCAAATAAGCATAGGGAGCGATCCTGTGAAAATTGATGGGGTATTTTCAGGTGGAGGTGTAAAAGCGTTTGCCTATTTAGGTGTGCTCGAAGTTCTGCAAGAGCAAAACCTGGAACTGGAAAGGGTAGCAGGCACTTCAGCCGGAGCGATCGTAGCCTCATTAATCGCTGCTGGTTACAATATTGATGAAATGAAAGAACTGATAAATGAATTGGATTTATCGGTCTTTCTTGACCCGCCCGTACTCACGAAGATACTGCCTGTTTCCAAATGGCTGTTTCTTTATAGTATGCTTGGCATCAACAAAGGGGCTAAATTGGAAAATTGGCTCGAGAGGATATTGGCGAATAGGGGGATTCACACATTTCACGATCTCAAGCCTGGTTATCTGAAAGTTGTAGTGAGTGACCTTACATTAGGCAAACTAATCGTGATGCCGGATGATCTGGAAAGGGTGTACGGTATTGATCCATCTTATTTTCCAGTGGCGAAAGCAGTTAGAATGAGTGCTGGATTTCCTTTCTTTTTTATGCCTAAGAAAATGCCTGGCAGATATAAAAAGAAAAGCATTATGGTGGACGGTGGATTATTAAGTAATTTTCCTTTATGGATCTTCGATAATGGAACTGATATCAAACAGAGGCCTCTTCTAGGTGTTAAGTTGACAGATGCCACAGACAATGGGATAGGGCCAAGAGACATCAAGAATGCTCTCGACATGTTCCATGCACTATTCACCACAATGAAGCAGGCACATGATGCAAGATACATATCAAAGAATGATAAGCAGAATATTATATTTGTTCCTGTTACACATACAGACGCGGTGAATTTTCATATTTCGGAGAAAGTGAAAACCGAACTGATCCAAAGCGGAAAAGAGAATACGGTGAAATTTTTAAGCAAGTGGAGCAAATAATAAAGACCGTACTTCGTTAAAAAGAAGCCCGGTCTTTTCCTTTTTGTTTATTGCCTTCGATGACCTTTAAATGGGATGCGCGTCTATTTCTCTTTTTCTTTTGTGGGGTTGAAGTTTTAGAATTCGCTGGTGCGGAAAAATTAACTTGCTTCGGTTGCTTATATTTCATCTTTGATTGTTTGACAGCCTGTTTGTATTTCTTCATATCATCAGTATTGGATGGACCCCGCTTCCTCAAAACGAAAAAATAAAGTAAGGCGAATATTGCTGCACCAATCCCAAGCATGAGGAGAATATTGGTGAGGAAGTTTACTGTATTTCCAAGAAGCTGCGAAATCAACCCGACAACGGCCAAACCAATGATCAGATATATGAAAATAGAAAATTTATTGCCTCCCATACGATTTCCTCCTTTCACAGTCTTTTTGTTAATACCCCTATTACTAGGCTATACCACTAATAAGGTCTTTTTACCCGTTTTTCACCAAAATTTTGTATAAAGTTTTCTATTAAAATTGTTTCCATTGACATTGAAAAATATTCATTGTGGATGATTATTCAAAGCAGTTCTTTATTCAACTTCACCCTTATTCTTATTCTACTAAAATAATCTGTACAGAACTACTATTTTACCTCCTGCACCTAGAAACAGTTAGCTGCTGTAATTTCTTTTTAGGTGTTTGGCAATAATAGTGTTGGAGGTGTATTAAAATGACAGCAGAAAAACAAGAAAATGCAGTTCGTTCAGAAGAACAATTATCGATTTTATCACGATCCTTACTCACCGGATTTATCGGAGGAATATTTTGGAGCAGTATTGGCAGCTTGATGTATTATTTTAATTTCAGTGAAGTGGCACCAAGATCATTTATTTTGAAGTCATGGCTCTCGGCTCCATGGACAGACAGATGGCTTGGTTTCGTCATAACGATTCTGTTAGCCGGATTAATCTCAATCGGAGCCGCATTCATTTACTACGGCCTTTTCAAAAAAATTAACTCGATGTGGGTGGGATTATTTTACGGTGCAGCTTTATGGGGTGCTATTATTATACTTATGCAACCTATGTTCCCCAATATACCGGCCTTTAACGAATTATCCTACAATACAATCATTTCTACGTTATGTCTGTTCATTCTTTACGGAACTTTTATCGGTTACTCCATATCTTACGACTATCATGATATGAAGATAAGAGAAATAAAGAAGTCAAAAGAGTAAATAAGATTTATTGAACAGAATAAATTATTCAAATTTATCCATTTATGATACACTTATTCACAGAAAATAATTGAAATTGTTACGGAACAAAGGGGGATTACAAGTAAATGGAGAAACTAAAAAAACTGAGAAATAAACTTAAATTGAATAAATTGGATGCAATATTAATAACGAGTCCAATTAACAGAAGATACATAACCGGTTTTACCGGAACTGCAGGCGCTGCCATTATTTCCCAAACAGATGCAACGTTCATTACTGACTTCAGATATACGGAGCAGGCTGCAGAGCAAGCAACGGATTTCAGTATTGTAGAACATAAACAACTAATAGAAGATGGAATTGCTGATCAAATAAAGGCAATGGGAATCAATCATCTCGGTTTCGAAAAAGACTATGTCACCTATACACAGTTTGAAAACTATAACAAAAAATTCGGTGTTGAACTGATTCCTGTTAGTGGTCTCATCGAAGAGATTCGGCTTATTAAAACAAGTGATGAACTGAATATCATGAAAAAGGCAGCAAAAATCGCTGACGATGCATTTGAACATATTCAGTCATTCATTAAACCCGGTGTCAAAGAAATTGATATTTCCAATGAGCTGGAATTTTTTATGCGCAGACAAGGTGCGATATCTTCCAGTTTTGATACTATCGTGGCATCCGGCTTCCGTTCCGCTTTTCCGCATGGGGTAGCTTCCGAAAAAGAAATCGGGAATGGGGAGCTTGTGACATTGGATTTTGGTGCACTTTATGAAGGCTACTGCTCCGATATTACAAGAACGGTTGCAGTCGGAGAAATTTCAAGCGAATTAAGAGAGATTTATGATATAGTATTAGAGGCAAATCTTCGTGGAGTGAACGGTATTAAACCGGGAATGACCGGTATTGAGGCTGATGCGCTGACAAGAGACTATATTACGGAAAAAGGCTATGGAAAAAACTTTGGTCATTCCACTGGTCACGGATTAGGACTTGAAGTGCATGAAGGTCCTGGATTGTCCTATCGTTCAGATAAAATACTGGAGACTGGCATGGTAGTTACAGTGGAACCCGGCATCTATGTTAACGGTCTTGGCGGATGCAGGATCGAAGACGATATCGTAATAACGGATACAGGCAATGAACGCCTGACGTTTGCTCCAAAAGAATTGATACAGCTTTAAGCTTTCTACATAAGGGAGGAATTATATTGATTTCAGTTAACGATTTTAAAACAGGCTTAACAATTGAAGTGGATAATGACATCTGGCAGGTTTTGGAATTCCAGCATGTAAAACCAGGAAAAGGTGCAGCCTTTGTCCGTTCAAAGCTTCGTAATTTAAGAAGTGGGAACATCCAGGAAAAAACATTCCGTGGTGGCGAAAAAGTGAGCAAGGCACATATTGAAAATAAGAAAATGCAATATTTGTATGCCTCTGGGGATACACATGCATTTATGGATACAAACACTTTTGAACAAATCGAACTCCAATCCAGTCAGATTGAACAACAGTTGAAGTTCATAAAAGAAAACATGGAAGTATCCGTTATCAGTTATGAAGGTGAAATTTTAGGTGTTGACCTGCCGAAGAATGTGGAGCTGGAAGTCGCTGAAACCGAACCTGGCATCAAAGGCGATACTGCGAGCGGCGGTACAAAGCCTGCAACGCTTGAAACAGGCCATACGCTTCAAGTACCATTTTTCATCAACCAGGGTGATGTGCTGATCATCAATACTTCGGACGGAAAATACGTATCCAGAGCCTAATTGAATATTTCAGGTTAAGCAGTCCTATTAAATAGGGCTGTTTTTCTTTGGAAAGATTTTGTATACAACTCTTCCATTCCTCAGAATTCATTTCTTCATTATGAGAAGGTCATAAATTAACCATTACGACATACATTTACTATAAAGCTACTTCCAAAAAGTGAGGAATCAAAATGGACGAGATTATGCGCTTGTTTCCGGCTGGAATTAGACAGGCATTAAAAATGAAAATCGGGGACAGATGGGATTATTTGCAGGAAATCCGAGTTCGTCTGCACCGTCCGTTAGAATTGATTTTTGATGATGGGACGGAATGGCTGCAATCCTCTATTCCAGGTAATGAAGATGGCATTTATGTAATTAATCAGCTTAGTGAGTTTTCATTATATAGGATGGAAGATGAATTAAGAGAGGGTTATATAACGATAGAAGGTGGTCATAGGGTCGGGATTGCCGGCAAGGTCATCACTTCAAACAGCAGGGTGAAGGCGATAAAGAATATCACTTTTTTTAATATACGTATTGCAAAAGAAAAGATAGGATCCGCCTCCTTAATCCTAAGACATGTATTTAAAGAAAAATACTTGAATAGCCTAATCATCGGCCCCCCGCAAACAGGAAAAACCACCTTGATCAGAGACTTGACCCGATTAATTGCAAACGGTTCAGGAAATATTGAAGCAAAAAAAGTAGGTGTCGTTGATGAGAGATCTGAGATAGGGGCATCCATAAAAGGCATACCACAGCATAATCTTGGATTGCGGACAGATGTAATGGACGGCTGTCCAAAAGCGGATGGAATGATGATGCTGATCAGATCGATGTCTCCGGAGGTTATGGTCGTCGATGAAATCGGAAGCAGACAGGATATTGTGGCGCTCATGGAGGCGGTCAATACAGGGGTTACGATTATCTGTACAATACATGGCAGCAATATGGAAGAATTAAAAAGACGCCCTTCATTAAAACCTGTTTTTGAACAACGTATATTTGAACGATTTATCTTATTGGACAGGAAAAAGAGGCCTGGACAAGTCGGAAAGATATTTGATCAGAATGAAAATGAATTACTGCAGAAATCGAGGTGTGGAACAGATGAAGTGGATTGGAGCGCTACTTTTAATAGGCACAGCCACTTTGATCGGGTTTGAATGGAGTAACCGACTGACAAAACGCCCAAAGCATATTCGCCAATTAAAAAGTGCATTGCAAATATTGGAGGCAGAAATTGTTTATAGTCAAGCACCACTGAATGAAGCGTTCCTATCTATCTCCAGAAAGATTCCAGATCCTTTAAAAACCTTTTTTGCCGTACTGGGAAGCGAAATGAAAAAGGAGCAAGTCGATTTTTTCGGTCTTTGGGAAGCGAAAGTGAATGAGTTGCTAAAGAATTCCACCCTGATAGATACAGAAAAAGAGATTTTGAAGCAATTCGGCAGAACGCTCGGGCAGCATGATATTTACCAGCAGCAAAAACAGATAAATCTTGCAATCGTTCACCTTGACAGGGAATTGGAGGATGCTATCGAGAACAATCATAAGTACGGTAAATTGGCAAAAAGCTTAGGAATTTTAAGCGGGATATTTATTGTATTGCTTCTGATCTGAGAAGTATTTAGAAAGAAGAAATTCAAGGAAAAATGTTTGCGCGGATTTGCGCTGTTTTTGGACTAGAGAGAGGGGCATAATCATGTTTACTGATGCATCCATTCTTTTCCAGATAGCTGGAATAGGAATTATTGTGGCAATGATTCATACGATTCTCAAGCAAATGGGAAAGGAAGAAATTGCTCAATTTGCAACACTGATCGGATTTATTATTGTACTGGTAATCGTAATAAATGGACTTTCAGATCTTTTTCAGCAAATTAAATCGGTATTTCTGTTCTAGGAGCTAAAAATTATGGATATCCTTCAGATCGCTACATTAGGGATTGTCGCAAGTATTTTATATATCATTTTAAAAGACATCAACAAGTCATTTGCTTTTTTTCTGATTTTAGTCACTGGTATTATTATTTTCCTAGCTGTCGTAAAACAAATAAGTATTATATTTGAAATGATCCAGACATTGGGACAAAAGGCAAATGTTGAAGGACTTTATATCGAGACAATTCTGAAGATCATCGGGATTGCTTATATAGCGGAATTAGGTGCCAATTTAACAAAAGATGCAGGACTTGGTTCGGTCGCCAAATATATTGAACTGTCAGGGAAAATTTTTATTCTTCTGCTGGCGGTACCTATAATAACTGCCGTCATTGAGGCGATTGTCAGCTTTTTACCTACTGTATAGTTAACGATTGGTTTGATCGATATGGCGGAAGGGAGCAATTGGGGTGAATGAAATTAAAAAATAAAGCTTTTCTGTTTTTTCTTGCATTTGTCATTTTAATAATTGGACAACCTTCCATCTCAGCCTCTGCAGCCCCTGACGAAGTTGAAATACAGGATGCCATACTCCAGGAAATTTCGCTTGATGGTGTAAAAGGATACTGGGACAATCTTGCGAATGATTATGGCGGATTTTTGCCGGACCTTGAGAAAACATCGATCTATGAATTTATTAAAAGCGAAGATTCATTTTCACTGAAAAACACCACCATTGCATTTATAGAGTATATGTTGCACGAATTGATCATGAACGGGAAATTACTCGGATCACTGTTCATGCTTACGTTGTTTTCCGTTTTGCTGCAAACGATGCACACTGCATTCGAATCAAGCGCAGTCAGTAAGATTGCCTACTTTGTCATTTACCTTGTTCTGATATTCATAGCCCTTAACAGTTTCTATTTGGCAGTTTCCTATACACAGGAAGCTATTGAAGCAATGAAGGGATTCATGATTGCACTGCTTCCGCTTGTGCTCGGTATGATGTCAACTTTCGGTAATGTGATATCCGTGTCCTTTTTTCATCCAGTCATTATATTTCTTATAAACTTCAGCGGGATTCTTGTCTCAACCTTTATATTGCCACTATTGTTTTTGTCCGCTCTACTGCTCATTGTGAGCAGTATGAATGATAATTATAAAGTTACACACTTAGCCAACTTGTTTAGATCCGTGGCTTTAGGAACCCTCGGAGTATTTCTTACCATATTTCTCGGTGTGATATCGGTTCAGGGCGCAGCCGCAGCAATCCAGGATGGGATAGCCATGAAAACAGCCAAATTTATTACAGGCAATTTTATACCTGTTGTCGGCAGAACTTTCACCGATGCCGCAGACACTATATTAAGTGCCTCACTCATACTCAAAAATGCTGTAGGAATGGCCGGCTTATTGATTGTACTCTTCATTGTACTGTTTCCGGCGATAAAAATAGCGGCAATTGCCCTCATCTATAAATTGGCCGCAGCTGCACTGCAGCCTATTGGTGGCGGACCGGTGATATCAACTTTAAATACGATCAGCAATTATATCCTATATATACTAGCCTGTCTGCTGGCTGTATCACTGATGTTCTTATTGGCAATCGTTATTATCGTATCTGCCAGTAATATTACAATTCTGATGAGATAGGGTGGGAGCAATGGATGTACTAATACAATGGGTAACACAAATCATATTATTTATTGTGATAGCTGCAATCATTGACTTGTTGGTCCCTGCAGATTCGATGAAGAAGTATATCAAATTAGCCGTGGGATTGATTTTAATACTCATTCTGTTAAAACCTATCTTCCATGTTTTTAATACAGACATGGAGCAGACGATTGAAACCTCTATTAATCAGCTTGAACAGGAATATAAATTGAATGAAACAATAGAAAATCAGATCGAATTTCAAAAAAAAGAAATACAGGACAGTCAACATGCATATATTTTAGAACAAATGGCTGTCCAATTGGAAAGTATTGCCGAGGACCCCTTAAAGGAGGAATATCAAGTAGAAATACAGACGATGGATTTTATATTTGATAATCCTGAAAATATTTCCTTTGAGGAGCTTGCTGAAGTCATTGTTTATATAAATGAAGCACAAAACGGGGAGGGAGCGGTGAATACAGTTGAAGATGTAGTAATCAATTCACAACACCAGCAGAATAATCAGGAAAAGGATACATCAGGAATGGAAGTATTGTTAATGGATGTATGGGAACTGACAGATAAGAAAGTATCTATCTATTGGGAGGGAGGGACATCTTGAAGAATAAAATGGATCATTTCTTTCGACCAAAAACAGATGATGACGGTGTCAAAAAACCATCAAGAAAATTAGGGTATCTTATAATACTGGGCCTGACAGGAGTATTCCTGATCATCATCAGCAATATTTTCTCATCAGAGGATGAGCCCGAAATAATGATGCAGTCTCAAAATGAAGAAGAACATTCATTGCAGGCTGACAATTCAGCAGAGTCATCTGCTTCAGATATAAATGAAATTGAAAGCAGGTTACAGCAGGAACTGGCAGGCATGCTTAATAAAATTCAAGGTTTGACAGAGGCCGAGGTCATGATAAATCTTGATGCAACCAGTGCTAATATTTACAAAGAGAACTTGATGAGGGGGCAACAGACGACAGACGAAACAGATCAAAATGGCGGCACAAGGAAAATCGAGGACCATACAGAGGAAAATCAGGTTGTGGTTATTCGGAAGGGAGATGAGGAAGTCCCTTTGTTAGTTCAGACGAAACAGCCGGAAGTAAGAGGGGTTTTTGTTGTAGCAAAAGGAGCAGATAACCCTTCACTAAAAAATCAGATAGTTGAATCTGTTTCACGTTTACTGGATGTTCCAACCCATAAAATTTCTGTAATGCCAAAAAACTAAGGAGGATTTTACATGTTAAAAAAACAAACGGTATGGCTTTTGACCATGTTAAGTCTAATGATTGTATTGAGTGTCTATTATATAATCTCCCCAACGAGTGAAGATTTAGCTTATATTGATGATGGACAGGCTGAAAGTGAAGAAACTTCGACAATTGGAGAGGAAGGCGAGGATACTCTTGAGACTGAGGTTGACGATATTACCAACCTGGGAAAAGATGAACTTTTTACAACCATAAGGATGGAAATCCAGGATGAAAGAAGTATGAAAAAAGGAAGATTGACCGATATAGTGTCATCAGCATCCACAAATACAGATGAAAAGGAGCAAGCATTAAGAGACATTGACGTATTGGATGAGCTGTCTACAAAAGAGACTATTCTGGAAGAGCAGATTGTTGGGTCCACAGGATACGAAGATGTACTTGTCAGATCTGACGGCAATAAAGTACACGTCCATGTAAAGGCTGATCAACTCTCCGAAACAGAGGTTGTCAATATTATGCAAATGGTAAGGGATGAGTTTGGTGATATTACCGCAGAAGTAAACTTTCAACCAACAGGGGAATAATCAAACAGTGAAATGAAATCATAGAGGAAATTAATCCAGACGCAGTGACGTCTGGATTTTCTGTTACCTAGCATTTGTCATTCGCCTTGAAAATGTATTACTGGTATAATTAGACTGGAACAAATAGTTCTAATTATTAAAATATGACTGCAGACTTGATGTTGTACACCCCTTTATCGTAAACTATTAACAGGTGTTATTAGTACCTAATATAAAACCCTTCCAAATGACTGCACGTATCATGATAAAACATTTCAATTAAGAGAGGTGCCAAAATGCTGAAAGTACAGGAAATACGAGAAATAATAAAACTGATAGACCAATCAAGCATTAACGAATTTACGTATGAAACAAATGGTACAAGTATTTCGCTTAAAAAAGATCAAAATGGAACAGCAGCCAAGCAGCCGGCAGCAACTGCACAACAACAAAACGCAGTTGAACAAATACCGCAGCAGCAAGTTCCAGTGGAACAAGTCCAGACAGAACAAGAGCCGGTTAAGGAAGAAAGTGGAAACAACGCAGACTATGATTATGAGATCGTTTCCCCAATGGTAGGAACCTTTTATACAGCTTCATCACCGGAAAATGACCCATTTGTTTCAACAGGAAGTTCTGTTCAGCCGGATACAGTCGTATGTATTGTAGAAGCAATGAAATTATTCAATGAAATTGAAGCAGAGGTATCCGGAGAAATTGTTGAAATTATAGCTGAAAATGGACAGTTGGTTGAATACGGCCAACCATTATTCAGAGTAAAGAAGAAGTAAGGGGATGGAGCAATTGATTAAAAAACTGTTAGTTGCTAACAGGGGAGAGATTGCAGTCCGGATTATCCGAGCTTGTAAAGAACTCGATATAGAAACTGTGGCGGTCTACTCGGAAGCAGATAAAGAATCATTGCATGTGCAATTGGCTGATGAGGCATACTGCATTGGACCGAAGCTAAGTAAAGACAGTTATTTGAACTTCACAAATATCATAAGTGTGGCTTTGTTGACAGGAGTGGATGCGATCCACCCTGGATATGGATTCTTGGCGGAGAATGCAGACTTTGCTGAAATCTGCAAGGCATGCAATGTTATTTTTGTAGGACCTACCCCTGAAGCAATTCAAAAAATGGGAATTAAAGATGTTGCAAGAGAAACAATGAAACAAGCAAACGTACCTATTGTTCCTGGGTCTGATGGTATCATTGAAAATGAAGAACAGGCAATGGAAGTAGCCAATCAAATTGGCTACCCCGTTATCATAAAAGCAACGGCCGGCGGTGGAGGTAAGGGTATTCGCGTAGCCAGGACAGAAGATGACCTGATCAAAGGAATTCGGGTAACTCAAAAGGAAGCTGAAACAGCGTTTGGAAATCCAGGAGTCTATATTGAAAAATTCATTGAAGATTTCCGACATGTTGAAATCCAAGTATTAGCTGACACTTTTGGCAATACGGTACACTTAGGTGAGAGGGATTGTACGATTCAACGGAGATTGCAAAAACTGGTCGAGGAGACACCTTCACCGGCCCTGACTCCTGAAATACGTGCCAAGATGGGTGAAGCATCTGTTAATGCTGCCAAAGCTGTTAGCTACGTTGGTGCAGGTACAATTGAGTTTATTTTTGATAGAAAAAGCAAGGAATTCTATTTTATGGAAATGAACACTCGAATCCAGGTTGAACATCCGGTAACAGAAATGGTTACAGGTGTCGATCTGATTAAGGAGCAGATTCGTATTGCCAATGGGGAGAAACTCTCGTTTAAGCAGGAGGAAATCGAATTTAACGGATGGGCGATAGAATGCAGAATAAATGCTGAAAACCCATATAAAAACTTCATGCCGTCTGCAGGAGAAATTAAAATGTATCTTCCTCCTGGTGGTTTCGGCGTAAGAGTTGATTCAGCAGCCTACTCAGGATATAAAATCCCGCCTTATTACGATTCGATGATAGCAAAATTAATTACCTATGCTCCTACCAGGGAAGAAGCTGTAAAGCGTATGAAACGTGCGCTTGATGAATTTGTTGTTGAAGGTGTGCACACCACGATTCCGTTCCACCATCAAATTATGGATCATGATGTATTTTTGAAAGGTGACTTCAATACGAATTTCCTGGAAGAAAATCCCATTCTCGAAAAAAAGCATTAAATGTATCCGTAAAGGAGTGATCGCATGAGTGAACAGCCATTACTGGAAGTAAGTGATAACACTGCTTTAGGAAAAGTGGAAATTGCTCCTGAAGTAATAGAAGTCATTGCGGGAATTTCGGCTACAGAAGTAGAAGGTATTTTTGCGATGAGAGGTAATTTTGCTTCTGGTGTTGCAGAGCGTCTAGGCAAGAAGGCTCACAGTAAAGGGGTAAAAGTGGAATTGACTGATGATGGAGTCATCATAGATATCTTCGTCATTCTTAATTTTGGTGTATCCATTCCGCATGTTGCACAGAAGATCCAGACCAATATCAGACAAACACTGGCAACAATGACTGCCATTGAGTTGCAGGAAGTAAATGTCCATGTGGTTGGTATTCACATGGAAGAAAAAGAATACACTGAAACTGAAGAGTAAAGTCATGTTTGCACAGACCGGGTCATTCCCCTTGGTCTGTGCTTTATTCATTTATATCCACAATGGATAGTTTCTAGCAAAGCCAGGTTAATCATGTTATTATTTGTAGGAGCATACTATTGGCAGTTAAAAGGAGTTTTTGATCAATGAAACGACATACAGCAAGAGAAAAAGCATTTCAAATACTTTTCCAGCTTGATATAAATGATAATGAACCGCAACAGGCAATCGAAGCGTTTCTGGAATCGGAAGAGAGTGACGAATTTTTGAAAATGCTTGTAGAAGGTGTTACAGAGCATAGAGAAAAGATTGATTCAATCATATCGGACAATCTTGAAAACTGGACAATCAACCGGATTGCTTCTGTAGAAAGAACAATTCTTAGAATTGCCACGTTTGAATTACATTTCATAGAAGAAGTTCCTAAAAATGTTTCAATCAACGAAGCAGTTGAATTAGGAAATACATATGGTGATGACAAATCAGGAAAGTTTATCAATGGTGTACTATCAAAGATAATCGCATAAGGAGGACGTTTGATTATGACAGCTCAAATAATAAATGGAAAAGAATTATCCGCAGACCTCAAGCAGGAAATGAAAGCGGAAGTTGAAACATTGAAGCAAAAAGGATTGACACCGCATTTGACCGTAATTCTTGTAGGTGATAATCCCGCATCGAAATCCTATGTTAAGGGGAAGGAGAAAGCTGCTGCTGAAACCGGTATTTCCTCATCACTAATTGAATTGCCGGATTCGACATCAGAAAATGATTTGCTGCAATTGATTAAAGAATTGAATGAAGATACGTCTGTTCATGGGATTCTTGTACAACTGCCACTGCCCGAACAGATTAGTGAACAGAAGGTGATCGAGACAATCCACCCTGATAAAGATGTGGATGGTTTTCATCCGATTAATATCGGTAAGATGATGACTGGTGAAGATACTTTCCTTCCTTGTACACCTTACGGGATTATAACAATGATGAAGTCGAAAAACATACCGCTGGAAGGTAAGCATGCAGTTGTTATCGGTCGCAGCAACATTGTCGGAAAACCTGTCGGACAACTTCTGTTAAACGAAAATGCAACAGTTACCTATTGCCACTCAAAAACAAAAAATTTAAAAGAACTTGCAGCAAATGCGGATATTCTTATTGCAGCAATTGGCAGAGCGCACGCGTTAACAGGCGAATATGTTAAGGACGGTGCAGTTGTCATTGACGTGGGGATTAACCGGCAAGCGGATGGAAAACTAACCGGAGATGTTGATTTTGAGAGTGCAAAGGAGAAAGCATCCTTTATTACACCAGTTCCCCGCGGAGTGGGCCCTATGACAATCACAATGCTCCTTAAAAATACCATTAAGGCTGCTAAAGGACTGTCTGCTATTGAATGATAAATATTTGACGGTTACTGCGCTGACGAAGTATATCAAACGAAAAATAGATACCGATCCCCATTTAAGCAATATATGGCTGCGTGGGGAAATATCAAATTTTAAACACCACAGCCGCGGTCATATGTATATGACCCTCAAAGATAATCAGGCAAAAATTCAGGCCGTTATGTTTGCAGGTAACAACAGGAATATGAAATTCAGGCCTGAAAATGGAATGAATGTATTGATTAGAGGGGAAATAAGCGTATATGAGACCTATGGCCAATATCAGTTGTATATTCAGCAAATGGAACCAGATGGTATCGGTGCCTTATACTTGGCCTTTGAGCAATTAAAAGAAAAGTTACATAAGGAAGGTCTTTTTGAAGACAGCTACAAGAAGCAATTACCTCCCTACCCTGAAAATATCGGAATCATAACATCACCTACTGGGGCTGCTGTAAGAGATATCATTACAACAATTAAAAGAAGATATCCCATTGCTTCTCTAACCGTTATACCCGTATTGGTTCAAGGTCCACATGCCGCTGATTCCATAAAAAATGCGATACAAAATGCCAATGATAACGAGAGGTTCGATACGCTCATCGTTGGTCGTGGCGGGGGATCAATCGAAGAACTTTGGAGTTTCAACGAAGAAATTGTTGCAAGAGCCATATTTGAGTCAAAGATACCTGTTATATCAGCTGTTGGACACGAGACAGACGTTACAATAAGTGACTTTGTTGCTGATTTGCGAGCTCCTACACCTACAGGGGCTGCAGAACTCGCAGTTCCATCACAGCAGGAATTGCTGGACAGAGTTGATGCAATCAGGAAAACACTCAGCAGGGATCTGGATCGGGAAATCAGCAATCGCAAGCAATATTTGGCACGTCTATTACAGTCTTATGCATTTCGCTATCCTGAACAGCTAGTGAAACAGAAAGAACAAGAACTGGACAATTACCTGGAAAAGCTTGAACGAAGTATGATAAAAAACAATAAAGATAAAGAAGCACAATTTACACATCTAATCAGAAGGATAAATTCCCAGCACCCAGAAAAACAGCTTGAGCAGGCGAAAATCAATCTCGATAAAGCAATCAAGCAGCAAAACGATTCCATGAAACAGATAATCGAAAGAAAAGCGGTTAAATTGGAAAATAATATGGATAAATTAACGTTGGTCAACCCATTGGAAATAATGAAACGGGGCTTTGCCTTACCTTATACAGCAGAGGGGAAGATTATAAGATCTGTGAAGAAGGTAAGCCAAAAAGACATGATATCTGTTAATTTGAGCGATGGTAACTTAAATTGTCAGGTCTTGACTATTGAGGAGGATCCTACCAATGAAAAATGAACAGATAACTTTTGAAGAGGCAATGGAAAAACTGGAAATGATTGTATCTAAGCTTGAGGAGGGGGATGTACCTCTTGAGAAAGCAATTAACTACTATCAGGACGGTATGAATCTTTCAAAAATATGTGGCGATAAATTGAAAAATGTTCAGGAAAAAATGACCCAGATTATGAATGAACAAGGTGAATTGGAACCATTCGATATACAGGAGGAAGAAGAATAACGTGAAAGCGAATCTTTCGGACTATATAAATAAATATAAAGAAATTATTCAAACGGAATACAATCAACATATACAGGAGTTGGATATACCGGAGCAATTGAAAAAATCGATGCTTTATTCACTGGATGCCGGCGGAAAAAGACTTCGTCCGGTTTTATTAATAGCAAGCTACGAAGGATATGGAAAAAATAATGTTGATAAAGTTCTATCTTCCGCAATCGCTCTGGAAATGATTCACACATATTCTTTAATCCATGATGATTTACCTGCGATGGACGATGATGATTATCGCCGGGGAATGCCAACAAACCATAAGGTATTTGATGAAGCTACAGCTATACTGGCTGGAGATGCATTACTAACCTACAGTTTCGAACTTATTGCGAACGACCCACTGCTTAATGACAAAGAAAAAGTGAATATTATTCAAATGCTCGCTTCCTGCAGTGGTCCAAAAGGGATGGTAGGTGGACAAATTCTGGATATGGAAGCAGAGGATAAACCGGTTTCCCTGGAAGAAATGGAACAAATACATGCTTTAAAAACAGGCGAACTTTTGAAATTCGCCATCCATACTGGGGCATATCTAGGAGAAGCAACCAATGAACAACTCCTCCATTTAAAAGAATTTTCCCATTATCTTGGACTCATTTTCCAGGTGCAGGACGATATTCTAGATGTGACCGGCGAACAGGAAAAGTTGGGAAAACCTGTCGGAAGTGATACAGGGAATATGAAGAGCACATATCCAAAGCTGCTAGGTATTGACGGAGCCATAAAACAAAAGGAAATCTATGTCGAAAAAGCCAAACAGGCATTAGCTGGAGCAGGGGCTGCAGATTCTAATTTAAGGGCTTTAACTGACTATTTCAGTAACAGGGATCACTAAATCGGGAGAGTTAAAAAAGTTCATAGTAAAGGAAATTTCAAATGAGTAAAAAACGACTGGATGAATTATTGGTCGAAAAACAATTTGTTGAAACGATTGATAAAGCAAAACGCGTGATCATGGCAGGATTGGTTTTCTCGGAACAGATGCGACTTGATAAGCCTGGAATGAAAGTGGATGAAAATTCTCCAATAGTCGTTAAAGGCAAATCGATTAAATATGTTGGCCGTGGAGGACTGAAACTTGAAAAAGCATTGAATTATTTCGGCATATCTGCAAAAGATAAAACATTCATCGATATCGGTTCTTCAACTGGTGGGTTTACTGATTGCGCCCTTCAGCACGGTGCACGTTTATGCTATGCAATTGATGTCGGTTATAATCAATTGGATTGGAAACTAAGAAATGACGAGAGAGTAGTTGTCATGGAACGTACAAATTTCCGCCATGTGACTCCAGACATGCTTAAAGACGGAGAGCCAGATTTGGCGTCGATTGATGTTTCATTCATTTCCTTGAAATTGATGTTACCGGTGCTAAAACAGCTTTTGGCAGAGAACAGCGATGTGATTGTTCTCATTAAACCACAATTCGAAGCTAAAAAGGAGCAAGTGGGGAATAAAGGGATTGTCCGGGACAAATCTGTCCATATTGATGTATTAACCCGAATAATTGCATTCGCTGCAAAAGAGGGATACCAATTCATTAATTTAACCTTCTCTCCTATAACTGGAGGTGAAGGAAACATTGAATTCCTGGCACATTTCAGATGGGAAAAGAACGTACAGATCAATGAATTTCACGAAATGGATATAACGCAAACAGTGGAGGATGCCCATCGATTGCTATATCCTTCTGATCAGCAGCTAAACTAGGGAATATTTAAGGGGGTGTACCATGAGTAAAATTCAGCGTCATATCAAGATTCGTGAATTGATAACAGAAAATGTAATTGAAACACAGGATGAACTCGTCGATGAGTTGAAATCTCTAGGCTACAATGTGACGCAGGCTACGGTCTCCAGAGATATCAAAGAACTGCAGCTTGTCAAGGTTCCGACTGTAGCCGGTCAGTACAAATATAGTCTGCCTGCCGACCAGCGATTCAACCCTCTTGAAAAGTTGAAGCGTCTCATCATTGATGCATTTGTGAAAATTGAGCATGCAAGTCATTTTATTGTTTTAAGAACGTTGCCTGGCAACGCCCATGCCGTCGGTGTTCTCATTGATAATCTCGATTGGGAGGAAATAATGGGCACTATTTGCGGAGACGATACTTGCCTGATAATTTGCCGGACACCGGAACAGGCAGTAGAAATCAAAAATCGCTTTATTGGAATGCTGTAAACGATATTTTTTATTTTGAGGTGGTGAAAAACTGTGCTCACAGAATTGTCTATTCGGGATTTTGCAATTATTGATGAAATATCAATCACATTTAATGAAGGTTTGACCGTCTTGAGTGGGGAAACAGGTGCAGGAAAATCCATTATCATTGATGCGATCCAATTGTTGGCTGGCGGCAGGGGTTCTGTAGAATTTGTAAGACACGAAGCCAAGAAAGCCGAAATAGAAGGGTTGTTCATAATCGGCAATCGAAAGCACCCAATCTATACGGTGGCTGGCCAATATGGAATAGAAGTACAAGATGACCAAGTAGTCCTGCAAAGAACCATCACTGCATCAGGTAAAAGCATTTGCAGAGTGAACAGCAAACTGGTAACTCTCGCTATATTAAGGGAATTTGGAAAGACATTGATCGATATCCATAGTCAGCATGAAACACAATCATTAATGAATTCTGATAACCACCTGGATTTTTTGGATATGTATGAACCTAAATTAATATCTAAAACAAAAGAAGAATATACGGAGCTCTACAATAAACTCGATACGCTGAAAAAAAGATACCAGAAGCTGAACGACAATGAACAGGAAATGGCTCATCGACTCGATTTACTCGAATTTCAGATGAGTGAGCTTGAACAGGCCAACCTTACACCAGATGAAGATGACTTGCTGGAGGAAGAGCGAAAATCGCTTGCGAATTTCGAGCGTGTCCATTCAGCTCTTCAAGACGCATACACTGCGTTGTATGGTGAGCAAAGAGGATTGGAATGGGTAAGTCAGGCCCAGATGTCCTTACAGGATAATAGCAAATATGATTCATTTATCGCAGAAAAATCAGAAGAAATTTCCAATCATTATTTCTCCCTGGAAGAACTAGCATATGATCTGCGAAGCCAGATTGACTCACTTCAGTTCGATCCCGGACGCTTAAATGAAATCGAAGCAAGACTGGATGAAATAAACCGCCTGAAGAAAAAATACGGAAATACTGTAAATGAAATCATTTCCTATTCGGCTAAGATTGAAGAAGAAATCGAGCAAATTACAAATAAAGATTCCCATCTAAATACATTGCTTAAACAAATTGAAGAAACGGAAAAAGATGCTTTATTGGAAGCCGAGCAACTGCATAATATACGTAAAAAGGCAGCTGAATCATTAACTAAAGAAATTTACACTGAACTGAAAGGACTTTACTTGGACAAGGCCTCTTTTTCCATTGAATTTGAGAGGGAAGAAATACAATCCCAGCCGAAACTCCATAAAAATGGTTTTGATCAAATTAAATTTCTCATATCCACAAACACTGGTGAGCCTTTGAAAGAATTGACAAAAGTAGCTTCCGGTGGAGAACTCTCAAGGATCATGCTTGCCCTTAAGAAAATTTTCTCGGCACACCATGGAGTCACAAGTGTCATTTTTGACGAAGTCGATACAGGTGTAAGCGGCCGTGTCGCACAAGCAATGGCTGAAAAAATCCATCAAATATCTAATGATTCACAAGTATTGTGCATTACACATCTTCCACAGGTTGCAGCAATGGCTGATACGCACAAATTTATTGAAAAAAATGAAAAGGACAACCGGACTTCCACTCACATAAAAGAACTGAACGAAATTGAACAGATTGAAGAATTGAGCAGAATGATAACAGGAACTAAGTTGACGGAGACCGCAAAAGAGCATGCGAAAGAAATGCTGGAACTTGCTTCTTTATTTAAAACAAATTAATAAGGATAAAATTCTTTAAAAACCGGAAAATAAAGTAACCCCGGTTTTTTTGTTTACCTTTTTTAGCAATTTTAGCAAGCTGAATATTTTTTAAACATGGAGAAACAGATACTTATACCAAATTCATCGTAAAAGGTACAGGAAAAGTTACACATATATCATAGGTTTCTCCAGTTTATTATATACCTGTCCAGGTCAAATTAGGAGTACGGAAACGGAGATATGTTGTGGGTTGGGAGGAGGAGAGTGATTCGATTGAAAAATAAAAAAATGAGGAATGTTAAAATATCGCTGAACAGCATACTTTTCATATTACTGTTCGCCTTTTCGATACTTCACTATGAGACGGGACAGATAAGTTTTGCTTACCAAAGTGACATTTCAGCATTTCAGAATCAATCAAAAATCGAACTTCCAGCAAATGATACCAATATAGATGAAGTGAATGCGATAACTACTCAATCAACCGTTTTACCGATGAAGAAGGTCAGCAACACGAATCTAAGTGAAATCAGAGTCATTCCGGGTGGACAATCCATCGGTGTGAAGTTAAGTACTCTCGGGGTTTTAGTCGTTGGACACCATCTAGTCAACAGCGATGAAGGGATGTCATCTCCGGGGGAAGAAGCAAAAATAAATGTCGGTGATGTTATCGTCAAAATCAATGGTGATCCCATCAGTGACATGAACGACATAAAATCTTACGTTGAAAAGGCTGGTCAAGATCACAATAAAATCGATTTGACCATTAAACGGGGAGAGAAAACAATGAACACTTCTCTTGAACCAGTACTCGATGAAAAAGAAAAAGAGTATAAAATCGGTCTATATATACGTGATTCGGCTGCAGGCATCGGTACAATGACATTTTACGATCCAAAGTCAAAAAAATACGGAGCCCTCGGCCATGTAATTTCAGATATGGATACGAAAAATCCGATCGAAATTAACAATGGAACGATTGTCAATTCTTCTGTAACCTCCATTGAAAAAGGAAATAATGGAGTCCCCGGAGAAAAACAGGCAACATTTTCAATTGAACAAGATAAAATCGGAACCATAACCAAAAATACACCCTACGGTATATTTGGCATTCTAGAGGAAAAATTAAAAAACCATAAATATGACAAGCCACTCCCAGTATCCTTATCACATGAAGTAAAAGAAGGACCTGCAAAAATTCTTACAGTTGTCGAAGATGAGAAAATTGAAGAGTTTGACGTTGAAATAGTTAGCAGTGTTCCCCAAAAGTTTCCTGCAACAAAAGGAATGGTTATTCAAATAACAGATCCGAAGTTATTACAAAGTACCGGAGGGATTGTTCAAGGTATGAGCGGCAGTCCAATTATACAAAACGACAAAATAGTTGGGGCGGTCACACATGTTTTTGTTAATGACCCAACCTCTGGATATGGCGTGCATATTGAGTGGATGTTACAGGATGCAGGGATCATCCAAAAGAAAAACAACGAAAAAGATGCCGCATAAACGAAGCTTGTAGTGGAAAAATCCATTACAAGCATTTTTTTAGTAGTAATTTTTAAAATATTTGTTATACTATATTTATAAGAAATAAAATTCGACAAATCTTATTTTTTATTATCGAAAATCATCGTAAATTAGAGGAAAACAGAGTAAGTTAAAGAATTACAACTTTTTATTAATGTTTTTCTAATAAAAAGAGGATATTTCCATTTTTTGTAGAATAAGTAAGAAGAGGATACCAGCATAAAGGAGGAAACATATTTTGGATAAAATTTCAGTTTGCTTAGTTGATGACAACAGAGAATTAATTCAGTTGATGGGGGAATATTTTGAGGAACAGGATGATATTGAAGTCATAGGAACAGCTTATAACGGGCGGGACTGTATCACAATGCTCGGGCAGAAGGAGCCAGATGTCTTAATATTAGATATCATCATGCCACACATAGATGGTCTGGCGGTTTTAAATACATTACGTACAATGGAATTAAAAAATAAGCCACATGTTATTATGCTTACGGCGTTTGGACAGGAAGAGGTAATGAAAAAGGCTGTGGATCTTGGAGCATCCTATTTCATTCTGAAACCGTTTGACATGGATAATCTGGCTGACCAAGTGAGACAGGTACAAGGTACGGCTTCAATAAGTCCGAGTATGGGTAAATCATCGAAAGTGGAAAGAAAGAAACAGGATTTGGAAGCCAATATCACCAACATCATTCATGAAATCGGAGTTCCCGCTCATATTAAAGGATACATGTATCTAAGGGAAGCGATTACAATGGTGTATAACGATATTGAGCTGCTTGGTTCGATTACAAAGGTGCTTTATCCTGACATTGCAAAAAAATTCAATACAACAGCGTCACGGGTGGAAAGAGCGATTCGCCATGCGATTGAAGTCGCATGGAGCAGAGGGAACATTGATTCTATTTCGGCCTTATTCGGTTATACAATTAATATTTCCAAAGCAAAACCCACAAATTCCGAGTTCATCGCAATGGTTGCCGACCGCCTGCGCCTGGAGCATAAAGTGAGTTAAAAAAAGAAAAAATATTACCTTATCCAGGGGTAATATTTTTTCTTTTTTTTTATGGCTGAATTGTCTAAATGAGAATGTTTTTATTGGCACAGTATATGTGAAATACGACGTAACTGCCTATTTGCGATAAATTTATAGCTGTTAATGGAAGCAAGCAACTTCGGCGACCGCTCGTGGAAATACACTGCGCACATCCTAAGGCGGCTGGTGAGCCCCTTCAAGAATCACGCATTTCAGTGTCTCACCTATGCCTCTCTTCCCGTAGGACAAGGAAAGCTTCGGCAGCGCTACATCGCACGCAGAAAAGAAAATGCAGATGCATTTTCAAGGAGTCTTCGTGTATTTCCCCGTGCTGGTTAGAGGATTGCTTATTATTATTTCATATATAATAGCTAAAATAACATCATACAACCACACCAGACCGGGATTGCTCCGGGCGGTGACTCCTGCGGGAATAGCACATGTCCGAAGACCCCGCAGAGTGGTTTTCTCGAGGAGGCTGAGGCCGTGCCCGCGGAAAGCATCCGCCCGGAGTGTTCCCGGACGGCAGCATAAGCACGTTTTTCGGGAATAAATCTACAGTTACTTCGCATTTTATATCAACTGTGAAATAAGAAGCATAAAAAGCTTTTGAAAACAACTCTTTTAGCAGGTAGGGAAGTATAAACTTACCACCCTGCATAAGTGCAACTAAGGTTGTCACCGAAAGGCTTGGTGACAACCAAGTTTTATAATAGTATGCCTACTCGAAAAAAGACTCATATAAAGCTTGGATGGCATCGTTAATGTCAGATGCATCAATACCAAACATCATGGACACTTCGGAAGAGCCCTGGTTGATCATTTCTATATTTACATTTGCTTTTACAAATGCCGAAGTAGCCTTTTCTGCCACTCCTATTGTATTGACAAGCCCTTCACCGACAACCATGATTACCGCAAGATCCCTATGGATACTGACGGTGTCGACATGTAATTCTTCTTTTATACGATTCACTACGGTATTTTCCTTTTCAGCCGTAAATTGTCTGTCCCTGAATATTACGGACATGTCATCTATTCCGGAGGGCGCATGTTCAAATGAAATACCTTCATCTTCAAAGATACTTAATAATTTACGACCAAAGCCAATCTCGCGGTTCATTAGAAATTTGCTTACATATAAACTGCAAAAACCTGTATCACTCGCAATTCCCACGACACACTTTTCATTTGCTTCCTTTTCTGCAACGATAAGTGTACCAGGTGCTTCGGGATTATTCGTATTTTTGATGCAGACAGGTATCCTTTCCCTGAATGCAGGAATCAATGCTTCATCGTGAAATACAGAAAAACCGGCATAGGAAAGTTCACGCATTTCTTTATATGTTAAGGTAGTAATCTCCTTAGGGTTTTTCACAATTGTAGGGTTGACGGTATAGACGGAATCGACATCTGTAAAGTTCTCATACATTTCTGCTTTAACACCAGCAGCTATAATCGATCCGGTAATGTCAGAGCCACCTCTGGAAAAGGTTACTAACTTATCTTCTTTTGTGTACCCAAAAAAACCAGGGATCACAAGAATTCCATCTTTTTCATGCAAACTGTAAATTTTATCAAAGCTTTCTTTCAGTATTTGTGCATTTCCAGGTTCATCACTAACAATGATCCCTGCGTCTTTCGGATTGATATAAGATGCAGATACATCTTGTGTATTCAGATAAGCACTAAGTATTTTTGCCGAACTATCCTCACCGATTGCTTTGATTGCATCCATTTTACTTTCTAAAGACCCTTCATATGCAAGCGCTGATTTAATATTATGCTCAATTTCAGCATACACGGAATCGGTAATCCCAAGTTCTTCAATAATCTCAGTAAAACGTTCTAAGATAGGTGCTAAATATGCCTCATAAGCATCACCGTTGTGGTAGGCTGTCCCAAGATCAATAAGCATATCTGTCATTTTCACATCGCCGCTGAATCTTTTACCAGGCGCAGAAACGACAATGAACTTCCTTTTGGGGTCGCCTTTGATGATATTTCCAACTTTGATTAACTGTGTTGCATTTGCTACTGAGCTACCCCCAAATTTTGCTACTTTCATTACAAATCCCCCTGAAACAATAAATTTTTTACTAATATACCATATTTAAGCGAAAAATCGTTGAAATATAACAAAAAAGGCGGATATTTTTATCCAACCTTTTTAGTTGCTATTATACTGATTATGATCCTTTGCATGCTTTTGTTTTTTTCTGTCTCTATAAATTATAAATCCCCCAAGAAAAAGAATGCCGAAAATAAACAGCAGGAGACCAAAAATGAACTGAATACTTGAGTAGAAGAAAATCGGATAAAAATCATCAAAAACGGTATCCCGCATTAATTTTATTCCGAAGGCAGCAATGGCACCGGGTATAAATAGTATAAGTAAAGCAATAAATCTTGCCATTCATTATTCCCCTCTGATAATTAAATCTTATAAGTTGACCGTACAGCTAAGTATACCAAATTATTTCAAAAATAGAAACGGACTTATGTTTGCTAATATCTGCATAATTAAGTAAAATAATAGCATGCAAATACATGCAAGGTGGTGATCTATTGAAACGAGTACTTATTGTCGGTGCGGGCAAGGGAGGGAGTGCTGTCTTCCATCTCCTGCAAGAAACAGAGCGCATGCAAATTGCTGCTGTCGTGGACATAAATCAACATGCCAAAGGATTGAAACTTGCTTCACAGGCAAATATACCAATAGGTTCTGACTGGGAAACATGGATAGACAGAAAAATCGATATCGTGATTGAAGCGACAGGAGACGAGCGTGTTTTGGAGGATATTATAGAGAAACGCCCCAGAAAAACGGTAGTTATACCTGGTGCTGTTGCTTATATCATCTCTGAACTACTCTATGAAAAGAACTCTCTTCTCGATCGGCTCAAATACCAGTCGAGGAGTCAGGAACTGATATTAGATCACATTCATGATGGCATGATAGTTATTGACAGAGATGAAACAATCAACTTTATCAACAAAAGTGCAGCAAAAATACTTCATAAAAAAAGAGAACAATTTCAGGGTAAACACATAAAGGAGCTCGTCGATAGCACAAGACTTCCGCATGTCCTGAAGACACAAAGAAAAGAAGTAAATCAAAAGCTTATCTTTGAGAATGGCAAAAAGGTTATTTCGACAAGAATACCAATCATTAATGAAGTCGGTGAACTGATTGGCGCGTTTGCAGTGTTCAAAGACATTACAGAAGTCATGAAGCTTGCTGAAGAAAATACGGATCTCAATGAAATAAAAACAATGCTGGAAGCGATCATAAAGTCTTCTGATGATGCAATCAGCGTTGTTGATGAAAATGGGAACGGACTAATCATCAATCCTGCATATACCCGTGTCACAGGTCTCCATGAAGAGGATGTTATTGGCCTCCCTGCAACTGTAGATATTTCCGAAGGGGAAAGCATGCATATGAAAGTACTCCAAACGAGAAGGGCAGTACGTGGAGCACGCATGAAAGTGGGACCTGCCAAAAAAGAAGTGATCGTTAATGTGGCCCCAATCATCGTTAACGGAATTATCAAGGGAAGTGTCGGAGTACTGCACGATGTTACCGAAATCCAATCACTCACTAAAGAGTTAAAAAGAGCCCGGCAAATTATCCGGAATCTGGAGGCCAGATATACTTTCGATGACATTATAGGAAATTCTCCAGAAATGAAGCTGGCGCTGGAACAGGCTAAAGTTGGAGCAAAAACTCCCGCAACAGTGTTGTTACGAGGAGAGTCGGGCACGGGTAAAGAGTTGTTCGCCCACGCAATACATAATGAGAGTGATAGAAAACACAATAAGTTTATTAGAGTAAATTGTGCTGCCATTGCAGAATCCCTTCTGGAAAGTGAACTTTTCGGTTATGAAGACGGAGCTTTCACTGGTGCAAAACGGGGAGGGAAAAAAGGTTTATTTGAAGAAGCAAACCATGGGAGCATCTTTCTTGACGAAATTAGCGAACTATCGATAAATATGCAAGCAAAATTACTTCGGGTTTTGCAGGAGCATGAGATTGTCAGGGTTGGCGGATCCGAGCCAATATCCATAGACGTACGTATCATTACCGCAACAAATGTCAACCTCGAAAAAGCGATTATGAACAACACGTTTAGAGAGGATTTATATTACCGTTTGAACAAAATGCCTATATTTATTCCATCGGTCAAAGAGAGATTGAGTGACTTACCAGAATTGATTCACCATATTATTCATAAAATCAACGAATCTTATGGCAGGCATGTCCGAACCATTTCAGAAGAGGCATTAACAGAATTAAAAGGCTATACTTGGCCAGGTAATGTTCGCGAATTGGAAAATGTAATCGGTCGTGCAATGATATACATGGATATGAATGAAGAAGTCATCAAAAAGGAATACTTACCAGAGTTACGGGGAACTCCCAAAAAGGAAAACCAAACATCTTACATGGTTTCAGAGCAAAAAACACTTCAGCATGCGGTGGAATCGTTTGAAAAGGATTATATTTACCAAATATATAAAGAAAAAGATTTTAATAAAACGAAAACCGCCAAAGCATTAGGTATTTCCATTCGAAATTTATATTATAAGATGACAAAATATAATCTCGAATAATCTTGCATGCAAATAATTGCATATATGCATTTTATTGCATACCGTCTTTCCTGTTAAACCAGCAATTGGACTCAAAAAGATATTGGCATGGGTTTTGCTATATAATTGTGGGGATTTTAACATTCACTCATCACAGAAGAATGCTTTACCAATGTACCATAGATAGATTAGGAGGAGTTCACATGGAAATCTTTACTTATCTGGAAAATATGATTACGAGCAATTGGTTTTTTGTCAGGACAAAAACTCAGGATTAAAGGCCATCATCGCAATACATGATACGACACTTGGACCTGCGCTTGGTGGGACAAGAATGTGGACGTATGATTCTGAAGAGGACGCGATTGTCGATGCACTTCGTTTAGCAAAAGGGATGACTTACAAAAATGCTGCTGCAGGGTTAAATTTAGGTGGCGGTAAAACTGTAATCATTGGAGACCCGAGAAAAGATAAAAACCCGGAAATGTTCCGTTCATTTGGCAGATATATACAAGGGTTAAACGGAAGATACATCACCGCTGAAGACGTCGGGACAACTGTCCAGGATATGGACACCATCCATTTGGAAACCGAATTTGTCGCAGGAACATCATCTTATAACGGGGCATCCGGAAATCCTTCTCCAGTAACTGCCTACGGTGTATACAAAGGGATGAAGGCATCCGTAAAAGAAGCATTCGGCACAGATTCACTGGAAGGGAAAATCGTTGCAGTTCAAGGGGTCGGAAATGTCGCCTTCGCCCTATGTGAATTTCTCCATAAAGAAGGAGCACAATTAGTAGTTACCGACATTAATAAAGATGCGGTTAAACGGGCCGTGGATGCATTTGGAGCAAAAGCCGTCAATCCGGATGATATCTATGATGTGGAATGTGATGTGTACGCTCCTTGTGCATTGGGAGCGACCATAAATGATGATACCATTCCGAAATTAAAAGCAAAGGTGATTGCAGGTTCGGCAAATAATCAGCTGAAGTCCACTTCTCATGGGGATATCATCCATGAAAGCGGAATAGTGTATGCACCAGATTATGTTATTAATTCAGGTGGAGTAATCAATGTTGCGGATGAACTTACCGGTTATAATGCGGAAAGGGCAATGAAGAAGGTTGAAACAATTTATGACAGCCTTGAAAGAGTATTCGAAATATCCAAGCGTGACAATATTCCGACTTACGTTGCAGCCGACCGTATGGCGGAAGAGAGAATTCAATCGGTACGTAATTCAAGAAGCCAATTCTTGCTTAATGAACGACATATTTTGAGCAGAAAATGATCTAAAATTACTTGTTCGGAGGTTAGTGGGTTGCAGTCAGACTTTAGAACTTTAATTATCAATCCCGGAGCCGAATCAACGCAAATTGGGATGTTTGACGATGTAAGATGCATTTTTCAGAAGGAAATATTTCATCCAGCGGAAGAATTGGAAAAGTATAACCGAATTGCGGATCAATTTCAATTTCGTAAAGATCAAATACTTGAACTTTTGGAATACGAAGGGATCAACATTTCAAGATTGAACGCTGTATGTGGTAAAGGTGGCTTGCTTCTCCCAATCGAAGGTGGAACCTATAAGGTCAATCAATCCATGCTCTATGATTTGAAAACTGAACAATATGGGAAGCACGCCTCAAACCTTGGAGGAATTATCGCACATGCAATAGCATCGGGTCTTAATATAGACGCTTTTATCGTCGATCCGGTTGTAGTAGATGAGCTCGAAAATATAGCAAGATACTCAGGTATTCCTGAACTCCCCAGGAAAAGTATCTTTCACGCCTTAAACCATAAGGCTGCAGCAAGAAAAGCGGCAGCCCGCCTGAATTCTTCCTATGAAGAAATTAATCTGATCGTTATCCATGTAGGAAAAGGGATTACAATAGGTGCACATCAGAAAGGAAAAGTCATTGATGTCAACAATGGTCTTGATGGTGATGGACCATTTACGATGGAGCGTTCCGGAAGCGTGCCGATTGGCGATTTACTGAATCTTTGTTTTTCGGAAGAATATTCTTACGAGGATTTGTTCAAAAAGGTAGTAGGTAATGGTGGAGCGATGGCCTATCTAGGATCAAAAGATATCGACGAAATAGAGAGCAGAATCAGATCAGGGGATAGGCAAGCAGAAAACGTATACGAAGCAATGGCCTATCAAATTTCCAAGGAGATTGGCGCCATGAGTACAGTGCTATTCGGTGACGTCGACGGCATTGTCTTTACAGGGTACCTGGATGAGAAAAATCTGCTCACGGAAATGATTATGAAAAGAATAAACTGGATAGCAGATATAATGATTTATCCCGGAGATGATGAGTTACAAGCTCTAAATGAAGGGGTTTTACGAGTACTGAAAAATGAAGAGGATTATAAATCCTATCCTGTTAATGAGGAGTGAAAATATGTCCAAAGAATATGATCTGGTAATATTGGGCGGAGGTACCGGAGGATATGTCGCAGCTATCAGAGCCTCACAGCTCGGAATGAAAGTGGCAATCGTAGAAAAAGGTGAGCTTGGAGGAACATGTCTTCATCGTGGCTGTATACCTTCAAAAGCTTTACTCCGAAGTGCAGAGGTGTATAGGCAAACATTGAATGCAACAGATTTCGGCATTGAAACAAGTAATACATTATTGGATTTCACGAAAGTGCAGGAAAGAAAACAGCGTATTGTCCATACATTACATCAAGGTGTAGAAGGATTAATGAAAAAAGAAAAAATCGAGATTTTCCAAGGATATGGTCGTATTCTCGGACCAAGTATTTTTTCTCCAATGCCTGGCACCATATCGGTTGAATATGAGAATGGCAAGGAAAACACAATGATCGTTCCAAAAAATGTCTTAATAGCAACCGGTTCCCGCCCAAAATCACTTCCTGGTCTTGACATTGATGGTGAATATGTAATGAGCTCTGATGAAGCATTGCAAATGAAGGAATTACCCCAATCCATTTTAATCATAGGTGGCGGAGTGATAGGAATCGAATGGGCTTCTATGTTGGCAGACTTTGGAGTAGATGTGACTGTACTGGAGTATTTCAATCAGATATTGCCGACAGAAGATAAAGACATAGCAAAAGAGATGGAACGTTTACTTAAGAAAAAAGGGATCACGTTTGTTAAAGGTGCTAAAGTGCTGCCTGAGACAGTAAAGAAAGAATCTGGTGTGGCCATAGAAGCAGAAATTGATGAAGAAAAGCGTACATTCAAAGCAGAAAAGATGCTCGTATCGGTTGGCAGGGATGCAAATACAGCAAATATCGGCATCGAGAATACCGATATCATTCTAAAGAACGGTTCAATTGAAACCAATAGCAATTATCAAACGAAGGAATCACATATTTATGCGATTGGCGACGTGATTGGCGGAATGCAGCTTGCCCATGTAGCCTCCCATGAAGGGATTACAGCTGTAGAGCATATGGCTGACCAGAAACCGCCAAAAATAAACTATGATAATATTCCGACCTGCATCTACTCCAATCCGGAAGCTGCTAGTGTCGGCCTGAGTGAGGATGCAGCTAAAGAAAAAGGCTATCAAATCAAAACAGGAAAATTTTCTTTCAAAGCTATCGGGAAAGCTCTAGTATACGGAGAATCCGACGGTTTCGTCAAAATTGTTGCCGATAATAATACAGATGACTTATTGGGCATCCATATACTTGGCCCACACGCAACAGATATGATTTCAGAAGCTGGTCTTGCAAAAGTGCTTGATGCGACACCTTGGGAAATCACCCAATCCATCCATCCGCACCCAACGCTGACTGAAATTATAGGTGAGGCAGCTTTGGCAGTGGAAGGTAAACAAATCCACGGATAAATAGGAGGGATATTATATGTCAACTTTACGACACACAGATTTAGGCTTATCGGACCAACAGGTTTTGGAAATGTTTAAAACAATGTTCCTGGCAAGAAAACTTGATGAAAGAATGTGGCTTTTGAATCGGTCCGGTAAAATTCCGTTCGTCATTTCATGTCAGGGTCAGGAAGCTGCCCAGATAGGAGCAGCTTTTGCGCTCCATAGAGATAAAGATTATGCAGCTCCCTATTACAGGGATATGGGTGTTGTGCTCGCTTTTGGGATGACGGCAAAAGAACTGATGCTTTCAGCTTTCGCAAAAGCAGAGGACCCTAATTCGGGTGGAAGGCAAATGCCCGGTCATTTTGGACAAAAGAAAAATAGGATTTTAAGTGGCTCATCACCAGTTACAACCCAGGTACCACATGCAGTAGGTGTGGCACTGGCAGCTAAAATGGAAAAAAAGGATTTTGTTTCTTTCGTCACATTAGGTGAAGGCTCTTCAAATCAGGGAGATTTTCATGAAGGGCTCAATTTCGCAGGTGTCCACAAATTGCCAGTAATAACAATGGTGGAAAACAATAAATATGCCATCTCCGTTCCTTATGAAAGACAGGTGGCCAGCAAGAACGTGGCAGACAGGGCACAGGGGTACGGTATGCCTGGAATTACGGTCGATGGAAATGACCCATTAGCGGTTTATAAGGCTGTGAAAGAAGCTAGGAATCGTGCTGTTGCAGGAGAGGGTCCGTCCTTAATAGAGGCGATCACCTATCGACTCACCGCTCATTCCAGTGACGATGATGATCGGACTTACCGTGAGAAAGGCGAAGTGGAGGAAGCCCGAAAAAACGACTCCATCATTACATTTTCCACTTATTTAAAGGAAGCAGGCATTCTAACAGATGAAAAGGAACAGGAAATGAACGAAGAAATCAAGAAAATCGTAAACGAAGCAACTGACTTCGCCGAAAACGCGGCATATGCGGAACCAGAACAGGCGCTTAAATACGTTTATGAAGAGCAATAGGGAGGGGGATATTCATGCCAATAATGTCATATATACAAGCGATAACAACTGCACTTAGAGAAGAAATGCGACGCGATGGCAACGTGTTTGTTTTAGGGGAAGACGTGGGAAAGAAAGGTGGCGTTTTCAGAGCTACCGACGGTTTGTATGAAGAATTTGGAGAGGAACGTGTACTGGACACCCCCCTTGCCGAGTCTGCCATAGCCGGAGTCGGTATTGGTGCTGCCATGTATGGTATGCGACCTGTCGCTGAGATGCAGTTTGCCGATTTTATTATGCCGGCAGTCAACCAGATTATTTCAGAAGCCGCGAAGATGAGATATCGCTCCAATAATGACTGGAGTGCACCAATAACCATTCGTGCTCCATATGGCGGAGGAGTACATGGCGCGCTGTATCATTCACAGTCCGTAGAAGCAATATTTGCAAATCAGCCCGGACTGAAAATAGTCATGCCTTCCACACCATATGATGCAAAGGGATTGCTTAAAGCTGCCATTCGCGATAATGACCCGGTTCTCTTTTTTGAACATAAACGCGCCTACCGTTTGCTGAAAGGCGACGTGCCTTCGGAGGACTATGTTCTGCCGATTGGTAAATCGGATGTTAAACGAGAGGGAGAAGATATTACAGTCATCACGTATGGTTTATGTGTTCATTTTGCATTGCAGGCTGCGGAAAAACTTGCAGAAGATGGAATAGATGCACATATTCTTGACTTACGGACGGTTTACCCGCTTGATCAGGAATCCATCATCGAAGCTGCCAGGAAAACTGGAAAAGTACTGCTTATTACAGAGGATAATAAAGAAGGCAGTATCATCGGTGAAGTTGCAGCAATCATAGCTGAACACTGTCTTTTTGATCTGGATGCTCCGATCCAGAGGCTTGCCGGACCTGATGTTCCATCGATGCCTTATGCACCGCCAATGGAGAAATTTTTCATGATGAATCCGGACAAAGTAGAAAAAGCAATGCGGGATTTAGCGGAATATTAACAAATGGATAAGGAGGTAATGGAAATGCCTACTCAAAAAATTACGATGCCACAGCTGGGGGAGAGTGTGACAGAAGGGACCATAAGTACCTGGCTCGTTAACGTCGGAGATAAGGTCAATAAATATGATCCAATTGCAGAGGTAATGACAGATAAAGTGAATGCAGAGGTACCGTCCTCATTTACTGGTGTGATTAAAGAACTAACAGCAGAAGAAGGGGAAACCGTTGCGGTGGGTGACTTGATTTGCTATATCGCGACTGAAAACGCCGAAAGTGAAGAATCCAATACAGAAATCCAACGTGCTGCATCTGAAGATAAAAATAATTCCGCTGTAAAAGGGAATTCTGATAAAAGTGAATCAATGAAGAAGAGGTATTCTCCTGCAGTGCTTCGTCTTTCCCAGGAAAATAATATAGATTTAAATGAAGTGACCGGTTCTGGCCGGGGAGGCAGAATTACGAGGAAGGATCTTGAAAAAATTATTGCATCTGGTGAGATGCCAAAAGCGGCCACCTTCCAAGAAGCAAACAACCACGCTGCGTCCGGTGTATCCATCGAACAGACGGCGGAATCTTCCCATCCAGAAACCCAAACAGGTGATATTGAAATTCCTGTGAAGGGTGTAAGAAAAGTTATTGCGCAAAATATGGTTAAGTCAACACAGGAGATTCCACATGCCTGGATGACAGTAGAAGTTGATGTGACAGATCTTGTAAGTTATCGAAACAGGATAAAGAATCACTTCAAAGAAACGGAAGGTTTCGGTCTTACATTTTTTTCCTTTTTTATAAAGGCAGTGTCTCAAGCTTTGAAAGAATATCCTCAGCTGAACAGTATGTGGGCAGGAGATAAAATTATCCAGAAGAAAGATATCAATTTATCCATTGCTGTTGCGAAGGAAAACGAGCTGTTTGTTCCTGTTATTAAAAATGCAGATGAAAAAACAATAAAGGCGATTGCACGCGATATCTATAATCTAGCTAAGAAAGCTCGCAGTGGCCAATTGACTTCCGAAGATATGCAGGGTGGAACATTTACCGTAAATAACACCGGGTCTTTCGGTTCCATATCATCCATGGGTGTCATCAATCATCCCCAGGCAGCAATCCTTCAGGTCGAATCGATTGTTAAACGACCAGTCATTATTAATGACATGTTCGCTGCACGGGATATAGTGAATCTATCATTGTCACTGGATCACCGCATACTGGACGGGTTAATTTGCGGGAGATTTCTTTCCCTCGTGAAGGAAATTCTGGAGAGCATGAATGAGGAAACAATCCAATTGTACTAATTTGCTGTTAAAACATTTTCTGTATTGTGTTTACGTTTCAAACATTATAAATTGAAAATTCTCCCCCGACTTGGTAAGCTAAGATTAGAAAGATAATATAATGTAAAGGGATGGATACCATATGGATTTTAATTTGTTCATGCAGGATGTAGTTGACGCTGCACGTAAAGATATAAAAGAAGCAGGTTACGAGGAGCTTAAAAGTCCTGAAGAAGTGGATGCAGCATTGACACGGGAAGGCACTACTCTCGTCATGGTCAATTCGACTTGTGGTTGTGCAGGAGGAATCGCACGTCCGGCAGCCGCCAATTCCATTCACTTTGACAAACGCCCTGATCATCTGGTAACTGTTTTTGCTGGTCAGGATAGTGAAGCAACTGAGAAAGCCCGTGAATATTTTGAAGGATTTCCGCCATCCTCACCTTCTTTTGCACTAATGAAAGACGGAAAAATAGTTACGATGCTTGAAAGACACGATATTGAAGGCCATAGTGCAATGGAAGTGACAAGTAAGCTGCAGCACGTTTTCGAGGAACATTGCAACGAATTGTAGGATTCAAGTACGTTAGATAGCATAACCATGATTTGAGGCTGCCCATTTAAAAATGTCAGCCTCATTTTATACATATTATAAAATTATACAAGGGGATATAGAAGTGAAGATTGGCTATCGGACAATAAAGACTGCAATAGGTACACCGGTTTCCATCTCGATTGCACAATTATTTGGATTGACAAATTACGTATCAGCAGGAATTTTAACTATCTTATGCATTCAGCCATCTAGAAAAAGATCCTTTTATAGTGCCTGGCACCGGTTTCTGGCCTGTATGATAGCAAGCGTTTATGCCCTGGTATTTTTTGAACTTCTTGGTTACCAGCCGCTTGTTCTCGGTCTGATGCTGATCCTGTTTATACCAACGACTGTTTTATTCAAAATTACTCCCGGCATATCCACCAGTTCTGTTGTAACCTTAAATTTATACAGTTCCTCCAATATCACATTCGCCACATTAATTGACCAGTTTTTATTGATTATTGTAGGAATTGGCACAGGGCTGCTGTTAAATTTATATATGCCCAGCCTGGATAAAAATCTTAAAGCGAAGCAGCAGAAACTGGAACATAACTTCAGCGTCATTCTTTACGAGTATTCTCGTTATCTCAGATATAAGGATATCAGCTGGAAGGGGAGCGAAATCACCGAAAGCGAGGATATTCTGCAGGAAGCCATCCGTCTGGTGGAAAGAGACAGGGAAAATCACCTTCTCAGGAATAAACATCCATATCGGGATTACTTCAGAATGCGCGCCACCCAATTAGAGTTGTTCAAGAAAATGCTTCCTCTCGTTACGAATTTGCCAAACACAAATTTAATCTCTGAGAAAATTGCGGATTTCTTTGAAAAATTATCCAACTCCGTTCATCCTGGAAATACAGCTGTAATATTTCTTGATGAATTAAAGGAACTGCGAAAAGAATTTAATCAGGTAGATTTGCCGACCACTCAGGAAGAATTTGAAACAAGAGCGAATCTATTTCAGCTGTTGCATGAAATGGAAGATTATTTATTGATAAAAAAGAAGTTTAAAGACAGTGATGTTAAACATTCTAAAAGTAAAAAACAAATAAAGACTGGTTCCTGAATCGACCAGTCTTTATTGTCAAAGATCATTTTATATTTTATTAAATAAAGAATGCCAACCCATACGTAATGGTAGATAAAAGCATTAAGATAATCATTATATACACAATAATCTTATTTCTGCGTTCGCGTTTCGAGCGTTTTTTCGGAGCAGATTTGTGATTAACATTCGCAGCCAAAACAGGTCCTCCTTTGTACACAATACTTATAGTTCATTCTATCGTGAAAATTAGTTCTGGACAAGTGTTAAAAAAAGATTGAAAATAGAATTAATATAAAAATTTTAAATTAAACAGAGGGGGTAAGAAAAATGAGCGAAAATAAGCTGCATTCATCGGAAAAGGTACAATACGAAACTTCCGTATCCAAAATATTAAAGCGCTTTCCCGAAAGACAGCAGCCATTTACTACTTCTTCCGATATTGAAGTAAAACGCTTATATGATGCAGACAGTGCTGAAAGCAAATCAAGTTATCCAGGTCAGTATCCATATACTCGAGGTATCCAGCCGACGATGTATCGGAGCAGATTCTGGACAATGCGACAATATGCCGGGTTCGGTTCTGCGGCTGAGACAAATAAGCGATTTCGATATTTGCTTGAACAGGGTCAAACAGGTCTGTCGGTTGCTTTTGATCTACCCACTCAAATCGGCTATGATTCGGATGACATAATGTCAGAGGGAGAGGTCGGCAAGGTAGGAGTGGCTATAGATACATTAAAGGATATGGAACGGCTTCTTGACCAAATTCCCCTTGATAAGGTCAGTACTTCGATGACCATCAATGCTCCAGCTTCCGTTTTGCTATGCATGTATATTGCAGTTGGTGAAAAACAGGGCGTCCCATTGGAAAAGCTTACAGGGACAATACAGAACGATATCTTAAAAGAATACATTGCTAGAGGGACCTATATTTTCCCACCGAAGCCATCCATGCGATTAATCACTAATATATTTGAATACTGCCAAAAATTTGTACCTAAATTCAACACAATCAGTATATCGGGGTATCATATCAGGGAAGCCGGTTCAAACGCTGTTCAGGAAGCAGCGTTCACAATAGCTAATGGTATTGCCTATGTCGATGCGGCGATTGAATCCGGCCTTGATGTCGATTCTTTCGCTCCAAGACTCGCATTCTTTTTCAATGCACACAACAACTTTTTTGAGGAAGTGGCAAAATTCCGTGCTTCCAGAAGAATATGGGCAAAAATTATGAAAGAACATTATCAGGCAAAAGATCCAAAGAGCTGGAAACTGAGATTCCATACCCAAACTGGCGGTTCCACACTGACTGCCCAGCAACCCGATAACAATATTGTTCGGGTTACATTGCAGGCTTTAGCTGCAGTCATGGGAGGTACCCAAAGTCTGCACACAAATTCACGTGATGAAGCATTATCATTGCCGACTGAGGATTCTGCGAGAATAGCCTTGCGAACGCAGCAGATCATTGCACATGAGAGTGGAGTTGCTGATACGATTGATCCATTAGGCGGTTCCTATTATGTAGAAGCATTAACAGATGAAATGGAAGAAAAAATAAATGAATATCTGGAGCAAATTAAAGAGATTGGCGGCGCCGTGCAAGCGGTAGAAGAAGGCTACATGCAACGCGAAATACACCAAAATGCTTACGAGATACAAAAACGGATTGAGAAAGAGGAAGAGATTATTGTCGGCCTAAACAAGTTCAAGCTGGATGAAGAAGTAAACCCAGATTTGTTAAAAGTCGATGAGGCACTTGAAAAAGCTCAGATTGAATCATTACAGTCCATTCGTAAAGAACGTGATCAGAAGGCTGTGGACAAGGCACTATCTGCACTAAAAGAAAATGCAAAGACTCCGGATGCCAATTTGATTCCCAATATTTTGGATGCTGTTAGGGTTTATGCATCCGTAGGGGAAATCTGTAATGTTTTACGGGAAGAGTTTGGAGAATATACAGGTCTATAAAGGGGGACAATATGGTGAGAAAAATACGCGTACTTGTAGCGAAACCAGGTTTGGATGGACATGATCGGGGGGCATTGATAATTGCCCAGGCACTCAGAGACCATGGCATGGAAGTCATTTATACAGGATTGCGTCAATCACCCGCACAAATTGCCCAGGCGGCCGTACAGGAGGATGTGGACGTCATTGGACTTTCCTCCTTGTCGGGAGCTCATCGCACATTGTTTCCAAAGGTGCTTGAGGAGCTGAAACACCGTGATGCCATCGACATACCTGTTATAGGTGGTGGCGTCATTCCTAGTGAGGATATTCCTTATCTGATCGATCAGGGAATCAGAAAAATATTTACTAGTGGTTCATCAACGGAAGTTTTGGCCGATTATATTCAGGAACTTATTGACCCTAAAACAAAACCGATTGAAAAACCGAAAAAAATCGCCCATATCGGTATTGCAGTCGAAAATATAGACAATAGCCTGTCCTTTTATACGGACGCATTAGGACTTGAACTCGAAGCTGTGGAGCAGGTGGAAACAGAAGGGGTTAAGGTTGCCTTTATTAACCTTGGCGAGTCAAGGTTGGAGCTGTTGGAACCATTGAATGATACCTCGCCAATCAGAAGATTCCTTGATAAGAAAGGGGAAGGTATTCATCATATCGCATTGGAAGTGGATGACATCAAAACAAGGCTGGAACAACTGATCAAACAAGGCGTAAAGGTAATCAATGAAAAACCGAAACCTGGCGCAAATAATAGCCAAATAGCATTCATTCACCCAAAAGCTGCGAGCGGTGTACTATTCGAAATATGTCAGCACGAAAAGAGTGATAATTAATGGATATGTTCGATAAAATAAATGAATTATACGACAAACGAAGGCAAGTTGAATTAGGCGGCGGCGATAAACGCATTGAAAAGCAGCATGACAAAGGAAAAATGACAGCAAGAGAACGGATTGATTACCTGCTTGATGCAAGGACTTTTGTGGAATTAAATCCTTTTATTGAAACAAGGGTAACCGATTTTGATATGAGCAATAATGGTAATGGGGAAGGGGTTGTCACCGGTTACGGCAAAATCAATGGAAAATCGGTTTATTTATTTGCCCAGGACTTTACCGTATATGGTGGGGCATTAGGGGAAATGCACGGTAAAAAAATTGCTGCTGCCATGGATTTGGCAGCTAAAAATGGTTTTCCTTTTATCGGCTTAAACGATTCAGGAGGAGCAAAAATCCAGGAGGGGGTTTCTTCTTTGGATGGTTATGGTCATGTTTTTTACCGCAATTCCATCTATTCGGGCGTCATCCCTCAGATTTCGGTCATTATGGGACCTAGTGCAGGTGGTGCCGTATACTCACCGGCAATTACCGACTTTGTCATTATGGTCGAAAAAACTTCCCAGATGTTTATTACGGGACCTAAAGTAATCGAAACCGTAACAGGGGAAAAGATTTCCTCCGAAGATCTCGGTGGTGCACATATACATAATTCCAAAAGTGGGAATGCGCACTTTCAGGCAAACTCTGAAGAAGATGCATTGGATACGGTTCGCCAGCTGATTGATTATCTTCCTGCAAACCATAACGAAAAATCCGATAAGTTACCATATAAGCCGGAACCTGAATTACGTCCAGAGCTCGCTGATCTCGTGCCATTCAATGCCATTAAACCTTACGACGTAAAAAATGTAATCGAGCAAGTAGTAGACAGAGATAGTTTTCTGGAAATTCAACGTAAATTCGCCAAAAATATTGTCGTTGGCTTCGCCAGAATAAAAGGTGAAACAATCGGTCTAGTGTGCAATCAGCCAAAATACCTTGCGGGCGGACTGGACATCGACTCCAGCGATAAGGCAGCACGTTTTATCCGCTTCTGTGACTCATTTAATGTACCAATTATTACTTTTGAAGATGTAACTGGATTCTTCCCTGGTGTAAAGCAGGAACATGCGGGTATCATCCGTCATGGTGCAAAAATCCTTTATGCCTATTCAGAAGCCACTGTACCGAAAATAACGGTTATTACAAGAAAAGCATATGGTGGTGCCTATGTAGCGCTTAACAGCAAATCCATCGGTGCCGACCTCGTATACGCCTGGCCGAACGCTGAAATAGCCGTCATGGGGCCTGAGGGTGCTGTAAATATAATTTATGCTAAAGAAATAGCTGAAAGTGACAATCCGGAACAGTTAAGACAAGAGAAAATTGATACATACCGGGAAAAATTCGCAAACCCTTATGTGGCTGCTGGGCTGGGGATGGTCGATGATGTGATCGACCCACGGAAAACAAGGATAAAGTTAATCCAGTCTCTCGAGATGCTGCGCAATAAACAGGAGGAGCGTCCAACGAAAAAACACGGAAACATCCCACTGTAAAAAAGACACAACATATAGTAGCCTATATACGGGAGGTTTTTAAATTGACAAACGTTAACCAGGAAAGATTAGTATCAGAATTTATGGAACTCGTAAAAATCGACTCGGAGACAAAGTTTGAAGCAGAAATTGCTGATGTACTTAAAAAGAAATTTTCAGATTTAGGACTTAACGTATACGAGGATAACAGTAAAGAAAAAACCGGACATGGCGCAGGTAATTTGATATGTACACTTCCAGGTAATCTGGAAGGTGCCGATCCAATTTACTTTACATCCCACATGGACACTGTAGTACCTGGTAAAGGGATAAAACCTTCCGTAAAAGATGGTATCATTACTTCAGATGGAACAACGATCCTGGGTGCTGACGATAAAGCAGGACTTTCCGCTATGCTTGAGGCAATCCGCGTTATAAAAGAGAATGGGATCAAGCATGGAGATATTCAATTTGTAATTACTGCAGGTGAAGAATCCGGATTAGTTGGAGCAAAAGCACTTGACGGGTCACTGATTAACGCTAAATATGGCTACGCACTGGACAGCAACGGAGACGTTGGTGACATTATTGTGGCAGCACCGACACAGGCCAAAGTATTTGCAGTCGTTAAAGGGAAAACGGCACATGCAGGAGTGGAGCCTGAAAAAGGCGTTTCAGCGATTACACTCGCTGCAAAAGCCATTTCCAAAATGCCTCTTGGCAGAATCGATGAAGATACAACAGCTAATATCGGCCGGTTCGAAGGTGGAAAACAGACAAATATCGTCGTCGATCATGTTGAAATCATTGCTGAGGCTAGATCTCTCGTGCCAGAGAAAATGGAAAAACAAACTGAAAAGATGAAAAACGCTTTCGAACAAACGGCAGAAGCGCATGGCGGGTCTGCAGATGTAACGATAAAAGTGATGTATCCGGGATATAGTCAAAAAGAGGGCGATCGGGTTGTTGAGGTTGCACGAAAAGCTGCTGGTGCCATCGGCAGGGAGAGTAAGCTTCTTAAAAGTGGTGGTGGCAGTGACGCAAATGTGATTGCCGGCCTTGGTATCCCTACCGTAAATCTGGCTGTTGGATATGAAGGCATTCACACAAAAGACGAGAAAATTGCGGTAAGCGATCTTGTTAAGGTCACTGAGTTAGTAACTGCAATCATAAAAGAAGCAGCAGGATCATAACCCGAATACCCGCGATAGCGATTGAGCGCTATCGCGGGTATTTCTTTATGTTATAATTGATAAATAAGATACGGAAAGGGTGTAATTTTGATGGGGGCTTCAGAGCGGAAGAAGGGGCGCGTAATTTTCCATATAGATATGAACTGCTTTTATGCATCTGTGGAAATGGCCTATAATCCGAAGCTGAAAGGAAAACCTTTAGCAATAGCGGGAAATCCGGAAGAACGCAAAGGGATTATTGTGACGAGCAGCTATGAGGCAAGAGCAAAAGGAGTCAAGACAACGATGCCGATCTGGCAAGCAAGGAAACTATGTCCTGAACTGATTGTTATGAAGCCTAACTTTAACCGCTATCGTCAGGCTTCCAAAGAAATCTTTAAGATGCTTTCTGAAATTACCCCATATGTCCAGCCAGTTTCGATTGATGAAGGTTATATGGATATTACAGATACTGAAAATCTAGGTAACCCATTGGAAATCGCTCAAAACCTACAGCAAAAAATACTCGATGAATTGGATATACCTTGCAGTATCGGTATCGCCCCAAATAAATTTTTGGCTAAAATGGCATCCGATATGAAAAAACCATTAGGAATTACGGTATTGAGAAAGAGAGAAATCGCAAACATCCTCTGGCCATTACCTGTAGGCGAAATGTATGGAGTAGGGGAAAAGACGGCAAAGAAGTTAAATACAATAAACATTCAGACAATCGGAGATCTGGCAAATAAGGACGTATATGAACTGAAGCAATTACTTGGCATTAATGGCGAAAGATTAAAAAATAGAGCCAACGGGAATGATACGAGACCAGTGGACCCAGATGCCATCTACGACTTTAAAAGCATTGGAAGTTCACAGACACTTCCAGCGGACACAACAGATTGGGATGAATTAAGCAGTTTAATGAATCTATTGGCAGACAATGTCAACAGAAGAATGAAACGAAAGGAAGCAGCTGGAAGAAGTGTCCAAATCACCATTCGATATCACGATCGCAAAACAGTTACAAGGAGTAAAAAACTTCAAAACTATATAGATGATAAATCAGACATTTTACTGATAGCCAAGGAGCTGCTTCAAAAGCATTGGAATGGGGAACCAGTCCGTCTATTGGGTATTACGGTTCAGGATGTCGATGAAAAACGGAACCTTGGGCAGCAGCTCGACATTTTTACTTTCGAAAACGAAGCCAAAAAAGAGAAACTCTATTCGGCAATCGACTCCCTCTCACAGAAATACGGAAAAAATCCCTTTAAACAATTTAATGAATCGGCCAGAAAAGATTCCGATCAGCCAACAACAAGTTTTCAAAAGGATTTCCTGGATGACTACAAACGCTAATGTCCCACACCATAAAACAATGGCATGGGACATTAGCGTTTATTATTATATAGCCTATTTTTGTAAACTTTGTTCATCAGAGTTGATATAAAATGCGAAATAACTTCTATTTGTGATAGAGCTTTGGTACGAATAATGGAAGCGAGATACTTCGGCTACCGCTCTGGGAAATACACTGCGCTTTTCGCGGGCGGCTGGTGAGCCAACTTGCGCTAAAGCGCTGCGTTGTCTCACCGATGCCTCTGCTCCCGCAGAAGTCTCCGTGTATTTCCCAGAGCTGGTTAGAGGTTTATTATGTAAAATAACATCATACAGTCCCATTGTCAGGTGAGCTCTTTTTAACTTTTTATAAGAACTCTGAAAGCTAATCAAATAGCATCGACTGTTCTTGCTTAGAATTCTTTTTCTGAAAAAATTACATACCAGCAGCCCGTATACACGTAGACTCCAGCGGGAGGAAAGGCATAGGTGAGACCCCGCAGTGCGATAGCACGAGGAGGGCTCACCAGCCGCCCGCGGAAAGCGAAGTGTATACGGGCTGCGGCTGCCGAAGTTACTTGTTACCATCTCAGAGCTGTGGAAGTTACTTCGTAGTTTACATAAATTATATCAAAATGTATTATTTCATTAAATTTTTAACTACCGTTGATGCAAGTTTACTGCCAGGGTAGCGGAAAGGCAGGTCAAATTTAGTCGTCTGTTTCATGATGCTTTTCCTATGGGTAAACGTATCAAAACTGTATTTTCCATGGTAAGCTCCCATGCCGCTGTTTCCAACTCCGCCAAAAGGAAGGTGCGGGTTGGCAAGATGGTATAGGGTATCATTGATCGAACCTCCACCGAACGACACATATTCCATAACCTGCTGCTGCATTTTTTCATTTTCTCCAAAATAATAAAGGGCAAGCGGCTTTTCCATTCTTCTGATTTTATACAGAGCGTCTTCGATATTTGTAAATGACAGAACAGGTAAAATCGGGCCGAAAATTTCCTCTTTCATGATTGAATCTTCCCAGGTGATTTTATCAAGGATGGTAGGCTCAATCATAAGTGATTTTCTGCTTGTGGCCCCACCGTGGAGGACAGTACCTTCCAAAAGAAATTTCTCCAGTCGTTCAAAATTCTTCTCATTTATGATTCTTGTATAGTCGTCATTTTCCAGAGGATCTTTCCCATAAAGTGCTATGATATGTTTTTTCATAGCTTTTAACAGTTTGAATTTTGCCTTCTCGTGTACATAGACATAGTCAGGTGCCACACAGGTTTGACCCGCGTTCGTAAATTTACCCCATACGATTCGTTTGGCCGTAAGATTGATATTGGCATCCTCATCAACGATTGCCGGGCTTTTTCCGCCCAGTTCCAGTGTAACTGGAGTCAAATGCTCACTGGCTGCACGCATAACGATTTTCCCTATATGGGAACTGCCAGTGAAGAAAATATAGTCGAATCGCTGTTTCAACAGTATTTCACTCGTTTCTTGCCCACCTTCGATTACAGTGATATATGAACTGTCAAATGTTTGTTTAAACATATCCGCCAGTATTGCCGATGTAGTCGACGCATGTTCTGACGGTTTAATAAGTACGCAATTACCTGCAGAAATTGCACCAATTACAGGAGCAACTGCAAGCTGAAGAGGATAATTCCACGGAGAAATTACAAGTACAACCCCAAGTGGTTCCTTCATAATATAGCTTTTAGATCCCTTATGTGTAATGGGCGATTGCACTTTTTCGGGCTCCATCCATCCCCTGAGATTTTTCAGTGTCAAATCAATTTCAGAATAAAGCAGCCCTAGCTCCGTTGTCAGGGTTTCATGCTTCGATTTATTTAAATCTCTTTTTAATGCACGATAAATCTTATGCTCATTATCTTTAAGCATGTCTCTTAGCTTGAGCAATTGTCTTTTGCGGAATTCGTAGTCAACAGTATTGCCATTCATAAAAAATGTCCGCAAATTGGTAACGATTGTTTCGGTGTACTCCATAAAAATGTCTCCTCTAATTAAGGTTGTCAATTTCAAATTCACGAAAGTCCCTGGCAAGGAATGTTTCTGTGAAAATATTACGCGCTTCTGATAATATCCGTTTTTCATCTTCCTCCTGGTAGCGGGAAGAAATATGCGTTAATATCAGTTTTTTAACTCCACCATTGGAAGCCAGGGTAGCAGCCTGTATGTTAGTCGAGTGAAAATATTCTCTCGCCAGATTCTTCTTGTCATGCATAAATGTGGCTTCATGAATGAGTACATCCGAATTTTCGACGAATGATATATGTTCCTCCCGAGTACGAGTATCTCCTAATATGGTAATGACCCTGCCTCTTTTCTCAGCGCCGATGAAATCTTTACTGTAGAGCTGGGTCCCATCAGAAGAGACTGTCACTTCATTTTCTTTGATCTCACGGTAAATGGGGCCGGGCAAAATACCAATTTCTTTAAGTCTATCGACAAGCAGCTCTCCCGGCTTGTCCTTTTCAACGATCCGATATCCAAAACTTTGAATACCGTGATCGAGTTGTTTTGCATAGACAGTAAAGTTATCTTCATCCAAAATCTTTCCATCGGTTACTTCCACTATTTCCAATGGGTAGGTCAGATAAGTGCCGCTTATTTTAAGACTTGTCGTCACAAACTCCTTTATGCCCACTGGACCATATAAAGTTAAAAGCTCTTCACCACCCTGAAACGAACGGCTGCTCAATAATCCCGGAAGACCGTAAATATGGTCTCCGTGCAGGTGGGTAATAAATATTTTATTTATTTTTCTCGGCTTTATGGAGGTCCTTAAAATTTGGTGCTGAGTGGCTTCTCCACAATCAAATAACCATACACTATTTATTTCCTGTAGAAGTGTCAATGCAATAGCAGAGACATTTCGCTCTTTCGAAGGAACTCCTGCCCCTGTACCAAGAAATATCAGTTCCATATTATTCCTCCATCTGAAAATCAATTCCTTTAATTCCTATTATAGTATATTTCGATAACGAAGTGCCTTATTTGGCACATCTGTAATTACACCATCACACTCAGCAAAAAAGGAGCGCATAATATGTACAAATTTATTTACAGTATATACACGAATCTTCATATTTTCTTCCTTGCATTTCTGGACAAGTGATTTGCTCAATAGTCGATAATTGATATGGATTGCATTGGCTCCAAGTCCCTTTGTATACCATATAAGATCTTTTCTTTTTCTTGAAGTAAGCAATGCCACCCCGATTTTCTCTCGAAGAGGTTTCATACGTTCGACACTATCATGGTTAAATGTCGAAAGTGTAGTGCGATTCAAAAGGCTGTAATGTTCAATCATCTCATATACAATCGATTCTATGTTTTTATAGTCAATTCTACTATTTTTCAGCTCGATATTTAAGTACAACGACTTGTCGTTTGCCCATTCCAGAAAGTTTTGAAGTGAAATAATAGATGTTCCTGAGAATTCACTGGAAAACCATGAACCGGCATCCAGCTTTTGCAACTCCTCATAATAATAATCCTTTATAAAACCCCGGCCATTTGTAGTTCGCTTCACATGTGAATCATGAATAAGTACGGGAATCCTGTCCTTCGTTAAGTGTACATCCGTTTCGATACCTTCCGCTTTCATTTTATACGCGAGTTCAAACGCCGGCATGGTATTTTCTGGAGCATACTTGCTTGCACCGCGATGAGCTATGATTTTCGTCATACTTTCCACCTCAATTTCAATTGTGTTTTATTTTTTTGGATAAGTCAATAATGCAGGCTGATTTCACCTTTACCCTACATATATATTGGAATGAATGTACATCTATCCGAAAAAAATGTACAATAAAGTGAATAGTGATTCATTTTTTATACTGAACAAGGAGGAATCTTTTTGAAAATCATCGATGAAAACATCATCCAGCTGACACTGCCAACTCCATTTGCAGTCGGTGATGTCCATGTCTATCTGATGAAAGGTGACACGCTGACATTAATCGATGCCGGTGCAAAAACTATACAAGCGAAAGATTCCTTTGTACATCAATTAAAGAAAATAGGCTATGGACTTATGGATATAGAACAAATCGTTCTTACGCACCACCACCCCGACCACACAGGGTTGATTGAAGAATTCCCCAGGCTCAAACACATTATGGCACATCAGGAAGTAGATTTGTGGTTAACAATGAATTCGCCATTTCTGAGAAATAACGAGAAATTTTTTGAAGGCTTTTTTATTCTTAACGGCGTACCTGAAAAGTTTCATCCTGCTATTAATGAAATGACGGATGACTTCGAATATGGCGGCCGGGGGAGCTTGAGCGGAATGCTTAAAGAGAATGACACCATACCGGCTCATCCGGATTGGCGAGTGATTGAAACGAAAGGCCATGCACAGACACATTTATCATTCGTAAGAGATAGTGACGGACTAATTATAGGCGGCGACCATCTAATCAAGCATATTTCCCCCAATCCAATGATTGAAGCCCCCATTATAGAGGGTGAAGAACGTCAAAGGCCAATGCTTGACTACCGTGACAGCTTAAAGAAATGTTCTAACCTTGAATTAACATCAGTATTGCCGGGTCATGGGGAAATATTTTCCGGGATAAATGAACTGATCAGCAAACGATTGGTAAGTCAGGAAAAAAGAGCGGAGAAAGTATACCGTCTAATTAAATCAAATAGCCTGACTCCATATGAAATCTGTACACAATTATTTCCGAAGTATTATGAGAAGCAGATAAATCTCACTATGTCGGAAACAATTGGCCAACTTGATTATTTATTAGATGAAAAACTAATCGACTATTCTATCGAGGATGGGATACTGATCTATTATGCAAAATAAAATCTGCAACAAAAAAATAATTATTACCGGGGCTTCAAGCGGGATCGGGGAACGGATTTGCTGGCATGTGGCAAAAAGCGGGGGTATCCCGATTATGCTCGCAAGATCCGAGGATAAATTAGTTGCAATTCAAAAACAGCTAATGAGCGAATTAGAAGCACATAGTTTCATCTATAGGATTGACCTACAAAGGGAAGAGGCACTTGACCCCATTATTGATATGATACTTGCTGACCATGGACAAGTTCATGGATTGATCAATAATGCGGGGATCGGTGTTTTTGACTATGTAAAAGATATGAAATGGGATGATATTGCGCAGATGTTCCGACTTAATGTGTTTGCAGCCATGCAATTATCTCAACGATTTATTCCACATTTTACTGAACATGGAGAAGGACACATTATTAATATCATTTCCCAGGCAGCTAAAATCGCCACACCTAAATCAGCAGCATATGGCGCTTCAAAGCATGCAATACTCGGTTTTACAAATGCCATGCGACAGGAACTCAGCAAGGAAAATATATTTGTAACTGCTGTTAATCTAGGCCCTGTACGTACAAATTTCTTTTCAGTTGCCGACCCGAATGGTGCATATCAGAAAAACGTCGAGCGTTATATGCTCGACCCTGATAAAGTGGCCAAAGTTATCGTTGAGAGTCTTTTCAAAAATAAAAGAGAAATAAATATGCCATTCTGGATGGAAATCGGCAGCCGCTTCTACAGCGTATTACCGGGTTTCATGGAGAAAATATTAAAAGGTCAATTTAACAAAAAATAAGATCCTTTGACAACCAGCCATTAAGATTATACCGTTAAAATAAAACTATAAGCTGGTTTCTGTAATTGATGCAATATGTGTAAACTGCAACATATGCAAACTCGGATAAGCTTCTTCGGCGACCGCTCGGGGAAATACACTGCGCTTTCCACGGGCGGCTGGTGAGCCCCTTCATGCCACGCATTTCAGTGTCTCACCTATGCCTCTCTTCCCGTAGGAGTCTCCGTGTATTTCCCCGAGCTGGATAGAAGAGTGCTGGCATTTACTGTACTTGCAACAGTTAATGGGGACGTAGGAATCAGTTGTTATAAAAATAGCTGATGCACTGAAAGTAAATCAAATGTATTAATCTTTCATGCACAGAATTTTTTGGTGAATTTCCGTATCAGCAGCCCGTATACATGTAGACTCCAGCGGGAGGAAAGGCATAGGTGAGACCCCGCAGTGCGATAGCACGAGGAGGGCTAACCAGCCGCCCGCGGAAAGCGAAGTGTATACGGGCTGCGGTTGCCGAAGTAACTTGTTAACATTAACAATGCTACAGAGCTAGCATATATGTAAGTAACTTCCCATTTTATATCAAATACGAAGAGTGAAAAACAACCAAACTTATGAAAGGAGCATTCATTTTGAGATTGACGATTACTCCTGAAGCAGAACAGCAACTGGGGCAGATGAGGAGAGAAAATGACCGTTATCTTTTGTTATGGTATGACATTGATGACTGTGGCTGTGGTGTGAATGGCCTGCCTACGATACGATTTGTAAGGGAAAAGAAACCTAACTATAGTCAGATGGAAAATGATGGAATCCCGACCTTCATCGATTCGCAACAAGCTGTTTTCTTTGCAGATGAAATGATATTGGGTGTCCACAAAGGGGTTTTTCGACTTTCAAGCAAAGAAGGTATATTGAACCCGTTTATTCCGTCACAAAACCTGTTACAGGCTTAACGGGCATAATTCTCCGCACATTGATCATTGATGGAAGAAAAGGAGAGGTGGGAGCAGCATCCTATCTTTGGATTGCTGCTCCCACCTCATTATATTGACTGCCTCTTGTTCCTATAGAGAAGGGGAGACACTATCTATGTTTATCATATTGATTTGATTTTGTGATTTGCTTTAATCTTATATAAAGGTCCTCAGTCATCGGCCCCGAATGAGCGGATTCAACATTCTCACGAAGCTGTTCCACCGAGCTTGCCCCAAATACTGCAGAAGCGACAGCTGGATGTTTTTGTACATAATTTACTGCAAGCGCATTTAAGGAATACTCTTCCTGCAAAAGTTTGGAAAGATTTTGTTTGACGTCCTTTAATTCTTGATAAGAATAGTCCAGATAACCTTCTTTTCCTTTCTCTTCAATAATCTTTTCAGCATGGTTGCTTAATATTCCTTTGGCGAGTGGACCGCGGCTCAACACGCTGATTCGGTTACTATGCAAAAGATCAAGTATTTCTTCCTCCGGCCTGCGATCAAGAAGGCTGTACTGTGTCATCACACCATCAATCGTAGAATGCTTTACATATTTGCGGATGACATTCGGTCGAATGGAGGAAATTCCGTATGCCCTGATATAGCCTTCCTGTTTCAGTAGCTCGAATGCTTCGATTGTTTCATCTATTGGGTCTTCCAATGTCCCCCCGTGCAGCATATAGAAATCGATATAATCGGTTTTTAGACGTCTTAGGCTATCCTTTACCGCCTGCATTATATATTCCTTTGAGGGATCCCAGTACCAATCCATGCTTTTTCTATTGAAATGGTTGCCAACTTTTGTTGTCAGTATGATTTGCTCCCTTTTGTTTTTGATTGCATTGCCGACAATCTCTTCATTCATCCCAAAGTCGTACAAATCAGCAGTATCCAAATGGTTTATCCCCGCATCTATTGCATGATCTATAATTTCAATAGCTTTATCCGGGTCTTTCCCAAGTGACATACAGCCTAATGTCAGCTCGGAAATCATAATATCTGATTTACCTAATTTATTTTTTTTCATTTTCTGCACTCCCTTATCATAATCCTTGTAATTTATTGTAAGGACAGCTAGTATGAATGACAACTTTTTAAACGCAGAAAAATGCTGAAATTATGCTAAAATAATTAATAGAATGCAAAGAAGGGTGATAAATTTGAAAAAGTTTGAAGAAAAAACAGTAAAAAGCGAAAAGATATTCAGTGGGAAAATAATTGACCTGCAAGTCGACGAGGTCACATTACCGAATGGAAAAACATCCAACAGGGAACTGATTAAACATCCTGGAGCCGTAGCAGTCATTCCAATAACGAAGGATAATAAAATCCTGTTTGTTGAACAATACCGTAAACCATTGGAGAAGTCTCTCATCGAAATTCCAGCCGGCAAACTGGATGAAAACGAGAATCCAATTGCTGCTGCAGTCCGTGAACTGGAAGAAGAAACAGGATATACTACCAAAGGTTTATCATTTGTCACATCCTTCTATACTTCTCCCGGATTTGCTGATGAACTGATACATATTTACATAACAGACCAGTTGGTAAAAATGGAAAATCCACCTGAGGGAGACGACGATGAATTTGTGGAATTGCACGAGCTCACCTTGGATGAAGCAAAGCAGTATGTTCTTGACGAGCGAATTCACGATGCAAAAACGAATTATGCAATACTCTATTTACATGCATTAGGGAGGATGTAAGATTTGAACTCCTATTTTGCTGATATGCATATTCATATTGGCAGGGATATGTACAACAAACCTGTAAAAATAACAGCCTCCAACAGTCTTACCTTAACAAACATACTTATGGAATCAAGCAGGAATAAAGGCATTGATTTAATTGGTGTGATTGACTGCCATTCGCCTGCTGTCCAGCAGGAGATTATACAGTTAATCCGCAATGGTGCGGCATATGAGTTAACTGATGGTGGTATTCGCTTTGAAAAAGTTACATTACTCCCTGGGTCAGAAATAGAGATCTATGATGAAAACTGCAATGGACCCATTCATGTCCTTTGTTATTTTCCAACACTTTCCAGTATCGGAGCATTTTCAGAATGGCTGTCAAAGCGGATGAAAAATATAACGTTAAGCTCTCAGCGCTACTATGGAACAGCAAAGGAGCTCCAGTTTAAAGTAAAAGAGTTAAATGGTCTATTTATCCCAGCCCATGTTTTCACCCCTTTTAAAAGTTTATATGGTAAAGGTGTCAAACAAACGATGCAAGAAGTGTTCGATCCGGATTTGATCGATGGCATTGAACTTGGTTTAAGTTCTGATACGTCGATGGCAGATCAAATTAAAGAATTACACAATTTTACTTACGTTTCAAATTCCGATGCACATTCCCTGGCAAAAATAGCAAGAGAATATCAGGAAATTGCAATGGAAGAGCCTTCTTTTAAAGAGTTTAACTGGGCACTGCACAAAGTGGACGGCAGAGAGATCATTCGAAACTACGGGATGAATCCACAGCTTGGAAAATACCACACTACTGTGTGCAGCAATTGCCTGACCAAAGTTCCCAATAGTATCGCCGAATGCCCTGAATGTGGTTCACGTAAAATAATTAAAGGGGTGTTCGACCGTATTCAGGAATTAAAAGGGGATGTAAAGAACAACAGGCATCGCCCACCATATCAATATCAAGTGCCCTTGGAATATTTGCCGAAGCTTGGACCAAAAACCTTCCAGAAGCTACTCGATCATTTTGGTACGGAAATGAATGTGATTCACCATGTTTCGCTGGAACAATTAATAGAAGTAATCCCTGAAAAACTAGCACACTCTATTATTCAACTGCGGGAAGGGAAGCTGAAGATCCATGCGGGCGGAGGAGGAAGGTATGGCAGTATAGGGACACCTTGATTGTCTATTAAATCTCGAAAACAGGTATTTTTAATAAGGAATCCTCATAGTTTTAATTATAAACGAATGTTTTCCAAGGGAGGATTCCGATGTATAAAAACAGTTTTCTGGTATGGGAGCATATTAAAAATCATGCCACTATCTATCTTTTCATGATTATTTTATTTCTGACAGGAATTATTTTCGGTGCAGTGATTGTTAATAGTATGGACTTCATCCAGAAACAGGATCTGTTTTTTTACCTGGAGCGCTTTTTTATACAAATCACTGAGGATGTCCCTGCTGGAAAAAACGATATCTTGTGGGAAAGCTTTACTTTTCATGCGAAATATTTAATCCTCTTATTTATTTTGGGATTGTCTGTTATTGGATTACCGCTTGTATGGGTTCTTTTATTTGTAAAGGGTATGGTAGTTGGTTTTTCAGTTGGTTTTATTGTAAATCAACTCGGACTCGATGGACTTTTTCTTGCTTCTCTTTCCATCGCTCCCCAGAATATAATCATTATACCTATCTATATCGCAGCCGGGTCTTTATCAATGATTTTCTCACTTGGGTTACTGAGTAAACTTTTTTCCCGCAAAAATAACCAACAATTGTTGCAGCCATTTATCAGATACAGTATAATTTTTATTTTACTCTTACTATTCTCATTCGTCGCTGCCTGCATTGAAGCCTATATTGCCAGTAAAGCCATGGAGGAATTGATTAAATCGTTTTACTAATATTGATTTTTAATTTATAATTAATATAATTAAAAGATGAGAATATGCTTTGACACCACAGCAATTGGTGCATATAATAAAGATGGGTATGAGGGAGGCGACCTGCCATGGAACATCGTATTGAACAAATTAAAAAGCAGCTTCATGCACATAGCTATAAGCTTACTCCACAGAGAGAGGCAACGGTCCGTGTCTTGCTGGAAAGAGAGGAAGACCACCTGAGTGCAGAAGATGTCTATCTTCTAGTAAAGGAAAAATCTCCTGAAATTGGATTGGCAACCGTTTACCGAACTCTGGAATTGCTTTCCGAACTGAAAGTTGTAGATAAAATCAATTTTGGTGATGGAGTCTCTCGTTATGATCTTCGTAAGGAAGGCGCCAAGCATTTCCATCATCATCTTGTATGTATTGAATGTGGATCCGTTGAAGAGATTGTTAATGATCTTCTGGAAGACGTAGAAAGAATCGTGCAAAATGAATGGGGATTCGAAGTAAAGGACCACCGCCTGACCTTTCACGGGATATGCAAACAATGCCAGGCAGCAACTGTAAAAGCTACTTAAATGAAAATTATTCCGCCTTTTTCCACTTGGAGAAAGGCTTTAATTATTGTTGTAAGCTATACGTTTGTTCTGCATGCACACTCTAATTTACAAAAAACACGAAAAAGGTTACATTTGAATAGTATATTGTGTTTCCAGCTTCGCATATCCTAAAATTAGAATACTAATTTTAGGGAGATTAGGTTATGCGAACAATTTTATGGGACACGATGAAAATATTCATCATCTTTACGATATGCACTTTCCTCTTCTATTACGGGTTAAAACTGCTGCATAGGGAGTACGAACAGATCCATCGTTTCGACCCTCCACAGGGGCCGGCAGTAAAGGTATTTGAATCACAAAGTAAATTAAAGGAACGATTTCATATCATTTTTCAGCAGGGAGAGTAGGGGAAATATGCTTACATATGCTATAGAGGATTTTTTTCACTTTCTGCAAATTGAACGAGGTTTATCTGACAATACAATGCTTTCCTACAGACGCGACTTGAAGCACTACATGAACTATATTGAGAAGACTGGGAGAAAGCAATCATGGGATACTGTTACAAGGAATGAGATAATAGGATTTTTATATGTCTTGAAGGACGAAGGAAAGTCCACCGCCACCATTTCCAGACATGTCTCCTCCATTCGGGCGTTTCACCAGTTTTTGATCAGGGAGCAAATTGTCACCCATGATGCAAGCTTACATATCGAAACACCAAAAAAAGAAAGAAGACTTCCTGATATCCTTTCATTGGCAGAAGTGGAAAGGTTACTTGATATACAGGAAAATACCGCGCTTGCAATCCGAAATAAAGCAATGCTGGAATTGCTTTATGCCACAGGTCTGCGCGTTACCGAACTGATTACCTTAAAAGTCAGTGATCTTCATCTTACCATGGGATTTGTTCAGTGCTTTGGTAAAGGCTCTAAAGAAAGAATTGTACCGTTGGGTGATGTGGCGAAAAATGCGATGGAAAAATACTTGGATTTATCCAGACAAAAGCTTGTTAAAAACAAACAGGAAACAGCCCTGTTTGTTAACCAGCATGGCAGGCCACTATCGAGACAAGGATTTTGGAAAATACTTAAAGGCTTGACACGGGATGCCGGTATAAATAAATCAATAACTCCCCACACTCTCAGACACTCCTTCGCAACACACCTGCTTGAAAATGGAGCAGATTTGAGAGTCGTACAGGAAATGCTTGGACATGCTGATATATCTACGACACAGATCTATACACATGTTACAAAGACAAGGTTAAAAGATATGTATAAGGCACATCATCCGAGGGCCTAACATTTTCGGAACAGTGGTCTGACATCCTACATCATGATTTAAAACATATATATGACGTGATGCGGGAATATATTTACAGGAGGTCTGATAGAAATGACAAAATTTAAACGCGTTTTCTTAATAGTAATGGATTCAGTAGGAATTGGTGAAGCACCGGATGCAGCCGAATTCAATGATGTGGGGGCAAATACACTAGGACATATCGCCGAGCATATGAATGGACTGAAGATGCCTCATCTGGGGGGACTTGGCTTAAGTAATATTAGACAAATAAAAGGAATTGATCAAGCAGCAAGTCCGAAAGCATTTTATTCAAAAATGCAGGAAGCCTCCAATGGAAAAGATACCATGACAGGGCATTGGGAAATCATGGGTCTTAATATCAGCCAGCCATTTCGAACCTTCCCGGACGGGTTTCCTGATGAACTTTTAAATGAACTGGAAGAGAAAACCGGGCGTAAAATAATTGGCAATAAACCAGCATCGGGAACGGCCATTTTAGACGAGTTAGGCGAGGAGCATATTGACACAGGTGCTTTGATCGTCTATACATCAGCTGATTCTGTACTGCAAATAGCAGCACATGAAGAAATTGTACCGATAGAAGAACTGTACCGAATTTGTGAAATTGCTCGAGAACTTACTCTCGATAAAAAATATATGGTAGGCCGTGTAATTGCCCGACCGTTCATAGGCAAACCTGGTGCATATGAGCGGACATCAAACCGTCATGATTATGCATTAAAACCATTTGGCCGAACAGTTATGAATGAGCTTAAGGACAATAATTTGGACGTTATCGCCATCGGTAAAATATCTGATATTTACGATGGTGAGGGTATAACAAAAGCTGTTCGTACAACGGATAACAATGATGGGATGGATCGTCTGGTTGAGTCAATGGACGAGGATTTCAATGGTATCAGTTTTCTGAATCTCGTCGACTTTGACGCTAAATTCGGTCACCGCAGAGACCCGGAAGGTTATGGAAAGGCCTTGGAAGAGTTCGATGCCAGGCTGCCTGAAGTTTTGTCAAAACTAGAAAAAGACGATCTTTTGATTATTACCGCAGACCATGGGAACGACCCTGTTCATCATGGCACTGACCATACAAGGGAATACGTTCCTTTGATCGTACATCACGTTAATATTACAGAAGGCAGGAATATACCGATCAGAGAAACATTTGCAGATATCGGCGCAACAATTGCCGATAATTTCGGTATCCCGATGCCTGAGCACGGTAAAAGTTTTTTAAACGATATTGAGTAAAGGGGAAGCATAATCATGAATCTTACTGCTATTTCTGAAGCAAGCACATATGTAAAAGATCAATTAAAGGACGCTCCAGCAATCGGACTCATACTAGGCTCAGGTCTCGGTGTACTCGGAGATGAAATAGAAAATGCAACCGTTATACCATATAGTAATATTCCACATTTCCCCGAATCCACGGTGTCCGGACATAAGGGACAGCTCGTAATCGGAACCCTTGAAGGAAAACAAGTAATCGCAATGCAGGGGCGCTTCCACTACTATGAAGGATATTCAATGCAGCAGGTCACCTTTCCAATTCGTGTCATGAAAGACATTGGCATTAAATCCATCATTGTGACAAATGCTGCTGGTGGAATCAATGAAGACTTCCAACCAGGTGATTTGATGCTCATAACTGATCACATCAACAATATGGGGAACAACCCATTAATCGGAAAAAATGATGACGCTTTGGGTGCCCGCTTTCCGGATATGAGCCAGGGCTATGACAAAGAATATATCGAACACGCCGTAAAGTGTGCAGATGCTCTCGGAATGAGCATACAAAAAGGTGTCTATGTGGGAAATACCGGCCCTGCATACGAGACGCCTGCAGAGGTCAGAATGCTTAAGACGCTTGGAGGCGATGCAGTGGGCATGTCAACCGTACCGGAAGTAATTGTGAGCAGACATGCAGGAATTCGCGTGCTTGGAATTTCCTGCATATCAAATATGGCTGCCGGAATACTGGACCAGCCTCTGACACATGATGAAGTAATCGAAACGACTGAAAAGGTGAGGGAAGACTTTATTAAATTCGTAAAAAATATAATTAGTTCGCTACCATAATAACTAAAAAAAGGTGATACAAATGAGAATGTATGACATCATCGAAAAAAAGAGAAATGGACAGGCATTAACAAAAGAAGAGATCACATTTTTCATTGATGGTTACACGAAGGATGAAATCCCTGATTATCAAATCAGTGCGTTGTTAATGGCAATCTATTTCCAGGATATGAACGAAGAAGAACGGGCAGCGTTGACAATGGCAATGGTGGAATCCGGTGATCAAATTGACCTGTCAGCGATTACAGGCATCAAGGTGGACAAACATTCCACAGGCGGTGTTGGTGATACAACCACACTAATTCTTGCCCCCCTTGTGGCATCCGTCGATGTTCCTTTGGCAAAAATGAGTGGAAGGGGACTTGGGCATACCGGAGGGACAATTGATAAACTTGAATCCGTCCCAGGATTTCACGTAGAATTATCGAACGATGAATTCATTGATCTCGTCAACAGAAACAAAGTTGCTGTTATCGGACAATCAGGTAATTTAACACCTGCCGATAAAAAGCTGTACAGTTTAAGAGATGTTACAGCAACAGTGAACTCAATCCCGCTTATCGCCAGTTCCATCATGAGCAAAAAAATCGCTTCCGGTGCAGATGGGATCGTTCTTGATGTAAAAACCGGTGCCGGGGCATTCATGAAAAATCTGGACGAATCCAAAGCACTGGCACATGCAATGGTTTCAATAGGAAACCGTGTCGGAAGAAAAACAATGGCCGTCATCTCAGATATGAGCCAGCCTTTGGGATTTGCAATTGGAAATGCTCTCGAAGTGAAAGAAGCGATGGATACTTTACAAGGAAATGGACCGGAAGATCTTACTGAATTGTGTCTTACCTTGGGAAGTCAAATGGTTGTACTTGCTGGAAAAGCTGACACTATTGAAGAAGCGAGAGGAAAATTACAGGACAATCTCCACAATGGGAAGGCTTTTGATAAATTCAAACGTTTTCTTATGTCACAGGGTGGAGATGCGAGTGTTGCTGACAACCCGGACCTATTGCCACAAGCTTCTCACAAGATTGAATTACCTGCAAAATCTTCAGGAGTCGTCGGAAAAATGATTGCAGATGAATTGGGCACTGCAGCAATGATGCTTGGAGCTGGAAGAGCAACAAAAGAATCTGAAATAGATCTCAGTGTAGGAATCGTACTCCGCAAAAAAGTCGGTGATACGGTATCTGAAGGAGAGTCACTTCTTACCATTCATTCCAACCGGCAGTCTGTTGAAGATGTAATCGAAAAGCTCTATCAAAGTATCGATATATCGAATGGCAATGTAAAAGCTCCCGACTTGATTTACGGCACAATAACAGAATAGCCTATTTTTTAAGCACACATACGTGTGCTTTTTTTCTTTTTTCTGTTTTTCGGGGTATGAAAATACCAAATTCCGGTAATCCTTACATTATATTGATTGCTGGAGGTAAAGCTATGAAAAAGTATGGTTTATTCTTAACAATAATGATTTTCATCACGACTATCACACCTTTTTCTGCCTTTGCAGAAGAGAAAGATAATGCATTGAATCTCGCTGAAAATGCTAAATCAGCTATTTTACTCGAACAGGATACTGGAGAAATACTTTTCGACAAAAATGCTCAGGAACAGCTGCCGCCAGCCAGCATGACCAAAATCATGACGCTGCTTTTAATTATGGAAGCATTGGAAAACGGAAAACTTTCCAAAGATGAGGTTGTTCGAGTCAGCGACCGTGCCGCTTCTATGGGGGGGTCACAAATATTCCTTGAGGCAGGGGAGGAAATGACCGTAAATGACTTGCTTAAGGGGGTAGCAATAGCTTCTGGCAACGATGCAAGTGTTGCTCTTGCGGAAAGAATAGCTGGGAGTGAAGAATCGTTCGTGGCCAAGATGAATGAACGAGCAAAGGAACTGAATCTGGAGAACACTAAATTCCAGAACTCTACAGGACTTCCTGCCGAAGAACATTACAGCACCGCCTACGACATGGCAATTATTGCAAATGAATTATTAAAGTATGAAAATGTTACAGCATACACCTCCGTGTACGAGGATTATTTAAGAAAAGGTCAAGACAATGAATTTTGGTTAGTAAACACAAATAAACTCGTACGATTCTATCCGGATGTGGACGGTTTAAAAACCGGCTATACTAATGAAGCAAAATATTGCCTGACAGCTACCGCAAAAAGAGATGATATGAGAGTAATCGCTGTAGTCATGGGCGCAGAAACAACCAAAGAAAGAAATGCCATGGTATCCGGTCTGCTCGATTATGCATTCAATCACTTCGAGACAAATAAATTATTTGACAAGGATGCCAAAATAACCGAAATTCAACTTTTGAAATCAAAGAATAAAAGTATAGACATAGTTTCCAATCAATCTGTAAGCACACTTCACCGAAAAGGGGAGACAGAAAAAAATATAACTACCGAAATAGAACTTCATGAAAGTTGGGATTTCCCTATCACGAAGGGAGAACAAGTCGGGAAGCTCTATGTAAAAGATGGGGAAAATATTCTGTCAGAAGTTCCGCTTACCGTAGAAGAGGATGTCGAGAAAGCATCTTATTTTTCACTGCTAAAAAGAGCCATGCAGGAAATGGTGAAAATACGCTGATTGCTTCTATCTTTAACGAATCAGCACTTCTTTTGTCGGTTGGCAGGAATATGACCTCCAGATGAAGAAATAGAGATACTAAAGTTCTTATAAAGGAGGATGAAACATGGGACTTCATTCAACGTTCGATGTAAAAGGGGAAGTTCTGATTGTAAGGCTTTCCGGTGAATTGGATCATCATGAAGCGGAAGCATTAAGAGAAAAATGGAAAGATATGCTCTATTCCAACCCCGTAAAACATATTATCTTAAACCTTGAAGCAGTGTCATTTATGGACAGTTCTGGTTTGGGTGTCGTCTTGGGAAGATATAAAGAGGTCATACAGCTTGGCGGGGAGATGGTAGTCTGTTCAATTTCTCCTGCAGTTAAACGATTGTTTGAGATGTCAGGTCTGTTTAAAATCGTCAGGCTGGAAGAAAACGAGGAATTTGCCTTAGCGACTTTGGGGGTGGCTTCATGAGAAATGAAATGTCTTTGGAATTTTCCAGTGTCAGTGAAAATGAAGCTTTTGCAAGGGTCACTGTGGCTGCATTTATAACACAGCTTGATCCCACGATGGATGAAGTGACGGAAATTAAAACCGTTGTGTCTGAGGCGGTCACTAATGCCATCATTCATGGCTACAACAACGAACCCAATCATAAAATTTTCATAAATTGTACGCTGCTTGATGGTGAAATTGAGTTAACCATCAAAGATCATGGTATCGGTATCAGCGATATCAAAGAAGCTCGTCAACCACTGTTTACTTCCAAGCCCGATATGGAAAGATCAGGAATGGGATTTACCATCATTGAAAATTTCATGGATTCTGTTGAAGTCATATCATCCCCTGATAAAGGGACTACGGTCAATATGACAAAGCAGCTTTCAAAAACGAAAACAGTTTATAACTGAGGATGCTGTCATGAATGTAAATGTTAAAAATCAAAAGGAACAGTTGTCGGATGAACAAGTAAAAGACTATATACTCAGAAGCCAGCAGGGTGATAAAGAGGCAAGAGATATACTGGTTGAAAAAAATATTCGCCTTGTATGGTCTGTTGTCCAAAGATTCATAAATCGCGGCTATGATCCGGACGACCTCTTTCAGATCGGAAGCATAGGCTTGATTAAATCAATCGATAAATTTGACCTTTCCTATGATGTACGCTTTTCGACATATGCAGTTCCAATGATCATTGGGGAAATACAACGTTTTATCAGGGACGATGGCAGCGTAAAAGTGAGTCGTTCTCTGAAGGAAACCGGAAATAAGATCCGCAGAAAAAGGGATGAACTGACAAAACAGTACGGCAGATCTCCAACAGTCACAGAAATTGCCGATGCGTTGGAAATTTTACCTGAAGAAGTTGTCCATTCCCAGGAGGCCGCAAAATCTCCGCAATCGATACACGAGACGGTATTTGAAAATGATGGAGATCCAATCACATTGCTTGATCAAATAGCTGACCAGGATTCCAAATGGTTTGATAAGCTTTCTTTACAGGAAGCAATTCGAAGTTTAAGTGAAAGAGAAAGATTGATTGTATACTTAAGATATTATAAAGACCAGACTCAGACAGAGGTTGCTGATAGACTTGGAATATCCCAAGTGCAGGTTTCCCGTCTCGAAAAGAAAATTTTAGAAGATATGAAGAAAAATATGGATACAAGTTAGTTATATTCTTTATCCTTTTTTTCGGAAAGAAGCCGGGATAAAAGTGGTTTAGTCATAGAAAAATCCGAACTATGATTTAGAATTCTTTCGTTAGAATTCGAAATTAGTTCGGATTTTTCTTTTTTAAAGCTTGCTTATCTTGAATTCATTTGTTTTTAGTGATGGTACTTTTAGTTATATTCAGACACTTTTTATAGCAGAAAGTAAGAAACTGCCTTATTTCCACAATACAACGAAGGCAATGTTAAGTTTTCTAATTTTTAATGATTAAATACTGCTTCCTGACAGATACTAATCTTACACATTCTAAAAGAAAAGGAAGTATTCCATGGCAGAAGTCATTTATCTTCGACTGAAGAAAAACCTGGAAATAACGAAGCTGCAGCAGATTTACCTAAAGGACATTGCCTATATCTCCGCTACTCCAATATATAAGGAAAAGCTTTTGGAAACACCGATTTATCGAGTCACAAAAAAAGACAAAAACATTGTAATCATTGATAGTTTCCTGATCATTGATCACTTGACCGCTTTACACAATGAATTGGAAATTCAATTGCTTGGTCCTGAACAGACAATCATCCATATTAATGAGGTTAAAAAACCGGTTAATATATGGATAGCATCTTTTGTATGGTTGCTTCTATTTATTGGAACGGCAATGACAATCATGAATTTTCATTACGATGTCAGTATGCAGCAAGTACAGCAAAAGCTGCATTTTATACTTACCGGTGAAGAGAGTGAATTTCCACTATGGATTCAGATACCGTATTCGTTTGGATTAGGACTAGGTACACTTCTATTTTTTAATCATTGGTTTAACAGACGGTTTAACGAAGAACCCAGCCCACTGGAAGTTGAAATTTACAACTACCAACAGGATCTCAATCATTACATGAATCATCATGAAAACAAGCTGAATGATACAAACCCTTCTGATTAATCTCGTCCAGATAATAATCGGACTTGGTGGGGGTCTTGCCGTTGGGGCTGGGTTTGTTGCATTTATTACCGTTTTGGGTATCATTCCTCGATTGATTCAACTAAGTAAAACAGAGTCACTTATAAATGTATTCAGCGCTAGTGTGATTATAGGTCTTATGATTGGAACATACTTTTCTTTTGCAAATGTTTCGTTTCAGCAGCCTGTTTTAGTTTTATTGGTTTGGGGGATCCTGCATGGCATCTTCAATGGCATGCTAGCCGCCGCTCTAACAGAGGTACTCAATGTATTTCCAATCTTATCAAGAAGAATACGGATGGAAAAATACCTATTGATTCTGCTAATGGCAATCGTCTTCGGGAAAATAACAGGCTCTTTGTTCCAATGGACCTATTTTGTCAGGTAAATAAACAAGAGCGGAGGTGACTGTTTAGAAACTCAATGCTAGCAAGGGACTCGGTTTTCGCGCTTGGAATGTCCATTGCTTATGACGGGAGTTTCTAGGAACGGAAGCTTGCCGTGGCTGTTTATGTGTAAAAGTATATTGCTGCCAAAATAAATACTTTCTATTTTTTTCAAAAAGGGGATATGAGCATGACCACTACAAAAAACAATCATATGATTTCTGCCAACATACGTGATAACCAGGCATATATGGAAGAAAGAATTGGAATGGGGGACTCATTTGATGTAGGGTTTCGCGAAATTATCATTTTGAAAAGAAAGGTACACCTCTATTACGTCACAGGACTATGTGATACTTCAACTGTCCAGGAAATGATGAAAAAGCTTATCGAGATCAATGATGTGGAGACAAACCATAAAAAACTGCCGGAAATTATCGAAAACCGGATTGTCCATCAGCAGGTCAAGCCAGTCAAGACGATGGACGAGGCAGCAGACGAGATATTGTCTGGCTTAATTGGTGTTTTTATTGATGGAGAGAGATTTGCACAAATAGTTGACGTCAGAAGCTATCCTGGAAGAAGTCCGGAAGAACCTGATACAGAGAAGGTCATTCGTGGTTCAAGGGACGGTTATACAGAAAACATCATTCAAAACACTGCTTTGACAAGAAGAAGGCTAAGGGACGAAAGACTACGAAATAAAATGTTGAAAGTGGGTGAAAGATCGAAAACAGATGTTTGTATCAGCTATCTGCAGGACATTGCCAGTGAAGGGCTTATTGATCTGATCAAGGAGCAGCTTGAGGCCATCGAAATAGACGGGATTACGATGGCAGAGAAAACGATTGAAGAATTTATCATCAATCGGAAATGGAACGTATTTCCCCTTGTTCGATACACCGAAAGGCCTGATGTAGCTGCAAGTCACTTGTTGGAGGGGCATGTATTGATATTTGTTGATTCATCACCAAGTGCCATTATTCTTCCGACGACTTTTTTTCATCATCTTCAGCATGCGGAAGAGTATCGGCAGGCACCTTCAATAGGAACATTCGTTAGGTTCATCAGATATCTTGCCGTTTTTTCGTCCATGTTTTTATTGCCATTATGGCTTTTATTTGCCATGGATCCAACATTACTTCCAAAAGAATTGAGTTTTATTGGACCAAATGAGGTTGGCAATGTCCCGGTTGTCATTCAAATTATTCTAGCTGGGATCGGTATTGAGTTCCTTCGAATGGCTGCCATCCATACTCCAACTCCATTGTCAACGGCCATGGGACTCATTGCAGCCGTATTGATCGGTCAAATAGCAATAGATGTTGGATTGTTCTCACCAGAGGTTATCCTCTACGTTTCAGTCAGTGCAATCGGTTCCTATGTTACTCCAAGCTACGAATTAAGTGTTGCAAATAAATTGATTAATCTCATCTTCATCCTTTTGGTTGGCCTGTTTGGGTTAACAGGATTTTTAGTAGGGTTTGTTGCAAACATTTTATTCCTTGTCAGCATAAAATCGTTGAAAACACCTTACCTATGGCCATTTCTCCCTTTCAACGCGAAAGCAATGCTCCATATATTATTGAGGATTCCCGTCCCTTATACAAACACCAGGCCAAGTATTGTACATCCAAAAAATAATTACAGACAACCGACGAAATGAGCTGACAACGCGGTTAGCTCTTTTGTTTTTAACTTCAATGTGGTAAAGTGTTTTTATTATTTCAAACAACATAGTGGAGGAACAATATATTATGATTCTAGATAATCACCCTTTTGAGGTTAATACTAATGGCCATCTAGAAATAGGTGGAGTAGACACAGTAGAACTTGCCGAAAAATATGGAACACCATTATATGTCTATGACGTTGGCATGATCCGCAGAAATGCGAGAACGTTTGTAGACACTTTTAAAGAGATGAATGTCAAAGCGAAAGTGGCTTATGCAAGTAAAGCATTTTCTTCTATCGCCATGCTCCAAGTGGCGAAACAGGAAAACCTATGCCTCGATGTTATATCCGAAGGTGAGTTATATACAGCCTTGGAAGCAAAATTTCCGACAGAAAGAATACATATGCATGGAAATAATAAGAGCAGACAGGAAATAGCGATGGCAATTGAAAATGACATTGGCTGTATTGTAATAGATAACCTTTATGATATTGAATTGATTGAAGAGGAACTGGCCAAGCAAAATAAGCGTATTGACGTCCTTTTGCGTGTAACCCCTGGTGTCGAATTGAAGACACACCAATATATAATCACAGGCAATGAAGATTCGAAATTTGGCTTCAATCTGCAGAATGGACAAGCTAAAGAAGCATTTGAAAAGCTTTATGAGCACGAATCCATTAACCTTATAGGCCTGCACTGTCACATCGGTTCACAAATATTTGAAACAGAAGGGTTCCGGGTAGCAGTGGACATTCTTTTCAATGAGCTGTCCAATTGGAAAGCGGAATTTGATTATATTCCGGAAGTACTTAATTTGGGTGGAGGATTCGGAATTCGCTATACAAAAGAAGACGAACCATTACCATACAGTGACTATGTAAAGGCAACAGTAGACGCAGTACAGGAGCATTCAAAAACATTACAGATTCCAATGCCCGAAATTTGGATCGAGCCAGGGAGGTCAATTGTCGGCAATGCGGGAATCACGCTTTATACGATTGGCTCCATAAAGCAGATTCCAGGTGTACGGGATTATGTGTCTGTTGACGGTGGAATGACCGATAATATCCGACCTGCACTTTACCAGGCAAAATATGAGGCTGTTATCGCAAATAACCCGCAAGCAAAAGTTGTCAAGAAGGTTTCGATTGCAGGGAAAGCCTGTGAATCAGGTGATATGCTCATATGGGATTTACCAGTTCCTGAAGTCACTCATGGCGACATACTAGCTGTTTTTTCAACTGGGGCTTACAACTATTCCATGGCGAGCCATTATAACCGTTTGCCAAATGCTGCTGTTGTTTTTGCGGAAGACGGAAACGACAAGCTAGTAGTCAAAAGGGAAACATTCGAGGAAGTAGTGAAAAATGATTTGTCCTACGAATTGTAAAAACGCATTTCTTTCAAATAAAGTCATTTAATGATAAAATAATTGTGCTTGAATAATTTAAAGGGGATGTACATATGGCTAAAAAAGGATATTTTTTAATGGAAAATGGAAATAAAATTGAATTTGAACTATACCCGAATGAAGCACCAAATACAGTTGCCAATTTTGAAAAACTCGCAAATGAAAATTTCTATGACGGTTTGACATTTCACCGTGTAATTCCTGGATTTGTCAGCCAGGGAGGATGCCCTGTAGGTAATGGAACGGGTTCAGCAGGCTATACCATCAAATGTGAAACAGAAGGAAATCCCCATAAACATGTGGAAGGTTCACTGTCAATGGCACATGCCGGCAAAGACACTGGGAGCAGCCAATTCTTTATCGTGCACGAGCCACAGCCGCATTTAAATGGTGTTCATACAGTGTTCGGACAAGTCACTTCAGGAATAGAGCATGCCAAATCCATGGACAATGGAGATGTTATGAAAGAAGTTAAGGTAGTTTCGGAATAATCCAAATCATGATGGCTGAATCTAAGACAGCATAGATGGATATGCATTCAGTTTTATACCTTATTTTTATCATTGCACCGCTGACTACCCTGATACATGAACTTGGACATGTATCAGGGTCATTAGCTGTAAATGCGGATTATATCCAATTGTCCATCGGCACCGGTAAAAGAAAAATGGTTCTAAAGAGAAAACGCGTAGAATTTAATATTTATCCCGCTTTCTTTATAGGTGGCATTACCAGGAGCGAAAGAGCAAAACCATATAATAAAACGGAATCTGTATGGATCACTATACTGGGGCCAACGTTTAATGCGATAACCGCGCTGATTAGTTACTTGTTATTTGAAGTTTTCCCCAGCGAATTCTTACAATTGCTGTTCTGGTTTAATATGTGGATGGCAATTGTAAACATTATCCCCTTTACAATCAATGGGAAACGAACAGATGGATTCACCATTCTCGAATTGATCAGAAAATAATCGGTATGACTCAGAAGTATGATTACTTCGAAAATTGTCAATGCTTATAAAACCACAAAAAATCATCATGTATATTTGACAAAAAGCTGCAATAATGCAATAAATAGTTATATACTTAGTCGAGCAGGTAAATGGCAATTTTTTAGTTATACAGATTATTTAACCAATCAAATGATTTATTAATGAGGGGTAACTATGTTAATTCGATATAAGAAAAATTTGGAAAAAATTGCAATGGGATTATTGTCTTTTATGCCAGAAGAAAAAAAAGACGTTAAAAAATTGCAGCAAACCATTAAAGAATATGAGACCAATGAAAACTGGCATCTGCATTTATGGAAAGAGGAAGATGTACTTGGTGCAATTGGTGTGCGTATAGAGGATGAATTTAATGCTGTTATCCAGCATATATCCGTAAACCCTTCCCATCGGAACACAGGGATAGGTAAAAAAATGGTTCAGGAAATCAAACGACTTTATCAAAATAAGTATGCTGTTAGTACTACGGATGAAATTGAGGATTTTTATAATAAGTGCACAGATGTGGAAGAAGAACCACCCACACCTGCTGATAACCAATAAAAAACCAGCCCTTATCCTGTAAGGGCTGGTTTTCCTGTTAGTCGGCAAACCTGCTAAAGCGTTGGCGCACATGTTATACTATATAATTTTTCGATGTTTCACTCTAGTACCAAGCAGCACCAACGATGATTAAAAGAATAAACAAAACTACGATTAACGCAAAGCCTCCGCCATAACTATGACTCATTATAAACTTCCTCCTTTTTCTTCATTACATAAATGTTTTGTGGTAACATTTATCTTACGTTATAGCTTATGTCAGAATGAAGAACCTTGTATGGGCACTTATGCTAATCTTTAATCACTTGCAACCAAGAAAGGAAGACCGTCTATGAATCAAGCATACGAAGTGAAATTGGATGCATTCGAAGGACCGCTTGATTTATTGCTCCATTTGATCAATCAATATGAAATTGATATATATGATATACCAGTAGCCCAAATTACGAAGCAGTACTTGGAATACATACATACAATACAACGGCTGGAATTGAATATTGCAAGTGAATACCTTGTTATGGCTTCCACACTTGTAGCTATCAAAAGTCAAATGCTGCTTCCTAAGCAGGAAATTGACATAGAGGATGCAGAGGAATATATGGAAGATCCGAGGGAAGAATTAATGCAGCGTCTGATCGAATACCGTAAATTCAAAGAAGCTGCAGAAAAACTTAAAGAGAAGGAAATGGAGGCAAATCAGCTATTCACAAGGGCACCAGTTTCCTTTGAAAAATTAACCCTTGATAAAGTACCGGTAGTCCAAGGAGATATTTCCATTTATGATATGCTCGGAGCGCTCGGGAAAATGTTTGAGCGAAAAAAATGGAATGAACCACATGATACGACCGTACAACGTATGGATATACCGATTGAAAAGAGAATGCAGGATATCCTGCTGAAAGTAAAGGATTCAAAAGGCGGAATAGAATTTGACCAATTGTTCCCATATCCCTCGCGGACCCATGTTGTCGTGACGTTTATGGCGCTTTTAGAACTTATGAAAACTAAGGAAATATACTGTAAACAAACAAAGCATTTCGATACACTGTATTTATATTTTATGGAGGAATAGATGTGGAAATGGATGAACTAAAAGCTATAGCCGAGGGGCTGCTTTTTGCCAGTGGGGATGAAGGAATAACAATCAAGCAAATTTGTAAAATACTGGACGTACCGGAGTCCGCCGCACAACATATTATTGAAGAAATGAAATACGATTATGAACGGAGAGACCGTGGATTGATGATTATGCAGTCCCATGAAGTGCTTCATTTAACCACGAAACCAGAGCATAGCAGTTATTTCAAAAAATTGATCGAGCTACCGCAAGCCACCAGAATGTCACAGGCTGCACTGGAAACATTGGCAATTATCGCCTATCGGCAACCGATTACTAGAACCGAAATAGAAGAGATTCGAGGAGTGAAAAGTGACCGACCAGTCCAGACACTTCTTTCCAGATCCCTAATCGAGGAAACAGGAAGAAAAGATACCGTTGGAAGACCCGTTCTTTTTGGAACCAGTAAAGACTTCCTGACATATTTTGGTCTGACATCACTGGGAGAATTGCCGCCATTGCCTGAAGCCGCTGTTGTAGAGGAAGATACAAAAGAAGCAGACTTATTTTTCGAGAGATTCAGCAATGAAATGGATGACAATAGCCATGATGAGTAATACCGCTCCTTACATTTTATATGTAAGGATTTTTTAGAATTTATAAAGTACAAATTTTGACAGCAATTAATTCTTACACATAAACAGCCACCTCTGCTTTTGTTCTTTGCTTAACGTTCTCCTCAATAAACTAAGTTCGAACATTTAACTGGTTTAAACCTAAGAATGCCACCAATAATCACCTTGCTAACCTTGGTAGAAATAAAGCTGTTTTCTAAAACTCATTTTCTCAATGTTTGTTGCCTAAAAGCCTCCTTATTTTATGTAAAATGCGAAGTAACTGCTGGTTGATTTCCGCTGCGGACAGTTGCTTTCCGCGGGCACGGCCTCAGCCTCCTCGAGAAAACCACTCTGCGGGGTCTTCGGACACGTGCTGTTCCCGCAGGAGTCAACTGTCCTCCGCTCCAATCAACTGCCATAAAAGAGCGGATACATTATCTGGACAATATAACAGCTCGGGGAAATACACGGAGACTCCAACGGGAGGAAAGGCATAGGTGAGACACTGAAATGCGTAGCATGAAGGAGCTCACCAGCCGCCTTAGGATGCGCGCAGTGTATTTCCCCGAGCGGTCGCCGAAGTATCTCGCTTCCATTATACGTGCCAAAGTTCTAACACAATTAGAAGTTACGTCACATTTTATATCAAATGCGATGAAGCAACAAAATGAACGAGTAGAGCCTTGGAATTTAAATGTAATCAGACAGCTTTGACCCAACAGATAATCCACTGACAACTTAAGCACCTTATTTCCACCCAACCCGATTAAACTAGGGCTAATCACCAATTTCACTCTGCTAACTTAAGTAAGCGGAAAAATGCTAATTTGCAAAGTGGAACGAATGCATTTTCTCCATGGATGATCAAATGCAAGGTTATCTGCTATCCACCATTCGTGAAATTGTATTCATAACAGCACGTCCCGAACATAAGATATATAGACATCTTTTCCGGGAGGCTGCAGTTATGCGATTTTTAGTTATATTAATGGTAATAATCTTATTAAATCTTGGTTTTCCTGCAATCGGACAAGCGGCTCCTGAAGTCTCTGCAAGCCACGCAATTCTAATCGAGCAATCTACAGGCAGAGTATTATTCGAAAAAAATGCACAGGAAAAAGCGAATATAGCTAGTATAACGAAAATCATGACGGCAATCATTGCGATTGAATCGGGAAAATTGGACGAGAAGGTAAGTGCCTCCAGAAAAGCGATTAATACGGAAGGATCGTCCATTTATCTGGAACAAGGCGAAAAAATATTATTGGAGGATTTAATCTATGGTCTTATGCTCAGATCAGGGAATGACGCAGCTGTTGCGATAGCTGAACATGTTGGGGGAAGTGAAGAAGGATTTGTCTTTTTAATGAATGAAAAAGCAAAGTGGCTTGGAATGACAAATTCACATTTTGATAATCCCCACGGTCTTGACTCGGAAACCCACTATTCCAGTGCATATGACATGGCAATGCTTATGAGATATGCGATGGAAAATGAGCTTTTTAAGAAAATAAGCGGTACAGAAACCTATAAATCCGATAACAGATCCTACAGTTGGCAAAACAAAAATAAATTGCTCACCCAATTTTATGAGTACTGCACAGGAGGCAAAACCGGGTACACAAAACAAACAGGCAGAACCTTGGTTAGTACGGCGGAGAAGGATGGCATGGAACTGATTGCCGTCACATTGGACGCACCGGATGACTGGCGGGACCATATCTCGATGTTTGAATGGGCATACGAAAATTACAAAATGGAGTCGATAACTGATGAAGGTCCTGTAAAATACAAGTTAAATGAAGATGATCGTACAGTGAACGGATACCTGAGGGAGGACCTATCGTTTCCCCTGTCTGACACAGAACGTGGCTTGGTAACATCTAAAAGCTTCGTATTGAACAAGCCAGATGCTGGTAAAGAACAAATTATCGGAAAAACCGTTTTCTATCTGGACAATAACCGGATCTTAGAGACTGCGATATACAGTAATGACCCGCCTATGACAGAGAATACATTTATACAACATATTAAATCTATTTTTTCTGAGACATTGGGATTGAGATAATATGATCAATATTATTTGGGCATGTATGGCTGTCATTGGTATTGTTTACGCCATGTTCAATGGGAAGATGGAAGAGGTTAATCAGGCAATATTTGAGAGTGCAGGGGAAGCTGTTACGCTTTCCATCGGTTTAATCAGCATCTTGGTATTCTGGCTTGGGATTATGAAGGTTGCTGAAGGTGCCGGAATTTTGAAGGTTGTTACAAAATTATTCAGACCTGTTATTTTGCGTCTGTTCCCTGATATACCAAAAGATCATCCAGCGATTGGCTATATCCTTTCCAATATAACTGCAAATCTTTTCGGGTTAGGTAATGCTGCAACACCAATAGGCATTAAGGCAATGGAGCAAATGAAGCAATTAAGCGGAACGGACACTGCTTCCAGATCGATGATAACTTTTCTTGCTTTAAATACATCCGGTCTTACCTTGGTACCAACTACCGTGATTGCTATTAGAATGCAATATAATTCTGTTTCACCGACAGAGATTGTAGGGACAACCATTATAACAACTTGCATCTCTACAGCGAGTGCTATTTTGATTGATCGCTTTTACTATTATAAAAGTACTTGGAGGAAATAGTTATGGGGATGATTACATCTTTAAGCACATGGATCATACCATGTTTTTTGTTAATCGTATTGACTGCCGCTGTACTGAAAAGAGTTCCTGCATATGAATTATTTGTAGAGGGAGGAAAGGAAGGTGTCAAGATGGCATTTTCTTTGCTTCCTTTTTTAGTAGGAATGATTGTGGCCATTTCCATCCTGCGCAGTTCGGGAGCATTGGAAGCTTTCGTCAATTTAATATCTCCTGCCCTGCTTTTTATTGGCATCCCCCCAGATATTATTCCATTAGCCTTAATACGCCCAATATCTGGTACAGCTGCACTTGGAATGACTACTGAAATAATTGCAACGAACGGACCAGATTCCTTTATTGGCAGGCTCGCATCAACCATGCAAGGGAGTACTGATACAACATTGTATGTTTTAACCGTTTATTTTGGTGCGGTAGGAATTAAGAAAATGAGATATGCGCTGAAAGTGGGACTGCTCGCAGACCTAATTGCTATACTTTCATCTGTCATTCTTGTTAAAATGGTGTTTGGATAACGATTTATTGGCGTTAATGTAATGTTAAC
>NZ_LQNF01000018.1 GCF_001618145.1 Oceanobacillus damuensis
ATCCGTACGTACGGTGGTGTGAGAGGTCGGGGGTTAGTCACCCCCTCCTACTCGATTTCAAAGTTAATCCATACGCAAAAATTCCAAATCCTATAATGAGAAATAATAAGATAAGCCATATATTACGCATTGCGATTGCTAGACCAACAAGAATGAACATTAAAATTACACTCATGGCTAAAAGAAGCATTGGGTAATTTATATTTTTCATAAAAGCACCTCTATTTCCATCATAAAACAGTATATATCAAAATATAAAAATGTTCAAAATTAATTCGCGGGAGAACTTTCGGGAAAAAGGAAAAGATTTTGACAGCAATTAATTCCTACACATTTACAGTCATGTCCAGCTTCGGTTTCTAAACAGTCACCTCCGCTTTTGAACGTCTATCTCCGGTTCCTAGAAACTCCTGTCATAAGCAATGGACATTCCAAGCGCGAAAATCATGCGCTTTCCAGTCCCTTGCTTATGCATTCGTTTCTAAACAGTCACCTCCGCTTTTGAACGTCTAGCGAAAGCGGACTCGCCCCTCGAGGTCTTAAGTAGAAACTACCTGTGGCAATGAACAAGACTGGTAATTTCTACTTAAGCTTGTCGGGATGACCAAGGCGATTACGATTTTATGCTGTAACTGGCACGAATTGTTAAGATTTAGTATGATAGTAGTTAGGTTTATTCGAATAATGGGGGATATATATGAATGACTTCAGATTTGTATTTGATTTAGTAATTGATGTTAACGGGACAGATAATATATTCTGGATCTTTTATGTGATGAACTTGATTTTGGCTGCAATTGCGTACGAACTGGGTTTTGCAAGAAAACTGCCGCTCGGTAAAACCATTTTCGTATACGTGATGCTGATGGTCGGGACATTTATTTTAACAATATTCACAACTGTAATGAGGATGCCTACCATAGAAAGTCTTCTGGTAATCATAGTTGTGCTTGCAATTTATAGAATCAGGCTCCATATGCAGCGAAAAGCGAATACCATTGAGAAATAAAAAACGCCTAATGGCGTTTTTATTTTTGCACTATAAATATTGATCAACTTTCTTGTTTTCCCGATATAATCTGAAATTTCCTGTTGCCAGGCGTTTATTGGTTTTAATCTCAACCCGATCATAACAAGGGTTACATAAATACATATAAATTCTTCTGTTTCTTAATCGTTTCGCCTTCAAAGAATAATCTTCTATATCTTCTATTTTATCGCATAGAGAACATTTAACTTGCATCATATCACCTCTACCTGGGAAAAATCATTTATTAGTTAACAGTATAACATAGATGGGACTTCGATTTGAAGCTGAGATGTTTTATAAGCACGAGCCGGGGGAATAATAAAGCTAAAGCAAATCTACGAATAGAAAGGACGGCTGTTATAATGAAAAAAAGGTATCTATTGTCTGCAGTTGGTGCAGTAGGAGCCGGTTTAGCAAGCTACTATTTAAAAGATGAGAAAAACAGGAATAAGATTAAAGATACGACAACGGAAATTACAAACAAGATGAAGAAAAAGACAGATAATACTTTTGAGAATGCTGGTGTACCTGACCAATCAGCAGAATCCGATCAAGATACTTCTCAACGGGAGAATTCAAAGATGGTTTCCGAAGGTTCCCAGTTCGGTGTGCAATACTACAACGAAAAAAAAGAAGAAAATACTACAGATAGACAGCAGCAGTAAATTTTAGAAAACATGGTATATGTGAATACCTTGGGATGTTGAGATGCAGTGCGTTTGTTGGACTTGTGCAGGAGTTTATTTGCACTCTCTGTCTGCGAAAAAAGGTTTCTGACCAATGTCAGAAACCTTTTCTAGTGTCCTAAATTTTTCTATCTTAAACGGTCCTTATGCTCGTTTGATTGATCGCTTTCAATATCTTCCAATTCCTGTTTGTCCTCTTCATCGATTATTTCCTTATTTTGATCTGGCTCCTCTGCCGGGTCCTCATCCATAGGAAGTTCAGGCATATATCTCCCGACAATAGCCGCAAGCTCATCTACCACACCTTGTACAGGATGACCCTGACTTATCTTGTTTCCCATCCCCCGTATTCTCTCCACTAGGTCAGCATCCGCCACGACAACAGCAGTCTTCCCATAAGGGTCATGGTAAAGTGCTTCTGTTACGGAATATTTTATTGTGCCGACACGTGAACGGTCAAGGTCCTTATCCACATCGATTGCAACAACCGTGTACGGACCAGCGACAATTGCTGAAGCGTTATTGACATTTGGAATATCTGCTGCAAGACTAGCCAGATGGTCAGCTATTTCGTTATTGTTGAGATTTTGCCGTTCGTTCGGATCTGCATTTTCTACGTACACAATACGATCAGTATTTTCTTGTTCTCTAGCTAAAGGAGATTCTTCATCTTGGGCACATGCTGTTAAGATCAAGAGTACAGTCATAAATAAAATATTTAATCGCACGTTCATTCAGCATTCCTCCTAATTATATTAGCTGATGAACTTATTTTGGATAGTTTGCGGGAAAATATACTTGTAAATATAAGAGGGAACTGCAAAAAAGAAAAGCCTGCAAGCAAGCAGACTTTTCGGAAGGTAATAAAGTATATATAGGTTTTCAAGTTTTCCTGAAAACAAGTGATTAATGAATCACTATTTTTTTAATGTTTGTTATTGGGCTATTTCTGTTTGAACCATCTTTATAGAAGTAATGTACAGGCCCGTCCGTTTTTAAAGGCTTACCATTAAGTGCAAATAGAAAATATCCATTTGCAAGCTCTTCAAGTGTAATGGTTACGTCTTCATGCCCATCCGTAACCAATGTTGCGTTTTCAGCTTCTGGTTCGGCTTCGGCATTGTCTATAAAATCCTTGAGCGGTATGACATAGGAATTTTTTAAAATTTTTTCTCCCTCGAGTTTGGAAATACTTTTATTGACAGGTGGCCGGTTCATTTTCGTTTCCAATACTTCTCTATTAAATCGTTCTGATCGTCTTTCTAGATCATCATTTTCTTCTGTTTCACTGGCCTGAACAGAAAATGCATCCTCCAGTAATATTTTTCTGTCATCAAAAATCCATACTGTCGGATCCAGTGTTATCGAATAGGAAACCTTCCCTGTAATCGGTACAATCATTTTCTCACCCCTAAGTTATGTATCTTACTTAGAATATCAGACATCAATTATTATTTCACCAGTAACGAATTAATTTTATATATTTTTTCTGTTTTATTTGCATTTTCCTATTGCTAACGATAATATAATATAAAAGAAAGTCTTTTTAGTGGAGGGGATTCAATTGATGCCAGAGGTGACTGTAGATCATCGTGAAAAAGCCCACGCCCTTCTTAAGGCTGACGCTGACAACATTTTACGACTTATTGAAGTTCAAATAGAGAATTTGACGATGCCGCAATGTCCGGTTTACGAGGATGTGCTGGACACGCAAATGTTCGGTCTGTCAAGGGAAATTGATTTTGCTGTGCGTCTGAACTTAATCAGCGAAAATGAAGGTAAAGCGCTTCTTGAGAATTTGGAGAAGAAGCTTAATATATTGCATGAAGCTTCACAGCAATCTTTGTGATTATTGATTCATGTTTTGGCGTTATGGTGTTCCAGATCAAAAACTTTGCCAGCAAACTTATTGGCAAGGTTTTTTTGTTTAAAACATTCAAATAATTGGAATTATTACCCGGATGAATAAAAAGTACAATTATGGTACACTGAATTATACTAAACTTTCTATCTATTCATCTGCAATTTATATTATGGCAGGGAGAAGCGGGATGATACAGAAATTTAAAGATTATGACTTCACCTTAATTATCACACCATTACTCTTAGCTGGTTTTGGGATAGTGATGATCTACAGTGCCAGCATGGTAACATCTGTTGTGGAAGGTCATGAGAGCACGCATTATTTAGTTAGACAGTCCGTCTGGTTTGGTCTGGGGATGATAGGTTTTATTTTCACCAGTCTATTTCCATATAAATATTACCAAAAGCTGATGAAATTTATTATATTGGGAATAGTCATTCTTTTGGTTGCTGTTTTATTTTTTGGCAATGCCGTAAATAATGCCAAATCGTGGTTTCAGATCGGGCCACTAAGTATGCAGCCAGCCGAATTTGCCAAGCTTGGATTAATTATGTATCTTGCATCTGTCTATTCAAAAAAGCAGGCATATATCAATGAATTCAGTAAAGGGGTACTGCCTCCGTTAGTGTTGACAGCGATTATCCTGGGATTAATCGTACTTCAGCCAGACATCGGAACGGCGTCCATCATTTTTCTGATTGCTTGTTCGGTAATTTTTAGTGCCGGTATTCGTATGAAACATTTGTCCATATTGATCGGTATTGGAATTGCACTGGTATTGCTTGTAGTCCCGTATATGGTTACCGATGAAAGACTTTCACGTTTTACGGGTGCTTATCAGCCGTTTGAAACCCCTGATTCGGATGGGTATCAACTGATACAGTCATATTTGGCAATTGGTGTAGGGGGACTGACAGGTGAGGGGCTCGGGCAAAGTGTCCAGAAACTGGGTTACCTGATGGAGGCACATACCGATTTTATCATGGCGATCGTTGCTGAGGAATTAGGCTTTTTAGGAGTGCTTAGTGTGATAGGAATGCTTGCAATTATAGTATTGCGTGGTATTTTTATAGCAAGGAAATGTAATGATAGTTTTGGTTCTTTGCTTGCGATAGGTATTTCTTCCATGGTTGGTATTCAGGCTTTTATTAATCTCGGTGCAATTAGTGGGCTTTTGCCAATAACCGGGGTCCCACTGCCGTTTGTCAGCTATGGAGGTTCCTCGCTTCTTATAATGCTTATCTCTATGGGGATTTTAAATAATATAGCTATGAATGTAAAAAAACAGGAAAGCGACCAAGTAGAGTCAAAGCATAATGAAAGCAGTAACACGATTAATTATAATAGGGGTGGAAAAAGATGGCAGAATTAAAAAATATCAAAAAAGTTCTAGTTGCAAATCGTGGGGAAATCGCAATTCGGGTGTTTCGTGCATGTACTGAACTGAATATCCGGACAGTAGCGGTATATTCCAGTGAAGATTCCGCATCGTTTCATCGTTTTAAAGCAGATGAAGCATACTTAATCGGAAAAGGGAAAAAGCCGATTGATGCGTATTTGGATATTGAAGCGATTATTGATCTTGCTAAAGAAGTAAACGTTGATGCAATCCATCCGGGCTATGGCTTTCTCTCGGAAAATATAAATTTCGCAAAACGATGTGAAGAAGAAGGTATTATTTTTATCGGCCCAACAAGCGAGCACTTAAACATGTTTGGGGATAAAGTGAAAGCAAGAGAGCAGGCTGTCAATGCGGATTTGCCTATTATTCCAGGAAGCGGAGGAGCCGTAACTACTGTTGAAGAAGTTGAAACATTTGGTCAGCAATATGGATATCCAATCATCATCAAAGCCTCTTTAGGTGGCGGTGGACGTGGAATGCGTATTGTCCGTGATGAAACAGAGGTCAAAGAAGCATATGACCGTGCAAAATCAGAAGCCAAAGCTGCTTTTGGCAATGATGAGATCTACTTAGAAAAATTTATTGAAAATCCGAAACATATTGAAGTGCAAATCCTGGGTGACAAACATGGGAATATTGTTCATTTACATGAAAGAGACTGTTCGGTACAACGCAGACATCAAAAAGTAATTGAGGTTGCACCGAGCCTATCATTATCAGACAAGCTTCGTGAGGAAATTTGTACTGCCGCAGTCAATCTGATGGAAAATGTAGGTTATATCAATGCTGGAACAGTAGAATTTCTTGTCACAAAAGATGAATTTTATTTTATTGAGGTCAATCCACGGGTACAGGTGGAACATACAATCACTGAAATGATTACCGGTATCGATATTGTCCAGTCGCAGTTGAAAGTCGCTGATGGATTTAGCTTGCACAGTGACTCAGTGGGAGTGCCACAGCAGGAAGAGATTAAAACCAGTGGGTATGCAATCCAGTCAAGGGTTACTACTGAAGATCCACTGAATAACTTTATGCCTGATACAGGGAAGATAAATGCTTACCGTACTGGTGGCGGGTTTGGTGTTCGGCTTGATGCTGGAAATGGTTATCAAGGTGCAGTGATTTCACCGCACTATGATTCTCTGCTCGTAAAAGTTTCTACATGGGCACTTACTTTTGAACAGGCTGCAATCAAAATGGTTCGAAATCTGAAGGAATTCAGAATTCGCGGTATTAAAACAAATATTCATTTTCTGGAAAACGTAATTTTACATGAGAAATTTATGTCTGGTCAATATGATACGACATTTATAGACAAAACACCTGAATTGTTTGTTTTTCCTAAAAGAAAAGACCGCGGTACAAAGATGCTTACTTATATCGCTCAAACCACACTAAATGGTATCGAAGGTATGCCCAAAAAAGAAAAGCCATCCTTCTCACCATTATTGATTCCGGAAGTGGACCATCATAATGAAATCCAGCCCGGTACGAAACAAATCCTGGATGAACGTGGTCCAGATGGACTGGCAGAGTGGCTCAAAGAGCAGAAGGAAGTTATGCTGACAGATACAACTTTCCGTGACGCTCACCAATCTTTGCTTGCGACACGTGTAAGAACGAATGACCTGCTGCATATCTCTGAGCCTACATCAAGATTGCTCCCAAATCTTTTTTCTGTTGAAATGTGGGGCGGGGCAACCTTTGATGTAGCATACCGATTCTTAAAAGAAGATCCATGGATAAGGCTTCTGAAACTGAGAGAAAAAATGCCAAACGTCCTGTTCCAAATGTTGCTTCGCTCAAGCAATGCAGTTGGTTACAAAAATTATCCCGATAATCTTATCCAGGAATTCGTTGAAAAAAGTTCCAATGCTGGAATAGATGTTTTCCGGATATTTGATAGCTTAAATTGGATAGAGGGTATGAAGCTTGCTATCGAGTCTGTTCGCGAGAATAACAAGATCGCAGAAGCAACGATTTGCTATACAGGAGATATTCTCGATAGCGGGCGCAGAAAATATGATCTGGAATATTACAAGAATATGGCAAAGGAACTGGAACAATCCGGCGCACATGTTTTAGGTATTAAAGATATGGCTGGATTATTGAAACCTGAAGCTGCTTATCAGTTAATAGCCAGTCTTAAAGAAACTGTAAACCTTCCCATCCATCTGCATACACATGATACAAGCGGAAATGGAATATATACGTACGCGAGAGCCATAGACGCAGGCGTGGATGTTGTCGATGTTGCTGCAGGCCCTATGGCAGGAATGACATCACAGCCAAGTGCCCAGACACTATATCATGCGCTTGAAGGAAAGAGTCGCCAGCCTAAAGTCGATATTGGAGCCTATGAAGAGATTTCTCATTATTGGGAAGGGATCAGAGATTACTATAAAGATTTTGAAAGTGGCATGAAAGCTCCACATACAGAGATTTATTTTCATGAGATGCCTGGCGGTCAATACAGTAACCTTAAACAGCAGGCAAAAGCAGTCGGCTTGGAAAACAGGTGGAATGAAGTAAAAACGATGTTCCGTAAAGTTAATGATATGTTTGGAGATATTGTAAAAGTTACCCCATCTTCCAAAGTTATTGGTGACATGACCTTATTTATGGTACAAAATGATTTAACGGAGGAAGATATTTATGAGAAAGGTGAATCAATCGATTTTCCTGACTCAGTCATCGAATTTGCTCAAGGTTATATCGGACAACCATACCAAGGATTCCCGGAGAAGCTGCAAAAGATTATTCTTAAGGATAGAGAAGCAATTAAAGTCAGACCGGGAGAACTATTGGAACCAATTGATTTTGAAGAATTACGAGATTCATTGTTTGAGAAGCTGGACCGTCAAGTCACTAGTTTTGATCTGATCTCACACGCACTATATCCAAAAGTGTTTATGGATTATACAAAATTCTGTGAAACATACGGTGACATGTCTGTATTGGATACTCCCACTTTCTTCTATGGAATGAAACTTGGGGAAGAAATAGAAGTTGAAATAGAGAAGGGTAAGACGTTAATTGTCAAGCTGGTATCCATCTCTGAACCTAAAGAAGATGGGACACGTGTTTTCTATTTTGATTTAAATGGACAGTCACGTGAAATCCGTGTCAGGGACGAAAGTATTGAATCATCCCTTATAACTAGACCTAAAGCGGATAAATCAAATATCAAGCATATTGGTGCGACGATGCCAGGTACAGTTCTGTCGGTTAATTGTTCCAAAGGCGACTCAGTGAATAAAGGAGACCATCTGTTGACAAACGAAGCAATGAAAATGGAGACAACCATTCAGGCTCCATATTCCGGTGTCATCAAACAAATTCATGTTGTCAGTGGAGACACGATTGAAGTAAATGATTTACTGATTGAATTTGAATAATAAAGTAATAAAAGAGGAAGGAAACGAGGGTCACATTTCATTTCTTTTCGGATCAGAAAAACAGGAAGCAGTCATTAACCGCTTCCTGTTTTTTCACGTTTTGCACTTCTTGTTGACAGGAGGATGAAATAGCTGAGCATCCCAACATACAAGGAAATTACGAGAGCATGCATTAACGCTACACCGAGATTCAATAATGTAAAAATAATCATTGCTCCAAAAAATACTTGCAATAAAATAAGCGAAAAGGCGATCATCCATCCAAAATACATGACCTTATTTCGGCGGTAATTTTTAATCATCCTGATTGTCATTATAAGTGTCCAGAAAAATAGAATTCCTGCGGCCAACCGATGTCCCATTTGTACCCATTGGTTAAAGCTGTAATCCGCAAGGGCGAAAGGGGAAGTATTTGTACAAAACGGCCAGCCTCCGCAGACAAGGTTGGATTCAGTATGGCGGACCAAAGCACCTGTATAAACTACAAGCATCGTGTAAATGGAAATGGCATAAATCTCAATACGGTGTGGTTTTTTAATATGGAGGGTAGTTGTATCCAATTTTTTGTCCACTTCAAATATAATCAGCATAAGTAAAAATACGGCTGCAAATGAAATTAATGAGATACCGAAATGGGCGGCCAAAATAAAATCGGATTGCCCCCACATAACAGCCGCTGCACCGATCAACGCCTGAAGAACAATAAAAAAGACGGATGAAAACGAAAGAAACTTCACTTCACGTATATGACCAATTTTTGTCCATGCGAGAATTGCGAGTGCAACAACTACAATTCCAACCACTCCAGTAACGGCACGGTGACTTAATTCAACTACCATTTCAAAAGTGAATTCAGATGGAATGATTTCACCTTCACATAATGGCCAGCTGTCCCCACAGCCATCTGCAGATCCGGTTTTTGTGACTAACGCCCCACCGAGCAAAATCAGCAGCATCCCAACTGTAGCAACTACAGACAGGATTTTTAAATAGTTTATCATTCTCATATAGCCTCACTCCTCACTTTTAATGATTAGAAATCTGTAGGACTTATTCAATAGATTTATAATAATATTAGTTTAGTGCCCAACGCAATTAAATAAGCTCAAAAACTGGGGTTGGACACACAATTGTAATAGTATCATGTTTTAAACTTGTTTTCACTATTGAATTTAAAAAAACGCTTGCATTAATCTACTTTGTTTGCTAGAAATAGTATAAGGGATGACCATGTCATGTCATTCATATTTTGATCTTGGTGAATATCATACATAATTTACTTTCTTTTTAGAACCTTGTTATTGTTTCACATAATTGACACATATAAGTGATAAATATGTTGTAAAATATTACAAGAAGGTTAATTAGATTGTAAACTAAATCCGTGATACAATGAGAGAGGATATCAGAATCCTAGATATGAAAGGTATTCTGGTTTATTATCGTGTCTTTTGGCCTGGGTTTAAAAGGGGGGATTAAATGAATAAAGTAGAAACTCCATATTCCGAAATGATTGGAAATACTGCAATAAGCAATAAACGAAAATTTTCCATTTTCATTTCCGAAATAAAAGCACTCATTAAAATTGGTATAGTGAACTCAAATTTAATCACAACGCTTGCAGGATTACTGTTGGCGGCTCATTTTACCGGTACTTCCTTTATGGAACATCTGGGGACTTTCCTACTAACAATGATAGGAAGTGGCCTTGTTATCGCTGGAGGTTGTATCATAAATAACTGGTATGATGCAGATATAGACCCCAAAATGTCAAGAACGAAAAATCGTCCAACAGTAACTGGATTTTTCTCTCTTAAAACAGTACTTGCTTTAGGACTGGGAACAACAGCTGCTGGTCTGGTATTTCTATTATTTACAACCGTACAGGCTACTATTTTTGCTTTTCTTGGCTGGTTTATCTATGTTGTACTTTATACAATGTGGTCAAAGCGCCGTTATACGTTAAATACAGCAATTGGCAGTTTCTCGGGGGCGATGCCGCCACTGATCGGTTGGGCAGCAATTAGTCCATCCCCGCATATTGTTCCGGTTGTGATGTTTCTGATTATGTTTGTATGGCAAACACCACATTTTCTGGCTTTGGCCATGAAAAAAACGGAAGATTATCGTGAAGCCGGGGTCCCAATGCTGCCGGTAGTATACGGGTTTGAATTTACGAAACGTCAAATTGTTGTATATATCGCCTGTCTGCTTCCTTTACCGATTCTCCTCGCTCCATCTTTAGGAATCACGTTTGCAGTCATTGCAACGTTACTTAATTTGGGCTGGCTTGTGCTTGGTTTCAGAGGTTTCTTTGTGAAAGATGATTTGAAATGGGCAAATATGATATTCATTTACTCTTTAAATTATTTGATCATATTATTTCCGCTGATGATCATTGTTACTTTGCCTATATTTAATTAACCGTTTTGTCCTTAAAAAAAATATATATATAAGGAAACAACAAGAAGAAAGAGAGGTATTAATACATGAAAGGTTGGATGGGAAAATCTAAAGCATTATTTCTTTTTACAATGCTGGCGCTGTTTTTGGCTGGTTGTGGAAAAGAAAATTTAACAGCACTTGAACCAAAAGGATATGGTGCAGACAAATCCATGGAACTTATTTTGCTGACAACGATAATTATGGTTGGAGTATTTTTAGTTGTAATGCTGATCTATGTGATTGCTTTAATTCGTTTCCGTAAGAAAAAGGGAAAAGAAGATTTTATTCCTAAGCAAGTAGAAGGAAACCATAAATTGGAAACTATATGGACTGTTATTCCAATTATCCTTGTTCTGATTATCTCAGTACCAACAGTGATAGCTACGTTCGATTTGGCAGATGATACTCAGGCAAGTGAAAGTATTAGTGTCGAAGTTACAGGTAACCAATACTGGTGGCATTTCAGTTATGATGGGGAAGAAGTCGTAACGAGTCAGGATTTATATATACCAACTGGCGAAAGAGTATATCTGAACATGCTTTCTTCGGATGTGATTCATTCATTTTGGGTTCCATCTATATCAGGCAAGATGGATGTAAACCCGGAAAATGTGAACACCATGTATCTCGAAGCACATGAGGAAGGCGTTTATTGGGGAAAATGTGCTGAACTTTGTGGTCCTTCACATTCATTAATGGATTTTAAAGTTATTGCCGTAAGCCCGGAAGAATATGATCAATGGGTTTCCGATATGCAAAGTGTCGATCCGGAAGCTGTACCGGAAGATGCGGTAGCACAGGAAGGTCAGGAACTATTTGAAGCAAACAGCTGTGTGGCATGTCATGCGATTGGATCTTCACCTGCAGCAACCGGACCCAACCTTACAAACTTTGGTGATCGGTCAACGATAGCGGGTATTCTTGAACCAACAAAAGAAAATCTTGTTGATTGGATAATGGACCCTGAATCTATTAAACCTGGAAACAAAATGACAGGCGCATATCCAAGCATTTCTGAAGAGGAAGCTGATCGTATTGCTGAATACTTAATGCAATTGAAGCCCTCTGAAATTACACCAGAGAGTGCAGGAAACTAAAATATATATGGGATGAAAGAGACAAAAGGGAGGTTTATGCTTTGAGTACTGCAACTACTCAAAAGAGAGGATTCGGAGCAGTTTTATGGGATTATCTAACTACCGTAGACCATAAGAAGGTCGGTATTTTATACTTAATTGGTGGCGGATTCTTTTTCCTGCTCGGCGGATTGGAAGCTCTTATTATACGAATTCAGTTAATAACACCTGAAAATGATTTTATCAGTGCAGGTTTGTACAATGAAATGATTACAATGCATGGAACTACAATGATATTTTTGGCAGCAACACCTTTGTTATTTGGTTTAATGAACTATGTGATGCCATTGCAGATAGGGGCCCGTGACGTTGCATTTCCGTTTTTAAACTCACTTGGCTTCTGGCTGTTTTTCTCCGGTGGTATTCTTTTAAACCTTAGCTGGTTTACAGGAGCACCAGATGCCGGTTGGACGAACTATGCACCACTTTCACTGCAGTCACCTGGGCATGGGGTGGATTTCTATGTTATGGGTCTTCAGTTGTCCGGTGCGGGAACATTGATGAGTGGGATTAACTTCCTGGTAACGATCGTTACGATGCGTGCACCTGGTATGACTTATATGCGTATGCCATTATTTACATGGACGACATTCGTAACAAGTATTCTCACACTGTTTGCTTTCCCGGCATTGACAGTTGGTCTATTCTTAATGATGTTTGACCGTATGTTTGGTACTGCATTTTTTGATGTTGCTTTGGGTGGTAATTCCGTTATATGGCAGCATTTATTCTGGATATTTGGGCATCCGGAAGTATACATACTGATTTTACCGGCATTTGGTATTTTCAGTGAAATTATCCCTACATTTGCAAAAAAGAGGTTATTTGGTTATACCGCGATGGTCTTTGCAACCTTCATGATTGCATTTCTAGGGTTCATGGTTTGGGCTCACCACATGTTTACTGTTGGATTAGGACCAGTGGCAAACTCAATATTTGCAATTGCGACAATGGCAATCGCTGTTCCAACGGGTATTAAGATCTTCAACTGGTTGTTAACATTGTGGGGAGGAAGCATTACAATTAATTCAGCGATGCTCTGGACATTAGCATTTATCCCTTCATTTACCATTGGCGGGATGACTGGTGTTATGCTTGGTTCTGCAGTAGCTGATTATCAGTATCATGATACGTACTTTGTTGTTGCTCACTTCCATTATGTTATCGTTGGTGGAGTAGTCTTTGCAATATTGGCAGCAATGCATTACTGGTGGCCAAAAATGTTTGGAAGAATTCTTCATGAAGGTTTGGGGAAACTTGCATTCTGGACATTCTTCATTGGTTTCCATTTAACATTCTTTATTCAGCATTTTCTTGGTTTAATGGGTATGCCACGTCGTTATTGGGTATTCCTGGAAAATCAAGGACTGGATACAGGTAACTTGATTAGTACAATCGGTGCATTCTTCATGACTTTCGGTATCATTGTATTCTTGATTAATATCGTTTACACTGCTATGAAGGGCGAAAAGGCACCTGCAGATCCATGGGATGCACGTACATTGGAATGGTCGATTGCATCACCACCTGCACATTACAATTTTAAACAAATGCCACTTGTTCGTGGCCTTGATCCTTTATGGATTGAAAAATCGGAGGGTAACGGAAAGATCACTCCTGCTGAGCCATTGGATGAAATCCATATGCCAAATTCATCTATACTTCCATTGATAATGACAATTGGTTTCTTTATTGCATCTTATGGTTTCATTTATCAGGTTGATCATAAAGCTTGGTTAATAGCAGTATATGGTGGTATGGCTATAGCTATTGGAAGTATGCTAATCAGATCATTGAAAGACGATCACGGTCATCATATTACAAAAGAGGAACTAGAAAGGGAGGCTGACTGATATGAGTCAAGATCATTCCTTGAACCCGGAGACAATGCCTCAGGATCCTTCTAAAGCAACAATGGAAGGAAAGCATAAACATTTAGGCTTATGGATTTTCCTTGGCGGGGAGACAGTTTTGTTCGCATGTTTATTCGGTACTTACCTTGCTTTGAGAAATTCGACTGCAGGTGGCCCATCTTCACAAGATCTGTTTGGACTGGAACTTGTATTTTTAATGACAATTCTATTATTGACCAGTTCTTTAACGAGTGTTTATGCAATTTACCACATGAAAAATAATGACTTTAAAAAAATGCAGTTATGGTTTGGAATCACTGCTTTGCTCGGTATCGCCTTCCTTGCTTTTGAAATATATGAGTTCGCTCATTATATTCATGACTATGGATTCACATTCCGTTCTTCAGCATTTGGTTCTGCATTCTACGCATTAGTCGGTTTCCATGGTGGGCACGTTGCCTTTGGACTTGGATGGCTGATTACACTTATGGTACGAAATGCGAAGAGAGGTTTAAGTCTTTACAATGCACCGAAATATAATACATTTGGATTGTATTGGCATTTCATCGACGTAGTTTGGGTATTTATCTTTACAGTTGTATATTTGATGGGGATGGTGAGTTAATTTATGACGGAAAATCCAAATACCAGCAAAATTAATTCGTTCCAAAAGGAAAAAAATAGAGATGAAATGAGAAAGCAGATCATTACTTTCGCATTGATGATTTTCTTTACAATGATTGCATTCTTTGCAGTTATGATGGGAACCAGCTCTACTTTTGTAATCCCGTTGATTCTTATATTGGCTGTTGTACAGGTAGGTTTCCAATTTTATTACTTCATGCATATGAAGGATAAAGGTCATGAAGTCCCTGCTGCCTTAATTTATGGTGGTATCTTTGTGACTGCATTGGTAATCTTGACATTTGTGGCAATCACTTGGTGGTAATATCAATAAACAAAAAAGATCGGGATAATTATTCCCGGTCTTTTTTTGCTAAATCGTCACATTAATCGCAGAATATGAAAAGATTATAAGGTATAATTGAAAGACAGTCAGCTATATGGAGTGATAATATGATGTGGTTAGAATTACAGATCTTTGGTTTCCGTGCGCTTTGGAGTCCATATTATTTTGTGTTTTTAGTAGGTTTGGCAGTATTATATTATTTGATTACTGGTCCATACCGTCATCGATTTGGCGGGGAAGAAAAGCCTGCAGGGAAGCAGCAATTTTTATTTTACGTATCCTTGTTATTATTGTATATTGTGAAAGGGTCGCCAATTGACTTGCTCACACATATCACATTAACTGCCCATATGGTGCAGATGGCAATTTATTTACTTGTAATTCCAATTTTTATGCTGAAAGGTATCCCATCATGGATATGGAGGAAAGTTGTTAATGCACCAGTGATTAAGCCGGTATTTCATTTACTTACAAAGCCGCTTATCGCTCTGATTCTGTTTAATGCGGTTTTCTCGCTTTATCACATGCCATCCGTATTCGATTTTGCTAAATCTTCTATGGTTGCACACACATCCATCTCATTAATATTATTCCTAACGGCATTCATTGTGTGGTTTCCATTAATTTCTCCGATTAAGGAATTGGACGAGATGCAGCCGTTATTGAAAATAGGCTATATTTTTGCAAATAGTGTATTGATTACACCTGCATGTGTGCTCATCATTTTTTCATCTGACCCTCTTTATGCGGCATATACACAAGATGGTTCCTGGATTCAGGCCTTAAGCTTATGTGTGCCTGGTGATGTGCTTAGTGGGTTAACGACAACTCTTTCTGGCCCTGAAATGTTTACGAGCATGGATGTAGTAGAGGATCAGCAGCTCGGTGGGATAATTATGAAGATTATGCAAGAAATAACATATGGAATTGTTCTGGGCTCGATTTTCTATAAATGGTTTTCCAAAGAAAGTCAAAAGGTAGATCCAGTTCCAGCAACAATCGAATAATAAGGAAAGATTAAAGTATTTTAATAGAGAAGTTTTTGCTTCCATGGAAAGGAATTTTAGATTATGCCTGTTTTGCCTACCATTAGTACTATTTTTATTGTCTTGAGTGCCATACTCGTTGCAATAGGTTGGGTATTAATTTCAAAAGGAAATAAGAAAGCACATAAGACGGTCATGCTATCAGCTGCAGTAAGTGCTTTATTGTTTTTTATCATTTATGTGTCCAGAACTATTTTTGCCGGAAATACTAGTTTTGGCGGACCGGATGAGATTAAGATCTACTATACACTATTTTTGATATTCCATATTATTTTGGCTACAACTGGTGCTGTATTCGGAATTGTTACAATTACCTTGGCATTCAAAAGAAATATTTCAAAACATAGAAAGCTAGGACCTGTAACGAGTATCATATGGTTCTTTACAGCAATAACCGGTGTTATGGTATATCTTCTTCTATATGTCATCTATGATGGCGGAGAAACAACAAGCATGCTGAAAGCAATATTTGGCTTTTAAAGGGAATTCAAAATGCCGGTAAACATGACTTGTGAATTTCGGACAAATATTTCTTTTTGTACTTGGAAAAGTCAATTGTCCGAAATACATGATTCTACTCAACTAACACTCATTCTGGGATTAAAAAAACTCTCACTGAGTGAAGTCTCATTTTACTCTTTTTTTGTGAACGCATATTTTAGCAAAACAAAAAAGGTGGAAGCATTATTATTGCTTCCACCTTTTTTATATTTTCGTATTCCACTTTATTATTCCTGCTTCCTTAGCAGATGTAAATGCAATTACAATTACTGGTCCAATGACGAAACCAAGAATACCAAATAGCTGAAGCCCTATAAACATTGAAATCAATGTTGCCAGGGGAGAAAGTCCAATATGCTGACCCATTACTTTTGGTTCTACCGTACGACGGATCGCCAGCAAAATAACTGCCAGAATTGCCAGCTGAATACCTGTAGCTGTATCACCAGTGAGCAGCAGGAATAATGCCCAAGGTCCCAATACGATAATCGAACCGATGATTGGGACCAGATCGATCAACCAGATGATCAGTGACATAATTAACGCCACTTCAGGTACAATCAGATACAGACCAACCAGCGAAACTGCCAAAATTATGATGCTGACTAAAAATTGAGCCTTAAAGAATCCGAAGAGTACACTGGTTAACCTGGCATTCATGAAGGAAACCTTCTCAGCTGTTTCTTTTCGCAGCAGTCCATACATGTTTGATTTTAAAATTGGCAATTCCAACATAAACAGGAATAATGCGATGAGGTAGACAATAAAATTGATGAGAAAGTCCGGGATTTTAGCAAAAATCTTTGCTATATTATCCAATGTAAGAAAATCTCTAATTGTCGTACTGATGGAAGCAATACTTCCTTCAATGCTGGTCGTTATTTCTTTTACGAATTCTATGGGAAGGTCACTCGTATAACGATGAAGGTCTCGTTCCCATTGACTGTACAAACTATTCAACTGATTAACATAACTCGGTACGGACTCTGCAAAAATAACTAACTGTGTTACAGATTTAGTGACAATAAAGGTACCTACAACACCTACCAGAATGATAAATAAAAGAAAAACGATGGATACTGAGGTTTTTCGATTTATTTTTAACTTCTGCTGAATCAAGCGAACTAACGGATTCAGCATTAGGGCAGTAAGCAATGCAAGGACCAATGGAATGGAAATGGGCAAAATAAATAAGATGGTAATTAATAATATTATTAACAGAAAAATAAGTGTCCAGTGACGTTTGGTCATATGTAGAAACAAGGGGCAGCTTGTCTCCTTTCAATAATAGTGATTGATTATTTTAAAAAGCCGATATTTCTTCTACAGCTAATACATATCGTTCAAAAAAACCAACTGTTCAAGATGGTTACCAGACAGTTGGTTTTTAACTTATAATGTTGCTTATCTTTTATAATGGTTAATTTCTTCAGCAACTTTAGAAACTAGCGTTTGTGCACGTTCGATTAAACTTTCGGGGAAGTTTTCACCTTCACCATACTCAACACCATGAGGGTAATAATGTTTACCTAATAGCGGAGTCAGCAGTTTGATAACAGCATTTCCGGTATCTACATCTCCCTCAACAGCATAGCCTTGAATTCGAATGTAATATGTAATATTCTTTTCTTTTGAACCTATCTTGTAATCGTAAGATACTCTTTCGTAATCCCATTGACCTGCACGTATGAAGGCATGTTTACCAGTTAAATGATCTAAAGGCTTTAAATCAACAAGGGAGTCTTCAATACCCGTATTTTCCAATCTCATTTTATTCACCTCATTATTAGTTCTCACTGTTTAATGATAGTACGAAACCGCTTAATATGCAATCAAAAACGAAATATTATAGCAAATTTTGGCCTGCTGACATTTCAATTCTATCACTTTACGCGTAATATAATAAATAGTAGGGAAAAGAGAATATATGTTTTTTTATCACATAGTATAAAATATAATATAAATTGGTAAGGGGAAGTATCCAATGCGTATGATTCAAAGTGTCCTGTCATTGACAATAATAGCTTTAGTCGTTTTTTATTTTATGGAAAGAGCAGATACTGCTCCAGTAGAAATAGTGAGCGGTGCTAATCATGCAGCACATGAAAAGAGAAATGCGTTAGAGTCAAAAATTGCACCGGAGAAGTTAGATCCTGCCAACCCATTAGAAGGCAATATGTTCAGCTGGATAGGTAAAACGGAACAGGAATTACTGGACAGCCTGGGCGAACCAAGCAGAATTGACCCAAGTGCCTATAATTATAAATGGTGGGTTTATAACGCGTCTCTAAATCAATATATTCAATTTGGCATAGAAGCGAATGAAATCAAAACAATTTTCGCAGCAGGAGAAGATTTAGAAACAGAAGCTGTATATATTGGCCAAGACTTTGATGAAATTAGCCAGCATTTTACATTTACAGATGAAGTAACCTATAGTGAAGGATCATCTTCTTATGCGTTCAAGATGTCTAAAGAGGATTTGTCAACGAGACCTCTGGTAAAAATCGCTGATGGTACCTTCGTTCAATTTTATTTTGATACATTCACTACTAAACTATCTTCCATACGGATTCTATCGGCAGAAATATTATTAAAGCATCGCCCTTATGAAATAGAATATCGCGGAAAGCTACCACAGGAGCCAAGCCTGACGGAAGAAGAATGGGCGGCAGTCGAAAAAGGAATGGAGCAGCAAGTATTTGATTTAACGAATGTGATACGTGAGCAGCATGGTAAAAGCGCGTTGGAATGGGAGGAAAGTGTCAGCGATGTAGCCTATCATCACAGCAAAGATATGGCAACGAACAATTATTTTTCCCACTACAGTCTAAATGGTGATGGATTAAAAGAGCGGTTGGAAGTTGAAAGTGTATTTTATACTTCTGCTGGAGAAAATATAGCGGCACAATATCCGGATGCACCAGCCGCAATGGAAGGCTGGCTAAATAGCAGGGGACATCGCGAAGCTCTTCTTAATGATGATTATACACATATTGGAGTAGGTGTATACCAGTTCTATTACACACAAAATTTCCTTGGCAAACCATTGTAAAGACCTGGCTCACGAGGTTATATAACCTCGTGGGTTTTTTTCTGCACAATAGTTGGGTACCCGCATAAATTAAATAGTACAGATGACTATTAATAAGGGGTGAAAAAATTGGAGGAATTACATCCGACACTGATTGCTTTTAAAGAGTTCATCAATAAACATCCACTTCTATTAAGGGAAATCAGAAAAAGTGGAAGGTCATGGCAGGAGTATTATGAGCAATGGATATTGTTGGGGGAGGACGATCCGCACTGGGATAATTATAAAGGGGAACCATCAACAGATCACTCTCAAAATACAGATAAAACAGTTGGAAAAGATTCTGAGCTGATGAGCCAGCTGTTAAAATATACATCAAACCTTGATATTAATAAAATGCAGGGACAGGTAAATCAATTGAGTAAGGCAATAGCAGCTATTCAGGACATGATGGAACAGTTCAAAGGGTCACAGAAAAAAGAACAGCCACCCAAGGATCCTTTCAGCTGGGTAAGGGATTGAGGTGATTAGCATGGATTCTATTGTTGAGCAGTATTTGAAGCAAAATCCAGCATCGGCTGCATTTGTAAGATATAATCCGATCTGGTACCGTTATTTATCGAGAAATCCGGGCAGAATAAGGGAGATGGAAAAGGAAGCTAAAATTTTTTATGGAAAAACATTTCCACAACAACTTGAAAATTTAAATAACCGTATACAGATGATTAACATGCTCACGCAGGTTGCAAAGGCGATGAAGGATTAAATCAATGTATTTTCATTCTGGTCATTAAATGATAGTATATATAATAGTGGAGGTGTATTAGATGATAGCTACATTGGAATATGTAAATATTCTGGATAGATCAGAGAAGCTTGGGAAGATGGTGATGGATTCCGAAGTTATGGAAGCATATCAGAAAACTCGTGCAGCTCTTGAAGAAGATAAAGAAGCACAAAAGCTTATAAAAGCTTTTTCAGATATGAAAGACAATTATAATGATGTACAGCGTTTTGGGAGATACCACCCGGATTATTATGAAATTATGAAAAATGTCCGTTCCACGAAAAGGGAAATGGATATGAACGAGAAGGTTGCAGCATTTAAAGTTGCGGAGCGAAATCTTCAGAAATTACTTGACGAGATCAGCCAATATGTCGCTAACAGCGTTAGTGAACAGATCAAAGCACCGAAAGATGGTGCTGCTCTTAGTGATAGTGGCTGTGGATGTGGTAGTGGTGGAGCATGCGGTTGTGCTTCATAATGAATCAGTACATGCCTTCAGATAAATTCTGAAGGCTCCTGATATTAATACATATTTGAAGTGATTTCATTCCACCTGCAACGGGCAGTAAGAACCATGAAAGGAAGTTTCACTTTAAAAGGAAGAGAGGGTTTTCAATGAAAACTGATCGGCAAGGTATCGTTGTCTGGTTCCAACATATGAAGAACCTTAAACAGCTTAAAAGATATGGAAATTTGATTTATTCTTCCCGAAGACTTAGATATGCTGTAATATATGTGAATCGTGAAGAAATCGAAGAAGTTGAAATGAAAATAATGAAGCATTCTTTTGTTTCCAAAATTGAGAGATCCTATAAACCGTTTGTACGTACTGATTATGAAAATGCTAAACCAGACAAAGCAAAACAATATGATTATAAAATGGGCATTTAAACCTTTGTGAATCAAAAGTATTCACGAAGGTTTTTAATATGCTTCTGAAGTAGATAACGAGTGGAAGCAATAGCACAATCTATTGACCAAAAATCGCTCCGCTCTTTGTGTTTCCTGTATCTCCGCCGGCTCAGTCCAGTCCATACGCTCCTGACCAGTCGCCTCCGCTTTTGTTACGTCCAGCTCCGGCTCATAGAAACTCCCGTCATAAGCAATGGACACTTCGTACAGGGAAGTACACCTGTACTACGGTCCCTTGCTTATGCGTCCGTTTCTGACCAATCGCCTCCGCTTTTGTTGTTACACAAAAAGAAAAACCTGCAGAATATTTTTCTGCAGGTCCCTTTGTTTCCGTTTGAAACAAAAAGGCAAAGGGAGAGGAGAAACCGGAGGAAGAACTTATGGGGAAGTGTAAGTCTTCTCCGCTTTTGAAACAACCAAACTAACGATTAGTTGAATCATTATGATATTATGGACATTGTAAGAAAATATATACATCGCTAATCAATAAACCATTCTTTTCTCGGTTTTCTAAATAATCATTTTATGATAGGATTAGTGACGAATAGCGTCAAATAGAGGTGGATACATGCGAGTTATAGCTGGTAATTTAAAAGGAAGACAGTTAAAAGCAGTTCCGGGAAAATCGACAAGACCAACTACGGATAAGGTGAAGGAATCTGTCTTTCAAGTAATGGGCCCATTTTTTGATGGAGGGAAGGTTCTGGACTTGTTTGCAGGGAGTGGCTCCTTAGGTATAGAGGCGATGAGCCGTGGCATGGATTATGGTGTATTTGTAGATAAACACCCAAAGGCAATACATATCATAAATGAAAACCTTAAATTATTGAAACTTGATCAAAATTCGGAGGTTTATCGGGCAGAAGCACATAGAGCTTTGAAAGCAGCTGCTAAACGCGAGCTTACGTTCGATTTGATTATACTCGATCCGCCATATGGCCAGGTCAATTATGAGGACATTCTAAAAGCAATTTTAGAATTGAATTTAATTCGTGCCGGGGGAACAATATATTGTGAACACGATTTATCTGAGAAATTACCTGGCAAACTCCAGGAACTTGAAGCATTCAAAGAGGACCGCTTCGGTGGCACGATAGGTATTACTATATATAAAGCACAGTAAGGAGCAATTACAATGGGAAAACTGGCAATTTGTCCTGGAAGCTTTGATCCAATTACCAATGGGCATCTCGACATTATAACTAGAGGTGCAAAAGTGTTTGAAAATGTTATTGTGACTGTGTTTAATAATCAGTCCAAATCTCCATTATTCACCGTCGAAGAGAGAATTGAGTTATTAAGGGAATCGACAAAAGATATTCCTAACGTTACAGTAGATTCCTCAGACCATCTATTGATGGATTATGCCGCAGAAAAGAAGGCGCATGCAGTTATCCGTGGCCTTCGGGCTGTCAGTGACTTTGAATATGAAATGCAGATTACTTCCATGAACAGGAAACTGAATGAAGATATTGAAACGTTCTTTATGATGACGAATAATCAATATTCCTTTCTCAGTTCAAGCATGGTGAAGGAAATAGCCAAATACAATGGAAATATAAGTGGTTTGGTTCCAGAGCATGTGGAAGCGGCTCTGAAAAGGAAATTTGATTATCTTTAAAAAGATGGCAGATGCCATCTTTTTATTTAACCCAACTTTAGTATCAATAAAACTAGGTTCACTCATTTAACTATAGTAATCATAGAACTTCTTAACAATGCCTTGCTAACTTGATAAAAAGAAGGCTGTTTGCAAGTTCTATTTTTAAAGTTTTGTTGCTTCATAAGCGCCGCAGTTTCTGTAAAATGCGAAGTAATTTGAATTTATTTCCGGTGATATGCGCATTTGCTGCCGTCCGGGATCGCTCTGGGCGGATGCGCATCCTTAGGTCACGGCCTCAGCTCCGAAGAGAAAACCACTCTTCTGGTCTTCGGACACGTGCTTTTCCCGCAGGAGTCGACTGCCTGCCGCTCCCCCGAACTGGTAAAGCTGTATAATTAGATTTTGTTATTAAGGATGCAGTTTATTAACAGCAAACTTAACCAGCTCGGGGAAATACACGGAGACACCAACGGGAGGAAAGGCATAGGTGAGACACTGAAATGCGCTAGCATGAAGGGGCTCACCAGCCGCCTTAGGATGCGCGCAGTGTATTTTCCCTGAGCGGTCGCCGAAGCCACTTGTCTTAGCCTAGTTCGCATTTTATATCAAATGTGAAATAAAATGAACAGGATACTAGATGTATCCAGAATGCCACGACAGTTAATCCTAAGTCACCATAAGCAGTATCTCCAGCCTTCTATGCTCCAAAACCTTACTCCGCTATAGTGGAGTTTTTTAATCTTTTATATAAAATAATAGCAGAGATTGCCAGAAAGCTAATCGTGATCAATGGCCCAAAATCCTTCAAGCAGTTTAAAATTGTATGCCACATGTTATCTGTAACTCCATCTTGTGAAACAGGTATTTCATTCAGTTCCAATGTGTGCCTGTCCAGGTAAAGAGGTTTAAACAGAATAACTGTTAAAATAACCGCAAACGTTCCATGAAGGAGGCGCGCAAAGAAATAGGGAGTGAATCGGATATCCGTCTTTGCAAGGATACTCGCTACTTGTGCATGAATAGATAAGCCATTGAAACCTAGTATAAAACTTACAAGAATTGCTTTAGGAAGAAGGGAATCTGTTGTTGTTTGTGAAATCATATTTGCTCCGATTGTAATCTCAAACACCCCAGAGATGAACGGAAGCGCTAAATCCGCAGGCAGCCCCAATCCTTTTAAAATCTGTTCGCCAATCAGGGCGATTGCCGGTGAAATGCCGAGAAGGAATAACAATTTTATCAGCACCGAAAAAAGGATAATAAATCCTCCAATCATCACTAATGTTTTAATTGAATGCAAGACAGCATCCCCAAGAATTTCACCTAATGGTTTGTTTTCCTTCATGCGTGTTTCATGCATTTCCATAAAAGCTCTTATGATGGAAATTTTAGGTTTTCGTCGCTCGCCCATTCGTTGCAGCTTGCTTTCGTTCCTTCCATGGAATCGCATGCATACCCCGACAAGAGCATTGCTTAAATAATGGCAAAACGCCAATAAAGTACCCAGTTTTAAATCATGAAAAAAACCTGCAGAGATTGCTCCAAAAATAAATAATGGACTGGAATTATTTGTAAATGATACAAGTCTTTCGGCTTCAATCTTGGTTAGTTGCTTTTCTTCCCGCAAGCGTGCAGTAATTTTTGCTCCTGTAGGATATCCACTGGCCATGCCCATCATCCATCCGAAACTGCCTGCACCAGGAACATTAAATAACGGCCGCATAATTGGTTCAAACAAAGTCCCGATAAATTTGACAACTCCGAACGCAAGTAATAATTCTGCAGTAATGAAAAATGGAAGAAGTGATGGAAATACTACTTCCCCCCACATGTTCAGTCCTCGGATGGCGGCCTCCAGAGCCTGGTCCGGAAAGCTGATAAGAGAAATAGTCAAAATGAATGCAAAACTTGAATAAATAAAAGTTTTTATGATTTGCTTCAATAGAAAGCCCCCTAAATAATGAGCCTAGCTCTGTACAACTTATTTCGTTAGTAGTAGAATTATTCTAGCTTGTTTTAACCGAAGAATCGTTTTTAGTACAAGTCTGTACAATATACGCTCATACATAGGTTAAATATTCCATAGACATGTTAAAGAATTGTTTTCGGAGTTAGGAAGGAGCAATAAGACACGATGAAAGTGACCAAAAGAAATATTATATTTTTTATCATTACGGTTGCCTTAGTGTATTTTTTAGGTGCATATCAATTACCTTATTATATTCAAAAGCCAGGCGGTGCTAATCCATTGAATCCAATTGTCGAAGTAGTTGATGGGTATGATAGTGAGGGAGACATGCATCTTGTGACGGTTAGTGGACTTCAGGCGACACCAATACAGTACCTCTTTGCAAAAATGTTTTCATATCAGGATATCCTTCCAATGTCAGAGGTATTTCCAGAGGGAATCTCACAGGATGATTATATGCATGCACAGCTTCAGGTGATGGAAAGTTCGCAGGAAGCAGCGACTGTGGTGGCATATGAAGCAGCAGGAGAGAACATAACCATTGACTATGATGGGGTATACGTTGTGTCCGTGGTTGAAGGTATGCCTGCTGAAGGGATACTTGAAACTGGTGATCGTATCATCGGCATTGATGGCAATGAAATTAAAGACGCTGCAGATTTAACTGATTATGTGGACACAAAACAGGCAGAGGACACAATTACGATTGAATTTGTACGTAATGATCAGACGATGCGTGAAGCAATAATGCTGGAAGAGTTTAGTGATATTGACAATAAAGTCGGAATCGGCATCAGTCTCGTAACAGACCGAAATGTTACAGTCGACCCGGAAATTCAATTTTCCAGTGGGAATATTGGGGGACCGAGTGCCGGGCTAATGTTTTCCTTGGAAATTTATGATCAATTGACTGAAGAAGATCTTACAAAAGGCAAGGAAATTGCTGGTACAGGAGAAGTGGATTATGAAGGAAATGTACGTCGCATCGGTGGCATCGATAAGAAGATAGTGGCTGCTGAAAGGGAAGGAATCGATATATTTTTTGCTCCTTACGAGAATGGTGCAGAGAATTCCAATTATCAGCTTGCTGTGAAGACTGCAGAAGAAATTGGAACAGATATGGAAATTGTACCAGTAGATACTTTCGAAGATGCTTTGAACTATTTGCAACAAACACAATAGCATAAGGATATATTCAAAAATAGACCTGTCATCAGGTCTATTTTTGGATAATTGGTGTCTGTAATTCCTGCTTAAAGAGCAGGTTTCTTTTCCGTGAAGGCAGAATACTATAATAAGCATGTGCAGCCTTTTCCTCTATTGACAAGACGGATGGCTGCCGGCGAGTTAGTTTAGAAACAAGCGGTACATTCATCAGCTTCTTTTGTCTGTTTAAATATTCTCTGCCTCTTTGAGTCATTCCGAGAACACGAACGTATGGAACCGTTTGAATAGGAATCTCTGACAGATCAGCTTTTTTTGTATTTGTTAAAATATGTACAAATATGCGCTGAATTCTTGTCCAGGTATAGCGTTTGGTTTTGATTGCCTCAACCCAGTCATAAAAAGACGTCGCATGGTGAACTGTTTTTAGGATTCTGTTTTCCAAACCTTCCTCAACGTCCTGAATCGCTGCGATTTCATTGGCAGACATTGTCATAACACGATAGGAAAGAATTGGAAAGTAATTTTCCCACGCATGCCATACAGATGCTTTATCTTTGTATAGCATTAATTGTTTCGCGGTTTCTTCGGGCATAGTCGATTTGATTTCTGACGTTAACGAATCGTTCTTCAGCATTTCTTTTCTGATACTTGTGGCACTGGCAATCTCGCTGGCGATTGTTTGATCATGAAAATCATTGTTCGTACGTTGGATGGTTAAAGGAGCAATATCCAAGTTGTTTTCCATGATTGCTTTTACATAGCTGTAACCAAGAATATTGTTCGGTTTTGACAGATCCATATTTTTGTCTGTTAAACCTATATGCTGATAGGCACGCTTGCTCGCTTCCGGGTAGGAGAGACCCTGGTCTAAGAATTGTTTTAATGTTATTTTAAACTCGGACTCTTTTTCTTTGAAGTAATAATAACTTGTTTTGAAATTCGAAATGGAACCAGACTCACTTCCAAAACAAATGCTGGACACTCCGGCCTCGCTTAACGTTTTAACGGCACCATCTGCGAATAAATCACTATGCTGTACCGCATATATGTATGGTAGTTCTAGAATAATATCAATACCTGTCTGTAAAGCAGCAGATGCACGGTGGAATTTATCTATGACAGCGGGCTCTCCGCGCTGAAGAAAATTACCGCTCATTACAGCTATCATACAGTCTGCACCGGATTGTTTACGTGCTTCTTCTATATGGTAGACATGTCCATTATGGAACGGATTATATTCGACGATCAGACCACAAGCATTCATAAATTCAACTCCTAGTATCGGCTGTTAATTATTGTAACAAATTATTAATTGCACTGCATCCTAGAGTATTATATGATTAGTAAAAACAGGAGCGGGAAATATAGTAGTAAGTGTAAAGAAAATATGTTGACAAAAGTTCTTTTTTCTTTTAAAATAACTCTTGTTGCCTAGAGGTGATAATAATGAAATTAACACTAAGCCAAATCAGAAAAACCGCGGCTAATAAACCCTTTGAATTTGATGAGATGGTGGATGTTTCCGAGCTGGAAACAATGAATAATGATATACGCGAAATAAAACCTGTCCGGGTTCATGGGAAAGCTGACATTCAAGGGGAACAGTTCTTTTTCTCATTTCAGATTGAAGGAGAAATGATTTTACCTTGTGCCAGAACACTGGTTGATGTCCCTTATCCATTTACAGTCAAAGCGAGCGAAATCTTTTCCACATCTTCCTATTATGGAAGCGATGAAGCGGAAAATGAAATTCATCCAATAAATGGAGAAGTTCTTGACTTAACGCCATATATCAAGGAAAATATAATATTGGAAATTCCTTTTCGTGTATTTTCCAAAGAGACTAATCCGAAAGAAGGAGCACCTTCTCAAGGTAATGGATGGGAATTTATTTCAGAAGTAAAAGAAGAGAAGAAAATAGATCCCCGTTTTAAAAAATTGGAGTCTTTGCTTGAAAAGAAAAAGAAAGAAAAATAAGAATCACTATTCAAGTTTTACTTTCGTTTGAAGGAGGTGTAAGTCATGGCAGTACCTAAACAAAGAACGTCTAAAAAAGTCAAAAATCAACGTCGTACTCATAAAAAATTACACGTACCTGGCATGGTAGAGTGTTCAAATTGTGGAGAATTAACTAAACCGCACCATGTTTGCAAATCTTGCGGACATTATGATGGAAAAGAAGTAGTCAACGACTAATTCTCTATTTGCCTAAAAAAAACAGATCACATTGTGGTCTGTTTTTTTTATTCTTTTACTGCTAATCTTTATATATATCTATGGAAGCGTGAGGGAGCGATTGTATTGGAAGAATATGCTGTATATGAAAGAAATGAATATGATTATGGGGTAATTTTCCTGAACAGACCTCAAAAGCGCAATGCCATTTCAAAGGAAATGAGGGAAAGTATATCAATCTGTCTCCAACGGGCAAAGCAAGATTCGATTAAATTTCTGGTTATAACTGGTGCAGGCGAGAAGATGTTTTGTGCAGGTGGAGATTTAAATGAGCTGCATGGCAATCTTTCCCCGGAGGAAGCCTATGACATTTTGAACCCAATGAAGCAACTGGTATATCAAATTTTAACTTTTCCAGTGCCGACGATTTGCTTGTTAAATGGTGATGCTGTTGGTGGTGGGTGTGAAATCGCATCGGCTTGTGATATAAGAATTGCCAAAGAAGGCACACGGTACGGTTTCGTGCAGAGTAACCTTGGTATTCTTCCTGGATGGGGAGGTGGTGCGGTACTGTACCAAAAGGTCCATCCAAGCTTTGCATTGCAATGGTTAATTGAAGCGAAGCTGTATCATGCTGAGGAATTAAAAGAAAAGAGCTGGATACATCGAATTGTAAAAGCGGATGAATGGAATGACAGTCGCGGACTGTTGGCCGACTATATTTCAAAATCACATAATCAAATGTTCCTCCTTAAACAGCAGTATTTGAAAAAGATTACGGCAGGCAATATATCCGATTTAATGGATGAAGAGGTTAAAAATGCTGCCAGTCTATGGGACTCTTCGGAACATAAAGCTGCAGTAGAAAAATTTTTGTCAAGGAAATGAGAAACCTATTCTAGCACCCCTATTTTTTGCATACATTGATAGCAAACATATTAGGAGGGTTGTTATGAATGATACAAGACAGGATGCCTGGACACAGGATGAGGATATAATTCTTGCGGAAACCGTATTACGCTTTATCCGGGAAGGCAGAACACAGCTAGAAGCCTTCAAGGAAGTTGGAAATCAGCTTTCCCGTACATCGGCTGCATGTGGTTTCCGTTGGAATGCGACAATCAGAAAGCAATATCAGCATGCCATACAATCGGCAAAAGAAGATAGGAAAAATGGATTAAAAAAGGATGCAGTTGTTTCCGTTAATCACGAACCCAAAGAGAAGTATACGATAGATTCGGCTATCCAGCTGCTTGAAAAAATGAAATCACAATTTCCGGATGGGGAACGTGCAGCAAATAAAATAACGGAGGAAAAAATTGCTTACTTAGAGAAAGAGAATGAAGATTTAAAAAAACAGTTAGAACGATATGATCATGCATGGCAGGAAATAAATAAACTATGGTCGTGGGTTAATAAAAGTGATTAATAAAGTTCTTGCAGATAGAAAATACGCTTTAATTAGAAAACTTGGCGGATGGCATTGTTGGACGAATGCAGACTCAAAAGTTTTATACCTTCCTATTTACAAAAAGGACATGAATGAAATATACCATTCATGTCTTTTTTGGCAAGTAAGAAAGTATAAACTTTCTTACTTGCATAAGTGCAACTAAGGCATTTCGCCGAAAAGGCTTGGCGCATGCCAAGTTTTCAAAACAGGTAAGTTAACAGCGGATTGCGACTTCCTAATTTAATTCTTTTTCCTGAACTCCTTCAGGAAGCCATATAAGGGGATTTTCACCCAAATCTCTTTCCATATCGTAGTGTGCTTTTATGAAGCCCATCTTTTCCCAAAAGCCATGAGAATTGATACGCGGACTTGTTTTGATAGGAAGGTTGAAGCTTTTTGCGAAATCTACCATAGCTTTTCCGTACCCTTTCCCCTGGTAATCTGGCAACACTTCAAGCTTCCAAAGTGTTAAGTAGTCCTGTGACGGTTCAAAATAATAATCATATTCCTGATTCACTTCGTACAAGCTCATTCTTGCGATGAGATTATTCCCATGATAAATTCCGTAAAATGGTGATTTGCTGTCGTTTTCAATAATATTATTTTGTAAATCCTCCATCATTGTAAGTTCCTGGTTTCCGTATTCTTTAAACCTTTTAAACTTCTCAAGCGTCTTATAATTAACTAAAAGATTTTCAACTTTAGAATGTTCCATAAAAAAACTCCCCCAATCTAAAATTTTACACTTCCCTTTATTTTTAATTGCCCCTTCAGGAAGCGTTTATCTCACATAATAATTTCATGCAAAATATTACAACTTTATTATAATACAAAAGTGATAATTTTAAAATTATTTAGATGGTTATGCATGGAGCACACGATGAATTTTTTCCCGAAAAACATCCCTAACAAATCATCGAATGGATAGAAATACGAAGTTGCTTATTTGTAAGCCACAAGGGTATATTTTCTGATACAATAAGTAGTGGAAAATGAGAATGTCATATACATAAAGATAATATCTTTCACAACTTGCGTAGAAGGAAATTGGCAAGATGCCTTGGCAGAATCAGAAGGACTGAGGACATATTGCATATGTTGACTTTGGATTAGCTGTTCGTTCAAAGCATTCCGGACTCCAAAGATCTTCCGTTCATTTTGCTTTTTTATCATCGGATTTGATATAAAATGCGAAGTAACTACTATTTGTGTTAGAACGTTGGCACGGATAATGGAAGCGAGATACTTCGGCGACCGCTCGGGGAAATACGCTGCGCTTTCCACGGGCGGCTGGTGAGCCCCTTCATGCTACGCATTTCAGTGTCTCACCTCTGCCTTTCCTCCCGTTGGAGTCTCCGTGTATTTCCCCGAGCTGGTTAAGTTTGCTGTTAATAAACTGCATCCTTAATAACAAAATCTAATTATACAGCTTTACCAGTTCGGGTGAGCGGCGGGCAGTCGACTCCTGCGGGAAAAGCACGTGTCCGAAGACCTGAAGAGTGGTTTTCTCTTCGGGGCTGAGGCCGTGCCCGCGGAAAGCGACTGCCCAGAGCGATCCCGGACGGCGAGAGAAGCATATATCTCCGGTAATAAGCCTAAGTTACTTTCGCAGTTTACAGAAACTATGAAGAATGTAAGACAAGGAAAATTTTCAAATATAGCCTTTGGAAACGGCATTATTTATCAGAAGTAGCAAGTTGAATATTAAAGGCCTTCTTAGATCAGCTCAGTTAAGTGTTTGAACAAAATTTTTGATGCGAAAGTTGAGTAACCTTCAAAGCACCAATCATAGTGACTGCTTAGCGGTAAGGAAATCGAAGAAAGGAAAAAGGAAAAAAATATGTTTGAATACATTATCCATATCCTGGCATTTTTTGTTACGCTGCCGATTATAGCAACGGTATCGATTTACTTCATATCAGTGAAATTCCATAATAAAAAATTAAAAGCTGTTCACACTGCTGTAAACTGGACAACTGTGTTATATATAATAGCAGTATCACTACTGCTTCATCTGATTTTTGATCGTAGTTTCTTCGGTTGGTTAATAGTGTATTTTATTTTGTCTTTATCGGTAATTATTATTTATCAGTGGAAGACAAGAACTGAAATTGAATTGGGAAAAGCCTTGAAGATTATTTGGCGGTTTTCATTTTTGTTATTTCTGCTACTCTATGTACTTCTCGTATTGAGCGGAATTATACAAAAAATCTCTAGTTAAGCAATAAGGGAAACAGATTAGATGAAACGGAACAGGAATTTATGTACAATACAGATTGTACATTATGAATAGAAGGAGCAGGGATCCATGCATATCGACCCTATACAATTGAAAGCTCAGAGTCAGCTCATTGTTGATTATAGAAATAACCAAAAGAAAGTTATGGACTTTTTTGATTACAATCCATACGGTGATTATGAACAGAGAATCAAAGATTTGGATTCGCTGTCTTTTAATCGCGAGGAATTAACAAATGTTTTACATAGGATCAATGAGGAGTGGGATGCTCCGGCACCGACTTTTAACAATATAAATAAACTGAAAAACTCAAATAGCGTTGTCGTCATCGGCGGACAGCAAGCGGGGTTACTGACTGGTCCAATGTATACGATTAATAAAGTGATCTCAATCATACAGTTCGCCAGACAGCAGGAAAATGAGCTTGGCGTTCCAGTAATCCCGGTTTTTTGGATTGCTGGAGAAGACCATGATTTTGATGAAATAAACCATATCCACCTATCTGAAGTGTCCCAAATGAAAAAACATAAGCTGGCACATCACATGGTGGAAAAAACAAGTGTGTCCAATATACCAGCTAATCGTGAATCACTATCTCAATGGATAGACAATTTATTTGAGCAACTAGATGAAACAGTACATACAAGGGACCTATATAAAGCAATTTACAAAATAAAAGAAAAGTCGCACACATATGTCGATTTTTTTGCAAGGATAATTTTCCATTTATTTCAAGATGAAGGTCTTGTACTAATTGATTCAGGACATAAAGAGGTCAGGCAATTGGAAAGTGAGCACTTTCAGCGAATGATCAAATATCAACCTGGTATTAGTGAAGGGGTTTTTTCCTCGCTGAACGCACTTGCGGAAAAGGGGTACAAGGTTTCTCTCGAAGCTTCACAACATGATGGTCATCTTTTCTATCATAAAAATGATGAACGGATTCTCCTGACCCGAGATGATGCCGGTTTTTGGGTAGGTAAGCAAAATGAGATCCGTTTAACTACAGATGAATTAATGGAGACTGCTGAAAAAGATCCGGAATTGCTGAGCAATAATGTTGTCACACGCCCATTAATGCAGGAACTGCTGTTTCCTACATTAGCTTTCATCGGCGGACCTGGAGAAGTTGGCTACTGGGCTGGCCTTAAAAAGGCATTCCATATATTGAATTTGAAAATGCCCCCAGTACTTCCAAGATTATCCTTTACCATAATGGAAAATCAGGTTGTTAAAGCACTTGAAAAATACAATATTGATCCAGCTGAAGCTATTCATAAGGGGGTAAAGAAAGATAGAGACCAATGGCTGCAATCAAAAAGCAAACCACCGATAGAGGATTTGGCCGAAGAGATTAAAGCTGCTATTGACAAGGCACATAAGCCTCTAAGAGACTTGGCAAGAGATATCCGTGACGATTTAGGGGCATTAAGTGATAAGAATTTGTTTTACTTATATAGGGATATTGAGTTTCTTGAGAGCAGGTTGATAAAAGCTCTTGAGGAAAAATATGAGAAGGAATTACGAGATTTTGACCTGATTGATCTTGCACTGCATCCCAATGGTGGTTTGCAGGAGCGGGTCTGGAATCCTTTACAATGGATAAACAAATATGGTACAGATTTTATAGCGGTATTGACTGCAAATGATTGCTCGTTTGATAATGAGCATTATCTGGTATATATCTGATTTTAGGGAATGTCCTCCACTCTCCACCACCAAATTGAATTTTTGAAACAAAAAGCTGTCTATCTTTGATATGGCAGCTTTTTTTGTGTTTGAAAATGGTTTGCCGTGTAGTGATTCATCAACAAAATAATTTTTTTTATTAATTGAGTGGTGGAGAGTGGGGGAATGTGGTATTATAAAAAATATGAAAGTGGGGCGGACTATATGTTCATGGGCGAATTCCTTCATAGCATTGATACAAAGGGACGAGTTATTGTCCCGTCCAAGTTCCGTGATGAACTTGGAGCAAGCTTTGTCGTAACCCGTGGACTGGATAAATGTCTATTTGCATACCCCATGGATGAATGGAAAAATTTAGAAGAAAAACTAAAGAAACTCCCGCTTACTAAGAAGGATGCCAGAGCATTTACACGTTTTTTCTTTTCCGGAGCTGTAGAATGTGAAGTCGACAAACAGGGAAGAATAAATATTCCGCAGTCACTTCGTAAATATGCAGGACTTGATAAAGAGTGCAATGTAATTGGTGTTTCCAATCGGATTGAATTCTGGGCTAGTGACAGTTGGGAAGATTATGTCACAGATTCTGAGGAATCATTTGCAGAGCTTGCAGAAAATCTTATGGATTTTGATATCTGATTATTTGTGTAACCCGATAAAGCAATCGGTATGCAAATCGTTCGAAAATTAATTAAGTGGGTGTATGTATGTTTGAACATTACAGTGTATTGAAGGATGAAACGATAAAAGGACTGGCCATCAAACCGAGCGGCACATATATTGACTGTACGGTTGGTGGTGGTGGTCACTCTTGGGAGATAGCATCCAGGCTTAGTGAAGATGGTTTGCTTATCGCTTTTGATCAGGATTTAGATGCGTTGAAAGCGGCAAAAGAAAGATTAAAAGCATACGAGGACAGAATACTTTTCATTCATTCCAACTTTAGAGGGCTGGAGGAAGAGCTTGCCAAACATACAATTTCCGATGTGGATGGTATTTTATTTGACCTCGGTGTTTCTTCTCCGCAGTTAGACAGAGGAGAAAGAGGGTTCAGTTACCAGCATGACGCTGTATTGGACATGAGAATGAACCAGACGCAAGAATTAACGGCTTACGAAATTGTGAATACGTGGTCGTTTCACCAACTTGTGTCAATCTTTTTTAATTATGGGGAAGAAAAATTCTCCAAACAAATAGCAAGAAAAATAGAAGCTTATAGGGAAACAAAAGAAATAAAAACGACCCATCAGCTTGTGGAAATTATCAAAGAGGGCATACCTGCACCGGCCAGAAGGAAAGGCGGCCATCCTGCCAAACGTATTTTTCAGGCTTTAAGAATTGCGGTTAACGATGAGCTAGCCGCTTTCAATGATGCGTTACATCAGGCTGCCAGGGTAGTGGGTATTGAAGGAAGAATTGCGGTTATTACATTTCATTCGCTTGAAGATCGTTTGTGCAAACAAGCTTTTAAGAAATGGAGTACGGAAAAGGCAACACCGAGACATCTGCCAGTGGTACCGAAAGAGCATCAGGCTCCATTTGAATTAATCACCAGAAAACCGATCGTAGCGGCGGAATTTGAACTTGATGAAAATCGCAGGTCACGTTCTGCGAAATTGCGTGTGGTAAAAAAGGTTACCGAGTGGAGAAACGAATTTACTTATGAGGAAGGGTGGAAGAAATAATGAGTGCTAATCAAGCCCAAAATTGGCAGCAATCACATCCACAACATAGTCCTGCGAGAGAACCAAAAGTAGCAGTAAAGGTAAAAAAGAATGGCTGGATAACAAAGGGAGAAAAGGTAATCTATTCCTTGATCGGCGCTTTTGTTGTTGCCTCCGGAATTTTTATGGTTTCTTATTCTTCTACAACTGATACAATTAATAGAGAATTACAGGAGCTTGAACAGACCGTAAATACGCAGCAGGTGAAAAATGAAGGACTGTTGTTCGAAATGAAAGAATTGTCCAGACCGGAAAGAATCATTCAGATTGCAGAGGAGAACGGTTTGAAAATCCAAAATGCGGAAGTAAAACAAGCACAGTCATTTAACAACTAGGCAAGGGGCTTAACCTATGAAAAAAAATAAGACTACGCATTTGATGGCTGGTATTTACATCATTATCTTTGTCGCAGTTTTCTTGGTTCTAACTGGAAGGTTTATGTATATCCAGGCGACCGGAGAGATAGATGGAGTTTCTTTGGATGAATGGGCTGAACAAAAACGAACGTCATCTTACACACTAAGTGCGGAAAGAGGAAAGATTTTCGATAAAAATGGAATGACACTTGCATACGACAGACCTACATATCGGATGTATGCAATCTTAGATGAAGCGTATTCGGATAAATCAGAGGAGCCCTTGCATGTAGAAGATCCGCAAAAGACAGCGGAAACGCTGGCTCCTCTTTTAGACGTGGAAGTCAGCGAAATACTTGATCCATTAAAACGTGGAATTGAGAACGGGAGATTTCAGGTTGAATTCGGTAAAATCGGAAAAGAACTTTCCCAACAGAAAAAAGATGAAATTTCTGAGCTGGATATTCCCGGCATCAATTTCGAGGAAGAGTCTATACGCTATTATCCGAATGGAATGTTCGCTTCCCATATCATTGGGTTCGCCAGGGAAACAGAAATTGAGACGGATGACGGGTATAAAAATGAAATTATCGGTATTGCAGGTATGGAGAATGAAATGAACGATCTCTTAAGCGGGACGGATGGTTTTATTTCCTACCAAAGGGACAGATACAATAAAAAATTATTGGATCCTAATGAAATTATTCAATTGCCTGAAGACGGTGATGACGTTTACTTGACGATTGATCAGAAAATCCAGACTCTCTTGGAAGACGTTCTATCGCAAGTAGACGAAAATTACAATCCAAAAAAGATGAATGCAATCGTAATGGATGCCAAAACGGGACAAGTTTTGGCGATGAGCAGTCGTCCCAGCTATGACCCGAATAACCCTGAAAATGTGGAAAACTGGTATAATGACGTGATTTCCACACCTTTTGAACCCGGTTCTACAGTGAAAATGTTTACGTGGGCTGCAGCAATCGAAGAAGGTGTCTACAACGGCTCGGAAGGTTTCCAGTCGGGGAGTTACCAGCCCAATGAACAAGTAAAGAAAATTCATGACCATAATGGTGGTGAAGGCTGGGGAGTGATCTCCTATGACGAAGGTTTTCAGCGTTCTTCCAATGTGGCTACTGCGAAGCTTGTCTGGGAAAAAATTGGTACAGATACGTTTTTAGAATATCTGCATGCCTTTGGGTTTCATGAAAAAACTGGAATAGATTTACCGGGAGAGGTTGCCGGGCAAATTCTTTATAACTGGCCTTTAGAGAAAATAACAACTTCATTCGGTCAGGGGAGTACGACCACGCCAATTCAGCAAATGAAGGCAGCTACTGCAATTGCAAATGATGGGAAAATGCTTCAGCCATATGTGATTGACAAGATTGTTGACTCCACAAATGGGAAAGTTATTGAACAAAAATCACCGAATGTAGTTGGAGAGCCTATTTCAGCCGAGACAGCAGACCAGGTTTTAAAATTACTCGAATCAGTCGTTAATGGAGAAAATGGAACAGGAAAGATATATCAGTTGGATGATTATACAGTGGGCGGCAAAACAGGTACTGCAGAAATACCGAACCCTGACGGGGGAGGATATTTAACTGGAAAGGAAAATTATGTCTTTTCATTTCTTGGAATGGCCCCAATTGAAGATCCCGAGCTAATTATGTATGTATCTATTCAACAGCCGGAATTGGAACCGACTGAAACGGGTTCTGTACCACTGTCATTTGTTTTTAATAATGTAGTTGAAAACAGTCTTCATTATCTTAATATTGACCCGGATATAGAGGGAAATGATAGAATTCAGCAAATTACGGTGCCTAAATTGATAGGCGAAAATGCTACTGAATCGGAAGACATGCTTGTTAAACAAGGTCTGAAGGTGTCGTTAGTCGGTGATGGAGAAGAGATTGTGGCAGCGAGTGTAACCGAAGGAGAAGCTGTTCTTCCGAGCGACCGAATTATCTTGATTACAGACGAACCTCAAATGCCAGATATAATTGGCTGGTCACTTAGAGATGTGATGAAGCTCACAGATTTAATGCAGCTAAAGGTCGAAACTTTCGGAAACGGCTATGTTGTAACGCAAAACATTCCGGAAGGTACACCAATCAAGGAAAACGATTATTTAGGTGTTGAACTTTTGCCTCCAGATGAGGAGCCGGAAGAAAATGTAGATGACAATAGAAACGGAGAAGAAGCAGAGGAATTAACAGATGAGGCTTCCACAGAGGAAGAATAAAAAAGAACTTCCGAAAAAGCAGCCGATGGACAAACAGTGTTCTATTCAGTTTTTTTAACTCATATAGTGGATACAAACCAACCTGTGAAAAGGGGATGGAGAATGAAACGCGTATCTGCTGTTACCGTGAAAAAACGAATAGTTACTGTTTTTCTTTTTGGGCTCATTATACTTGCCGTTATCGTCATACGGTTGGGCTATGTCCAATTTGTCATGGGTGAAAGGCTGACAGGACAAGCAAACGATCTCTGGACAAGAGACATAATTTTTGAGGCGGAGCGAGGGTATATTTTGGATGCCGATGGAGAGGTATTAGCTGAGAATGTAACAGCTCCCTCAGTTGTGGCAATTCCGAGACAAATAGAGAATCCAGAAGATACTGCCAAAAAACTGGCACACATCCTTGATGTCAGTCAAGAAAAGGTGCTGGAAAATATTACAAAAAACGAATCAAGCGTGAGTCTTCGACCGGAAGGCATCAAAATTTCAGAAGAGCAGGAAAAGGCAATACGTAATCTGAACCTGAATGGGATCTATCTGGCAAAAGACTCAAAGAGACACTACCCTTATGGCGATGATTTGTCACACGTGCTTGGATTTACTGGCATAGATAATCAAGGGCTGATGGGCCTCGAGCTCTCCTATGAAGAAAAGCTTAAAGGAACACAGGGCAGTCTTTCCTTTTACTCGGATGCGAAGGGAAGAAGGCTTGATAGTCTCGCAGATGTCTATACACCACCAACTGATGGACTTAATTTAAAAACCACAATCAATTCGAAAGTACAGACCATAATGGAGAGGGAACTGGACGCGGCAGTTTTAAAATATAATCCTGACGGCGCGCTGGCAATAGCCATTAACCCAAAAACTGGTGGTGTTCTTGGGATGACCACACGCCCCAATTTCCATCCTGAAAAGTACCAGGAAGTGGATGCTTCGATTTTTGGAAGAAATTTACCGATCTGGAGCACCTATGAGCCGGGTTCCACGTTTAAAATAATTACCCTTGCAGCAGCGTTGGAAGAACAGATGGTTGATCTGGAAGAAGACGATTATTACGATGATGGGGATATATCTGTAGGTGGATCAACAATACATTGCTGGAAAAGCGGTGGACACGGACATCAAAGTTACCTGGAAGTCGTGCAGAATTCCTGTAACCCTGGCTTTGTAAATCTTGGTCAGCTGCTGGGAACTGAAAAACTTTTCTCGTATATAGACAATTTTGGATTTGGAGAAAAAACGGGGATTGATTTGCAGGGAGAAGGGAATGGTATACTATTCGACCCTAAAAATGTAGGTCCCGTTGAACTTGCTACAACTTCATTTGGTCAAGGGGTATCTGTTACACCTATTCAGCAGGTTATGGCTGTTGCGGCGGCAGTTAACGGCGGTTATCTGTATGAGCCTTATATTGCCGATGAATGGATAGATCCTATTACAGGTGAGACAGTAGAAAAAAACGAACCAATTTTAAAAAGAAGCGTTATATCTGAATCTACCTCAGAGGAATTACGCCATGCGCTTGAAAGTGTTGTAGCTCAAGGAACAGGAAGGCCGGCATATGTGGATGGTTACCGTGTTGGCGGAAAGACAGGTACTGCTCAAAAGGTAGGACCAAATGGAGCTTATTTGGAAAATAACTATATTGTTTCATTTATCGGATTTGCGCCAGCGGATGATCCAGAAATCATTGTCTATCTAGCTGTAGACAATCCGAAGAATACAGTTCAATTTGGAGGGGTAGTTGCAGCGCCAATCGTTGGGACAATAATCGGGGACAGTTTGAGGGCGATGGATGTTGAACCACGTACAGATGGTCTGGAAAAAGAGTATATGTGGCCTGAAATGCCAAAAGTGGAGGTCCCTGATTTAATTGGTCATTCCAACCAGGAGCTAGCTGAATATTTACTTGACTTATCCATTGAAACAAGTGGGGAAGGTGATTATATTGCCGATCAGTCTCCAGATCCAGGAACTAAATTGGAACAAGGATCAACAATAAGAATTTATCTGTCAGACGAAAAACATCGTTAAATACGGGGAAGTTTGCTATAATATATAAGCGAATGTGTGAAAGAGGGTGACTGGCCACCCTCTTAAAAATCGATTGCTTGAAGAATACATATGTAGGATATAAAAGATAAGGATGTTAGTTATGAAATTAAAAGAATTGCTTGGTGTAATACCATTTTATGAAACGAATTCGCCAATTGATAAGATCGAATGTAACGATCTGAAAATGGACTCACGCACGATAAAACCTGGTAATGTATTCATTTGCATTACTGGCTTTACCGTCGATGGCCATAATTATGTCGAGCAGGCTGTCGCAAATGGGGCAGTTGCAGTGATTGCTGAAAAAACGATAAATGCAAACGTATCTGTTCCAATTATAAAGGTTACCGATACAAATCGAGTCCTGCCGATGCTGGCAGCAAAATATTTCAATTATCCAACAGCAACACTTCCACTGATAGGTGTAACGGGTACAAACGGAAAAACAACTGTTACATATCTGCTGGAAAAAATATTTAATCTTCATCGAAAAAAGACGGGGGTTATCGGAACCATACAACTAAAAATTGGCGATGATACATACCCAGTGGCAAATACAACACCTGATGCTTTGCATCTTCAACGCATTTTTGACAAAATGCGTTCGGAAAATGTAGACCAGGCAATTATGGAAGTTTCATCACATGCGCTTGATCTCGGCCGAGTCTATGGCTGTGAATATGATATTGCAATCTTTACCAACCTGTCACAGGATCACTTGGATTATCATACCGATTTACAGGATTATCTCCGAGTTAAGAGCTTATTATTTTCCCAGCTCGGAAATAGTTACAATAGCAACTCTCAGAAGTTTGCAGTTATAAATGAAGACGATCCATCAAGCAATCTGCTGAAGAATAGTACAGCACAGCATATTCTGACGTACGGGTGCAAACGAAATGCATCCGTTATGGCTGAGAATATTAATCTTCAAGCGACTGGAACATCATTTAACCTGAAGTCACCAGCAGGGGAAATTCCTATCAACAGTAGGCTGATAGGAATGTTCAATGTATATAATATGCTTGCTGCAAGTACCGCTGCAATAGCAGCCAAAGTACCTCTGTCTGTCATAAAAACTGCAATGGAAAGCATAAACGGTGTGAACGGACGTTTTGAACCGGTCGTGGAGGGACAGGATTTTGCGGTTATCGTGGATTATGCACATACCCCGGATTCTCTCGAAAATGTACTGCAGACCAGCCGTGAATTTGCCAAGAAAAAAGTGTATGTCGTAGTAGGATGTGGCGGCGATCGGGATAGAAGCAAGCGTCCATTGATGGCAAAAATCGCCCTCACCTATGCAGACCATGCAATATTCACTTCCGATAATCCAAGGACTGAAAACCCACAACAAATTTTGGATGACATGACAAGCGGTTTAGATGAATCTGACGGAAGTTTTGAAGTGATTGAGGACCGTAAAGATGCAATTAAACAGGCAGTAAACTATGCCAAGGATGAAGATATTATCCTTATTGCCGGAAAAGGCCATGAAACATATCAGGTAATTGGTCATACTAAGTATGACTTCGATGATCGTGAAGTTGCAAGAACAGCAATACATGCTAAGGAGAAATAATTATGATATTTACAACGAATTGGTTATCAGAAATCTTTACAGACAATCAAGGAAATGTTCAGGACAGCAAAGAGATCAATGAAGTGAGCACAGACAGTAGGAGCAAAGCGGATAATTCCTTGTTTATACCATTAGTCGGTGAAAATTTTGACGGTCATCAATTTTCCGAACAGGCAGTTGAGAATGGTGCAGGTGCACTAATCTGGGATAAAAGCAAGAAAGTCCCAGACTCACTCCCAGAAGACTTTCCAATCTTCTTCGTAGCTGATACGCTAAATGCATTGCAGGAATTGGCAGCCAATTACCGAAATGAGATAAATCCAATTGTTGTCGGAGTCACCGGTTCAAACGGCAAAACGACAACGAAGGATTTGATTACGACGGTAGTGAAAACAACATACCGTACCCATTATACGAATGGTAATTTTAATAACCATATCGGTTTGCCGCTTACGATTTTGTCAATGGACAGAGAGACCGAAGTATTAATACTGGAAATGGGCATGAGTAACTTCGGAGAGATCGATCTCCTATCGAAAATTGCCAGACCGGATTATGCAATCATAACCAATATTGGAGAATCACATATTGAATTTTTAGGGTCAAGAGAGGGAATAGCCAAGGCAAAACTTGAAATAGTGAATGGTATGAAGGAAGATGGCGTATTAATCGTGGATGGTGACGAAGCCCTGCTTCAGAACTTGCAGTTTCCCCAAAAGATCATAAAAAATGGCTTTCTTAAAACAAATGATAATGTCCTTTCAAATGTATCCATTACTCCAAAGGAAACAGTGTTCAAACTGTCAGATGAGTTAACGTATAAAGTTCCACTGTTGGGAAAACACCATGCTAAAAATGCTTCCTTTGCATTAACAATTGGAGAACAATTGAATATCCCTCCAGAAACAAGCAATGATGCTTTACAAAACCTGGAGCTTACAGGCATGCGGTTTGAATTAATAAAAGGAAAGCATGATGCTTCCATTATCAACGATGCATATAATGCTTCCCCAACTTCAATGATTGCATCGATTGAAGTTGTTAAACAGCTGTCTGGATTCAAGCAGAAAGTATTAGTTCTTGGTGATATACTGGAGCTGGGTGATCATGCTGAGCAGTTACACCGGTCAATTGCTGAAGCAATTACGCCACCGATTACAGCTTTATTCACGTTTGGAGATAAAGCTGAAATCATTTGTGAAGAAGTCGATAAAACGGAAAGCAGTATTGAGTGCTCTCATTTTACATCCAAGGAAGAATTGGCTGAGTCGTTGCATTCTTATCTGACAAAGGATACATTACTGTTATTTAAGGCTTCCAGAGGATTGAAATTTGAAACAATTATTGAAGATATACAAAACCTTACAGAGGAAAATTAACCAAATCTTAGTTGGACGGTTACGTATGAGGAGGAAACGAAGTGAATATAACTGTTTTATTAATTACAATAGCTATAGCATTTCTCATTACCGTTCTTCTATCTCCAATATTTATTCCATTTTTAAGAAGATTAAAGTTTGGGCAAAGCATTAGAGAAGAAGGACCTAAGTCACATATGAAAAAAACTGGTACCCCTACGATGGGCGGGATCATGATTATCTTTAGCATCATCATTACCTCCCTGATTATGGCCAGCAGGGCTGGTGGAGAAGGTATAGGCTATGAAATATGGCTTTTGATATTTGTTTTGTTCGGCTATGGCCTGCTCGGATTCCTTGATGACTTTATTAAAGTTGTCATGAAGCGGAATCTGGGACTGACATCGAAACAAAAATTGCTGGGTCAGATTATTATAGCACTCGTTTTTTATTTTATTCTGAGAAGTCAAGAATTTTCAACGGCAATTCGCATTCCCGGTACTGATATTCAATGGGATATTGGCTGGACGTATGCAATATTGATTATATTCATGATGGTCGGTGCATCAAATGCCGTAAATCTGACAGATGGCTTGGATGGGTTATTGGCCGGGACAGCAGCCATTGCATTTGGAGCTTTTGCGGTTCTTGCATGGTACGGTACGCCACAAAACGAAGCGGCAATATTTGCGCTTGCTGTAGTGGGTGCATTACTAGGGTTTCTTGTATTCAATGCACATCCCGCCAAGGTATTCATGGGAGACACAGGTTCATTAGCCCTTGGAGGGGCAATCGCAGCAATTTCAATTATATTGAAAATGGAGATACTTCTCGTGATTATTGGTGGGGTCTTCGTAATTGAGACACTTTCAGTGATCATTCAGGTTATCTCTTTTAAAACAACAGGAAAAAGAGTGTTTAAAATGAGCCCTCTACATCACCATTATGAATTGCTTGGTTGGTCAGAATGGCGTGTAGTCACAACATTCTGGCTTGTAGGAGTCTTGTTCGCCGCACTTGGCATCTATATTGAGGTGGGCTTGTAATGAAGAAATTTACAGATTTCCCATATTCCAGCATACTGGTACTCGGTTTGGCGAAAAGTGGAACAGCAGCAGCAGAAACATTGCTTGCCAACGAGAAAAATGTCATTGTTAATGATATGAAGGCAAGTGAGAATGATGAAAATGTAATGAATTTAAAAAAGATGGGCGCCGATGTCATTGTTGGCTCCCATCCTATTTCTATTTTGGATGGCATAGAAATAGTCGTTAAAAATCCTGGGATACCATACGACAATCCAATTGTTGCAGAAGCATCAACACGGGGAATTCCCATTATTACGGAAATTGAACTAGCTTTTCATTTAGCAGATGGACCGATTATTGGTGTTACTGGGTCTAACGGTAAAACAACAACGACAACACTGATAACAGAAATGCTCAAAAAGAGTGACCAGCCTGTTAAAGTCGCTGGAAATATTGGTGTTGTAGCTACAGAAGCTGTACATGACTTAAAAAGAGGTGAAAATCTCGTTCTTGAGCTCTCCTCCTTCCAGTTACAGGGAATTGAAAAATTTAAGCCAACAACATCCGTTTTACTGAACATATTTGAAGCACATTTGGATTACCATAAAACAATCGATAATTACAAACAAGCGAAGTTTAATATCTTCAGGAACCAAACAGCAGAGGATTATCTTGTCTATAATGCGGATGACCCTTCGATTTCGCAAGCAGTTCATCATGCAAAGGCGAAACAAGTCCCATTTTCAGTGAGCAAGAAGCTGGAAACAGGTGCTTGGACAGATGAAGAATATGTTTACTTTGAAGGTGAAAAAGTAATTTCCAGAAAAGAAATTGTACTTGTAGGAGAACATAATCTCGAAAACATACTTGCTGCAGTGGCTGCAGGGAAAATAAATGGTGCATCCAATGAAGGTATCAAAAAAGTATTAACGACTTTTGCCGGGGTTAGACATCGTCTGCAGTTTGTTGGAAATATCAATGGTCGATCATTTTATAACGATTCCAAAGCAACAAATATATTGGCAACACAAAAGGCCTTAAGCGCGTTTATGCAACCTGTGATCTTATTGGCTGGAGGTCTTGACCGTGGAAATGAATTTGCAGATTTATTGCCGTACTTGAAAGATGTAAAAACGATGATTGTATTTGGGCAGACTGCTGAAAAGCTGAGGCGTCTGGCAGAGGAAGCTGCTATTCAAACCGTAGAGGCAGAGAATGTGGAAGAGGCCGTAGGAAAGGCCTATTCTGTCTCTAAGGAGGATGATGTAATCCTTCTCTCACCAGCCTGTGCAAGCTGGGATCAATACCGGTCGTTTGAAGAAAGAGGAGACATTTTTGTACAAGCCGTGCATAAACTAAAATAGGGGCAAGTACAAAAGCTTAAAGCCAGGTGATTGACGTATCGACAGAACAGAGCCGCAGGAGATAGGATAAGCGCAGCCATAGTACATCTTTTGCTTCCGAGCGAAAAGGCACCTCGACTACTCCGATGGTACCGATCGATTCAAGAGGTGATGGGAGTTCGATACGCTTAAGCGCTGGAGCTGGATGTGGCTGTTACGGTAACTAAGTTATCTGCAGCATTACAATTTCATAATCACTACAACGAACGCCCCTAATCCTACATTGGTAAAAAGGGGTGTTTTTTTGTTTAATAAACTTTTGAATGAGCAAAGAAAACCGGATATGACTTTGCTTTTTGTTATATGCACACTGCTAGCAGCAGGAGTTGTCATGGTATACAGTTCTTCTTATATTTGGTCTGAATACAAATTTGACGATGCCTATTATTATTTAAAAAGACAGCTTTTGTTTGCAGGAGCAGGAGTAATTGCAATGTTCTTCTTTATGGTAATACCGTATTATACTTGGAAAAAGTATGCCAATATGATTCTTATCTTCTGTTTTGCACTCTTATTGCTAGTGCTTATCCCAGGAGTTGGTCTTATTAGGGGAGGGGCACAGAGTTGGATTGGTGTCGGGGCATTCAGTATCCAACCGTCGGAGTTCATGAAGCTGGGGTTGATCATTTTCCTGGCAGCCATACTTTCGGCAAACCAGAAATATATAACTTCATTTAAAAAGGGTTTTTTTCCATGTATCATGCTGATTTTTACAGCATTTGGTTTAATTATGCTGCAGCCGGACCTTGGTACGGGAATGGTCCTCGTCGTTACCTGTATGATTATGATTTTTTCTGCTGGCGCAAGGCTGACACATTTTTTCGGACTTGCAGCATTAGGACTCCTTGGTTTTGCAGGTTTAATTGCTTCTGCTCCTTACCGAATTAATCGGATTACGGCTTTTTTAAATCCATGGGAAGATCCGTTAGGCGATGGTTTCCAGATTATACAATCGTTGTATGCAATTGGGCCAGGCGGTTTGATGGGTTTAGGCTTTGGAAATAGTTTGCAAAAATATTTCTACTTACCTGAACCACAAACAGATTTCATTTTTGCAATTCTGGGAGAGGAATTGGGGTTTCTTGGCGGAACTGCAGTCATTTTCCTGTTTTTCCTGCTATTATGGCGGGGGATAAAAATCTCTTTGGAAGCACCAGATTTGTTCGGACGATTTTTAGCTTTAGGAATCTCCGCAATGCTTGCCGTACAGGCAATGATTAACATAAGTGTCGTCATCGGACTTATTCCAGTAACCGGTATTACTTTACCTTTTTTGAGCTACGGAGGTTCTTCTCTGACATTAACGCTATGTTCGGTAGGAGTGTTGTTAAATATAAGCACTTATTCCAAAATTTGATCGAACATTTTCGTGTTTCGCATTGCCGGGAAACAGCGTCACTTCATTTATCGGCAAAAAACTTGATAAACTATAACCTGCACACTACATCTTACCATATGATTTGTGATATAATTCTTGTAAATAGATTGAAACGGCTCCTCTACTGCCGTTTATTATTTTAATAAATGTAAAAAGGAAGAAATGGGGATGAGCCAAAAAAATATTGTTTCAATTGAGGATCGCATTCCTAAATTGAAACAAGCCCGCAAGAAAAAAGCAAACCGACGTCTTATATTTTATCTATCGATCTTTTTCTTTTTAATAGCAATCATTGTCTATCTGCAATCACCATTGAGCCACATAAAAACAATAAATGTTATTGGGAATTCATATATAGCGAATGATGACATTATTGAGCAAAGCAAGCTAACAACAGAAACAAATATTTGGACTATCAATAAAAAAGAGATTGAAAGCTTGATTGTTGGAGATCCGCTGGTAGAATCTGTATCAGTTGAAAGAAGCCTTCCATGGACAGTAAATATTAATGTATCGGAACATCAAATTATTGGGTATTTACGAGAAGAAACGACATACTATCCGATTATGGCCAATGGGGAAATCCTTGAAGCGGGCCAAGACCATTTTCGTGGTGATGCGCCGCTGATCTATGGTTTCGATGAGAAAGATCATTTGGATAGAATGGCCATGGAGCTGGAAGAATTACCAGAAAACATTCTTGATATCATTTCCGAAATCCATTGGAAACCGACAGATGAGAACAAAAATAATATCCTGCTTTATATGAATGATGGTTATATTGTTAAGGGAACCATTCGTGATTTCGCAGAAAAAATGGAAGTATATCCTTCGATTGTATCCCAGCTTGACCCTGAGGAAAAAGGAATACTCCACATCGGTGTTGGAGCTTATTTTAAATCCTTCGATGAAGAAGAAACCGACGATGATATCGATCCCGAAGTTGAAGTGGATTTAGAAGATTCAGGGCATTGAAATCAGTCATATAAATCAACTTCTATGCGAACAGTATAATAAGGAATTCATTTTTTTATAAAAATGAAAAGGTATATTGATATTCTATGTTGAATAACATATATATATTTTATTTTTTTACTGATTTCCTTTAAAATAATAGATTATACAATAAACAAAAAAGTAGTATTATAGAAACATAATTAAGAAATTGAAATGTTTCTTAATTTGGAGGTGCCTTTCATTGAACAATAGCGAAATATTAGTAAGTCTTGATATAGGTACGACGACAATAAAAGTTATCATTGGAGAAGTTTTAAATGATTCATTGAATATTATTGGAGTTGGAACTGCCAAGTCAAACGGCATGAAAAAAGGTGCAATTGTTGACATTGACCAGACTGTGCATTCCATCAGGAGTGCAGTTGAACAGGCAGAACGCATGGTAGGAATGCAAATTGAAAGGGTTGTCGTTGGAATCAACGGGAATCATATTCAATTACAGCCCTGTCATGGAGTCGTTGCAGTTCAAAGTGAAAACAGGGAAATTGGAGATGAGGATGTTACTAGGGTAATTGAAGGTGCACAGGTGATTTCCATTCCTCCAGAACGTGAGATCATTGACGTCATCCCCAAACAGTTTATCGTTGATGGGTTGGATGAAATAACCGATCCGCGAGGAATGATCGGGGTCCGGTTGGAAATGGAAGGAACCATCATTACATGTTCGAAAACCGTATTACATAACATTCTAAAATGTGTGGAACGTGCAAATCTGCAGGTTTCTGACATTTGCCTTCAACCCCTTGCAACAGGCACAAGCGCGTTGTCTACTGATGAAAAAAATATGGGTGTTGCGCTTATCGATGTCGGCGGTGGCTGTACAACTGTTTCTATCTTTGAAAATGACCATCTTGTTACGACAAGTGTTATAAGCTTGGGTGGAGATAATATTACAAAGGACTTGTCGATTGGATTGAGGACATCAACTGAAGAAGCAGAAGATGTAAAACTAAACTATGGCCATGCATTTTATGATGATGCCCGGGAAGAGGAAACCTTCGAAGTATCCACTATAGGGAGCAATAAAAAACAGCCCTATAACCAGTTGCAGATTTCTGATATGATTGAAGCAAGATTGGAAGAAGTCTACGCATATGTCGAAAGAGAAATAAGAAAAATGGGTTATCATGAACTGCCTGGAGGGTATGTACTGACTGGTGGTACAATCTCAATGCCAGGAAGCCTTGAACTTGCACAGGATCTCTTTCGCTCGAACGTGCGCGTAGCCATCCCGGATTACATAGGTGTAAGAGTACCCCAATTCACAGCAGGAGTTGGGATATTGCAGTTTGCTTATCGTAATGCGAAAATCCAAGGGAAAGAATTATTCCCTTCTGTAGCGTTGAATACGAACGAAATGAAACCGAAAAGACAAATGAAACAAACAAAAGAAAAGAGCGAGATGAAAGAAACGAAGAAAAAAGACTCTGGTTTTGCTAATTTGTTTAAGTATTTCTTTGATTAAAAAGAGTTACGAAAAATTGTCTTTAAATAAATAGTTTCCGGATTTCTTGTAATTTGCATATTAGGAGGAAAGATATATGTTGGATTTTGATACAAATATGGAGGAATTAGCTACAATTAAAGTTATCGGTGTCGGCGGCGGCGGTAACAATGCTGTAAACCGAATGATTGAGCACGGGGTGGAAGGCGTTGAATTTATCGCAGTAAACACAGATGCCCAAGCATTAAATTTATCTAAAGCGGAGGCAAAAATTCAGATTGGCGGAAAATTGACACGTGGTTTAGGTGCAGGTGCCAATCCTGAAGTGGGGAAAAAAGCTGCGGAAGAAAGCAAAGAACAATTGGAAGAAGTTCTAAAAGGTGCGGATATGGTCTTTGTAACTGCAGGAATGGGTGGAGGTACCGGGACTGGTGCAGCACCTGTTATTGCTCAGGTTGCTAAGGATTTAGGAGCTTTAACTGTCGGTGTCGTGACACGTCCATTTTCTTTTGAAGGAAGAAGGCGATCCACACAGGCAATTACTGGTATCGATACACTAAAAGGCAGTGTTGATACACTGATTGTTATCCCTAATGACAGATTGCTGGAAATTGTCGATAAAAACACTCCAATGCTTGAAGCATTCCGAGAAGCTGATAATGTACTTAGACAAGGTGTACAGGGTATATCTGATTTGATTGCCAAACCTGGTCTGATTAATGTGGACTTCGCTGATGTTAAAACAATTATGTATGATAAAGGCTCTGCATTAATGGGTATTGGAATTGCGACTGGTGAAACTCGCGCAACAGAGGCTGCCAAAAAGGCAATTTCTTCCCCATTGCTTGAGACCTCTATTGATGGTGCGCATGGAATCTTAATGAACATCACTGGTGGTGCAAATCTGAGCCTTTATGAAGTTCAGGAAGCGGCTGATCTTGTAACTTCAGCTGCCGATAAAGAAGTAAATGTCATTTTTGGATCGGTTATTAACGAGAATCTGAATGATGAGATTGTTGTCACTGTTATTGCAACAGGATTTGATGAATCCGTACAAAAAGCAGAACCCAAGCAAAAACAGCATCGACCGATGATTAGCCATAATCAGCACGCTGCTGCAAAAGCAACCGAGGAGCCTGCTCAACGTGAACAACAGCAACCACAGCCTCGGGTCAGACAAGAGGATGATGAGTTGGATATTCCTACTTTCTTGAGGAACCGTAACCGAAACAGATCCTAATTAGCTTAAGAAAACCGTATTGATAAGGTTGTCTCAAAATGAGGGGGGATACTCTCTTTTGGGGCAACCTTTTTACTTATTTAATTGTAAAAGTTCTAGTCAGAAGCCATTCATATTTTGATTAACTTTTTATATCAAGGAACTTATTCTTCTCTATATAGAATCTTTACTGCGAAGTAAAAAAACTCTCATCAGACTGATGAGAGTTTTTTCGATGGCAAGTAAAGAAAGTATAAATTTTGGCAGCAATTAATTCTTACACATAAACAGCCACGTCCAGCTCCGGTTCCTAGAAACTCCTGTCATAAGCAAGGGACATTCCAAGCGCCAAAACCATGCGCTTTCCAGTCCCTTGCTTATGCATGCGTTTTCTGAATAGTCACCTCCGCTTTTGATCGGCCAGCTCCAGCTTGTCGTGGGTGATCAAGGCGCTTGCGCTTTTGTTCCACGAATATGAATTTTTAATTCTTTTAGGAAACAGCCTATACCTATACCAAAAACCGTTCTGATTCAGCAAGCTGCACTATGTTTAATGCTTGCTAAGACGTGGTAGGAAATTACTGTGTGGAAGCTTCCTATCGTTTTAAATGTATTTGAAGGTGTGGTGAATCAGACAAAATGAAATCTCTCTTGGAAAGTTTCAGGTCACATATTGTATTTATTGTTTCAGCTATAATCATTTTCAGCATTGTTATATGGGGAATTGTTTCTCCAGATTTCATGAATAAGACTACGACGGCATTTATGGATTTGATTACTCAAAATGTAGGATGGTTTTATGTGCTGGCAACAGTATTATTTATAGTATTTTGTCTTTATCTTGGTATTGGTCCATACCGCCATATGAAGCTTGGGGAAAGAGATTCCAAACCAGAGTATTCCTACTTCGCTTGGATTGGAATGCTTTTTGCTGCAGGAATGGGTGTTGGGCTTGTCTTTTGGGGAATCGGAGAACCTTTATCCCATTTCGCCGATCCGCCAGGCGGAATAAAAGCAGAAAGTCAGGAAGCAGCTGAGAAAGGTTTAGTTCTCAGCGTTTTTCACTGGGGTATACACCCATGGGCGATTTATGCAATAGTAGCGTTGGGTATTGCTTTTGCAAAGTTTCGTAAAAACCTCCCGGGTTTAGTCAGTTCCACGTTTTATCCATTGATTGGTGACCGTATTCATAATTGGCCTGGTAAGCTAATTGATATTGCAGCTATTGTGGCAACAACTGTGGGAATCGCTACTTCTTTTGGGCTAAGTACAATGCAGGTTGGCAGCGGATTGTCGGAAGTTTTCGGTTTACCGAATAATACGACTACACAGCTGATAATCCTTATTACAGTTACAGTTATTTTTCTTCTTTCTGTCATTTCCGGCCTGGACAAAGGAATGAAATATCTTAGTATATCAAATCTCGGTATTGCTGGGGCTCTTCTGATAATCGTCCTCATTCTTGGTCCAACCGTTTTTTTGATTGAACATATTTTTAAAACAATTGGACAATATGGAGCCGGTTTTTTTGAGTTATCCTTTAACACAACTCCCTATATGGCTGAAAATGAGTGGATGAGTACATGGACCCTTTTTTATTGGGCCTGGATTATTTCGTGGAGTCCGTTTGTTGGTACGTTTATTGCAAGAGTTTCGAAGGGGCGTACACTTGGAGAATTTATGATGGGTGTTCTTATCGTTCCAACCCTTGTAACGATCTTCTGGTTCGTCGTGTTTGGTGGAACCGGAATTCATATGGAGCTTACAGGGCAGGCTGATTTTGCTTCCGAAATTAATGAGACACCTGAAGTGGGTCTGTTCCAGGTTCTGGATCAGTTGCCCTTAGGTATACTGTTAAACATCACATCCCTGATTCTGATTGGGATCTTTTTTATAACTTCAGCTAATTCTGCTACTTATGTTCTTGGCGTCTTTTCCTCCTCCGGCGATCTGAATCCTCGGAATAAAATTCTTGTAATCTGGGGGTTGCTTATTTCGTCAATTGCAACTGTACTGTTACTGAGCGGGGGGCTGGAAGGGCTTCAGGCAATTGCTACAATTACAGCACTTCCATTTGGCATAATCATACTTATAATGATGGCAGCCATCTTTCGCTCTCTCAAAAAGGAGGGGACAGAATACAATAAATTGGAAGAGAAGGAAGAAGATTGGTAGAAATATTAGCTGAACAAAAAGCGCATGATTTTCGCGATTGGAATGTCCATTGCTTATTCATGCGTGTTTAGGAACCGAGCAGACATGGCTATTTATGTGTAAGAATTAATAGCTCTCACAATAACATACTTTCTAATTCCTTAAAAAAGTGATGTTGTGCCCTGAATGAAATACCGGGGTGCAGCCTCACTTTTTTTCAGGGTTACTTCGACAAAATCCACCTCTTATTCTTATTGTATTACCATCAAACTTTCCAGAGCTTTCAGCGCTGGAAAGTTTGATGGAATGGCTTCTTAAACCAGAAACATTGCTGATTGATAGCACTTCGGACTGGAACCGAAAAGGCACTTGTTATTTCGGTATTGTGCTTATAACCGCGTAATAAACCAGCTGAATTATTTCTGAAAGTTACCGACAATGTTTTCGAGAAATAGTTAAAATTAGCTTTATTATGCATACAAGAAGTGACAGACTTTGCTTGGATAGTCATCTATACTTTTCAGTAATTCCATAATAAAAAAACATAAATCTCTGAAAGCTTAAACTCCGTATTGATTAGAGGGAAGGAAGAGAAACATTGACTATTTACCTTGATGCCGTATTGGCATTGAACTTTTTTCTCGATTTGATGCTCTTAATGCTGACAAAGGCTTTGGCAAGGGATAATGCAGGGAAAATACGATTGCTGTTCGGTGCATTTATCGCTTCTTTGATTGTACCGCTTACATTATTTTTTCCTGGTTCTTTTGTTAATGGATTACTAGGGAAAATTTTGTATTCCGCATTGATTATTTTGTGTGCGTTCGGTTTTACTGGGATTTACCGGTATATGAAATTATTATTATTATTTTATTTTACTTCATTTGCAATTGGAGGTGGATTAACAGCAATATATTTTTTACTTGCAAATCCAGTAGCGGTTACTGAAAACGGAATATTAACTTTTAACAGGGGTTATGGCGATCCGATCAGCTGGCTGTTCATAATTATTGGATTTCCAATTGTATGGTACTTTACCAAACACCGAATGGACGAGCATGCAAGCGAAAAGATAAGATACGACCAGTTATGTGAAGTTAATATACAGATCAAAAGCAGCTCATTTTCAACGATGGGCTATATTGATAGCGGTAATCAACTAATTGATCCACTCACCAAAAAACCAGTAGTGATTTGTGATGAAACATTTTTAAAAAATTGGTTTTCAGATGATGAATGGGAACAGCTAAAAGAAGCAAATGATCGATTGGATCTCGATCGAATTCCTAAAGAATGGGATAGTAAAATTCAGGTCATTCCCTATCATGGGGTGGAAGGAAGAAGCATGTTCTTACTTGCTATCAGGCCTGATCAGATATTGATAAAGTATGATAACAACAATCTTATGTCCACAAATGTTTTAGTCGGCATTCAATTTGGGACATTAATAAAGGATGGCAGCTATCATTGTTTGCTGCACCCGCAAATTATGAAACTAGCAACCATACAAACTGCATAAGGAGTGGATTAGTGTGAATCTATGGAAAATGAAGCTGAAACTGAATTGGTATAAATTATTAATCAAATTAGGAATTAAATCTTCTGAAATATATTATATTGGTGGTAGTGAGGCACTTCCACCACCATTATCAAAGCAGGAAGAAATGGAACTGCTCATATTATTGCCAAAGGGAGACAAAGCAGCAAGGGCCATGCTGATCGAGCGAAACCTTAGGCTCGTTGTATATATTGCCCGTAAATTTGAAAATACAGGAATTAATATCGAGGATTTGATCAGTATAGGGACAATAGGATTAATCAAGGCAGTCAATACGTTCAACCCAGAAAAGAAAATTAAACTTGCTACATATGCCTCCAGATGTATTGAAAATGAAATTCTAATGTACTTGCGGAGAAACAATAAACTGAAATCAGAAATATCCTTCGACGAGCCACTGAATATTGATTGGGATGGAAACGAATTACTTTTATCCGATGTGCTCGGGACGGAAGAAGATATAATCACAAAAAACCTGGAGTCTACTGTGGATAAGACATTACTGAAGAGTGCATTGGAAAAGTTGAATGCCAGGGAAAAACAGATCATGGAGCTGCGTTTTGGGCTTATCGGTGAGGAAGAGAAAACACAAAAGGATGTTGCAGATATGCTTGGAATTTCTCAGTCATATATTTCACGACTGGAGAAGAAAATTATCCGAAGGCTTAAAAAAGAATTTAATAAAATGGTATAGCTATATTTCATAAGGATTTATGCAGTTTTCGACCCGTGTTTCAATTTTTGCAAGTGCATAAAAACCTTTCCGTGAGGAGATACTGTCCTTGAACAGCATCACCGACTGGGAGGGTTGACAGAATGACTAGACATAAAGTTGAGATATGTGGTGTTGATACATCAAAACTGCCTGTACTTAAAAATGATGAAATGAAAAAACTGTTTATAAGAATGCAGCAGGAGAACGATATATCTGCACGTGAAGAGCTTGTAAATGGTAATTTAAGACTTGTATTAAGTGTAATCCAAAGATTTAATAACCGGGGAGAATATGTGGATGATTTGTTTCAGGTTGGCTGTATTGGATTAATGAAATCAATCGATAACTTTGATTTATCCCATAATGTTAGATTCTCCACGTATGCTGTTCCAATGATTATAGGAGAAATCAGAAGATATCTTCGTGACAACAATCCGATACGTGTTTCAAGATCTTTACGTGACATTGCCTATAAAGCATTACAAGTAAGAGAAAAATTAATCAGTAAAACTTCCAAAGAACCTACACCAGCAGAAATTGCGGAGGAAATGGGCATCCCCCATTCCGATATCGTGTTCGCACTTGATGCAATTCAGGACCCTGTATCTTTATTCGAGCCAATTTATAATGATGGGGGAGACCCGATTTTTGTAATGGATCAAATTAGTGATGATAAGGATAAGGATTCTACCTGGGTAGATAAACTTTCCCTTAAAGAGGGAATGCATCAACTTAATGCAAGAGAAAAGATGATATTGAACAAGCGTTTCTTTCAAGGAAAAACCCAGATGGAAGTTGCTGATGAAATTGGGATCTCTCAAGCACAAGTATCCCGTCTCGAAAAGGCAGCAATAAGTCAAATGAACAAGCAAATGTTTGAATAGGTGTTACGTGATTAACCGATACAATTGGATAAGACTTTTAACTGAAACCAGAAAGAACAGTTCCCAAACTGTTTTTTTCTGGTTTTTTATACGGTTTAACGAAATAATCTTCTTTGTCCGCATATATTTAAAATGAAGGCAGGTGAGGGAAATGATAAAGTTATCTGAATTACAGGTTAAAGAGATTATTGTAATTGATGACGGGAGAAGGCTGGGGCATATTTCCGATTTGGAAATTGACGGCAGCTCAGGTAAAATTCTCGCTATTGTGGTCGTGTCAAAAGATAAGAAAAACGGTATGTTTGCCAAAGCTGATGAACTGCTGATCTCTTGGGATCAGATTGTCAGAATAGGTTCCGATGTTATTCTTGTAAAAGATGTTCAGGTTCCGGATTTATATGGAAAAGCATAATTCAATCTCCTGCTTAATTTATTAGCAAAATATGATAAAATAAGACAAGTCTATTTTCAGGAGGAATTGTACTAATGAATGAAGCTTTCAAAGGAAATGAGGAGTCTTATTTACATATTGAGAAATGGCAAAAGCACCATCCACAACTTGTTGCGGGTTTTACAACAAGAAATGGAGGGGTAAGCAGCGAGCCATATAACACCTTTAATTTAGGACTTCATGTTCCCGATAGTCAGTCGGATATACTAACAAATAGAGAGCTATTGTCCAAGAAATTGTCTTTTCCTTTGGAAAATTGGGTCTCAGGCCAGCAGGTCCATCAAACACGCATAAAGGAAATCACAGAGATCGATAAAGGCAGTGGATCTGATTCCTATCAAACTTCAATACAAGGGACAGATGGAATAATTACTGACAGAAAAGGAATTCTTTGCACTGCTTTTTTTGCAGACTGTGTTCCTTTATATTTCTTTGACCCGGTCACTGAATATATTGGGATTGCCCATGCTGGGTGGCAAGGGACAGTTGGTCGAATTGCTGAAAAGATGGTGGATGCATTAAAAGAAAAGGGCGTGGAACCCGAGAATCTTCTCGTTGCCATCGGCCCTTCCATTGCAAAGGAAAATTATGAGGTAGATGATCGGGTTATTCGCTCCATTCAAGGATCAGAAAGAGAAAAAACGGTCACACCATCAAAGGAAAACCATTATTTATTAGATTTAAAGCAGTTAAATGTAGAAATCCTTTTACAATCTGGTGTATTACGTCATAATATAGAGGTAACAAATTTTTGCACCTATCGTGATGAGAACTTGTTTTTCTCGCACAGAAGAGATCATGGCAAAACAGGGAGAATGTTGGGTTATATTGGATTTCAAGCATGAGAATATAATGGAGGAATAGTAAAGATTATGGAAGTCGCAGTAAATCTGGAAATCATTCAGAAAAAAATTGGACAGGCTTGTGCTAGAAGCGGTCGCAATCCGGAAGATATCAAGGTAATCGGGGTTACAAAATATGTTACAATAGAACGAACAAAGGAAGCTATCGACGCAGGAATTAAAAATCTTGGCGAAAATCGTAGTGAAGGCTTTCTTGAAAAGTACAACCATTTTGGGGAACAGGCAAAATGGCATTTCATAGGGACATTGCAGTCAAGAAAAGTAAAAGAAGTTATTGATAAAATTGATGTACTTCATTCACTGGACAGAATATCCCTTGCCAAAGAGATTAATAAGCGTGCGACAGGACCTGTTGATTGTTTTGTACAGGTAAATGTGAGCGGTGAAGATTCCAAGCATGGAATGGAACCAGAGGAAGTAATCCCTTTCATTGAAAAGATTGAAATGTACGATCATATCCGAGTAATCGGATTAATGACTATGGCCCCTCATATCGATGATCCAGAGCAAATCAGGAAAGTATTCAGGAAGTTGGCAGCTCTCAGAGACAGTGTCAGAGAGAAAGGGTGGAGTCACGCCCCGTGTGAGTATTTGTCAATGGGAATGAGCAATGATTATGATATTGCAATTGAGGAGGGAGCAACACACATTCGGATTGGTTCCAAGCTGGTTGGCAGCTAATTACGAAATTAAATGAAGAGGTGATAAAATGAGCATAAAAAATAAAATTAAAAATTACTTCACCATGGATGACGAATATGAGTATGAATATGTTGAAGAAGAGGCCGCACCTGAAAATAAAGCACCGGTGAAAAGAAAATCGCAAAATGTTGTTAATTTGGCAAGTGTACAATCGTCTTCATCCAAGGTGGTTTTGTGTGAACCACGAAACTATAATGAAGCTCAGGAAATAGCCGATAATATCGTAAATAGACGTGCTGTCGTAATTAATCTCCAGCGTGTTGAACATCAGCAGGCCAAGAGAATTGTCGATTTCCTAAGCGGCACAGTTTATTCCGTGAATGGAGACATTCAAAAGCTTGGTGCAGAAACATTTTTATGTACACCTGATAATGTGGAAGTTTCCGGGACTATTTCGGAACTGATTACAGAACAGGATGAATTTGAAAAAGGATGGTAGCAGTAAATGGTTGAATTATATACAGTAATACATTATGCATTGGTCTTTTATGGCTATGCACTTATCGTATACATTTTCATGTCATGGTTTCCGGGGGCTCGCGAGTCCTCATTCGGTCAGTTTTTAACAAAGATTTGTGAGCCCTATTTGGAGCAGTTTCGTAAATTTATCCCGCCTCTGGGCATGATTGATTTATCACCAATCGTTGCCATTCTTGTCTTGCATTTGGCAAGGGCCGGTCTGCTCGAATTTTTCAGGATGTTTTTATTTTAAAGGAAGAATGATTGATGGATATATATCAGCACTTCAGAAAAGAAGAACAGCCGTTTATTGATCAGGTTTTGTCCTGGATGGATCAGGTCGAGCTGACATATCAGCCAAAATTAACCGATTTTCTTGATCCGCGGGAACAGCAAATCGTTGACATGCTGATTGGGACCAGTCATGAAGAATTAAAACTTTATAAACATGGCGGCAGTACAGAATCAGAAAGAAAGCGGATGATAATTGCCCCATTTTATGAAGAGGTAACCGATGAAATGTTTCAGCTTAAACTGCTGGAAGCAGCATACCAGAATAAGTTTATGACGATTGAACACAGGGATGTAATGGGCTCGTTTTTGTCACTGGGGGTTAAGCGCAAAAAGCTTGGTGATATCAGTACCGGTAATGGGTTAATCCAAATTGTCCTTGCTGATGAAATTGCTGCTTATATTACAGCGAATTTGACATCGATAAAGAAAGCGAACGTCCTGTTCGAGGAGAAGCCTTTTTCCTCTCTCAAGCAAAACAAAGAAAAATGGATGGAAATGGATGCAACGGTGTCATCATTAAGACTTGATGCAATAATAAAAGAAATCTACAATATCTCCAGAAAAGATGCTTCTTCTTTCATTCAGAAACAGCAGGTGAAAGTAAACTATAAAGTTGTTGATGACAGCAAATTCCAGCTGCGGGAGGGTGATTTGATTTCCGTACGTGGCAAAGGAAGAAGCAAGCTGACTGAGATAAGAGGGCTGTCGAAAAAAGATAAAGTGAAAATAAGTGTTGCAACGTTAAAATAAAAGTAATATGCAGGAATCACCATTTTTTTGTCGAATATGTTTTAAATAACAATTTTAAAATTATAGTGAAATCATGTATAAATCCCTTAAGGAGGTGGCCGCTGTGCCATTAACACCACTGGACATTCATAACAAAGAATTTACAAGAGGCTTCAGAGGATATGACGAAGATGAGGTAAACGATTTTTTGGATCAGGTTATCAAAGATTATGAACTGGTAATTAGAGAAAAGAAGGAACTAAGTGAAAAAGTATCCCAGTTGAATGAACGACTTGGTCACTTTACAAATATTGAAGAAACACTGAACAAGTCTATTCTTGTTGCTCAGGAAACAGCTGAGGAATTAAAAGGTAATGCGACGAAGGAATCCAAATTGATTATTAAAGAAGCTGAAAAAAATGCGGATCGAATCATCAATGAAGCATTAAGTAAATCCCGCAGAATCTCCATGGATGTAGAAGAGCTGAAAAAACAGGCTAAAGTTTTCCGTACGAGATTAAGAATGCTTGTGCAGGCTCAGATGGAAATGCTGGGAACTGACGATTGGGAAGAATTGTTCGATACAGAGATGGGCGAAGAGCTGGAGCTAGTCGAAAACGAATCTTAGACCTTGACGTTTACAGGAATTTTACATATAATTCATACAGATAAAGGTCATTATAATAATTAACAAATACATTGACAGAGAAAGTATAAAAGAAACTGCTGATCAGCGAGCTGGAAAATGGTGGGAGTCCGGTACAGCAGGCTTTTAGAAAATCACTCTGGAGTATCCATTATGAAGCCAGTAATGATGGACGGTTATCCCCGTTATGGATTTCGAGTGAATTTAAAATGATCATTTTAAATTTATAAGGGTGGTACCGCGAGTCTTCTCGTCCCTTTTGGGATAAGAAGACTTTTTCTATACTCAAAAAAAGGAGATCTGTCTGTAAAATAGAATCTCCCGGAAGGCCAAACTAATTTTTAGCTCATATTTTTAAGGAGGAACTGCAAATGGATTATAAAGAAACATTGCTTATGCCAAAAACTGAATTTCCAATGCGCGGAAATTTGCCAAATAAAGAACCGAAAAGGCAGGAACATTGGGACGAGCTAAATATGTACGAAAAAAGCTTGGAACGAACAAAGGGAAGACCATTATTCGTTTTGCACGATGGACCTCCATACGCAAATGGGGACCTTCATATTGGGCATGCGCTTAATAAAATCCTGAAAGATTTCATTGTCCGATATAAATCCATGTCAGGCTATCATGCACCATATGTTCCTGGATGGGATACACATGGTCTGCCAATTGAGACGGCACTGACAAAAAACAAAAAAGTAAAACGTAAAGAGATGAGTGTAGCTGAATTCAGACAGCTTTGTGCAGAATATGCATTGGGACAAGTGGACAGCCAGCGTACACAGTTCAGACAGCTTGGTGTCCGTGGTGACTGGGATAATCCGTACATCACATTGACAAAGGACTATGAAGCAGCTCAAATAAGAGTATTTGGAGAAATGGCGAAAAAAGGCTATATCTATAAAGGCTTAAAACCTGTTTACTGGTCTCCATCATCGGAATCAGCACTTGCTGAAGCAGAGATTGAATATCAGGATAAACGCTCTGCATCCATCTATGTAGCTTTTGAAGTTACAGATGGCAAAGACTTACTTGATGGCGGAGAAAAATTCATCATCTGGACAACAACTCCATGGACAATTCCAGCTAACCTTGGAATCAGCCTCCATCCGGAACTCAAATATGTAGTTGTGGAAACAAATGGGGAAAAATACGTTCTCGCACATGCACTACTTGAGGCTGTTACCGAAGAACTTGGCTGGGAAAATGTAAATGTTGTTAAAACGTTCAAAGGGCAGGAAGCGGATCGTATAGTCGCCAAACACCCATTCTATGATCGTGAATCCCTCGTTATGCTTGGTGATCATGTTACAACTGATGCAGGTACCGGTTGCGTGCATACAGCACCTGGACACGGGGAAGATGACTTCTATGTATCAAAACGATACGGTATTGATGCTTTTTGTCCAGTAGATGATAAAGGTGTATTTACTGATGAGGCTCCTGGATTTGAAGGTGTTTTCTATGACACTGCAAACAAGTTAGTTACGGAGAAATTGGAAGAAGCCGGTGCATTATTGAAAATGAGCTTTATCACTCACTCTTACCCACATGACTGGCGTACGAAAAAGCCGACTATTTTCCGTGCCACTGCACAATGGTTTGCATCCATCAAGGACTTCCGCCAGGACATTCTTGATGAAATCAAACAGGTTAACTGGTATCCAAACTGGGGTGAAACAAGACTTTACAACATGGTCCGTGACCGAGAAGACTGGTGTATTTCCCGTCAGCGGGCATGGGGGGTTCCAATCCCGGTATTCTACGGTGAAGATGGTACACCAATCATTACAGATGAAACAGTAAACCATGTTTCTGATTTGTTTAGAGAGCATGGATCAAATATCTGGTTTGAAAAAGAAGCGAAAGATCTGCTTCCTGAAGGATTTACTTCTGAGCATAGTCCAAATGGAACTTTCACCAAGGAGACAGATATCATGGATGTATGGTTTGATTCCGGTTCTTCCCATGAAGGGGTTCTGATGAATCGCGAAGACCATAGAAGACCAGCGGATATTTATCTGGAAGGCAGTGACCAATACAGAGGGTGGTTTAACTCTTCCCTGTCAACTTCTGTAGCGGTAACCGGCAAAGCACCTTACAAAACAATTATCAGTCACGGCTTCGTACTCGATGGGAATGGCAGAAAGATGAGTAAGTCACTTGGTAATGTTATTGTCCCTTCCAAAGTGCAAAAGCAACTAGGAGCAGATATCCTGCGTTTGTGGGTAGCAAGCGTGGATTATCAGGCAGATGTGCGAATTTCGGATGATATTCTGAAGCAGACTTCTGAAGCATACCGGAAGATCCGAAACACGTTCCGCTTCCTATTGGCTAACTTGTCTGACTTTAATCCAGCTACAGATATCGTTCCAGATCATGAGCTGGAAGAAGTGGATCGTTACATGCTTCATCGTCTGCAGCAAGTGGTTTCAGATGTGCGGGAAAACTATGAGAAATATGAGTATTCACCGACATTCCATCAAATCCATAATTTCTGTGCAGTCGATCTAAGTTCATTCTACTTGGATTTCGCAAAAGATGTTTTATATATTGAAGCTGCTGACAATAAACGTCGCCGCAGCATTCAAACTGGTTATTATGAAATCCTGACAACACTGGTTAAATTGCTGACTCCAATCATTCCGCATACAATGGATGAGGTATGGGAGTACATCCCTGGAGCAGAAGAGGAAAGTGTTCAATTGACAGATATTCCAAAGCCACGAGAAGTTGGTGGCATGAAAGACCTGGAAGCTAAATGGGATCGCTTCATGGGTGTCCGCGATGACGTCCTAAAAGCTCTGGAAGAAGCAAGAAATACAAAAGTAATCGGTAAATCATTGGAAGCTAAAATCACAATCGTTCCTAAGGATTCGGAAACAAAAGAAGTGTTGGCTTCAATGGAGCATCTGCATCAATTCCTGATTGTTTCTGATGCTGCAGTCAGTGAAAGCAATGACGGTGCAAAAGAATATCGATATGTTGATGTACTTGTAGAGAAACATCCTGGAGAAAAGTGTGAGCGTTGCTGGGTCGCTTCAGAGACAGTAGGAGAAGATCACGATCATCCGGAATTATGTACACGATGTGCATCAGTCGTTAAAGAGCACTATACAGCTTAAGCAAATATCCCTCTTTTTTTAAGAGGGATATTTTGATGAGAGAAAAGATTGGTTTGCTTTATATACCGGATAACACTTACAGGTCTCTTGCTTATAAATAAGCTTGAGGCAGGTTCCCAACGCTTTTGTTCCAAGATAAAAAAGTATATAATTTTGGCCAGCAATTAACTTTTTCACATAAACAGCCACGTCCAGCTACAGCGCCCACGGACTAGCGAGACTTCCTTCACCTCCGTACGATAAGTCAACATCGGCTTCCTTCGGTCGCCGTGTTTCCTTTATCTCCTACGTAGGAATGTTCGAAAAGTCGAACCACCCCACAGTACGGGGCGCAGTCCGTATGTCCCTAAACGGGCGCTTGCGATTTTGTTCTTGAAAATAAGGTTGTTAAAGTATAAGATAATAAGGACTTAGAAATGGAATCGGGGGATACGGAGATGCGCTGGTATTATATAATTGCGTTGATTGTGATTGGTTTCGATCAGCTCACAAAGTGGGTTGTTGTCAAAGAAATGGAGCTTGGTGAGCAAATAACCATCATTGAAAACTTTTTTTATCTCACGTCACACCGAAATACAGGTGCAGCCTGGGGAATCCTTGAGGGTCAAATGATGTTTTTCTATATTATTACTGTCATTGTTGTAATCGGGATTATTTATTACATGCAAAAATATGCGAAAAACGATAGACTGCTTGCTGTAGGATTGAGTTTCATACTTGGTGGTGCAATCGGTAATTTCATTGACCGTGTATTTCGTCAGGAAGTGGTGGATTTTGCAGATTTTATTATTTTCAATTATAATTTTCCAATCTTTAATGTGGCAGATTCTGCCCTCACAATTGGCGTTATTGTGGTGATAATCGCAACAATAATCGATGAAATGAAACAAAGAAAGGAAAAGCCCAAAAAATGACTTTTTTTAATCATGAGGTAACTGAAGAACAAAATAAAATGAGGTTAGATAAACTCCTGGCTGAAGTGAACCCAGATCGGTCCCGTTCACAAATTCAGACATGGATTACTAAAGATCATGTAATGGTAAATGGTGAGCCAGTGAAAGCAAATCACAAATGTCAAGCTGGTGACGAAATAAAGTGGTCCATACCAGAAATAGAGGCGTTGGATATAAAGGCCGAAGCTATTCCGTTGTCGATCGTATACGAGGATAGTGATCTATTGGTCGTTAACAAGCCAAAAGGGATGGTTGTCCATCCGTCAGCTGGGCATCAGAGCGGTACACTTGTAAATGCACTGATGCATCATTGCCACGATCTTTCCGGCATTAATGGGGTTGAAAGACCTGGTATCGTGCATCGAATCGATAAAGATACGAGTGGACTGCTTCTAGTAGCAAAAAATGATCATACACATGTCCATTTGTCAGAGCAATTATCGAATAAGGAAATTAAGCGTAAGTATGAAGCCATCGTTCATGGAGAAATCTCCCATGAAACTGGTATGATTGATGCACCGATTGGAAGGGATCCTAAAGATCGGCAGAAAATGGGAATTGTTGACAATGGAAAACCAGCAGTTACCCATTTCACAGTTATCCAGCGTTTTCCAGATTTTACCCATGTTGAATGTCAGTTAGAGACGGGACGGACCCATCAAATTCGTGTGCATATGAGATATATTGGTTTTCCGCTTGTCGGTGATCCTAAGTATGGACAAAGGAAAACATTGGATGCAGACGGACAGGCTCTTCATGCAAAATCGATTGGTTTTGTTCATCCGAGGACAGATGAATGGATGGAATTTGAAGCCGAAGCTCCAGCTGTGTTTCGCGAAGTACTTGACACGATTGAAAAAATGTATTGACAGCAGGGGTATTCTTTGTAATAATGAACTCAATGAATAGATGACCTTTAAATATTAGTCCTGTGAGGCTGAAAAGGGAGCGGAAGTTAGTATAATTACGCATTTATCAACCCTTTTTTCCTGCCAGGAGAAAAGGGTTTTTTGAGCAAGTAAGAAAGTATAAACTCTCTTACTTGCATAAGGGCAACTAAGGCAAACGCCGAAAAGGCTTGGCGCATGCCAAGTTTTCTAATGAGAATGGGGTGCATTTTAGTGAAAAAGAAAACCGAGATATTAGATCAAGCTGCCATAAACCGAGCATTAACTCGAATGTCCCACGAAATTTTGGAAAAAAACAAAGGCGGCAAAGACCTGGTATTAATTGGTATAAAAACAAGAGGAGTTCCACTTGCGAAACGAATCCAGGATAAAATAAAACAAATTGAATCAATCAGTGTTCCATTTGGTGAACTTGATATCACGATGTACCGGGATGATTTGAATAAAGCTAATATCAGCAATGAACCAGAAATAAAATCAGTTGCAATCGATGTAGAACTGACAGGTAAAAATGTAATACTTATCGATGATGTCCTCTTTACAGGCAGAACGGTAAGAGCCGCAATGGACGCAGTTATGGATATTGGCAGACCTTCCCGTATACAACTTGGAGTCCTTGTTGACAGGGGACATCGGGAACTCCCGATCCGTGCTGATTACGTAGGAAAAAACATTCCTACATCTGATAAGGAAATCATTGTCGTCCAGCTTGAGGAAATTGATAAATTGGATCAGGTTTCCATTTATGAAAACTAAATCGCTCAACTTTTAATCAAATCCAGAGAGATTTGAAAGGTTGTCTGAGAAACGTGTATGCACTACACGTGTACCTCTTTGCTGCCTTTTGCAAAGAGGTTTTTTTATTTTCCAAAATTCATATAAGGAGAGAACCAATGAGACATTTTATATCTGTCAATCAGCTCACCGTGGAAGAGATTTACTCCATCCTGGAAACTGCAGAAGCGTACCGGAATCAGAAAGTCACATTGAATAACCAGCTGTTTGCTGCAAATATTTTCTTTGAACCCAGCACACGTACAAAAATGAGTTTTATTGTTGCCCAAAAGAAATTAGGCATGGAAGTTCTTGATTTTCATTCCGAATCTTCCAGTGTACGAAAAGGGGAGTCACTATATGATACGGCGAAAACGTTCGAATCAATTGGCTCGAACCTTCTGATCATACGGCATCAATCAGACAGCTGGTTTGAGGAACTGGACAGCAGGATCTCGATTCCTGTCATCAATGCGGGGGCAGGGAAAGAAGAACATCCGACACAATGCATGCTGGACCTGATGACCATTCATCAGGAATATGGCAGTATAAATGGTCTTAAGGTTGTGATTGTCGGCGATATTAAACACAGCAGGGTAGCGCGTTCCAATGCATTAGCACTTCACAGGCTTGGTGCAGAGGTATACCTAAGTGCTGCTCCGGGATTTGAGGATGAAGAGCTCGATTTTCCATATATTTCAATCGATCAGGCGGTTGAAATTTGTGATGTGGTCATGCTGCTGCGGATACAGCATGAAAGACATCTCCATAAAGCAGAGTCCACCGATTATTTAGAGCTCTATGGTTTAACAAAAGAAAGAGAAAGAAAGATGAAGAATCATGCCATTATCCTGCATCCTGCTCCGATTAACCGGGGTGTTGAAATCGACACAGACTTGGTTGAATGCTGCAGGTCACGGATTTTCAAACAAATGGAAAATGGTGTTTATGTGAGAATGGCTATCATGATGAACGTATTAAATGAATGGGGGATTATAGATGAAAACAATTTTAAAGAATACAAAGCGCTTGCTGTCAACAGATGAAATGGAATCATGTGAAATATTAATAAATGGAAATCAAATCGAAAAAGTGGATAAAGTTATAACAGATGAAGCAGATCATGTCATCGATCTGAAAGGAAGATTGGTTTTACCTGGATTTATTGATGTACACATCCATCTTCGTGAACCAGGCGGGGAGCATAAAGAAACGATTGCAACTGGTACAGAGGCAGCGGCACGCGGAGGATATACAACCGTCTGTGCAATGCCAAATACAAATCCTGTACCTGACAGCAGTGCTGCTTTGGTCTCCCTTTTGGAAAAAATTAAAGAAGATGCTAGGGTACGTGTTCTTCCCTACGCAGCAATTACGAAGGGACTGAAGGGGGAAGAACGTACAAACATTAAAGGATTAAGTGAATTGGGAGCATTTGCTTTCACAGATGACGGGGTCGGAATACAGACAGCAGATCAAATGCTGAACGCGATGAAGGAGGCTGCAGCATGCGGATCTGCAATTGTAGCACATTGTGAGGACAATTCCATTGTATATGGTGGAGTTGTTCATGATGGGGAAGTGAGTGAGAGACTGAATCTTCCTGGTATTCCTTCGCTAAGTGAGTCCGTTCAAATTGCACGGGATGTCCTGCTTGCTGAGGCGTCGGATTGTCATTATCATGTCTGCCATGTGAGCACAAAAGAGTCTGTCCGTGTAATCCGTGATGCAAAAAGAGCAGGGATTAAAGTAACTGCCGAAGTAACCCCGCATCACTTGCTGATGAATGAGGAAGACATCAGAGACAATGACGCGGACTATAAAATGAATCCACCATTGCGTGCCAAAGAGGATCAGCAGGCATTATTGGAAGGCTTAATGGATGGAACAATCGATTTCATTGCAACCGACCATGCACCACATGCTGCAGATGAAAAAGCACAAGGGTTTTTAAAAGCACCATTTGGGATAGTTGGTCTTGAAACAGCCTTCCCACTTCTTTATACCAATCTGGTTCAAACTGGAAAAATGACACTCCATCAATTGGTTGGGTGGATGACAAATAAACCTGCAGAAGTTTTTGCACTTCCTTATGGAACGCTGGAAGCAGGCAGTATTGCAGATATTACTGTTGTGGATCTTGAGAAAGAAACGACAATTGACAAAAACACCTTTTATTCAAAAGGAAAAAATACACCATTCCATGGTTGGCAGGTTAAAGGGATACCAGTAATGACCATTGCAGCAGGAAAGGTTGTTTACAAGGAGGATAATCATGGCTAAAAGACAGTTAGTTTTAGAGGATGGTACTGTATTTGTCGGTGAAGGATTTGGCAGTGAACGCGCAACAAAAGGAGAAGTTGTTTTCAATACTGGAATGACAGGTTATCAGGAAGTTATCTCAGATCCTTCTTACTGTGGACAGATTGTTACGATGACTTATCCGCTTATTGGAAATTATGGAGTTAATCGGGATGATTTCGAGACTGTTACACCATTTATTAACGGGTTTGTTGTAAAGGAAGTAAGTGATGCACCCTCAAACTTCCGGAATGAAGAAAATCTGGATCACTATCTAAAAGCGCATGACATACCTGGCATATTTGGTATCGATACGAGAAAACTGACAAAAATCATTCGCAAACATGGAACAATGAAAGCAATTATATCTGATTTGGAAGCACCTGCAGGGGAACTTGCAGAACAGGTAAGCAAGCTCATTCTGCCGACTGATCAAGTTAAAAGGACATCAACGGTGAAGCCTTACGTCGTTCCAGGTCGAGGAATGCGCATAGTGATGGTTGATTTCGGAGCGAAGCATGGTATTTTGCGCGAGCTGACGAAACGTAACTGCAATATAACTGTAGTACCCCATGATTACAGTGCAGAATCCATCTTGCGCCTAAAGCCTGACGGAATTCTGCTGACAAATGGACCAGGAGATCCAAAAGATGTACCGGAAGCAATCGCAATGATTCAACAAATACTTGGGAAAATACCTGTATTTGGCATCTGCCTGGGACACCAGTTGCTTGCTTTGGCTTGTGGAGCCGATACGGAGAAAATGAAATTTGGCCATCGTGGTGCAAACCATCCAGTGAAGGATTTAAGAAAATGTAAAACGTATTTAACATCCCAAAATCATAGCTATGCTGTAAGGGAAGGATCCCTTGAAAATACAGGACTGGAGCTTACCCAAATTGCATTGAATGACAATACTGTTGAGGGACTCCAGCACAAGAGTTATCCGGCCTTTTCTGTTCAATACCATCCGGAAGCCTCGCCAGGGCCTGAAGATACAAATTATTTATTCGATGATTTTCTGAATATGATCAAAAAAAATCAAGTGAAACAGGAGGAGGAAGCATATGCCTAAAAATACAGATATCCAGAAGATACTTGTGATCGGTTCCGGACCAATTGTTATCGGTCAGGCGGCAGAGTTCGATTATTCCGGTACGCAAGCATGTCAGGCATTGATGGAAGAAGGATATACGGTCATCCTCGCCAACTCCAATCCTGCCACAATCATGACCGACCATACGGTTGCAGACAAAGTCTATATGGAACCTTTAACAGTAGAATTCCTGACTAAAATAATCCGCAAAGAACAGCCCGATGCAATATTGCCGACCCTCGGCGGTCAAACAGGTTTGAATTTGGCAATGGCCTTGGATGAAAAAGGAATTCTCTCCAAGTATAATGTTCAATTGCTTGGGTCAAGATTGAAAGCAATCCAAAAAGCCGAAGACCGTGAGCAATTCAGAAATCTGATGAATGAATTAAATGAACCGGTACCTGAAAGCAGTATCGTCCATACGGTTGAAGAAGCTCTTGATTTTGCTTCACAGATCGGATATCCATTAATCGTTCGCCCCGCATACACACTTGGTGGAACCGGTGGTGGAATGTGCTACAGTGAGCAGGAATTAAAAGAAATCACGAAAAATGGATTGTCATTGTCCCCTGTTAATCAATGTCTTATTGAAAGAAATATTGCAGGCTTCAAAGAAATCGAATATGAAGTTATGCGCGATAAAAATGACCAGGCTATCGTAGTTTGTAATATGGAGAATGTGGACCCAGTTGGTATTCATACAGGAGATTCCATTGTAGTTGCTCCATCACAGACATTGAGTGACAGGGAGTATCATATGCTGCGAAACGCTTCGTTAAAAATCATCCGAGCCCTGAAAATAGAAGGCGGATGTAATGTACAGCTGGCACTGGATCCGAACAGCTTCGACTACTATATTATTGAAGTGAATCCGCGAGTAAGCCGTTCTTCCGCACTTGCATCTAAAGCGACTGGATATCCGATTGCCAAAGTTGCAGCAAAAATTGCTGTAGGCTATACATTGGATGAAATCATAAATCCAATAACCGGAAAAACGTATGCGATGTTTGAACCTGCATTGGACTATGTTGTATCGAAATTTCCAAGGTTCCCTTTTGACAAGTTCGTCTCAGGGGATCGCAGACTCGGGACACAAATGAAGGCAACAGGTGAAGTCATGGCAATCGGACGCAATTTTGAAGAATCATTTCTAAAAGGTGTTCGATCGCTTGAACTCGGAACCGAAGAACTGTGGTTGAAATCATTGGTAGAAGCATCAGAAGAGACGCTTGTGAAACGTCTGAAAAAAGCAGACGATGAACGAATATTTGTCATAACGGAAGCATTCCGAAGAGGGTTTACAACGGAACAGCTTTTCCATTTGACTAAGATTGACCGATTCTTCCTCTTTAAACTGGAAAGACTTGTTCACTTTGAAAAAGACTTGGCTGAAAATCCTTTCTCAAACGAAGTACTGGAAAAAGCGAAAACAATAGGGATTGCCGATTCGCAAATTGCAAGATTATGGAATACGACCATTGATGAGGTGTATGCACAGCGAATGAACGAAAATATCAGACCAGTTTACAAAATGGTTGATACATGTGCAGCGGAATTCGAATCTGAAACACCTTATTTTTACAGCAGCTATGAATTTGAAAATGAATCAACTGCTTCAAATCGTAAAAAAATACTCGTTCTTGGATCTGGGCCAATTCGCATCGGCCAAGGAATTGAGTTTGATTATGCAACCGTCCACTCCGTTCTCGCCATTAAAGAAATGGGATATGAAGCAATTATAATGAATAATAACCCGGAAACAGTGTCAACAGACTTCAGTATTTCCGACAAGCTATATTTTGAACCATTAACATTGGAGGATGTCATGCATGTAGTGGAACTGGAACAGCCGGAGGGTGTGATTGTACAGTTCGGTGGTCAGACGGCCATCAACCTGGCCGCAGGACTGGAAAGACGCGGTGTCAAAATTCTTGGAACAAACCTCGAAGCAATTGACCGTGCTGAAGATCGAGATAAATTTGAAATTTTGCTGGATGAATTAAATCTGTTAAGGCCTAAAGGAAAAGCGGTAAAAAAATTGGAACACGCAATGGAAGCAGCCAATACAATCGGTTATCCAGTGCTCGTGAGACCTTCCTATGTAATAGGTGGAAGCAGAATGGAAATCGTATATGATGACAGTGAACTGCATGCATATCTAGCAAAATCAGATAATATTGATCCAGAGCATCCGATTCTTATCGACAAATACCTGACTGGTATCGAAGCAGAGGTTGATGCAATCAGTGATGGCGAAACTACAATCGTACCTGGAATCATGGAGCATATTGAACGTGCGGGCGTCCACTCCGGAGATTCCATGGCTGTTTATCCACCACAGCGACTAAGCCCAGCAGTAAAGGAAAAATGTATGGAAGCAGCGACTAAAATTGCCAATGCACTTCATGTGAAAGGTCTGATCAATATCCAGTTTATCATCCGTGGAGAGGATGTTTATGTACTTGAGGTGAATCCACGTGCAAGCAGGACAATACCTTTCCTGAGCAAAATAACGGGTGTGACGATGGCAAATATTGCTACGAGATGTATTCTGGGAACTAAATTGAAAGATTTGGGCTATGAGACTGGTATTTTACCGGAACAAAAACAAGTATCGGTTAAAATTCCTGTGTTCTCTTTTGAAAAACTTCGTAGTGTCGATACGATATTAGGTCCAGAAATGAAATCTACCGGTGAAGCAATCGGTTATGACAAAACACTTGAAAAAGCATTGTATAAAGGACTGATAGCAGCGGGACTATCTGTACCACAGGAAGGCGGCGTTCTTCTTACAGTAGCTGATAAGGATAAAGCTGAAATGCTGGAGATTGCTAAAAGGTTCCATGAGCTCGGTTTCCTCCTGTATGCAACAGAAGGTACTGCACAATATGTAAGAAAAGCTGGATTGCCAGTTGTCAAAGTGGAAAAAATTGGAGCAAGTGAGCCGAATGTGCTTTCCACCATTGAAGATGGTCAGGTTCAATTCGTAGTCAATACACTGAACTCCGGCAAAAAACCGAGATCGGATGGATTCCTTATCCGGAGGGAAGCAGTAGAGCATGGAATTGCGTGCTTAACCAATTTGGATACGGCAAATGCCATTTTGAATGTCATTGATTCAACAACATTCAGTGCAAAACCATTGGGTCAAAAAGAGGCTGTTGTACAATGATGAAAAAAGAAAACGTGGTGATCAAATCCGTAGAACAAATTGCACTGGACACTGTTGAAATGGTCGTTAAAAATCCGTATATAAGTCAGAAGGCAATCCCGGGTCAGTTTCTCCATGTTTCTGTTGAAGGACACACCCTAAGAAGACCAATCTCGATTGCGGATATAAATAGAGAGAATAAAACAATAACCATTTTATTTAAAATGGTGGGCTCAGGAACTGCAAAACTTGCTGCATTAAATCCCGGTATGTCCTTCGATGTACTGGGTCCGAGTGGCAATGGTTTTCAAACGGAAGGGAATGAAAGTTCAACCATTCTATTAATCGGTGGAGGAATTGGTGTTCCACCACTTTATTATCTGGGAAAAGAACTTGCAAAACAAAATAAAGAGATCATTTCGGTACTGGGTTACCAGACAAGAGCTAATGTTTTTTCCGAAGAAATGTTCCGTAGACTCGGAAAGACGTTCATTGTCACAAATGATGGTTCATATGGAGAAAAAGGATTTGTTACTGACGTGATTCAAAAGGCAGGATACTTTGATTATTACTATTCCTGTGGACCTCTGCCTATGCTGAAAGCTGTCACTGCCAAACTGGCGGATAAACCCGGAATGATTTCATTGGAAGAGCGGATGGGCTGTGGAGTTGGTGCATGTATGGCATGTGTTATTCCGACTGATTCTGAGGGTGGATATAAAAAAATATGCAGCGATGGACCTGTCTTCCATACACAGGAGGTATCCCTATGAACAATTTAGCAATCAGCCTGCCAGGACTTGAACTGAAAAATCCAATTATGCCTGCTTCCGGATGTTTCGCATTTGGAAGAGAATACAGTGAATTTTATGATTTGAGTAAGCTCGGTGCCATCATCATGAAAGCAGCAACAGGGACTGAAAGATTTGGCAATCCGACGCCAAGGGTAGCCGAAACGGCATCCGGTATGCTGAATGCCATCGGATTGCAAAACCCGGGAGTGGAAAAAATTATTGAAAAGGAAGTTCCGTTTCTTGCACAGTACGACACTTCGATTATAGCTAATGTTGCAGGAAGCACACTTGAAGAGTATGAAAAAGTGGCTGCAGCATTTAATCAGACAGATCAGGTACAGGCACTGGAATTAAATATCTCCTGTCCGAATGTGAAGGAAGGAGGCATTCAATTCGGCACGGATCCTTTCATGGCTGCAAAGGTTACTGAAACAGTAAAGAAAGCAAGTAAACTTCCGGTCTATGTAAAGCTGTCGCCTAATGTCACCAATATCACAGACATGGCAAAAGCGGTTGAATCAGCAGGGGCAGATGGGCTTTCCATGATCAATACACTAACAGGAATGCAAATTCATTTACCTTCAAGGAAGCCATTGATAGCCAATAAAACGGGTGGACTGTCCGGACCGGCAATCAAACCGGTTGCGATTCGGATGATCTATGAAGTGAAACAACATGTATCGATTCCTATTATAGGTATGGGTGGTGTCAGCAATGCAGAGGACGTTCTGGAATTTTTGCTTGCTGGTGCAAGTGCTGTGGCTGTTGGTACCGCGAATTTCAATAACCCATTTGTGTGTCCGGAAATTATTGATTCCCTGCCTGAAACATTAAATAGATACGGATTTGATTCCGTTAAAGATGCAATAGGGAAGGGGATTATGTAAGCATGAATAAAAATATTTATTTGGCACTTGATTTTCCGAATTGGGAAGAAACGAAGCATTTTCTTGAAGAGCATAAGCTTCATGGCATTCCGGTTAAAGTCGGCATGGAGCTTTTCTACAAAGAAGGACCCTCGATAATCGAAAATCTGAAACAAGATAACCACCCTATTTTTCTTGACTTAAAATTGCATGATATACCAACAACTGTTATGCGTGCAATGAAAAGTATTTCACAGCTTGAAGTAGACATTACCAATGTACATGTTCTTGGCGGCAGTGAAATGATAAAGGTTGCAAAAGAAGGACTGACTAAAGGAAAATCCAATCATGATACAAAATTGATTGCAGTGACTATCTTGACGTCAATGGATCAGACAGTATTAAATAAGGAATTATGTATCCCGGGGAACCTGGAAGACAATGCAGTTAATCTCGCGGCATTTGCCAAAGACAGCGGTGCAGATGGTGTGGTTTGTTCTGTTCATGAAGCAGCGAGGATCAAACAGGTTTGCGGTGAATCTTATTTAACGGTGACCCCAGGAATTCGTTTGAAGGATTCAGACAGCAATGACCAAAAAAGAATTGCCACCCCAGCGTTTGCCAGAAATAATGGCTCGGACTATATTGTAATCGGCAGAAGTGTTACGAAGGCGGAAAATCCATATGAAGCTTATCAACAAGCGGTAGAGGAGTGGAACAATGGCATTAAAGGATGAACTAGCGAGAGACTTACTGAAAATTAAGGCAGTACAAATTAACCCGGAAAATTATTTCACTTGGACTTCAGGCATTAAATCGCCAATCTACTGTGATAATCGATTAACAATGTCCTATCCGGAAATCCGAAAAAAAATAAGTGAAGCATTTGTTGAAAAAATAGCTGCAATGGAAGAAAAGCCTGAAGTGATTGCAGGATGTGCAACTGCAGGCATCCCGCATGCCGCCTGGCTTGCAGAAAGGTTGAACCTTCCTATGGTATATGTCCGATCAAAGCCTAAAGGGCATGGTAAAGGGAACCAGATTGAGGGCGAAATCAAAAAAGGCCAAAAAGTACTGGTCATTGAAGACCTGATTTCAACCGGAGGATCTTCCATAGAATCTGTGAAGGCATTAATGGACGCGGGTGGAGATGTATTGGGGGTTATTGCAATCTTTACGTATGGACTGCAAAAGGCAGCTGGAAACTTTGAAGCTGAGGGCATTCCGGTTGACACGATAACTAATTTTGATGAATTAGTAGATGCTTTGGTTGAAGATGGTATGTTCAATGAGGAAGCTAAAGCTAAATTAATATCCTGGAGAGATCGTTTATAGAAGAATTGGTTACAAAAGTGGTTTAGTTATAGAAAAATCCGAACTATAATCAGAATTCTTTAGCTGGAATTCGAATTAGTTCGGATTTTTTACTGCATTAACTGTCTGTAATATCCGCCCCTAACATGAGAAGAATAAGACGAGAAGGTAGGGGTAGCCCATTATTTCCTGATTCTGTTCAACTAACATACTTACCCTGAGAGTGGGTACTGCTTTTTATATAAGCTTTTCGATTTTCGAAAAAACCATTTTATCGACCTCTTTTTCGTTCATCTTTCATCCCTTCTGAGAAAAATGCTTCCTAAATTTATCCTATGATTTATAATGCAATAAGTAAAACGCTGATATATAATTAAAATTAATAAGTATTATTTATCGGAAGGGAGTTTCCCATGAAAATTGATGATTATGAACTGCTTATAAAACTGAATGAGATTGGGACCATTCGCGGAACGGCTAAAGTAATTTTAATCTCCCAACCCGCTGTGACCCAGAGACTGAAATATATTGAAGAACAATTTGGTGCAGATATCTTTCTTCGCACCTCCAAGCGCCTCATTCCTACGCCAACTGGAGAAATTATTATCGAACATGCCAGGAGGGTCCTCCATCAAGAAAGAGAATTAAAAAACAGGCTTGCTGAATCTGGAAAAGAAATTCAAGGAACATTATCGATCGCCTGCTCTTCTTTAATCAGTCAACGGTTTCTTCCTGCAATACTTGGCGAGTTCACTGCGTCTTATCCTAAGGTTGCGATTGATCTCGTTACAGGAATTAGTGAAGACATCCGGCGCAATCATAAAAAATACCATGTCTGTATTATTCGGGGAGAAAAACTAAAGGAAACAACGTCGATCCGTTTATTTGATGATCCATTATATATGTTTGATACAGAACCATTTCCGAAAGATAAGCTGAAAGAACGTCCATTGATCTCTTTCAATAGTGATGACAGTATGCACGAGCTTGTGGATCATTGGCTTTATCATCATCAGGACAAGATTAAGCCACTGAAAACAATGACCGTGGATCAGATTGAGACATGTAAACAATTTATGAAACAAGGAATCGGCATGGCCGTTCTTCCAGAAAGTGTCTCTGATTCCATGATGGATCGTTACCCGCACATCCCGCTTGAAGTCGATGGGAAAACCGTGACTCGGGATACCTGGGTTTGTTACCAGGAGGGCATCCGTAAGTTACCACAAGTCGATCACTTTATTACTGCACTTACCAACACGAAATTTCTTACCCAATAATAATTACGCAACACTGCCTAAGTTGACTTTGACTTAACTGTTAGGTTTTCATCGTATTTAATATAAAATGCCAAGTAAATTAAGTTTATTCTTGGAGATAAGTGCTCTTGCTGCCGTACGGGATTACTCCGGGCGGATGCTTTCCGCGGGCACGGCCTCAGCCTCCTCGAGAAAACCACTCTGCGGGGTCTTCGGACACGTGCTATTCCCGCAGGAGTCACCGCCCGGAGTAATCCCGGACTGGTGTAGTTGTAAGATGTTATTTTAGCTGCTATATATGAAATAATAATAAGCAATCCTCTAACTAGCTCGGGGAAATACACGGAGACTCCTTGAAAATGCATCCGCATTTTCTGCGTGCGATGTAGCGCTGCCGAAGCATTCCTTGTCCTACGGGAAGAGAGGCATAGGTGAGACACTGAAATGCGTAGCATGAAGGGGCTCACCAGCCGCCTTAGGATGCGCGCAGTGTATTTCCCCGAGCGGTCGCCGAAGACGCTTATCAGACTTTGCATACTTCATAGTTTACAGAAACTGCGAGACTTTATGGCATTAAGAATCACGAAAACAAGCATTACTTTCCGTCAAGTTAGCAAGGAGATTATTAATGGTTTAAGTTTAACTCAGTTAAACTAAACATTTAAATTTATTTTATTGGAGCCAAAGTTGAGTATTATTGGCCTCTGTACGTGACTTCTCTTAATTGAACATGTTTAACAATCCTGAAATAAAGGAACAATACAACAAACGATTAAAAAGGGAGTGGACGTGTTGAGTGATATTATTTTTACTTCGACTGCAACAGCAAAAAACGGCAGGGACGGCCATGTGAAATCGGATGACGGCTTAATCGATCTGGATTTAGTGAATCCTGCAAAAGGCAAATCCGATAAAGAGGGTTCAAATCCGGAACAGTTATTTGCTGCAGGATATTCTGCATGCTATGATGGCGCATTAAATTCGGTAGCATCACAGCAAAATAAGCAAATTGAATCCGAAACAACCGCAGATGTCAGTTTTATGAAGGATAAGGACGATGGTGGTTATAAGATTGGTGTCACGTTAAATATAAAAATCGAAGGGGTTAACCCTGAAGAAGCACAGGAATTGGCAGAAGCTGCTCACCAGGCATGCCCATATTCCAAAGCGACAAGAGGCAATATAGAAGTTAAACTGAACCCGCAAGCCGTTCAGTAGGCAATGGCTAAAAAAAGGATGATCCCTTATGGAATCATCCTTTTTTCCTTAGTTTATCAACTGTTTCTTTTGTTGGTGTTACATAAAGTGTTTTCTGATTTTCGTATGTGACATAGCCTGGTTTGGCACCGTTTGGTTTTTTGACATGTCTTATCGTTGTATAATCAACTGGAACAGAAGAAGAGTTTTGAGATTTACTGAAATATGCAGCTAGCTCAGCAGCCTCCAGCAGCGTCTGTTCGCTTACTTCCTTCGATCTGATGATGACATGCGATCCCGGTATATCCTTTGTATGCAGCCATGTATCATCGCGATGTGCCAGTTTCGTAGTTGCATATTCATTTTGTTTATTGTTTTTACCGACAAGAATCAAAGTGCCGTCCGTTGCCACATATTCTTCCGGTACAGGTTTTGAAGGCTTGTTTTTTTTGCGATTTGTTTTTTGTCTTTTCAAATAGCCTTCTTCCCGCAGTTCTTCACGAATTTCTTCAATATCTTCCACCCCTGCAACATCTATTTGCTGCAGCAATTGATTAAAGTAATCTATTTCCTCCTTTGTCCTGCTAATTTCATTTTGGACTACCTGCTTAGATGTTTTCAGCTTTTGATATGTTTTGAAATAGCTTTGTGCATTCTCGCTCGGTGACTTGTTCTGATTAAGATCAATGGCAATCTCGGACTGATCGGGGTCATAATAATCCGTAACAGTGATTACCGTATCACCATGTCTGACCAGATGCATATGGGCGGTAAGCAGCTCTCCCATTTTCTGGTAATGATCAGCTTTTTCCGCTTTTTTAACTGTTTGCATATGCTTTTTTAACTTCCGTTCATTTTTATTTTTTTCATTTTTTATAAACCGGTACAGATCTTTTGCTTGTTGTTTGACACGATCTCGTTCTGCTTTTCCGGAATAGAAGCTATCCAGCATGGAATTAACTGTCTCAAACAGCTCTTGCTCTCCCTTATGGGAAGTAATGGGGAGGACATGAAAATCTTCCTTGCCATTACGGTAAATTCCCGGTGAATATTTGTTTAAGAGTAGTTGCTCCTGAATCTCCGTAAACTTTTCCATATAGGCTTCATTCGTTCCAAAATTGGCTCTGTTTGTTATTTCTTTTGTAATAAACGGGGAGAACCCATCAAGAATGCCCACCATTTGCATATCGATTTTACCAGCATTGAAATCGAGTTTCCTGATTAATTGCTCTCCATCGATTTCCAAAGGATTCAATTTGTTTTGGGATGGCGGCAGCTTATATTCCTGCCCCGGAAGGATCGAACGGTGCCGGTTTTGCGACATGGATATATGCTTAATGCTGTCAATGATATGTCCCTTATCCTTATCAACGATCATTACATTACTATGCTTTCCCATCAGTTCTGCAACAAGTAATTTTTGACTGATATCTCCCAGTTCATTTCTTGTCTTGATGGAAAAGGTGACGATACGTTCCATTCCATATTGCTCAATACCTTCCAGAATGGCACCGGAAAGATGTTTTCTTAGTACCATGCAAAACATTGGTGGTTCTTTCGGATTCATATATATATCATCTGTCAGATGAAATCTCGCATAGGTTGGATGAACGGACATTAATAAAGAATGGTTTTTCCCCTGACTTCTGATTGTAAAAACAAGTTCTGTGGAAGTTGGTTGGTATATTTTAGTTATTTTTCCCGAAATCAATTTATCTTTTAATTCTTCTGTAACTGCTCTTGTTACGATACCATCGAATGGCATAAAATCACCTCTTGCGCAATTATAGCATTTTTTCAGGTTGATAGGCATAGAAATGTAGTAATAGCTTGTACTATCAAATGCCCGGAGGAATGCAGATGAAATGGTATCAAATGGATGCAGAAAAAGTTGAACAAAAATTGCATGTCACTGCTAACAGGGGACTGTCCCCCAAACAGGCGGAAGTGCGTCGGAAACAATATGGTGAAAACATCCTGGAATCAAAGAAAAATACTTCCAAATGGCTTATTTTCCTAAAGCAGTTTCAGGATTTCATGGTGATTGTGTTATTGGCTGCCACGTTGATAGCTGGATTGCTTGGAGAATTTGTCGACGCAGTAGCTATCATGGTAATTGTATTGATTAACGGATTTATTGGTTTCTTTCAAGAACAAAAGGCAGAAAATTCTTTGGAAAGGCTAAAAGAATTATCAGCACCGATGGCGAATGTCCTTCGGGATGAGAAATGGACAAAGATATCATCGAGAGAGGTTGTAGTAGGGGATATTGTAAAAATTAATAGCGGTGACCGGATTCCTGCTGATATCCGCATTCTCAAATCAAACAGTATGGAGACGGAAGAGTCGGCACTTACTGGTGAATCATTGCCGGTAAGCAAACATGCTACAGCAATAAAACAAGATCATCTTGATGTACAGGACCAATCGAATATGGGGTTTATGGGAACGCTTGTTACTAGAGGTTCCGGGATAGGCATCGTAGTTGGAACCGGGATGAATACCGTTATGGGACAAATTGCCTCGCTTATGGAAAATACGAAAAAGATGATAACGCCTTTGGAATTAAAACTTGCAGAACTTGGAAAGATTTTAATTGTCGTCGCATTGCTGCTTACCGTGTTAGTAGCCGGTCTGGGTGTCATTCAGGGTCATCCGATGTATGAGATGTTTCTTGCAGGTGTTTCTCTGGCCGTCGCAGCCATTCCGGAAGGGCTGCCTGCAATTGTAACGGTTGCTCTTTCACTTGGTGTACAGCGGATGATTCGAAAAAAGGCCATTGTCAGAAAGCTTTCGGCGGTGGAGACATTGGGATGTGCATCAGTCATATGTTCTGATAAAACAGGGACGATGACAGAAAATCAGATGACGGTAAAGGAAATATTTTTAAATGGAGACTATCTGTATGTTTCCGGTGATGGTTACCAGATTCACGGTGATTTTTTTCTTGATCGGGAAAAAGTGGAGCGAGCCTATCCCAATCTCGAAAACATGCTTTTATATGGCATGCTGTGTAATAATGCCTCTCTATATGTCAAAAAAGGAAAAAATTATATTGATGGTGATCCCACAGATGGTGCACTGCTCGTTGCAGCAAGGAAAATGGGGTTAACAGCATCACTAGGTGAAGATTATCGCATCGTAAAGGAATTTCCATTCGATTCAAACCGAAAAAGAATGAGTGTCGTCGTTGAAGATAAAAACAAAATGCGATTCCTGATTACGAAAGGCGCTCCGGACGTTCTGCTGCCGCGATCATCGTTCTTTCTGGACAAGGACGGAAGGAAACTGATGAAGCAGCAAAATAAAGTCCAAATTGAAAACGCGATTAACGGCATGGCTAATAAAGCTTTAAGAACAATCGCGATCGGTATGAAATCTTTATCGGCTAATACTCCTCTGGATTCCGCTTTGCTGGAAGACGAGCTGACATTTATCGGCCTATACGGATTAATGGACCCTCCGAGGAAAGAAGTAAAGTCTGCTATAAGTGAATGCCGTGAAGCAGGCATAAAAACTGTCATGATTACTGGCGACCATGTGAACACTGCACGAGCAATCGCCAAAAATTTAAATTTGCTTCCTGATCACGGTCTTGTTCTGGAAGGCTATCAACTAAATAAAATGTCGCCAGAAGAACTTCGCAGTGTCATAGAAGACACATATGTTTTTGCCAGGGTGACACCGGAACATAAGCTAAAGATCGTTAAGGCTTTCCAGGAAAAAGGGCATATCGTGGCAATGACGGGTGATGGTGTCAATGATGCTCCTGCAATCAAAGCAAGTGATATCGGTATCAGTATGGGAATAAGCGGTACAGATGTTACAAAAGAGGCATCCTCCTTGATTTTGATGGATGATAACTTTGCCACAATCAAGTCTGCAATTCACGAAGGAAGGAATATCTATGAAAACATCCGTAAATTCATCAGATATTTACTGGCCTCCAATGTAGGGGAAATACTCGTCATGCTATTTGCCATGCTACTTGCTCTGCCGTTGCCGCTGATACCAGTTCAGATTCTTTGGGTCAATCTTGTTACAGACGGTCTTCCGGCGATGGCACTTGGACTTGATAAGGCTGAAGAAGATGTCATGAAACGGGATCCAAGAAACCCTCGTGAAGGAATCTTTTCAAGAGGATTAGGCTATAAAATAATAAGCAGAGGTATTCTCATTGGTACTGTAACCTTAATTGGATTTGTGGTTACGTATCAAAATAATCCGGATAACTTAATCTTCGCCCAGACAACGGCATTTACCATTTTAGTGTTGGCACAATTAATTCATGTTTTCGATTGCAGAAGTGAGCATTCTATATTTGCCAGAAATCCATTTGAAAATATTTATCTTGTCTTTGCAGTGATTTCTTCATTACTGCTTCTGCTCGTAGTTGTTTACTGGCCACCACTGCAGCCAATTTTTCATACAGTGAGTCTTTCACTTACTGACTGGATGCTCGTCACTGCATTGGCAGCAATCCCTACCGTTTTATTCGGTTTTACAAAAAAATGAACTTTTAGAATAACCCGGAAATCGACATTTGTTTCCGGGTTATTTAGTTATAAAACTAGTTAACTGTCGCAGAGTGGGATTGACAATTAAGACTTGGTAGAATGAGGAATTCTCCGAGATACACAGCTTAAGTTGACTCTGTATTAACTGTTTGGTCAATGAAGTTTGGACTACAAGGATCTTTCGTTTATTTAGCAGTTTTTATCTTTGATATAAAATACGAAGTAACTGTAAATTTATTACCGAAACTGTGCTCTTGTCGCCGTCCGGGATCGCTCTGGGCGGATGCTTTCCGCGGGCACGGCCTCAGCCCCGAAGAGAAAACCACTCTTCTGGTCTTCGGACACGTGCTTTTCCCGCAGGACAAGGAACGCTTCGTCAGCATTCGCATCGCACGAAGAAAATTGGTTTGTATTTTCGAGGAGTCACCGCCCGCCACTCACCCGGACTGGTGAAGTTGTATAATTAGAATTAATCGCTCTTATGAATGAAGTTTATTGCCATCAAGCTAAAAACAGCTCTGGGAAATACACTGCGCTTTTCGCGGGCGGCTGGTGAGCCAACTTGCGCTAAAGGGCTGCGTTGTCTCACCGATGCCTATGCTCCCGCAGAACAAGGAATGCTTCGGCAGCATTACATCGCACGCAGAAAATGCGGATGCATTTTCAAGGAGTCTCCGTGTATTTCCCGGAGCTGGTTAGAAGATTAATGCCAATTATTATCCTTGAAATAGCTAATGATTACGGATGAATTTATGTCGTTTATTTTAAAAATGTTAGATGCAGAATTCTTTTTTGAAAAAACTCCATACCAGCAGCCCGTATACACGTAGACTCCAGCGGGAGGAAAGGCATAGGTGAG
>NZ_LQNF01000019.1 GCF_001618145.1 Oceanobacillus damuensis
TGCGGTGTCTCACCTATGCCTTTCCTCCCGCTGGAGTCTACGTGTATACGGGCTGCTTATAAGGTGTTTTTACAAAAAAGACTCTGCGCAAGAAAAACAATACATTTGATTTAGCTTCAGTGCATTAGGCATTTTTATAACAAAAGATTCCTCCGTCACCATTAGCTGTTAAAAGTACAGTAAATCACAGCAATCTTCTATCCAGCTCGGGGAAATACACGGAGACTCCTACGGGAAGAGAGGCATAGGTGAGACACTGAGATGCGTTAGCATGAAGGGGCTCACCAGCCGCCCGTGGAAAGCGCAGTGTATTTCCCCGAGCGGTCGCCGAAGATACCTATCGCGCGTCACAGCTTATTCATGTCCAATTGTAATTATTAAGTTACGTGCATCTTACACAAACTGCGAATAAAAAGCTGTAAAACTAAAAGAACGATGGGGTCCAAGTGTATCCAGGCTGCTCAGTGCAACTCACGCCATCCTAATTCTCCCAAGGATTATTTATCCATTTCATTCTGCGAAAGTTGAGTAATAAGCTGAATTTACGGAAGGAAATCAGCAGTAATTTCGGGACAAAAACAAGCGGAGACGCCATCAATAGGCCGCCTCCGCTTTAGATTTACATTTTAAGATGCGTACATTCCGCTAATTTGCTTTTGCAGCTTGCGATCCTGCACATATTCGTCATAGCTCATTTCTTTATCAATAATACCGGTTGGTGTAATTTCGATCAGTCGATTTGCAATACTGTTGATGAACTGATGGTCATGGGAAGTAAACAGGATAGACCCTTTAAACTTAATCAGACCATTGTTCAGCGATTGGATGGATTCGAGATCCAAATGGTTTGTCGGCTCATCAAGTATGAGCACATTTGCATGTGAAAGCATCATTTTGGAGAGCATGCAGCGTACCTTTTCTCCACCGGATAGCACATTGGCTTTTTTCTTAGCTTCTTCACCTGAAAACAGCATTCTTCCCAAAAATCCACGCAGGAAGGTTTCGGTCTCATCCTCAGGGGAATACTGACGAAGCCAATCGACAAGTGTCAGATCTCCATTCTCAAAATACTTCGAGTTATCTTTAGGGAAATAGGACTGTGAAGTGGTTACTCCCCATTTATATGTTCCGGAATCAGGTTCCATTTCGCCGGCTAAAATTTTCATTAACGTCGTATTGGCGATATCATCTTTGCCAACAAATGCAATTTTGTCATCTTTGTTCATAATAAAGCTGACATTATCAAGAACTTTGACATCCCCAATCGTTTTCGTCAGACCTTCCACACGAAGTAAATCATTTCCGATTTCACGTTCCGGAGTGAATGCGATATATGGGTACTTGCGTGATGAAGGTTTAATGTCATCCAAAGAAATGTTATCAAGCATCTTCTTACGCGACGTTGCCTGTTTTGACTTGGATGCATTGGCACTGAACCTGGCGATGAAGGCTTGCAGTTCTTTTATTTTTTCTTCTTTCTTTTTATTTGCATCCTGTGCCATTTGTGTTGCAAGCTGACTTGATTCATACCAGAAATCATAGTTTCCGATATATACCTGGATTTTTCCAAAATCAACATCTGCAATATGTGTACAAACTTTATTTAAGAAGTGTCTGTCATGGGAAACAACAATGACCGTATTTTCAAAGTTAATCAGAAATTCCTCAAGCCATTGGATAGCTTGAATATCAAGTCCGTTTGTAGGCTCATCGAGAAGCAGAATATCGGGACTGCCGAATAAAGCTTGAGCAAGCAATACTTTTACCTTCAGATCGCCTGATAGTTCCGCCATCTTCATGGAATGAAGCGACTCCTCAATTCCAAGACCCTTCAACAGCACTGCGGCATCAGATTCAGCTTCCCAACCGTTCATTTCAGCGAACTCCCCTTCAAGTTCAGCTGCACGCATACCGTCTTCCTCGGAAAAGTCAGCTTTCATATAGATAGCATCTTTTTCCTGTTTTACTTTATATAATTTCTCATGACCCATGAGTACCGTATCGATGACATCGTGTTCTTCAAAAGCAAAATGGTCCTGTTTTAATACAGTAAGACGTTCCCCGGGAGACATGGACACGTTACCAGTCTGTGGCTCGATCTCACCGGACAGTATTTTAAGGAAAGTCGATTTTCCTGCACCATTTGCACCAATAACCCCATAGCAGTTTCCAGGAGTAAACTTGAGATTTACATCCTCAAACAGCTTTTTATCCCCATATCGTAAACTAACATTATTAACTGTTATCATTCTTGGTTTTTCCTCCAATAAAATAAATAGTAATCAACGTAAGCTTACGTTATTTGGCGTAACATTGCAAGATATCCTGGTAAAATGTTACTGGAAACAAGAGATATTTACCGTTTCCGATTCTAAAACATATCATAAGTTATAATAGGAAGATATTTTTCAGGTTGGCAAAAAAAATCTTGTGTATTTGCTGATTTTTTGTAATAGTAGTACAAAGGGCGATATTTTTGCATTTCAAAAAGGAGCGTAAATAAGATGGAGAAGCTCAGAGACTGTTCAAGCGTGAGCAAACGGTCTCGCACGCAGGAATAGCAAGCATGCATATGAAATTCGATGTGTCGTCTTTACGTACTTTTTGAATAATCTCTAAAAAGAATTTACATCATCACCCAATCATTGGGAGGGGGGAAAGATATGGGTGAGAGGACGATCTATTTCCTTTTTACCGATACGGGAAGCTATTTATCCAAAGCGATTAATTATTACACGAAAAAGTCGCTGAATCATGTTTCCATCGGTTTTGATCCACAATTGAAGGAACTGTACAGCTTCGGGAGGAAGCAACCAAAAAACCCTTTTATAGGAGGATTTATTAACGAGGATGTCGAAAGTGAGTTTTTAAAGAAATCCTCCTGTGAGATATACAGTTTTTCTGTTTCAAATAAAGACTACCAATCAATCATTACTAATATCAAAGAAATAGAGGCAAGGAAAAAACAATACAAATATAATTTCATTGGTTTGTTCGGTGTCATGCTGGATATTGAAATCGAACGTAAATCTGCTCTCTTTTGTTCGCAGTTTGTCGCAACCGTGTTAAGGGGTCTGGATAAGTTTCAATTCGAAAAACCAGCTTGCTTTATTACACCTGAAGATATTCGGAACTACCCAGGGATGCAATTAGTTTATCGAGGAATACTTGAAAATTACCAGAAACAGCAGCAAAATATAATGGAAGAGCAAAATTTGCCAAAGCAATCATTTATTTTTATTTTATCCAATCGATTTAAACGCTCGGTCATAAAATGAAGAACCATATACAATGTAGATGGTTCTTTTTCCTACTTGCTATAGTTGTAAATGAATAGGGGGATGAATGTATGGAGCGTGAAAGTAATTTCCGCTTATTGGTATTAAGGAAAATCTTGTTTGAAAAAACGGACGAACAGAATGAAATGGGGATCCAGGAAATTATTGAAAGTCTGCAGCGGGAAATACCGGATACGACTTTTGACAAACGAACAATCAAACGGGACTTGGAAATATTGGATGAGACAGACTTTGAAATTGTACGCAACACAGGAAAGTTCGGGAAGATTTTATATAGTCATCAGGCACGCCTTTTTGAAACATATGAACTGCGGTTAATCATCGATGCGATCTTATCGGCACGTTTCATTACAGAGAAGGAAAAGAATAACCTGATCGATAAAGTGAAGATGCTGACGAGCAAACGTATTGCCAAGACATTGCCGGAGCCGATCTTGTTCAGCCAATCATCAAGCATGGATTATGAGCTGGTGAAACTGAATATCGATTTTGTACATCATGCTATATCAGAAAAACGATTGCTTTCCTATCAGTATGGAAAATACAATATACATAAACAGTTTGAATATAACCGGAATGGCGATAGATATTTAGTGGAACCATATGCACTCATTTGGCAAAATGATTATTATTATCTGATTGGCCGATTTCGGCAGAATGGGGAGATGAGGCATTACCGGCTTGATCGGATACGTAATATTGAAATTACCGAGGAACGTTTTGTCAAAAATGATTTTAATTTGCAGGACTATGTCGGCCAGAGTTTTCACATGTTTGCTGGGAAAGAAATATGGATTAAAATTCAGTTTCACAAAGACCTTATAAATGTGGTGCTTGATCGGTTTGGTCTGGAAGCCGATATCAAAGAGCTTGATGAAGACCATTTTATATTGAAAACAAAGGCGAAACTATCGGATGGATTAATAAATTGGATACTCACGTGGGGAAATAAAGCCAAAGTGCTTGCACCGGAAGATTTGGTCAGCCGTGTGAAAGGTCAAATTACACGGATGATGGAAGTGTACGAATAGGAAACTATGAAGAGAGGCTGCATCGGAATGCACCTCTCTGTATGCTAATCGCTCAGCATTCGTATACCGAGAGTTTCATAGGGAACTTTTAACTTAAAGGCGAGGTTATTTGCTTCCAAATCTATTGTTTCGACAGCAACCTGAAAGTTACTTTGAATATCCATATCTGTCACTGCCACATAGATTTCCTGATCCTTTGGGTTGACGGTTACCCATTCGGGCATAGGCAAATATCTGTCCATATATTCCATAATTTTTTGATTCGGTAATTCCAGCAGTCCAATCGAAATGGATTTTTGTTTTAAAATAAGATCACCATTCTCCTGTACTAAAGGTTCAAAATGCACGGATAGCGGAACGGTGGTGCTAAAAACGGGCAGCTCACCAATTAGATGGACATCGTCTTCTAGGGAAATACGGTAATGATGATTGGTATCTCCGAGAAGCTTTACGATATAGGCATTGACGAGGTTATTCAAGTTCTGTTTAGTTGTACGGATGACAAATTCCGAGCTGTCCTGTTCAGGTTGTTCGGAAGTGCTGGGTACTTCATTCTCCGTTACAGGCCAAAAAATCAGTGCAAGAAGGAGTAGAACTACAATTATATTGGATACCAGCAATCCATAGAACAGTTTTTTCCATTTGTTTTTATTCTTTAAACGCTCTTTTCTATCTGACATGGCGTCCATCCTTATCTAATCGTAATATATTCAAGGACCCGCTCAGCAATTCGATAATATCCTTCATAGTTTGGATGAAAATTATCCTCTGCGAAAAGTTCGGCATTTGGGTCATCAAATAAATCCTCCGTTGGTATAAATGTTATGTTTTCATAGTCGTCTGCAATATCATTTCCGGTATTATTCCAGGTTTCCACAATTAAATCCAGTTCTTCGATATCCTCAAAGTATTGTTTGAAGGGATTATAAAAACCGAGCAGATAGATTTCTGTATCAGGATTCAGTCTGCGAATTTCATCAAAGATCTGGCGTAGTCTGTCCTCATAACCTTCCATTTCAAAAACAAAATCCTGCATTACCAAATTAGTGAAATTTTCTTTCGCCACCTGCATAATATCGTTGGCGCCGATGGTTATCAAAACAATATCGGAATCACTGATCGCCTGGGAAATTTCCTCGTCCTCCAAACGCATTAATAACTGATCTGTCCGGTTCCCGCGCTTTCCATAGTTATCAATCTGGACAGTTTGCTCGTTTTCATTGAATGTTCGATCCAATATTCCTACATACCCATTTTGTCCCGTTTCATCTCCAACACCCTGTGTGAGGGAATCCCCAATCGCAACAATATGGGTTTCCTGCCCCGTAAAGAAGTCTACTGTACTTTGTACTGTCTCGGCTATAATCTGGGGAAATGTTCGTTCTTCCGCTTCACCCTCGTCAACTTCTTCCTCTTCCTCTTCTTCAACTTCAACTCGCTCTTCCAGGGCAGATTCTTTTTCCTCTTTTGCGGGTGGTAAATCAGGCTGAACCAAGCTTGAATTCTGTTGTGTCACAAAAAGGATAATTGCTGTGAAAATGAGAATTATCGCTGAAATAATATATAATCTTTTTTTCTTCATGTCATCACACCTAAGCAGTTATCTGTTATATATTATGAATAGGAAAGGCTATTTGTCCATTTTTATAACTTATTCGTCAATCATCATCTAATTATATACCCTAAATGAACAAGATTAAAAATTTGCCAGCTTATTCGGTTGGAGCAAAGTGATTGTTCACACTAGGGAGCCTACATATTTAAAGACAAATACAGCATTTTTTGACAAGATAAGTAACTAACCGCCCCGCTCCTGTGTAAACAGCAACATACAGCACCGATGCGTACGATTAGACCATTGTCCTTAGTGTAATCAATTAAATAAAAAGTTAAACTCAGCCATCCTCAAATGAAAAAAATCACCTTCTTTGAAAAGAAGGTGATTTTCTTGGTATTGTATTAACTTCCCTAAATAGGCTGCAAATAAACTAGATTTTTAGAGATGACTGTTTTTTATACATGGATGGTTTCCTGTTCGGAATTGTTTCGGATAGCCAAGGCTTCCGCAGCTGGGTTTCTATCCGTAATAACCACGATTCCAGCAGCTTCAGCATTTTGTAATGTTTGTGTATCATCCTTTTGCTCTGCAATTACGATTTTCCCCTCTTTATTTATCAGCTGTTCAATAAGGGAAGAAGGGAGCTCACTGCCGTTGACCCATAATGCATCAATCGTGGATGGCAAATCGGTTAACTCTTTGTATGCAGCATTTTCACTATCTCCGACCGGAATCACCTGATAACCGAGTTTTTCCAATGGCTTGCTAGCAGAATGGTCAATACCGATACTTGCAATAACTTTTTGACGGACTCCATTGCTTCGATCGAATGGGGAAGAGAGCAGCCACTTGATTGCCGCATCTTCTGTGGTGGCATTTGTTAACCCAGTTTGGCCGGTTGCAGTTTCAATTGCCTGATCCAGGTCCGCCAGAATGTCATCAACAGACTCAAGACCAACCGATAAACGAACCAGTTCTTCGGTTACACCGCTTTTCTTCAAATCATCGGCACTTAGCTGCTGATGTGTCGTTGAAGCAGGATGGATGATCAGTGATTTTGCATCTCCCACATTGGCTACATGAGACCAAAGGTTCACACTATCAATCAGTTTTCTGCCGGCATCGCGTCCGCCTTTGATTCCAAATGTAATAATGGATCCATAACCGAATTTAAAGTATTTCTTCGCAAGGTTGTGGGAAGGATGTTCATTTAATCCAGGGAAACTGACCCATTCAACAGAAGGGTGCCCTTGTAAATATTCTGCTACCTTCACTGCGTTTTCTGCATGTCTTTCAATGCGCAAGTGCAGTGTTTCCAGACCTTGCAGGAGCAGGAATGCATTTTGCGGACTCAGGCTGGCGCCAATATCGCGCAGTAGCTGAACACGCAATTTTGTACTGAATGCAGCAGCGCCAAGATCAATATATTTCAACCCATTATAGCTCTCGTCGGGTTCGGTGAAGCCCGGGAAGCGTTCATTATTCCAGTTGAATCTTCCACCATCAACGACGATACCTCCAATTGTTGTTCCATGACCGCCGATCCATTTAGTTGCCGAATGTACAACAATGTCAGCACCCCATGTAAGAGGTTTTGCGATATATGGTGTTGCAAAGGTATTGTCGATAATTAAAGGAATACCATGTGCATGAGCAATATCAGCGACTTTTTCAACGTCAAATACGTACAGACTCGGGTTTGTTATGATTTCACCAAAGACAGCTTTCGTTTTACTCGTGATGGCAGCCTCAATCTCATCTGGATTTGTACCATCAACAAATTTTACAGTTATTCCATAGCGTGGCAGTGTCGTAGCGAAAAGATTGTATGTACCACCATAAAGGTTACTGTCTGCAATAATTTCATCTCCGGAACCTGCAACATTAAGAATGGCGAGAGTGATTGCCGCCATTCCTGATGAAGTCGCCACTGCACCGATTCCATCTTCAAGCTGGGCAACTCGCTGTTCGAACGCATCAACGGTAGGATTCATAATTCGGGAATAGATATTTCCCGGTTCTGCCAGACCGAACAGATTTTGTGCATGCTCCGTATCACGAAATACATAGGAAGTAGTTTGGTAGATTGGAACTGCACGTGCACCTGTAGACGGGTCAGGCTGCTGACCACCGTGAAGTAATAACGTTTCTGGATTTTGGAAATTAAATGTTGACATAAAAAATTCCTCCTTCTATTCTTGTTTTTTAAAATATCTGGAGGAAGAGGACCATAGAAAAAGCCCTCTTCCTAAGAAGAGGGCGTATGTAGTAACCGGACCTCCTCTTATCTTCCAGATCGATCATGACCTGTAGGATTTAGCACCTTAAAAACAGAACAATTCTGTTCCATGGTTGCCGGGTTTCATAGGGCCTATTCCCTCCACCGCTCTTGATAAGAGATTGCTTTATTGAATTAGTGCGATTATATAACCTATTCGAACAATTGTCAATGGCCTTTCTAAATATATTTATTTATTTATTTTCCTTTTTGGCCTTCTGTAAACCGAAGCCATATAAATAAACAAGGCAGTCCATATAAGGATGAACGTGATCAAATGTGCCTGTGTGAATGGTTCATGAAATAGAAACACCCCTAAAACAAGCATCATTGTCGGTGTGATGTACTGCAGGAAACCGACCATTGCCAGAGGTATTTGCTTCGCCCCGCTGGAAAACAGCAAAAGTGGTACGGCCGTTGCAATTCCGGCACCAATTAAGTATAAGTTTGTCATTGTGAACATTGGTTGAATTGTAAATGAATTTTCAGAGACCATACCTAAGTAAATAAGGGCAAGAGGGACCATGATTAGTGTTTCAATCGTTAATCCAAATATTGCTCCGATATTAACCGTTTTTTTAAGCAAACCATATAGGGCAAATGTCGCTGCCAGAAGGAGAGATACCCATGGAAAAACGCCATAGCTGACAGTAAGATAAAGCACACCTGCTCCTGCAAGTATAAAAGAAATAATCTGGCCTTTGGAAACGGACTCCTTCAGGATAACGATTCCAAGTAAAATACTAATCAGAGGGTTAATGTAATAACCGAGACTTGCTTGCAATACATGTCCACTGACAACTGCCCATATAAACAGAAACCAATTCATACTGATTACAATCGCGGCAGCCGTAATTCCAAATAATCTTCTTTTATCCTTAAGTATTGCATGACATTCCTTGATGAAGGCTTGCCATTTGCCTAACGCAATCACAAGAAGAAGCATGAAAACACATGACCATACAATGCGGTGGGCAAGTATTTGCCCTGCTGGAACATAATCGATTTGCTTCCAGTACAAGGTTAGAAAACCCCATAATAAATAGGCACTGAATGTATAAAGAATACCAATTTTGATTTGTCGACGATCCATCTGTATTTCTCCTTTTCAAGATAACCATATGATAATAATAGTAGATTGAATGGTTCAATAAAGCAATATCCCCGTCTTCAAACAGTTTAGAAACCGCTTCCTTAAACTGTGAGTTTCCTTTATGATAGAAATATAGAGTTAGAAAATGATTACGAAGGGAGTCATTTTGGGATGAAGGAACAAGGCTATTTTGAAACTGCAGTGATTCGTGAGGGATATGACACGAAAGATATGCTTGGAAGTCTTACCCCGCCAATATTTCAAACATCAACCTATACATTTGAAACCGCTGAGCAGGGAGAACGCCGTTTCGCCGGTGAAGAAGAAGGGTATATCTATTCAAGGCTTGGCAATCCAACTGTTCGAGTACTGGAAGATCGCATTGCAGCTCTGGAAAAAGGTGAAAAGGGACTTGCATTTGGCTCAGGCATGGCTGCAGTCTCTGCAGTTCTGATTGCATTGACAAAAGCAAATGACCATATCATCTGTTCGTCGGGATTATATGGCTGCACATTTGGCTTGTTGACCATGATGGAGGAAAAATATAATATCACGACCAATTATACAGACATGAAATCAAAGGCGGAACTTCAAAAGAACATTAAACCTGAAACTGCGGTCATTTATGTGGAGACACCGGTCAATCCAACAATGAAGCTGATCGATCTGCAAATGGTCGCTGAAGTTGCAAAGGAATATAATATCCCCGTAGTGGTCGATAATACGTTCTCAACGCCTTATTTACAGCGTCCATTGGAGGATGGATGTGATGTAGTTATTCATAGTGCTACAAAATATCTTGGAGGACATGGAGATGTAATTGCCGGGCTCGTTGTAGGTAAGGAGGCATTTTTGAATTCCATTGCTGTAACGACGCAAAAAGATATAGGCGGAGTGATGTCACCATTCGATGCCTGGCTATTGCTTCGGGGCCTGAAAACGCTGCCTGTCAGAATGGATCGGCATTGTGACAACGCTGAGAAAATTGTTGAAAAACTGACGAATCATCCCAAGGTATCTCACATATACTACCCAAGTGATCATGATAACCCTGACTATCCGATTATGAAAAAACAGATGATACGTGGCGGCGGAGTCATTTCGTTTGAAATTAAGGGAGATAAAAAGTCAGCACAGCAAGTATTGAATCATTTATCCTTTGTAAAGATTGCTGTAAGTCTTGGAGATACGGAATCATTGATCCAGCATCCTGCTACAATGACGCATGCTGTCATTCCGGAGGATACCCGTAAGCAAATGGGGATAACTGATCAGCTTATTCGCCTTTCAGTAGGAATTGAGGCGTGGCAGGATATCTGGTCCGATTTGAAGCAGGCCCTGGACAAAATATAGGTTGTTTTTATTCTGTGCATATATTGAATCTATCTGCACGCCTGTACCGAAAAAACTGGTGCGGCGTGTTTTCTTATCATGAGTGCAGAGAATTTATTCAAATCAGAAACTCGCTTATCAATCATTAACTTTTCTTCATTATCCTGGAATATATTTCTGTGCTATATTATAAAGTAGCGTAGAACATATCTGTTAAGAGGAGGACCATTTCAATATGGGAATATTGTCTTACTTATTAGGACTTATTATTATCTTAAATATTGCTCTGGGTATTTCTATTGTATTCCTGGAACGAAAAGATCCTACTTCTTCCTGGGCTTGGCTGATGGTCCTTCTGTTCATTCCTATAGCAGGTTTTTTGCTTTATTTAATCTTTGGAAAACCAATAAGCAAAGGCAGGATTTTCCTTTGGGACAACAAAAGCAGACTTGGAGTGAAAACTGCGGTACAAGCCCAGCTCAGGGCGATCGAAGAAGGTGGGCTTGCTTTCAGGCACGAAGGTCTTAACCGGTACAAAGACTTAATATACTTGCATTTACGGAATGATGATGCCATTTTTACGCAAAATAATAATGTGGAAATTTTGACCGATGGAGAAGAAAAATTCAACGCACTGATTCTCGATATGCAAAAAGCTACAGATCATATTCATATGCAATATTATATCATGCGCAGTGATGAGCTTGGTCAGCGGATTGCTGAGGTTTTGATCAAAAAGGCAAATGAAGGTGTGGATGTACGTCTGTTATACGATGCCATGGGCTCACGTTCACTGAAAAGAAGCTATATCAATCGTTTGAAAAACGCGGGTGTCATGGTGGAGGCATTTTTCCCTTCCAAATTCATATTCAATTTTAAAATCAACTACAGGAATCACCGTAAATTGACAATTATTGATGGGAAGACCGGGTATGTTGGAGGGTTTAATGTAGGTGACGAATACCTTGGTAAAAACAGGAAATTCGGTTACTGGCGTGATACACATTTACGGGTAATGGGGGATGCTGTCCAGAATATGCAGACCCGTTTTATTCTGGATTGGAATCAGGCTTCCCAGAATGTTATCCATTATGATGACCGATACTATAATACGAGTGACAGCGGTGATGTTGGTGTGCAAATCGTATCGAGCGGCCCTGATTCGGAGTGGGAGCAAATCAAAAATGGCTATATTAAAATGATTATGTCAGCCAAAAAATACATTTACATTCAAACACCTTATTTCATCCCGGATGAAAGTCTTCGTGATGCTTTACGAATCGCCGTACTATCGGGTGTAGAAGTGAAAATCATGATACCGAATAAGCCTGACCATCCTTTCGTCTATTGGGCAACATTGTCCAGTGCCGGGGATTTACTAAATGCAGGAGCAGAAATATTCATTTATCAGAATGGCTTCCTTCATGCAAAGTCGATTGTGGTAGATGGGGAAATTGCATCTGTAGGGACTGCAAATATAGATGTGCGGAGCTTCAGGCTCAATTTCGAAGTAAACGCATTTTTATATGACGCCGATTTAGCCGGAAAAATGGTTGAAGACTTCAGTAAGGATATTACATTATCAACACAGATGACAAAAAAATTATATGAAAAAAGAACACTTGGAGTACGCTTTAAGGAGTCAATTTCGAGATTGATTTCTCCAGTGCTATAGCTATTTTAGCAGGGGAGTTATAAACTTTCCTCTCTGTATAAGTGCAACAAAAGTGTATACATAAAAATGTTTAAGCATTTGCCAAGTTTTCTAAGGAGGATTACAGATGGAAGCTAAACCTTGCTCAAAGTCATTGGCACTAAAGACGACACATGTCCTGCCGCCGGATACCAATGCATATGGAACACTGTTCGGTGGGAAGCTGATGGCACACTTAGATGATATTGCAGGAATTGCTGCAGTAAAACACGCGAAAAATCCAGTAGTAACAGCTTCAACAGATTCGGTGGATTTTCTTGCGCCGGTAAAAGTTGGTCATTATATCTCGATTGAGGCATTTGTGACATGGACACATCACACCTCGATGGAAGTTTTTGCAAAAGCAATTACAGAAGATATTCGAACAGGAGAAAGAGAAGTATGTACCACTTCCTTTATGACTTTCGTAGCGATTGACTCAAATGGTAGACCAATAGCGGTGCCACCAGTGTACCCTGAATCAGAGCACGAAAAAATGCTCCATGAAAGTGCCCCATTAAGAGCGCAGCGCCGCCAGGAAAGAAGAGGCAACTCAAAGGAACTAGCCAAAACATTCGGCACAAAATATGTAATGGAATAGTTGCAAAATGGAAAGTGGCTGGGACCTAACAAAAAACCCCATTACTAAAGACAAATGATTTCAGATAAGAAAGCTTTTAGAAAACTTGGCATACGCCAAGCCTTTGGGCAAATGCCTTAGTTGCACTTATGCAAGTAAGAAAGTTTATATTTTCTTATTTGCCAAAAAAGAAAAATCCGAACCGATTCGAATTCTGACTGAAGAATTTGAATCATAGTTCGGATTTTCCTGTAACTAAACAACTTTTGCCGGTCTCTTTTTGAAAGATAAAGTATATAATTTTGGCAGCAATTCATTCTTGCACATAAACAGCCACGTCCAGCTACGGTTCCTAGAAACTCCCGTCATAAGCAATGGACATTCCAAGCGCGAAAACCATCCGCTTTCCAGTCCCTTGCTAGCGTCGAGTTTCTGAACAGTCACCTTCGCTTTTGTTCTCTTCTTACATCTCTTGGATTTCGACTTCTTCCGGTGTAATGTGGTCGTTGGCCCAACGTTGAATTTCCTTAATTACCGGTTCCAGATGTCTCCCTTTTTCAGATAGGGAGTATTCGATGCGAACAGGGAATTCAGAATATATATTACGCTCAACGATACCTTCCTTTTCGAGTAATTTTAATCGATCAGAGAGCAGTCTGCCACTTATAGGTAAATCTGCCTCCATCTCGGAAAAACGCTTTGTACCGTTTAACAGTTCAAAAAGTATTAAACCGACCCAGCGTGTACTAAGAAGACCCATAGCCTTTTCAAATCGTGGGCATAAGTTCTCCATAAAGATCACCTCACTCTACAGAATATCGTTATTCATATAAATTAAGTAGTGTTCACTACATTGATTACAAAAAGTAACTTACTGTTATATTACCACATTCTTGGTGAATCGTAAATAGGATTGCCTGATTTAGGACAATCTAACACAAAAATATTTCGTAAATGAAAATAAATTTTGGCAATTTTCCGTTGAATATGAAATAATATATTTATCGATGATTTGAGTCGGCTGATCAGTAATAGGGACCATTAGGATTCATACATTAAACGAACTATCTTTTTGGAGGTAAGATTATGGTGAACCAACAAACTCAGGAAAAATATGCTGAATTAGCGCTGCGTACAGGGGTTAATTTGCAAAAAGGACAGGCATTGATGATCAATGCTCCGATTGAAGGAGCAGATTTCACAAAGATTGTCGTACGTAAGGCATATGAATTAGGTGCAAAAGATGTGCATATTAACTGGGTTGATGACGAATTGACCCTATTGAAATATGAGAACTCCCCGGATGAAGTAATTACAAATTATCCGGAATGGAAAGTGAAGCTTCATGACACATTCGCAGAGGATGGTGCGGCAGTATTGAACATCCGCTCGACAAACCCTGACTTATTAAAGGATATTGACCCATCACGCGTTGCAAAAGCAAATAAAGCTGCTGCAGAAGCCATGGTGAATTTCCGCAAGTATACAATGAATGACAAGATACCCTGGTCAATCATTTCCATACCATCAGGTGACTGGGCACAGAAAATTTTCCCGGATAAATCACAAGAGGATGCGGTTGACAGTCTGTGGGAAGCAATTCTGAAAATCGTGCGTGTCGATCAGTCCGATCCCATCGCAGCTTGGGAAGCACATAATGCAACATTAAAAACAGCACGCGAAGTACTGAATGACAGAAACTATAAAAAGCTCATTTTCAAAGCGCCAGGAACTGATTTGGAAATGGAACTGCCTGAAGGCCATATATGGAGGGGCGGATCTGCTGTTGCGGAAACCGGTGTTACCTTTAACCCGAACATGCCGACAGAAGAAGTCTTTTCAATGCCTCATAAAAACGGTGTAAATGGCACAGTGGCAAGTACAAAACCACTTAACTATGGTGGAAGCCTTATAGATCAATTCAGTCTCACTTTCAAAGACGGGAAGGTGGTCGACTTCAAAGCCAAGCAGGGAGAAGAAGTCTTAAAGCATCTGCTTGAATCGGATGAAGGTGCCCGCAGACTGGGTGAGATTGCATTGGTACCGCACGAATCACCTGTTTCCCAATCAGGTCTGATATTCTACAATACATTATTTGATGAAAATGCATCCTGTCATATCGCATTGGGAAAAGCCTACCCTACGAATCTGGATGGCGGCTCGGCAATGAACCTTGACGAGCTCGACAAGCATGGGGTGAACGACAGCCTCATTCATGTAGATTTCATGATTGGTTCAGAAAAGATGGACATCGATGGCTTAAAAGCGGATGGCACGACGGAAGCTGTTTTCCGCAATGGCACATGGGCGTTGAATGTAAAAGGTGAATAATGAATGAGTAATAAGCGGTACATCTCTTTGGGATGTACCGCTTCATTATGAAAAAATCCGTTCCTGGTACTAACAGCTCCAGGAATGAATCTTTTATCTACATCAATTCGTGTTTAAGCAATACTGCTTTAATTTTTGTATAATCGTATTCTTCCGGAAGAGCTTCTTTCAGCGGCTTCAGTTTTGGTTCCTCAAGCTGTCCGTGGGCTTCGAGAACTGTGGTTTCTTCTTTTTCATTAAAAAAGATTTCCCAAGAGAGCGGGTAACCGTCCTTGAAAGCTTTGAAAATGTGGTTTTCAATCGTCATTTTGGAAAACTCCCGGATTGCAGCAATCTCTTTGATGGACTTGCCTGATTGAAACATTTGGTAACTGATTATATGACTTGGACGATCATCGTCAGTTTTCTTCACTTTGGGTCTGTGTGAAGCAGAATCTCCAATGCGAATTTTCTGCTTCACATCCTGATTATTGGCACGCCATTCTTTAATGACAGCCAAAAATTCATCCCCAAACTGTTCGTATTTCTTTTCGCCGACCCCTTTGATTTCCAGCATATCCGCTTTTGTTGTAGGGAAATATCTGCTTAGTTCCTTCAGTGTGGCATCGGAAAAAAGCACATACGGCGGTAAGTTTTTCTCGTCGGCAAGTTGTTTCCGTAAAGCACGAAGCTCGGTAAACAGATCTTCATGGTAATCGGCCTCATCACTGGTAGGGATAGGAGCGGTGTACATTTCCACGGGACGTTTTCCTTTCAGTACCTCAACAGAGTTCTTGTTCAGGCGAAGGGTCGGAAACTGTCCTTCATCCATTCCGAGCAGTTGCTCAGCGACAAGGAAATGGATGCGTTCTGTCAGCTCCTTTTCGGTATAGGCCGACAATATCCCGTATGTGGAGATTTTATCGAGTCGGAAATCCTTGATTTTCTTATCTTTGGACCCTTTCAGAACCTTGGCTGTCATCCCAACGCCGAAACGCTCATCCATTCGTTTCACACAGGACAAAATCATTTGTGCCTCTTCTGTAATATCAATTTTTTCCTGTCGTTCGACACAGTTGCTGCAGCGTCCGCATATGGTCTTTGTTATTGTGTCATCGAAATAATCCAAAATAAATGATGTAAGACAGCCATGCGTATGGCAATAGTTAATCATGGACTGCAGTTTGCGATACTCATTTTGCTTGGATGCCTCATCCATTTGGGATTGCTCGATTAAAAATTTCTGCAACTGCACATCCTGCGGGGAAAAGAGCAATATACAGTCACTCGGTTCACCGTCACGACCCGCTCTTCCGGCTTCTTGGTAGTAAGATTCAATATTCATTGGCATCGCATAATGAATGACATAGCGAACATTGGATTTATCGATTCCCATTCCAAAAGCATTCGTAGCAATCATGATCGATTTTTCGTCATGAATGAAAGCGGACTGTGCACGCTTGCGTTCTTCTTCAGGCAATCCGGCATGATATTTGGCAACCGTAATCCCTCGTTTTGAAAGCTGGTCATACAATGCATCAGCCTGTTTTCTTGTAGCGGTATAAATAATTCCGGACTCCTCTTTATGCTCTTCCAAAAATGACCTTATGTACGATGGTTTATCTTTTCCTTTTACAATATGAAATGATAAATTTTCCCGCTCAAAACCGGTATTGACAACATTGCTGTCTGCAATATGCAATAATTCCTGAATGTCGGAGATCACTTCCTCTGTAGCTGTGGCTGTCAGTGCAACAAAGACAGGGATATTGTTCAGGCGTTTCAAGTTTGGAACGATCGACCGGTAGCTAGGTCGGAAATCATGGCCCCATTGCGATATACAATGTGCTTCATCAAAGGCGACGAGTGCAAGTGGGATACGTTTGATCACATTTACAAAAGAAGCTGATTCAAAGCGTTCAGGAGCAACATAAACAAATTTATAACGACCTTTTTCTACATCCCGCATTCGGGACTGCTGTTCACCAGTTGAAAGTGAGCTGTTGATGAAGGTTGCGGGGATACCCAAAGCTTGCAGTGCATCTACCTGGTCCTTCATAAGAGAGATTAATGGGGATATGATGATTGCGGTTCCGTCTATGGAAAGTCCCGGAATCTGGTAACATAGTGATTTACCGCCACCGGTCGGCATCACAGCAAGGGTATTATTCAGCTGTAAAATATGGTTTATCGTATCCTGTTGTCCTGGACGAAAAGTTTCGTAGCCAAAATAAGTGTGCAGGATTTTTTTCTCTTTCACTAACATGCAACAGTGCCTCCTTATATGGTATAAGATAATCCTAACATATTTTTTCGAGTATGGACGAAAATGGTTGAAAATAAGATTTTCGCATGCTTATAGTAAACTATTTTTCCAGATTGCTGGTAAAATCACCCTGAATTTGACGCGCAATTAATTTACTTTCCGTTAAAGGGTCTTTAAAATAACCATATATCATCATGAAGAGATGCTTGTTCAGATAGATATAACAAGTTAGACTTTTTAGGATATGTATCAGAAAGCTGCAAGTTGAAACACGGACCGATTGCAATGAATGTATAACGTTGTGTACAGGCATGGCCAAATTTGATTTGAGGGGTTTTGGCATGGTTACTTCTTTATTGTTGGAAATTACGATAATTGTTTTACTCGGGATAGGTTCACAATGGGTAGCATGGCGTTATCGTCTGCCTGCAATCGTTGTGATGGCGTTTGCGGGGCTTTTGATTGGACCTGTTTTTGGTGTTATAAACCCGGAGCAGGATTTTGGACCTTTATACAGCCCCCTGATTTCTGCTGCAGTGGCGATCATTCTTTTTGAGGGAAGCTTGAATCTGAGTTTCAGTGAGCTGCGTGGTGTGGGAAAACCGATTTTTAGGATATCTACAATTGGTGCGTTTATCGCTTGGATTTTAGGTTCGCTTACAGCGCATTATATTGCTGGTTTATCCTGGGCAGTGGCATTTGTAATCGGTGGGTTGTTCATCGTGACAGGACCTACAGTAATTATGCCTTTGCTCCGACAGTCCAAATTAAAAGCACGCCCAGCAAAAATCTTGAAATGGGAAGGGATCATTGTTGATCCTATTGGTGCATTGCTTGCCGTGTTTGCATTTGAAATTATTACGTTCATCACTGCTGATAATCCCGATGCGACCCAGCTTGTGCTCTTCTTTGCGGCTTCCATATTCGCCGTTATTCTCGGCTGGGCACTTGGAAAAGGACTAGGCTGGATGTTTGAAACAGGTCACATGCCTGAGTTTTTGAAGTCTTCATCCGTCGTTGTCGTTGTTCTTCTCTGTTTCACGGCAGCGGATGAAATCATGCATGAGACCGGGCTCCTATCGGTTACAGCGATGGGAATCACCCTTGCTAATATGGGAATTAGTTCTATATCGGATATGCGTCATTTTAAGGAAAATATTTCTGTCTTGCTCATCTCGACCATTTTTATTATGCTGACAGCTTCATTGGAAATGGAAACAATCATTAGGATATTCAATCCGAATATCATTGGCTATGTCTTGCTTATGATGTTCGCTGTACGCCCATTGTCCATCTTTTTATCGACAATCGGGACAGGATTATCCCTGAATGAAAAAGCCTTGCTTGGATGGATTGCACCTCGGGGTATTGTTGCTTTGACAGTATCAGGCTACTTTGCCAATGTAATGGGACAAGCAGGGTACGAAGATGCTTCCATTTTGACGACACTTACATTTGCATTGGTCATCTTCACGGTTATGGCACACGGTTTTTCCATTGGCTGGTTAGCGAAGAAGTTAAATCTTTCGATGGAAGGGAACCCAGGCGCATTAATTATCGGCAGTAATCCTTTTACGATCGAATTAGCGAAATCTCTAATGGGTTCAAATATACCAGTTATCATTGTCGACTCTTCCTATGCAAAATTAAGTTTGGCGAGAAAATCAGGAGTGCCATGTTTCCGCGGAAACATGCTTTCCGAACAGACGGAACATCAGCTCGATACGATTCCTTATGACTATATGCTTGCCCTGACAGATGACCCGGCATATAATTCATTGATTTGTACGACATTCTTACCGGAATATGGCAGGACAAATGTTTTTAAGGCCAGTCCATACCCATTTTTTGAAGAAGGACATTCAAGCGGGGTCGTTTCCAAGGTTGGCGGAAGAATCCTTTTTGATAAAAAGTTTTCATTAAAAGATTTAAACGGAAAAGTGGAAAGTGGTTTTGTAATACGCAAGACAACACTGACGGAGCAATACAGCCTGGAGGATTATAAGGTGGACAAGGATCCTTCAACAGTATTCCTGTATTTGCTGAAGCCTTCCGGGAAGCTGAAGCTGTTCTCTGAGGAAATGCGGACCGTACCGGCAGCAGGAGATACGATTGTAAGCTTGACACCACCAAACAAAGAAAAATCAAAAGTTCAGGCGAAGCTGGATGGAAACCGAATCCAATAAAATGAAAAAAAGGAGTAATCTCTCATTAGGTTACTCCTTTTCGTAAATGAAAAAAGCATGGAAAATTTAAAGTGAAAATTTGACTCATCCAGCAGCACCATAGTCCGACCAAAAGCTTTTACCGATACTGTCAGGAAGTGCCAGGAGAAGATTAGTCTTCCTCCAACACTTCCAGCTGACGGTTTACTTCGGCGATTTCCTCTTCAAGCCGGATCAGCTGTCCTTCCGCTGAGGATACTCTTCCTTTAACATATTCCAGCTTATCCAAGTCACTTTGGATACGGACATAATCCGATTTTAGTTCATCAAGTTTGGCCTGTAATTCCTGTTTTGTCATAAATATTTCCCCCCCTTGGTTGATTAGAAAGATTTAAATCAAAGCATCATCTTTATTCTTTTTTGAATCAACATAGGTACCGTAAAAGTGTACAATAATTGTTCGAAGTACCGCATAGAATGGTACAGCGAATAGGATACCAATGAACCCAGCGATGCTTCCTGCCGCGAGAATCACAGTAATGATCGTAAGCGGATGCAGATTCAGTGCCTGTCCCATGACATTTGGAGAAATCAGATTACTTTCAATCTGCTGTGCCGTCAACATGATAATCGATACCCAGATGAGATTCATAGGATCCTGAAACACTCCTATGATAAGGGCTGGCGTAACCGCTATAAATGGTCCCAAATAAGGGATGACATTCGTCAGCATACCGAATAGGGAAAGTGCAAGCGCATAGTCAAGACCGATAATAAGATATCCGATCAAAAGCAGGACACCGACAGCAAAGCTTACAATGAGCTGCCCCTGAATAAAGGATGAAAGAACATGATCGACTTTAGTCAGTAGACTCCGGATATTCTGTGCTTTTTTCTTTGAAAAAGTCTGTGTAATAAATGGTATCAGTTTTTCTCCATCTTTTAACATGAAAAACAGGAAGAACGGAATCAGGACAATTCCAGCAACGATGCTGATGACCTGTCCGATAAACCCGCCAATAAAGCCGAATAAATATTCCAATGAGCCCTCAATGATGTTCGGCAGATTATTAGTGAAATCATTGATTGCAGTGACTACCTGATCGGGAATATCTGTCACATTTCTTTGCCAATAATCAATAAAATCCTCCACCATCTTAACCATGGATGGAATACTCTCTACAAAATTAGCAATCTGATCCCTGGCAATTGGCCAGATAAATATCACAAATAAGAATAGCACCAGAATGATAAGCAGAAATACGAGAATGATAGAGAGGATACGTGGAACGTTATGTCGTTCCAGAAAATGCATGACAGGTTTTGTTAAGTAATACAAAATACCTGCACCAATAATTGGAAATGCCACAGCGCCAAGCACTTTTATGACTGGAAAAAATATGAATGTGGTCTCAGAAATCAATAGAACGAGCAAAAAGAAAAGAATAAAGAAAACCAAAATCTGAAACCATCGTTTTTGCACCAATAAAATCCCTTCTTTCACTATTTTTTTCTATAAATATATATTACATTCAAAAAGCAATAATAGAAAGTCTGTACATCTAGTAGGATTATTTCCATAAACCTGCTCAACTAAACGAGGGTTGTAGTATAAAAGACGAAAGTATGCTAAAATTTTGGCATACAAATGTATTGGGGGGCGATGTTAATGGGTAAATGGGAACAAATTTATGAAAAGTGGAATTCATTTAAAACGCTGGATGATTCTTTGAAAACAGAACTACATAAAAGTAAGGATAATAAAGCAGCATTAGAGGATGCCTTTTATAGGGAATTGACCTTTGGCACAGGTGGTATGAGGGGTGTGCTTGGACCTGGAATCAACCGGATGAACATCTATACGGTCAGAAAAGCAGTAAATGGCCTGGCCAGCTACCTTTTGGCAAACAAGGTCAATGTCAGAGACAGAGGGGTGGTCATTGCCTATGATTCGAGGTATATGTCACCTGAATTTGCGCTGGAATCCGCAAAAGTGCTCGGTTTCTATGGAATCAAAACACATATCTTTGAGACACTGCGGCCTACACCACTGCTTTCATTTGCAGTTCGCTATTTAAGCACTGCTGCAGGCATTATGATTACAGCAAGTCACAACCCCCCTGAATATAATGGCTTCAAAGTATATAACGAAACCGGAGGACAAATTATACCCGAAGAGGCTTCCCAGATCATTGAGGCTATTGGACAGACAGAAGATGAATTGACAGTACCTTATATGGAAAAAGCAGAATTGGAAGAACAAAGCCTTCTGAATTGGCTTGGGAATGAAGTGGACAATGCGTATTTGGAACGTCTGGATCAAATTACGAAGATGAGTCCAGAAGTGCAATTGATGGAGAAAGACTTGCGAATCGTCTTCACACCGTTGCATGGCACAGCTTATAACCTTGTTACAAAGGGGTTGAAGCAGCTTCATTTTCCTAATGTTTCCATTGTTGAGGAACAGGCAAAACCGGATCCGGAATTTTCCACTGTCGAGTCCCCAAATCCGGAAGAACATCAGGCATTTAAAATGGCAATCGAGCTTGGGAAAACAAATGACGCGGATATTCTGCTTGGAACCGACCCTGATGCAGACAGGCTGGGTGTAGCAGTCAAGAATAAGGATGGGGAATATCAAGTTCTGACCGGTAATCAGCTAGGATCATTACTTCTGGATTATATATTGACCCATAGCGATCCGCATATTTTCCAAAATTCAAGAATGATTAAGACAGTAGTGACTACCGAACTTGGAAAAGCGATAGCAAATGCATATCATGTGAAAACGATCGATACGTTAACAGGATTTAAGTTTATTGGTGAAAAGATTGCCAACTTCGATTCGACTGGCGAAACATTTATTTTCGGATTTGAGGAAAGCTATGGTTATCTGATCAGCAGCTTTGTCCGCGATAAAGACGCTGTCCAGGCTGCGATGATGGCAACCGAAATGGCTTATTACTGGAAACAGCAAGGGAAAACATTACTCGAGGCCCTGGATGTCCTGTATGCGAAACACGGGTTTTACCTGGAAGGAATGTCATCACTGACGCTTAAAGGCAAAGAGGGGTCCGCGAAAATTGCCAAAATCATGGATGAGATACGAACTGATCCATATCAGGAAATTGCTGGGATTAAGGTGGAAAAGGTAGAAGACTACTTAACAAGTGAACGTGTAATTGCAGCAACGAATGATAAAGAGGTAATTGAGCTTCCACAGGAAAACATGATGAAATTTATTTTGGAACAGGATGGCTGGGTGTGTCTTCGCCCATCAGGTACGGAGCCTAAAATAAAATGCTATTATGGTGTTCGTGGAAACAGTCACGAGGACAGCAAGAGATTATTGTCCTCACTGAAGGAAAAGATGGATCAGAGAATTTCCGAGATCGTAAAATAACATTATTGACCGTCCTGTCTGTCCGAAAAAAATTTGACAAAGAAGCATAAAAGGTATTTAATGATTAATAGATTAGTATTTCCTAAAGGGGAGTAGCTGTACAATTAAAGTCGTCATTACGAGAGTATATCTCCGGCTTGATTGGCAACGTGCGTGTTGTTAGCGAGACCTTTACCACTAGCGGGTAAAGGTCTCTTTTTGTGCTCTTATCTGCTAGTGAGACATTATTTTTAAGGAGAGTACACATGGGAACAGAATTAATATTGGAGTATTTATGGGTCTTGGTCGTTCTGATTGGACTTGAAGGACTATTGGCTGCAGATAATGCGCTTGTTTTAGCGATAATGGTACGGCATCTTCCGGAGAAACAGCGGAAAAGAGCCTTGTTTTATGGATTGGCAGGGGCTTTTGTACTTCGGTTCGGGTCCTTATTTGTTATTTCATTCCTTGTGGAGATGTGGCAGGTTCAGGCGTTGGGTGCAGCATATCTGCTATTCATATCGATCAAAAACTTATATGCCAGATTTAAACCTCAAGTTGAAGATGATGTGGAAAAAGTTAAGCAGCCAATCAGGCACGGAGATGAGCCACAGGCTTCTAAAAAGGAGTTCTGGCTTACGGTTCTCAAGGTTGAATTTGCTGACCTGGCATTTGCTGTCGATTCTATCCTGGCGGCGGTTGCGCTGGCAGTTGCACTTCCCCCAACAGGGCTTGGAACAGTCGGAAGTCTTGATGCCGGCCAGTTTGCAGTTATATTTGCAGGTGGCATGATTGGTCTTATTATTATGAGGTTTGCAGCCAATATATTTGTAGGCTTGCTTCATGACCGTCCAGGCCTTGAAGTAGCAGCATTTCTCATTGTGGGCTGGGTAGGTGTAAAACTGGCAGTTCTCGTTATGGCCCACCCTGAGATTGCCTGGTTGCCACATGAATTTCCGCATTCCACCATATGGAAAACAATTTTCTATGTTGTATTAGTGCTGATTGCGGTTGTCGGCTGGTTTGCATCCGGTACAAAAGGTGGAAAAGAAAAGATGGCTTAAGACACGAATACGGCTAGAACATTGTAGTTGAACGCAGCTGTTTTTGCAGGTCCAAAAGCTAATGTAATTAATTCTTATCACTCAACTTTCGCACCTAGAAAATTAGCTTAAACAGTTAACTGGGTTAAACTTGGAATGTCTCCAATAATCCCCTTGCAAACCTGATGAAAATAAGGCTATTTACAAGATGGTTTGCTTTTAAATTATTGCATAGTTGATATAAAATGCTAAGTAACTACTATTTGTGCTGTTAAAGCTTGGCGCGAATAATGGAAGCAAGTTACTTCGGCTACCGCTCTGGGAAATACACTGCGCTTTCCACGGACGGCAGCAGAAGCACACATATTAAATATAAGTTTATTCGCATTTTACAGAAACTGTGAATAAAAAGCTGTGAAACTAAAAAGAACGATGTGGTCCAGGTGTATCCAGGATGCTCAGTGCAACTCACGCCATCCTAATTCTGCCAAGGCTTATTTATCCATTTCCTTCTGCGAAAGTTGAGTTATCATATTAAAAGGCAACCCATTCCGGTGTGGAACAGGGTTGCCTTTTCCGTTTTATTTTTCGGATGCCTTCAGCTAACGGAGTCGTTTTCGCCAGACAGTTGAGCAATTAAAATGTGTGATCAAATGAACTGTAAATTTTGTGTAAATTTCAATGCCGAAAATGAAGATATGTGGTAATTTTGAAAGGAGACTGTATAGAAGGAGGCAACTATGGGAAAGAACAAATCATTAATCGAAATTTTGGCTACGTCTTTAAAGCTCGGACTGACTTCTTTTGGCGGGCCGATTGCACATCTTGGATATTTTAAGGATGAATATGTGGATAAGAAGAAGTGGCTGGATGATAAAATGTACGCAGATATTATCGCACTTTGCCAATTTCTCCCAGGACCTGCAAGCAGTCAGGTAGGTATTGCAATCGGTATGCTTCGGGGCGGACTATTGGGAGGGATCATATCCTGGTTTGGTTTTACCGTTCCATCCATTATTGTCTTAATCGCATTTGCACTATTATATCAGTCATTTTCTTTAGGGGATGCAACATGGATATCCAGTCTGAAAATAGTTGCAGTAGCTGTCGTCGCCCATGCAATTATAGGGATGGGAAAAAACCTCACGCCTGACAGACCGCGAATTGCAATCGCACTCGCTGGCGCTTCGGTTATGCTGCTGTTTCCTTCAGCATTTATTCAGATTGGAATCATTATAGTCGCTGCAATCTTAGGTTATTTTATGTTTTCCAAACAAACAGAAACAAAGGTAAATCCGTTTCGTGTTACAGTAACGAAAACACAAGGTGTAATATCCTTATCGATTCTGGCAGTTCTTCTCATTGGTCTGCCGATCGTATCACAGGTTGTGACAAATGAGTACATAACGATCTTTGATATCTTCTTTCGCGTTGGGGCGATCGTCTTTGGTGGCGGACATGTCGTATTGCCGCTCCTAGAACAGGAAGTTGTTCCGAATGGGCTTGTAACGAGCGGGGAGTTTCTGGCCGGCTACGGAATGGCACAGGCGGTTCCAGGACCACTTTTTACGTTTGCCAGTTATTTGGGAACAATGATGGCAGGAGTTGCAGGTGGTATTGTTGCTACGATTGCCATGTTCTTACCATCGTTCCTGCTCGTAATTGGAGCTTTGCCATTTTTGAATGAACTAAGGAACAGATCCAGTTTTCAGGGAATCCTGACAGGGGTAAATGCCGCGGTTGTCGGTATTTTGCTTGCTGCATTCTATGACCCAGTTTTTACAAGCTCCGTTGAAAATGGCGCACACTTTGCAATGGCGGCAATCCTTTTTGCCTTAATGTATTTCTGGAAAAAACCTGCATGGATGATTGTTATTATCGGTGTATTACTGGGAGAAATAATCGCTTTTGTTTTCGTTTAAATGTCAGTTGCGCTAAAATGACATTAAGAGGTGATCAAAATGGCGGAACATCATTTTCATTTAAAAGCAGACTGGCCTGGTGGCCGAAATAGTGAAGGATTTATCGAAGCAGGTAATTTAAAAACGAAAATTTCCATACCACCAGAGATGGATGGGCCTGGTGTCGGCACAAACCCTGATGAGATGCTGCTCGGAGCGGCTGCAACCTGCTATATTATCACGCTGGCAGCCATGATTGAGCGGGCAGGCCTGCCACTCCATGAAATGTCACTGGAGTCAGAAGGCATTGTCGATGTAACTAAGGGTGTCTTTACATATAAAAAGATCATTCATCGACCAACCGTCTCCTTAAAAGAAAATGCAACGGAGAAGGAGCACAGTAAATTAAAGAAGCTTGTCGAAAAAGCTGAAAAAAGCTGCATGATCTCCCGGGCCATTCAAGGGAATGTCGAAGTGGAACTTCAGGCAAATTTAAACTAGTTTGAAGGACGCTTAGATGAGTAAAATGGCTCCGTTTTGCGTTGCACAGCTAAAAAATGCCAGAATGCCACTCAAATTGGCAATTCAAGTGACGTGGATAATAGTGAAAAATCATATAGACTAGCCATAGCTTTATAGAATTAAGGCTATGGCAATTTTAAAGGAGTGTTCATAGTGGCTGGCGTAGAAATTGATATGGTTGTGAAAGACAGCTTAAAAGCATTGGAATTATATGAGAAAATATTTGAAATCGAACGAGTTGAGGTAACAGACTTTCCCCGCGGCGAAAATGAGGTAGTCTTCACCCTTTACGGTGTTCACTTTCATATGTTGGATGAAAACAAAGAATTCCACTTGATTGCACCAACCCCTGATGATCCTAAAACAATCTGGTTCAATATTACCGTTCCAGAGATTGAGGATACCTATGTAAAGGCGAAGGATTTAGGTTGTAAAGAGGTGCAAGCCGTGACGGAAATACCTGACTACGGAGTATCGAATGCCATATTTATGGACCCCTTTGGTTATATATGGATGCTGCACCAAGTATTCAAAGAAGTGAGCTTTGAAGAGCGTAAACGACTATGGGAGGAAAAAAGGGAGAAGTAACATGAGTCTAGGTTTATTATAAGCATTTGACAGCAAAAAAAAGAAACAGGTGGGGGCAGGATTCCCTAATGCTCCCTAATGTTCGAAATTACTACGGTAAGTACCTCATTACGGTTTATGAAACGATAAGAATGAAAACAATAAAGAAGAAAACGTTACCTGCAGCTAACACCCATTTCTTCCAACCTCTGCCAAGTATGGCAAAAAGAAAGCCGAATATAGGAAAGAGACAAATTCCCAAAATTAACTTATTTACCCACTAAGCCAAACATCACTAATCCTAATCTCGCACTAACCGCAGCACCTTATCCATGTTCTGCACGGCCGCTATCTTAAAATAATCTGCAAACGGGCATCCAAGCTCCTGAACGCGGTCTATTCCATGTTCAAGAGTGAATTGGGTGGGAAGCAGTCCCTCCTCGACTTCACTCCAAAATAATGGAGTGGCTATTGTCCCTTCCTTGGTCATCCGAGGTGAATAGGGAGCGATGATCGTTTTATCCTTTCCGTGCTGTACATAATCAATATACAATCTGTCATTTCTCTTTTTCTTCATTCGTTCGGTAGTAAATAGATCCGGATAGCTGTTCTCGACTGTCCATGCAATGGCCTGGGTGAAGGTTGCCGTTTCTTCATAGGTCATGCTCCCTTCCCTGATGGGTATATGAATCTGCAGCCCTTTGTTGCCGGAGGTTTTCACGAAAGATATCAGCTGCAGGTCATCAAGCAATGTTTTAATCAGGTTTGCTGCCTTGATCGCTAGGTGAAAGTGGTTTCTGTCAGGCGGATCGAGATCAAATACAATTTCTGCCGGTATGGAACGATAAACCTTTTGAAAAGGAACATGATATTCCACTGCAGCCTGATTTGCAAACCAGACAAGGGATTCGAGATTGTCACATACAATCGCCTTGTCATTTCCTGCAGGTACGGCAGTAATAAAATCAGGAGCATAATCCGGCAGATGCTTTTGGAAGAAATGCTCCCCATCAATCCCGTCCGGACATCTTATAACGGTTAACAGCCTGTTTTGCAGAAAGGGGAGCATATATGATGAAATTTCACGAATATAAGTTAGAAGATCTCCCTTTGTATAATGGACCTTTGGCCAGAGAATTTTATCTGTATTTGTCAAATTAATATTTTCAGGCAACATAGAGAGGTCTGCCTTTAGTTTATCTGCTGTACATTCTTCAGGTTTGACAGTTGGCAGAAGCCTGGCGAATTCTGGTTCCCGCAGCTCGTTTTTATATAAATCAAGTGTATGAATTGCAGCACAGACTGCAGGGGGGAGCGAATAAACATCGCCATCCTTCTTTCCATCGGTCAAAAATAGCTGCTTCAGTGTCTGGAACGATTCAGAATCAAGCCCATGCTTGCATTTCCCCACAGTTTTTATGTGCTCGTCATCAAAAACGCCCACAGTAAAATAACCGTTTTCCAGATCGTATGATGTCAAGAATCCTTGAATCGCGCGCCAGTTTTTGACCTTAAACCAATCACGGTGGCTTTTTCCGGATATGTAGCTGCCTGCTTTACGCTTGGCGACAATGCCTTCTCCCATAGCATGGAAGACCACATCCAGAACCTCACGCGGATTGCTGAAAGACTCCACCAACCGGATACGGTCTTGGGTTTTCAGTTTGCCGAAAAGGGTCTTCAATTTTTTTTTTCTGAGTGTCAATTTCAGGTCTCTGCATGAGGTCCCTTTCATCTCCAATAAATCAAACACCATCAATACAGCTGGTCTGGAACTGGCTGCATTTCGGATCGATTCCAAATTCTTTAATCTTCCCCGCTTTTGAATCCATGCAAAATTAGCCTGAAAAGTATGATTCAAAACAACAAGCTCACCGTCCAATTTTAATGGCAGAAAGGGTTTGACCTCAGAATAATGTTCCTCACAAAAAGCTGCAATCTCCGGAAAGCTTGCAGTAAGATCTTTATTATTTTTACTTGTCAGACGAATGTTGCCTTCTTTTTCCCACGTCAGCACACAACGGAAACCGTCATATTTCACTTCATACACCCATCCGTCGCCTTCTGGAATTTCCGAACTTGCAACTGGCTTCATGATATCCATCCACATACAACTCCTTACTTTTAAAATGGCTTGTTTCGGAGATAATAACCGGACAGAATAAAATTAAGTGAGAGGCAGCACACTAAAGAAAAGGAGGTTATTCCATGCATACCATGTGGAAAGGCACGATAAGCTTCGGACTTGTAAATATCCCTGTAAAAATGCATGCCGCAACCGAAAACAAGGATGTAAAACTAAGACAGCTCCATAAAGAATGTAAATCTCCGATTAAGTATGAAAAAACATGCCCAGTTTGCGAAGAAGAGATTAAAAACGAAGATATTGTCAAAGCCTACGAATATGCCAAAAATAAATTTGTGATTTTAGATGAGGAAGAATTGGAAGCTTTAAAGAAAGAGCAGGAGGACAAAGCCGTAGAAATTGTCGACTTTGTGAAACTGGAGAATATTGATCCGATTTATTTTGAGAAAAGCTATTATCTGTCCCCGAATGAGGGAGGAGGTAAAGCCTACGGATTGCTCAGAAGTGCGTTGAACGATACTGGTAAAATCGGTATTGCCAAAATGATGATTCGTTCCAAAGAGCAGCTTGCGGTGATTCGAGTTTATGAAAACACATTGGTCGTTGAAACGATTCATTATCCTGATGAAGTGCGTAGTGTGCAGGATGTCCCGAATATCCCGGAGGAAGTTAAAATTGTGAAGAAGGAACTGGATACTGCAAAAATGTTGATTGAGCAGCTCACGGCAGAATTCGAACCGGAAAAATATAAGGATGAATACCGAACCGCATTGCTCGATTTAATTGAAGAAAAGAAAAACAACGAACAGACAGCTACTGCCAAAGACAAACCAGTACCGGATAATGTAACCAATCTGATGGATGCCCTTCAGGCGTCTTTAGAAAGAGCGAAAAAAGACAAGCCAAAACCAAAACAGCCAAAACGGAAAACGAAAACAGCCGCCCAGAAGAAAAAGACTGCAACCTAAAATGTCTCCGATATGGAGGCATTTTTTTTGGCAGAAGGGAAATTAGAAAATCTATTGGGTGAACAAGGGTTGGAACAAGAAGGATTTTAATTGCCGTTCAACAAAAACCAGCATTATTACAATCCCGCATCATTTTGTCATCCCTCTAACAAAATAATTACAAAATGATGAATTCGCATCATTTTAAAAGATTTTTTCATAAAAAAGGGGTAAAGTGTGTACTACATGAAACAGACAACATAAGAGGGATGAGTATCTATGAAAAGGAATTCATTTTTTGACAATGCTAAAGTTCTGCTGATTTTCTTCGTTGTATTTGGCCATATCATCCAACCATTCGTTGATGGCTCGACAGGCATGAACACTTTATATATGTGGATTTACACATTCCATATGCCGGCGTTTATCCTGCTGGCAGGATTTTTCGCAAAAGGTTCAGGTAATAAAGACTATATCCTTAATTTGATGAAAAAATTACTTGTACCATATCTTATTTTTCAGGTTCTGTATACAATCTACTACTTTTATATTGGAAAGCCAGGCTGGCAAACAGGAATCTTCTATCCGCACTGGTCATTATGGTTTCTTATAAGTTTATTCAGCTGGCATATCCTTCTCTATTGGTTTAAGAAGATTCCTGCTGTATGGAGCATTTCCATTGCAGTAATGATTGGACTGATTGTTGGTTACTTTGGTGAAATTGGCCACACATTCAGCCTGTCCCGTACATTTGTGTTTTTCCCATTTTTCCTGATCGGTTATTGGCTGACGGAAAAACATATCATGTGGGTAAAGCACAGAGCTGTAAAAATCATTTCTGTTTTTGTGATGACAGGTTTAGCCACTGCCATTTATTACCTGCCCGATATTAATTCCGGCTGGCTGCTGGCTTCCAAGTCCTATAGTGATTTAGGGATGGCGCAATTTGGTGGTATAGCGAGACTGCTTGTTTATATCACAGCAGCCGTTATGGTGGCCAGTGTACTTGCATGGGTTCCCAAAAAGAATCTGGGTTGGTTGACAGACCTTGGCAGACGAACGTTGTATGTCTATCTATTACATGGATTTTTCGTACAGTTTTTCCGTCAATACGATTTATTTGAGGTTAATAGTGTAATAGATCTATTTGGGCTTGCAGCAATCTCAGCTTTTATCGTTGTCATTCTTTCAAGCAAACCGATACTCGGACTATGGCAACCATTTATCGAAGGGAAGGCTTCCATTGTCAAAAGCGTTCTGAAGGGTAACGACAAAAAAGAATCTGCGTAAACATAAGTTTTTATTAGAAAACGAAGGCTTGTTACGAGGCTTTCGAAAAAATCCTTAACTGCACTTCTGCAAGTTAGCAAGTCTTTCTTATTTTAAAAGAGATGAAACATTCCGGGAAGGTAAAACGTATAATCATGTAACCCCCCTTTTTTAAAAAGAAAGCAGGCGATCCAGAAATTTGGATCGCCTGCTTTTGTCTTTTTTTATCCTTAAAATATCATATGCGCGATTAACGTAATGATAGGAAGGGTGATAATGGTACGCAACAGGAAGATTACGACCAGGTCTTTAAATGATACGGGAACCTTGGACCCTAATAATAATCCCCCGACTTCTGACATGTAAATTAACTGTGTCACAGAGAGTGCTGCAATAATGAAGCGGGTAATTTCAGCCTCAATGGATGAGCCGATAATTGCCGGCAGGAACATATCCGCGAAACCAATCAGTATCGTTTCGGATGCTTCTGCAGCATAAGGGACCTGCATGAGCTCGAGTAACGGTATGAACGGTGCACCGAGCCATGTGAACAAAGGTGTATATTCAGCAATAATCAGTGCTGCAAGTCCAAAGGCCATGACGACTGGTGCAACACCCATCCACATGTCAAGAATGTTTTGTGCTCCTTCTTTAAAGAACTTGTATACACTCTTTTCTTTTTTTGCACGATCCAGGGCATTTTTGTAACCAAATGAAAGAACATTATCTCCAGCAGGTATTGCCTCATTGATCCCCTTGGAATCGTCACTGATAAAAGTATCTGCTTTCCTTGATAAAGGTGGAATACGCGGCATGATCAATGCTGCTATAAAACCTGCAAAAGCCACAGTCAGATAGAAAGGTACAAACATATGTGCAAGACCTACCTCTGAGAGCACAACGAGAGAAAACGTAATGGATACAATGGAGAACGTAGTACCAATGACAGCCGCTTCACGCTTTGAATAGTATCCTTCCTCATATTGTTTGCTTGTCAGCAAAACACCTATCGTCCCGTCACCAACCCAGGATGCCAGTGCATCTACAGAAGACCTGCCTGGCAGCCGGAATAAAGGGCGCATGATTTTCGTCATCAATGTGCCGAACAATTCCAATAAACCAAAGTTCATAAGCAATGGCAAAAACAGCCCTGCAAAGAGAAAGACAGCAAACAGGACATGAAGCAGTCCGTCCAATAGCAGTCCACCAGTATCTTCACTATAAACTGCTTCCGGACCTAACTGGAAGTAAACCATCACTGCAAATATGGCAGCAATGATACGGGTTACTGTCCAAAAATTACTCGTGTAGAACAGTTGCTGGAAAAATGGCGTTCTGGAGAATGCCTCTTTACCGGCAAACTTGGCAAATAAAGTCATTATTGCCGTTATCACGATGATAATCATCATGATAGCTGACAGCTGGGCAGCGAGCAACTCCTGAACCCAATCAGCCAAAATCGCAATAGGGATCGTTACCCCATCAGCAGTTCCAATCGGTATCATAAACATGAAAATACCAATCAGCGATGGGATTATAAATTTTAAATGATCTATAATACTATAATTCTTCATATCTTAACCTCCAACAGTCGAATTATCAAATAGGATTCCGCTAAATCTAACTGTATGATTATACAACCAAATGAGAATATATTCAATAGGTGAAAATTGTAAGGTTTTGTCGAATCCTAACCAGTAAAAACAGTTCGAAACCAATGCCAACGTTCAACCTGTACAAACAAATCAGCATCCTATATCGTTAAATGTGTAGAGTGGTATTTTCGGCAAGTTTTGTTCTCGTAGTGGATATATACTGCGACCAACTTCTTTTTATGCACGGATAATGGAAAATAGTTTCTCAGGCAGCCAGCCCGTCCGCTTACACTTTGTGTACCTAAGGGCTGCAGGTAGGGAGATTTCTATAACAGAAGTTTAATAGGAGCGAAGGCCAATACTTTTGAATCGATTTCCAGTGCATTCATCATTTTTTTACATCAAGCTGTAAGAAGTGACAATGAATTATTCGTACTAAGCTTTCCAAGTCGGAGTGAGGATGGATAATGAGTTATTATAGCTACTAAAAATACAGTTAATTGTCAGCAATTTTCCAACCAGCTTGGGGAAATACACGGAGACTCCAACGGGAAGAGAGGCATAGGTGAGACACTGAAATGCGTAGCATGAAGGGGCTCACCAGCCGCCCGTGGAAAGCGCAGTGTATTTCCCCGAGCGGTCGCCGAAGCAACTTATCCAGCGTCGTACTTTACGGATTTTGTGCCAATAACAGCAATTTTTTCAGTGTGATAAGTAAAGAAACAAGCCAATGTATTAGAAGACGCCTATTTAGGGTATACAATGATGAGGTGTTGCATGTGGGGAAACTATTTAAATATAATATACTTTATCGCAGTATAATTATCGTTTGGATGGCAGTAAAATTCATCATAAAAATTTACTACTTCAATTTTAAAAACAAGGTATGGGATAAGAAAACAGTTGAAAAATGGGACAACATGCTATATGAAATGGCAATGGAATACCGGAAAAAAGCGGAACATCTCGGTGGCGTGCTGATCAAGGTCGGCCAATTTTTGAGCACGAGGACCGATTTTATGCCGGATGTATTTATACGCGAGCTGGATGAATTAGTCGATCATGTCCCGCCAATGCCCCATGAAACAGCAATTTCTTCTATTGAAAAAGAGTGGGCAACAGATCTTTTTCATCACCTGTCGGAAATCGAGGATTCTGCTACAGCATCCGCATCGATCGGAGATGTTTATCGAGCCAAACTTAAAGATGGAAGTGAGGTTGCCATCAAGGTAAGGCGCCACCGGATCGAAGAAGTTTTCCATAAGGACTTTGTTGCTTTACGAATTGTTTTTTGGATATTGAGAGTTTTTACTTCCTTTGGAAAAAAGGCAGATCTGAATGCTTTATATAAAGAACTTGTGCTCGTTATGAACCGTGAACTCGATTATGAGCAGGAACTGAAATATGGTGAGTATTTCAGAGAACGTTTTAAAGAGGATACTGCGATTCATATTCCGAAATATTATCATTATCTCTGCACGGAAAAGGTTCTCGTTATGGAGTGGGTGAGGGGAGCGAAAATAACAGACATTTCCTTTATCCAGCAACATAATATAGATATAGAGAAGACAACAAAAAGCCTCTTTGATCACTATATTACCCAGTTTTTGAACCCAGGCAAATTTCATGCCGATCCACATTCAGGAAATATTCTGATTCAAAAGGACGGAACAATAGCGATCATCGACTTTGGCATGGTTGGTGAAATTAAAAAAGAGGATACAGAGCAATTTAAATTACTTGTGCAGGGAATTATCATAGATAATTACGATATGGTAATATCGGCCCTTGATAAAATGAACTTTATTCTGCCAAACGCCGATAAAAAGAAATTGAAAAAAGTAATTAAAGAAACGGTCGATATCTACTCGGATGGCTCTCTTAAAAATATTGACTCGGAAATTATGAATCAATTAAGCGAAGATATCGGCATAATCATTAAAGATCAGCCGATTCAAATGCCTGCAGATTACGCCTACTTATTAAGAGCTGTATCCATTGTAATAGGAATTTTATTCGCAATTCATCCTGATATGGATATTAAAAAATGGGCAATTCCAAGAATTAAAAAATGGTTTGGAAGAAGAAGTATTGTGGAATCAGTAACAAAGCAATATACAAAGAATTTGACCGAACCAGTACTTTCCTATCCAAGAGCATTGTTAAATTTTCTTGAAAGTGGGGAAAAGGATAGGAAGTGGGATAAAGAAAAGCACTATATCCAGATGAAGCACCAATTTTATTTACTACTTGAGGTCATTTCCTTTATGATGGTAGTAACAGGGATTGCCGTATCGATATGGGGTTTCAGTATCCAGGTGAATACGATGGCAATCATTGGGCTTGTACTCACTGTGGTGTTTTTATTTACACTGAACCTGATTTTCGTAAAGCATTACAGGATGATCCGATCCAGAAAGTAAGGGGGTGTTGATAATGAGTGACTATTTAAAAAAGGGTTTTTTACTCGGTTTGGGTGCTGCAGTCAGCGGCAAAGAGAAATTGAGTCAAAAGCTGAAAGAACTCGTTGACAAAAATGAATTGACACAGGAACAGGCCAAAACCGTTATGCAAAATTTCGTTGATAAAGGCGACCTGAAGAAAAAGGAATGGGATGTCAAAAACAGCGAACAAATGCAGAAACTGGCCAATGAATATGGAATTGCGACAAAAGAAGATATTCATGAACTGAGGGCTCGACTCACAGAGCTTGAAGATAGATTAAATCAGCCGAATTAACCAGAGAGTGAACCTGAATTTGCGGGTTCACTTTTTTTGTCTATTTGTTGAAAGGAAAAATTAATCAGTAAATTCTGGAAAATAACTACCTTTTGGTTGATAACTTTATATGTAAGCGTTATAATATGGACATAAAACTTCAGTGAACAGTATAAGGGGAGTGTTGGTGCGGTATGAAAAGCTTTTATCTATTATGTCATGGCACGACCGATAAGCTTGGAAGAAAGTTGCGGGAAGAAGAAATCCGTTTTCTGCAATGGATGTACAAACGCTACACCGAAGAAGAACTGGAAGCTGAATCAAAACAAAAGGAAAATCATTTACATACAATGAACTCATAATTTGAAGCTTTGGTGGTCCAGGGCTTTTTTTATGTGGCAAGAATACTTGGCAAATGTCTAGTTTCACTGATGCAGATTGGCCGTGCTATAATAATAGCATCTGCAATGTAAGGAGCGATAAAATGGCAATAACAAATGAGAGAATCATAAAAAAGATGATTCATGAATTATATGAGGCAAAGGAAAATTCGCAGTCCGAGGAAAAGGTAGTTGCCCATATTGCAAACGTACGTCTGTTATGTGACCTGTTTCTGGAAGAGGATAACACGGAAGCCGTTGAACGTGAAACAGAATTCAGTGCAGAAGAGCTCAAGGCGATGATTGGTGCTCAATCGGGCAGCAAAACCGCTGCACCCAAGCAGACAACAAAACGAACAACCAATCATGAAGAAGCAAATGGGGAATCCATTTTTGATTTTTAACTTAGGAAAAGAGGTACATATATGAAGTTATTTTTGATTTTTGGAGCGATTAATGGATTTTTGGCGGTAGCACTAGGTGCATTTGGTGCACATGGTCTGGAAGGGAGAATATCGGAAAAGGCCATTGCTACATGGGAAAAGGCAGTTACTTACCAAATGTTTCATACAATGGCCTTGCTCGTTACAGCAATATTATTAGCCAGATTTCAAGGAGACGGTCTATTGGCAACCAGTGGATGGATGTTTTTTGCTGGGATTATCTTATTTTCAGGAAGTCTGTATATCTACGCCGTAACTTCGATAAAAACATTTGCCATGATTACCCCGATTGGCGGAGTGGCTTTTCTCATAGGCTGGGTCCTGGTCGGTATTGCAGTTATGAAAAATCTATAATTGAAATATGAAATAAGTGGTAAACAAAAATAACATGATTCCACGGACAGCTTGTTTTCCAGCTTCGACCGGATGACGTGTATACAATAAGATCATCGCATCACAAACAAGACTCAGGACAATCAGATAGATTGATAGAAACAGGATAATTATATACCCTGTAATCAAAGCAGAAAATCCGATCAACAGAGCAAATAATAGAGAAATAAATTCCATTTGTATTAACTTTCTGTAGGGATGTCTCATAGGATTAATCGCCTCTCTCAGGTGAAGCAAATGGAATAAAGGATGACCCGGATTATTCGGTGTCATCCTTTTTCAGTTATAAGCACCAAAGCGTGAGCGGCAATTGGTTCAGCCACATCCGACTCCCGTGGGTTGCCTGCTCCAAGTCCGTATGGGTGCGCAAGGTATGTCGCTAATCGGCCGCTTTAACTTTTGTTCTCTACCTCGGGGGGAAGGTTGCCATCTGCTGGGATCCATTCGCTAAGGGATACTCATAATTGATTTCCTCATCAAATGTTACATAATCCAAATAAATCATAAGTAAAAGAACCCGTCTTCCTGTTTCCGGCTGACTTAGGATAATATGGTCTCTGCCGGCTGCTTCTATAATCCCGGTAAAAGTCATCGCGTTCCATTGGGTATTGTTTTCAAACGTCATATAAACGGTAACAAGTTTACCCCGATTCAATCGCAAAATATTTTCAATGTATGACTGCTGCAAAGGGAGCATTCCTGGTATATCCGGAGCCTGCTGCTGTATTTGCTGGGATTGTGGTGGTGCTGGCTGAAACTGCCTCGTGTTATACATCGGATAATAAGCTGGTGAACTTGAAGGATAATAGTAGTATGGGCCAGCCTGACTGTGCGGTGGATATTGCGGATTGACGTTGTTCTGATTTTCACTCATAACAAAACCTCCTGTTGATTTCTCACAGTATTATTCAGGGAAGGAATTTTCCCCTGGTAATACAAAATTGACTGACTGCACAAGGCAAGCGGAGCCTGCGCATCTTCGCCTATCTGTGGTCTCATGGGCAATCCCGGGCTTTCGATGTATAGAAGCAGCGGGATTTGCCCCTGACTGAATTCCGTTGGTCATACTACGGTGCAGGACAATATCCTGCCGGCATAAAAATCCATCATGTGTTAGTGCCGGAAGCTATATGCAACAGTCTGGCCAGAAGGGTAACGCCAGCTCCCTTAGTGACGTTAGCCAAAAATACCATTGTTCATTTCCGTCTGAACCTGATGCTCAACTCACTAAATATGTGTATGCCCAAAAATTGAAGATGATGACAACAAAAAAAGACTTCCCATCGGCGAACGATGGAAAATCTTTTATGTAGTCGGAACTATAGGCAGCGATTATAGAGCGAAATAAGCTTCTACATTTTCTTTTGGCAAGTAGTTACCTACAATAAAGTCACCAAACTCAGCGTATTTTGTAGTCACTTCGTCAAAACGCATTTCGTAAACGATTTTTTTGAATTGTAACGGATCATGGGCAAAAAGCGTTACGCCCCACTCCCATTCGTCCAATCCGATGGAACCGGTAATGATCTCTTTCACTTTTCCAGCATATTTTCTGCCGGTCATGCCATGCTCATAAAGCAATCTTGTTCTTTCTTCTTTATCAATGGCAAACCAGTTTGCCTCTTCCCAGCGACGACGTCCCATTGGATAGAAACATGCATGCTCCCATTTAGGCATAATTGGTCTTAAGCGGTCCTTCACATATGGAGAAAGCTCGCGATCCTTTCCTTCATCCATTGGATTATGCATTGTCATTTCGATGATGGACACATAAGAATACCCAGGAATGAGATAATCCCCAATTTTAGATTTATTGATTTCCGTTTTGATTTCTTCCAATTCGTCCATCGTTTCGCGCAGAAAAACGAACATTAAATCAGCTTTATTGCCGACAACTTTATAAACACCATGACTACCGTCCTTAGCCTCTTCAACAGATTCCCACTTCTCAATTAATTCTTTAAATTCCTTTACTGCTGCTGCCCGCTCTTCTGGAGAAGTCATCTTCCAGGATGCCCAGTCAAATGTACGGGTATCATGCAATGCGGACCAGCCGTCCACTGTTACTACTGCTTCAGCCATTTTCCTTCTCTCCTTCTTAGAAAACTTGGTTGTCACCTACCCTTTCAGTGACAGCCATTTATGCAGGTTGGTAAATATATCCCTTCCCAGCTGCTAAAATAACATGTTATGTTTTTACTATAGCACAATAAGGGTATTCTAATCATATGAAAGGTAAAACAATTTCAGGTGGTCTCCTATATTGTCAATTGTTTGTCAAAAATTATAAAAGTTGGATGATCGCTTCTTTATCTGAGCCTGTATTTCGTATATTATTGTTAAAGAGTGCACAAACTGCAATTTAGATGACGGAGGGTTTTAATGAGTACATTATTTGATCAATTAACAGAAAAAGTATCATCGGCCGATAAAAAAATCGTTTTTCCGGAAGGGTTAGACGAACGCATTCTGACTGCGGCAAGTCAGTTAGGCTCTGCTGGTGTCTTGACTCCGATACTGATCGGAAATAAAGACAGCATCAGCAAAAAGGCAGAAGAAATCGGTATTGATGTATCTTCCTGCACAATTCTTGATCCAAATGATTATGCAGAAATTGAAGAAATGGTACAGGCTTTTGTTGAACGACGCAAAGGAAAAGCGACGGAAGAGGATGCAAGAAAAATATTGCTTGATGAAAACTACTTTGGAACGATGCTTGTATATCTCAACAAAGCAGATGGACTTGTAAGTGGTGCAGCGCATTCGACTGCTGATACTGTTCGCCCGGCATTACAGATCATCAAAACCAAAGAAGGCATCAAAAAAACATCCGGCGTCTTCATCATGGTTCGCAATGATGAAAAATACGTTTTTGCGGATTGTGCAATCAACATTGCGCCAGACAGTCAGGATCTTGCTGAAATTGCTGTGGAAAGTGCGGTCACAGCCCGCCTGTTTGATGTAGATCCACGTGTTGCGATGCTAAGCTTCTCTACCAAAGGTTCCGCTAAATCAGAGGAAACCGAAAGAGTTGTTGAGGCATTGAACATCGCAAAAGAAAAAGATGCCGATTTGATAATCGATGGAGAATTCCAATTTGATGCTGCTTTTGTACCGAGTGTCGCCGAGAAAAAAGCTCCGGATTCCGTCCTAAAAGGAGATGCAAATGTATTTATCTTTCCAAGCCTGGAATCAGGTAACATCGGATACAAGATTGCACAGCGCCTCGGTGGATTTGAAGCGGTAGGACCGATTTTACAAGGGTTGAATAAACCAGTAAATGATCTGTCCCGCGGCTGCAGCTCAGAAGATGTCTATAACTTAGCAATCATTACTGCAGCACAGGCAGCAGCAGAGTAAATCGAAAAAATCCTGCATCGGATATGATGCAGGATTTTTTAATCCCAGTTTCCGAAGTGGGAGGACAATGGCTATCCTAGAAAAAGCATGGTTAATCCGACAATAACAAAGGTCAATTCGGCAAATAGGATGCTGATTCCGACAAACTACCTCCCGAATTCAGCAATTCCACCAAATATCCGATAAATCGACGGTTGCAGCTTAACCGCTTAATCTTGCAACGTCGCCACAATCTCATTTCGTTTCACCATCTGTGCATATCTTTTATCAAAAACAGCTAGCTCTTCGGCAGAAAAATCTATTTCCACTATTTCCTCACTAAAATCATCCAGCGCAGCATGGACTCTTTTCTTCATCTCATCAACTGTCAGCTTCACACCGAGTAATTCGGATAAAGAAGCCATCACTTCCGGGTCCACTGCCGGATAGTCAAATTTTGTCGCTTCGTTCTTTTTGCTGACATTGTAAAAATGCCTGATGAGGGTAGCTCTTTCTTTACTGTTTCCTTCCACATCAAGGTAGATTTGCACGGCTGCACCTTCTTTTACCCGGCGCTGGGAGATTCCTGCAAATTTTCTGCCGCCAATACTCAGATCATAATCACCGGGACAATAGGAACCGACAATCTCATATGCTTTAATGGCGTCCGTCAAGTCCCGCAGCATGTATTGGACAAAAAATACCATTGCTTCGTAGCAGTCCTGGATGGACAAATGCTTGACACCGGGGATGACGAGTGAAATATTCAGAACGCCGTCATCAAGTGCTACCGCAAGCCCGCCAGAATTTCTCACGACAACATGGTACTTTTCAGCTTTTAAAAACCGTACACCTTCTTCTAAATAGGGAAGCCTTGCATCGGGAATACCGAGTACGATGGTCGGTGGATGAACCCATAGCCTGATTGCTGGCGGGGAGTCACCATTGCTGACAGACATTGCAAGTGCATCATCAACCGCAAACGAAGCCAGCGCTGTGTATGGTCTTTCATTGAAATATGTTTCATTGGAGTGATCGATATATCGAAATGTCGAATGACTGATTATATCTTTCCAGTTTTTCATAATTGCCTCCTTACTCTTTAATCCTATGATTAACTATTATATAATAAACTAAAATCGTCGAAAAAGATCGGATGGGGAAACGAAATGACATATAGAGATGAACAACTGTCGGAAGAAAAAGTATTTAAAGATCCTGTCCACCGATATGTACATGTAAAAGACCGGGCGATATGGGATTTAATCGCGGCACCGGAGTTTCAGCGTTTGCGCCGGATTAAACAGCTTGGAACAACGAACCTGACCTTTCACGGTGCAGAACACAGCCGCTTCAACCATTCACTTGGGGTCTATGAGATTGTGAGAAGGATCATTAACAATTTCCAGGACCGCCCACACTGGAATAACGAGGAACGATTGCTTTGCCTCTGTGCGGCATTGCTGCATGATCTGGGGCATGGCCCGTTTTCACATTCCTTTGAAAAGGTATTTAAACTCGATCATGAATATTTTACCCAGCAAATTATAATTGGAGACACAAAAGTAAACGAAATACTTGAACGGGTAGGTCCAGGTTTTTCTCAAAAGGTTGCAGATGTCATCGCCAAAACGTATGAGGACAAACTGGTAGTGAGCTTGATTTCCAGCCAGATTGATGCAGACCGGATGGATTACCTGCAGCGTGACGCTTATTTTACCGGTGTAAGCTATGGCCATTTTGATATGGAGAGAATTTTGAGGGTGATGCGCCCGATTGATGATCAGGTTGTCATTAAATCTACAGGGATGCATGCTGTCGAAGATTATATTATGAGCCGTTATCAAATGTACTGGCAAGTATATTTCCACCCGGTAACAAGAAGCGCCGAGGTAATTCTTTCGAAAATACTACACCGTGCCAAGTACTTATATGAAACAAATGAATTTACCTTTAAGCTGAAGCCGACGCATTTCCTTTCCTTTTTTGAAGAAAATGTTGATTTAAAAGATTATCTGAAGCTGGATGAAATGATTGTCCACTACTATTTCCAGCTGTGGCAGGATGAAGATGATGAAATACTAAGAGATTTATGCGAACGGTTCATGAACCGCCGGCTTTTTAAATATGTCGAATTCAATCCGAATCTGCAAATGAATGAATGGATGGAGCTTTATAAGCTGTTCCAGCAGGCAGGGATCGATCCGGAATACTACCTTGTCGTTGATTCTTCTTCAGATCTTCCGTATGATTTCTATCGTCCTGGCGAGGAAGAGGAGCGTTTGCCGATTCATCTGTTGATGCCTGACGGAAATCTGAAGGAGCTTTCCAGACATTCGGATATTGTTGAGTCGATTTCGGGTAAGAAGCGAACAGACCATAAATTGTATTTTCCGAAAGATAAATTGAACGAATTGCAGGATGAAGCAGTCAAAACACGCATGAAGGAAATTTTGTATGGGCAAGGAGCGAAAGAGGATGTTGAATAATCACGCAAAATTAATGCAGTTTTTTTCCGTAGCAGATGGAGTGACAGGACGTAAGAAGCTGCAGAAAATGATATACATCTTGCAGAAATGCAATGTGCCATTTGAAGAAAAATACCAGTTCCATTTCTATGGGCCGTACTCCGAAGAATTGACACTCCGGGTGGAAGAGCTCTGCAATCTTGGTTTTTTACAGGAAGAAAAAGAGGATAAAAGCAATTATTATCAATATAATTATAAGATAACATCTACAGGCGAAGATTTTTTGGATCAGTTTTTGCTCGATATGCCTGATATGACGACAAAAGTGGGTATGCTTAAAGAAAGGAGCTCGCGTTTTTTGGAGCTTGTTTCCACCATGTTTTATTTCGATGATCTGCCCCTTGAGGAAAATATTGAAAAAGTGCATACGGTAAAGCCGAAGCAAAATTACAGTCATGAGGAAATTCAGGAAGCTGTCACTTTCATAAAAAAACTGAAGGACGAAGACAAATAACTAAAAAGCAGGTACTACCTATGCTACAATTACCATTAGTAATAATAGGAGGAATGAAATTATGAGTTCAGATAAAAAGAAGAATTCCTTTACAATCATTAAAGATGATTCCACTGACGGTCATGGCGGCTATGGTGCCGGTACCATCAGCCTGGAAAATATGTCATCGGTAATCGTAGATCCAAATGAAAATAAAGCATATGTTGATATGGGTGCGATGCATGCGCGCAGTGATGTGGAACGCCGGGTCAAATTGCTTCCAGATCGCAGTGAAGTCCCGAATGGAAAATTATACTGGATCGTTTGGGTAAACGTGGAGCGCGGTGAAAATGGCCCATATTATGCCGGAGTAACGGGCTGTGAAATTCGAGTGGACCGTGAAGCCAAGCGGGCATATAAATCGATGGCAGAGCATGTGACACGTATGGAGAAATCACTCAAAGGGAAAATCATTGTCGAGCATATGGATGAACATTCCAAACAACTTCTGAAAGATTTCCTCGTCGATTTTAATGAAGACATGTGGAATAACTCCACTAGTGAATTAAAAGAATCGCTTTAGGAATAAACTTTCAAGTCAGGCCCATATTTTCATGCTATGTTTTGGAGCATTGAAACAGCCGTGTCCAGTGTCTGTGGAACTCCCTCACCGTCTTGTTGGGTAGCATTCCATACGTCACGGCAAGGCGCTATTCGCTCCGGAGCAAATATGTCAATTTTGTGAATGAATGGTGAATAATTGCAGAAATTGTTGTACTTTAAGATAAATATTTGTAAACTATGAATACATGGGCTAACTCATGTTTACTAGGACAAAAAAGCAGCCAACACTCAGGTAAGACGGACTTACACTGACAGTTGGCTGTTTTTTTGCAGTTTTATAGTTGGCTGGGAATTGATTGTGCCCTTTAGTCCGGGAGAGAGCTAGTTCACCCGGGAGAGGAGTGCGTTGGACGGGAGAGAAGCCCGCTGACTCGGGACAGGAACACGGCAACCTGGGCCAGAACCACACCTGTCCGGGAGAGGAGCACACTAACTCGGGCGACCCTTCTGTTCACCCGGGAGAGAAGCACACTAACTCGGTAGAGCCCTCCATTCATCCGGGAGAGGAACGCACTAACTTGGGCGAGACCCCCGCCATCTCGGCACACAGTATCCCCAACCCGGGCCGCAACAACATCGATATCCAGAACACCACTCCCCCTTCCAAGACATCCTACCCTAAAGAAACAGCCCAACCCCACGAACACTCCCTTAACCCTCCATCAAAAGAACACATCAAACCATTTTTCAAACATGCCTCTGTCATCTTCATTTACATTGTCCGCTTCGTCTAAATCATGTTCGGAGCAATAGTCACGGGGTTCTGTACCTTTTTCAAAATACATTATTCTGCTTTGCCCGCAATCTGGTGTCGCGCGTTTGCCTGATACGGGGTCAATCGGAAGACCGACAACACCGGATGGCATTGCGAATACATCCTGGGCCTGTCCTTCATGTGCTTCCTCCATAAATGCTGCCCAAATTTCTTTTGCATAGGAGGTCTCGGAAACAATCTGCATGGGTCGGTTATCATCATAGCCTGTCCATATGGTGGTGACGAGGGATGGACTGTAACCGATCATCCAGCTGTCGGAATTTGTGGTTCCGGATTTTCCTGCATAAACCCTTGTCAGCTGATCAGAGATACTTGAGCCTGTGACAGCTGTATATCCATTCAACTCCACATCGAACATCCCTGTCATCAGATGGGTTAGAATAAATGCTGTCTTAGGATCGAGCACTTGCTCCGCTTCACCTTGTTTCCTTTCATAAACTGTTTTTCCATTCCGATCCAGGATTTTTTCAACCGTATAGCCGGAAATTTTTCTTCCATTATTGGCAAGCATTCCATAGGCCACGGTCATATCCTTCACTGAAACGGATGCCGTTCCGAGAGCCAAGGCAGGTACGGCTTGGAAATCGCCCTTAAGGCCGAATTGCTCCACGGTATCAATTAACTTTTCAGGACCGAGGTACATATTTGTTTTCACGGCGTAGACATTATCAGATAGTGCGAGTGCCTGTGCCAGCGTGATCGGTTCATTGGCGTAGTAACCATTGAAATTGCTTGGCTGATAGACTTTTCCATCCTCCGTCTCAAAAGCGGTCGGTTTGCTCATCAACTGTGTGCTTGCCGTGTAGCCATGATGCAAGGCAGTATAATATAAAAGTGGCTTTAACGTGGAGCCTGACATCCTTTTTGCATCAACTGCCCGATTATATGTGCTCTGTCTGTAATCTTTACCACCGACCATTGCAGCAATCGCTCCTGAAGAAGGTTCCAATGCGAGTGCTGCTGCTTCAAGCTCGCTGTCAGGCTGGATGGTTTCATCAATATTCGCCTCGAGCATTCGCTGTAAATCACTGTCTAATGTTGTATGAATCTGATACCCGCCTGTACGTATGGCATCCGGTGAAAGATTCAGCAGGGAAGAAGCTTCCTGTAAAGCTTGGTTCCGGAAGTATGGTGCCGGACCGGATTCCTCGGGTGTTATCGAATAAATAAGTTCTTCCTGTACAGCAGCCAGCTGTTCTGCCTCCGTTATGATGTGTTGGTCAAGCAAATTTTGCAAGATGAGACGCTGTCTTTGTTTAGCGCTATCCTCATCGTTCAATGGCGAGTAATAGGTTGGGCCTTTAGGAATTCCAGCAAGCATGGACGCTTCTGCGACGGTTAGGTCGAGAGCCGATTTATTGAAGAAATAGTTGCTTGCCGCTTCAATACCATATGCTCCATGACCATAGTAAATCGTATTTAAATAACCTTCGAGAATCTCCTCTTTCGAATAGAACATTTCCAGGCGAACCGTATAAAATGCCTCTTTAATTTTACGTGTCCACGTTTTTTCCGGTGACAAAAACAAATTTCTCGCATATTGCTGTGTCACTGTACTTGCACCCTCCTTTAAAGAGGTTGTCGTAATATTCTTCAGAACGGCAGCTGCAATACGGCGATAGTCAAATCCATTGTGATCGAAAAAGTGCTGGTCTTCCGTCGCGATGGTCGCTGCAATGACGACAGGTGATATCTCATCCAGCTTCAGCCAGTGTCTTGTCTCGATTCCACGCTCTTCACCAATAATTTCCCCTGACTGGTCATAGATGATGGTGGACTGGTCACCTGCAAGTTTTGGCGGTCCCATCAGAAAAGCGAGCAAGTAAATGAAAGCCAGGGATAGAATACCAGTAACAATAAAAGCAAATACCATCTTATTAAAAAACTTTTTTGGCCAAAATCGCATCATAGTAATCTCCAATAGAAAAATGTTAGTATCCTTCATTATGGTAAAATGTAGCTGGATATAAACGGAAAAGCTGAAATTTCCTTCACTTTATCCATTTATGGGACGAGGGTTGGGGAGGTTCTGACAAAGAAAATATAAATATTGATTATCCATGCTGTTTATCGCTATAATAGGGACATTATAGATTTTCAATTAGTTAGAGGCGATAGGATGGATTCTTTCCAAAAAAATGTAATGATCAAACTCCGTACCATTATTAATGATGGTGGTCAAAAGGAACATAACGAGCAGCTGCTCGCGGGCAGTTATTTCCGTAAAAAGGATTTGGATGTCCTGATCTTTGAGGAGAAGATGGATGACGGTTCGGTTGTAAAAAATCTAATTACCATCCAAAAAAACAAGGTCAGCATCAATAGATCTGGTGCCGTTTCGATGAATCAAAAATTCCTTGCCGGACAGATCACGGAAAATGTATATCATCACGCCCATGGCAAATTACATATGGAGACATTTACGAAAACTATTGGGTACAGCAAATCAAGCGAGTCCGTTGAAGGTGACATGACCATCAACTATACCGTGAAATTGAATGGTCAGGACAAACGAAAACATACATTAAGGCTGACATATAAAGAGGAGGAAGTTCAATGAACGTTTTGGAACAAACAGAAAACACATTGAAACAGGAAATCGCAGCGGCTGTCATCAAGGCAAGCCTTGCAACCGAAGAAGAACTGCCAGCGATTATTCTGGAAAAACCGAAAGATAAAGCACATGGAGATTTCGCTTCAAATATCGCTATGCAGCTGGCACGTATTGCCAAAAAAGCACCACGTCAAATTGCCGATGATATCGTGGCAAATCTGGACCAGACAAAGGCATCCATCGAAAAAGTGGAAATTGCAGGACCGGGTTTCATTAACTTCTTTATGAAAAATGATTTTCTCGGAGAAATTATCCCGACGATATTGGAAGCAGGGGAGAACTATGGTAAAACAAATGCCGGCAATGGCGAACGTGTACAGGTAGAATTTGTTTCCGTAAACCCGACCGGTGACCTTCACTTAGGACACGCACGAAATGCTGCCTTCGGTGATGTTCTTTGCAATGTACTTACGGCTGCTGGTTATCAAGTGGAACGTGAATATTATATAAATGATGCCGGCAATCAAATAGACAACCTCGGCCTTTCTGTAGAAGCACGCTATTTCCAGGAGCTCGGTGAAGATGTCCAAATGCCTGAGGACGGATATCACGGACAGGCGATTATTGATATTGCCAAAAAAATCGTGGCTGAACATGGAAATGAATGGACATTCAAAGAAAAATCAGAGCGGTTGGCATTCTTTAAAGAATTCGGTCTGAAAACCTCCCTTGAAAACATCGAAAAAGATTTAAAAGACTTTCGCGTGGAGTTTGACAGCTGGTTCTCAGAACGCTCCCTTTATAAAAACGAAAAAATTACAGATGCATTAAATACGCTAGAAGAAGGAAATTTTACGTACGAAAAGGATGGGGCAATGTGGTTCAAGACAACCGATCTTGGGGATGACAAAGACCGCGTGCTTATCAAGCAGGATGGCAGCTACACCTATTTGACTCCTGATATTGCCTACCATAAAAACAAATTGGATCGTGGTTTTGACCAGATCATTAATGTATGGGGCGCAGACCACCATGGTTACATTCCGAGAATGCGGGCAGCGATACAGGCGCTTGGATACCCGGTCGAAAAATTTGATGTGAAAATCATTCAAATGGTTAACCTGTTTGAAGGCGGAGAAAAAGTGAAAATGAGCAAACGTACAGGAAAAGCTGTATCGCTAAGAGAGTTAATGGAAGAAGTTGGCGTTGATGCGGTTCGTTACTATTTTGTCACACGCTCAAATGACTCCCAGCTTGATTTCGATATGGACCTTGCTCGATCCCAGTCCAACGACAACCCTATTTTCTATGTTCAGTATGCACATGCACGAATTTGTACCATGCTCGAACAGGCGAAAAATAAAGGATTTGCAGACGGTGGAGAAGTTGACGCATCATTGCTTACTGCTGAAAAAGAACTGGATCTGCTGAAAAAACTGGGGGAATTCCCACAGACAGTGGCAGATGCTGCAGAAAAACATACTCCACACAAAGTAACCCAGTATGTTTTCGACTTGGCAACCTTGCTGCATAGCTTCTATAACGCAGAAAAAGTACTCGATTCGGAAAATCCGGAAAGAACGAATGCACGGATTGCTCTAATGAAAGCTGTCCGCCTTACGTTGGCTAACGCGATGGGCTTGATCGGCGTAACTGCACCGGAGAAAATGTAGAAACAAAGCTGTTTAGGAGCGGGGCACTCTAGCCTCGGACCGGACAGTGCGCAGGATATGCGATATCGGCGGTTTTCCCTGATTTAACGGCGAAACTACACTTTTATCGGCGCTTTCCCAATTTTAACGGCGAATTCTCAGTTTTATCAGCGCTTTTCCCCTTTATGTCGGCGAATCGCCGAATACCTAACATTTTCAAAAACCCCTGTTCTTACCTAACGGAAAGAACAGGGGTTTTTTCTATACAAATATTCTAAATTTTTTATATGAATCGGTTGACTGAATGCTCATTCACGTTTAAAGTATATAGTAAGGATTTGGTAGACTGTAAATTCCGAAAAATGAAATCGTTATCATTGTATGCAGAATATAAAAAAGGGGCGCTTGGAAGTGGAAACTTTTATGGTGATTAACTGGATCGCATTTCTTCTTATTACATTTTATGCACTTTATCTATTTGTAAAAGTCGTCTCAACACGGATTGCCTACATAAGATTGGGGAAGAAATCCGAGTTTGATGGTGAAATCAAATTGCGTTTGCAACGAGTCTGGAAGATTGTATTCGGACAATCGAAGCTGCTGAAGGATAAAAAATCCGGAACGATTCATGTGATGATGTTCTATGGATTCCTGCTCGTTCAGTTCGGTGCCATCGATATGTTCGTGAAAGGACTTTCGCCGGGAAACCATTTGCCGTTTGGAATGTTTTATCCCGGATTTGTATTTTTTCAGGAATTAGTCACATTGATGATTCTCGTAGCCGTCGCATGGGCCTTCTACCGTCGCTACATGGAAAAGCTTGTCCGTTTGAAGCGGGGATTTAAAGCAGGTCTGGTGCTTATTTTTATCGGTACATTGATGCTGTCCGTATTATTCGGCAATGGTATGTCGATGCTCTGGCATGGACATGAAGTGACTTGGACAGAGCCTGTTGCCAGTTTGATAGCAATGGCATTTGGGTGGCTTTCCCCTGCGGCAGCGATGGTCCTGTTCTACGTGGCCTGGTGGGTACATACCATTACCCTGCTTACATTCCTGGTTTATGTACCACAATCCAAACACGCCCACTTGATCGCCGCTCCGATCAATGTTTTCCTAAGCAAGCAAGTTCCTGGAAAACTGAAAAAGGTAGATTTCGAGCTGGATGAAGACAGTGAAGAAGCTGAAGAAGAAATTGCTTTCGGTGTCGGAAAAGTGGAAGACTTTGAGCAGCATCAGATGCTTGATTTCTATGCATGTGTGGAATGTGGACGCTGTACAGATGTCTGTCCTGCATCAGGCACAGGAAAAATGCTGTCTCCGATGGATATCATGATCAAGGTTCGTGATCATCTGACAGAAAAAGGTGCTGCTGTTACAGGGAAATCTGCATGGGTTCCGGCATATGCTTTTTCAAATGCACCAGGAAATGTGGCAAGTGCCAGCAATGAAGCGGCAGCGACCGTCCAGCAAGCAATCTTGATCGGTGATGTCATTACAGCCGAAGAGCTTTCCGGATGCACGACATGCCGAAATTGTGAAGATGCTTGTCCGGTAAATAATGAACATGTTGGAACAATCATAGATATGCGCAGATACCTTGTCATGACAGAAGGGAAAATGGACTCGGATATCCAGCGTGCAGTGACAAATATCGAACGCCAGGGTAATCCATGGGGACTTTCCAAAAAAGATCGGATTAAATGGCGTGATGAAGATGAATCCATTCACATCCCAACAGTTAAAGAGCTGAAAAAAGAGGATAAAGAATTTGAATACCTTTTCTGGGTAAGCTCCATGGGGTCATTTGACAGCCGCAGCCAAAAAATTGCTCTTGCTTTCGCAAAGTTAATGAATCAAGCTGGCGTGAGCTTCGCAATTTTAGGCAATACGGAAGCAAACTCAGGAGATACGGCAAGACGGATCGGAAATGAATTTTTGTTCCAGGAAATAGCGGAGAAAAACATCAAGCAATTCGAGAAAAATGGGGTAACGAAAATAGTAACGATTGACCCGCATGCCTATAATATTTTCAAAAACGAATATCCGGATTTCGGATTTGAAGCGGAAGTATATCACCACACACAGCTGCTTTATGATCTTGTGAAAACAGGCAAGCTTCAACCGCAGCGTGCCATAAACGAACGGCTAACCTACCATGATTCCTGCTATCTGGGCAGATATAACGGAGTTTATGATCCGCCAAGGGAAATCCTGACAGCGATCCCTGGACTGGAGTTAGTCGAGATGGACAGAAGCCGTGAAAATGGAATGTGCTGTGGTGCAGGGGGTGGACTAATGTGGACAGAGGAAACAACGGGTAACCGGATTAATGTGGCCCGTACCGAACAGGCAATGGCTGTTCAGCCGTCCATGATTTCCAGTGCATGTCCATATTGCCTGACAATGCTAAGCGATGGAACAAAAGCAAAAGAGGTTGATGAAGATATCAGCACAATGGATGTTGCAGAGATCCTTGCATTATCCGTGTTTGCGGAAGAACAGATGAAAACGGCATAGGATGAAAACGGATAGAGGGGCTCGCTAAGAATACCCCTCTATTCTTTGGGAAGGAAGGTGAGCGAGCGTTCAATCGGATAAAAATTACCGGCTGGATCGGAAATGCCGATGATTTGCTGGGAAATGCCAAAGATTCGCGAAAAATGCCGTAGTTCAGATGAAAATAGCCATAGTTCACAATAAAAATGCCATAGTTCAAATTTTATAGAAGCAAATGTATGCGATAAAACCAAATCAAGAAGGGATGGATAGCGATGAGAAAAACAGTAATCGTTTCAGGAGCACGTACACCATTTGGAAAATTTGGTGGAGGATTAAAACCGTTAACCGCTTCACAGCTTGGGGGAAAGGTAATCAAGGAAGCGTTGAATCGCGCTGGCATGGATGGTTCTGAAGTGGATGAAGTGATTATGGGAGCCGTGCTGCAGGGTGGCCAGGGGCAGATTCCTTCCCGTCAGGCTGCACGTGAAGCTGGAATCCCTTGGGAAGTGAAGACAGAGACAATCAATAAAGTATGTGCATCCGGCTTGCGGAGCGTAACACTTGCCGATCAGCTGATTCGTCTTGGCGATGAGGACATTATCGTAGCTGGCGGAATGGAAAGCATGAGCAATGCTCCCTACTTTCTTCCAGATGCACGTTGGGGTAACCGCATGGGCGACAAAAGCGTCGTCGATATGATGGTTCATGATGGGCTGACATGTACATTTACAGGGGTTCACATGGGCAATTACGGGAATTCCACAGCAGAGGAACTCGAGCTCTCAAGGGAAGCCCAGGATGAATGGTCCTACCGCAGCCATCAACGGGCAACCAAGGCTATCGAGGATGGAAAATTTGCGGAAGAAATTGTTCCAGTCGAGGTACCGGTACGTAAAGGGGAGCCGATTGTTGTGGATACCGATGAAGCACCACGCAAAGGTACAACCGTTGAAAAACTGGCACGCCTGCGTCCGGCTTTCGATAAAAACGGCACGATTACAGCGGGTAATGCGCCTGGCGTCAATGACGGGGCATGTGCCTTTGTCGTGATGTCGGATCAGAAAGCGGAAGAGCTTGGAAAAACGCCGATGGCAACGGTTCTAGGCCATGCGGAAGTAGCTGTGCAAGCAAAGGATTTTCCGCAGACACCGGGACTGGTCATCAATAAACTGCTTGAAAAAACAGGACATAAAAAAGAGGATATCGATTTATTTGAAATAAACGAGGCTTTTGCAGCGGTTTCCCTTGCAAGCGGGAAAATCGCAGGCATCGATAATGAGAAAGTAAACGTAAATGGCGGAGCAGTAGCTTTGGGCCATCCGATCGGTGCAAGTGGAGCGCGTATTATCTTAACATTGATTCACGAACTGAAACGCCGTGGCGGCGGCCTCGGAATCGCAGCAATCTGCAGTGGCGGTGGCCAAGGCGATGCCGTTTTAATCGAAGTTCCGAAAGCCTGACATTTTATCCCGCAGGTAACGGCCAGAAAACCCGTCCCTGATTGAAATTTTACACTATAGAATAAAGGAGGAGTCACGGCAATGGCTATTAAAAAGGTAATGGTTGTTGGAGCAGGTCAAATGGGTTCAGGGATAGCTCAAGTCTGTGCACAATCCGGATTTGAAGTGCTGCTCAATGACATGAATGAAGAAGCGCTCCAAAAAGGTCTGCACCAAATTGAAAAATTGCTTGAGCGTAATGTGGAAAAAGGAAAAATCACCGAAGAAGATAAATCAGCGACAATGAGCCGCATATCTCCTTCAAGCGAACTGAAAGATGCTGCAGCATGCGATTTGGTTATCGAAGCAGTGGTGGAAAATATGGATGTAAAGGAAGCGGTTTTCCGTGAACTTGATCAAGTTGCTCCGGAACATGCCATCCTTGCCTCCAACACCTCATCATTACCAATCACGGAAATTGCAGCAGTGACAGAACGCCCGAATCAGGTGATCGGCATGCATTTTATGAACCCGGTCCCAGTCATGAAGCTTGTTGAAATCATTCGTGGACTGCAGACAAGTGACGAAACCTATGAATCGATTAAAAAAATGACAGTTGTTCTGAGCAAGACACCAGTAGAGGTAAAAGATTTCCCTGGCTTTGTATCGAACCGTATTCTTATGCCAATGATCAACGAAGCAATTTATACCGTATATGAAGGGGTCGCATCACCGGAAGATGTCGATCACGTCATGAAGCTCGGAATGAATCATCCGATGGGCCCGCTCACACTGGCAGATTTTATCGGACTTGACACATGCCTGTACATCATGGAAGTTCTCCATGATGGGTTCGGGGATAGCAAATACCGGCCATGTCCGTTGCTCAGGCAATATGTAAAAGCAGGCTGGCTCGGTAAAAAGTCTGGCAGGGGATTCTATCAATATAGCTAGGAAATGACACACCGAAGAGAGGTGCTTGAGGATGGTTTTTAATTTTACCGAAGAACAAAACATGGTACGGAAAATGGTCCGTGATTTTGCCCAAAAGGAAGTTGCCGGCGAAATCGAACGAATGGAGACAGAGGACCGTTTTCCGATTGAAATTGTAAAGAGAATGGGAGAGCTTGGGTTAATGGGTATACCGATCCCCGAGGAATATGGCGGCGGTGGGATGGATTTCACTGCCTACATCAGTACTATTCACGAGCTTTCAAAAGTAAGCGCTACCGTCGGTGTTATTTTATCTGTTCACACATCTGTCGGTACCAATCCGATTTTATATTTCGGAAATGAAGAACAGAAAAAGCGATTCATACCAAAGCTCGCGACTGGACAATACTTGGGTGCCTTTGCACTGACAGAGCCGAGTGCGGGTTCAGATGCTGGAAGTTTGAAAACGAATGCGAAAAAAGATGGTGACAACTACATTTTAAATGGCTCAAAGGTTTTCATTACCAATGGAGGTGTGGCGGATACATACATCACGTTTGCCAGAACAGGCAAAAATGCCAAGGATATCAGCGCCTTTATCGTCGAGAAAAACGCTCCAGGCCTTGTCATTGGTAAAAAAGAAAAGAAGATGGGACTCCATGGATCGAACACGGTCCAGCTGACTTTCGATCATTGTGTCGTTCCAAAAGGGAATCTGCTTGGCGAAGAAGGAAAGGGATTTAATATTGCGATGGCCAATTTGAATATCGGGAGAATCGGAATTGCAGCACAGGGTCTTGGTATCGCTGAAGCCGCACTTGATTATGCTGTTGCCTACGCGAAGGAGCGGGAACAGTTCGGCAAACCGATTGCAGCCAATCAAGGAATATCTTTCAAGCTGGCAGAGATGGCAACAGCTGTGGAAGCTGCAAAACTATTGACCTACCATGCAGCAGACCTTATCGAAAAAGGCATTTCATGCGGCAAAGAAACATCGATGGCAAAAATGGCCGCAACGAAAGCAGCGATGACCAATGCGATTGAAGCGGTACAGATTTTCGGAGGCTACGGATATACCGAGGAGTATCCTGTCGAGCGGCTGTTCCGCGATGCGAAAGTGACGGAAATTTATGAAGGAACAAATGAAATTCAACATATCGTAATTGCCAAGCATCTATTAAAGAACTAAGGGGAGATTAGGATGAATTTTAAATTGACCGAAGAACAGGAAATGCTTCGAAAAATGGTGCGTGACTTTGCGGAAAAGGAAGTCCAGCCAACAGCAGCCGAGCGGGACGAAGAGGAACGATTCGATCGGGAAATTTTCGATAAGATGGCTGAACTCGGATTGACAGGAATACCTTGGCCAGAGGAGTACGGTGGAATTGGTGCCGATTTTGTAAGCTATTGTATCGCTGTGGAGGAGTTATCCAGGGTTTGCGCATCGACCGGTGTGACACTTTCGGCCCACCTATCGCTCGCAAGCTGGCCCATCTATAAATACGGGAATGAAGAACAGAAGAAAAACTTCCTCACACGCCTGGCAACTGGCGATGCATTGGGTGCTTACGCTTTATCAGAACCGGGTGCAGGGAGTGATGTCGTATCCATGAAAACAACGGCCAAGGAGGATGGCGACCGTTATATCCTTAACGGGAACAAAGTATGGATCACAAACGGCGGCGTTGCGGATATCTATATTGTGTTCGCCAAAACTGATGCCGATGCAAAGCATAAGGGAATCAGTGCATTCATTGTGGAAAAAGGCACGGAAGGATTCTCTTTTGGTAAAAAGGAAAAGAAACTCGGAATTCGCTCCTCACCAACAACAGAATTAATCTTTGAAAACTGCCGCATTCCGAAAGAAAACATGCTTGGTAACGAAGGGGAAGGTTTTAAAGTCGCCATGACAACATTAGATGGAGGCAGGAACGGAATCGCTGCACAAGCACTCGGTATTGCACAGGGTGCATTGGATGCTGCGGTGGAATATGCGAAAGGACGCGAGCAATTCGGTAAGCCAATCGCAACTAATCAAGGAATCTCTTTCAAACTGGCAGACATGGCAACGGAAATTGAAGCGGCCCGGCTATTAACCTATCAGGCTGCATGGCTTGAATCAGAAGGCCTCCCATATGGAAAAGCATCGGCAATGTCCAAACTGTACGCAGGTGACGCAGCGATGCGCATCACGGTGGAAGCGGTCCAAGTGTTTGGCGGCTATGGCTATACGAAAGACTACCCCGTAGAACGCTACATGCGCGATGCAAAAATTACACAGATTTACGAAGGAACAAATGAAATACAGCGCCTTGTTATAGGCAGAATGCTGACGAAATAGAACCAAAAAGGTGATTCGCCGATAAATTTGGGGAAATCGCTGATAAACAAAATATATCGCCGTTAAATCCAGAAAGTCGCCGATAAATAGAAAATATCGCCGTTAAATCCAGGAAAACCGCCGATAAAAAACCACCGATAACAAACCAGCATTCGCAAACCAGCATTCGCTAATAAAAGAACATACATGTAATAGCAGCAACTCACAGAAAGGAAGTACCATATGCATGAAATCGTTGAACGGATGAAACGGAAGGATGTACGTGCTCTGGCAAGGGCAATAACGATGGTTGAGAACGACCACCCCGATAAGCTTGAACTGCTCAGTGATGTATTTTCGTTGGATAAACATGCCATCTATGTCGGGCTGACCGGATCCCCCGGTGCCGGGAAAAGTTCGCTCGTCAACCGGCTGATTACCCATATACGTGAAGCGGGTAAAACCGTTGCAGTCCTTGCCGTTGATCCCACCAGTCCATTCAGCGGTGGAGCGTTGCTTGGCGACCGCGTGCGTATGAATCAGCATTTCACCGATGATGGCGTCTACATTCGAAGCATGGCAACAAGGGGAAGTCTCGGCGGGCTCTCCCGTGCAACAAAGGATGCAATCAGAATTTGTGATGCTTATGGTTTTGATGTCGTAATTGTTGAAACGGTAGGCGTCGGACAGTCTGAGCTCGACATTATGAAAGTGGTCGACACGACAGCGGTTATACTGACACCGAACAGTGGGGACGTTCTTCAGATTTTCAAGGCGGGCATAATGGAAATCGCAGATCTCTTTGTCATCAATAAAGCAGATCTTCATGGTGTCGGAAAGCTGAAGGCACTTTTACGGGAGCTTGTAATGATGTCGGCAACAGAGGATCATATGACACCGATCATAAAGACGATTACGACCGAAAACAAAGGAACCGAGGAACTGTGGGAAAAAATTAACGAACATCATGACTATTTGTATACAACACAATCTGGAAAAAAGCAGCGTGCCAAGCAACTGGAACTTGAAGTATACGAGCTAATACGCGAGGAAATATGGCGGGACGTAAAAACCTTTATCGAAAAACGAGATGACCTTCCAGCAATTGAAGCAAATACAGACCCATATCAGCTGGCAAAAGACGTGTTTGTAAAATGGAAAAAGGAAGGTGGGATTGCAGAATGAGCGAGGAGAAAATTCTCTCCTCCGTCAAAGACCGTGAACTGGTGAAAATACGGAGGGATCAAATTATCAAGGGTGCAATCAAGCTTTTTAAAGAGAAGGGATTTCATCGTACAACAACAAGAGAAATAGCAAAAGAATCCGGATTCAGTATCGGAACGCTCTATGAATATATTCGGACGAAGGAAGATGTATTATTTCTTGTCTGCGATTCCATCCATGAACAAGTGCGGGAGCGGATTGCACGGGCTGTGGATCTGGCATATCCTTCCATTCCAAATATGCAAAAGGCTATCCGTTCCTTTTTTTACTTAATGGATGAAATGCAGGACGGGATTGTCATTCTCTATCAGGAAGTAAAATCACTGAAAAAGGAAACAAGGGATTATGTCCTCCAAAAAGAGCGGGAGATGGTCGGGCTTGTCGAAAGTGTTATTACAGCCTGCCTGAAAGATAAACTCCAAGATAAAGAGGTTAAATTGCTGGCAAATAACATTGTTGTTGGAGGGCATATGTGGGGCTTTCGCAGATGGATTTTGCAAAAGCAGTTTTCTCTAGAAGAATATGTTGACATGCAGATGAACCTGATTAATTATGCGGTTAAAAAGTAGAATCGTTTGAATTCCCGAGAGGAGGATAAGTGATGGAACAGGTTGAAATCTATTCACCGAAAAATCCGGTCCGGTTTGTGACGGCATCCAGTTTGTTTGATGGACATGATGCATCCATCAACATAATGCGAAGAATCCTGCAGGCAAGTGGTGCAGAGGTCATTCATTTGGGACACAACAGATCTGTGGAGGAAGTTGTCCACGCGGCAATTCAGGAAGACGTCCAGGGTATCGCGATGTCATCCTATCAAGGCGGCCATGTGGAATATTTTAAATACATGGTCGATCTGCTGAAGGAATTAGGTGCAGGGCACATCAAAGTATTCGGCGGCGGGGGCGGAACAATTATTCCTCGTGAAATCAAGGAACTTCATGACTATGGGGTAGCATGGATTTTTTCACCGGAGGACGGTCGGAAATACGGTCTGCAAGGAATGATTAACCGGATGCTTGAGCAATGTGATTATATCCCTCCGATCAATCTGGAAAAAGACCTGGAAAAGCTCAGCCAAGGCGACCGGACAGCAATCGCGAAGTTTATAACTTTTGTTGAAAGTGATCAAACCAATCCGGATGATAAGCAAAAGGTGATAAAAGCTCTTCGTGACAGCGGCAATAAAGATATTCCTGTGCTCGGCATCACAGGGACAGGCGGGGCCGGGAAAAGCTCTCTGACAGATGAGCTGATCCGTCGTTTTATGAATGAAATTTCAGAGAGGAAAATAGCGATCATTTCGATTGACCCGACGAAAAAGAAAACAGGTGGCGCCCTGCTTGGTGACCGTATTCGCATGAATGCGATTTTCTCAGACCGGGTATACATGCGGTCTATGGCAACAAGGGACTCACGGTCGGAGCTGTCGAAAGCGATTCAGGAAGTGATCGATGTCGTGCGTGCCTCCGGATATGATTTCATTATTGTCGAAACAAGCGGGATTGGTCAGGGGGATGCGGCAATCACGGAAATCACGGACCTTTCCATGTATATCATGACAGCGGAATTCGGTGCACCGACACAGCTGGAAAAAATCGATATGATTGACTACGCAGACTTCATCGTCATAAATAAATTTGAACAAAAAGGTTCAGAGGACGCATTGAATCAGGTGCGGAAACAATATGAGAGAAGCCATATGCTCTTTCATGAGGACAAAAGTAAATTTCCTGTGTTCGGAACAATTGCAAGTCAGTTTAATGATGCAGGGACAAATGCATTGTTTGCATCGCTGATCGACACATTGAACGAGAAATACAGCTGGAATGAAGAAATAACCTTTGACCGCAATATTATTTCAGAAAAACAGAACAGCATCATTACAAATGACCGCAGACATTATCTCAGGGAAATTGCCGGCCATATTCGCAGCTATCATCAGCGTGTCGAGAAACAGAGCACTATCGCAACAAAGCTATACCAGCTTGAAGGGACAAAGGAAGTTCTTGAGGATGCTGAGGTAGTTCAAAGTATTGATCAAACGATTGATCAATACCAGGATCAGCTCGAACCAGTAGCCAAAAAACTCCTTCATTCCTGGGAATCACTCAAAGAAAGCTATAGCGGGGACACGATTACGTTTACAGTCAGGGATAAGGAAATCGAAATGGATATTACGACAGAATCATTGGCAGGCCTAAAAATTCCAAAAGTGGCCTTCCCGAAATATCGGGATTGGGGCGAGCAACTGGCATGGCTGATGAAGGAAAATGTGCCTGGAGCATTTCCATTTACAGCAGGTGTTTTTCCATTTAAGAGAAAAGGCGAGGATCCGACAAGACAATTTGCTGGAGAAGGAACGCCAGAGCGGACGAATCGCCGTTTTCACTATCTGTCTAAAAATGATGAGGCCAAAAGGCTTTCAACGGCATTTGACTCGGTAACACTGTATGGTGAGGATCCTGCTGAACGGCCGGATATCTACGGGAAAGTCGGTGAAAGTGGTGTGAACATCTGTACATTGGAGGATATGAAAAAACTGTATGCAGGCTTTGATCTGACGGATCCGCTTACATCGGTTTCCATGACAATCAATGGACCGGCACCAATTATTTTGGCGATGTATTTCAACACGGCAATTGATCAGCAGGTCGAGAAATTCAAGGCCGAAAACAGCCGCGAGCCAAACGAAGAGGAATATAACGATTTGAAGGACAAAACAATAGCTGTCATTCGCGGAACCGTACAGGCAGATATTTTAAAAGAGGATCAGGGGCAAAATACGTGTATCTTCTCAACGGAATTCGCGTTGCGCATGATGGGCGATATTCAGGAATACTTTATTGAGAAAAATGTCCGTAATTATTATTCCGTTTCCATCTCGGGCTATCATATTGCCGAAGCGGGGGCGAATCCGATCACACAGCTTGCCTTCACATTGGCTAACGGATTTACGTATGTCGAGTACTATTTGAGCAGGGGGATGGACGTAAACAAATTTGCACAGAACCTTTCCTTCTTCTTTTCCAATGGACTTGATCCGGAATATACGGTTATTGGCCGGGTGGCAAGACGGATTTGGGCAATTACAATGCGGGATAAATACGGTGCGAACGAACGCAGCCAGAAGCTGAAATACCATGTACAGACATCCGGCCGTTCCCTGCATGCACAGGAAATCGATTTCAATGATATCCGTACAACATTGCAGGCATTATTGGCCATACAGGATAACACGAACTCCCTGCATACCAATGCATACGATGAAGCAATTACGACGCCGACGGAGGAATCGGTCCGGCGCGCAATGGCCATCCAAATGATCATTAACAAAGAATTTGGGCTCACCAAAAACGAAAATTCCCTGCAAGGATCGTTCATTGTCGATGAACTTACAGATCTGGTGGAGGAAGCAGTCTTACAGGAATTTGAGAAAATGAATGACCGCGGTGGGGTGCTCGGTGCGATGGAGCGGCAATACCAGCGGGGGAAAATTCAGGAAGAATCCCTCTACTATGAAGGGAAAAAGCATTCAGGAGAGCTACCGATTGTCGGTGTCAATACGTACTTAAACCCAAACCCGCCTTCTGATGAAAAAATAGATTCGATGGAACTGGCACGTGCATCAAAGGAAGAAAAAGAACATCAGATAACGGAATTGCGGAAGTTCCAGAATTTGCATAAAGATAAAACCGAGGAAGCGCTGAAACGGTTGAAGCATGTTGCGGCAACCGGTGGAAACATTTTCGCAGAGCTTCTGGAAACCGTTAAGGTGGCAAGTCTCGGTCAGATTACAACGGCCCTTTATGAAGTTGGAGGTCAGTACCGAAGAAATATGTAATCGGGAAAGCTGAACACCGTACCCGCTGGAGCTGCTGATCGGAAAACGGATGCGGCCACGAAGCAATAAAAAAGCATGGAAGATTGATGAATGAATGCATTCTCAACTTTTTCATGCTTTTATTGATTGTGCAAAAAGGAGGATAACAGTTCGAGGCGGCGCAGTCCCCTTACCGGATTCCTAAGACTGTGGTCACTGCTGCGTTGTCCACGGGGTCTGCCGTTTAATGTAAAAGTTCCCTGATTGTTTTAGCGAGAGCAAACGAGAAAAGTGCATTCTTTTTCAAGCCGCAAAATCCAAGCATTCCCTTTCAAAATACGGCGTATCATCTTTTCCGGACTTCTTGAACAATGTTTTTATTCTGGTGTCTTGCATATATCATTGATTATAATGTAATATATGTTTATTCTAAATAAAATGGTATAGTTAATTATGTATTTTAAGTACGTGAAAATGGATGATTATAAATTGGCCTTAGAAAAGCCTTCAATATTTTAGTAAAGGGAGTGCATGACCGTGAGCTTGGAAAATTTTAGCCACGAAGAAATACAGGATATGTCGATGATTGAAGTCGCAAGTAAAATTTTATTTGAAGAAAAGAAAGCAATCAATTACAGAGAACTATTTGATAAAATCGCAGAGATTAAAGGTTTTTCCAAAAAACAGAAGGAAGACAATATTTCCCAGTTTTATACAGATATGAATGTGGACGGACGGTTTCTGACACTAGGTTCCGGCATGTGGGGTCTCAAACGCTGGTATCCTGTGGAACAAGCTGAAGAAGAGATTACAGAAGTACCGAAAAAGAAGAAAGTCAAAAAGAAGAAAAAAGCAGTTGTGGAAGATGTCGAAGCACTTGATATCGTTGATGATGATATTGCTGATGTGGTCGATGACTTTGATGATCTTGACGATGATCTGGAAGATGACGGTTTCGATGATGACTTTGATGACGACATTGAAGAAGATCTGGATGAAGATGTCGATGAAGATTTGGATGAGGAAAAGAATTAAAAGGGTTGCTTGACTTTTTAATGGAGTATGAGTACAATTTTTATTGGGCTCTTTGAATTTAAAAACAAAGCGTTTCCCCGGGCAATACTGGGGAAACGCTTTTCTTATTTTTTTCAAATTAAGCATAATAAGATAAATGCGGGTTTAACAGGAGGATAAAAAGGACAGTGGGCTAAGTGCAACGTCCTGGAGCTGCGGTTAATAGCTCCATCGATAAACTTTGCGCAGCACGATCATATAACTGGCATATTCTCTCAGCTCATACATTTTAAGGAAGTATATCTTTGAGTGACGGGCTGGTGCAGACTGTATATACAGCTGGAAATATCGATTTTGTCCTTTTTATCGGCTGATTGAACATCATTTAAGAAATTGGATAGAAAGAAGGAAGAATAGTGACTAAATATATCTTTGTCACCGGTGGAGTAGTGTCTTCTTTAGGTAAGGGGATTACAGCTGCTTCACTTGGTCGTTTATTAAAAAATCGAGGCTTAAAAGTTACAATCCAGAAATTTGACCCATATATCAACGTGGATCCAGGCACGATGAGTCCGTATCAGCATGGAGAAGTTTTTGTTACGACTGATGGGGCAGAAACAGATCTGGACTTAGGCCATTATGAACGTTTTATCGACATCAATTTAAATAAGTTCAGCAATATCACAACAGGAAAAGTTTATTCCAGTGTGATCAGAAAAGAGCGACGCGGAGACTATCTTGGCGGTACCGTACAGGTTATTCCGCATATCACAAATGAGATTAAGGATCAGGTTTTTCGTGCAGGTGAAGCGACAGGGGCAGATGTCGTTATTACGGAGATCGGTGGTACAGTTGGTGATATTGAATCATTGCCATTCCTGGAAGCAATTCGTCAGATCAAGAGCGATGTAGGCCGCGATAGTGTGCTGTATGTGCATTGTACACTTGTACCGTATATTAAAGTAGCAGGCGAAATGAAAACAAAACCTACCCAGCACAGTGTAAAAGAGCTGCGTTCATTGGGCATTCAGCCGGATGTAATTGTGTTGCGAACAGAACTCCCCATCAGTAAAGAGTCAAAAGAGAAAATTGCATTGTTCTGTGATATCAACGAAAAAGCGGTTATTGAAATGCGTGATGCAGACACATTGTATCAAGTGCCAATCGCCCTTCAGGAGCAAAAGCTTGACCAATTGACCTGTGATCATTTTGGTTTGGATTGCGGAGAAGCGGACATGAAAGAATGGAAAAAACTCGTCTCCAAGGTGAGAAATCTTTCCAAAACAGTCGACATCGGTTTAGTAGGTAAATACGTAGAATTGCCGGATGCATATTTATCTGTTGTGGAATCATTGAAACATGCCGGATATGATTTCGATGCAGATATCAATATCCATTGGATCAATTCCGAATCTCTGGATAAAACAGCCATTGAAGCAGAACTTTCACAGGTGGATGGAATCCTCGTTCCAGGCGGATTTGGTGATCGTGGTATTGAAGGTAAAATTGAAGCCATCCGTTATGCACGCGAAAATAATATTCCTTTCTTCGGAATTTGCCTTGGCATGCAGCTTGCATCTGTAGAATTTGCCCGTAATGTGGTAGGATTGGATGGTGCGCATTCAGCAGAAATTGATCCGAAAACACCACATCCAATCATTGATTTGCTGCCTGAACAAAAAGATATTGAAGATCTTGGCGGTACATTGAGACTTGGATCATACCCTTGCAAATTAAAGGATGGAACAAAAACGAAAGCAGCTTACAACGGGGCAGATACAATTGAAGAACGCCATCGTCACCGTTATGAATTTAACAATGATTACCGTGAACAAATGGCTGAGCAAGGTTTTATCTTCTCAGGTACAAGCCCTGACGGCAGATTGGTTGAAACAATCGAGATTGAAAATCATCCTTGGTTTGTAGCCTGCCAATTTCATCCAGAATTCACATCACGTCCAACAAGAGCACAAAGCTTATTTAAAGGCTTTATCGGTGCATCTATCGAGCAGAAAAGCGAAATGAACTAATTTTAATTTAAAACCACTCTGACTAAAATCACAGAGTGGTTTTTTGCTTGCAAACGTTGAATTGACGGCATTTCCGAGCAACGCAAAATACCCAGATATTTCGACAAAATTCGGGGAGTGACAGGCACTTTTTTAAAATAAAGAAGGATTATGTAAAGATTTATAGAATTGAATAAGGGGGGAAATTAGAACTTATGCCAAAGGAGATATTAGTTGTAGATGATCAGCCTGGAATCCGTTTGCTTTTGACAGATATTTTGACCAGCGAAGGCTATCATGTTTCCTTAGCAAGTACAGGCAAGGAAGCGTTAGATAAAATTAATAAGGAATCATACGATTTAATCATTCTGGATTATAAACTGCCGATCGTTGACGGCAAAGAGATATTGGAAATATTGGAAAAAGAAGAAAGAGATATCTCAGTCATATTAATGAGTGGTATGGCCGAAAATATTAAACAAGAAATTGAAAAAATAAAAATGGTAAGGAGAATAATCGCAAAGCCTTTTAATATAAAGGATTTTTGTGCACATGTTGAAGAAATTCTCCTGTAAGCAGCTTGTTTGGGCATTCCTTACTTGTTGCGCCAATCAGTTGTAGTTGGTATTCTTATACTGTAAGTAAAATCAGCATAAATACTTGTTTATAGAAAAGCAAGAAGGAGGATTTTTAATGCCATTAGTGTCTATGAAAGAAATGCTTGAAAAAGGTAAAGGAAATGGATATGCAGTAGGACAGTTCAACATCAACAACCTCGAATATATTCAGGCGATCCTGCAAGCTGCCGAAGAAGAAAAGTCACCAGTTATTCTAGGTGTTTCTGAAGGTGCAGGCAAATATATGGGTGGTTTTAACGTTGTCGTTGCAATGGTAAAATCATTGATGGAATCCTATGGTACAACAGTGCCGGTTGCAATCCATCTAGATCATGGTTCAAGTTTTGAAAAATGTGCACAAGCTATTCATGCAGGATTCACTTCTGTAATGATTGATGCTTCACATTCACCGATAGAAGAAAATGTTGCATTGACGAAAAAGGTTGTAGAACTTGCACATATTCATGGTGTATCTGTTGAAGCCGAAGTTGGAACAGTAGGTGGAGAAGAAGACGGAGTAATCGGTGGCGTAATGTATGCAGATAAAGATGAATGTAAACAGCTCGTTACAGAAGCTGGCATTGACTGTCTTGCACCGGCATTAGGGTCTGTTCATGGCGAATATGATGGAGAACCAAACCTGGGATTTGCAGAAATGGAAGAAATCCTGAATCTTGTCCAAGTTCCTCTTGTGCTTCATGGTGGTACGGGAATCCCGACAAAAGACATTCAAAAAGCAATTTCACTAGGAACTGCTAAAATCAATGTAAACACAGAAAACCAACTTGCACAAACAAAAGCAGTTCGTGAAACACTGGACGCAAAACCAAAGCTTTATGATCCACGTAAATACTTAGGACCTGGTACAGAAGCGATCAAAGAAACTGTAAAAGGTAAAATGCGCGAATTCGGTTCATCCCAACAAGCGCAATAAATAAAGAGGAAATATTACAACAGAAAAGCTGTTCCTGCTGGTTCAGCTTTTCGCCAGAGAAAAAGACATGGAAAGTGAAGGTGTACATTTAATGAAATTTTTTATCGATACAGCAAACATAGAGGAAATCCGTCAGGCAAATGAACTGGGCGTATTGGCAGGAGTTACGACAAACCCAAGTCTTGTAGTGAAAGAAGGAGTATCTTTTCATGACCGTCTTCGCGAGATTACTGCGGAAGTAACAGAAGGCTCCGTAAGTGCAGAAGTTATCGCTGAAGATGCACAAGGCATGATTGAAGAAGGTAAGGAACTGGCTGCAATCGCCCCAAACATCACAGTAAAGGTACCGATGACATTGGAAGGGCTGAAAGCAGTTAAAGCCTTCAGCGACCTGAATATCAAAACAAATGTTACCTTGATTTTCAACGCTAATCAGGCATTGCTTGCTGCACGTGCCGGCGCGACATATGTCTCTCCATTCCTTGGACGTCTGGATGATATCGGACAGGATGGAATGACGTTGATCGCAACCATTGCTGAAATTTTCGACCGTCACAACGTCAGCACAGAAATTATTGCAGCATCAATCCGCCATCCATTACATGTAACGGATGCAGCTGTGAATGGAGCACATATTGCAACCATTCCTTATAAGGTGTTGTCCTCTCTTGTAAAACACCCATTGACAGACCAAGGTATTGAAAAATTCCTGGCAGACTGGAACAATCAATAATAATTGCATGAAATTGGTAAAATAGGAAAGTAATAATAACAGCGAAATTACTTGATTATTAAAGAGGTTTTGGTATTATCAGGGCCAAAAAATACAACAGGAAACACTGTGTGTTCAATTATTTTTTGGACAACCTCTCAGGAACGAGGTATTCAAATGCAGAAATTGTTAGTTGAAGGTGGCCATGAACTGAATGGCGAGGTTCGTATCAGCGGAGCAAAGAACAGTGCTGTAGCATTGCTTCCGGCATCTATACTGGCGGATTCAGAAGTTACCATTGAAGGACTACCGGAAATTTCAGATGTTCAGACACTAGGTGATCTGCTGGAGGAAATAGGTGGCAGTGTCTCCTTAAAGGGCCGGGATATGACCATCAATCCTGAAAACATGGTAGCAATGCCATTGCCAAATGGAAAGGTGAAAAAGCTGCGCGCTTCCTATTATTTTATGGGAGCAATGCTTGGTAAGTTCAACAAGGCTGTTATTGGACTCCCGGGGGGCTGCTATCTCGGTCCGCGTCCTATCGATCAGCATATTAAAGGATTTGAAGCACTTGGAGCTGAAGTTACAAATGAACAAGGCGCCATATACCTGCGTGCAAAAGAGCTGAGAGGTGCCAGAATTTATTTGGATGTTGTCAGTGTCGGTGCAACGATCAATATCATGCTTGCGGCTGTTAAGGCAAAGGGTAAAACGGTAATTGAGAATGCGGCGAAAGAGCCGGAAATAATCGATGTTGCCACATTGCTCACCAATATGGGAGCAAAGATTAAAGGTGTCGGGACAGATGTGATCCGTATCGAGGGTGTTTCGGCATTGCACGGCTGCAAGCATACAATCATTCCCGATCGTATCGAGGCTGGAACATATGCCATTGCAGCAGCAGCCCAAGGGAAAGAAGTTATTATTGATAATGTTATTTCCCAGCATCTGGAGTCACTTATCGCGAAATTACGGGAAATGAATGTCACTGTGGAGGAAAGTGATGAACAGCTTTACATCGCCAGAAAAGGTCCTTTAAAAAGCGTTGATGTAAAGACACTGGTTTATCCAGGGTTTGCGACAGACCTTCAGCAGCCATTCACTTCCTTGCTAACGAAGGCAACCGGTACAGGCGTCATTACGGATACAATCTATTCCGCTCGTTTGAAGCATATCGATGAATTACGAAGAATGAATGCAGTAATCAAGGTGGAAGGCGGTTCTGTGATTGTTTCTGGACCAACGCAATTGGAAGGAGCAAGAGTGAAAGCTTCCGACCTCCGCGCTGGTGCAGCACTGGTCATTGCCGGACTGATTGCCAACGGGATTACGGAAGTTACCGGCCTTGAGCATATTGACCGGGGTTATGAAAAGATTACAGAGAAACTGACAAACCTCGGAGCCAATATCTGGCGCGAAGAAATGACCGAACAGGAAATCATACAGTTCCAAAACTCCTGACGAAGCGATTCGACCGTTTGGGGAAATGACTTTTATAACCATGACCAGCTCTTATAAATATATTCTTTTGGGATGAGTATATTTTTTAAAAGGAGATGGAAAACATGGAAAGAAGTTTATCAATGGAATTGGTACGTGTAACAGAGGCAGCGGCATTGGAATCAGCCCGATGGATGGGAAGAGGTGTCAAAGACGAAGCGGATGATGCAGCAACGACTGCAATGCGCTCCGTCTTTGACACTATCCCGATGAAGGGTACAGTTGTAATTGGTGAGGGCGAAATGGATGAAGCCCCAATGCTGTATATCGGTGAAGAACTGGGAACTGGTGATGGTCCGGGAGTTGACGTAGCAGTAGATCCGCTCGAAGGAACTGAAATTGTTGCACAGGGGACATGGAATGCATTGACCGTTATAGCGATTGCCGACAAAGGTACGCTGCTTCATGCACCCGACATGTATATGGACAAAATTGCGGTCGGCCCGGAAGCAGTCGGTATGATAGATATTAATGCCCCTGTCATCGATAATCTGAGAGCAGTTGCGAAAGCAAAAAACAAAAATATAGAAGATGTTGTTGCTACAGTACTTGATCGGCCTCGTCATGCTAAATTAATCGCAGAGATCCGCAATTCAGGAGCGAGAATCAAATTGATTCCTGCGGGAGACGTGGCAGCTGCTATCAATACAGCATTCGAAAATACCGGTGTTGACATTTTACTAGGCTCCGGTGGCGCTCCTGAAGGGGTTATTGCAGCAGCGGCACTTAAGTGTCTCGGTGGTGAACTTCAGGGGAAGCTATTGCCATCCAATGAAGAGGAAACAGAGCGTTGTGAAAAAATGGGCATCACTGACTTGAATAAAGTGTTTTATATGGATGATTTCTGCAGTGGTGATGATGCAATTTTCGCCGCTACAGGAGTGACCGATGGGGAGCTTTTAAAAGGGGTCCAATTCAAAGGCTCCAAAGCGACTACACAGTCACTTGTCATGCGTGCAAAAAGTGGGACTGTCAGATTTGTTGACGGAGAACACAGCCTGAAGAAAAAACCGAACCTTGTTATAAAGTCTTAAGCTAAATGAATAAAGGAAGCCAAATATAACTTGGCTTCCTTTTCTAGCATTATATTATACTATGAAAAAGTTTAATGTAACATGGATACAGCAATAATATTCGCTAATTATAAAAATGATATTGAATAATACCTTCTAAAAGAGTAATATAATATATGTTTAATAAAGGCATATCTTGGCTAATCTGTTTGTACACGGGAAAAACCATACAAATGACGGCAAAGAGGATCTTAAGACTTCTATCTATAGCTTCTGTTAAACTCTGCATTTCTTCGAGGACACCCTTCCATAAGAAGTGGCATTATCAAATCAATATACAGCAATTTTTTAAAATTTTATACTTATTAAATCTGGTTAATTAGGCGGTAATAAATAGCCACACAGCAATTTTTTCCGCAATAAATTAAACCTACCTGACAAAAGATTATAAGGAATAGGCGTGGTGATTGAGTGGAGACATTAACAATCTCGAACTTAGAGACAATGACATTAAAAGAAATCTATGCGTTGGCAAAAGAATATAAAGTATCCTATTATTCTAAACTGACTAAAAAAGAACTAATCTTTGCAATTTTAAAAGCACAGGCAGAAAAGGATGGCTTCCTGTTTATGAATGGAGTGCTGGAAATCATTCCCTCGGAGGGCTTCGGTTTTCTGAGACCGATCAACTATTCACCAAGTGCTGAAGATATATACATTTCCGCTTCCCAAATCCGCCGTTTCGATTTAAGAAATGGGGATAAAGTATCCGGTAAAGTACGTCCACCTAAAGAAAATGAACGCTATTACGGTTTATTGCATGTCGATGCAGTTAACGATGAGGACCCCGATTCCTCCAAGGAACGTGTGCATTTTCCTGGATTGACGGCTCTATATCCAGACCGTGCAATTAAACTGGAAACAGAAGCAAACAAGCTTTCAACCAGAATTATGGATCTGATGACACCGGTCGGTTTTGGCCAGCGTGGACTTATCGTTGCGCCACCAAAAGCTGGTAAAACAATGCTGATTAAAGAAATTGCAAACAGCATTTCAAAAAACCATCCGGAGGCAAAGCTGATCATCCTGCTTGTTGATGAGCGTCCGGAAGAAGTAACGGATATCGAGCGTTCTGTTGCACCTGATGTTGATGTAGTCAGCTCGACTTTTGATGAGGTGCCGGAAAGCCATATTAAAGTGTCCGAGCTTGTACTCGAACGCGCGATGCGCCTTGTTGAACATAAGCGTGACGTGATCGTGCTGATGGACAGTATTACACGCCTGGCCCGTGCATATAACCTGGTCATCCCACCAAGTGGACGTACGCTCTCCGGTGGTATTGACCCAGCTGCATTCCATCGTCCGAAACGCTTCTTCGGGGCAGCAAGAAACATTGAAGAAGGCGGAAGCTTCACGATTTTGGCAACAGCATTGATTGAAACAGGATCACGAATGGATGACGTTATTTACGAGGAATTCAAGGGTACAGGGAATATGGAACTGCATTTGGCCCGCAGCCTGGCGGAACGAAGAATTTTCCCTGCAATCGACATTTTACGTTCTGGAACTCGAAAAGAAGAATTGCTTGTTGACAAGGGACATTTGGACAAAATGTGGGCCATCCGCAAAACGATGCAGGATTCCCACGACTTCCTCGAACGTTTCCTGAAACGTTTGAAGGCTTCAAAGAGCAACGAAGAATTTTTGCAGGCAATGGATGAGGAAATGAAGCGCAAAGGCATGTCCAAATAGGGACGAGCAAAAACAAACCATTACCCTTAACTTTTGGGAAAATAAGTTTGCCCCCTATTGCATTCGCAACACCAGACTGTTATAATCTTTCTATGTGAGTTTAGATAAGGTGATCATCACCTATGACGGCTCTTACAATAACTCTGTTTCTCAGGACTCAGGGCAAAAAGGAGTGGAAGAACATGAAAAAGGATATTCATCCGGAGTACAGAAAAGTAGTTTTTCTTGATACTAGTTCAGATTACAAATTCTTGAGCGGATCAACTAGAGGATCCAACGAAACAATCGAATGGGAAGATGGTAACACATACCCATTGATCAAAGTTGAGATCAGCTCTGATTCACACCCATTCTACACAGGTAAACAAAAAGCAGACAAAGTCGGCGGCCGTGTAGACCGATTCAAGAAAAAATATAATATGAAATAAGAAGGCTGAGGCGACTGACCAGAAGCGGCGGCATAAGCAAGGCACCGGAAACGCTAAGGTTTTGGCGTTGTAGTGTGAATTGCTTATGACCGCAGCTTCTAGGAGCCGAAGCTGGACTATGTAAGAAAGTGGAGTCGACCGGTTAGGAGCGGATGCATAAGCAGGCGACCGTAGAGTGCGTGGTTTTCCCACTCGGAGTGTCTACTGCTTATGACCGCGCAGCTGGGCGACTTCGCTCTCTTGATCAAACGTTTGATCAACTTAAAAAGGACAGGCAAAATGTCTATATTTTGCCTGTTTTTTTACTTTGCAGTAAAGATCCATGTTTTTTTAAAACATAAATGCAGCTGATCACGAATGCCGAGTTTTCTAAGCCGGCAGGAGCATAAACCAACCGAACTGCATAAGTACAGCTAAGGCTGTGGACGCAATGCTTGGTGACAGTAAAGCTTTCTAATATAATGATAAAACATGTTAATTATGTCGAAATTAGTGGTAAACTAATCACTATACATAATGATTAATTATCCGCGACGAGAGGGGTTTACAACATGTATGTAATGAAACAAAGCGGCTGGGTGGAAGTGATATGCGGCAGCATGTTTTCCGGAAAATCAGAAGAACTCATTCGCCGCGTGCGCAGGGCAACCTATGCCAATTTGTCGGTTCGCGTCTTCAAGCCGGCCATCGATGACCGCTATGATGATACAGCCGTCGTCTCCCACAACGGCTCGTCCACGATTGCCCGACCAATTAATAAATCCGTAGAAATTCTTGAACATATCGATAACAATGTAGACATTGTCGGAATAGATGAAGTTCAATTTTTCGATGAAGATGTAGTTGAAATCGCAGAAGAACTCGCAAACAGAGGCATCCGTGTCATTGCTGCAGGACTGGATACCGATTTTCGCGGAGAACCATTCGGACCAATGCCAAAACTAATGGCACTCAGTGAATCTGTAACTAAACTGAACGCAATCTGCCCGGTATGCGGCTCCCCCGCAAGCCGTACACAGCGCTTGATCAACGGAGAACCAGCATCCTATGATGATCCAATTATCCTTGTCGGTGCATCCGAATCCTATGAACCAAGATGCCGCCATCATCATGAGGTGCCGAATAAACCAGCCAGCAATGTGATCAATAATTTAATTAATACCGTAAAATAAAAAGAAGCATCCAACAGGGGGTGCTTCTTTTTGGCAGATACTTTTGTATCTGCATAAGTGCAACTAAGGCTGTAACCGAAAGGCTTAGTGACAACCAAGTTTTCTAAAAAAATTGGCAAAAAAGAAGGGAAATTGTCATGCGTGATAGAAATAATAATGAAACAAAAGGAGTGTGATATGATAAGATGTTTTTTAAGCTATACGATAAGCAAATAGAGGTAATGCGTCTTAAGGCATTAGAAAGCCGAGTCCCGACCCACCACCCAAAAAAAGAAATGGTAGTACGTGATCTTAAAAAGAAAAAATCCGAAGTAGCTGGCGAAAAAGAACTGGACTACCCACTTGGTTTTCTTGATTCGGAGAAGTATCTTATCCTTCACAATATTAGGCTTAAGGATGAGAATGGCTATTTTCAAATTGATACATTGGTGCTTGCTTCGAAATTTTATTTGATACTTGAAGTGAAAAATTGGCAAGGAACAGTCATATTCGATGACAACGGCCAGGTTATCCGCAAACGCAGTAACGAGGAGGAAGAAGGTTTTCCAAACCCAATTCCCCAAGTGAAAACCCAAACATTCCGCCTCCGAAAATGGTTAAGGAAACACAGCTTCCCCGAAATGGAAATCGAATCCTTCATCGTCATCGCCTTTCCCAGTACAATTGTTAAATCTGCACATCCTGGGACCCGGATCCCCGAACAAGTAATCCTTAACAATCAAATCCATTTCAAAATACTGGAATTGGAAAAAAAGCCATACAACCACCAAACTTCCATCGCCATCCTTCGTGAAGTGGCACAAAAATTATTAGAACAGCATACACCCACTAAGAGTAACCTTCTCCAAAAATATAGGCTCGACCATTCGGAATTAATAAAAGGTGTTTTCTGCCCGGAATGCCAGTTCATACCGATGATAAGGTCTAAGTATAAATGGACCTGCACCAAATGCGGAGCTTTTTCCCGATGCGCCCACCGCGCTGCACTCGAGGATTATCAGTTGTTAATTGGAAATACGATTACAAATAAGCAGGCACGGGAATTTTTATTGGTGGAGTCACCATATGCTGCAAAAAGAATCTTACAAAGTGAAAATCTGATCCAAATTGGCAATAAAAAAGGCAGGATTTACCGATTCGCCGATAAAAACCCGAATTCGCCGTTAAAACTGAAATAGCGCCGATAAATAAGCGGGAATCGCCGATAAAATTAACAAAACCGCCGATAAACTGCGCAATAGCTGTGCACGGACCCGCGTCCTTGTTCCGCGCTCGCTTTGCCGCCCGCAGTCCTCGTGCATATTATGCTCCTGTAAGCACCACGCCCATCTTACGGACCGCCCCCGCTCCACACGCCCGCACCCTGCAGACCAGCACTCAAACACGCACCCAGCTCCCGAACCACGCATTGACCACCGCACCCCCTATATACTATAATTAGACTGTTAATCAGAAAGAGGTGTACGTGATGTTAGATCGTTTACAAACATTGGAAGATCGTTACAATAAATTGAATGAGATGCTGAGTGACCCTGAAATTATCAGTGATACAAAAAAATTGCGTGAATACTCGAAGGAACAGTCCGGCTTGGAGGACGTGGTTCAGGCTTATCGTGAATATAAAGATGTAACTGGCCAGTTAAAAGATGCAAAGGAAATGCTGAACGATAAATTGGATTCAGAAATGCAGGAAATGGTGAAGCTTGAAATCGAGGAGCTTACCGAATCCAAAAAGGAATTGGAAGAACGAATGAGGATCCTCCTGCTTCCGAAAGATCCTAACGATGATAAGAATGTCATTATGGAAATACGCGGTGCAGCTGGTGGAGATGAGGCTGCTCTATTTGCCGGTGACCTTTATCGTATGTACTCCAGGTATGCAGAGCAACAGGGCTGGAAAATTGAAGTGATGGAAGCAAGCTCAACAGGTGTCGGTGGCTATAAGGAAATCATCTTTATGATCAACGGAAGTGATGTGTATTCCAAACTGAAATATGAAAATGGGGCGCATCGTGTGCAACGTGTACCGGAAACAGAGTCGGGCGGCCGGATTCATACGTCTACTGCAACGGTTGCCGTATTGCCTGAAGCAGAAGAGGTGGAAGTTGACATCCATGAAAAAGATATTCGGGTGGATACATTCGCCTCCAGTGGACCTGGCGGGCAAAGTGTAAACACGACAATGTCTGCAGTCCGTCTAACACACGAACCGACAGGAACGGTTGTGTCCATTCAGGATGAAAAATCCCAGATCAAAAATAAGGAAAAAGCAATGAAGGTCTTACGTGCCCGTGTGTATGATAAGTTTCAGCAAGAAGCGCAGGCCGAATATGATGAGAACAGAAAATCAGCGGTAGGCACAGGGGATCGATCAGAGCGTATCCGTACGTACAACTACCCGCAAAACCGTGTAACGGATCACCGCATTGGCTTGACCATTCAAAAGCTTGATCAAATCATGCAAGGAAAATTGGATGAATTTGTGGATGCATTAATTATGGAAGAGCAGGCTAAAAAACTCGAACAGATTGGTGAATAAGATGGCCGAACAAAAACAATTCGAAGTCCTTCGCTGGGCTTCTCTTTTTTTAGAAAAACATGATCGCGAATCGAGGGTTGCGGAAATCCTTCTGCAGCATCACCTCGGCGTTTCGCGATCGCAATTTTTCATGCTTATGCAGGATCAGGTCCCGACGGATGTTGCCGACCGATTCAAAAAGGATATTGAAGCACACGTGCTGACAGGTGTTCCTGTCCAGCATCTAATGGGGTATGAAACATTTTATGGCAGGGATTTTACCGTGAATAAGCATGTGCTGATCCCAAGACCAGAAACCGAGGAGCTTGTCCTGCATGTGATCGAGTCTGCTAAGGATATCGAAGCCGAACAATTGACAATCGTGGATATTGGGACGGGCAGCGGGATCATCGCTATTACACTTGCACTGGAATTGCCTTATTCACAGGTGTATGCAACAGACATTTCCGATGATGCGCTTGCAGTTGCCAGACAAAATGCCGCGCAATTACATGCAGATGTTACATTTCTAAAGGGGGATTTTCTGCAGCCGGTAATCGATGAAAAAATCAGGGCGCATATCATCGTATCCAATCCACCTTACATTGCCAAATCAGAAGCTCTGTCCATATCAGATACGGTGAAAGATTTCGATCCGGAGCTTGCGCTATTTGCCGAGAACAATGGTTTGGCTGCTTATGAGAAAATAGTTGACCAGGCACCAGCAGCCCTACAGCCAAAGGCACTGCTCGCATTTGAAATTGGGCATAAGCAAAGTGAAGCACTGCACGCAATCATCCATCAAACCTTTCCGGATAGCAACGTTAAAACGATTAAGGATATCCATAAAAAGAATCGCATCGTGTCAGTGAAAATTTAACGTATTGCAGCAAACTTCCCGCCGGTTGGATGTGATAAATTGGCTTTTCCGAAGCAATGAAAATCTTTCGTCATGGAAATGAGAAGCTCCGATTCAAGCATTAGCTATGCGGCGGGCCGGCCGGATCACACAATCCGCCCGCTCAATCATGCCCAACTGGACTATAAGAAAACTTGGCTATCACTAAGCATTTCAGTACCAACCTCAGTTGCACTTATGCAGGCTGGCAAGTTTATACTTTCCTAACTGCCAAGAAAAATGATAAATTGCTAGAATACTAGTTTAAAAATAAATTCTCCTGTCCATACTGGCAATTAAACAGTTGGAAAGGGGAATTTTTAATGAGAAAGCTATTATTTATTGTACTTGTATTTTTTATCTTATTTTTAGCGATGCCGACAAATGGAGTGGGGAAGCAACTGTCAACCGAGGCAGATTATCAGGTTATTCCTGACGAAGCAATTCGTCTGAGAATATTGGCAAATAGTGATGATGAAGCCGATCAGGAATTGAAGCGTATGGTCCGTGACAATGTCAATGAACAGGTCACCGAATGGGTGCAGCATATAACGGATATCGAGGAAGCCAGGAAATTGATAGAGTCCCGAATAGATGAACTGGAAGTGATTGTAGAGGAAACGATTGAGAAAGCTGGCAGGGATAATGAATACAATGTGGAATACGGCAAAAACGTGACATTTCCTACAAAGCTTTATGGTTCTTTTTTATACCCGGCAGGTGAATATGAGGCAATCTTGATTACCATTGGGGAGGGCAAAGGTGCAAACTGGTGGTGTGTCCTGTTTCCGCCATTATGTTTCCTTGATTTTTTTAACGGTACCTCGGTAGCGGAAGCCGATACTGTCGAGGATGAGATGGAAACCCCAGAAGAAGGCGAAGAAACAGAAGTAAAATTTTTCCTTTTTGAATGGTTCGGATGGTCATAGTTTCTCTCCTAAATGCATAGGATAAAAGAAAAGGTGCATCATATTTCTATCAAAGTCACTAATAGAGGTGAATCCAATGAAAATAATGGTTGCGAAAGAAGCGTCCTACGTTCAGCTTGAAGGGTTTTTCAGGAAAAATAGGAATGTGGATAAGCAGAGTGTCTATCATAATGGCTATGTAGTGGAAATTAAAGGGGAAATTGAAGGGTGCTTTATACTGGATCAGGTGGAGAATGATAATTTTTGGCTGAAGCAGCTTTATATTACCCAGTCTGAGGCAGGCAGGCTTCCATTTCTGCTGGAAGCAATTTTAACCTTGGCCAAACAGCGCAAAGCAAAAAGTGTCTATGTGCACAGTCACCAGCCGGTTGTGGATATTTTGCTTGAGGCATTGCAATTCCACCCACAAAAGGAAAAAATGTTTGAGGATAAATATCCGGTAACAAAGGGGAGCTGGTGGGCATACAACGTTTCATAAAAGTTACTAACATTATACACAATAAGCTGTGTATAAATCGGGATAAGATGTTAATAAAATCAACAAAATGTGGATAACCTTCATCTTTCTGTGAATGAACAGGACGGAAAAATGATGGTTATCCACATTTTGCGTAAATCGTTTCTATCCTCTAAAATATAGGATAGAAATGAGGTAGCAATAATGACAGATACGAAACGCTGGAACATACAAAATGATGAAACCTATAATAATCAGGCAATCTATGAAGCGGCACAACTAATAAAGCGGGGGGAGACTGTTGCGTTTCCTACCGAGACAGTTTATGGGCTTGGGGCGGATGCAACAGATGGTGCTGCGGTTGCTAAGATTTTTCAGGCGAAGGGGCGCCCCCAGGACAATCCGCTGATTGCCCATGTTGCAACTATCGATCAGCTGAGGCGGCTTGTGGATAACTTACCGGCCTATGCAGAAAAATTACTGCAGGCATTTTCACCAGGTCCATTGACGCTTGTATTGCCAAGCAATGGAACATGCTCAGCCAATGTCACTGCCGGATTATCCAGCATTGGCGTCCGGATTCCAGACCATCCGGTTGCACAGGCTTTATTGAAGGCAGCAGATGTACCTGTTGCCGCGCCAAGTGCCAATCTTTCCGGTAAGCCGAGTCCAACGGCTGCCGATCATGTTTGGGAGGATCTCCAAGGAAAAATCGCAGGGCTGCTGGACGGTGGAGCAACAGGCGTCGGACTGGAATCGACGGTAATTGATTGTACCCAGGAAATTCCCATTATTTTAAGACCAGGCGGAATCACAAAGGAGCAGCTGGAAGAAGTTGTCGGTACAGTTATGCTTGATCCGGGGCTTGCAAATAAAAAGGAAAAGCCAAAATCACCCGGAATGAAATATAGGCATTATTCTCCTGAAGTCCCCTTATGGCTTGTTGCAGGACGAGCGGAAAACATACAAGCCATTATAGACAGGGAAAAGACTAACGGGAATCGTATCGGTGTCCTGGCAAGCAATACTACTGCGGGAAAGATACAGGCAGATGAAATTATCGCACTTGGTGAAAATATTGGTGAAATCGCAACCCATCTCTATGATGGCCTGAGAAAATTTAAGCAAGGTGACGTCGACCTGATTATCTGTGAATCTTTTTCAGAAGAAGGAATCGGCCAGGCTGTAATGAACCGGTTGAAAAAGGCTGCAGAGTATATTGTTTAAGGATTCCATCAATATTTAACGACTTTAAAATGGCATTCATATGTCCCAATCCACATGCATATAGTTAATAAGCATGTCCAAGGGGGATAATGGATGTCTTTTTCTGGTGAATTTATATCTATATTATTTTTGGCGATAGCACTTGGGATGGATGCTTTTTCTGTAAGTCTCGGATTGGGAATGCTCAAGCTGCGTCTAAAAAGGATTGCACTTATCGGAATGACGGTAGGGATTTTTCATATTGCGATGCCGCTTGCCGGGATATTGATCGGGACGGCAATCTCGTCCCAAATTGGGAATTTAACGTCACTTGTCGGTGGTGCCCTGCTGTTCGTTCTAGGTGCCCAGATGTTTTTCTCCGCATTTAATCATGAGGTCAAAAGCAGGGTATCTCCGGTAGGTGCCGGTCTGCTTCTGATTGCCTTCAGTGTGAGCATAGACAGCTTTACCGTCGGATTGAGCCTTGGAATTTCCGGTGTTAAAACATTTCTCGTGTTGATGATGTTTGGCGCAGTAAGCTGCTTTCTCACTTGTACGGCCATGCTGATCGGGAGGAAGGTACAGGGCTATCTTGGAACATACAGTGAATTGCTCGGTGGAAGCATATTATGCGGGTTTGGATTATATATCCTGTTTGGGTGAGGAGATTTCCGGTTCGACCGGAAATTTCTTTCTTTTCTTTCAATGAATATGGTATATTTGTCACATAATTAAAAATCGGAGGTTTCATCATGAATATTTTATTTGTTTGTACAGGGAACACGTGCAGAAGCCCGATGGCAGAGGCTTTATTAAAGAAAAAAATGCCTGAGGCCAACGTGCAATCAGCCGGAATATATGCAAGCAAAAATCTCCGTGCAAATGAAAAAGCTATTCAGGTACTTCAAGAACGTGGAATAAAAATCGAACATCAATCCCAGCCGGTAACTTCCGGCTTGCTGCAGTGGGCTGATGTTGTGCTTACAATGACGACACAGCATAAGCAATCACTGATTGTCAATTTTCCGGATTATCAGGAAAAGTATTATACACTTAAGGAATTTGTTTCGGAATCAGATAAAAAAGTGTGGCAGGAATTACGGAAAGCCTATGCAGATTATGAAGTGAAACGCTCGACCTTCATTCGGGAAAACCAGTCAGAATTGGATGCTGCCGAACTGCACAAGCAGCTTGAACTTCATTTGGGCGAAGATCTGTCCGTGATTCAAAGGCTTGAGTCCGACCTGATCAATTATGATATTTCCGACCCGTTTGGCGGAAATCTAGAAACCTACCAGGAATCACTCGATGAGCTGGACGAAAACATCGATCTGTTAATTAGAAAAATAAAGAAGTAGCTGGGGGAAGTAGTCATACTTCTGCTGGCACAGAAGAGGTAAATGCAGCCATCCAGGAGCAGGTATCAACGATGGAGCAGGTGGACAGGCTGGCACAGAAAATGGAAGAACAGGCACAAAACTTGAATAAACAAATCAATCGATTTAAAATTTAGAATATATATCCGAATTTCGCAAAAATGCCCACTTCTCATGTAATGTAGGTCTAAAGAATCTTGACATCATACAAGGACAGGTGAAAAAATAATGTCATATGAAACTATACAGCACGATATGAAACAGGTTGTAGAGCAATGGATGTCGAGCGACTATTTACGGGAAGGTGAACTGTTTGTGCTAGGCTGTTCGACAAGTGAAGTTGCAGGCAAGCATATAGGGACATCCGGCAGCGAACAAATTGCTGCAGTGATTTTTAATGAAATGAAAGTATTACAGGAAAAATCAGGTGTTCAGCTTGCCTTTCAATGCTGTGAACATTTAAACCGTGCACTTGTCGTCGAACGGGAAACGGCTGCTGAATATATGCTTGACGAGGTATCCGTCATACCGGTCCCTAAAGCAGGTGGTTCGATGGCTTCATACGCATATAAGCAGATGACAGATCCGGTAGTAGTAGAAACGATTCAATCCCGGGCACATGCTGGGATGGATATCGGTGAAACAATGATAGGCATGCATCTGAAGCATGTGGCGGTTCCGCTTCGTTTTAAACAACGGAATATAGGCAATGCCCGATTGGCTGCAGCACGTACCCGTCCAAAACTGATTGGCGGGAGTCGCGCAAATTATGAAGATACACGTTTGAATGACACATGTAACTAAATGAACTCTGGGCCGACATACATCGTCCCATCAAATATCTTATTGTCAAACATTCATACATAGGGGGATTTCCGAATGGAACATGTACAACAAGCAGATTTAGAAGTATTCAATGCAATGCAGGCAGAAAAGACGCGTCAACAGGACAAAATCGAATTGATTGCATCGGAAAATTTTGTGTCAGAAGCAGTTATGCAGGCAATGGGGTCCATTTTAACGAATAAATATGCAGAAGGATATCCGGCAAAAAGATATTATGGTGGTTGCGAACATGTCGATGTCGTAGAGAACCTTGCCCGCGATCGCGCCAAGGAACTATTCGGTGCAGATCATGCCAATGTGCAGCCACACTCCGGTGCACAGGCGAATATGGCGGTCTATTTCTCCGTGCTTGCGCCTGGTGATACAGTACTTGGTATGAACCTGAACCATGGTGGACATCTAACACATGGCAGCCCTGTCAACTTCAGTGGAAAACTTTATAACTTTGTTGACTATGGGGTGGATAAAGAAACAGAACAGCTTGATTATGAAGCTGTGCTTGCAAAGGCAAAAGAAGTACAACCGAAATTGATTGTTGCTGGTGCAAGCGCGTATTCCCGCACCATCGATTTTGCCAAATTCCGCGAAATCGCTGACGCCGTGGATGCGTATCTGATGGTTGACATGGCGCATATTGCCGGACTTGTTGCAACTGGTGAACACCCAAATCCAGTGCCATATGCTGACTTTGTGACAACAACGACACATAAAACATTGCGTGGGCCGCGTGGTGGAATGATTCTTTGCAAAGAACAATATGCAAAGCAAATTGACAAATCCATTTTCCCTGGAATCCAAGGTGGTCCATTAATGCATGTGATCGCTGCAAAGGCAGTGTCATTTAAAGAGGCATTATCGGATGATTTTAAAACGTACGCAAAAAACATTGTCCACAATGCAAAAGTTCTCGGTGAGGCACTAACGAAAGAAGGTGTCCGCATTGTTTCTGGCGGCACAGACAATCACCTCCTATTGCTGGATGTAACGCCACTGAACCTGACTGGAAAAGTTGCGGAAAAGGCTTTGGATGACATCGGCATTACAACAAACAAAAATACAATCCCATTTGATACGGAAAGTCCTTTCGTGACGAGCGGCATCCGAATCGGTACAGCAGCCGTCACCACGCGTGGTTTCGGTGAACAAGAAATGAAGGAAATTGCAGCAATTATTTTCCTGACACTTCATAACCATGAAGATGAAGCGAAATTGGAAGAAGCAGCAAAACGTGTCATTGCTTTAACTGAAAAATTTCCATTATATGCATAAACACCTGAGGATGTCCCATTTATAGGGGGCATCCTTATTACGTTTTCCTAACAAGTTTTGTCTAAACTTGAAAACTCGCCTTTTTTTCAGTACAATTTTAAAGATATGACAAATCTGAAGGAGTGATTTGACAATGGGAAACGTATTCGTATTCGATCATCCGTTAATTCAACATAAATTAACGTACATAAGAGATAAAAATACAGGGACAAAAGAATTTCGTGAACTTGTGGACGAAGTGGCAATGCTGATGGCCTTTGAAATTACGAGGGACCTGCCATTGCAAGAAGTTGATGTGGAAACACCAGTAATGGTATCCAAATCAAAACAGCTGGCAGGGAAGAAAATTGGCCTCGTTCCAATTTTACGCGCCGGACTTGGAATGGTGGACGGTGTGCGCAAACTGATCCCCGCTGCAAAAGTGGGACATGTTGGGCTATATCGTGACCCGGAGACATTGAAACCAGTGGAGTACTATATCAAGTTACCTTCTGACATCGAGGAACGTGAACTGATTGTGATCGACCCAATGCTTGCGACAGGCGGATCGGCAAATGATGCAATTGCCTCCCTGAAAAAACGCGGAGCGAAAAATATTCGGCTCATGTGCCTGATTGCGGCACCAGAAGGCGTTGAAGTAATCAAAAAAGCACATCCGGACGTAGACATTTACTTAGCTGCAATGGATGAAAAACTGGACGACCATGGTTACATCGTTCCTGGCCTGGGCGATGCCGGCGACCGCCTTTTCGGAACCAAATAATTAACATGACGAGCTGCTATTAACCCTGCTGATTGGGAGATAGCAGCTTTATTTCGGAGGATAAGAAAGCATTCCTGTAACAAAGCAAAATGAGGATTGAATAAAAAAAGTCCCCT
>NZ_LQNF01000020.1 GCF_001618145.1 Oceanobacillus damuensis
CCTTGCTTATGCGTGCGTTTCTGAACAGTCACCTTCGCTTTTGATCGCCCAGCTCCAGCGCCCAGGGACTACCGAGACTTCCTTCGCCTCATGACACGATAAAGAAGACTTGCCGACTGGCTTTGCCAGAGGCTTAGTCGCACTTATACCCTTGTGGTGAAAGTCAACATCGACTCTCTCCGTTCGTCGTGTTTCCTTTATCTCCTACGTAGGAATGTTCGACAAGTCGAACCACCCCACAGTTCGGGGCGCAGTCCGTACGTCCCTAAACGGGCGCTTGCGCTTTTGTACCGAATACATTCCCCGTCTGCATGTGCCAACTTCACGCCAACCATGCATAATCCAAAACACCTCGGCAAATCCTAGCATAATAAGGAGGCCTTCATCCATGCGGATATTTATTCCACTCTTATTTTTAATGTTCATTTTGATTTCCCCGCCATCACAATCAGCACAGGCAGACCTGCAATCCATCATCATCGAAGTGGAGGGCGATCCGAATGTGCACAAACAATATATCGAAGCATATCATCCATTTATAGATGTCGTTGCAGTCTATGAAAAAGTGTTTAATGGGCTTGCGCTGCAAGGAAGTACTGCCAAATTGGAGAGGATGGAATCACTGGAATTTATTAAACATATTCATGCCGTCCAACAGTATGAAGCTATTGAGTGGAAGAAACCGAAAGCCAGCCAGGAAGAAGCTGCTCAACCATACGCAATCAATTCGACGGAATATACCGGGAAAGGGGTGAAAGTTGGGATAATCGACACTGGTATTGATTACGAGCACCCAGACCTCCAACATAACTATCAATCCGGTTTTGATCTGGTGGATCTGGATGATGATCCAATGGAAAGTCAGCCTGAACAAGGTATGCCTACATCCCATGGTACACATGTCGCAGGGATTATTGCGGCTGATGGCGAATTGAAAGGCGTCGCCCCCGATGCAGAAATATATGCATATCGCGCGCTTGGTCCAGGGGGGACAGGAACATCGGTCCAGGTACTTGCTGCAATGGAGAAAGCGGTGGAAGATGGAGTCGATGTGATTAACCTGTCACTTGGAAATAACGTAAACATTCCGGACTATCCGACAAGCATTGCTGTCAATCGTGCGTCAAATTTGGGGATCCCTGTTGTAATCGCAAATGGAAATAGCGGGCCTGATGATTGGACAGTGGGGTCGCCGGCAACTGCTGACAAGGCATTGTCCGTAGGCGCTTCAACTGTACCAACGGTTATCCCCTTCTTATATGAATCACTTGAAAAGAAGGCAATCCAGCTCATAGAGATGGAAGGCTCCCGTTCATGGGACATAACTAGATCGTACGAAGTAGTGAATGCCGATCAGTCAGACGGTTCATACAGAGGAAAAATAGCTCTATTCCAGCGTGGTGACGTACCTTTTTATGAATTGGCTAAATCAGCAGAGCAAGACGGAGCAGTCGCGGTGATTATTTACAATAGGGAACAAGGAAGTTTTCAAGGCTCCATTGAAAATGATCAGAATCCAGTCAACATTCCAGTAGTTGCAGTCTCAAAAGAGGACGGGGAATGGCTATTGGATCTTGCCGAAAAGAAATCCCTTTATATGGAAACGGGTTATTTGCCTCAGGAAGTTACTACAGCACCGTTCAGTTCCAGAGGCCCTGTCACAGTGAATTGGAATATAAAACCAGATGTTCTTGCACCAGGTACGGAAATTCTAAGTACGGTTCCTGGAGGCTATGAGCAAATGAGTGGGACAAGTATGGCAGCACCACATGTTGCCGGAGCAGTTGCATTAATAAAAGAAGCCCACCCTGACTGGACAAGGGACCAGATTATCGGAGCGATTAAAACGACAGCCGGGAGACTGGAGGAGCACTCATCATCAGACCCGACTATACAGGGGATGGGTGCAATAAGCCCTGATAAAGCGATTGAAACTACCACTATCATTCATAATCCACAGCTTAATTTTGGAAAGGTGGACAGCTACAGGGGAGAGCTTCGTTTTGAATTAACCATCGAAAATATATCGGACACTACACAAAATTACGCTTTTGACTATCCTAAAAAGCAAGGTGGACTGGACTGGAAACTGCCACAATCCTTTACATTAAAGCCAAAGGAGAAAAAAACGATTCCGATCGGCCTTAACATTACGACTGCCCGGCTTGAAGAAGGGGTCCATCAAGGCTGGCTAACATTAAATAAGGAAAATGAGCAAGACTACCACCTGCCATATATCGTGGTAAATCAAAATGCCGATCAGCCAAAATCGGCAGGGTTTGAATTCTCTTTGAAAAACTTTTCCGATGATGCATATGAGTTTCGGCTCTATCTGACAGAACCAGCCCGGCGTGCAGAAGTGGATCTCTATCACCCAGAGACCCTAATCCATGAGAGGAAACTTTTGGAAGCGCAAGATTTGGAGGAAGGACTCTATCAGGAAGAACTAAGTAAAAAGGATGCAGGTCCTGGAGGATTTTATTTGGCGATTGTAACGGTTTACCTAGAAAATGGCCAATATGAAAGCAGTCAATCAATCATTCATTTGGAGTGACAATACAGTACAACTCAAACCAAATCGAATAGAAAATAGTCTGTTCACAAAAATGTCATATAAAGCGACCCGAATATCATTTATAATGTTATTTGGGTCATTCGCAATATAAAACCACTCGGGTAAATCTCCTGGAAAATCTCCTGTGTTTACCTGAAAATACCATTTTAAAATCTATCGTAATTTAACTCGGATACTAATTGACAATACTAGTAATGCTATTGTAAACTTGCTTAATGTGAGGTGGGATGAAATAGGCATTTTTTGAGGTTATTCCATTGAATTGTCGAACTGATTTTTACATACTTCGCCATTTCAATTAATACTGTTTCTCACCTCAGAAAGACTTCTGTTACATAAGCCGACTGAATAATAAGAATTGCTAAATAATCTCAGGCTATAATGGGAGCTGCAGTTGCCAAAAATCATGACCGGAAACTTTTCTTTTGCAGGTATTGAAACCGAATGTAAAGCATTCAATGGCGGATTGGAAATCATGGATCTGAGTTACGGGTTTAGGAGAGTTGAAATAAATATGTTTGATTTTGACAGTATGGTAACCCGTCAACGTAAATGGATGCTTTATTATCTTGCGCTCATGGTAGTTGGAGCAGGGTTTCTGCCATATAAACAAGTCTTTCTAGGATTGATTCTGGGTGGTTTGGTAAGTTTCTATAATTTGTGGTTATTGCAGCACAAAACAGAAGTTCTGGGAGAATCTTTTGCAGGAACCGGTAAGAAACGTGGAGGGTTAGGCACTTTCACAAGAATGGCCACTGCAATTTTAGCCGTGTTGATCGCACTTCGGTTTGAAGCGTATTTTCATATCATTGCTGTGGTTATCGGGATAGTTTCCTCTTATATTGTAATTGGTCTGGATATAGCGATACAGATGATTTTACAAAAGAAAAATAAAGAGGATTAACCTGTCGTACAAGCTAAATATGACCGGGTTCTTCAGTTAAATCTGGATAATAAAGGGGTGATAAATTTGGATCATTCAGCTCCAATAGTTGAAGATGTATTTGGAATTTCCTGGCTTGATTTTAACCTTTCAAATGTCCTCATGATTGCAGTTGCGTCATTAATTGTCTTTCTGTTTTCAGTGTGGGGAAGTCGAAAGCTTCAGATGAAACCAACCGGGATGCAGAACTTTATGGAGTGGGTAGTTGAGTTTGTTAAAGGAATCATTAGTGATGCAATGGATTGGAAGACAGGCAAGATATTTCTTCCGCTAGGGCTGACCTTAATTACTTACATATTGGTAAGTAACCTTCTGGGTGTTATGACAATGGGGGTCGTCGGTCACGACCTTTGGTGGAAATCACCAACTGCCGATGCGACATTAACACTGACCCTATCCGCTATGGTAGTAGTTCTGACGCATTTTTATGGCATTAAGATACGAGGGACGAAGGCATATTTCAAAGAGTATATCAGTCCCGTGCCGTTAATGTTGCCTTTCAAGATTATTGAAGAGTTTACAAACACATTAACATTGGGTCTGCGTCTATTCGGTAACATCTTTGCCGGAGAAGTATTGCTTTCTCTGCTTGTAGGAATGGCAGGCGCTGGTGTGTTAGGATTCATTGGTGCAGCATTGCCGATGATGGCATGGCAAGGCTTCAGCTTGTTCATTGGTGGTATCCAGGCGTTCGTATTTACTATGTTAACAATGGTGTATATGTCTCATAAAGTGACAAGTGACCATTAATAAAATCATAAATAAAGGTTTTTAAATAAGAGGAGGAAATATTAAATGGAAGCATTAGCAGCAGCAATTGCAATTGGTTTGGCAGCATTAGGTGCAGGTTTTGGTAACGCAATGATCGTAAGTAAAACATTGGAAGGTATCGCTCGTCAGCCTGAATTAAAAGGTTCACTCCAGACAATCATGTTCATCGGGGTTGCGTTGGTAGAGGCGATTCCTATTATCGCAGCAGTTATCGCGTTTATGGTTATCTTCATGTAATAACGAGTTTATTAGAGAAATTTAAATGGCGGGGTTCAGTCGTAGAGAATCTTCGCCATTGCTTTATGTAATTTTCAGGTTGGAAACGCTTGGAAATTGCATAGGTGTGCAGTTATCGTGAAAGGAGTGAAATCAGTGCATTCATATTTGGAATATATGACAATCGGGGCAACTGTAGGTGGACTTAGAGTAGGGGATATGATCACACAACTATTCTTCTTTCTTTTACTGTTATATTTTGTAAAAAAATTCGCTTGGGGTCCCCTCATGAACAAAATGCAAGAGCGTGAGGAATATGTGGCTGGAGAAATCGAATCAGCAGAACAAAGTCGTCTGGAAGCTGAAAAAGCATCCAAAGAGGCTGCTGCCCAATTGAGCCAAGTTAAACAAGAGGCACAGAAACTGATTGAAGACGCTAAATCTGCCGGGATTAAGCAGGAGCAGGATATTGTCGATTCAGCCAAAATGGAAGCTGACCGTATTATCCAAGCAGCTCAAGCGGACATCCAAAACGAAAAAGAAAAAGCAATCCAAGCACTTCAGGATAAAGTTGCATCATTGTCCGTACTTATTGCAAGTAAAGTGATTGAAAAAGAAATCAGTGCACAGGATCAGGAAAAACTGATCAATGATTATATCAAAGAGGTAGGAGAAGAGCGATGAGTGAACAGGTAGTTTCCAAACGTTACGCAGAAGCTCTTTTCCAGCTGGGTAAAGAAAAGAACACACAGGATTTGCTTGTGGAAGAATTCCGTGTTGTTCGTGAAGTTTTTAAAAACAATAAAAAACTGGATACATTCCTGAAGCATCCCAAAATTGATAATGAGAAAAAGAAACAGTTTCTAACTCAAGCGTTTCAAGGAACACAGACAGATGTTGTAAACACACTCAAACTTCTTGTTGAGCGGCGACGTACTGCAGCGGTTCCATCCATTATCGATCATTTCATCCAACTGGTGAATGATGCTAAAGGAATTGCAGATGCAACGGTATACTCTGTCCGTGAATTGTCCGAAGCTGAAAAACAGCAATTGCAGGTAACCTTCGCAAAGCGAATGGGCAAAGCTGCAATCAATCTGGAAAACGTTGTGGATCCATCCATTATCGGCGGTATCAAAATCCGCGTTGGAAACACGATCTATGACGGAACAATAAGCGGAAAATTAAATCGTATCTCCAGAAGAATCGTATCTGCAAATAAATGATGATAGGGGTGAAATGGTATGAGCATTAATGCTGAAGAAATCAGTACACTTATTAAACAGCAAATTGAAAATTTTGATACAGATATCGAAGTCAGTGATGTCGGAACAGTTATTGAAATCGGGGACGGTATCGCACGTGCGCACGGACTTGAAAACGCAATGGCTGGAGAATTGCTCGAATTCTCAAATGGAGTTATGGGATTGGCGCAAAACCTTGAAGAAAGCAACGTAGGTATCGTCATTCTCGGACCTTACACTGGTATTAAAGAAGGCGATGAAGTTCGCCGTACAGGACGTATCATGCAAGTACCAGTTGGGGATGAATTATTGGGACGCGTAGTTAACCCATTAGGACAACCAATCGATGGAAAAGGTTCAATCGAAACATCCAAAACGCGTCCAATTGAAGCTGCGGCACCTGGAGTAATGGATCGTAAATCAGTTGATGAGCCATTGCAAACAGGGATCAAAGCGATTGATGCATTGGTTCCAATCGGCCGTGGTCAGCGTGAGCTTATCATTGGTGACCGTCAGACTGGTAAAACGACAGTAGCTGTAGATACCATTTTGAATCAAAGCGATCAGGACATGATCTGTATTTACGTGGCAATCGGTCAAAAAGAATCAACCGTTCGTAATACTGTTGAAACGTTCCGCAGATATGGTGCATTGGATTATACAATCGTTGTAACTGCCGGGGCATCTGATCCTGCTCCATTATTATACCTTGCACCATATGCAGGTGTAGCAATGGGTGAAGAATTTATGTACAACGGGAAACACGTATTGGTTGTGTATGATGATTTATCCAAACAAGCAGTCGCATACCGTGAACTCTCCCTATTACTTCGTCGTCCTCCAGGTCGTGAAGCATTCCCAGGGGATGTATTCTACTTGCATTCACGCCTGTTGGAGCGTGCTGCAAAACTTAGTGACGCAAAAGGTGGCGGGTCATTGACTGCACTGCCATTTGTCGAAACACAAGCTGGCGATATTGCTGCATATATACCAACGAACGTAATTTCCATCACGGATGGACAAATCTTCCTGCAGTCTGATTTGTTCTTCTCGGGTGTACGTCCAGCGATTAACGCAGGTCTTTCCGTATCCCGTGTAGGTGGCTCAGCTCAAATTAAAGCAATGAAAAAAGTTGCAGGTACACTGCGTCTTGATCTGGCATCCTATCGTGAACTGGAAGCATTCTCGCAATTTGGCTCAGACCTTGATAAATCTACACAAGCTAAATTGAACCGTGGTCAGCGTACAGTTGAAGTTCTGAAACAGGGCTTACATAAGCCAATGGTTGTCGAAAAACAGGTTATGATTCTTTTCGCACTGACGAAAGGGTACCTTGATGACATTCCAGTTGAAGATGTACTTCGTTTCGAAAGCGAATTAAATGTTTGGGTTGAAAGCAATCGCAGTGAATTATTTACTACCATCCGCGAAACAGGTAACCTGCCGGATGATGGTGAAATGAGAGCTGCAATTGAAGCCTTCAAAAAAACATTTTTACCGACAAACAATTAATGAATGAAAGACTCTGCCTGAAAGGGTAAAGTCTTTCAGGCAGTTTACGAAAAGAGAATAATGGTCCGGGAAATTAAGGCAGACACTGAAGCTTTAAGCCCGGCCCCAACCTCTGTCAGGAAAGTGTGGTGAAAAAGCTTGGCATCACTTAGAGATATAAAAGGCCGAATCGATTCGACAAAGAAGACAAAACAAATTACCGGTGCAATGGAAATGGTATCTGCTTCCAAAATGAATAAAGCAGAGCAAAATGCCAAAGGATTTGTGCCGTATGCTGATAAAATTCAGGAAGTTGTAGCAAGTATTGCAAACAGCAATACGGATATTGAGCATCCGATGCTGACGAAGCGTGAAGTGAAAAAGACGGCATATATCATAGTAACATCTGATCGTGGACTTGTAGGCGGTTATAACAGTAACATACTGAAAAACCTGGTCACTACGATTAATAAGCGCCACCAGCATGCGGATGAGTATACAATTATCGCGGTTGGGCGTAAAGGCTATGATTTTTGCAAGAAAAGGAACTTGCCAGTTTCGAAAAGCATTCTGGGGATTGCAGACCATCCGACATTTGCTGATATCAAAGACCTTGCATCCGAATCTGTACAAATGTACAGTGATGGAGAAATTGATGAACTGAACATCATCTATAACCACTATGTAAGTGCGATTTCACAAGTAGTGACAGCTAAAAAGCTGCTGCCGATTGAAAATCTGGATGAACATGGTGCTTCAGACAGTGATTATGAATATGATCCAAACCAAGAGGAAATATTGGAAGTTCTATTACCACAGTATGCCGAAAGCTTGATTTTCGGTGCATTGCTAGATGGAAAAGCGAGTGAACATGCGGCAAGTATGACGGCAATGAGAAGTGCGACAGATAATGCATCAGACCTTATCGATGACTTAACATTGACATATAACCGCGCGCGTCAAGCAGCTATTACACAGGAAATCACGGAGATTGTTGGTGGGGTAGCAGCGCTTGAATAGCTCCTCGACCATGCTTTAAAGTTAGTTAGGAGGGAAATCGATGAGCAAAGGACACGTTACACAAGTAATGGGGCCGGTCGTTGACGTAAAATTCGAAGACGGCGAGCTTCCAGCGGTATATAACGCTTTAGTTGTCCGTAATGAAAACAATGAAAATGCAGACCTTACATTGGAAGTAGCGCTTCACCTTGGTGATCATAGTGTACGTACGATTGCAATGTCTTCAACAGACGGCGTAAAACGTGGTGCAACAGTAGAAAACCTTGGTAGACCTATCTCCGTACCAGTAGGGGATGTTACATTAGGACGTGTATTTAACGTACTCGGTGAAAAAATCGATTTGGATGAGCCATTAGCGGCTGATGTCCGAGTGGATCCGATTCACCGTCAGGCACCTGATTTCGAGAATCTGTCTACAGAAACAGAAATTTTGGAAACAGGTATCAAAGTAGTAGATTTATTGGCACCATATATTAAAGGTGGTAAAATCGGTCTCTTTGGTGGTGCGGGTGTAGGTAAAACCGTATTGATCCAGGAATTGATCAACAACATCGCTCAGGAGCACGGCGGGATTTCCGTTTTCGCCGGTGTTGGTGAGCGTACACGTGAAGGGAACGACCTTTACTATGAAATGAAAGACTCCGGTGTTATCGCAAAAACTGCGATGGTATTCGGACAAATGAACGAGCCGCCTGGTGCACGTATGCGTGTTGCCCTGACAGGTCTTACAATGGCTGAGTACTTCCGTGATGAGCAAGGACAGGACGTATTGCTCTTCATCGATAACATTTTCCGTTTCACGCAAGCAGGTTCAGAGGTTTCCGCTCTGCTTGGCCGTATGCCATCTGCAGTAGGTTACCAGCCGACACTTGCTACAGAAATGGGACAATTGCAAGAACGTATTACATCAACAGATAAAGGTTCCGTAACATCAATCCAGGCTATCTATGTACCTGCCGATGATTACACTGACCCTGCTCCGGCAACAACATTTGCTCACCTTGACGCGACCACTAACCTGGATCGTAAACTATCTGAGCAAGGTATCTATCCTGCGGTGGATCCATTGGCTTCCACTTCACGTGCACTAGATCCGGAAATTGTTGGAGAAGAACATTATAAAGTAGCGACAGAAGTGCAGCAAACACTTCAGCGTTATAAAGAGTTACAGGATATTATCGCGATCCTCGGTATGGATGAACTTGGAGACGAAGATAAACTTGTCGTTTCCCGTGCACGTCGTGTACAATTCTTCCTTTCTCAAAACTTCCACGTTGCAGAACAGTTCACAGGACAAAAAGGTTCCTATGTTCCTGTATCAGAAACAGTAGCTGGATTTAAAGAGATCCTTGAAGGAAAATATGATGACCTGCCAGAGGATGCATTCCGACTAGTAGGACGTATTGAAGAAGTAGTTGAAAAAGCAAAAGGTATGGAATAAAAGACAAGTGGAGGAAGAATCGGGGATCGCCTCCCTGTAGTCTGGGTGCAATTCATTTTTCGCCTGTATCCCAGCATTCTTCCTGCCAGTCTTAGGAGGGGTTACATTGAAGACACTGGATGTGAGTGTTGTTACTCCTAGTGGTCCGGTCTTGGAAGGTAGTTTTGAATTTGTTGTCTGTAAAGCTGAGACTGGTGAACTCGGTATTTTACCAGGGCATATTCCTCTTGTTGCTCCATTACAGATCAGTGCCGTTCGCCTGAAGAATGGCAATGAAACGAAGAAATTGGCAGTTAATGGCGGCTTTATGGAGGTACAGCCTGATAAAATAACGATTCTTGCACAGTCTGCTGAAAAAGCTACAGAAATCGATGTACAACGTGCGAAAGAAGCAAAAGACCGTGCAGAACGTCGACTACAGGCTAAACAAGACACTGTCGACAAAACCCGGGCTGAATTAGCACTCAAACGCGCAATGAATCGCCTGGACGTAGGGCAATAATGATTTGAAAATAAACCTCTTATAACATCATGTTATAAGAGGTTTATTTTTAGCAAGTAAGAAAGTTTATACTTTCTTACTTGCATAAGTGCAGCTAAGGCATTCGCCCAAAGGCTTGGCGTATGCCAAGTTTTCTAATAGTTTAGCTGGCAGGATAGGATTAATACATTTAGCTGCATAAGGGAAACGAAGGCACTAACCTGAAAGCTTGCCAAGTTATCTAATATTTCTACCTGGCTTGTCGATATTTCCCGGGAAATTAGAGAAACCATCGTGATATAATCTTATGAAACGACTTTTCTGACGCATGCGCGAAATTTATTGACTTTTAACCATATAAATGTCAAAGTTACATATAGTTCGTGTTCAAGAAGCAGTTGAAAAAGGACCGATAAGTTCGTTTCGGTGTAGCTCCCTAAAGGGGGTTCCGCAGCGTGTGATAACTACTTTGTTTATTTTAGGCGTGCAAGTTAACGAGCCCAGACAATCGCACGTGGGAAAAGTGTACTAATTTCCCTTAAATGAACAGAAAAGCAAGTATTCATTCATGCGAAATTGGATATATCCTTTTCCCCTGGATTTTGAACAATCTCATATAGCAAACAAACAAGGGTGGTACTTATGTTTTCAATTGGACAAATGGCTTTGATCAGCATGTTTTCCCATTTAATCTTTATTTATATAACGTGGCGTCTTTTACTCTCGATGAATTATGAGGTAATCATAAAAAAAGGACACACTACGGAAGGAAGAATCTTTCTTCTGTTCATCACGATCGTTATCGGAACCGGTGTAAGCAGATTTTTCCTTGAGATCCTCCGATGGTCTAATGATATACTATTTCTATTTTAATTAGAAATTCTTGTATTCTATCGTTTGTCGTAATTTGTATCGTATGTAAATGATTCCTCTTGTCAAAGCTATTACTACTAGTTTAAGACAGGGGGATTTTTTATGCGAAAAACAGCGATTCTATTAATTATGATGGTCTTCATTACTGCAAAACCAATGGCATATGGAATGGAAAGAGATGAAATGGTCGACCTGGCGAATTTCACTTTGAAAAATAGCGTGCCAATTGAAAGCTGGCAGGTTACGCTTAAAGAGAATCTGACGAGAAAAAAGGCTGAAGAAACCGTAAATAATTTGAAAGATAGTAGTTTAGTCACTGTCAGTGAAGATGAAAATGTAATAAAATATCAAGTTAGGGACGTCCATAAACAAGTTGGACTGGACGTATCATATAGTGTGGTTATCCCCAAAAATGAGGCATTTAAGCCCGAAATGAATGCTGTAATAGAAGGAACTCAATGGAACGATGAAATTGAGGAGGAGTACTTATCAATCAAACGTTCGATGGAGAAAAAAATCTTTACAAAATCGTTAAAATTATTTGCTTGTCTGACAACAGAGCCAGGTGGTATAATTGACAGTGATGTTTTTGTTAAACGTATCACAAAATATTTTAATGTAGAACATTTTGCGACACAAACCGATACAATAGAAAATTCGATGCATGAAAAAATCATATACGGGTATACAGACTTATGGAAGCAGGATTTCATAATACAGGGTACCCAAATGAATCTGCAAATAGCTGTAGTACAAGTCGACGAAACGAACGTGAAATACACGGTAGGAACACCTATCCTAATACATGAATATTAATATAGTGAAATTGGATCTGAAGGAGATTTAAAAACATGGAAAAAATCATCGTAAGAGGCGGACACCAATTGAATGGCACCGTTCGGCTTGAAGGTGCCAAAAATGCAGTACTTCCCGTTATCGCTGCCAGCCTTATCGCAAGCGAAGGAACAAGCATAATTAAAGAAGTACCTGTTTTGGCTGACGTATATACAATCAATGAAGTATTAAGAAATTTAAATGCTGACGTAGAGTTCAATCCAGAAACAAATACGGTTTATGTGGATGCTTCCAAACAGCTTGAAACAGAAGCTCCATTTGAATATGTCCGGAAAATGCGTGCATCTGTGCTTGTTTTGGGACCATTATTGGCCCGTTATGGACACGCAAAGGTTGCAATGCCGGGTGGATGTGCAATAGGATCCCGCCCAATCGATCTGCATTTAAAAGGCTTTGAAGCAATGGGTGCCGACATTCACGTTGGCAATGGCTATGTTGAAGCAAAAGTAGATGGCCGACTTAAAGGGGCTAAAGTCTATTTGGATATGCCAAGTGTCGGTGCTACTGAAAACATCATGATGGCTGCTGCCCTTGCTGAAGGCAAAACAATCATTGAAAACGCAGCAAAAGAGCCGGAGATTGTTGACCTAGCTAACTACCTTAATAAAATGGGCGCCAAAATCATCGGTGCCGGTACAGAGACAATCCGCATCCATGGTGTAGAGAAGCTCTCTGGTACAGAACATGCAATCATTCCTGATCGTATAGAGGCAGGAACCTTTATGGTGGCTGCAGCTATTACTGGAGGAAATGTGCTCATCGAAAATGCTGTCAGTGAGCATTTGAGTTCTGTTATATCAAAGCTTGAAGAAATGAATGTAACAGTAGTTGAAGAGAGTAATGGACTTCGTATCATCGGACCAAAAGAACTCAAATCAACAGATATAAAAACATTGCCACATCCCGGATTCCCGACAGATATGCAATCTCAGATGATGGCATTAATGCTGCGTGCAAAAGGTACTGGTGTTATTACAGAAACCGTATTTGAAAACCGTTTTATGCATGTGGAAGAATTCAGACGCATGAATGCCAACATCAAAATTGAAGGGCGCAGCGTTATTATTGAAGGATTATCTGATTTGCAAGGTGCAGAAGTTGCAGCGACAGATCTCCGCGCAGCTGCAGCACTTATCTTGGCTGGCCTAGTCGGTGAAGGAAACACACGTGTGACAGAACTGAAGCATCTTGACAGAGGCTATGTTGATATTGTAGGTAAGCTGGCGTCATTAGGTGCGGATATTGAACGTGTCGATGAAAATGGAAGTGTCGTCGTGCCAATGGTAAAAGTAGATTACAAGAATAGTAGTAGAATAGCAGCTGAATTATAATTGTATATTTTAATAAAGGAACAGGTGGAATCATTTTGATTCGCCTGTTTTTTTATTTGTCTTCTTAATGTTGGGGAATTAAGTTGCTCACACAAATAAGCGGGAATGGTTATCCACATCTGGATAACTTGATGCATATGGATGGTTACACAACTTTCGCAGAGTGGAGTTGACATCGAATTAATTGTTAGTTTAAAGTCACATTTGATATAAAGTGCGAAGTAACTGTAGATTTTTCATCGAAATTGTGCGCTTGTCGCCGCCCGGGATCGCTCTGGGCGGATGCGCATCCTTAGGGCACGGCTTCAGCCCCGAAGAGAAAACCACTCTCAGGTTTTCGGACACGTGCTTTTCCCGCAGGACAAGGAACGCTTCGTCAGCATTCGCATCTTCGTAAGAAAATTGGTTTGTATTTTCGAGGAGTCACCGCACGCCGCTCACCCGGACTGGTGAAGCTGTATAATTATATTTTTATTACGGATGCAGTTTATTAGTAGCAATCTCAACCAGCTCGGGGAAATACACGGAGACTCCAACGGGAGGAAAGGCATAGGTGAGACACTGAAATGCGTTAGCATGAAGGGGCTCACCAGCCGCCTTAGGATGCGCGCAGTGTATTTCCCCGAGCGGTAGCCGAAGTAACTTGCTTCCATTATTAGTGTCCCAGTTCTAACACAAATAGTAGTTACGTCGTCGTTTACATAAAGTGCGTGGCTTATAAAACAACTAACATTACTAAAAAAAATAGACTTATTTATATAAGGTTAGCAAGGTGATAATAAGTGGCACTCAAAGTTTAACACCAATAAACGGTTAAACTTTTTTATTGCTGCCAAAGCTGCGTCAGTTATAATCAATAATCTATCCCAGGCAAACCAAAATTCAGATTAATGATAAAAATTAGTCTTCAACTCTATGTTAAAATTAATAGAAAATTAGTAATAATAAAATGACATTGTAGGTGACAAAACGTGAAGCTATACATATCTGCAGACATGGAAGGAATTACTGGCATACCGGACCATACTTATATTGATTCCAGTAAGCATAACTACGAACGAGCAAGAAGAATCATGACGGCCGAGATCAATTACGCGGTAGAGGCCGCATTCAAATTTGGATGTACAGAAGTATTGGTGAACGACAGCCACTTGAAAATGAACAATATACTTATTGATGAGCTTCATCCGGATGCTGCACTAATCACAGGAAATGTGAAACCGTATTCAATGATGCAGGGATTGGACGCTACCTATGAGGCAGTAATGTTTATAGGATACCATGCACGTGCAGGGCAGCCCGGTGTATTGTCCCATTCGATGATACATGCGGTACGTAATTTTTATATTAATGACCATGCTATCGGGGAAATGGGATTCAATGCCTATGTTGCTGGTCATTTCGGAGTTCCTGTTCTATTGGTTTCAGGAGATGATGAGGCTGCAAAAGAAGCGGAAGAATTAATACCAAATGTCACTTCGGTTGTTGTAAAGGAAGCAATCTCAAGGTCTGCAGTCAAAAGCCTGACACCAAAGAAAGCTGGAGAACTGCTGACTGGTAAAGTAGCGGAAGCATTGGAAAACAGGAGAAAGGTAAAAGCCCTGACTCCTCCGGAAAAACCTGTCCTGAAAATTGAATTCAATAATTATGGACAAGCGGAATGGGCAAATCTGATGCCTGGTACCGAAATCGAAAAAGGTACAACCATTGTCAGGTATCATGCGGAAAACATCCTTGAAGCGTATAAAGCACTGCTTGTCATGACTGAGCTTGCGATGCACACAACGTTTTCATCATGACGGAGTGACAGAAAATAAAACTTGGTAACTACTGGACATTTGGGCAAAGGTCCTACCTTGTCAAGAAGCAGAGTACGTAACATCGGGGGTGTAGAGTCATGCTGAAATACATATCAAAACGCTTTGCAGTAATGTTGGTGACGCTATGGATCATCATAACACTGACTTTCATATTGATGGTCAGTGTGCCTGGTTCCCCATTTAATAGCGATCAGTCGTCCAATGAAACAATCAAGGCAAATTTGGAAGCGCATTATAATTTGGATGCTCCATATCACATTCAATATTTCAATTATTTGAAATCGGTTGCAACATTTGATTTTGGCCCCTCAATCAAGCAGCCTAACCAGACAGTCAATGATTTGCTTGGGAGAGGTTTTCCGATTTCACTCGAGCTCGGAATCGTAACAATTGTAGTTGCTGTCATATCGGGTATTATTCTCGGAATAATCGCTGCCTTGAGACACAATGGTTTTATTGACTATATGGCGATGGGATTTGCAGTCTTGGGTATTTCGATACCAAACTTTATATTGGCTACCTTGCTTATCCAGCAATTAGCAGTAAACTTGGATATTTTGCCTCCCGCTACATGGTCGAGCCCGGCACATATGATCATGCCAGTACTGGCGCTTGCTACAGGACCGATGGCGATCATTGCCAGGCTCACACGCTCCACAATGCTTGAGGTACTCACACAGGATTACATAAAAATGGCGCGGGCTAAAGGATTATCGCCATGGAAAATTGTCTTTAAACACGCACTAAGAAATGCGTTAATGCCAGTGGTTACGATTATGGGTACACTGCTTGCGAGCATATTGACGGGAACGTTTGTAATTGAACAGATTTTTGCGATTCCTGGTATGGGGAAATATTTTGTGGAAAGTATCAATCAGCGGGATTATCCGGTAATCATGGGGACTACGGTATTTTACAGTGCATTTCTAATTCTGATGCTGTTCCTGGTCGATATTGCATATGGGCTCTTGGATCCTCGAATCAAATTTCATAAAAAGGGAGGAGAATAGGAATGAAACCTGCTAATGAAGTAAAGACAGCACATTCTCCTTCACAAATACCGGATGATTGGTTTAGCTGGAAGGATAAAGATAAAGGGGAGGCAGAAACAGTTGCCAGACCCTCCCTTTCCTACTGGCAAGATGCCTGGAGACGGCTTGTAAAGAATAAGCTGGCAATGCTTGGATTGGCCTTTTTGGTACTCTTGGGATTGATGGCTATTTTCGGGCCAATATTATCCCCTTATCAGGTAAATACGCAGAACCTGCCGAACCAATACCAACCACCTTCAGCGGAATACTGGTTTGGTACCGATAGTGCTGGACGGGATGTATTCACGAGAACATGGTATGGAGCCAGAATCTCACTTTTTGTCGGATTGATGGCGGCACTGATCGATGTGACGATTGGGATTATCTGGGGCGGAATTTCCGGCTATAAAGGCGGACGCACAGATAACATCATGATGCGTATTATCGAAATCTTGTATGGGCTGCCGTATTTGCTGGTCGTCATATTACTGCTCGTTGTACTGGGGCCAAGTCTTTCCACAATCATCATTGCCTTGACCGTCACAGGCTGGGTCGGAATGGCACGAATTGTAAGGGGACAAGTTTTGCAGATCAAGAACTATGAATTTGTGCTCGCTTCGAAATCATTCGGTACAAAATCATCGAGGATCATCAGGAAAAATTTGCTTCCTAACTCGATGGGACCGATTATTGTACAGATGACATTGACCGTTCCATCGGCAATTTTTGCAGAAGCGTTCCTGAGTTTTATCGGTTTGGGAATACAAGCACCATATGCAAGCTGGGGTGTAATGGCCAATGATTCATTGGGCGCAATTCTTTCCGGTAATTGGTGGACACTGTTTTTCCCGGCATTCTTCATCTCATTTACAATGTTTGCCTTCAATGTCCTCGGAGATGGTCTGCAGGATGCACTTGATCCGAAATTAAGGAAGTAGGTGACAACATGGAAAAAATTCTTGAAGTGGAAAATCTCCACGTTACTTTTAATACATACGGCGGAACAGTACAGGCTGTCCGTGGCGTTGACTTTCATCTCAATAAAGGTGAAACATTGGCCATTGTCGGGGAGTCTGGCTGCGGGAAGAGCGTTACCTCCAATGCAATTATGCGGCTGATTCCTGACCCGCCGGGGAAAATCACAAACGGTGCCATTTTGTTTAAGGGAAAGGATCTCGCCAAGTATTCGGAAAAGAAAATGCGTTCCATTCGAGGCGTCGATATCTCCATGATTTTTCAGGATCCTATGACAGCTTTGAATCCAACACTGACTATTGGAACCCAGCTGATGGAAGGGCTGCGTGCACATCGTAAAGTGTCAGGAAATAAAGCAAAGGAGAAAGCGATAGAGATGATGGATTTGGTAGGAATTTCAAATCCAGAGGAAAGACTGAAGCAATATCCGCACCAGTTCAGTGGGGGAATGCGGCAGCGGATTGTCATTGCAATTGCCTTGATTTGTGAACCTGATCTGCTGATCGCTGACGAACCGACAACCGCACTGGATGTAACAATCCAGGCGCAAATCCTTGAGCTGTTTGAAAAAATTCAGGAGTCAACAGGGGTTTCCATTATCCTGATTACCCATGACCTTGGTGTCGTAGCTAAAATTGCCGACCGGATTGCAGTAATGTACGCTGGTAAGATCATTGAAACAGGGACGAAGCGGGAAATATTTTATGACCCGCAGCACCCATATACGAAAGGTTTGCTGAATTCCGTTCCACGTTTGGATCTGAAAGAAGAAAGACTGACTCCAATCGATGGAACACCACCAGATTTATTCTCACCTCCCGCAGGCTGTCCTTTTACAGCAAGATGTCCATTTGCAATGGAGGTGTGTAATAAAGTTTATCCCGCAGATAGTGAAATCACAGGATCACACAAAGTGAACTGCTGGCTTCAGGATGAACGGGCTAAACAGCTTTTAGCAACAATAATTTAAAAAAGGGGGAAAAAGAATGAAGAGGTTACTATTATTTTTACTTGCTTTAGCTACCGTAGCTGTACTTGCTGCATGTACCGCTAATGAAGATGCTGGTCAGGACCCGGAAAATGATGTGGAGGCTGAAGAACCCGAATCTACAGATGGCGAATCAGAGGAAGAGGGGACAGAGACAGAAACCAATGAAAAGGTACTTCGTCTGAATAATGGAGTCGAACCAACTTCACTTGATCCATCGATCGGTTTTGATGCCGTATCATGGGATCCGCTTAACAACCTAATGGAAGGTCTTACTCGTCTTGATCAGGACTCCGTTGCTGGCCCAGGTGTTGCAGAAGATTGGGATCTCTCTGAGGATGGACTGACATATACGTTCTATCTCGACCCTGTTGTTGCTGAAGACTTTGTCTATGCATGGAAATACATGCTTGACCCGGACAATGCCTCTGCCGCAGCATTCCTGGCTTATTTCATTGAAGGTGGGGAAGCATTCAACACTGGTGAGGGCTCGGCCGAAGATGTTGCTGTGACAGCTGTCGATGATAAAACATTGGAAGTCGTGCTGGAAGCTCCAACAGGTTTCTTTCTTGATGTGCTAACAAACCCTGCGTTTTTCCCAGTAAACCATAAGGTAGCAGAAGAAAATCCGAACTGGCATGCAGAAGCAGACAGTTTTGTAGCCAATGGACCATTTATGCTGGAATCATGGGATCATGACAGTGAAATGGTATTCGTCAAAAACCCGGAATATTGGGATGCAGATACTGTGAAACTGGATAAAATTCACTGGGCAATGGTAAACGATACAAATACACAATATCAAATGTTTGAAACGGGAGACCTTGACACTGCAAGTATTCCACCAGAGCTTTCCGATCAGTTGATTGAATCGGACAATGTATATATTGGCGATTATGGTGGACTGGAATTCTACCGTTTTAACACAACAATGGAGCCTTTCCAAAACAAAAAAATCAGACAGGCTTTCTCTTATGCACTAAATAGAGCGGATATCGCGGAATATATCGTTAAAAACGGAGTAGAACCTGCTTATGGGTTCGTTTCACCTGGTTTTACAACTCCAGACGGGCGTGATTTCCGTGATGAAAATGGAGACTTAGTATCCTTGGATCCGGAACTTGCGAAACAGCTTCTGGCTGAAGGCATGGAAGAAGAAGGATATGATGAATTGCCGGAGGTAGTACTAAGCTATAGTACAAGTGATGTAAACAAAGCTGTTGCTGAAACAATGCAAAGCATGATCAGTGATAACCTTGGTGTAGACGTATCATTGGAAAATCAGGAGTGGAACGTGTTTGCTGAAGCACAGCAAAATCTGGAGCTTCAATTCTCACGTAGTTCATTCATCAATGACTACAGTGACCCAGTCAACTTCCTTGAAAGCTTTGTAACAGATTCATATATGAACCGTACAGGCTGGTCTAATGCGGAATATGATGAATTGATTGCTAACGGCAAATCGGAAACAGATGAAGAACAGCGTTATGAGTACCTGTATGAAGCAGAAAGAATGCTGGCAGAAGAAATGATTGCAACGCCGATCCGTTACTATAACACCGTAGTACTTGAAGCAGACGGAGTGGAAGGTATTCTCCGCCACGCAGTAGGTTACTTCGACCTGAAATACGCGGATAAGAACTGATAGCCAAGGAGTGGACCCTTGTCACCGCTACAGATACAATGGCGGGGGTACTCCTATGTGGCTTAGGATTCAAATGAATAGTAATAGGGTGGCTCATTTACATTTTGTATGTGTATGTGAGCCTCTCCCTTTTTCAATACATATAATTGCTTTTTAATCATACTTAATAACTTTACGCACTATTTATCATATAAGAAACAGGAAAGCAGGGATGCGAATGATCTATCCAGCTCGATTGAAAAAAGGAGATACAATCGGGGTTACCGCTCCAGCCGGACCACCAAGCATCGAAAAAATAAAGCAGGCGATCCCCTTTTTTGAACAGATGGGTCTCCGTATCAAATTAGGAAAGAGCATCAAAGAGGTCCGCGGATATTTGGCTGGCACAGATAAAGAGCGCCTGGAAGATTTTCACGAAATGATTGCCGATAGAAAAATAAAAGCAATCATTTTTGCCAGGGGTGGTTATGGAACGGGGCGATTCGCAGACAAAATCGATTATGAGTTAATCAACAGGAACCCAAAGATAATCTGGGGATACAGCGATATTACGTATCTGCATACAGCTATCCGTCAAAAGGCAGATCTGATTACATTTCACGGACCAATGCTTGCTTCAGATGTGGCAAAAGATGAATTTGACGATTTTTCAGGACATATGTTTAAACAACTCTTTGAACCTACCAAACTGTATTATTCCGAAAAAGTTTCCAAATTGGTACAATACGCTCCCGGAGAGGCAGAGGGTCCATTGGTTGGCGGGAATCTATCGTTATTGGTCAGTACGCTGGGAACACCATATGAAATTGACACAAAAGATAAACTGGTGCTTCTGGAGGATATAGGGGAAGAGTCATACCGTGTGGACAGCATGCTCAATCAGTTAAGGCTGGCGGGCAAACTGTCAGATGCGTCAGGAATCATTATTGGCGATTTTGCCGATGCTGAACCGAATGTGGACCCATCACTTACACTCAACCAAGTATTCGCAGACTATTTTACAGATTTTAAAGGACCCGTACTTGGTGGATTCAAAATTGGTCATTGCTTCCCCCATTTTTCCGTTCCGCTTGGGGTGAATGCGAAGCTATCAACCGAATTAAAGGTGTTGGAGATTGAACCAGGAGTGAGATAGAGTTTAAGGATTACTTGCGATTCATTGGGTAGCGGCAATTCTTCCGGAGAGATGAATTAATCCATAACAGCAAATATTCTCGCAAACAAACGGTCAACACAAAATTCAGGAGGTGAGCGCATGAAAATCACGTCAATTGAAACCTTTCAGGGAGCCATTCCATTACATACCCCATTTAAAACGGCTCTGCGAACGGTAACTGTTGCAGAAACCATTATAGTGAAACTTACTTGTGAAGACGGTACGGTAGGCTGGGGGGAAGCTCCGCCCACCCATGTAATCACCGGCGATAGCCTTGCTAGCATTCAATATGCAATTCATTCTATTTTTAAACCACTCCTAATTGGAGAGTCACTTTCTGCACGCGAACGGTTATTTGAAAAAATGGAGAAAAGCATCGTTCGCAATACAAGCGCAAAAGCTGCAATTGATATGGCGCTCTATGACAGTATTGCGCAGCAGGCAAATATGCCACTTCACCGGTTCCTTGGTGGCTTTCATGAAAGCCTTGAGACCGACTATACGGTTAGTGTAAATAGACCGGAAGTAATGGCGCAGGATGCGAGAAAATATATTAATGATGGATTTTCCGTGTTAAAAATTAAAGTCGGCAAGGATGAAATTGCTGAAGATATACGACGAATCCAGGCAATCCGGGAAGAAGCAGGCTCAGATATTTTGATAAGGCTTGACGCAAACCAAGGTTGGAAAGCAAAAGAAGCAGTCCGCGCAATCCGGAAGATGGAAGACCTTGGACTTCATATAGAATTAATTGAACAACCCGTTAAAGCACATGATTTCGAAGGCTTGAAGACTGTTACCAAAAATACGGAAACCCCAATCATGGCTGATGAAAGCGTGTTTTCCCCACATGATGCGAAGCAAATCCTGGAAATGGGTGCCGCTGATCTAATAAATATTAAATTAATGAAGGCTGGCGGCATTCACCAGGCAATTAAAATAGCAAAACTAGCCCATATCTATGGAGTCGAATGCATGGTCGGCAGCATGATTGAAACAAAAATAGGCATCACTGCAGCAGCCCACTTTGCAGCGAGCCAGTCTAATGTAACCCGCTATGACTTCGATGCCCCGCTTATGCTGACAGGTGATCTGGCAAATGGGGGCATTACGTATAATGGGAGAGTTATAGAGCTTGGCAACGAGGCAGGATTAGGTATTAAGGCGATTGATGAGAGGTATATAGTAGAAACGTAGAATAGTGATGGGACGCCGGTTTTTATCGTGTAGAGAAGTGGCACAGTTGCTGCACGGAAATGATGTTGAGTGTTGAACTGTCAAAGCAGATCGGTGAGCCCGCAAAGCTGAACACTGGGCAGTCTAAATCGACTGGAAAGAACGTGGAGTCGAGTGCCGAGCAGTTCATGCCGAGTGAAGAGGCTGCAAGATTCAACGCTGAGCAAATCCAAGTCAAACCCGAATTCCACTTGAATTCGAACGACAGCGGATCAGCCAAAAGCAACCAAACGCGATCATCAGATAAGCACAACTAAAAAATTCTCATCCGAGAAAGGAGCTCCAAAATGCCTAAACAAACGTTTGATCAATACCCGGAAGAGATTTGGGTTACAGCTGTACAGGTGGCAACGGTTTGGACAAACCCAGAGTCAGTAAGGGAAATGGATGTCGATGGAACGGCCAATCCAACGAATATCGATAACTGGGTCGAGAGTCTGTCATATGAGGCAAGCTTGGCCTTATGCAACGAAAACAGGGTGCAATCCCAGATATTATATGGAGAACCCGTGCTTGTTACCGAAGTGAAAGACAATTGGGCACATGTCATTATCCCTTCCCAGCCATCAAGTAAAGATGAACGCGGATATCCGGGCTGGGTGCCTGTAAATCAGCTTGCCCAGGTACCCAAAGATGAGTGGTTCACATCGCAAACCGCGGCTGTCATCAAAGACAAAGCATGGCTGGAAGCAGAGGATGGGGCAAAGGTTATGAAGCTTAGCTATATGACACTTTTGCCGGTAAAAGGAATAGAAGCTTACAGAGTGAAAGTTGCTACACCACATGGCGATAAATTTTTACCGGAAGAAGCGGTTCATATTTTTTCCTCTAAAGAAGGAATGGATAAGGGTTGTGGCCTGGATATTGTAAAAGCGGGAGAAGCCTATATAGGTCTCGGTTATTTCTGGGGCGGGATGAGTTCCTTTGGCTATGACTGCTCAGGCCTGGCGTATACGGCACATAAAGCAAATGGATACCAAATTGCCCGTGACGCCGGTGATCAGGCAGCTGCAGGCGAGAAAGTGGAATTTGATCAGCTTCAGCCGGGTGACCTCCTCTTTTTCGCATATGAAGAAGGTAAGGGGAGACTTCACCATGTAGGAATTTATTATGGGGACGGAAAAATGCTTCACTCGCCCCAAACGGGAAAAGGGATTGAGATTATTTCTCTTGCCGGAACAAAATATGAAAAAGAACTTTGTGCAGCAAGGCGATACTGGCAAACAGCAAAGGAGAAAAGAAATGGAAGATAAAATATTGGAAGTCAAAAATCTGAAGAAATATTTTGATATGGGCAAGGGCAATCTGCTTCAGGCTGTAAATGATGTGAGCTTCCATGTAAACAGAGGGGAAACTTTTGGGTTGGTCGGCGAATCCGGGTGCGGAAAATCTACTATCGGGCGCACGATTCTCGGGCTTTACGACAAAACCGCTGGAGATGTCATTTTTGAACATGAAAATGTCCATGGTTTGAATGAAAAAGAACGATTCAAATTTTATCGAAAGATGCAGATGATTTTCCAGGATCCTTATGCATCCTTGAATCCAAGGTCAACGGTAAGGGAAGTTATTTCAGAGCCGATGGAGGTCCATGGGTTATATAAAAGCAAAAAAGAAATGTACGAAAGGGTTTATGAGCTGCTGGAAGAAGTCGGTCTGAATCGCGAACATGCCAATCGCTATCCCCATGAATTCAGTGGTGGTCAGCGCCAGCGGATTGGTATCGCCCGTGCACTGGCATTGAATCCGGATTTTATTATTGCTGATGAGCCAATATCGGCACTGGATGTATCCGTCCAGGCGCAGGTAGTCAATCTGATGAAACAGCTGCAGGAGGATAAAGGGCTGACATTTTTGTTTATCGCCCATGATTTGTCGATGGTGAAACAGTTTTCCGACCGAATTGGTGTCATGTATTTAGGGAATATGGTCGAATTAACCGAAAGCGCCCTGCTCTATGACAAACCACTGCATCCATACACACAGGCATTGCTCTCAGCCATTCCTATCCCAGACCCGGATATTGAAGAACAGCGGGAACGGATTATTTTGGAAGGTGAACTGCCAAGCCCGGTTAATCCGCCAAGCGGATGTGTTTTCCGCACACGCTGTCCAATGGCAATGGAAGTTTGCTCCCAAATCCGTCCCGTCTGGCAGGAAGTCGAACAGGAGCATTTTGTAGCCTGTCACCTGTATGATAAATCCATTAAAAATAAAGAGCCGATTAAGAAACGGACGGAGACGGTATAAAACAGCAATAAGCCTTCCCTGAAATTGGCGTTTGAAAAAATGAAGGTCTATTTTTGCTCCCGAATGTATAAATTGATTAGTAGGGAAGATAGATGACCCTATTTACTCGCTGCAAAGGGGGAAGGCCGTGAAAAAACACAATCCAGTACCAAAAGCATGGAAAAAGAAAAAATCCTCATTAAAAAAACAGCTAATGAAAAGCCAGCAGATGAAATTAAAACAAAAGCACACGATTGAACAGACAGCACAAATCCGGAAAATAATTCCCTTGAAAAACAGAAAAACCCTATATTTCAAAAATCGGAGTAGTCGTCCGTGGAAAGTACAACTCGCTTTGAGCTTTTTTGTTTTGCTTATGTTTATCCTGGCAATCCCTGCCATGATTGTTGCATTCTTTGGAGGAAATTTAGAAACAGATATTGCAGCGGTGGAAAGGGAGAGGGATACAACAGTGGAAATTGGTGCTTCACCGTTTTCAGTGGCTGTCATGCGATCTACTGTAGACACGGTGGAGGATATTCCTCTTGAAACCTATGTAGCTGGAGTGGTAGCCTCAGAGATGCCTGCTGAGTTCGAGCTGGAAGCCTTAAAAGCACAGGCACTGGCAGCCAGAACATTTACCGTGAACCATCTGCTTCACGGCGAAGATGCATCCAGTTATGATTTAACCGATACCGTCCAGCATCAGGTTTATAAAAATGAACAAGAGCTGCAAAAACAATGGGGCACTGAATATACCGAAAAAATGAACAAAATAAAAGAAGCAGTAAACGCCACAAAAGGGCAAATACTTACCCATAATGACGCACCGATCACCGCAGCATTTTTTTCAACAAGTAATGGATACACCGAAAACTCAGAGGATTACTGGGAAAATGAACTTTCCTATTTAAGAAGTGTCGAAAGTCCCTGGGATACAGAGTCACCAAAATACCTCGGACAGCATACATTTACCATTTCCCAGATAGAAGAAGCACTTGAAGTGGAGCTGCCAAATGATTCTCCCCTGTTTATCGAACTTGAACGCACCGGAAGCGACCGTGTAAGTGAAATAGGAATTGAAGGCTATACCTTTACAGGAAGAGATATCCGTGAAAAGCTGGATCTGCAATCAAGTGACTTTGAGATCAAACAAAATAATGGCCATCTCATATTTACAACAGAAGGTTACGGACATGGCATTGGAATGAGCCAATACGGAGCCAACGGAATGGCTAAAGAAGGTAAAACATACGAAGAAATCGTTAAATACTATTACCAGGATATAGATATCACCACCATCAACGAAGCAGTACCAGCCCTCGTCTCCAGGTAGACGGGGGTTTTTAATGATCTGGCCATATGGGAGAGGGGCGGTGCAAGTTGGGAGAGCTCGGCCTCAAGTCGGGAGAGTGTCGGCACGAGTTGGACGACAGTAATCTCAAGTTGGGAGAGCGCCGGTGCACGCCGGGAGCAAGCACCCTCAAGTCGAGAGAGGACCGGCACAGCCCGGGAGAGCGCCGGTGCACCCGGGCGACAGCGCCCTCAAGTCGGGAGGGGACCGGCGCAACTCGGGCTACAGCATCTTCAACTCGGGAGAGCCCCAGTGCACGCCGGGCGACAGCGCCCTCAACTCGGTAGAGCCCCGCCGCATCCCAGCCAGCATCCCCAACTCGGACGACCTCCCAGTCCAAAAGTAAGTTCCAAAACCCACCCCAACCCCCATCCAACCCCTTAACTTCCCCCATTCCGATAAAAAAATCCGCAAAATAATAATTTTTTAATTCTGAATGTATATATTTTGATTTTTCTGCTCACAATGTTGCAGAGGTGATTAATTATGAGTGAAGAGTTTAAAGGCGGTCCAAAAAATAAATGGAGTCGCATTTACAGGAAGAAATGGTTTTTCCCAGCTGTATATTTGACGATTGCAGCAATTTTACTATCGGTTGTCGTGTGGTATCAAAATCTGGATAATCAAATCCCTGATGCTACAGATGATCAAGACTTTCTTTCGGAGGATTACGTTCCAGTAATCAATGAAGAAGATGCAGAGCCAGTAATGGAGCAGCAGGAGTTAATTCAAATGCCGGTGGTAGACCTGGATCAAGCTGAAATCGTAACTAAATTTTTCGACTACAACGCAGAACAAGTTGATCGCGAGAATGCTTTGGTACTCTATAATAATAGATTCTATCAAAGCACAGGGGTTGATATTGCATCTGCCAGCGCAGAGACATTTGAGGTTATCGCAGCTTTGAGTGGTACAGTGGAAGAAGTGAAGGAAGATCCATTATTAGGTAATGTTGTCGTTTTGGCACATGAAGATGATGTAAAAACGTATTATGCAAGTCTTGATGAAGTCAATGTTTCTGCAGGATCCAAGTTGAAACAAGGTGACACAGTAGGAACTGCTGGTAAAAACCTATTTGGAAAAGACAACGGAATACACGTACACTTTGAAATCAGAAAAGACGGGAAAGAAATGAACCCGGAAAGCTATTTCGATCAGCCAGTAAGCAGCTTGGGAAGTGATTCTGAGGATGCTGAAGAAAATTCGGAAGTAAGCGAAGAAATAAACTCTCCGGATGAAGCTGAACCGGAAGCAGATGGTGAAGACACACCGGAAGATGATTCTGAAGAAACTGAAGAAGATCCAACAGAAGACACTGACGAAGAAGAAGATAATGCTTAATGGAGAAAAATGCCCTGGTACATTTTATTGTGTACCGGGGTATTTTTTCTGATTGCGGGAAAAAACAGCCATTAGATGTAATATTCACTCATGCGCAAATTGTCGAACGATAATATATTTTTTATACAATAAAATATGGTACTATATTAATGTTCCGAAAAAAGAGAGAGTGAGTTTTCCGTAAACAGGAAAAGGGGGTATAAAAGTAATGCTGGCAAAATTTATGGCAGTCGAATCGGAACTGACAATGACGGAAATTGTAACTATAATGAAACAGGAGAATAGTGGCGAGTCGTTCACAAACATGATGAAGAACATCTGTCTGCAATCGCCTTCAAAGGATATCCAGAAAAAAGGCATGGAATATTTATATATGCAAGGATTCCATAAAGAGCTAGAACTATTGATTGAGAAGAATCTGGAGTCTGATAATACTTCCAATAGGCTATGGGGTTCTATTTATCGTATCATGCTTGATCAGACTTCAAGGAAGGATCATCCACGCGTAACACTTCAGAAAATAAAGCAGTTAACGAATAGATACTCAACCAATGAGCCTGAGCTCTTGTTTCTAATAGAACTGATAAAGGAAAAGGCCTATCAGATTTTGTGCCAATTTGACCGAATAGGCAATCTTATGGTGACATATCAGCGATACTTTTCAAACATAGAAGAAAGGCTGCTGATCAACTATTTTAAAATTAGAGTCTATAATATTAATATTATCTATCACATGGTGAGAAATGAGCTAATTATGGCGAGAAAATATGCATATCGGACGATTAATATGACAGACAGCCTGCCAATTCTTGCTTCCATCCACACTTATCTAGGCTTGTCCTATACATTTGATACGTATGAAAAAGGAATGCTTCACCTGAAAAAAGCACTGGCATTTTCAAAAGAGGGGAACATTCATTATCTGGTCGATATCCTTGAAAACTATAACATACCATTTTTATCGGCTCATTTCAAAATGGTGGACAACATTACAACCTCTGATATAGGTGAGCAAGCCCATCTAGAAATTGCTAAAGGAAATAATGATAAAGCGATCCAGCTTCTCAATGAATTGCCTAATAAAAACCCTTTTCACCTTTATTATTTAGGGAAAGCGAAAGAGGACAGAAGTATATTAAGTGAAGCCTATAACCATTTTATTGAAAAAAGAAGTGATTATTTCTTCAGCAGACTTCCATTGAATGCCATAAGGACATATGATTTTTTCACTTGAGAAAAGCGTAGTGACTACCCTGGAACCAGGGTAGCTAAGCAAGTGACGGGAAGGCCCCTGTTGTTCCAGGTTTGGAATGTGCTTCACTTTTGAAAGGAGCTTCCAGTGACCGATTCCTGCCACTGCCGCCTATGTCTTTAATATCCACATTCAATGCCTTTCTGAAAATTTCCCAGACAAGAAGCTGCTGATTTGCCATCCTAAACGACAATCCAGCAGCTCCTTTGTCCCCAATTTACGAGCAATCAATCAAATTTCCATCCTTAAAATGAAAATACACCTTGTCCTCCTTAGGAATTGTACAAATTTAATCATAAAGCATGCACAATTCTAATAAGATGTTACAAACCATGCAATCGAATTGTCTGAGGTGAGAGCTTGTGTTACGTCCCAATATTCTTCTTTCTGCTTGCCCCACATGGAATATTCACCCCATTGCCGTTTTCACTTTTCTGCGGTGATACATACCAATATTCTTCTTGCAGCGTAGTTCATTGAATGATCATAACCGTATTAACGCCATGTCTCGACCCACACCTCGGAATCAAACAACTAGGGAGGCGAACGGTGTGCATGATTACATCAAAGATAGGACAATCAGGATAGGAAGGCATGTCGTAGAGACAAAGAAAACTGTCCGAACGATAGCGAAAGAATTTGGTGTCTCCAAAAGCACAGTCCATAAAGACCTGACAGAACGCTTGCCGGAAATAAATCCTGAGCTTGCTATTCAGGTCAAGGAAGTCCTAGAATACCATAAGGCAATCCGCCATTTAAGAGGAGGGGAAGCAACAAGGCAAAAATATAAAATAGACGGCAAAAAAGAACCACAGGAAAAACCCGCCGGCTGACAAGTCATGAGTGACAGATCAGGATTCGGTCAGAGTTCAGCAGCCTGCAAGTTGGCGGGATATGGATCAACCCGTCCAGGTGGTGATGGGTCCGGTTAGCGTTCCTAATCTTTGCTGGAAAATAATTTCGACAATCCATCAATATGAAACTTCAAAAAATCTCCACTCATAAAACAAAATACAGCAGCAGCTCTGCCCGGTTTCATAGGCTAAGCCTGTTGCTGTATTTTTCGTTTACCTTAAACACCCTCTAGTTGTCAGACAAACCAAGATTCGACATAAATCGAGTATTTCCTGTCATTTAAAAAAGAAAATCATTAATTTTTACTTAAAAAGTATAGAAAGTGCAGTTAATTGTAATAATTTGTGGTAAAATATTATACTAGTAGCATTATGTCTAAATGACAGTGCAAGATAGTAACGCTGGGAGGATCTAGATACATGTTTTCTAGAGATATTGGAATCGACCTTGGAACTGCCAATGTACTGATTCACGTAAAAGGTAAAGGTATCGTATTAAATGAACCATCCGTTGTAGCAATGGATCGGAACACTGGAAAAGTGCTTGAGGTCGGAGAAGATGCACGACGTATGGTTGGACGTACACCAGGAAATATCGAAGCAATCCGCCCATTAAAGGATGGGGTTATTGCTGACTTCGATGTGACAGAAGCAATGTTAAGACATTTTATAAATAAAATCAATGTAAAAGGGATTGTATCCAAGCCACGAATGCTTATTTGCTGTCCGACAAACATTACTAAAGTAGAACAAAAGGCAATCAAGGAAGCAGCGGAAAAATCCGGTGGTAAGAAGATTTATCTTGAAGAAGAGCCAAAAGTAGCCGCAATCGGAGCTGGAATGGAAATTTATCAGCCAAGCGGAAACATGGTCGTTGATATCGGTGGCGGAACGACGGATGTAGCTGTTCTGTCCATGGGTGGCATTGTAACATCTGAATCCATCAAGATGGCCGGCGACAAATTTGATGTTGAAATTCTCCAATACATCAAGAAAAAGTATAAGCTTCTGATCGGAGAGCGCACATCAGAAGAAATTAAAATCAATGTTGCGACAGTATTCAAGGGCTCCCGTTCTGAATCGATGGATATTCGCGGTCGTGACATGGTATCTGGACTTCCTCGCACCATCACAATTGGTTCCGAAGAAATCCAAGAAGCACTCAGCGAATCCGTGGCATTAATCGTACAAGCGGCTAAATCCGTTCTTGAACGCACACCGCCTGAATTATCCGCGGATATCATTGACCGTGGCGTGATTTTGACTGGCGGTGGGGCTCTGCTTCACGGCATCGACCAGCTATTGGCTGAAGAATTGAAAGTTCCTGTATTTATTGCTGAAGATCCAATGGATTGTGTAGCAAAAGGAACCGGAATTATGCTAGAGAATATTGATAAAGTCGAACGCAAAAAGATTGTCTGAGCCCATTCAATAGGTTTCCTGCCAAAGATAGTTGCTTTTGAACCTTTACATTTTTAGCTTATACCCGATATAAATAAGTAGTAAACCTATTTTTCTAAAAACAGTTGAAGGGAGAGAGTCTATTGTTAAGAGGATTTTATACAGCTGCCAGCGGAATGATCACCCAGCAGCGTCAGCAGGAAGCATTGTCCAATAATATTGCCAATGCAAATACGCCAGGTTACAAAGCAGACCAGACGGCGATACGGGCTTTTCCTGAAATGCTGCTAAGTCAAATGGGGTCTTCGAAAAACATTCCAACATCACAGGGTGGTTTCAATCTTCCTGTTCACAATACAATCGGTTCCATTAACACAGGTGTTTATGTTCAGGAATTAGCTCCGAACTTCAAGCAGGGTGATGTAAGAGAAACCGGGATAACCACAGATCTTGCTATCGTAAATGGAACACTGCCGGATGAAGAAGGATTTTTGTTTTTCGCCGTACAAAACGATGCAGGTGATGTCAGGTATACAAGAAACGGAAATTTCACTGTGGATGGACAAGGTTTTCTGGTTACGAATCAGGGCTATTATGTACTTGATGAAGCGGGGAACCCAATTCAAACAGATGGAATGGAATATACGGTAACTCCCGAGGGTGCTTTACAAACCCCGGAGCAGACGACCCAGCTCGGAATTTCTTATATAGCTGACGTAAACACACTTGCCAAAGAAGGAAATGACATTTATGCAGGTGAAGCAGGTGCTGTCCCGGATGGCGCGACATTTACCGTTCAGCAGGGTATTCTGGAACAATCCAATGTAGATTCACTACAGTCAATGACAGATATGATGAACGCTTATCGTATGTTTGAAACGAACCAGCGTGTTTTGAGAGCATATGACGAAAGCTTAGGGAAAGCCGTTTCGGAAATCGGCCGTATTGGCTAATATGGCGATATCCTTTTTAGAGGAGGGACAATCATGTCTCAAATGATGATTCAGGCAGCTGTAACAATGAACCAGCTGCAGCAGAAACTCGATTTAATCGGAAATAATATGGCGAATAGCCAGACTACTGGATATAAGACCCGTCAAGCAGATTTTTCCTCCCTGCTTTTTCAGCAGGTAAATAATCTGTCTGATCCAGCAAACGCAGAGGGTCGCGCAACTCCTGATGGCATACGAATCGGTTCCGGGGCGAAATTAGGTTCCACCAACATAGATTTGAAATTAGGTTCGATTGTAGAAACAGGAAGGGTGCTTGACGCTGCATTGCTTCAGGATAATCATCTTTTTCAAATCCAGGTGAATGAAAATGGGCAGGAAGAAACCTTATTTACGAGAGACGGCTCATTCTTTCTTAATCCTGTGAATAACAATGAGGACCTGATGCTGACAACGGGTGACGGTAACCCTGTACTTGGACAAAATGGTCCGATTGTAATTGCAGAAGGGTTCGAATCAATCGATATCCGTGAAAACGGAGAAGTCATTGTAACTCGCGGAGGCCAGACAGCTGTCGAAGCTCAGCTCGCAGTAGTGGAAGCAGTACGTCCTAGGTTACTTGAGGCTGCCGGGCAAAACCTGTTCCGATTGCCTGATATGGAAGACCTTGGCTTTGAGGCTGGAGAAGTCATACAGGCGACTGACCCGAATGCAGATATTTTGCAGAATGGTGCCCTGGAGCAATCCAATGTCGATATCTCCCAGCAAATGGCGGATTTAATTTTGACACAGCGCTCCTATCAGTTCAATTCGAGAACAATTTCCATGGGCGACCAAATGGCGGGGCTTGTAAACCAGCTCCGATCGTAATAGTTTTGGTCAGAGAAATTAAATACTATGTAATCACAAATCGTTATGTTAAACTTCAACTATAAAAGTGTCGTGATTTGTAAGGAATAAGGAGCAACAAACTATGTCAACAAACCAATCAGAAAAACAGTCAAGAAGGGCTTTGAAGGAAGGTAAAAGTACTGCAAAGAAAACTTCAGCACCCTCCAAGTCCCAAAAAACTGGTTCAAGCGCTGACAAACAGTCCAGGAAGCAGCAGAAAATCAAACAACAAGAAGAAAAACGGGAAAATAAAAAGCCGAGGCGCCGTATTTTTCCAATTTGGCTTCGGATCATTGTTGTATTAATTATAGCTGCAGCTGCACTGGTTGCCGGATTGATGATTGGCTATGGTGTCATAGGTGACGGTGTTCCAACTGACGCCCTGAAAAAAGAGACATGGCAGCATATTATTGATATTGTAACTAAAGTTGAGTAAAAAGCGAATGCCTCGCTACGAAAAAGCATTTCATCTCATAGGAAAATGAAGATGAAATGCTTTTTCATGTTTAATTATGTTAAACTATGGTGCCTTTCTGCCGGTAACAAGGTTGATAATCAAAACAATCAATGCAATGACCAGCAATAAGTGAATCAACCCACCGCCAATTTCAAATCCAAATCCAAGTGCCCATAAAACTAAAAGTATGATCAGGATTGTCCAAAGCATTGTAGTCCCTCCTTCTGTATTGCAGATTTCTTGAATACTACATAGTTGATTATTGCTTATGACTAACTAATACCTCATTTTACTTTTTTTGAAACATTTCTTTCTATATAATGAGAGCAAGTACGAATAATAAAGGAGAACAAATTATGTTGGATATTGAACAAATTAAAGAAATCATACCACATCGCTATCCGTTTTTATTAGTGGACAAGGTGACAGAAATGGAAGAAGGAAAGCGTGTAGCCGGAATTAAAAATGTAACGATCAATGAGCCATTTTTCCAAGGTCACTTTCCGGATTATCCAGTAATGCCAGGAGTATTAATTATTGAAGCTCTAGCACAGGTGGGTGCGATTGCAGTTTTGAGTATCGAAGGAAACAAAGGGAAGATTGGCTTCCTGGCAGGCGTTGATAAATGCCGTTTCAAACGTCAGGTTAAACCTGGTGACCAATTAAAACTCGAAGTGGAAATCCTTCGCATGAAAGGCCCAGTCGGCAAAGGAAAAGGTATTGCAACAGTCGATGGCGAACTGGCATGTGAAGCAGAAATTACGTTTGCGATCAAATAGGTAAGGGTAAGTGGACGGAAACGGTACGGTGCGGCAATAAATTTTTCTTTTCATTGGAAAAAAGCGTATTTCTTCCTTAAAGATGGTTAAGCTAATTGCGATAGCGAACATTACTAAGGAGGAATCTTATCATGAAACGCAAATTGCTTATAAAATTAGGTGCACCAATGTTGGCAATTTCCCTTGTCGCAGCTTGTGGAACCGGGAATGAACAGGATCCGGCCGAAAATGAAGCGCCATTAAACCAGGAAGAAGATGGCGGTATGATGGAAGATGACGGTCAGAACGGCGATATGAATCAACAACAGCCGGAAGATAATTTAAACGAAGAAGAATAAGCTTTCGGGAATACATTGAGCAGGAGTTTAATGCAACTGCTTTTGTATTCTGATTAGTACGTCACGTAATAATTCTACCTAAAAAAGCAGAACAGCCCTGATTTCAAGGTGTTCTGCTTTTGCTCAAACAATCATAATTTAACATCTATCTGATTACCCAATGTTGGGTGTGCGGGAACGGTTTCCTGCATCATTTCCATTAATTGTAAACCTTGTTGTTCGGCAACATCCATCACATTATCCATCACAGCAAGACTTGCACTTGAGCGAACCTGGCTGTTGGACATAACCACTGACAATCCAGCAATATCGATGATATAGCACCCCCTGAATATCTTCTAGTTACAGAAAGTATATCACTCTATATTGGGAAAAGCTATGCGATTAGCAAACTTTAGTTGCACTTATTCAGGTTGGTAAGTGTGTTGTGTACTTTCCAATCTGCTAAAAAAATACAAGCATCGATTTTCATCGAATACTTATACTTTGTAAAAAAACGCTATTCATCATCATCCTCTTTTTCCTCTTCATTTCCCTGTGCTTTTTCCATTTTATTGGACTGCAGCTGTGCCCCTTTTTCAGTATCTTGATCATCTTGTTGAATTTTTCTTTCTTTATTTTTTTCAGTCATCATATAGCCTCCTTGAAAGTTTAAATCTTCTCCTATATGTTTTATGTACCCGCATAGAATTAAATAAAAACAAATCTTCACCTGACTCACACTGATAAAAGAGAACCACGGGGACAGGAACCCTGGACCACTTTTAAAACTTTACGGGCTTGCGTAATTAGTCCCCATTTTTAAATGGTCCGAGGTTCCTGTCCCCGTGGACCTTTTGGCTTGTTATGGCCATTACTCTCATATATAATAAAGCAGTATAATTCCGTATTTTAATGACTGACCGGTAAGTCATTCTGTGGAAAAGAGATCTTTACCAAGAGTAAAACTCAATCAGATAGGTCTTCTGCCAGTTACATGCGGAATAATTTAAATAAATGAAACGAATGGATTGTTTTAAACGTATCTACAGAAGAGATGGGGGATTTTTTTGCACGAAAAGAAAAGAAAACTGATTGAATCAGGGTTGAAGTTATTCTCGGCAAAAGGGTATCATCAGACGTCAATTCAGGAAATAGCGTCTGCGGCAGGTGTTTCGAAAGGTTCATTTTACATATACTTTGATTCGAAAGAACAATTTATTGCAACAGCGATCCAGCATTTTTATATGCAAATGAATGACAGGATGAAGCAAATAAGAGAAGCGACCGTTGACCCACGGGAAAGCTTTGAAAGACAGATTAATGCAATGATCGAATATATTTTCACATATAAAGACTTTATCATGATGCACTTTCGGGAAAACATTTCACTGGGTGAACAAGCCGATAAATTGATGGAGCATGTGAAAATATCCAGCTTTCAAAGCCTGCGGGAAAACGTCCTCCATATTTATGGTGAAAAAATAAACGATATCGCCGTTGATGTCGTCATTCAAATTGATGGTCTGATTAACGCTTATTCCAAATGGATTGTTATCGATGAAATACAAATGGAAAGGGAAAAGGTTGGCCCATTTCTCGTTCGAAGGCTGGATGACATTGTTAATGGAATGCTCATGCAGAAGGAATCCCCATTAACCTTTATCCCGGATAAATTCAAATACATACTCGATAACGGGGAATCACCAGACGAATCCTTAAAAATCATTTCGACAATGAAGGAAAAAGTTTTGGCAATGGATAGCCCAGGAACAGAAAACGCGAAACGGCTAATGGATACGGTTAATCTGCTGGAAGAGGAACTTTCCAAAGAGATACAGCAGCCGATTATTATCCAAGGATTGCTTGCCCATTTTAGAGACATACCGGAATTAAAGTTGGAATGTGAACAATTGGCAAAAACATTAAAAATAAATTTATTAAACTAAGTGAGGAGCACGACGCATGAAGAAGATGCTATTAGGAGCAGTCATTTTAATGATTGGATTGCTTGCAGCTTGTAATGACGATGAGGAAACGCCAGAAGAAGTGCAGGAAAGGGTTGTTCCTGTGGAAACGGCTGAGGCGGAATCAGGTGATCTTATCATTGAAAAAATATTAATCGGCCGAACAGCACCCGGAAGTACGACACCGGTTATAATTCAGTCGCCAGGGGAAGTGGATTCATTAGAAGCTGAAAATGGTGCACAGGTCGAAGAAGATGATTTGATTGCAATAATCCGAACAACGAATGGCAATCAAAATGTACATGCACCAAAAAGCGGACAAGTTTTGCAAATACAGGCTGAAGAAGGTGACATGGCAACAAATGAAGAACCATTCGCTATCATTGCAGATATGGACGAAATAAAACTGCAATTATCGGTCACTGCGGATGTAAGGTCTCTCCTCCATGTTGACGATACATATACTGCTGTAATCGATGATGAGGAGTACGAAGCTGCCATAACAGATGTGGGCGCATTGCCGGATGATACTGGATTATATCCGGTTGAAGCGACGGTTGAAAACCCAGAGAAAGCCATTATTGCTGGGATGATCGCAGAACTGAGCATACCGGAAACAACGGTAGAAGATACGATTCTTGTTCCGACAGCTGCGATTGTCCGGGAAGATGATCGATCATATGTTTATATCGTAAAAAATGATACCGCCGAAAAAGTGGAAGTTTCAATTTTGGAAACACAATCCGATAAAACTGCAATAGAAGCCGACGTCCAGACTGGAGACCAAGTGGTGATCACCGGTCAGCTGACACTTTCAGATGGTGCACACGTGGATGATACGAAAGGGGAATAAGTTTTGAAGCTTGTAAATACGTCCGTTAAACGTCCTGTAGGGGTCATTATGATTGTCCTTGCCGTCTTGGCTTTAGGATTTGTTTCCGTAAAAAATCTGGCGGTTGACTTGTTCCCGAAAATCGACTTACCAATTGCAGTAGTGGCAACAAATTATCAGGATGCCGCTCCTGAAGATGTGGAAAACCTGATCAGCAGGCCGATTGAGTCCTCCGTCAGTTCCGTGGAAGGAATCGACACAGTCCAGTCCCAATCACAGGCAGGATCATCACTAGTGATGATGATGTTTAAAAACGGAACAGATCTTGATCAGGCACTGCTGGATGTCCGTGAAAAAGTGGATCAGGTAAAAGGCTATCTGCCTGATCAAGCCGGCGAACCCAATATTTTACGCTTCAGTCCTGATGCAATGCCGGTTGTATTTCTTGGCCTGACTGGCAGCGATACAGCCAAATTGACTGAGATTGCCGATGAGCAAGTCGTTCCTTACCTGGAGCGTCAGGGCGGTGTAGCTTCCGTAACTGTTGAAGGCGGGCAAGTGCGGGAAATCCAAATCGAACTGGATCAGGCAAAAATGCAGCAATATGGTGTAACTGCCCAAGGAATGATGCAAGTGTTGAGTAGCACAAATAGCTCAGCCTCTGTCGGAACAGTTGAAAAAGGCAACCAGGATCTTCAGCTGAGGGTAACTGGTGAATTTGAATCTTTGCAAGATATTGAGGAGACGATTATTCAGACAGAAACAGGCGCAACAATCCTTGTGGAAGACGTTGCAGAAGTAAAAGATGCATTTAAGGAGGAGAGCACAACAACACTGGTCAATGGGGAACCATCCCTTGTCTTGTCGATAATGAAACAGACCGATGCTAACACGGTGGAAGTAGCATCCAATATCCAGGATGGCATCGCCGAAATAAATGCCAATCTTCCTGAAGATGTCAACCTGGAAACCGTAATCGATACATCTGAATACATCCAGATGTCCATTGATTCTGTGGTAAGTAATATTTTAATCGGTGGAGCAATCGCGATATTTATTTTGCTTCTATTCTTGAAAAGCATTCGGGCAACGATTGTTATTGGCCTATCTATCCCGATCGCGCTGATATCGACATTCATTCTTATGTATTTTACCGGTCAGACGCTAAATGTACTGACACTTGGTGGATTGGCTCTCGGAATAGGAATGGTGGTGGATAGTTCCATCGTAATTCTTGAAAATATCTATTCCTACCGTAAGAAAGGCTACAGTCTGTTTGATTCGGCGACTAAAGGTGCCTCCGAGCTCGCTCCAGCTGTAATCGCATCAACCACAACGACATTGGTTGTATTTTTGCCGATTATCTTTGTAGAAGGTCTGGCATCAGATCTCTTTACTCCATTAGCATTAGCTGTATCATTCTCGCTGATTGCCTCCCTTGTCGTGGCAGTCACACTGGTGCCAATGCTTTCATCCAAATTGCTTTCCAAAGCGATGGAAAACAATGGGCGCAGATACTGGTTTGACCGTTTTCTCGATTGGCTTCGTAATAAATATGGTGGCGGATTAAAGCGGGTCATCAAATTCCGTAAGACAACTGTTTTGGTTACAGTGCTTGCCATTGTCGGAAGCTTGGCATTGATCCCAATGATCGGTGCAGAACTGATTCCAAGCTCTGACCAGGGACAGGCGCAAATAACTATAGAAACAGAACCAGGAAGCAGTCTGGAATATATTGAAGGAATCGTGGAGCAAACCAATGAAATTATTAATGAATACACTGATGTCATTGAGGTCAGCTATGTAACCATCGGAGGAGTTGGTCTTGGTGCTGCCAATAATGAGGCAAACTATACCGTGCAATTAATACCTGTAACGGAGCGGAGCCAAACAACGCAACAAATCATCAAGGAAATGGATGAAAAATTCCAGCACATTTCAGGGGCGGAAATTACGGCCAGTGTGCTTGATGGTGGAATGGAAATGGGTGATCCGATTTCCATCCAGATAAACGGTCCTGAACATGAAGTGCTGCATGAAATTTCCAATCAGATAACAGCTGAAATATCAACCATCGATGGTGTATTCAACCCAATATCTGCAGCTTCAGAGGGTATTCCGCAGATGACGATTACAATCGATGAAGGAAGGGCAGCAGCCTATGGAATGACCCAGGAACAGATTACAGGAAAAATCCAAATGCAGTTTACTGGCCAAGTTGCAACCCAATTCCGTGAAGAAGGTCAGGAAGTGGATGTTACGCTGCTTTATCCAGAAGATCAGCGAAGCACCATCAATGATTTGCAGGATATGAAAATCCAATCGCCAACAGGTGCACTGCTGCCACTTGATGAAGTAGCTGACTTTGTCGAAATACAAGGACCAGTGGCATTACAAAGAGAAAACCAGCAACCGCAAATAAACGTGACAAGCGATGTTGTGGATCGAGATCTGGCAAGTGTTGTAGCAGATATTGAAACGAAGCTGGAAGCTATGAATCTTCCGGAAGGGTACAGCTACGCTATGGGCGGTCAGGCACAGGATATGGCCGAATCATTTGCAGACCTGGCTATCGCTTTGATTTTCTCCATTTTCCTTGTATATGCAGTTATGGCCGTACAGTTTGAGAACTTCCTGCATCCATTTATCATTATGTTCGCATTACCGACAACAATCATTGGGGTAATTGGAGGATTATTCATTACAGGAATGCCTTTGAGCGTTCCAGGGTTTATCGGAATCATCATGCTCGCCGGAATTGTCGTAAATAACTCGATTGTACTCGTAGACTATATTAATATTCTGAGAGGAAGGGGAATGGCAAGGTTCGATGCCATCATGGAGGCAGGCCGCAACCGACTGCGTCCGATCATGATGACCACATTGACCACCGTTCTCGCGATGGTGCCACTCGGACTTGGGCTTGGCGAAGGTGCTGAAATCCAGCAGCCACTTGCCGTTACAATTATCTTTGGCCTCACTGTCTCCAGTGTATTCACATTGTTCTTTGTACCAGTTATTTACACATTTTTTGATGACCTAAGCGCAAAATTTACAGGCAGAAAAAAGAAGAAAAAAGAAGCATAAAAAGTAAGGCTCTCCTGGTTAAGGGGAGCCTTTTTTCATATCAATGTGTCATTTCATAGGAAACTGGGAATATTAAAAACAGAAATCATCTAAGTTAATATGAAAATTTATAGTAGGAGGCGTCACATTTGTCGATATCACGAATTCTAAAATGGATAACAGGAATATTTGAAGCACTGCTGGGCTTTCCCATCCTCGGAGGCATGTATGTCCTTGCGAATGCATGGACACCACTGCTTGTCATGCTCGTACTTCATATTGTTACATTGATTTTCACAAAAAAAGTCAACGGCTCCATTGTAGGGAGTGTATTTGGCATCATCACATCCCTTATCGCATGGATTCCGATTGTAGGGATGATCATGCATATAATAACCGCCATTATCCTGCTACTGTCCGCAGCTAGACCGGAGAGGAAACAGTTTGTTTGATGGAGATGGGGGGAGCGGTTAGCTTGCGGTCGCCCTTAATTGAGTTTAAGTGGAGGGGGCACTTGGGCTAGGGGGCTCTCCCAGGCTGATGAGCGCGTCTCCCGTTTAAGTGATGTTCTGTCCCGAGTAGGCGAGTGATTCTCCCGATGCATCAGTTCTCAGTCCCGAGTAGGCGAGCGCCTTTCCCGATTCACCGATGCTCAGTCCCGAGTTGATGAGCGTCTCTCCCGTCTCAGTGAAGTCCCCTCCCGAGCAGACGAGCGCCTCTCCCGATTCATCGACGTTCGCTCCCGAACAGGCAAGCGTCCCTCCCATCCAAGCAGTACCCTCTCCCACCAACCTAAATAAAAACACCAGCACAGGATTTGAATGTGCTGGTGTTTCCCAATTTATCAAACAGATAGTCCATCAAAGAGCAATACTCTTGCTGGAGCTGCGTCTGTTCCTTGAATTTTCAGTGGAGCGGCGACCATGAAGTATTCGCCTTCTGGTACGTCTGCAAGGCGCAGGCCTTCCATTACAATGACATTTGCCTTAAACAGTGTACGGTGTGTTGGGTGGCCTTCCTGGGCACGTTCGATTCCAAGGCCGTCCACGCCGACTCCTTTGATACCTTTTTCGGCAAGATATGCTGCGGCATCTTTAGCCACAAAAATAAATTCAAAGTTGAATTCATCCTCCAAGGAATTTTTTGTTTTAAACAGAACAAAATCATCTTTGCCAATATCAAAGCTAGCAATGTCCTCTTTCTTAATGCGATCTTCCACATGTGTCAGGTCAAACAGCTTAACTTTACCTACGAGATCCTCAATTTTTATTGTCTCCATTGTATCTCCATCGTTGATCATATGGAGAGGGGAGTCGACATGTGTTCCAGTGTGAAGATCCAATTCCACCCGTGTCTCCGTAACATGTCCGTTTGTTACGGTATTTAATTTCGGCTGCTTTTCTTCCTTATTTTTATAAACCGACATTCCTTCAAAAATAGCTGTTGTCACATCATATAACTTCATTTTATCACTCCTTAAAATATTATTTCCTTATCTTCTTAAAAAGACCACCAGTGGAATCTATCTTTTGCAAGCAGTTCGTCGGCCGCATCAGGGCCCATGGATCCTGATTCGTAATTAGGAAAGTTGGCAACATTCTTGGACCATACATCCAAAAGCGTGTCAACGAACTTCCATGAAAGTGCAACTTCATCCCAATGGGTAAAGTTGGTCGCATCTCCAACCATGCAGTCATATAATAGTTTTTCATATGCTTCAGGGGTATTGATGCCTGAAACCGCATTATGGTTGTATGCGAGCTGGATTGGTTCCGCAAGTGCTCCAGTGCCTGATTTTTTCGCATTCAGGCAAAGGGTTATCCCCTCATTAGGCTGGATGTTGATAATCAATAGGTTCGGATGTTTGTCCTTATCTTGTTGATAATACAGGTTCATCGGAAGGTTTTTAAATTCAATAACAATTTTGGTCGACTTCTCAGCTAAACGTTTACCGGTCCGAATATAAATCGGAACGCCCGCCCAGCGGTAATTATCGATCAATATTTTTCCGGCTACAAATGTTTCCGTGTTGGAATCCTTCAATTCATCTGCTTCATCACGGTATGCTGGAACCGATTTCCCTTTCATATCACCGCTGTCGTATTGACCGCGAACAAAGAAATCATCAACCTTTTCCGGCTTCATATTACGGATTGCCCGCAACACTTTAATTTTTTCAGAGCGAATCTCCTCTGTAGTCAAACTGATCGGAGGCTCCATCGCAAGCAGCGCGACCATCTGCAGCATATGATTCTGTACCATATCTCTTGTGGCACCAGAATGATCGTAATAGCGTGCCCGCTCCTCCACCCCGAGTGTCTCACTGGAAGTAATTTGAATATTGGAGATGAAACGGTTATTCCACAAATGCTCGAAAATTCCATTGGCAAAACGGATAACCTCAATATTCTGGATCATTTCTTTTCCTAAATAATGATCAATACGATAGATCTGTTCCTCATCAAATGCAGCACGCAGCTCTTTATTCAATTTCTTAGCTGATTCCAGATCGACACCAAAAGGTTTTTCGATCACCAGACGTGACCAGCCGCCAGAGTCCTTCAGCCCATATTGCTTCAGTTTATTGGCAATCGTACCGAAAAATTCTGGTGCCATTGCCAGGTAAAATACGCGATTGCCCTCTGTGTTGTATGTACCTTCCAAATCATTAATTAACATATTTAATCCGCTGTAAGAAGACTCATCGGTAACATCAAATGACTGGTAATAGAAATGGGAGGTGAATTCCTCTAAATCCTCTTCCGGAGAGAGAGCTTCATCAATTGACTTTGCCACATTTTCACGTAAAATTTCGTTTGTCCAAGGACGCCTTGCCAAACCGACAACGGCAAAGTCTTTGCTCAGTTTACCGCTCTTGTACAGGCGATAGATAGACGGAAATAATTTACGCTTAGCCAAATCTCCCGTTGCTCCGAATATTGTTATGACTACTTTAGGTTGTAGCTGATTATTCATGATGGTTTTCCTCACTTTTTCTGAAAATATAGTTCTATTCTATATGAAAAATTTAATTAATCAAATTATACTGATTGGAAGGGTTTCCAGTGATTTCCCCAGGTAGCGTGTAAACATGCAGCGTAATCGGGAACGCTTGCAATTTTTTTGTTAAAGGTGGAAATATCGTGTGATGTGATAGTTAAGGTTGCAAAATTGAGCGGTACCAGCATTCCAATCCGTCCTTTTAATTATTGTAAAGCAGATAAAACTTATGAACAGGACAGAAACCCGCAAGACGGTAGAGACACGCACCGAAACGGGAGAGAAACCCGAACGAACGGGCCAGAAACTTACCAAATGGGAGAGAATCCCGCAAAGACGGGACAGACACGCACCGAAGCGGGAGAGACCCCGGCACAAACGGGCCAGAAACCCGCAAGACAGGACAAGCCCAGCCCCAAAATCGAGCAGCACCCCCTCCAATTCACCCGTTTCAGCCCACCAAGTCGCACGGGAAACTCACAAAAGTAATACTCCCCAGCATGACACACCCCTCCCAAAGAAACCGCACAACCCCCAAACAACTACCTTCCAACTGCCCCAATTTTCCTCATAACCTGATTAACAACCTCCGAAAACATCAAGCCGATTGCGATGCCCCCGGCAAGCAGCATCACCTGGGTAGACAGCTGGATGGCAGTATTATAGTCATTCTCAACGAAATGTCGCATCGCATTGTAGGCCACTCCTCCGGGTACGAGTGGAATGATGCCGGAAACATTAAAAATGATAATTGGCATTTTATAGTATTTGGAACAGCTATGACTGAGCACAGCGACAAGCATCGCTGCGATAGTTGTGGCAGGAACGACATCCATGCCACGTTCAACAAGCAGGTAATATAATATCCAGCCGAGCATTCCGACAAAGCCGCACTGTATCAAGGCATTACGCGGGGCGTTAAACAATACCCCAAACGCGGAAGATGCGATGAAACTTGTTATAAGTTGTGTAATGATCATAATTATTCCTCCCGAACCGAACCCCTATACAAATGAGTAAATGACAGCTACTCCAGCTCCGATGGCAAAGGCGGTTAACACGGCTTCGACACCTTTCGAAAGACCTGAGACCAGGTGACCGGACATCAGATCACGGACCGCATTCGTAATATGAAGTCCCGGTACGAGCGGCATCACACCACCAATTATTACCATATTTATCAAATTTCCGAATCCCATACGAAAAAAAAGATAAGCAGAGGCACCGACAAGAAATGCACCGAAAAATTCGGCAAGAAACCGGATTTCCACTACGCGTTCAAATGAAAGCAGTCCGGTAAAGCCTATTGCACCTGCAAAGAAAGCAGGAAGGAAATCGCCCCAGGTTCCGCCATACATTATCGTGAAGCCTCCACTGGCAAGTCCAGCGGCCAAAATTTGCACCCATGCCGGATAGGCTGTGTTTTCGCGATCAATCTCTTTGAGCTGTCTGAACGCTTCGGTGATGGTAATTTCTCCGCCAGCTATTTTTCGGGAGACAATATTTACTTTATCTATTTTATGTAAATCGGTCGATCGCCTGATAATTCGAAGCGAGTTTGTTGTGGCAGCAACATCGACGGAAAAATTTATCCCGGTAGGTGTAGCATAGCTTTGCGGGTTTTCAATACCAAAAGAAGAGGCGATCCGGTTCATTGTATCCTCCACCCGATTCGTCTCCGCTCCGCTCACAAGCATAATCTTCCCGGCCAACATACATATTTTTTCAATTGCAACCGTTTCTTCCAAGATGACACCAGCTCTCAAAATCGATTATCTATTATTATAAGCCGTGCATGACTCGAATGAAAGGAAAAATGCTCCCTTTACGAGGAGCATTAGTAAAAGCTTAAGCAGCTTGGCCGAACATAAGGACCAAAGCAATAATCGGAATGGCATTTACAAGGCCCAACACAATGAATGAAAAAGTGGTTATGCTTTGTTTCTGGCTATCCTCCACGTCAACCTTCCTTTGGAGAAAAATAAAAAACGCCGCAATAACCATCAGCATAATCACGATACTTGCCGGAACATAAAGATCTTCAACTGGTACTGGTTCTGCATTGATGAGCGCAAAAAAAATCATTATAATTGGAATGCTTTCACTGATTGCAGCGCCGATAAAAAAGTTAGTCTGTGCTTTTGCAACCTGATCAGGGTTTTCTTTAATCCGATCCATGTTAATCTTAAAAAAGATAATGATACCAATAACTGCGATAGCCGCTGCAGCAGCAAGAACATAGGCAAACATAAGCTCACTCCTTTCCTTTTATCAGAATAATCTTGAATCTGGTTTAATGTTACCATAGGAATTAAGAGGTGTCATGAGCTTTAGTAAATCCGATATAAATATATGCAAATGAAAATGATTTGCTATATTACAACATACTTCGATATAATCAAATGGAACAACTACTTTATAGGAGAATATTATGTCTAATTTTATAGATTTATCGATTGCTTTTCTTGTAGCATTGATTGCATCATTGCTCTTAACATATCCGGTAAAAACATTTGCGATAAAAATTGGTGCAGTAGATAAACCCAATCATCGTAAAATTCATACTAAAATCACACCAAGAATAGGTGGAATTGCTATTTTCCTTGGAGCACTACTTGGTGGATTATATTTAAATCCAAGCCACCCGCAGTTAATACCTATACTAATAGGAGCGATTATAATTGTAGTAACTGGTTTACTGGATGATTTATATAATCTTAAACCGATTGTAAAATTAACCGGTCAACTAGCTGCAGCTACAATATTAGTAGGTTCAGGTATAATTATTGAAAAAATTACATTACCTCTATTGGGAGCCATTGAACTTGGATTTTTCAGTGTATTTATAACTGTTATATGGGTTGTTGGCATAACAAATGCAATTAATCTAATTGACGGCCTGGATGGGCTTGCTACAGGGGTTTCCACTATCGCTTTAATAAGCATTTTTATCATCGCAATGATTGATGCCGAATCACTCGTAGCGTATTTATCAATTGTTTTAATAGGTGCAAATCTTGGATTTTTATATCATAACTTTTATCCAGCTAAAATTTATATGGGTGATGCAGGTTCTAACTTTTTGGGTTTTATGGTAGCGGTAATTTCTATTCTTGGATTATTTAAAAACCATACACTGTTTAGCTTTATCATTCCTATCATCGTCCTGGCTGTACCGATCTTTGATACGCTCTCCGCAATGGTAAGACGTGCTTATAATAATGAAGGTATTATGACTGCTGATAAAAAACACTTGCATTATCAACTGATAGAACATGGATATAGCCATCGGAAAACAGTTTTAGTTATTTACTTGTTCAGTGCACTTTTCGGAGGACTTGCTGTAGTATTCTCGATTATAGATACCAATATATCAACATCACTTCTAATCACTGTTATTGTATTATTTATACTCCATGTTTTCGCTGAGCTTGCCGGACTTGTAAAGGGCGGCAAACGTCCAGTCGTCGGAACACTAAGGAAACTGAAAAAGAAATTGAAAAAGAAAATGAGTCGTTCTGAAAAAAAGAGATCTTAATGCCCATGCCCTGCCTGATTTCAACGTGGAAACTATTGCACGGTTACGTGAAATGCAACGATTTGTCGGATAGTTGATGGCAATTGCTGAATGCACGATGACAATTGTCGGATTCCGGCGGAGAATTGTCCGATAGCCCGGTGTTTTCATCGGATTCTCCATATTATTTCCTGGATTCGGATCGCCAACGCCCCGTCATCTCGCCCCGGCAAAAGGCAAAAGTTTCTATACGCCCAAAGACTCAATAAGACTTCCTTCAAATAGGAAGTCTTATTTTTTTCGACAAATTTCGGGGAGTGACAGGCACCTCTTTTGACCTATGTCTTATTACACTGTTTTACTGGGAAAATTTTCTATATTATAATAATATATCTGAATATTAAGTCTCATAGAGTTCAGACATAGAATACTTTCTATTCAGGGGAATGCAATCTATTAAAATTTAGGGGGAAGGTTATGCAGAAAAGAGTGGGAGTCTTACTAGTAGCGATTCTATTGGTTTTTAGTAATTTCTCTTTTGCTGGTGCAATGGTAACAAACGCACCACTGCAGAAGAAAGAAAATCTGGTTACTGAAGAGATAAAGGAAACAACAGATCCCAATGAAAAATTGCGGGTTATCGTCGAGATGAATGAAGAAGCTCCAGTAGAGAAAGCGACCAAAAAAGGCGTAAAATATGACAAAATGGAAAAAGCAGAAAAGATGCGGCTAGAAAGAGCGGCAAAAGCTCAGCAGAAAGCAGTTAAAGATCAAATGAAAGGCAAAAAAGTGGAAGCGGAATATCTGGAAGAATTTACGGCGGTAGTGAACGCCTTTAGTGCCGAAGTAAAACAGGGGGATATTGAAGTAATCGAATCCATCCCTGAAGTAAAAGGTGTTTATCCTGTAAACCAATACGAACGCCCGATTGCCGAACCGAATATGAAGTACAGTAAAGAGCTTGTAGAAGCCCAGCAAGCTTGGCGTGACTATGGCTATAAAGGGGAAGGCATGGTAGTCGGAATCATCGATACTGGTATTGACCCTGCCCACCGCGATATGGTTCTTACAGACAATGGTACAGGTGAACTTACGGAAGAAGAAGTGAATCAAATTGTCGGTGAGGAAGAACTTCCAGGCCAGTTTTATACGGAAAAAGTCCCGTATGGCTACAACTATATGGATGATAATGACGAAATCCGTGAAATCCACTCTGCGGCAAACTATCATGGTATGCATGTTGGTGGAACGGTTGCAGCAAATGGTGATGAAGAAAATGGCGGTATTTTAGGGATCGCACCGGAAGCACAACTTTTGGCATTGAAAGTATTCGGAAATGATCCAGAAATGCAGTACACGTATGGCGATATCTATATTAAAGCCATTGATGATGCCATGAAACTTGGAGCAGATGTGCTGAACATGAGCCTTGGTTCAGCATCAGGATTTGTCGATCCAGAATCGCCAGAACAGGTGGCAGTTGCCAATGCAGTGGATAATGGCGTATTAATGTCCATCTCTGCTGGTAACTCTGCATTGTTTGCCGATGGATACTTTTATCCGTATGCATCCAATCCTGATTACGGGGTAAGTGGTTCACCAGGTGTATCCTATGAATCACTGCAAGTAGCTTCTTATGAAAATACGTTTATGGAAGCGGATGCAGTTGAATATGCAATCGATGGAGAAACAGGAGTGGCTGCATTCCTTTCTGCAAGCAGCACACATCCGAATGATATCGAACAGAAATCCTTTGAAGTGGTAGAAGCAGGCCTAGGATATCCAGAAGACTTTGAAGGACTTGATATAGAGGGAAAATATGCCCTAATCCAGCGTGGCGCAATACCTTTCGTTGATAAAACACTCAACGCTCAAGATGCCGGTGCAGCAGGTGTAATCATCTATAACAATACAGATGGTCTGGTAAGCATGGCAACAGATTCAGCAATTACGATTCCACAGCTGTTTATGCTAAAAAGCGATGGTGAAGCACTTGCAGCAGCGATTCAGGATGGACAGGCAGTGACATTGGAATTTGCTGGGGATCAAACAACAATCACCAATCCTGAAGCTGGAAAAATGAGTAGCTTCACCTCATGGGGGTTGACACCAAACCTTGATTTCAAACCGGAAATCACAGCACCGGGCGGACAGATCCTCTCCACACTAAATGATGATCAGTACGGACTGATGAGCGGTACATCAATGGCTGCTCCACACGTTTCAGGTGGTGGTACATTAGTATTGCAACGTGTCGATGAAGAGTTCGGCTATGAAAATGCGGATCGCGTTAACCTGACTAAAAATCTATTGATGAATACTGCAGATCAGGTAGAATTTGATGGGGCGCTCGTATCGCCACGACGCCAAGGTGCCGGTATGATGCAAATTCATGCAGCATTATCAACGCCAGTAGTCGTTACAGAGTCATCAACAAATGAAGCAAAAGTAGCTTTAAAAGAAGTAACCGATAACGAAGTGACATTTGAGCTTACTGCAGAAAATTTTTCCGATGAAGCAGTTACTTATGACGTACAAGCTAATGCGCAGACAGATACCCCGGTTAACGCAGGGATAATGGTAAGTGCCCCGAATTTATTTGGAGCATTAGATTTAGTTGATGTTGCAACCATAAACGGTGAATCTGTAAGCACTGTCGAAGTGCCGGCAAACGGGACAACATCATTCGAAGTAAGCCTCGATGTCAGTGACTGGGATGCTGACCTGAACAGCATATTCACAAACGGATACTGGCTGGAAGGTTTTGTAACGCTGACAGATCCATCTGATACAAATCCAAAACTGACCGTTCCATATGTTGGCTTCAAAGGCGCATGGGACGCTGCACCAATTTTTGATACACCAATGTGGGATCCGAATACGTTTTATGGCATGACAGGCGTAGGGACATCTCTTGGCGGAGACAACTATGGGTTCCTAGGTTATGATGAAGCAGCAGAAGCCTATGATCCTTCGAAAATAGCAATCTCTCCAAATGGAGACGGTGTGCAGGATGATTCACTGTTAATTCTGTCATTCCTGAGAAATGCGAAGGAAGCTAATTTCAATGTCCTCGATGAAAATGAAAACGTCGTTGAGATGATAGCAAACGAGGAGTTTTTGAGAAAAGACTATTACGATTCTGGTAGTGCAAGCTACTATAAACTGGATCCCGATTGGACGTGGGATGGAACAATCGATGGTCAACCGGCCCGAGAAGGACAGTATTACCTCGAGGTGGAAGCGGTAATCGACTTTAAAGGGGCGGAATGGCAGTCATTCCAATTACCGGTATTGGTCGATACCACAGCACCGGTAGTAGAAGCTGAGATTAACCGTGAACAACAAGAGGTTTATTTGCAAGTAACGGATGAAGCTGGAAGCGGAATTGTTTCATGGCAAGTATTTGTGGATGGTGAACCTATTTCCGAAGAGGCGATTATTAATGAATATGAAATGGAACTGACGGATATCCATCCAAGTCAGACTGTAAGGGTACAAGTTATTGACTATGCAGGTAATCTGACAATGGAAACAGTTCAGGGTCCCAAGGGAAAAGGAAAAAGTGAGAAAAAAGGCAATAACTAAGCAAGTTACAAACAGCCGGTGCTCCCAAAAAGTACCGGCTGTTTTTTTTCAAGATGTTCAATATCTTTTTGCTGTACTAATGGGTAAAGAACCAAATTTACTGTATTTAAAAGCAGAGCTGAAAATTTATTTATAATTTTCGGATAAGTCTAGACATTGGCTATTGAATCCAATATACTAAATTTATATATTCATAAAGGAGTGATTCAATGAACCTTAGTGAAAAATTAGCGGATTATATCATACAGACCGATTATGAGGCTCTTCCCGAAGAAGTCATCGAGTTCACAAAGCTGTGCATTCTGGACTATTTCGGTTCAGCGATTGCGGGTTCGACAAAGGAACCAATTAAAAAAATCGATGCGCTCGTAAATGAAATGGGTGGCTCCCCACAGGCGTCTATAATCACCGGTGGCAAGTCTTCCGCCATGCAGGCTGCCTTACTAAATGGTTCTGCAAGTCACATGGTAGAGCAGGACGATATTCATAAAGCGTCCATTATCCACGCAGCAACAGTTGTGATTCCAGCTGCACTCGCTGTTTCTGAATGGAAGAAGTTAACCGGTAAAGAGCTGATCACAGCTGTAATCGCAGGATATGAAGTATGCTATCGAATAGGAGAGGCAGTGACACCATCACACTACTATTACTGGCACAATACTGCGACATGCGGTACTTTTGGAGCAGCAGCGGCAGTAGCCAAACTTTTGAACCTTACAAAGGAACAAATTGTCCATGCATTAGGCAGTGCGGGGACTCAAGCTGCAGGTCTATGGGAATTTATTGAAGATGGAGCAATGTCAAAACAATTGCATCCAGGGAAAGCAGCAATGAATGGTGTAATCAGTGCACTATTAGCCGAAAAAGACTTTACAGCAGCAAGCCAAATATTGGAAGGCAAAAGAGGCTTTTTTGAGGCGATGAGTGAAACCTATGATATATCAAAAGTGACTGAAGGCATTGGTAGTACGTATAAAATTATGGAAAACTCCTTTAAAGTACATGCTTCCTGTCGACATACCCATCATGCGATGGACTTGATGATTGAAGTTTCCAGACAGGCAGATGTAAAAGCTTCTGATATTGAAGTGGTTACAGTTAAGACATACCAAGTTGCGATTGACATTACAGATAATGACAATCCACAAACCGAATATGCTGCTAAATTTAGTTTGCAATATTGTACAGCACTTGCCCTTATAAAAGGGGAAGGTGGACTTCATGCTTTTAATGAAGATAGCTTATGGGATCATGAAATTCGTGATCTGATGAAACGAGTGAAAGTGGAGGTTGGAGCCGATATCCAACAGGCATATCCAGAAAAATGGGGAGCAAAAGTAGAAATCCGTTTAAAAGATGGGGAGATCATTGAAGTTGAAACAGATTTTCCAAGAGGTGACCCGGAGAACCCGGTAACAAAAGCGGATTTACTTGAAAAGTTTCATCGCTTAGCTTTACCTTGGTCTGAAGTGGATCGCGACGGTTTAGCAGGAAAAATTATGGAACTTGAAAGCCAGTCAAACTTAAACGAACTATTTGCAGGAACAGAGGCAACCACGACAAGTAATCATTCATAACAAACGTAGACAGAAACAAACGGGAATGGAGTAATTAATATGGCAGAAGAGATGAATTTACGATTAGGAAACAGAGAAATGCTGCCGAATTCGGTGAGCAGTATTTTACGGCAAGCCATTCTGAAGGGTGTTTTTAAACCTGGAGAAAGACTTGTTCAAACAGAACTCGCAGAACAAATTGGCGTCAGCAGAATGCCAGTACGGGAAGCATTAAAAACACTGGAATTAGAGGGACTCGTTACATTGGAACCTCATAAGGGGGCTGTGGTAAGGTCCATAACTGTTGAGGATGTTGAAGAAATATATGAATTGCGTTCTGTAATTGAATCGCTCGTGTTGAAAAAAAGCATTCCGAATTTAAATGAGGAAAATGTTAGAGCTTTAAACGAAATGCATATTCAAATGTTAAAGACAACAGATAAAGAAACATATGTGGATTTGAATCGTCGTTTTCACTCTTTGTTATATAGTGGATGTGATAGTGATCGACTAAAAAGTTTCATGGAGACGATTTCCCATGGGCTCGCACAAGATACGCCCCATATTATTCCCGGGCAGATAGAGAAATCAAATATGGAACACGAAAAAATTCTGGAAGCAATAAGCAGCAAGAATATTAAAAAGGCAAGGGAAGAACTGGAGTACCATATAAAAAGAACAGGCAAGGAACTAATCAAGTTTATGAAGGAAGAAAACAAGGGTTAGAACGCTACTTTCATAAACTGATCGCATGTAATTTATTCAGAAAAAATAAAACAAATAAATTAATTGAAATATTTAGTTTACAAATTAATGTGAATCTATTAAGATAATATTGTATCCAATCTACAATATCCATTATTAGGGGGACGTGTTAAAAACCCCTCCCATAGACAAGTAAAATGCATAAACCTTTCTTGCTTCCATATGTGCAACTGGCATTTCAAGTTTTCAAAAAGGAGGTCTTCCATGAATCGAACATGGATTTTCATACCTGGAAATCAAACGAAACATATCGATAAAGCACCGACACTGTCAGCAGATAACATTATTTTTGATCTAGAAGACAGTGTGGCTTCTGAAGAAAAAGAAGGGGCACGTCATAAAATTAAAAAAGCGATTAATGAATTAGAAACAAAGGCAAGGAAATTTGTCCGTGTAAACGAGATAAACAGTCCATACTTCCTGGATGACATCTCAGCTGTTGTATCGCAAAAGCTGGATGGTCTGGTCATTCCTAAAGTGAATGGTAAAGAGGATATTCAGCTTGTGGACTACTTGATAGCACAGTTCGAAGCAAGGAATGACGTAAAGGCTGGTAGCATTTCGCTAATCCCCTTGATTGAAACCGGAAAAGGTATGCATCATGCATATGAAATTGCCAAAGCGAGTGACCGAATTGAAGCACTGGCATTCGGAGCGGAAGACTTCATGCTGGATATGAGTATTCCTAAAGACGAAGGGAATGCACTTCTGATGGCACGCTCGAATCTGGTAATGTTCTCAAACGCAGCAGGGATTCAGCCGCCGATTGATGGGGTGTATACAGATATCCATCATCAGGATGGACTTCAAAAGGCTACGAATGTAGCAAAAAGTCTAGGGTTTCAAGGAAAACTGATTATCCACCCAAAACAGTTGGAAGCTGTAAACAATATATTTTTACCTACCGAATCAGAGCTACGTAAAGCAAGAAAAATTGTCGAAGCATACGAAGCATCGCAGCAGAATGGGATTGGGGCCATTCAGGTAGATGGAAAGATGATTGACGTCCCTGTGGCAGAGCGTGCCAAAAGATTACTAGAAAATGTAAGCGTTTAAATATAGTGGAGGAGGGATCGTTTGTTACCTTTAGAAGGAGTGACAGTCGTATCTTTAGAGCAAGCCATTGCCGTGCCATTTGCAACAAGGCAGCTTGCGGACTTAGGTGCACGCGTAATTAAAGTCGAACGACCAGGTGCTGGAGACTTTGCAAGAGATTATGATACAACGGTCAACGGGTTATCCAGTCACTTTGTATGGTGTAACAGATCAAAAGAATCGATTGCATTGGATCTGAAATCAGAGGATGGCAAAAGAGCATTGCGTCGTTTGCTGGAAAAGGCAGATGTATTCGTACAAAACTTGGCACCTGGGGCATTAGAAAGAATGGGGTTTATACCAGAAGAGTTAGTTGAAAAACATCCCAAATTAATTGTCTGCAGCCTTTCTGGATATGGAAAGGGTGGACCATACGAACAGAAGAAAGCGTATGATCTCCTTGTCCAATGTGAAGCAGGTCTCGTATCCATCACCGGAACAGAAGAAACACCATCAAAAGCTGGAATTTCCATTGCAGATATTGCAGCAGGGATGTACACCTACACTGGAATATTAACGGCAATCATGAATCGTTCAAAAACTGGTAAAGGAACAGTCATGGAAGTTTCCATGCTTGAAGCATTAGGAGAGTGGATGGGTTACCCAGCCTATTATGCGGCATATGGAGGAAACGAACCAAAGCGTGCAGGTGCAAGTCATTCGACCATCTATCCATATGGACCATTTCAATGTGGAGATGGAAAAACCGTATTCATTGGTCTGCAGAATGAAAGGGAATGGAAACATTTTTGCGAGAACGTACTAAAAAATCCATCCCTTGCAACAGATTCTCGTTTTGAAAGTAATTCCAAGCGTTCTGAAAACCGCCGGGAACTAAAACAGATAATAGAAGCACAATTCGCTTCACTCACATCTGATGAAGTCATCGAGAGAGTAGAATCTTCTAAAATCGCAAATGCGCGTTTAAACACGATGAAAGACTTTTTCGACCATCCTCAATTAAAAGCAAGAAACCGTTGGAAGAAAATTGCTACGCCAGCAGGTGAAATTCAGGCACTCAAGCCTCCTGTAACAATGGCAGGCGTTGAGAATGTAATGAATCCTGTACCAGCACTTGGAGAGCACACAAATCAAATTTTAAAAGAAATAGGTATGGAAGTAAGTACCATAAACAAATAGGAGGAAAATGATGAGTATTCGAGAAGGCTGGGTAGGCCGTTTTTATGAGGATTTTGAAATGGGAGATATATATTCGCATCCACTAGGAAGAACGGTTACGAAGACGGATAACATCTATATGACACTGCTGACACAAAATACCAATCCAATACACTTTGACAGTTATTATTCAGAGCAGACCGAATTCGGGCAGCCATTAGTGGATTCGACGTTCACAATTGCACTTGTTACCGGGCAGTCTGTTTCAGATCTATCACAAAATGCGATGGCAAACCTTGGCTGGGATGAGGTTCGATTGCCAAATCCTGTATTTGAAGGGGATACCATTTACTCTTATTCAGAGGTATTGGAAAAACGGGAATCCAAATCACGACCAATCGTTGGGATTGTAAAAGTAAAGACATCTGGCTATAACCAAAAAGGAGATATAGTCATAACGTTTAAACGTACATTCATGATTTATAAAAAGGATCATGCACCAAAAGAAAAAAATACATTACTTGAAAAAGTGCTTGAGAAAGAAAATTCAAGGTAAGTGAGGATGGTGGCATGAAACAAATAACCTACGAAAAGATCGTCGAGGAAGTGGCAAGGCTTTGCCAGGAAGCTAACTATGACCTTGGTCAAGATGTGATCCAGGCATTTGAGGATTCTGTGAAAACAGAAACATCTGAGGCTGGGAAAAGTATTCTGAATCAGTTAATTGACAATGCAAATATTGCGACCGCAAACAGGGTGCCAATGTGTCAGGATACAGGTGTATCGGTATTTATCGTTAAACTCGGTCAGGATTGTCATATCACTGGCGGCTCCCTTCAGGATGCAATTAACGAGGGAGTAAGAACAGGGTATGAAGAAGGTTATTTAAGATACTCGATTGTTGATGACCCAATCAATCGCAAAAATACAGGTGACAACACACCATCCGTAATCCATGTTGAATTAGTGGAAGGTGAAGATTTAGAAATACAAATGACCGCTAAAGGCGGTGGTGCGGAGAATATGAGCGCACTGAAAATGCTCACTCCAAGCGATGGGTTGGAAGGGGTTAAGGAGTTCATCTTAAACACGGTGAGGGAAGCTGGGCCAAACGCATGTCCACCACTTGTCGTTGGGGTGGGTATTGGAGGAAACTTTGAGTCCTGTGCATACTTAGCAAAAAAATCTCTCTTCCGTCCAGTTGGTGAAAGGCATGTGCAGCCTGATATAGCAGCATTGGAAGAAGAAATGATCATAGAGATAAATAAATTGGGAATCGGGCCACAAGGAATGGGTGGGACCACGACAGCACTGGATATCAAGATTGAAACAGCCCCATGCCATATTGCAGCATTACCTGTAGCGGTCAATCTGAACTGTCATGCCAGCCGTCATAAGCATGTGAGATTGTAAGGAGGTCTAACATGGCTCAACATTATATACGTGTCCCTTTTGAAGATGGGGTGGAACTGGAATTACGTGCTGGCGATCAAGTATTTTTAACTGGAACGATTTTTACGGCAAGGGATGCCGCCCATAAGCGGATGGTAGAACAGCTGGAAAAAGGGGAAGCACTCCCGATTGATCTAACAAACCAAGCGATATACTACGTCGGTCCAACGCCAGCGAAGCCGGGGGCGGTTATTGGATCTGCCGGTCCGACAACAAGCAGCCGGATGGATAAATATACACCAAGACTTCTGCAGGAAGGCTTAAAAGGAATGATTGGTAAAGGGTATCGAAGCAAGAAGGTCATTGACTCGATTGCCGAAAATAACGCCGTCTATTTCGCTGCGATTGGTGGATCAGGAGCGCTTCTTGCCCAAAAGATAAAATCCTCGGAGCTTATTGCATATGAAGACCTTGGAACAGAGGCAATACGTAAAATAGAAGTGGAAAATTTCCCTTGTATTGTGGTGAATGATCATAAAGGAGGAGATTGGTATAAGGAATCACAAGCAAACTTCAAGCAAAGTTAATAATTGGGCTATAAAAATCATATAAAGGTAGGGAGAGGTATCATGAATAGACTGCAACCTGTAAAGGGACCAATTACATTAAGTGAGGAAGAAAGAGAAGGGTTGAGACAAGAAATCCGAGCATTGTGTAATTCCTTTGGTAATGACTATTGGAGACGACTCGATCCGGGCCGAGAATATCCCCATGGGTTTGTTGACGCGTTAACCGAAGCTGGTTATTTATCTGTACTCATTCCTGAAGAATATGGTGGAAAAGGCTATGGACTGACAGAAGCAACAATCATCTTAGAAGAAATTCACCGTTCTGGAGGACACGCAGCAGCATGTCACGCACAGATGTATACGATGGGATCGCTTTTACGGCACGGAAGTGAAGAGCAAAAGCAAAAATATTTACCTGGCATTGCCAACGGAGAGATTCGATTACAGGCATTTTCCATAACAGAGCCCGATGCCGGCTCCAATACAACAGCAATCAGCACATTTGCGGAAAATACAAAGAGTGGCTATGTTGTAAATGGTCATAAAAACTGGACAAGCCGAATTCAACAATCCGATTTATTATTGCTGCTGGCACGTACAACACCTTTTGAAGAAGTGGAGAAAAAATCCCAAGGTATTACATTATTCCTCGTAGATTTACGTGAGATTCGCAAAAATCAACCCGACTCATTGGTTGTCGAACCCGTTCGTACGATGTTTAACTATGCTACAAATAAGATTTGGTACAAAGATATGGAAATACCTGAAGACAGTGTTATTGGGGAAGAAGGAAAAGGATTTAAATATGTATTGGACGGAATGAATGCCGAACGGATTCTGCTTGCAGCTGAAACAATCGGAGACGGATATTTCTTTATCGACCGTGCAGTTGAGTATGCAAGCAACCGGGAAGTTTTTAATCGGAAAATTGGTCAAAATCAAGGGGTACAATTTCCGATTGCACAAGCCTATACAAAAGTAAAAGCGGCAGATCTCCTGCGCTACGAAGCTGCGAAAAAGTTTGATACAGGCGAAAATTGTGGAGAAGAAGCAAACACTGCAAAGTTTCTATCCAGCGAAGCAAGCTGGGAAGCAGGGAATGCCTGTATAAATACGTATGGCGGAAACGGATTTGTCGATCAGTATGATATTGAACGTAAATTTCGCGAAACCCGCATGTATCAGGTTGCACCTGTAAACAACAATTTAATCTTATCCTACATTGGGGAGCATGTGCTAAAAATGCCACGTTCCTATTAATGAAAGCGTTTAAATAAAAATATTGATTTAAATTTTACGAGGAGGAAAGACGATGAAAAAATATTGGTTTCTTATAATGGCAGCACTTTTTCTAGGGTTACTTACGGCATGTGGCGGTGGAGATGAAAATTCTTCCGATGCTGAATCAGGAGATTTCCAAGAAGATGAATACCCAAGCACAGTCACAATCGGAACAGCATCACAAGGTGGAACCTATTATATTTGGGGTGGCGGCTTTGCGAACATGCTGGAAGAACATTTAGATATCACATCCAATGTTGAAGTAACAGGGGGACCTGTCCACAATATCCAATTGCTTGACCAAGGTGATATCCAATTAGGAATGGTGACGGAAGGGCCGCTTTACGAGGGATATAATGCATCAGGAGACTGGGCAGAGAAGGAATATAAAGACATTCGAGTGATTTTCCCGATGTACAACACACCTTTTAACTGGTGGTCACTGGCATCTACAGGTGTTACAAGTATCGAAGAACATGAAGGAGAACGTGTTGGTGTAGGGCCTTCCGGTGGGACTCCTGGAACATATAACCCACTTATTTATAAAACATTAGGGATTGAAACAGGAGACCAGGTGCAAGCGGGTGCGAGTGATATGGTTTCGCAAATGCTCGATGGTCAATTAAAACATATCGGATTCTCAGCGGGTATTCCAATATCGGCAGTAGTTGAAGTTGAAACACAAGAAGACATCAATATTTACGGGATTGACGGCGAAAACCGCGATAAGGTAATCGAAGAGCTTCCATATTTCCAGGAATTTGTGATTCCTGATGGAACGTACCAGCAGCAAGAGGGCGATATCGAAACGATTGCACAATTTAACTTTGGTGTGGTCCAAAAAGAAGCAAATACCGACTTTGTATATGACTTTGTGAAAATGTACCACGAAAATATTGATCAAATGATTAACACACATGCATCTGCTGAAGAAGCGAAAGATCCAGAAGCGATATTGAAAAATACCCAGTTCCCATTGCACCCAGGGGCAATCCGTTACTACGAGGAAATAGGCATTGATATTCCTGAAGAATTATATCCAGAAGAGTATGAAGCGGAAGCAAGCGAGTAAGCGTTGCAGATAGAAGGGGGATGTTTCAAAGTTGAATAGATTCTCCTTCAGGAATCTATTCAACTTTAGATTTGATTTCATCGGGAGGATAAAACATGTCGAACAAAGAAAATAACTCCAAAAGAGTGGCTGACAATAATAGGGCAGAAGAACATGTGAAAGAACCGAAAGTGAATAGAGATGGAAAAATTGATACGACAGTGAATGAGGATGCACTGGAAGCGTCACCCAACACTAGAAATCTGTCAGGCTGGATGCGATATACGTTTATGACCATTGCGGTTGTCGGGGCATTGTATCATCTATACATCTTGAATTTAAACCCTATCGATCCATGGATATTCAGAAGTACTCATCTGCTCTTTGGAACGGTACTGGCATTATTGCTCTATAAAGGGTGGAAAACAGATTCGAATAAAATTACTATCCTGGACTGGATTTTTATTTTCGCGGCGATTTTTGTCGGTTATTATATTTATGCCAATTTAAATCAATTGGTTTTCCGCTTTGGTGTAGCACCGACAACAATGGACGTTATTGTAGCAACACTAGGCTTATTGCTGGTATTGGAGATTACTAGAAGAACAAGCGGCTGGATTCTCCCGATTCTAGCGTTCATCTTCTCTGCCTATGTGTTTTTAGGACCTTGGCTGCCAGGTTTTCTGAACCATAATGGATATTCTTTTGAACGCTTTGTAACGTATATCTATGGACTGGACGGGGTGTTCGGTGTAACAACGGATGTATCCTCTAAATACATTATTCTCTTCATTATTTTTGGTGCCTTTCTGCAAATGTCTGGTGTAGGGCAATACTTTATGAATGTAGCCTTCCGGGTGGCAGGTGGAATGCGTGGTGGTCCTGCCAAAGTAGCGGTTTTCTCATCAGGGCTTATGGGAATGATCAATGGTACCTCAGCAGGAAATGTTGTTGCGACTGGTTCTTTAACAATCCCACTGATGAAAAAGACAGGCTATAACCCGCGTTTTGCGGCAGCGACAGAAGCGACAGCGTCCGCAGGTGGTCAGTTATTGCCTCCAATCATGGGTGCGGGTGCCTTTCTTATGGCCGAGATTACGGGAATGCCGTATTCAGAAATCATTTTAGCTGCAACCATTCCCGCGTTGTTATATTTCATTTCCATCTATTTCATGATTGATTTTAAAGCAATCAAAGAGGGACTAAAAGGATTGAAAAGGGAGCAGCTGCCAGACCTGAAATATATCCTGAAAAAGCTTTACCTGTTTATACCGATTTTATTGCTTATCGGACTATTGGTAAGCGGATTTAGCGTCATTTATGCTGGTACAATCGGTATCATTGCATGCTTCGTTATCAGCTTATTCAGTAAAGAAACACGCATGAGTTTCAAAAATATCCTGGAAGCATTGGAACTGGGGATGAAGAATGCTTTGCAGCTAATTGCAATTGTTGCTTGTGCTGGTTTTATCGTAGGCGTAATTGCACTTACAGGGGTAGGCCAACGATTCAGCTCGATGCTGCTTTCCATTGCAGATAATAATATGTTTTTAGCATTGCTGTTTGCGATGGCATTATCCATTATTCTGGGGATGGGAATGCCTACAACTGCCGCATATGCTGTAGCAGCATCTGTTGTCGCTCCTGGATTAGTCGGTATGGGAATGGAGCCAATCCTGGCGCATATGTTTGTATTCTACTATGCAGTAATCTCAGCAATCACGCCACCAGTTGCATTGGCGGCCTTTGCAGCGGCAGGCATAACGGGAACCAATCCGATGAAAACAAGTGTAACAGCATTCCAAATTGGCCTTGCAGCGTTTATCGTTCCATTTATGTTCTTCTACAGTCCGGAATTACTCCTGTTAAGCGATTCTGCGGTTGCGATTGGTCTTGCAGTTGTTACAGCACTTGTAGGTATCTATCTGCTGGCAGCATCTGTACAAGGCTGGTTTTTTGGAAGAAAAGCACCAATCTATGTGCGTGCCATTCTTTTAATAGGAGCACTTTTCTTTATGGTGTCAGGTTTAGCATCTGATTTTGCAGGGATTACAGTTATTATCATCGCAATGGTCATCCAAAAGTTTTTGAAGAAATCGGATCCTCCTCAAAATGTGACACAGCAAGAAGTCAGTTCGATGTAGATTCAGGAATACAGCATAATTTAATTGTGCTGTATTTCCATTTATATGCGTATGTATCATATTGCTGAAGAAGGTTATGAAAATGTATAGAAGGAAAAAGCTAAAAAAATTAATTTCCAATCAAATGGTTATCATGCTCTGCGCCACAATTCTGTTGATTTCCATTATCTATTTTTTGCCGGAGCAAGTGAGCTGGGGAGCGAGAACGACAATCGGAATTATGATGTTTGGTCTTATTTTATGGGCATTTGTGCCAATACCGATTGGCATGACTTCACTGCTTGTCCTCGTATTATTGATCTTATTGCAATCTGTAGAGATGGAAGTGGCACTTAGCGGATTTGCATCACCGGCAGTACTTCTGATTATTGCAGGAATGATGATAGCAACAGGCGTCAATCAGACAAATTTAATGGACCGCCTTACATATCGTTTACTGTCAAAATGGGGGAAATCCGCCAAAGGAATCTTTCTCTCGCTATTTTCACTAATGCAAGTGCAAGCATTTTTTATCCCTTCCACTGCCGTAAGAACATCACTGATGATGCCACTTGTTTCTTCTGCACTGGATGCAGTCGGTGCAAAAAAAGAAACCAATTTCAGCAAATTGCTGCTCCTCAGTACAGCTTTCGGAGGGAATGTCAGTGGTGTTGCTATCTTGACAGCTGCAGTTGGAAATATATTGACGGTAGAGATTCTCCGGCTATATTTGGGTACAACCCTTACCTATGTACAATGGTTTATATATGCATTACCGATATGGTTATTGCTGATGCTCGTTGTCCCAATTATTTTATGGAAACTATTCCCGCCAGAGAGTTTTTCATTTAATATGCTTCAAAAAGAGATGGACGAAAATTTGCAAAAGATAGGACCGTATACAATAGAGGACAAGAAATGCTTGGGAATTCTCGGATTTACGATTTTGATATGGGTCACAGAGCCATTCCATGGATATCACCCTACATTCGGAGCATTACTAGCGGTTGTTTTAATGACAATGCCTGGCATCGGATTTGTGCAATGGAAAAAAATGATCGATGTGAATTTTGATATGGTGCTATTGATTGGCGCTACCTTATCCTTAGGATTTGCACTGATTGAGTCAGGTGCAATCGATCTCCTGGAGGTTCTCGTGACACCTGATTTTGTGTTAGAAGTCTTTTCCAACCCTTGGCTGGCAATTCCAATGGCAGTCATTGTTTCCCAAATCTACCATTTAGGAGTAACCAACGTATCAACTGCAGTTGTAACAATCATGCCCGTGCTAATCAGTCTATCGCAACAAGCTGGTCTTGACCCAGTAGTTATAAGCTTCGCGGCATCCGTGACTATTCTGCTTGGTTATATTCTTATCGTAGAAACCATGTCAAATGTGGTTGTCTATAGCAGTGGTAAAATCAGTCAGCGAGACTTCTTATTACCGGGAATATATTCAACGATAGCAAGCACAGTTATTACAATACTCGTTGCTTTCACTTGGTGGAGATGGCTTGGATTTTGGCCGTAACATATAGTTGGTGCGAAACTGGAATTAGGCACTCCCAAACTAAGCTAAGGCGCTCAACCTAGGTCTTCCAAAATCGAACTAAGAGATTGAAAACTGAACTAGGGGTCAGCCCCAGCCACTAAGCGATCTCTGAAAAGCAGCATAGACGTTCAACCTATCAATGTTCTTAATCAAAAAATTACAAAAACACAACAACCAGTTTACATCCCTCCTGTAACATTACTATTAAATACCATAGAAAATAGGAGGGATTACATAATGACGTTTAAAAAGAAGATCATTACGGGCGCTACAGCAACTGTTCTATTTACAGGTACCATCCCATTCAACGTCTTTGCGGAACAACCACCTCTTTTTCAATTTTCCGGTGAGGATTTGACAGCTTCACAGGTAGGACAATATGATAGCGGCCTGGGTGAAGGCGGTACGGAAATCATGGCCTATGATCCTGAATTGCAGCGGGCTTTCGTTACAAATGGGGCAGCAGCTGGATTTGATATTCTATCATTTAAAAAGCTTAAATCTGGTAAATTCTCTGAAGTTACATCTGAAAAACGTATTTTACTGGAGAACTTCGGGATTGAGGGGATTGACGATATTACAAGTATCGCATCACATCCATACAAGGATTTGATAGCAATTTCCGTAGTCAGCAATCCGAAAACAGACCCAGGCTACATCGTATTTGCTACAAAAGATGGAGAATATGTAAACCATGTACAAGTTGGCTCATTACCTGACATGGTCACATTTACCCCGGATGGTACAAAAGCAGTTGTCGCAAACGAAGGGGAACCTGACGAAGATTACTCTGTGGACCCGGAAGGCTCGATTTCCATAATCGATGTAACAGGTGATCCAGCTGAGTTTACAGCTAACAACCTGACCTTTGAGGGGGTGGAACTGGATGACAAAGTAAGGATCGGCTCAGAAGGGACAACTTTACAGCAGCTGGAACCGGAATATGCAGCTGTTACCGATGACAGTACAACAGCATACATATCTCTGCAGGAAAACAATGCCATTGCAACGGTAGATTTGGTAAATGAAGAAATCCTCGATGTGAAAGGCTTGGGCGTGAAAGATCATTCCGTTCCGGGAAATGAACTGGATGCAAAAGACAATAATGAAACAAAAATTGAAAAACAGCCACTTCTAGGCTTCTATATGCCTGATGCCATCGATACATTCACCGCAGATGGCAAAACATACATCCTGACGCCAAACGAAGGGGATGCACGTGATTATGATGCATACTCGGAAGAAGCGAGCATCAAGGATATAAAAGGCCAGATCCAGCTGAATGCCGACCACTATGAAGGATATACACAGAAAGAGCTTGATGAGGCTGTTGCAGGTGGGCTTCTGGATGAGCTGGGCAAAACAGATATTACATTGGAAGACGGTAAAAATGATGAAGGCATTTATGAATCACTGCACACATACGGCGGTCGCAGCTTTTCTATTTTTGACGCGGATACGGTGGAGCTTGTTTATGACAGTGGCAGTGATTTTGAAAAAATTACAGCAGAAGCACTTCCCGAGCACTTCAATACAAATAATGATGAATTGAAATATGATGGCAGAAGTGATGCCAAGGGACCCGAGCCGGAAACTGTCGTAAGCGGTGAGATTGATGGGACAACCTATGCATTTATAGCACTGGAACGTTTTAGCGGGATCATGGTTTACGATCTGTCAAACCCACTTAGCCCAGAGTTCAAGAAATTAATTTCCAGTCGCGACTTTAGTGAAGACGTGAAAGGGGATGTCTCTCCAGAAGGTCTGCAATTCATTGGAGCAAAACAAAGCCCTACTGGAAATGCTCTGCTTGCGACAACACATGAAGTTTCAGGGACAGTTGCTGTTTACGAGTTTAACGGTAAAATAAAAGGGTCTTCCGAATGGAATCAGAGTGACAACAAGCATCACAAAAATGGAAAAAATAAGCTTACTCCAATTGAACAGTAAGGCGAAAACAGGTCCAGCCATCAGGTTGGACCTGTTTTTCCTTAATTTACAAAGTTCATACGTTAAATTCACTTGGACTTAATAATTTTTGTCTATAATATATAATAAAAAGGTATATGATTCTCCTAAAAATGAGAAGGGATGATTTAATGACAATACGAGGTATAGCCCATCAAGGTTATTCACTAAAGTATCCGGAAAACACATTATCTTCTTTTCAGGCAGCAATCGATTTAGGATTTTCGCACACCAAACTTGATGTTCATCTATCTAAAGACGGCGTTCCGGTTGTGATGAAGGACGCTACCATCGATCGTATGACAGATGGATTTGGCGAAATCAAAAATTATACTTTCATGGAGTTACAGAAGTTTACGATTAACCATGATGAAAGAATCCCGACGCTCGAGGAAGTTTTGCGTCTGACAAAGGACCGCATGAAGGTGTTTGTGGAATTGAAACAGACTGGATTTTATCATGGCCTGGAAGAAAAGGTCTATGAAATCATAAAAAAAGTGAATGTGCTGGATCAGGTTTATGTCATTTCATTTAATCATCACTCCCTCGCAAGACTAAGAATCATCTCCAAAAAATTACAGATAGGCCCATTGGCAAATGAACTGCTCCCCCGGGAATGCGAATTTCTGAAACCTTTAAAGATATCTTTCTATGCCATACAATACAGTGGTTTGAAAAAAGAAAATATAAAAAAATTCGAAGAGATGAACATACCAATCGCCGTCTGGCCGGTAAATACGATTGACCAAATGAAACAGATGCATCAATTCCCGTCCATTTTGATCGGTACGGACGAGCTGGAAAAATACCAGGCAATCTTTTACCCTGATACAATCCCTAATTGGCAGGAGGTGGGGATGTAGATGAGGAAAAAGGGTTTTAAAAGAACATTATACTTCATGCTTCTTCCCGGTTTAATAGCAGTTGCTTTGTTTAGAATGAAACCGGAGGATAAATACGTAAGGGTTTGTGGATAACCCCAAGGTTTATTAAATGAGTTTAGTGGCAAAGAAAACGAGGTAATATTATATAGGTAACTGTTATAGCCTGGAATGGACGATTAGTCTGCTTCCGGGCTTTTGAAACGAACCATTTTACTAATTAAGTTGATTTATTAATCATAGTTTTATATAATCATATGGGATATTAAAGTTATTAATCTTCTGCTATAAATCTATGTAACATAATTAGTTTATTAAACGTCTATAAATAGTGTATCAAACGATTTGGGGATTAAATTACTGTAGGAGGATAAAAATGGTATATATTGCTTTAGCTATTTGTTTTATTGCATCTATGTTAATTACACCTCTCGTTATAAAACTAGCAATTAAAGTCGGAGCTGTTGATAAGCCAAACGAAAGAAAAGTTCATGAAAAGCTAATGCCTAGACTTGGTGGATTAGCAATGTTTATAAGCTTTTTGATTGGTTTCTTAATTTTCATTCCGGAAACAATAGAAGCATGGCCAATTCTCCTAGGGTCAATTATCATCGTAACAATTGGAATTATTGATGATCTTAAAGAGCTATCTGCCAAGACTAAACTAGCTGGGCAGATTGCTGCAGCAGTCATCACGGTTCTTGGCGGAATTCAGATTGAATATATAACATGGTTTACAGGCGACATCATCCAGTTCGGAGGATGGGCTGTACCGCTAACAATAGTTTGGATAGTGGCAATAACAAATGCTATTAATTTAATAGATGGATTGGATGGACTTGCGGCAGGAGTTTCTTCCATCGTATTATTAACATTCTCAGCATTGGCAATCTCCATGGGGAATCCTTTGGTTGCACTGCTAGGTTTTATAATGTTAGGGAGTACACTTGGTTTTTTGGTTTTTAACTTCTACCCTGCGAAGATTTTTATGGGAGATACCGGTTCATTATTTCTTGGTTATGTGATTAGTGTACTGGCCGTGATGGGGCTCTTCAAGAACGTTGCGATATTCTCTTTGATTGTACCGATTATTATTTTGGGTGTACCGATTCTGGATACAACGTTTGCGATTATCCGTCGTATTATTCATAAGAAACCTTTATCAGCCCCAGATAAGTTTCACTTGCATCATTGTCTGATAAAATTGGGATTCACACATCAGCAATCAGTTATCATAATTTACGCGATGAGTGGATTATTTAGCATTGCAGCAATTATTTTTACTAGAGCCACGCTTTGGGGATCGGCTTTACTCCTTCTTGCATTATTAGTAATTGTGGAATTAATTGTAGAAGTAACTGGATTAATAAGTGAAAAATATCGACCATTACTCCGCTTGATGGAAGTAAGCAAGGAAAAGAAATAATCTTATAATGAATGAAAATAACCGTTAGAAAAAGCAGTAGCTAATTCTAACGGTTATTTTGTATTGTTAGCAAATAATACATCAAACATACATATCTGATATTTTAATAATTTCCCAAACTAACTATTTTATTTACCTTTAAGCAGATATGTTAGGGAAGATTATACAAATGTATTAGGAAAAAATAAAAATAGTGATAATTGGGCATGACCCACATTATACTATTTTTTGCAATAATAATAAGGTAACTTTTTATTTAAAAATACGTCTAACCGTTTAAAGGGGAGATAAGATGAAATATGGAAAATTATGCTCTATTATAGGAATACTATTTCTTTTATCCGTTGGTTACGGTACAACTGAAGGCGATACAGTTATGAAAACGAATCAACCCCAGAATACGGAACATAATAAACCGGGAGAATCAGTGTTAGTGATCGAAGGATTAGTCATAGAAAAAACACAAAGTCCTGGAAACCAAATTTTAGTAGCAGCGAATTTATATAGGGAAATGTTAGCCAATAAAACGAAAGAAGAAATAGAGGTAATTTCGATGAAAGAGGATCTTGCTTATTATCGTATTGAAACAGAGATTTTTAATAAAGTAGAAGTAGGTATGGAGGTTGTTATTTTCCTTAATACATCGAACGAGCAGCTAGAAATGTACCCTCCTATAAGGTTTCCGGAAAGTGTAGAAATAAAAACCACTTCCTCTTATTCTATTGATTTTGTCACATAAATTCAATGAAATCTTTTGGGACGCTTCCAGGATAAATATACAGGATTCCACCAGTTGTAGAAAAACAAGGAACCAATTAAAAGCCCTATCTTACCTGCAACAGGATGCAAATTATTTAATAGAAAATATCCAATAAACATAACGAGGAACGGGCAAAAAAACGAATATAAATTCGAATGAATTAAAGAGCATAGCAGTTAGATTCCTCAATAATAATTGGCTAATATAGTATTATCATACTATAAATACAGTAGCCTATAAATACTTACTAACAAGTAGTTCTCGTAGTCTATCAATGATTTGGAAAAAAATACTCCTGACAAAGCTAAGTAATAATGATAAACTATACTAGTTAATGACTTAAAAAAATGGTGATAAAATGAAAAATCTAACGAAAAGGAATAGTTTGGACGAGATTCAGCTAGCTCGTGCATTTGCCATCATAGCTGTAATGGTAGTTCATTCCTCCTCAAGTGGAGTGACCAGTACGGAGCCGGATTCTCTACTCTTCCCTATTTATAACTTTCTAAATATAGCTGGTAAACTGGGGACACCCACGTTTATCATGCTTAGTAGCTTTGTTTTATTCTATAATTATTATCCAAGAGAGACATCATGGGATTTGATGAAGCGATTTTATACGAAACGATTAAAGTATATATTAATTCCGTACATTCTATTTTCTGCTATTTATTTCGTATTAAAATGGTATGTATATTATGACTATCCGACAATTGGAGCGGCCTTTAGCAGATTTGTGGAATTGACTGCATTAGGCAAGGCACATCCGCATTTATATTTTGTGTTTATCAGTGTACAATTGTATATTCTTTTCCCATTGCTGTTAATCATGTTTAAAAAATCGCCATTTCTTAGAAAAAATGCGATCTGGATAGGGATATTGCTGCAGTGGTTATGGGTTATTCTAAATAAAAATTATTTCCATATTACATTAAAGGGATCTATTTCATTATCCTATCTATCATTCTATTTCATTGGAGCATATTTGGGAATCTATTATAATGAGATTAGAGCAAAAATGAAGGATCCATTGTTTAAGGATAAAGTAATTATTCCTTTATTCATTAGCTATGGTGCAATCGTAATTTTGTATACAGGTTATATGTATCTCGTCCGTATCGGGGCATTTGCGACTGTTGCGCCTTTTTTACCGGATACTGTCAATAGCTACTTGAGTGAATTTACATGGGCTATGCATGCACTGATAGCCGGACAGGTATTGTTCTACCTTTCACATATAGCAAACAAAAAGTTCACTCCAAGAATGAAAATGATTTTTATGGAAATTGGCGCTACATCATTCGGAATCTACTTAATCCACCCATTGTTTCTGATGTTGTTTCGGGCCATCTATGACTCTGGAACGCCACTCATATACCATGGCTGGCAAATACTGACATTCATCCTGATTGGAATTTGCAGTTGGGTCGTCGTACGGTTTACCGCCCGCTACATCCCGCAGTACTGGATTATATTCGGGAAAATGCCACCGATGGAAAAGTTTCCGGTCAAAAAATAAAAAAACAGTCACGACGAGGTTTTATGCCTGGTTGTGGCTGTTTTTTATTTTGCTTCGCGTATGGCGACCTATACCAAAACAATGGCCAATTTAATGTGAGCAATGGCTTTTTATAAAAAATAGCCCGCCAAACCCGTGCAACCCCCCTCGCCAGAAGCCGCACAGCTCTCGCCAACCCCTATACGCCCCCGCCAAAAAACTCTTTGGACCACCCATCGCATCTCTAAAAAGGCACAAAAAAACAGCCAGGAATCTTCATCCTGGCCGTACACAAACTGCCGAACCTCGCCCCGACAGCCGCACTATAATTCACTTATTTAAAAGCCTCAAAAGCCATCACGGCTGTTTCCAGTGCTTGCTTTCTGTATTCCTCCGCTTTTTTCTGCAGCATCTCCTGCTGTATAATTTCATTCGCTAATGAATCACTCACCTGCTCATACAGCTTCAGGCCATCCCAGTTATCGTTTTCCACGTGTCCGGAAACAGGCTGCTCACAGATCGCAGCAAAGGAATCAATTTTAGGGTCGTAAGAAAGAGCGACAAATGGTGTGTGTGTTACAGCTGAGAATATCAGCGAATGCAGACGCATGCCAAGCAGCAAACGCGATTCGCCAATAATAGCAATCTTTTCCTCTATGGATGCATCGGCGGGGGAAACGGTGCTATTTTCCATCATCATCCCGGCAACCTCTCGGGAAGTGGCTGCGTCATGCTCCCCGTGCATCGGCACAAAGACAACCTTATTACCTGCCCGTACGACTTTGTCCAGGCATTCGGCGATGCGTTGTTTATATGGCTGTTCGGTTGGCCAGTCGCGTACACTGACAGCAACAAAGTCACCTAATGCTTGTTCCTCCAGCCAGTTACTGGTGAAGGACGTTCCATCCAGCGCCATGACCGGATCGGGAACAATCGAAATGGTTTTGCGAACACCGATTTTCTGCAGCAATTCCTGAGAATCTGTATCCCTGACGGTAATGTCTGCTGCTTTATTCAATGTCAGCTTCACGAGCCATTTGCTGAACCATTTATTGATCGGCCCCATCCCTTGTGCATAGATGAATACAGGCGTGTTATGCCGCTTGGCAATCTGCATTACGCCGGTATAGTAGGGAATGGATTTCCAGCCTGTTTCATCCTGCAGAAGACTGCCGCCGCCACTGATCAACCCATCGGAAAACTTCAAAACATCGCTGATTTCCTTCAGTTTCCACCGGTTAACAGCTTCCACGCCATATGTCTGCCTTGTTGCTTCTGGATTATTGGAAAGTACGGTGATTTTGACATCTTCACGGGTATTGCGGATTGCTTGAATAATGGAAAACAGGATTGCTTCATCCCCGACATTATCAAACCCATAATAACCAGATAGTACAATATGCATTACGTCCACCTCGAAATTCGTTTAGAAATAAACTGGTAGCCCTTTTTAACAATAAAAATAAACAGAAGGCCAATCAAGTAACCTAGAATGACACTATATATGGTCCGAAGCAGTGAAATCGATAATGGGATATGGAAATGTGTAAATGTGTTCATAATGGACAGGAAGCCGATGACTCCCGGAATGAGGAGGATGCTTCCCCATTTTTTGTCTATTCCCATGACATAAAGCGCCAAAATAAAGAATGGGAAACCGATTAGAAATTCCTTCGTTCTCGGTCTTACATATAACGTTTCCTCGAGCCATTGCCTGAAAATTAACTCCAGATCAAACGCCATGCCAAAGTTGCCTGTACGGCCGATATAGAACATTCCGATTCCGGCAATTGCTGCAAATACAAGCAAGTGCCAGTACCTGACTTCAAACTGCAGTAATTTGACCGTTTGTGCCAAGGCATTTTTCATTTGGGCCGATTGCAATAAGTTCTTGCTGATTGTCCAAAGCACCACAAGGGAGACAAAAACGATAGGGACAATATAGACCATGATCACGCCTCTGAATCCTTGGACACCGGTAATGAAGCCATTGCCATTTAACAGTCCGATGACAATGATAATACCGATAATGCTGATGCCGACCGCCTTCAGGTAGCTAAGTGTTATTTCGCCGAGCTTCGTTGATCCGGAAGCAGACGAAAGAACGGCATAGATTGGTGTGATGACGGCAATAATCAATGCGAACGCCTGTAGTAAAACAATTCTGTCTAAAAGGACATACGCACCAGCAAGCAAGACCATGAATAAAGCAGCAGCCAGCTGGAGTTTCGGGTTCCTGGTGACACTAGCAGCCAAATAGGTGAAGATGATTGCCGCCAGAAGAACAACTGCTGTCACCCATACGGGAATAGAAATCTGATCAAAAGGGTCTGGAATCCCTGCTTTAAAATGATCGGGCATTTGCTCCTGAACCCCGGCAAGGTAGCTTGTGGCAGCTTCTAAATTTTCCTCTGCAGATTCACCTACCTCAGGCATGTGAAAGAAGACAGACCGGATATTTCGTTCTTTGACAGCGCGGATGGTCCGGGCAATACTCTCATCCAATTCGAGGTTCTCCCTCGTGATATCAATGCTATGCAGCCGGATGAGATTATAATCAGTATTTTGGGCCACCCTGGCAAGACCTTTAATCGGATTAAACTCGATGGAATAAAATCTGTACCCAGCCTCGCTTAGCATGGATGGTGACTGGTTATTCGGTGTCTCTTCATCAAAACCGATGATTTCTGTTCCTGAAGAGAGTAGTACCGCTGTATTTTCATCCTTTAGATCAATCAGTTGATCCGTGATTCTCTGATCAACCAAATCACTTTCATCGTTCTCCACCCGCATGAGGTGGGCAAGACCATGTTCATTTATTTTTTCAATTGCCAGCTCATCGTAAGCAAAGTCCGTATAATGGTTGAACTCATCATTTTCCTCGATAAAATAAAACGGAATATCCCCAATCATTATCTCGGCAGGGTTAAAGAATTCCTTAATCATCTCTTGGTAATAAGGATTCTCAGGCTCGGTAACATAATGTCCACTCAGTTCCGGATTGAAATCATCCAAAAACTCACTGAACAGTAAGGTGTCTTCCAATTGACTATCACTAAAAATGGAGACAATCCCTTGTTTCTCCATATCATTCAGTGAGGTCGGCTCCAGGCTGACCGAAGTCATTCCAGCTTCTTTTAAAGCGGAAAGTGCCTTATCGAGTGTCATATCCTCCTCGTCCGTCATCGTATATATCTGTTCGAAGGGGACAATTAATTCATATGTAACATTTTTTTCCTCTATGTTCCATCTTTCGATAATTCCCGGTGCGGAGAGAACCAGCAACAGCAGGAGAACTCCCCAGATCCATTTCTTCATCATTCATCTTCCTTTCTTGGCAAGCAAGAAAGTACAAAGACTTTCTCGATTGCTTGCATAAGTACAATTAAGGCATTTGCCAAGTTTTATCTACTGCTTTTTATTTAAAAATTTCCCTACTACAGGAAGATTTTTCAAGTCATTTTTCGTGAGTACCTTCAGCGTTAACAGAAGGATAAAGTAAATGGCTGCTCCTGCTGCGATGGCGATTATTAGATAACCGATGGCCTGTAGCCTCGACCAGCTGCTGACATCCAGCAAAAGGCTTGGTATGCCGATAACGAGCCCCATTATGAGGGATGAGAAAATCATCTTAAACGTAGCTGTGTTTGCAATTGTAAATGTTATATGTTTTGCAATCACGATTGTGTTTACAATAACGAGTATGATATAGACAAACAGTGTGGACAGTGCGGCACCATCCAGTCCAAACAACTGGATAAAGTATATGTTGGAAAAAGTTTTCAATATAACACTGCCGACAATAATAAATGCACCTGTCCTCGCTAAATTCATTCCCTGCAAAATTCCTGTTCCAAGTAAGGCAAGCGAGGTAAAGACAGAACTGAAATTAATAATAGCAAGCATGGAGCTGCCTTCCAGATCTGTAAACAATGCCAAGTTTAAAGGCAGTGTTAAGGCAAGCAGTCCAAATGCTGCAGGCCAGGAAATCAAATGTGTCATCCGATGTGTTTTCTCAATAATGGCACGTGTACCAGCAGTATCCTTGCTGGCTAATTTAGTTGTAATCAAGGGAACAAGGGGAAGCACAATAGAGGTAGCAAAAACAGTTGCTATTTGCACCAATGAGAGTCCTCGTCCATATATTCCATATAAATAATTGACATCTCCTAAGGCAACTCCTGCAGCCTTTAGTCCATAAGAAACCGTGAAAGAATCGACAAAATTAAATAATGCCATTGTAATGGATCCAATCGCGATTGGAATGGAAACCTTTAAAATGGTTTTACTCCATTTGTTGAATAGCTTGAAAGAATATTTTTCCTTGGAATTAAGCCTTAATGATGAACGGTTATATTTTACTCTCAGATAGAGAAGTGATGCAAGTGCACCAACAACAGATCCAATCATGACTCCACCAGCTACGATTTCATCAGAATAACCATTACTAACGAGATAATAAGCGATAAGGAGAATTAAACCGACACGGATCAATTGCTCGACCACCTGCGAAATGGCAGTAGGGCGCATATCCTCATATCCTTGGAAAAAACCTCTATAGACAGCCATATATGGCGCAACGAGTAATGTTCCCGCTACAACAACTAAAGCTAGTCGAGTAGATGGACCACCTAACATATTTGCAATTTCTGAAGAAAAACTGAAAATGAAAAGGAAACTTGTTAAACCGAATAGCACAGCAAGAATACTTGCGGTAATATAAATTTCACGGATAGAAGAGGAATTTCCCTTTGTCCTTGCCTCTGCAATCAGTTTAGAGATGGCAAGAGGAAGCCCGGCAACAGAGAGAATTAATGCAACCATATAGACGGGATACACTAAACTGAAAATACCGAGTACTTCATCTCCTGCAATATTCTGTAAGGGAATACGGAAAATACTTCCCAATACTTTAGATAAAAGGGTTGCAATTGTGAGAATCATGGTGCTTTTGACAAATGTTGACTGGCTCATTGTGTAGGTTTTCCTTTTAATTTCTGTTTTAAAATTTTTAGTGCAAAATGGGGAAGTGCTAACATTCGTTTCCAGCGGCTTGGCTGTTTCAACAAGCGGTACAGCCATTCGAGATTCAGCTTCTGCCAGAATTCCGGTGCACGCCTTACGGTTCCTGCAATAACATCAAAGGAACCGCCGATACCGATGAAAACTCCTTTATCAAATCTTTCAAAATTCTCCGCAATCCACTTTTCCTGTCTTGGGACACCAAGGGCTACAAACGTGATATCCGGTTGGTGCGCGGCAATTGAATCAGCGATATCATTGTCTTCCCAGTTAAAATAACCGTCATGGGAACCGACAATTTCAACATTCGGGTACTGGGCGGAAATATTGGAGATGGTTTTCTGCAATGTCTCCTGTTTTGCTCCAAGCAGGAAAATTTTATAATGCTTTTGATTTGCGATCGCTAAGAGAGCCATCATCGTATCATAACCTGTAACACGTCCGGGTAGTGGATCATTCAGAAGCTGTGCTGCCTTAACCACACCAATCCCATCAGCAACGACATACGTTGCCTGTTCAATATAGTTCATAAATGTTTGATTTTCATTTGCTTTCATTACAATTTCCGGATTTGCGGTAATGACAAAGGTCTTCTCCTCCTGTTCAATACGTTCATCCAGCAGGGAGACAAAAGCATCTTGATTGGTATGCAAAAATGGAATATCCATAATTGTTACGTATCTCATATAAAAATTGACTCCTTTATTTTTCACATAAATATCTCTAATAATATAACATAAAAGGAAGGAAACAAATAGATGTTTCCTTCCTTAGTAGACCACTTCATTAATTTTGTGACAGATTATTTAAATGGATCGTATTATTGGAAACCCATCCTATATCATTTGATGTTCTTATCTTATACCAACCTTCAAAGGCTTCTAATATTTCCACCTCTGTTCCAATTGGCAATTCGATATTCTTAATTAGAGTACCTGAAGATGAAGGTTCAGTCTTTAGTTTGATGTTTTTAACAGTTGTCTTGCCGTAAACACCTGTATACTCTTCATATTCTTCTGCACTGTCTTCTGCTAGGGATGCAGAACTTATTTTCATATCTTTATCCAATTGAATGTACCAGCCTGCTACCCATCCTTCGACGCCATTTTGTTGTTTGATTTTGTACCAGCCACCATTTTCACCTACCACTGTAAACGGTGTTCCCTTCGGTAGAGCGGTTATAATATTTTCTTTAGTTGCGGTTGAAGGATACGACCTTAAGTTTAGGCTATCTGGTGTAGTTCGGCCTTTTTCTCCGGCAAGCTTTGTATCAATTGCGTACATTGCCTCTCCTGTAGGTAATGGAGAGTAATCTGGTTGGTTATTATATACAGGAATTTCAAAAGTTAAAGCAGTATTATCTAGTGAATTGGTTTTCTCCATCATAAATTTGATATTTTTGGCTTGAATAACTGACCACATGACATGTGTAGCATACTGATGTGTCGCAGGAGCATCTGGATTCCAACGCATTTTGTACAATGTATTTTGTCCAGCACCGATATATCTTTCCTTAACAAATTTGGCTCCGCCAATAATAGCCTTTTCTACGGTGAACCATCCTTCTCGATAGGCCCGTTCAGCACCATATTTGTTAGGGTCCTTGTCGATAGCACCAATACCATACATATTATAGGTCTTTTTTATATCCGTAAGTGTACTCCTATTCTCAGATGTGACTCTCACTGGATTTCCGTTCTTATCCAATCCTACTTCAATACCCTTGGCAAGTGCAGAACTTCCATTACCTGTTTCATGCAAAGCATGAGATATTAAGTAGAATTCGTTAATACCATAATTAAGACTGGCATTGATAAAAGCTTGACCAGTATTTGTAAGAATTCCTTTATTAGAAAGGATTTTGTTATTTACTTCGTTCACGTCAATAGCACCGAGGCTTTTCGACAGGTCTAAATACTGGAAAAACTCTGGTGAACTGACACTGAAATTGTTTGGATTCAAATAATAGGCAACAAGCTTTTTGCTAGCAGTGAAGATGCCTGCTCCATCTACCTTTGGACTTACGTTAGACTGTAAATTTACAACTTCCGAAAAATCTCTGCCAACAGAGGCGGTAACGATATTTTTACTATTAGGGAAGAGTATATTTAACATTTTATAAATTAAAGTAGCAGCTTCAGCACGGGTAGAATCGTCGTTTGGAGCAAAATACAGTTTTCCATTAATTGGTTTCCCTTCTATAATCTTGTGGGATACTAATTTCTGTACTGCTGAATAAGCCCAACTATCAATCTTAGTATGATCTTCAAAGTTTAAAGGTGATTTTATAGAATCAACTTCCATAAAATCCAGTGCATTAACGATCATTACCGCCATTTCTTGGCGAGTAATTTCTCTTTCTGGTTCGAATAAACCTTTATCATTTCCTTGAATCAAGTTGTTATTACTAGCTGTAATAACTTCTGAATAATACCATTCACCGGGAATGACATCTGTATAAGGTGTTGTTTGGGATGAATCTATTGGTATATTTAATGATCTGACAAGAAATGCAGCAAATTCTGCACGTGTTACCGTATCGCCCGGCCGATAATTTCCTTGGTAACCTTTCATAATGCCCTCATCAATGATAGCCCTCATTTCTTTTTCAGCCCAGTGTCCATCTATATCACTGGCTGCGTGAGATATGTTTGGACTGATAAATGACAAAGACAGACAAATTATGGTAAGAAACATAAGTATACGTTTCATTATTTAACTATCCCTCCTAATAATTTAAACTACACTATTAATCTACCAAATTTTTGGGGGAAAGCATAGAATTTTCTTGAAAAAAGTTAACTACCAAACTTGTTTGTACCTGAAGAACTATTGAAATAATTGGTAGTTATGGTATATTTTAATTATGAATTTTATTATAAAAATAATTTACGCAGCTTAAATCTTGCAGTGATTATGTCGATATATAGACTATAATATATAATAAAAAAAGGGGAGTAAAATGAGGAAAAAGTGGGTTTCAGCATTATTGATTATGCTTTTGGCGAGTTTATATATAATTTCAGAAGAAGCATCAGCAAAAGGTAACTTGAAAGGCATTCCGGAACAGTATGCTGCTGAGGTCAATTATTTGATTGATAAAGGGATTGTTGTTGGAAATGAGCATGGAGAGTTTATGCCAGAAAAAAGCCTGACAAGGGAAGAAGCAGCAACGATGATAGGTAGAGCTAAGAGATTAGACGGAAAAGAGCCGAGAGATACAGTGTTTACGGATGTGGATTCTGATTCCTTTGCGTCAGGCTATATTCAAAAAGGATACGAAGCGGATATCATCGATGGGTATGGAGATGGCACATTTCGTCCGCTAAATAAAATTACCAGGTTGGAAATGGCCTATCTTGTTACGAAGGCGTTTAATTATATCGAAGTAGTTGATGTCTACTATAAAGATATGCCAAAGGATAAAAACCATACAGAGGTAATTAGGAAAGTTACCGCCGCGGGAATTGCAAACGGCACTGGGGATCAATTGTTTAAACCAAATAATTCAATCACAAGAGTGGAGTTTTCATTAATGCTTTCCCGTGCTTTAAACCCAGATTTCACGGTGGAAGCATCAGAATTCAAATCAGAGACCAAATATGTGACAGCCACTGCCCTAAATGTGAGACAAGGACCAGGAACTAATTATAACTCTATCGGTTTGTTATATATGAATGATAAAGTTACTACCCATAATCAAATAGGCAATTGGGTGTACATCAAATCAGGTAACCTCTCAGGTTATGTAAGTCAGACGTGGTTAACGGATAATCCTCCAAGTACAAGAGTAATTGCAATTGATGCTGGTCACGGAGGAAGCGATCCTGGTGCAATTGCCAATGGAATAATTGAAAAAGAACTAAATTTAGATGTTGCAAAAAGAGTTCAGCAGTATCTGGAAAATGAAAATGTCAAAGTAATAATGACAAGGTCAACGGACACTTATATTTCATTATCGGGCAGAGTAGATATTGCTGTAGCTAAAGGTGCCGATTCCTTTGTTAGTATTCACGGGAATGCAGCTACTCCAAGCGCTAGCGGAACAGAGACATTTTATTCAACCGCAGCATTAGACCAGAGAGCCCTTGACAGTAAAGCATTAGCTAGATTCATTCAAGAAAGACTTCTAGCGGCATTGGGAACAAAAGACCGGGGTGTTAAAACAGCTAACTTCCACGTGATAGCCGAGAATCCACTGCCATCAGCATTACTTGAACTTGGTTTTCTTACGAATGAATCGGATGCCGAAATTTTAAAGACACATAAACAGGCATCAGCTAAAGCAATTTCTTTAGGGATATTAGATTATTATAAGTGGAAGGGAAAATAAGCGGGCATTCATTTGCCCGTTTTTTTTCTTTATAGATAGATAAGTATAAAACTGTTACTATCTTTTGCATAAATCCAACGCTAGTCTGCAATAAGGTAAGATTGTAAAATAAAATTAAAACAAGGCCCTATAACTCCCGATAATACTAGCGGATAAGTATCTTATAACACTATAAAACTGGAATTTTAGGCAATTAGGTGGAAATAGCAAGATTGTTGTAATTTACCATTTCAGGTGTTACATTACTTAGTAGGAAGTAAAAACCAGTAGAATCTAATAGTAATCATCTGGTTTTTGCTTAATTTTTACTTGAGGAAACTATATAAAGATTTATTGTATTTTTCTAATTATAGTTTCCGAGAGTGATAAATTATATACTTATAGGGAGGAAATATTAAATGGCAAAACAAAAAACAGGTCGTAAAGTATTTTCTACAACAGCAGCTGCAGCAATGGCAGCAACAGCGGTAATACCAACAGCAACATTGGCTGCAGACGTTAGTTTCCCTGACGTTGAAAACGATAATAATAATAACTGGTATAAAGATTCCGTTGATTATCTAGCAAGTCAAGGTTATATCCAAGGGGATCAAAATGGCAATTTTAACCCTAAAGATTTCATTAAGCGTCATTCTGCTGCCGAAGTATTACGTAAAGCACTAGACCTTTCAACAGAAGGTACAGAAGACTTCTCTGATGTTACTACTGATGACTGGTTCTATGAGTCGGTAGTAGCTGTATCTCCAGAGATTTTCCAAGGTGATGGATACGGAAACTTTATGCCTGAAAAGGTCTTAACTCGTCAGGAAGCTGCAGTCGCAATTGTAGACGCATATGGAATGACAGGTGAAGCAGAATTAACATTTGCTGATAGTGATAATATCGCTTCATGGGCAAAAGAAGCTGCTGAAATTGCTTTAGAAAATGGGGTTATTACTGGTAAACCAGATAACTTGTTTGCACCTACAGATGAAATTACTCGCGCAGAATTTGCTGTAATGGTTAAACGTGCAAGCGAAGCTTCAGATCTTGTTCCAGAAGTTGCTAGTGTAAGTGCGATTGACGCTGATACTCTTGAAGTTACACTTTCTAATGGTGAAGTTGTAACAGTTGACCTTACTGACGTTGTTCTAGAAGTTAACGTTGAAACAGAAGTAACGTTTACAATTGACGGTGTAGAATACACTGAGCTTGTAACATATGTTCCAGATTATGCTGCACTTGCAGAAGCTGAAATAGCAGAATTAGAAGGAATTACTATTGAAACAATTTCTGACTTAGAAGTGGTTGCAGACGCTGTAGCAGCTGCAGAAGAAGCTGTTGCATTAGTAGAAGATGCTGATGTACAAGCTGCACTTCAAGCTCGTATTGATGCAGTAGTAGAAGCAAATGAAGCTACACTTGCAGATGTAGTTGCAAGTGTAAATAACGCAACGACTCAAGTTCAGCTTAATAACGCTCTACAAGCATTCTTCAACAATGTTAATTCTAATCTAATTACACAGTATGATAACGTTCTTGATGGTACAGAAGTTTCTGTTGAAGAAATTCAAGCAGACATCAATAATGTTAACGTAGTTTCAGCAGTTGCAGCGGCAACTAATCAAATCGAGCTTTTGGAAGCTTTAAACAATAACGGCTTTGAATCTGTTAACCCGGATTTAATCGCTGAATATGCTGCAGTAATAACGGGTGATGAAACTACTATTGCTGAAATTCAAACAGATATCGATTTGGTTAACGCTGAAGCAACTGTTGATGCTTTATTAGCTGTTGATGGAAGCCTAGCGGCAGACCAAGCAGAAATTGATGCAGCTCAAGATCTTGTAACTGCATTAGTAGATGCCGGGGTTCTACCAGCTAGTAATGATCTTCAAGTAACAATTGATAATGCTCAAGACTTACTTGATATCCAGGTAGCAATTGAAGAAGCTCAAGCAGCTGTAGCTGCATTAGTAGATGCTAATGGTAACTTGGCTGCAGATCAAGCAGAAATCAATGAAGCCCAAGAATTAGTAGATGCATTAGTAGCTCAAGGTGTAACTTTACCTGATGCTGATAATGACGGTACTATTGATGTTCAAGAGCTAATCAATGAAGCTCAGGCTTTGTTAGTAACTGAAGTGACTGAAACTGTAGCTGCATTAGTAGATGCAGAAGGTAACTTGGTTGCAGATCAAACAGAAATTGATGAAGCCCAAGAATTAGTAGATGCATTAGTAGCTGCTGGCGAATCTATTGAGGTTGATACAAATGGCGATGGAGTAGCTGATACTACACTTCAAGCTCAAATAGATGCAGCTCAAGCTTCACTTTATGCTCAAATAGAAGCACAAGTAACTGCAGATATTGAAGGATTTGTTGATGCAGACGGTAATGTAGTTGCAACTCAAGCAGATCTAGAAGCAACCCAAGAACTTATTGATGTATTAGTAGCGGCTGAACAACCAATTGATGTTGATACAGATGGTGATGGAGTAGCTGATACCACACTTCAAGCTCAACTTGATGAAATTCAAGACTTATTAGCAGTACAAAATATCTATGCTGCTACTACAGCTACTGAGTTACAACCATTACTAGTAAACTTACTAAATACAACAACTTACAGTAACCTAACACTAGCACAAAGAGTTGAAGTAGCAAATCAGTTCCTAGATGTATTGGCAAATAACGATTATGCTACAACTGGGGAAATTGCAACTTCACTTGATTTAGTAGCGGATGAATACAATACAGAAATTATTGCAGTAAATGATGCAACAACTATTTCTGCAACAGATACAGCTCTAGAAGCACTTGATATTCCTGAATATGAAGCATTAACTGCTGCTCAGCAATTAGTTGCCGCAGAGGCTGTATTAAATAACAAGCCTGAAACTGGTTACACTACAATTGCACAGCTTGTAGAACAATTCTAATACCAGTTAATTAATTAGAAACAGTTTGCTTACAGCAAGCTGTTTCTTTATTGT